>JBGALI010000001.1:0-425779 GCA_044223975.1 Phycisphaerales bacterium | reverse complement strand
TCCGACCGCTCCGCGGTCGATGTCCGCGGCGGGGCGTACCGGGGGCGTTGCCCCCGGCTATGTCATTTGAGGCCTCCGGCCTCTACAGCCGGGCGGGAGGGACGTGCGATAGACTGCGCGGGTGGGAAGCACGCGCGACAAGCTGAAGCGAAGAGTCCGCAAGACGGTGAAATGGAGTATGGCTGGGCTCACCGTGCTTCTGGTGGTGGTGTGGATTGGGAGTAGATGGGAATTCTTGTACTGGGAGAACATGAACTCAGGATGGTTCTCCGTGGGGCGCGGGCAGGTCGCGTTCTCCCCACCTCTCCTCGGCGCCTCCAAATGGCGTGACGGCAACTTCTTCGTTGGGAAGCGGAACCTCCCATTCACGTCGTGGTTTGATGCGGGTATTGCGAACGGGGCTCGATTCCATGCCGTCCCCCTCTGGTTCCCCGCCCTCCTCTCCCTCCTCGCCACCGCCGCGGCATGGAGATTCGACGCGAAATACCTCCGCCGCGTCCGCGAGGGCGCGTGCTCCGCGTGCGGCTACGACCGGGCCGGGCTTGCGGCGGGCGCGGTGTGCCCGGAGTGTGGCAAGCAGCCCGAGGCGCGGTAGACTGCGCGGGTGGGAAGCACGCGCGACACGCTGAAGCGAAGAGTCCGCAAGACGGTGAAATGGAGTATGGCGGGGCTCACCGTGCTTCTGGTGGTGGTGTGGATCGGGAGCGCGTGGAGAAATGTCGAATGGTGCAAGCCGCCGCATTTCGACGTGCGCGTTCAACCTGGCGGCCTCTGCTTTGATCAGTGGCCCCCGGGGGCCTTCGAAGGTGTCTCCGGCTTCTTGAAGGCACGACGGCCCACATCGCGGTTTCATTGGTGGCTTAGCCATTCCTATCTGCAGGGTTTCGGATTCTTGTTCATCCCCCTCTGGCCCGCCGCCCTCCTCTCTCTCCTCGCCACCGCCGCGGCATGGAGAGCGGACGCGAAATACCTCCGCCGCGTCCGCGAGGGCGCGTGCCCCGCGTGCGGCTACGACCGGGCCGGGCTTGCGGCGGGATCATTGTGCCCGGAGTGTGGCAAGCAGCCCGAGGCGCGGTAGACTGCGCGGGTGGGAAGCACGCGCGACACGCTGAAGCGAAGAGTCCGCAAAGCGATCAAATGGGGCGGCGCGGGGCTCACCGTGCTTCTGGTGTTGGTATTGGTTGTGAGCGGGTGGGTTTCCGTGGCCCGCGTCGGCGCGACCGGGCTCAACGTCTGGGTGATGGACGGCGGGTTTGGGGCGTCGATCCCATGGACGCCCGAGAGAGAGGGAATCGCCTATTGGGAAAACGATTACGCCACGCGCCCTCGGTTCAAGTGGGGCTTTTTGTGGGAATCGGGCTGGGGCGCCACGGGATTCCACTTCGCGCTCTGGCTCCCGGCCCTCCTCTCTCTCCTCGCCACCGCCGCGGCATGGAGGGCGGACGCGAAATACCTCCGCCGCGTCCGCGAGGGCGCGTGCCCCGCGTGCGGATACGACCGGGCCGGGCTTGCGGCGGGCGCGGTGTGCCCGGAGTGCGGGGCCGGGGGTGGCGTGGTCAAGGCTCCTGCTTGACCACGCGGGGTGCAACACACGCAATCAAAGTCAGAGAAGGGGTAGGACACGGAGCGTGGTCAACAGGGAAGGTTGACCACGCCACCCACCGTCCGCCGCTTGCGTCCCTTGCCGCGGGTGGGGTGCCGGGGAGGGCGGGCGTTGACACGCCGTCTGCAAGACCCCTCCCTGGCATCAACGCCCGTATGCGCGTGAAACTTCCATTTGCGCGCGGGAGGCTTCCCCGTGCGGGCGGGAGGTCCGCTGGCCTGCGCGGGAGGTCTCCCCGCGCGCGCGGGAATGTTTTTCGCGCGCGTGGGCAACTTCCCCGCGCAGGGGAGAGACTTTCCCGCGCGCGCGGGAGGTTTCCCCGCGCGCCAGAGAATCTTCCCCGCGCGCGCGGGGAACATTTTTGCGCTCTCTCATCGCCCCGCCCGCCGTGAATCCGCGCCATCAACGGGAAAATCGCGCTCCTCGCTCAACCCGTGTCTCTCCGCCGCCGACGTCACGTGCCGTCCGCGCCGTGTGGCGCGTGTGTTCTGCTTCTTCCGGGGGCCCCTCGCTTGCGCGTCGGGCTCGTCACCACGCACGGAGACCACCGCCATGGGCAACTCGTACATCCCCGACCGTGACCCCGCGCTCGACACCTGGCTGCTCAACTTCAAGACGCTGATCGCGACCACGCCCACCAACTACGGGCTGGTCGCGGCCGACGGCACGGCCATCACCAACGCCTACAACGCGTGGCACACGGCCTTTTTGGCCGCGACCAACCCGACGACGCGGACCAAGGGGACCGTCGCGACCAAGAACGTGCAGAAGGGGATCGTGCTGGGCGTGGTGCGCGGGTACGCGAACACGATCCGGGTGAACAAGGCGGTGAGCAATGAATTGAAGATCGGCCTGGGCCTGCACGTCTCCGACTCCCAGCCCTCGCCCGTCCCGCCCCCCTCGACGTACCCGATCATCTCGATCAGCGGCATGGGCCAGGGGTTGCAGGACCTCCGCGCCGCCGACCAGAACACGCCGCAGAAGCGGGCCAAGCCGCTGGGGGCCGCGGGCCTGCTGCTCTTCCGCGCCGTCGGCACGGCCCCCGTCAGCGAGCCCACGGCGGCGACGTTCCTGGCGTTTGTCTCCAAGGACAAGTTCACCAGCGCGTTCCTCCCCGCCGACAACGGCAAGACCGCGACGTACTTTGCGCGGTGGACCAACAGCAAGGGCGAGGTGGGGCCGTGGAGCCCGCCGGCGAGCATGCCGATCGCGGCGTGATTGAAGAAGTGACGAAGTGACATAGTGACGGAGTGACGAAGTGTTCGGAAGTGACGAAGTGACATAGTGACGGAGTGACGAAGCACGAAGAAGAGGACGGCGGGCGTTCTGGGTGATCCTGTTCCCCCGCTCCGTCACTTGGTCACTTCGTCACTCAGTCACTCTCCCCCCCTGTGTCACTCCGTCACTTCGTCACTCCGTCACTTCGCCGCGGAGAACTCCATGGCCGTCCTCACGCGCACCACATCAACATCGAAGAGAGAGCGCCGACAGCACCTTTCACCCGCGGCCCTGGGCCTCCCCGACCCGCGGCCGGTCACCGACTACACGGCCGCGATCTCGGCCGTGAGCGGGCACTCGCGGCTGACCATCACGCTGGCGCAGCCGTGCGTGATCCGCTCGCCCAACTGGGCCGTGATCGACGTCGTCAGCGGGGCCCGGACCTACCCCGTGAGCGTGACGGTCGTGAGCACCACGCAGTTCACCATGGACTTTGCGGGCGCGCTCCTGGGCACGGTCGCGTTCGTCGAAGCCCCGTACCAGGACACGCAGGTGCAGAACTTCCAGGGCGGCTTTTGCGTGAGCGGGGGGAAGTGGTTCAGGGCGGCGGCGTAAGGGCGCTCACCACAGAGGCACCGAGGCACGGAGAAGAGAGCGCGGGGAAGGGGCGTGGGTCGGCGTCAGACGGGCACGAGGTTAACCTCCACCGCAAGTATCACGAACATGAGGAGCGCGTTGACGACTACGGACGCGACCACGGCGCACACCGACAGCGCCAGCCGCGCCCAGAGCGTGCGTGGTGGCCGACCCCTCTCCGGCTCACGCCCGGTCTTCGTATACGTCAGGATCCCCGCGGTGATCGCCCCGCTGATCAGGGCTGTCGCCGCAAGGAACGCCTTGGTACGTTTGGAGCTTCCGCCCTGCCCGAAGTCGAAGTGCATACATACAACGCACAGGGCCCACGGAATCATGGCCCAGAGGAACGGCGCGAACACGTTCACGCGGGCCGGTCGCGAGATCGCCAGGTCGTTCGCCTGTCCACACTCCGGGCACGTCACCACCGTCCCCGCCGCGGGCAGCCCCGCGAGGTTGTACCCGCACTTGATGCAGCCGCGCTCGCTCACAAGAAGATGCTACCCCGGGACGCGCTGGCGGGGGGAAAGGTCCGGGGCGGCGGGCTAACGCCCCCGAGGGGCGGCAGAGCGCCCGGGCTCCGGCTACCGGCGGAGAGCGTACACCAAAAAGAGCAGGATCCACGCGTACAGCGCCAGACTGAAGAACGCTGCCCGGACTGATGCGCCCACGCGTGCCCGGAGCGGGCGCATCGGCAGCCCCCTCTCGCGCTCACGCAGAATCGCCCTGTACATCAGAACCCCGGCGCTGATCGCTCCCACGCACGGGCCCGCGATGAGGAGCCATGCGGTGAGCTGAGTGCTTGAAGGGGCGAGTTTTCCAACCACGAAGGCGGCGCTCACGCACGCTCCGCCCGGCACCATCCCCCAAAGGGCCGGCCCAGCCCACACCGTGCGGCGCGGGGGCGGGACAGAGAGATCGGTCTGCTGCCCGCACTCCGGGCACGTCACCACGGTCCCCGCCGCGGGCAGCCCCGCGAGGTTGTACCCGCACTGGATGCAGCCGCGCTCGCTCACGGGATGATGCTACCCCGGGACGCGCTCATGTGGAAAGTGGGTCAGGGCGGCGGCGTAAAGGCGTTCACCACAGAGGCACAGAGGCACGGAGAAGAGAGAGACGGGAACGGGCGGGGCCGCTGGTCACTGCCAAAGGACCCACTTAATCGCAGCCTGCATCGCGAGAAAGCTCCCCGCATTTACGACCCCGGAGACGGCCCCGGCACACGCTGTGAGAGCGATCTTCGTCCAGAACGGGCACGGTGCTCGACACATCGCGGGCCGGCGCACCAACATCTGGTACGTCAGGGCTCCGGCGGCAATCCCTCCGCTGAATACGGCCGCGAGCAAAAGGAACATCACGGCAGTCTTGTTCCAAACGCCGAACAGCTTGCCGAAGGTCAAGCACAGCACAAACAGCGCCACAGGAATCAGTCCGCAGAGGATCGGCTCGAAGCTGCGTATCCGGCGCGGCAACGGGACCGCTAGATCGTTCGCCTGCCCGCACTCCGGGCATGACACCACCGTCCCCGCCGCGGGCAGCCCCGCGAGGTTGTACCCGCACTTGATGCAGCCGCGCTCGCTCACGGGATCATGGTACCAGCGGCCCCCCGCCGCTCCGTATCACCATCTCCACCCCGCCCTGGCGGGTCTCACCGTATCACCGTCTCACCCCCGCGGGGGGACACGGTTCACCGCGGCGGCGTAGAGGC
Source organism: Phycisphaerales bacterium (assembly GCA_044223975.1). Classification (GTDB taxonomy): domain Bacteria; phylum Planctomycetota; class Phycisphaerae; order Phycisphaerales; family UBA1924; genus CAZCPB01. Next base: position 420,617 of record JBGALI010000001.1, on the reverse strand, counting down.
GGAAGAAGAGGTGAGCAGGTGAGGAGGAAAAAAGGTGAGGGGACGCGCCGGGCCGTGCTCTTCTTCTCACCTGTTCACCTCCCCACCTCCTCACCTCCCCACTCTTCCCCGGGCCGGCCCGCTCACGCCCTGCGCCCGTCCGCTCCCCGCCGGTGATATATTCCTTTTCGCGAGGGAGTTCCGCCATGCCGCAGCGCTATCAAGCCATCCTCCTCTTCGGAGCCCCCGGCTCGGGCAAGGGCACGCAGGGCAAGATCCTGGGCTCGATCCCCGGGTTCTACCACCTCTCCTGCGGGGAGGTCTTCCGCACGCTCGACATGAGCTCGGAGCTGGGGCGGATTTTCGTGCAGTACTCGAGCAAGGGCCTGCTCGTCCCCGACGATGCGACCATCCGCATGTGGCACGAGAACATGCACGCCCGCACGGTGCTGAGCGATTACAAGCCCAACGCCGACCTGCTGGTGCTCGACGGCATCCCGCGGAACGTGAACCAGGCCAAGCTGCTGGAGAAGCACATCAACGTGCTCCAGATCATCCACCTGGTCTGCCCCGACAAGGAAGAGATGATCCAGCGGCTGCGTCGGCGGGCCCTGAAGGAAAACCGCATCGACGACGCCAAGGAAGACGTGATCCGCAAGCGCTGGCAGGTCTATGAGCAGGAGACCTCGCCGGTCCTGCAGTACTACCCCGCGAGCCTCATCCGCGAGGTCGCGGCCACGGGGTCCCCGGCGCGGGTGCTCGAGCACATTCTCAAGTGCGTGGTGCCCATCCAGGAGGCCCACTTCACCAACCCCATCACCGGCGAGAAGGCCGTCAACGACGCCCGGGTCCACGCCGGCGGCTGAGATACGCCGCGGCCCGTGAATCCCACGCCGCCCCCGCGGCCGGTCGGGTATCTTTCTCCCCTGCGGGCCTGAGGCCCCGCTTCGGAGACACCCATGGCCGACCGCTACGACACCATCCTGCTCTTCGGGCCCCCCGGCGTCGGCAAGGGAACTCAGGGCCAGATCCTCGCCAAGATCCCCGGGTTCTACCACTCGTCCACGGGCGACATCTTCCGCAACCTCGACTCCTCCTCGGAAGTCGGCAAGCTGTTCTTTGAGTACTCCTCCCGCGGCGAGCTGGTGCCCGACGATGTCACGCTGCGCATCTGGCACCAGACGATCTACGCCACATCGATCCTGGGACTCTTCAAGCCCCACGCCGACCTGCTGGTGCTGGACGGCCTGCCGCGGTCGGTGAACCAGGCCAAGCTGCTGTACAAGTACGTCAACGTCCGCAAGATCGTGCACCTGGTGTGCAAGGATCGGGACGCTCTGTTTGAGCGCATGCGCAAGCGGGCCCTCAAGCAGAACCGCCCCGACGATGCCAAGGTCGACGTCATCCGCCGCCGCTTTGAGGTCTACGAGGAGCAGACGTACCCCGTGCTGGCGTACTACGACCGCTCGCTCCAGACCGAGGCCGACGCGATGGGCTCCCCTGCCGCGGTGCTCAACCAGATCCTGACCGCGCTGGTGCCGATCCAGAACGAGCACTTCCGCGACTCCAAGCCGGTGGGGTCGTAAGCCGGCACCGAGCGCTCGACCGCGCTCCCGCGCCGCCGCCGGGGCCGGGGCTTCCCCCCAAGGTCCGCGCTACTCTGCCGCGTGCGCCGCGCCTTCACGCTCATCGAGCTGCTCGTGGTCATCGCGGTGATCGCGCTGCTGATCGGCTTGCTGCTCCCCGCGCTCGGAGCCGCCCGTGCCCGGGCCCGGATCACCGTGTGCGGCTCGCGCCTGCACCAGCTCGGCGTGGGCCTCGCGCTCTACCTCAACGAATACGACAACACCCTGCCCCAGGCCAAGGGCCCGCTGCCCGGGGGCGGAGAATCCGTCATCGGCGCTCTCTTCGGCGGCAAGAAGGGCCGGCTCCCCTTCTACGGCATCAACGCCATCGGCGCCGAGCGCCGCCCCCTCAACCGCTACACGGTCGACCAGTCGGTCCCCGCCGATGCCGAGAAGGGCACGTTCGAATTGCCGCAGTATCGCTCGCCGATCGACAAGGGCGCGCAGCAGACCGGAGTCCCCTTCCCGCCCTTTGACCGCTCCGATTCGATGTACGACCTCGTCGGCGCCAGTTACACCCTCAACGACCACACCCTCGAGGGCGAAGACAAGGCCACGCTGGTCCCTCTCGGCGGCGGGCGCATGCCATTTGTGCGCACTCCCAGCCGCACCTGGGTCCTGGCTACCCACACCGTGTACACATTCCAACAAGACGGCGATCGCCGCATGTACTGGTTTGAGCCAAACCGCGAATTCGCCAACATGCTCTTTCTTGATCACCACGTCCTGACGCGCGCCCCGATCCCCAAGGGCATCGTGAACGAGACTCCTGAATACTCGTTTTTGCCTTGAATTCAGGCCCTGTTCACCGCCGCCGCATTCGCACCGCGCGGCGACCGGATCCCCGCCGATAATGTTCGGTTTATGATCGGATCCGCAAACCCCCCGCGCGGCGCTTCACCCGCCCCCTGACCTCTGGTATAAAACCCTTGGTGGTGGAACCGGTGGTACAGCGCACGGACGCCGGCCCGGGGAGGGTCGGCAAGGAGTCGCGCGATGCTTGTCATTACGAGGCGTGAGGGAGAAGAGGTCGTGATCGGCGACCCGCGGAATCCGATCGGCGTGGTACGGATCGCATCGGTCAAGGGCGATCGCGTTCGCGTCGCCTTCGATTTCCCGCGTTCGGTTGAGATCCATCGGCGCGAGATCGCCGACCAGATCGTCAGCCAGGAACCGGAAGTCGCCGGGACGATCAAGCCCGCCGCGGCACAGTAACCGCACGCAGCATAGGTTGCCACGCAAGCGCACCGCGCCCGGGTGGCCTTGCCGCCACCGCGACGCGGTTGCTTGCTTACTTCGGTACGTGGACGGCCAGCAACGCCGGCGGGTTACTCGGCCTTGCCGTTGGACAGGTCGTAGACCCACGTCTCCGAGGCCCGCGTCCAGTTCAGGACCTCATCGGGCTTGAAGAAGAGCTTCAGCTCGCGCGCCGCCGCCTCGGGGCTGTCCGACCCGTGAATGAGGTTGAAGCTGTTGCTGACGCCGAAGTCGCCGCGGATGGTGCCGGGGTTGGCCTTGCTGCCGAACGTCGCGCCCATCATGCCGCGGGCGATCGTGATCGCCGCGTTGCCGCGCAGGGCCAGCACGAGGACGGGCGAGCTGGTCATGAACATCACCAGCCCGTCGTAGAAGGGCTTGCCCTTGTGCGACTCGTAGTGCGTCTCGGCCAACTGCGAGCTGATCCGCATCATCTTGCAGCCGACGACCTGCAGGCCCTTCTCTTCGAAACGGGTGATGATGCGTCCCATGAGGCCGCGCTGCACCGCGTCGGGCTTCAGAATGATGAGGGTGGTTTCCATGTGATCTCCGTGCTGCGAACCGCCCCCGACAACGCACCGACGCCGACGGGTGCCGGGAGGGAAAGGGGCGGAAAGGATAGCACGGAAGAGGACGTCCGGCCCCTTGCACGCCCCGTTCCGCCACGCTTTCCGGCAACCCCGCCCGCCCCGCCGTATCCTCACCCCGCATGAAGCCGGCATTCCTGCAAGCACGCCATGCCCTCGACGCACTCCTCGCCGACGATGACGCCTGCCGCGAGGCGCAACGCGTGGGCGACGCCCTCGCCGACTGCCTCCGCGCCGGTGGGAAGATCCTCATCTGCGGCAACGGCGGCTCCTCCTGCGACGCCGCCCACTTTGCCGAAGAACTCACCGGCCGCTACCGCAACGACCGCCGACCGCTCGCCGCCATCGCTTGCTCCGACGTCGGCCACATTACCTGCACCGCCAACGACTACGGCTTCGAGCAAATCTTCTCGCGCTGGGTCGAAGCTCTCGGCCGCCGTGGCGATGCCCTCATCGTCCTCTCGACCAGCGGCAACTCCCCCAACATCACCCGCGCCGTCGCCGCGGCAAAGACCGTCGGCCTCCGCACCGTGGCGCTCCTGGGCAAAGACGGCGGCGCGGTGAAGGGCACCTGCGATCACGAGATCATCGTCCCCGGCACGGGCTCCGACCGCATCCAGGAGCTCCACATGCTCATCCTCCACGCCTGGGTCGAAGCGATCGAATCCCGCCTCTTCCCTCCGCGGCGGGACTGAATCACCGGCCTCACCCTCCATTCGGGAAAGCCCGCCCCGTCCGCGAGCCGAATTACACTCCGCGGCAACCGCCCCCGGCGCGCCGCGTTGGAGACGCGCCATGACCGAATCAACCGCACCCCAACCCGCCACGACCTCCGCCCCGCCGCCCCGCCGCAAGCGGGGCAAGCTCGCCTCCTTCGCGCTCAAACTCGGCCTGCTTGGCGCCGGACTGTTCATCGCCGCGCTCCTTGTCGAAGCCGTCGTCCTCGTCTTCGTCGGCGAGCAGCCCAAATTCCCACGCCACGTCGTCGGCGCCCCGTGGGGCCTCCGCTACAACCAGCCCAACGCGCACTACCGCCACAAGTCCGCCGACGTCGAGGTCTACTTCGACATCAACGCCCAGGGCATGCGCGCCCCTCGCGATTTCCCCTACGCCAAGCCCCCGGGCGTCAAACGCATCCTCTCCCTCGGCGATTCGTTCACCATGGGCTACGAGGTCTCGATGGAGGACTGCTTCAACTCCGTCCTGGAGCGCGACCTGAACAAAGCCGGGTACAAGGTCGAGGTCATGAACTGCGGGGTCTCGGGGTACAGCAACGCCGAGGAGTGCCTCTACGTCGAGCGGGAGCTCCTCAAGTACGACCCCGACATCGTCATGGTCTCGTTCTTCCCCAACGACCTCGTCGACAACATCCGCGCCGGCCTCTTTCGCCTCGAAGACGGCAAGCTCGCCGGAGGCGAGGGCAACTACATCCCCGGCGGCCGCCTCGGCAACTTCGTCAACTCCAACTGGCTCCTCGGCCTCCTCTCCGAGCGCTCCAACGCCTTCGTGCTCATCAAGGAGCGAATGAACGTCATCGTCAAGCAGCGCGTCGTCGAGCAGAACCAGAAGAACGTCGGCGTCGCCGCCTCTGCCAGCGCACCGCAATCCTCCTCCGAAGTCGACCCCGAGGTCCGCGCCCAGCAGAAACTCTGCGCCGCGATCTTTGAACGCCTCTACGCCGACTGCCGCGCCCGGAACATCCCCCTCCTGATCCACAGCATCCCGTGGCTGGCCCAGGACAGCAGCGGCCGCCTCCTTGACATGTTCCCCCTCCAGGATTTCGACACCACCCGGCCGGGCATCCTCTTCGTCCCGGCCAAGGCCGAGCTCGACCCCTACGTCGGCAAGGAACTGCTCTACTGGACCCGCTCGCACTGGCACTGGACGCCCTTCTGCCATGCGAAGGCCGGCGATGCGCTCGCCAGGGCGATTATCGACGGCGGGCTGCTCAAGCAGCCCTAGGGGCGCGGCGATCGAGCCCGCACTCCGGGCACCGCTCGAGCATCCCGACCTCGTACCCGCACCCGGCGCACCTGCCGTGGGCCGACCACCGGCGCGATCGCACGATCCCCGTGCCGCGCCATGCGGCCCACGCGAGCGCTGCATAGAGGGCCGTGTTCACCGCAAATCCCGGCCACAGCGGCCACAGCGGGATGGCGCGCAGGCCGTTGCCGGCGGGGGGCCAGCCGGCACGGATCTTGATTCCCCGCGCCACCGTGACATTCCCCGTGGCAGTCACCATGCCACCCGGGTTCCCGGTCACGCCAACGTACCAGCACCCCAGGCTGCGCATCGGCCACCCTGCACGGTCGCTCATCGGCGACTGCGCGTGCGTGCGGGATGGTTCGGTTTCATCCGACGGTGCTGCCGCACCCGCGTACAGATCCTGCAGCCGCCGCTGCAACTCGGGCGAGCCCTCGGCCAACGTCTCCCCGGGCGGGAGTTCGGGCACGGCGCTGTCCCGGGGCTTCGCGAACTCCAGGAACACCCAGCCGCCACCCCCCATGCTCTGTGATCCGCCGCCGTAGATCACCGACCCGCGTGTGAACCCGGGCGAGCGGCTTTGCAGGTGCACCGTCCAGTATGGCTCGCCTTCGGATCCCGAGACGGCGTGGATCTCCTCGGGCCCGAAGCCGAGCATCTCATTGAGACACACGCACGCCATCGCGACCAGCACGTTCACCGCCGCCCCGATCGCCAGGAACACCGCCGCGCGCCGCACCATGCGGGGAGTCTACCGCCCGCCGCGGCGCGGGCGCGTTCGGGCCGGAGTCGATCACCGCCCGCCCCGGTCTCGTACAATGGCATGTCACGAGCCTCCCAGGAGTTCCCCATGCCGTACTACACCAAGCTCGGCCTCCTCCCCCACAAGCGCCACGTCCAGTTCCGCCGCCCCGACGGCTGCCTCTACTCCGAGGAAGTCTTCGGCACCGAGGGCTTCTCCGGCCCGACGACCACGATGTACCACATCCACCCGCCGACCCAGGTCTACGGCTGGAAGCCCGTCTACGCCACCAAGGCCGAGTACGTCGAAACCGACATCATGCGGATGCGCCACCTGAAATCGGCGCCGATGCCGCCCAAGGGCGACTTCGTCACGGGGCGCGTCGTTCTTTTCGGGAACGCCGACTGCGAAATGGCCGTCTGCAACCCCGCCGAGCAGATGAGCTATCACTTCAAGAACGGCCAGGGCGACGAGTGCATCTTCGTCCACTACGGCTCGGGCGTCTGCCACACCATGCTCGGCACGCTCAAGTTCGGCCCGCGCGATTACCTCGTCATCCCCAAGGGCATCATCTACACCGTCATCTGGGACAAGCGCCAGAACGACCCCGCCACCAACAAGCCCAAGGACGGCGGCCCCCCCATCGCCGACTGCCCCCACGGCAAGTATCTCCTGATCGAAACCTGCAACGGCTCCCACATCGGCCCGCCCCCGCGCTACATCAGCAAGGCCACCAGCCAGTTCCTCGAGCACTCCCCTTACTGCGAGCGCGACCTCAAGCTCCCCGAAGCCCCGCTCACGTGGGACGAAAAGGGCGCCTTTGAGGTGCGCATCAAGGCCCGCGACCTCGTGCACTCGTACACCTACCACTACCACCCGCTCGACGTCGTGGGCTGGGACGGCTGCTACTACCCCTTCATCTTCAACGTCGCCGACTTCTCCCCCATCACCGGCGCGCTCCACATGCCGCCGCCCATTCACCAGACGTTTGAAGCCCACAACTTCGTGATCTGCTCGTTCTGCCCGCGCATGCTCGACTACCACCCCCAGGCCATCAAGGTGCCGTACAACCACTCCAACCTCGACTCCGACGAAGTCCTCTACTACGTCGAGGGCAATTTCGGCAGCCGCAAGGGCATCGAGGTCGGCTCGCTTACGCTCCACCCCCAAGGCATCCCCCACGGCCCGCACCCGGGGACCATCGAGGCTTCGCTCGAAGCCAAGTTCACGGGCGAACTCGCCGTCATGTGCGACACCTTCCGCCCCCTCTTTCCGACCAAGGCCGCGCTCCAGATCGACGACGAGAAGTACCCCGCCAGCTGGCAGGGCGAGCACTTCCCCGGCCTCGCCACCGGCAAGATCCACCTCAATGGCGCGCCGGCAGCCCCGGCCGCGAACGCCGTCCCCGTCTTCGAGCACAAGAGTGTCGCCAACGTCTGGGCGCCGTAACCCATAAGACGCCACGAAACTGGAGTTCCTCTCCAGAGTCGTGACGATCCACCCGCGACTTATTTCCGCTGTCGCCCGAATCAGCCTCGCGCTGTACCACACCCAGGTCGCACCCTCACCGATCACCGTTGGAGCCACTCGTGAAGCGATTGATCATCGGCGCGATCGCCTGCATCCTCGGCGGCTGCGCCTCCACGCCCGCTGCTAAGCCCGCCCCCGCGCCGGGAGAACCCCCGTTGAACCTCGGGAATTTCTCCGTCAGCCTCGCCGTCAAGGACCTCGCCGCCTCCCGCGCTTTCTACGAGAAGCTCGGCTTCCACGTCATCAGCGGCAACGGCACCAACTGGCAGATCCTGCAGAACTCAACCGCCACCATCGGCCTGTTCCAGGGCATGTTCGACAAGAACTCCCTCACCTTCAACCCCGGCTGGGACCGCTCCAGCAACAACCTCCCCCACTTCGAGGACGTGCGCGAGATTCAGAAAGCCCTCAAGAGCAAGGGCCTGACCCCCGCTCCCGCGGCGGACGAATCAACCACCGGCCCCGCGTTCCTCATGCTTCTCGATCCCGACGGCAACCCGATCCTCATCGACCAGCACGTGCCCAGCCCGAAGAAGTAACCGCCGCGCGTAAGGCAAACCCGGAGAGTTCACCACAGAGACACAGAGACACAGAGAAGGGGGGAAGAGAAGCGGAGAAGAAGAGGTGTGGCGGATGACGCGGCAGCGTTGGCGAGATCGTGGGACTCGTTGCGCGCGACCAGCCTGGAGTTCCTCTTCCAGAGTCGTGCCGATCGATACTCGAGTTCCCTCCGCCCTTGCCCGTCCGCACGACTGTCCGGAGGAACCACCACGTCGGTGGCGCGATAGCCAGTGCGATCCGACGCACGGCACGCCGCCAGAAACAATCGGCACCATGTTTTCAGCTAGATTCGAGAGTGAATGTACGAGACAGCTCGACGAGCTTCTCGCTTCGCACGGCTTTGCGTACGCAGGCTACTGCAGCCGCGGACTCGGAGGCTTCTGCGAGTGGCGGCGCCGTTCGCTGTTCCGCCGCTCGATCTATGTGCGGATCTGGGAGGAAATGGACGGGAAGTACACGTTTGTAGCCATACTCGGCCAACACCGACCTGCCCGTTCGGTCTACGTGGGACTGTTTCTCAAACACAAGCTGGGCCTGAACTCGCCCGTGCGCATTGAGGTTGTGGGCTTCAAACAAGAGAGCTTCGCTGCCGGTGTCGAGCAGATTGCCGAACAGCTCCGCGCCGCCCTTCCGCAACTGGCGCAAATGGTTCGATGCCTCAGGAGCGGCGACCCCGATGTTTCAATGCGATGAGGCGCGTGCCACAGCTGTGGAGCTCCTCATTGGAGCCTCTCGGATTAGCAGGAAGCGTCCGTGCGCCCTTGCGCTGAGTTCCCAAGCCCCCACCTCGCGCACCACCGCTAGCCGCATCGACGTCTCACGCATCCTTTCTGACGGCTCTCGCCTCACCCCGAAGCTCACCTAAGATCAACGGGATACCACCCGTGCGAGCCCCCGCGTGAGGCCTTCGATCGCCGCTCCCCTCAATCCCCACTCCCCTAGCGCCACGCCCACCTCGCGCATTGACCTTCCCATCGAGGGAATGTCCTGCGCGGCATGCGCTGCACGAATCGAGAAATCCCTGGGCAAGTCTCCCGGCGTATCCACCGCGAGCGTCAACTTCGCCACCAAAGTCGCCACCGTTCAGTTCGACCCCGCCGCCACGACCCCCGCCGCCCTCGCTCACACCGTCGACGCACTCGGCTACCACGCCACCATTCCAGCGCTTGCCGCGCACGATCACCATCCCGACCTCGATCACTCCGCCCACCTCACCGTCCCCACCGAAGAACAATCTCGCCTCCGCACCCGCGTCATTGTCGGCGCTGTCCTCTCCGCGCCGATCGTTCTTGTCGCGATGTCCCACGGCGCGATTCCCTTCCTTAACAAACTCCCTGGCGCTCCCGCCAGCCTCAACTGGCTCCAACTCATCCTCGCCACGCCGGTCGTCTTCTGGTGCGGCGCGCGATTCTTCATCTCCGCCTGGAAGGGTCTCAAGCACCTCTCCGCCAACATGGACACGCTGGTCGCCCTAGGCACCGGTGCCGCGTACCTCTTCTCCGCCGTAGCAACCATCGCTCCGCAACTCTTTCCCGTCGCGTCCGCCGCCCACGACGCGCAGCACTCCACCGCCCGCTCCGAACCGCCCGTCTACTTCGAAGCCGCGGCCGTCGTCATCGTTCTCGTCCTCCTCGGCAAGCTCCTCGAAGCCCGCGCCACCGCCCGTACCGGCGCGGCAATCAAGAAGCTCATCGGCCTCCAGCCCCGGACCGCCCGCCTCCTCCGCGCCGGCCGCGAACTCGAAGTCCCCATCGAAACCGTGTCCGTCGGCGACCTGCTCCTGGTCAGGCCCGGCGAACGAGTCCCCGTCGACGGACGCATCGACTCCGGCCGCTCCCCCGTCGACGAGTCCATGCTCACGGGCGAAAGCCTCCCCGTGGACAAGAACCCCGGCGATTCCGTGTTCGGCGGCACCATCAACGGCGCCGGCGCCTTCCGGTTCACGGCCACCAAGGTCGGCCAGGACACAGCGCTCCAGCAGATCGTCCGCCTCGTGCAGGAAGCCCAGGGCAGCAAGGCCCCCATCGCCCGCCTCGCCGACACCATCAGCGGGATCTTCGTGCCCATTGTCCTCGTCATCGCCGTCGCCACCTTCGCCGCATGGTTCCTTCTCGCTCCGCCCGACTCGCGCCTCGCCTTGGCGGTGATGGCTTCCGTCTCCGTCCTGGTCATCGCCTGCCCCTGTGCCATGGGGCTGGCCACCCCCACCGCCATCATGGCCGGCACCGGCCGCGGCGCCGAGCGCGGCATCCTCATCCGCTCCGGCGCCGCCCTCGAGACCGCCCACAAGGTCGACACCGTCCTCCTCGACAAGACCGGCACCATAACCCGCGGCAGGCCCGCGCTGCAGGAACTCGTGACTCTGCCCGGTCTTTCCGAAAGTGAACTCCTCGCCCACGCGGCCACCGCCGAACGCCAGAGCGAGCACCCCCTCGCCGCGGCGATCGTCCGCGCCGCCTCTGAACGCGGCCTTCCGATCACAGACCCAACACGCTTCGAAGCGATCATCGGGCGCGGCGTTTCGGCCACCATCGCGAGCCACGAGGTCCTCGTCGGTTCCCTCGCGCTGCTCCACGAGCGATCGGTGGACGCATCGGCGCTGGCACCACTGGCCGCGGCCGGCGCTGAGCGCGGCGGAACGCCGATGTTCATCGCCATTGACGCCAGGCCCGCGGGTGTCATCTTTGTCGCTGACGAAATCCGCCCCGAGTCCAAGGCCGCCATCGCACGCATGCACGCCCTTGGCCTTCGCGTCGCCATGATCACCGGCGACAACCGCGCCACCGCCGCGGCCGTCGCCCGCGAGGCGGGGATCGACGAGTTCTTCGCCGAAGTCCTGCCGCAGGACAAGGCCGGGCACGTGAAACGCCTCCAGAGCGAAGGGCGCGTGGTCGCCATGGTCGGCGACGGAATCAACGACGCCCCCGCGCTCGTGCAGGCCGATGTCGGCATGGCGATCGGCTCGGGCACCGACATCGCCATCGAATCGGCCGACATCACCCTCGTCCGCGCCGACCTCAACGCCGTGGTCGAGGCGATCGAACTTTCTCGGGCCACGATGCGGACCATCCGCCAGAACCTGTTCTGGGCCTTTGCCTACAACGTCGTTGGGATCCCGCTGGCCGCGGGCGTGCTGTTCCCGTCCACCGGCTGGCTTCTCTCGCCCATTTACGCGGGTGCCGCGATGGCATTCAGCAGCGTGTCGGTTGTGCTCAACAGCCTGCGGCTGACACGAGCACGATTCGGAGCAGAGCGTTGAGCCCTGCGAATCACGCGCAGACCGCGTCGATCGCCGCTCGGAGCCGCTGCAATTCGTCGGGATCGACGCGGGGACGCCCCGGCACGCGGGACGAGCTGTGGACCTGCGTCGCGCCGGTCGCACCAAGCAGGCCTTGCACGTTCGCCGCCCGCACGCCGCCGCCGGGCAGGATTTCGATCCGTGCCGCGGCCCGCTCGATCAGCGTTCGCAATCTTGCGCGGCGTTCCGCTTCAGAGTCCCCGCCCGCATCGAGTGCGCCGGGCCCGGATCGGCTCTTGGACGTCGGGTTCTCAACGCCGAGCGATCGTGCCGCGCACACCGGTGACTGGCCCGCGCTGAGGATCCGGGTAACCCCGGCCCCGATGAGAATCTGCACCGCGTTGAATGGATCGGGGGCAAGGTCGAACGCGCGATGGAAAACCGTGTCGCGGCCCTTCGCGACGGCGACAAGGCTGGCGACGGCACGTGCATCCACCGCTCCGGCCGCGTCAAGCACTCCGAACACGATCCCATCGGCGCCGGCCTCCAGCACCTGCACGGCATCCCACAGCAGCGCCGCGACGCCCTCCCGATCGGCCACGAACGACCCCGCGGCGGGACGCACCATCGCCATCACCGGCACGCCCGATTTGCGCCTTACCTTCCGCACGAGATCGGCTTCGGGTGTCAGCCCGTGGGATTCGAGCGATCCGCACAGTTCCAGTCGGTCTGCGCCACCGCGTTCGGCCGCTGCCGCGTCTTCGAGAGAATCCACCGCGATTTCGAGAATGATCCGCCTCGCCATGGGGAGATTGTCCGCGCCCCGCGGCGGCCGGCCAAGCACCGCGGGTCGGACGAGCGAAGAATCTGAACGCGCCTCCTGGAGCCCCCGATGAGCGACGCCCCGTCCACGCTCCTCAAGCCCGCCCTGATCTTTCTCGGCGCCGGCGCCGGCGGGCTGCTGCGGTACTGGCTCGGCGGCTGGGTGCAGACTCTCTCCGGGCCGACGTTTCCGCTGGGCACGCTCGTCGTCAACGTGAGCGGGTGCCTGGCGATCGGGTTCCTCGTGACGCTCTTCACCGGCCCGGTGCTGATCCGGGAGGAATTCCGGGCCGCGATCCTGATCGGGATACTCGGGGGCTACACCACGTTTTCGAGTTTCGGACGTGAAACTATGGCGCTCGTCGCCGATGGACAGTGGCTCGGCGCCGGCGCTAACGTGCTGTTGAGCAATGTGCTCGGCCTGTCGGCGGTCTGGGCGGGCTCGTCTCTTGCCTCAAGGCTGCACGGAGTCGGGGCGCCGTGACGACGGGCATCGCGTTACCCCACGGCGGTCTTGGCCCTGGGTCGACGAGCGTAGAACACGATCGCGCCGGCGCCCGCGAGCAGCACCAGGATGAGGATCAACGCCCGGGTAAAGGCCAGATCGATCACGTGTGAAATCGACACGTCCAGGCGCGCCGCGGCTTCGCCGTAAAGCGTCTGGTCCACGGGGGTCTTGGGCGTCGTGTTGAAGGTGGCGCCGATCGAGTTCATGAGCCCGGTGGTGTCGCGTGCCGCGATGGCGATGCGCTCGGCCGCGTCGCCGTACTCGCGGACATCGAACGGCCGGGACGGGGTCTCGCCCGGCTTGAGCGGCGCGGGCTGGGAAAGGCGGTCGATGGCGTCGACCGTGCCGTGCACGGACTTGGAGAGGTTCTCCAGGCGGTCGGCGGTGGCACGCACCTCAGCGAGCAACTCGCGGGCCTGCTTGTCTCGCGAATCGATGTCGCTGAACAGCGCCGCCCGTTGCTGGTCAAGGGTCCTTGAAAGTTCGGCGGCCATCTGCGCCTGCTGCTTGCTGAGGACCTCAGAAAGCTGGTCGATGGCCGCCTTGCGCTCCGCGGTGAGCTTGCCGTCGATCTGGCCCACCAGGTCGTGACCCTGGGCGCCGATATCCGCGGCAAGGTGCTCAGTCACCGCGGCGAAGCGGTCGGCGGCTGCCGAGAACCGCGCCGCGTCCGCGAGGGCGCCGCGGACCTCGGGCATCGCGGCGGTGCGTTCGACGAAAAGGGCCGCCTGGTAATCGAGGATGAGGGGAAGGCGTTCGAAGAAGTACGCCTCGCGCTCCACCAGTTCACGGATCTGGGCGATCCCGCGCACGGTCGGATCGAGGTTAGGAAACGGGTCGATGTACAGGAGGGAGAAGATGCTGCCGGGCCCCTGGGGGTTGAGCTCGGCGGCGCGGTTGCGGTAAGTATCGAAGCTGCTGAAGCGGACGCTGGCCACGTGACGCTGGTCGGGGTTGTCTTTGCGCCATTGATCGATGAGCGAGCGGAGGTCGGTGAGCTGCTGCGACGACATCAGCCCGCCCACGAGCTTCCAGACATCCTTGTCCGCGGCCCGCGACGCCGTGAGCAGGGGGTCGATCGTGCCGGGGGGGAACTGATTGACCCAGTATTCATCGAGAAGCATGCGCCGCAGCGTCACCACGGAGGTGAGGTCCAGCACCGCGACGCTCGAGCTGGGCCCCGACGCGATGGTGAACGCCGCCAGCGCCGTGTCGGCCTTGTACCGCTGGAGCCAGAGCGTCTGCTCTGGTGACTCGGTCAATTTGGCCGACCGATCGCATGCATCGGCGATGACAGACACGTAGCGATCGGCGAAGCTCATCGCGGCGGACTGAAGTTCATCCCAGGACGCCGTGGCCTCGCCTCCCTGGGGACCTGAGCCGGGAGGAGGCATGTTGGCGCAGCCGCCTGCCACGGCAAGTCCGATCGCACCGAGCACGGCCAGGAGCACGCGCAGTCCAGAACCGCAGGGACGAACACTCTGCCGCACCGCGGCGGCGCCCGCATGTCCGGGGGCTGGGGTCGGGACTGTGCTCCGGTCCTTCGCCACATGCAACATCGCAAACTCCGTACCCGCCAAACCACCGGGGCGGTCGAAGAGCGTATCACGGATTAGCCTTGTCACGGGACGCAGCTGTGCCGCGGGAGGGCCTCGGGGCCATCGCGCCGATGCACGCTGGGCAGGAATTTGGGCGCAACTATCCGCTTGACCGGGGGCGATCCGACACCCCCCCGCGGCTCAACACCCAAATCTGGGCTTGACTCTCGCCTGCGCAAGGCGTGTGTTGGCTCACGGCATCGGACGCAAATCGGGGTAGGCGGATTCGAACCGCCGACCTTCTGACCCCCAGTCAGACGCGCTAACCAAGCTGCGCTATACCCCGGTCTTGAGGGCAGGGTAGGCGGGAAAGCGGCCGTGTTCCAAGCCCGAACGAGCAAACACGCCACGCCGGGCCTTCCGGCAGAGTCTTTGACGAGATCCAGAGGGACGACCGTGGTGCCGGGGCCCGAGGCAGGTGGCGGGCGTGTATCCTTCGCGCATGAGTTCACTGCTCATCACCGGCGGGCGGGTTATCGATCCGGCGAGCGGATTTGACGGCGCGGCTGACGTGGCCATATCGGACGGAAGGGTCTCGGCGATCGGGCCGGGTCTGGACCGATCGCCCGCGGATCGTGTGATCGAAGCCGAAGGGTGCATCGTGGCTCCCGGGCTGGTCGATCCGCACGTTCATTTCCGGGAACCCGGCCAGGAACTGAAGGAGACGGTCGCGACGGGTTCGGCGGCGGCGGTGGCGGGCGGGTTCACGACCGTGTGCTGCATGCCCAACACCAATCCGGCGCTGGACTCCCCGGAATTGATCCGGTTCATCTACGACCGGTCGCTGCACACGGGCCGGTGCCGCGTGTTCCCCGTGGGCGCGGTGACGAAGGGCCGAAGGGGGGAGGAACTGGCGGAACTCCTGCTGTGCGCCCGCGCGGGCGCCGTCGGGTTCAGCGACGATGGCGATTGCGTGGCGTCGGCGGCGGTGATGACGCGGGCCCTGGCGACGGTAAAGGCGACGGGGCTATCGCTCATGCAGCACGCGCAGGAGCCGACGATGACGCACGGCTCGTCGATGCACGCGGGGGAGGTCGCGACGCGCCTGGGGCTCGTCGGCTGGCCGCGGCAGGCGGAAGAGATCATCGTCGAGCGCGACGTGCGGCTGAACGCGGGGATCGGCGGCCGCTACCACGTGCAGCACGTCTCGAGCGCGGGGACGGTCGAAATCATCCGGCGGGCCCGCGCGGCCGGGCAACCCGTGAGCGGTGAGGCCTCGCCCCACCACCTGACGCTCACGCACGAGGCGTGCGCGGGGGCGGATGGGCTGGGGTACAACACGATGGCGAAGGTGAACCCTCCGCTGCGCGAGACGCGGGACGTGGATGCGCTCCGCGCGGGTGTGGCGGACGGGACGATCACGGTGCTGGGGACCGACCACGCGCCGCACACGGCCGATGAGAAGGCGCTGCCCTTCGAAGATGCACCCTTCGGACTCGTCGGGCTCGAAACGGCGCTTCCGCTCTACGCGGAATCGCTGGTCGAGAGCGGCGCGATTTCGTGGGCGCGGCTGGTGGCGCTGCTGACGATCGAGCCGGCGCGCTTGTGCGGTCTGGAGGCGCGGGGCATCGGCTCGCTTCGGGTCGGCGGCCCGGGCGATGTCACGGTGATCGATCCGGCGCTGGCGTGGACCGTGACGCGCGAGGATCTCAAGGGTCGGTCGCGGAACACGCCGTTCCTGGGGCGAGCGATGCGGGGGCGAGCGGTCGCGACGGTGGTGAACGGCGCTGTGGTGTGCGACGCGGCGCTGACGCTGCGGTGAGGCTTCAACACATCACGCCGCGGCACGCTTTTCAGAGGTCTTCGGGGCTGCACTGTTCGCGTCGCGACGAGCTAGGATTCCGTACATCGTGGGGCGTGGGTTATCGATCGCACGATCGAGCGTGATCGCTGCATCTCTGAGAAATCGGTAGACGGACGGCCGGCGCCTGGCGAGGCTGGAGCGGGCGGGGTCCCACGCGGGGCTGGTGGCGAGGCGCTGCACGAGGCGGGACAGCGGGCCGTCGAGACGGAAGAGATCGGCTCCGGGGAAGAGTCGGGAGAGGCAAGCGGGGCTGTATTGGCGCCAGCCGTGCGGGCCGTATACATCGAGCGACGCTTCACCGGGGACGACGTGGATCTCGGCGCCGTCGGCGGACATCCTGGATCTCAGGAGGCCGAGCGCGTGCGCGTCGTCGCGGAGATGCTCCAGCGCCGTTGATGAGATCAGGAGATCGAACGGCGGGAGCGTGGCGGGGTTGAACGTGTGCGCATCGGCGACCCGGAGCTCGCGGCGGAAGCGGGGAGTGGGACCGTCCTTCCATGCGCTGTGGCGGCTGATCTCGATGCCGATGTAGGTGCCGCGGAAGCCCGCGCTCTCAAAGTGAACGAGCTGGCGGCCGGTGCCGCAGCCGAGGTCGACGATGGTGACATCGCGTCCGGCGAATGCCGGGGCGAGGTGCCGGGCCGCCCATTCGAAGAAGCGCAGGGTGGCAACGCGCGCGGGGGTTGAGCCGGGGTCGGCGTGGGCGCTGGAGGCCGGGGCCGGGAGGGTTCGGATGCGGGCGGACCTGGAGGCCGCGCTGTTCGTGGCATTTCGGGCGCGGTGAAAGGCCATGTAGGCGTCGCGCTGGTGCGGCGTGAGCCGATCGTCGCCGTTGATCAGTTCGGGGGAATCGCTGGGCATCGGGTGAGTATCGGTCCGGCGCGGCTCGCAGCTTTGGAGGTCGGCGTGGTCGCAGTGGCGGCCGATCACGCGTTTCCCGGGCTGCGCACCGGCACTAATCCCGATCGCAACCGTCTGCGGCGCTCCGCGCTCGGTTTGAAGCTCGCTTTGCGCGGAACTACGCTTGGCTGAAGAGCGCCGGACCCGCTCCGGCGCCTCACACGCCTCGATTTACAGGAATTCAGCCATGGCTATCCGCGTCGGAATCAACGGTTTCGGTCGCATCGGTCGGCTCGTCTACCGCATGGCCGCGGAGAATCCCGCGCTCGAGATCGTCGGCGTGAACGACCTTGTTCCCGCCGACAACCTCGCGTACCTGCTCAAGTACGACACCATGCATCGCCAGTTCATGCTGGGGGGGAAGCCGGCGGCGGTGTCGGCGACGGAGAACTCGTTCACGGCGAACGGGAAGACGACCAAGACGTTCGCCGAGAAGGATCCTTCGAAGCTGCCGTGGAAGGACCTGGGCGTGCAGTACGTCCTGGAGTCGACCGGGCTGTTCACGGAGTTCGACAAGGCGAACCTGCACATCGCGGCGGGGGCCAAGCGGGTGCTCATCTCGGCTCCGACGAAGAGCGCCGAGCAGGTGCCGACGCTGTGCCTGGGCGTGAACCACACGTCGTACGACCCGGCCAAGCACACGGTCATCAGCAACGCGAGCTGCACGACCAACTGCCTGGCGCCGGTCTCGAAGGTGATCAACGACGCCTTCGGGCTCGAGGAGGGGCTGATGACGACGATTCACGCGGCCACGGCGACGCAGCCGACGCAGGACGGGCCGAGCAAGAAGGACTGGCGCGGCGGGCGAAACGCGTACCAGAACATCATCCCGTCGAGCACGGGTGCCGCGAAGGCGGTGGCGCTGTGCATCCCGGCGCTGAAGGGGAAGCTGACGGGCATGGCGTTCCGCGTGCCGACGGCGGACGTGTCGGCGGTCGACCTGACGTTCAAGACGGGCAAGGACACGTCGATCAAGGACATCAACGCGGCGATGAAGGCGGCCAGCGAGGGGGCCATGAAGGGCGTGCTGGGGTACACCGAGGAGGAGGTCGTGTCGAGCGACTTCATCGGAGACCGGCGCAGCTCGATCTACGACGCGCTGGCGGGCATCGAGCTGAACAAGCGGTTCTTCAAGATCGTGAGCTGGTACGACAACGAGGCGGGGTACGCCGCGCGGTGCGTGGACATGCTCAGGCTGATCGCGGAGAAGGATGGGGTGAAGTAGGACGGCGTCAAGGCACGAAGGCACGAAGCGGAATGATAAAGGGCGCCCGAGGGGGCGCCCTTTTTTTCGTTACTTCGCCCCTCCGTGCCTGCTTCTCAGCAACCGGCCTCGAAGTCGGCGGTGAACTGGTCGAAGTCGTCGCCGCTGACGAACATGTCGCCGTTGTAGTCGGCGCCGGGCTCGCCGTACTCGAAGAGGGCGACAAACTCGTCGAAGTCGTCGCCGCTCACGAAACCGTCATCGTTGAAGTCGGCGGGGCAGAGGTCTACGAAGACGTTGTAGTCCTGGTAGGCGCTGTGGTTGCCTTCCTCAAAGGCGACGACGGTGAGACGGTGCCAGCCGTGCTCGAGGCCCGAGAGCGTTCGCACCCATTCGAAGCGGTCGTTGCGGGTCGCCTGGTTGTTGATGTTGCACGCGGCGACCGGGTCGGAACCGTCGGGAAGGTCGTAGATGATGTGGACCTTGTTGGCGGTGCGGTCGGCGGCCTTGGCGACGAACTTGAACGTCGCTGCGGTGATCGACTGAGCGGGGGCCGGGGAGGTGAGGTCGACGTCGGGGCCGGTGCGGTCGATGTAGACGACCTGGCGGAACTCGCGGAAGATCGGGTCATCGGTGAGGTTGCGCTTGCGGAAGGCGACCACGGAGATGTAGTGGAAGCCCTCACCGAGCTGCGTCGCGTCGATGGTCTGGGCGTACTGGCCGGTGGCGTTGGCGGTGCCGGCGAGAGGCTGGTGGACCGTGACGAACTCCTCGTAGCCCGGGACGACCCCGTTGGTATAGTCGATATCGACGACGCTGTTGCCGTTCCAGTCGCGGAAGCCCCGGTCGATGCGGAAGACGGCGTTGTCGTCCGCGTTGTTGTTGTTCCCCGCGCCGGGGTCGCCGTTGGTGGTGGTGAGCTGAATCTGGAAGGAATCGGCGGAGATCACGGGGACCGCCGCCAGGCGTCGGCGCGAGGCCGCGAGCGCGGACGAATCCGCCGGGAGCGTGGAGGAGACGTTGGTGAGACTGAGCGTGCCCGCGGGAACGGCGGGGCCGTAGACGACGAAGCCCTTGTTATGCTCGGTGCCGCTGGTGTTCTTGTTGTTGGGGATGGTGATAAGAACTCGCTTGGACGCGTCGACCGTCAGGACCTCGGGGATGATGCTGGTGGGATCGACGGTCGGGTCGGCGGCGTTGCCGGTCATCTCCAAGAGTCGCGTCCCCGCGGGGAAGCTGGTCAGGACGCTTCGCGACTGCGTGCCGTTGGAGTAGCTGTCGCTCACGCCCACGAGAACGTTGGCGGAATAGCTGCCGCCGCCGAGGTTCTTGCGGCGCTCGAACACGATCACGTCGGCCAGGGACTGGTTCACGGGGTCGGTGGAGTTGAGGACGTTGAACTCGCCGCGGGCGTAGAAGTTGTGGAGCTGAACAAGGTTGGTGATGACGGGGTTGGCGGAGTTGGCGACGGGGTCGAGGCCCAGGGCGACCGGAAGTCCCTGCTTGGGCCAGAAGCCGGAGGAGCGGTTGATGCCGCGGGCGTTGTGGTAGACCTCGGACTGGCCGGTGCGCATGAGGACGTAGGCGTAGGTGTACCAGCCCTGCTGGCGTGCGGTCGGATCGGCGGGGGCAGAATTGCCGTCGCCGGTGGTGCCGTTGTCGTGGCTGAACGTGTGGTTGACGCCGAGCGTGCCGTCGTTGTAGCCGTCGGCGTTGTCGAGGTGGGCGTTGAGGACGGTCTGCCAGGTGCCGGTGCCGCCGGCGTTGACGAGGTTGCGGAGTTCGCCGGAGCCGTTGATGTCGAGGCAGTCTCGGTTGCCGAAGCTGTCGCCGGCGCGCCACGCCTGAGCGCTGTTGTTGTTGGGCTTGCGGACGTAATTGTCGTACGTCCACGACGCGCTCTCGACGCTCTCGCCGAAGGAGTACGGCGTGACGTGGCGACCGTCGGGCGTGACGCGGCGCTGGTAGGCGACTGAGTCAAAGAACGTGTCCCAGAACCAGCTGGGCACGTGCTTGATGGCGTCGAGGCGGAACCCGTCGACCTTGCGTGCGTCGAGCATCCACTGCTCCCAGCGCATGAGCATGCCGGTGCCGTTGTCCGTGACGGGGTCGCCCTGGGTCGTGTCGGCGGTGTTGAATCCGTGGAACGTGAAGTTGTTCACGCCGGGGTTGCGGAACGTGCCGGGGCTGGTGACGGGCTGCGCGGGGAGCTGCAGATCCGGGTAGCAGCGCGTGTTGGCGGGGTCGGGCTTGTTGTACGTGGTGCCGGCGGGAATGTTGAGCGGGTTGGCCGCGTCCACGGGCTGGCGGATGAAGGTGTAATTGGTCTCGTGCGCGATGTCGATGAGCGACACCAGATCGCCGTTGTAGAGGTTGTAGAGGGCGCCGCTGGGGTTCTCGCTCTGGTAGTACCCCGAGGCCGTGCCGCCGTGGAAATCGCCCCAGTTGTCGGTGGGTTGCTTGTTGACGGCCGGCGTTGCGGAGTTCATCCAGAAACCGGGGTAGCCCCCGGCGGTCTGGAAGCTTGCGCCGGTCTGGCGGCTGGAATTGTGGTTGAAAACCGAGTCGAGATACACGAGGCCGTTGGCTTGGTGAAACTCGGAGACCATCGCGTCGAAGTAGCCCTCGGTGCCGTAGGCGGTCTGAGCGCCCGGCTTGCCGAAATCGAAGCGGTCCCAGACGTCGTAGCCGGCGCTGCCGGTCGAGGAGGCCTTTGCGGCCGGGGGAAGCCAGGTGGAGCCGTAGCCGGCAAGGAAGAAATCGGGCATCCGGTGTTCGATGTATTCCCAGCGGACCTCGAACCACTGAAGCATCACGGGCGGGTCGTTGGCCGCGAGCACGCTCGATGAGCCCGCGAGCGTCAGCAAGGCGGACGCGATGCCGACGAACCGGCCGTGGTGAGCGATCCGAGGGATGATCATTTCGTGGACTCCGTGGCGCGGCGCGGCCGCCTTCGAGATCTCGGTCTGAGACAATTACCTTCGGCCTGTGCCTCGGGTTCGCCCAGTATGACGAACATGGGCGGGTTGTGGAAGGGTATCGCGGCAAAACTGGGGGGGCACCCCACTTGGGAACGAACGAGTCCGGGAAGAACACGCCGGTTTGAAGGGTTGGAGCCGCAGGGGGGATCGAAGTCCCTATCCTGTGCCAAATCCCCTGGAGGTACTCCGAATGACGCTGGACAGAACGGCTCGGTTCCTGGTGCTGGCGAGCGTGCTGAGCGTGCCGCTGCTTGTGAGTGGACGTGCCGCGGCTGGGGCTGAGATTGTTCTCGAGCGCACGGGGGCCGTGGCGGCCGAACTGGGCGTCGGTGAATCTGTCGGCGATCGGATCGTTCGGTTCGACGCGGATCAGAAGGCCAAGGCGGCGGCCCTGCCGTCGTTCACGCTGGTCAAACCGCTCGCCGGATCGGGGCCGGTCCCGGCGGGGTTCGCGGTGCTGCCGCGATTCTCTGTCGATGGCGGAAAGCAGGTCGCAACCATCACCGCGGAGGCCGGGACGAGCGTGTACGGCACGGGCGAGGTCGCCGGGCCGCTGCTGCGTAACGGCAGGCGGGTGATCTGCTGGAACACCGACGCGTTCGGGTACGGGGATGATGCGCCGTCGCTATACAAATCGCACCCGTGGCTGTTCTGCGTGCGTGCGGACGGGACCGCGTTCGGCGTTCTGGCGGACACGACGTACAAGTGCGAGATCGATCTTCGCGGCGTGAGCACGTCGGGGGGCGACATGGTATTCCGCGCCGACGGACCGGCATTCCCGGTGTACGTGATCGAGCGTGCGACCCCGGAGGAACTGGCGGTCACCCTGGCGGACCTGACCGGCAGGATCGACATGCCGCCGCTGTGGGCACTGGGGTACCACCAGTGCCGCTACTCGTACTACCCCGAGGCGCGGGTGCGCGAGATCGCGAGCGAGTTTCGCGCGAGGAAGATCCCCTGCGATGTGATCTGGCACGACATCGACTACATGGACGGGTTCCGCTGTTTCACGTGGGACAAGAAGCACTTCCCCGATCCGACGAAGCTCAACGCCGACCTTCACGCCAAGGGATTCCACACGGTGTGGATGATCGACCCGGGGATCAAGGCAGAGAAGGGCTACTTCGTCTACGACCAGGGAGAGGCCAAGGACGCGTGGGTGAAGAAGCCCGACGGGAAGACAACGTACCTCGGCGAGGTGTGGCCGGGGATGTGCGTGTTCCCTGATTTCACAAGGTCGGACACGCGTGCGTGGTGGTCGGGGCTCTACAAGGACTTCATGAAGACCGGCGTCGACGGGGTGTGGAACGACATGAACGAGCCGGCGGTGTTCAACACGCCGGACAAGTCCAAGACCATGCCCGAGGACAACGTGCACCGGGCCGACGCGGAGTTCGGCGGGCCTGGGCCGCACGCACGGTTCCACAACGTGTACGGCGTGCTGATGGTGAAGGCGACGCGCGAGGGGATCATGGCGGCCAACCCCGGGAAGCGCCCCTTTGTGCTGTCGCGCGCCAGCCACCTGGGCGGGCAGAAGTACGGGGCGAGTTGGACGGGGGACAACACGGCCGACTGGTACCACCTGGAGTCTTCGATCCCGATGGTTCTGAACATGGGGCTGTCGGGCCAGCCGTTCACGGGTCCGGACATCGGCGGCTTCAACGGCGACGGCCCGAGCGGTGAAGCGGGGGCGACGATGTTCGCGCGGTGGATGGGGATCGGAACGCTGCTGCCGTTTTCACGGGCGCACACGGCCAAGGGGAACATTGACAAGGAGCCGTGGGCGTTCGGGGAAAAAACGGAAAAGACCTGCCGCGAGGCGATCGAGCGGCGGATGATGCTGCTGCCGTACCTGTACACGCTCTTCCACGAGGCGTCGACATTGGGCACGCCGGTAGCTCGTCCCCTGTTCTTTGCCGACCCCAGGGACCCGGCCCTGCGGAGCGAGGATGACGGGTTCCTGCTCGGCGACCGCGTGATGGTCGTGGCCCAGTGCGTGCCGGACCGGACGCGCGTGCCGGTGCTGCCCAAAGGCGACTGGGTGAAGTTCACGCTACCCAACGACACCAAGAACGCGGACCTGCCGGAGATGTACCTGCGAGGCGGGGCGGTGGTGCCCGTGGGCCCGGTGGTGCAGTTTGCCGGGGAAAAGGCGCTCGACCCGCTGACGCTGTACGCGGCGCTGGGCAAGGACGGGAAGGCGACGGGGACGCTGTACGAGGACGCGGGAGAGGGATTCGGCTACAAGCAGGGCGAGTACCTGCTCACCACGTACGCCGTCGAGAAGAAGGGCGAGGAGATCACGGTGTCGGTCGCAAAGTCCGAGGGGAAGATGGCGCGCCCCGGGCGTGCGGTGAACTTCGTGATCTACACGGGCGGGAAGATGATCACCGGGAGCGGCAAGGACGGGCAGACGAGCACGCTGAAGCTGTCGGAGTTGAAGCCGCGCTGACTGCATCGGACACTCTCCACGCACCCGAACACTCGCGAGACCCACATGACCACCGTCCCCGCCAGTTCTGCCGCCCCGGTTCACACGTGCGATGACGACGAGCTTTCGTTCTGGCGCGACTGGTTCGCGACCAAGGGCGGGAGGTGGCCGGAGGAGTACGCGTCGCGCCAGGATCCGAACCTGCCGCTGCACTGGGATTTCTTCGCGGCCCTGGGCACTCCCGAAGGGGGCGTGGCGAACATTCTCGACGTCGGGGCCGGACCGCTGACGTGGATGGGAAAGGTCTGGCCGGGGCGCACGGTGCGGATCACCGCGGTGGATGCGCTGGCGGCGGGGTACGACCGGCTGCTGGCCGAGCATGGTGTCACGCCGCTGGTGCGCACGGTGCACGGGGACGCGACCAAGCTTGTGGAGCAGTTCGGGCGCGACCGCTTCGATCTGGTGCACGGGCGCAACGCGATCGATCACACGGCCGACGCGCCTTTGGCCGTGCGCGAGATGCTCGCCGTGGCGCGCCCGGGAGGGGCGGTGTTCCTGGGCCACAAGCGCAACGAGGGCGAGTTTCACCGCTACGCGGGAATGCACCGGTGGAACTTCGACGGAGCCGAGGTCAACGGCACGGTGCACTTCATCGCGTGGAACCCCACGCGCCGGGTCGACCTGACCGAAGAGCTGAACGAAGCAGCGTCGGTCGAGGTCAAGCTGCTGCCGGGGTGGCTGAACGTGCTCATCCGCAAGCGTGCAGTGTGAAGTTCGCGAAGACGGGGCGCGGGGCGGCCTGCTTGCGGAACGTGACGAAGGACTCAGAGAGACCATGACGAGATCGATCAAGCGGGTGTGCGTGTTCTGCGGGGCCAGCGCCGGGCGCGGGGACGCGTACGCCGCGGCAGCCCGGGGACTGGGACGTGCGCTGGCGACGAACGGGATCGGGCTGGTGTACGGCGGCGGGCGCGTCGGGCTCATGGGGTGCGTGGCGGACGGGGCGCTCGAAGCCGGGGGCGAGGTGATCGGGGTGATCACGCGCCTGCTCAAGGACAAGGAGCTCGGGCACACGGAGATCACCGAGCTGGTGGTCGCCGAGTCGATGCACGAACGCAAGGCACGGATGGCGGATCTGGCCGATGCGTTCATCGCGCTGCCGGGCGGGCTGGGGACGCTCGACGAGTTGTTTGAGATCCTGGCGTGGGCGCAGCTGGGAATTCACTCCAAGCCGGTGGGGCTGCTGAACACGGCCGGCTTCTACGACTCGCTGATGGCGTTCCTCGACCATGTGGAGCAGGAGTCGTTCCTGCGGCTGAATCACAGGACGGACGTGATGTTCGAGGCCGAGTCAGTGAAACTGATCGAGGCGCTCAGGAATTCGAGGCCGACGCGGGGGGTGTTTCCACGCTGAGCCGCGAGATCGCGGGTTCGTCCGCCCTCCGAGCGAGCCCCCGGCGGCCGCGATTTGATTGAGTTTTGGATCGGCGCAGGCGGGTGCCGGGTCACGCCGACTTTGCCACCGCGTGATCCACCGTCGCCAGCCGCAGAATGTTCGCCTGCGTCATCTGGTCGCCCGAGAGTTCGCCGGTGATGCGGCCGCCGCACATGACGAGGATGCGGTCGGAGAGGGCCAGGAGCTCGGGCATCTCGCTCGAGACCAGCAACACCGCGGCGCCTTGCTCGGCGGCGTGTCGCACGAGTTTGTAGACCTCGCTCTTGGTGCCGACGTCGATGCCGCGGGTGGGCTCGTCGAGGAGCAGCACCTTGGTGGCCTTGCCCATCCAGCGGGCGATGAGGAGCTTCTGCTGGTTGCCGCCGGAGAGCTCACCGGGGAGCGATGCGAGGGACGCGGCCTTCACCTGGAACTCCCTGACCTTCTCGGTGACGAGGGACTTTTCGAGGGTGCGGCGGCGGATTCCCAGTGCCGCGGCAATGCGGGACATGAAGGGGACGAGGATGTTCTCGTCGATGCCGAGCTGGAAGAAGAGTCCCTGAAGGCGGCGGTCCTCGGGGACGTAGCCGACTCCGGCCGCGATGGCGGCACGGGCCGAGGCGTGGTCAATCGGACGGTTCTCGACGAGAACCGCACCGGTCGCTTTCTTGTCGAGGCCAAAGAGGGCGTCGAGGAGCTCGGAGCGACCGGCGCCGACGAGGCCCCCGATGCCGACGATCTCGCCGGGGCGGACCTTGAGCGAGACGTCGCGGAGCTTGCCCGGGGAAGAGATTGCCCGGGCTTCGAGGAGCGGGGCCCCTCCCGCCTGGGCGTGGTGTTCGCCGCCGATCATGAGCTTGAGCGCGGCAGTCTCAGCAGCGTCGCCGTGACCGGGCTTCACCGCACGCCCCGCGGGGGTCTGGAGTCGCCGCCCGATCATCTGCTCGACCAGAGACGGCTCGTCGATCTCCTTGATGTTCGACGTCGCGACGAACTTGCCGTCGCGAAGGACGGTGACGCGGTCGCAGACCTGGAAGATCTCGCCGATGCGGTGGCTGACGTAGATGATCGTCAGGCCTTCGCGTGCGAGCTGGCGGGTGATTTCAAGGAGTCGGTCGGCCTCCGCCACCGAGAGTGAGCTGGTGGGCTCGTCGAGAACAATGACGCGGGCGCGGTGACCGCCGGCGCCGGCGCGGTCGTCGAGGCTTGCCGCGATCTGGCAGATCTGCCGGCGACCGGGAGCGAGCGATCCCAAGGGTGCTTCGACGTCGATACCGGGGTCGAGCCTGTGGACCAAGCGTGCGGACCGCGCGGCCATGGCGCGGCGGTCGACGAACCCGGCACGGGTCGGGATGTCGTGAAGGCAGAGGTTCTCAGCGACCGTGAGGTTGGGGCACTGGGCGAGTTCCTGGTGGACGATGCGGATGCCGGCCGCAAAGGCGTCGTCGATCGACCCGGGCTTGAGAGCCGCGCCGCCGATGATGACGACGCCGGCGTCCTGCCTGTGGAGGCCGGCGATGACCTTGCCGAGCGTGCTTTTCCCCGCGCCGTTCTCGCCCATGAGGGCGTGGACTTCACCGGCGCGGAACGCGACGGAGACATCGTCGAGCGCCTGGGTGATCCCGAAGCGCTTGGAGATGTTGGTGGCGGCGAGGAGGTTCTGGGTGTCGTCGGGCATCGGTTCGGTGCGGTAGCGCGGTGCGCGAGGGGCGATGGGGAGATGAACAGGTATGGAGGTGACGAGGGGAAGTCAGGAGCGGCTTGATCGAACTCCTGCCAGCGAAACTGCCGCGCACCAACTCGCCGGATCACCCCCCACTGCCGCGGATCACTTCTTGCCCGGCTCCTTCTTGTCGGCTTCCTTCTTGCCGAGCCACTTGTTCCAGAGGCCGTCGTACTTGTCGACGTTGTCCTTGGTGACGATGGCGAGCTCGAAGGTGTTGATGACCTTGGGGGGGTTCTTGCCCGAGTTGATCTTGTCGACGAGCATCTTCACGGTCTCGTAGCCCCAGCCGTAACAGTCCTGGCCGATGAGCGCCTGGACCTGTCCGGAGCGCACGTAGCCCAGCTCGGTCTGAAGGTGATCGACGCTGACGACCTTGGCCTTGTCGTAGACGCCGTTGAGGGCGTTCTCGGTGAAGAGCGGCCAGCCCCCCACCATCGCCCAGCCGGCGATCTCGGGGTTGGCGTTCTGAACCTGCTGCACCATCGCGGCGGCGTCGGCGGGCGTTTCCTTGTGGTAGTAGACCTGCTTGAGGGTGAAGCCCTTGTCCTTAAGCTTCTCGATCTCTTCCTTGACGCCCTTGACGCGCGCCTGGAGGTTCGGGGCGGTCTGGTTGCCGGCGAGGATGGCGATCGGGCCGCCCTTGCCGCTCATGGCCTTGGCAAGCTCACGCATGACGGCGCGGCCAGCCTCGACGTCGTCGATGCCGTAGTAGGCCATCCGCTTGCTCTGGGGCGAGTCGGAGTCGAAGGTCATGACCACGACGCCCTTGGCGACCGCGGCGTCGATGGGGCCCTTCAGGACGTTGCCGTCGGTGCAGCTGATCGAGATGCCGTCGACGCCCTGGCTCACGAGCTGCTCGATGTACTTGGCCTGCTGCTGGGCGTCCTCGTTGACCGGCGTCTGCCAGTTGACTTTGACGTCGATGCCAAGCTGCTTTGAGAGGTCGCGAGCGGCGTCCTCGGCGCCGGTGCGGGCGGCCTGGAATACGGGGTTGCTCTGGCTCTTGGCGATGACGCCGATGATGATCGTCTTGTCGGCGGCGCGGGGGGCGTCCGGGCCGAGTGGGCCGGCGGAGGCGAGCCAGGTGAGGCCGAGGGTGAGAAGGGCCGAACAGGCCCGGAGCGTGCGACGAGTCTTCATTCGTTGGTTCTCCCGATGGGATGGATGCGAGTGCTTGGGATGGTACGACAGACGCGGCGAGCGTGCACGCGTTCCCGATCGGGCCCGTGATTCAGCCCCGGCGGTGCACGAGCCGGGCCTTTGCCTGGTCGAGGACGACCGCGACGATGATTGCCGCGCCCATGACGACCTGCGTGTAGCTGGTGTCGATCTCGAGGATGATCATGGCGTTGGAGATGAGCTGGATGAGGATGGCGCCCAGGAGGGCGCCCAGGGCCGAACCTCGCCCGCCCGAGAGGGAGGCACCGCCGATGACGGTGGCCGCGATCACGGGGAGCTCGTAGCCCTGCCCGGCGTCCGGGGAGGCGGCGCCGTAGTAGCCGAGGTAGACGGCCGAGGAGAGGCCCGCGAGGACGCCCGAAAGGGTGTACACCACAAGCTTGACGCGGCCGACGGGCACGCCCGCGTAGGTCGCTGCGGTTTCGTTGCCGCCGATCGCGTACGTGCGGCGACCCAGGACGGTGTGCCCGAGAACGATGGCGCCGAGGGCCACGACAATGGCCATGAGAAAGACCGGGACCGGCTCGACAC
Organism: Phycisphaerales bacterium; assembly: GCA_044223975.1. Taxonomy (GTDB): domain Bacteria; phylum Planctomycetota; class Phycisphaerae; order Phycisphaerales; family UBA1924; genus CAZCPB01. The sequence goes on along the minus strand of JBGALI010000001.1, from coordinate 391,996 downwards.
CGGCGATGGTGGCCTTGATGAAGCCGCCGGTGAAGGACTCGGGGAACTCGCTGATGGTGTTGGCGCGGGTCACGAGGAAGACCACGCCGCGCAGGACCGCCATGGTGCCCAGCGTGATGATGAAGGGGTGGACCCGGAGGCCGACGATCATGGCGCCGTTGGCCAAGCCGCACAGTCCGCCGACGGCGCAGCACACGCCCAGCCCGGCGGGGATGGCTAGCCACCACGCGGCACCGCCGCTGCCGGGGGGCGCGCCGGCGTTTATCGAGCGAAGCATGAGTGCCCCGACGATGGCCGAGAGGGCGTAGATCGAACCCACAGACAGGTCGATCCCGCCCATCACGATGATGCCCGTCATGCCCACGGCGATGATGGCGAAGAAGCTGGCGTCCTTGGCGAGGAGGACGAGGTTGTTGAGGTCAAGGAACTTGTTGACCTCCACGCGCCGGAACGCCGCCTTCGAGTCGGGCAGGTCTCGGATGGACCAGCCCTCGGCCGCGCGGTACTCGTGGAGGAGCGTGCCGTCCCGGGTGACGGAGAATCCGTCGGCGGATTGCGTGATAACGGCGTCGGCGGGGAGCGGCTGCTGCTCGATCCGCTGCTTGGTGCCGCCGCTGATCGTGAGCCACGCGGCGAAGAGCACGATGACGATCAGGAGTCCGGTCTCCTGCGCGAAGAGGAGTCGGCGGAGCACGGGGGTGCTGCCGCGGCTTGCGCCGGCGTCGCTTCCGCGGGCTGTCTGTCCAGTCCCTTCCACGAGCTCTCCGGACGGGGGTTCAACCGGGGCGGGAGTGTATCGGGCGCCGACCGACGAGAGAACAGGGCGGGGGCGCGTCAGTCGAGGGTCTGCACGCGCCGGCTGCGGTTCTTGTCGATCACGTTGATCGACTGGGCGTTGATGTTGGAGGTGCTGAAGAACTTCTGCTCGATGTTCGTTGCACCGTTGATGAACGCGCCGTGCCCGTCGCTGAAGACCCAGTTGCCGCCGTCGGTCCCGTGGTTGTCGAGCTTGCCGTAGAACCCGGGGGTGATCCCGTCCCGGGCGCGGCTGGCGGCGTCGGTTCCGGCGCCGTAGAACGAGTTCGTCGAGACGTCATTCCCGTTGGTTTCATCACCCCAGAGCGGGGCGGGGCTGATAACGGTGGCCTCGTCGGTCTTGAGGCCAGCGATGTACATGTAGCTGATGTTGTAGCTGATGATGTCGTTGTCCGAGCGGGGAGGACGCGGTGTCTTGCGGGCGGTCGGATCGACGGAGACGGAGGCGTAGTTGTTCTTGGAGACGTCGTACGGGAGGCCGTAGAAGAAATCGACCTTGTCGGCGGGACAGTTCAGGGCGGCGCGGCCGTCCAGGTAGCGGCGCATCAGCGGAGTGCGCTCGCCGTTGGGGTACTGCTCCTTGGCGTCGTCTTCGTCGGTCGAGTCGCCGACGAAGCCGTTCTGGGGCTTTCCGTCTCCGACCTGGTTAAGGCTGAAGAGACCCGCCAGCCCGCCGCGCACCCATTGGTCCGTCAGGTACGGCGGGTTGGACTTCATGCCCGTCGCGGCGGCGGCCGTGAAGGGGATGACGGGGTACCAGCTCTTGTTCTCCTGCCCGTAGAGCGACAGAGCCAAGCCCATCTGGCGGCAGTTCGACAGGCACTTGAGGTTCTTCGCGACGGCGCGGGCTTTCCCGAGCGCCGGGAGGAGGATCGCAATGAGGATCGCGATCACCGCGATAACGACGAGCAGTTCGATAAGCGTGAACGCACGGCGCTCCGGGCCCTGGTGATTTGACATGCCTATTTCCGTATTCGCGCGGGCTTGAAGTCGGCCGCGCGGGCGTGCTGGGAAAGCGATCGACCGTACAGACGTTAGGAACGTACTGGGGCGGTGTGAACACCGTCAAGTCACAGTGTGGTCGATCAGATTCGCGTGCGATCGGCGGGCGGGTGCATTCGCGGCGGGATTGACCACCTCCCAGAAACCGAGTGCTGCGCAAACTAGGGAGACCACCTGAGCCATATGGGTCAAATTACTCTCGAACCGCGGGCTCAATGTCCACTAGAATGGGTGCTTCCCGGTTCCAGCGGGGAATCCGGGCCACGAGCGGTTTTCCTGAATTCTTCCCGTCCGGCTGTCGGGCTCGGAAGATGCGGTCATGGAGGTCGAACATGAAGGTACGTAATTGTTTGGGCATCGCGTCGCTCATTGCCATCGCGGGCTCCGCGGTGGCCACGCCCCCGACGACGGACGGCGTTCTCACCCCCGGCGAGTACCCGTTCATCCGCTGGGCGCAGAACGTGCCCACGCAGTTCGGCGACAACCTCGCGGACAACTCCTGCAACAACGGCGCGGTGGGTAACCCCGGCGCCGTGGCCACGGGCATCGAGATCAAGATCCCCCTGACGGCGATCGGCAGCCCGACGGGGCCGGTGCGGCTGTGCGCATTCCTGAACAGCGGCCAGCACGACAGCGTGTCGAACCAGGTGCTCACCGGCATCCCGGCGACGCGCCTCGGACTCGGCGAGCCGCGCAACATCGATTTCTCGGCGGCCGCTCTGACGGGCAACCAGTACGTGACGGTCCCCGCGACGGCGGGCACGAGCCCGACGATCGACGGGACGCGCGACGTTTCTCTGTACGGATCGAACCTGGCGAACCAGACGTGCCGCACGTCGTTCGGCGACAGCAGCCTGGGCGTTGTGGATGACGCCAACGGCAGCGAGTTGGACAACATCAGCGCGGTGATTCGCAACGGCGCCCTGTACATCTTCGTGGGCGGCAACCTCAGCGCGGACTTCACGAAGTTCGAGCTCTTTATCGATACCGGAACGGGGAACGGGTACAACCGGCTGCCCGTGGGCATGCCCAGTGTGGATTATGACGGTCTGGCCCGAATGGCCGACGACGGCACGGGCAACGGCCTGAAGTTTGACGCGGGGTTCACGGCCGATTACTACCTGACGTTCGGTAGCGGCGGCTCGCCGATCACGTATTTCCCGAACTTCGCCGACCTCAACGCCGCGACGGGCGGCTACCTGGGATTCAACACGCCCGGCAACGGCGGCGTGCTTGACCTTTCGGACGGCGGCGTCAACCCCGAGGGCATCGAGGTGGCGTTGGACAACTCGAACACGGCGGGCGTGCCGATCGCGTGCCTCCCGGCCTCGGGCGATGTGAACGAGGCCGGTGGTTCGGAGATCGACAACGTCTTCGCGACGATCGATTACACCACAAACCGGCTGTACCTGTTCATCGGCGGCAACCTGCAGACCAACTACAACCGCCTCGACCTGTTCCTGGACGTCGGCGTCGGCGGTCAGAACACCATCGGTCTCAACCCGGCCGACAACTCCGCCATCAACAACCCGGACGCGCACTTCAACTCGCTCGGAGCGACCAAGCTCGAGGGCCTCACCTTCGATGCCGATTTCTTCGCGGCCTACTACATCACCGTCGGCACCGGCGGCGTGAACCCGACCAACATGTACATCGACGCCTGCGTCCTTCGTCCTGACGGGCAGCGTGCCGACGGCAGCGGCCTCCCGTACGACTACGGCTCCTACGCCGGCGGCGTGAAGCCCAACACTCCCCCGCACGTGACCTTCTCCGGCACACGGATCGACGCGCAGACGGGCAGCGAGACGCACATCTACTCGAACTATCCTCCGCGCATCGGCGGCGACCGCTGCTACGCCGCCAGCCCCGCGGCTCCCGACCCGCTCAACCCGTTCCCTCTCGCCGGCCTGCTCCAGGCGTCGCTGGACAACAGCAACGTGGCGGGCGTGGGCGCCTACCCGGACGGCGACCCCTGCGACGCGTCAAACGTCGCCACGGGCGTTGAGATTGAGATCGACCTGAACGAACTGGGCTGGGATCCGAACTCGGGCTTCCCGATCAAACTCGCCGGGTTCATCAACAGCGGCGATCACAAGTTCATGTCGAACCAGGTCATCGGCGGGCTCCCCTCGGGCACGGCCAACCTCGGCGCCCCCAGCGCGGTCAATTTCGCCAACATCGCCGGCAACCAGTTCGTCCTGCTGAGCAACTGCCCGGCGGACTTCGACGGCAACACGTTCGTCAACGGCGACGACTTCGATTCGTTCGTGCAGCTTTTCGTCGACGGCAGCCAAGGCGCGGACTTCGACCACAACTGCTTCGTCAACGGCGACGACTTCGATAACTTCGTCAACTTCTTCGTCGCGGGCTGCTGAGCCCCGACCCGAAGAGGTCGTTCACCTTGCCAACCCCCGGGACCCGCGCCCCGGGGGTTTTTCGTGCGCAGAGGAACGATTGCGCCGCCTCCCCCCGCTTCACGCCGCGAAAAAAGCCCGGCCCACAGGGGCCGGGCTATACAAGATTCAGCGAGCGGAGGATCGGCTCAGGCGACCTTGGCGGGCGTGGCGCGGCTTGCCTTGATCGCGGTCTTCACAAGCCCGTCGAAGAGCTTGGGGTCGTCGATGGCGATCTGGCTGAGCATCTTCCGGTTGAGGATGATGCCGGCGAGGCGGAGGCCGTTCATCACGAGGCTGTAGCGCGTGCCACGCATGCGGCAGGCGGCCGTGATGCGGATGATCCACAGACCGCGGTAGTCCCGCTTCCGCTGACGACGGTCGCGGTACGCGTAGACGCCGGCGCGGATGACGGCGTTGCGGGCGCGGTACTTGTGGAGGTGGTTGGTTCCGTAATAGCCGCGGGCGGCCCGGAGGATCTTCTTGCGGGCCTGGGCTCGTGCGGCGCCTTTGCGTACGCGGGGCATGGTCGAAACTCCTGAGTGCTCGTGCGGGGCGGGGAAGGCTCGGCTTCGCCCGGCTTGGGTCCCGACGCGCGGATGTGCGGCCCTGATTCGCGGGGCCGCGTGGGCGGGCGCCGATCAGGCGCCGGACTTGGCGGCCGCGGCGGCCTTGGCGGCGTTCTTGGCTTTCTCGGCCTTCAGAGCCTTGCTCTCGGCCGGGTTGGGGCTCTTACGCATCGCGGCGCGGGGCTGGTCACGCCCGCGCAGACGACGGAAGAGCAGCCTTTCCAGGCGCTTGGCGTCGGCGTTGCTGATGGTCGGGTCCTGCCGCAGGTGGCGGAGGCGCTTTCCACCCTTGCCCGAGCGCAAGTGCTTGTGGTTGGCCGACCGGTGCTTGACCTTACCGGTCTTGGAGATCCGGATCCGCTTGAGCAGACCCTTGTGCTGTTTGTTCTTCGACATAGAGGGCTCCGACGGGCCCGGACTATAGACCGGGAAGAACGGGAGAGCCAAACGGGAAGCAATCAATGGGCCAGAATACGGAAAGGAGCCCGAACCGGCCCGAATTCTCGGCCGGCGGGCACACCCTGCAGAATCCAACTCGGCTTGACGCTTACGGAGCCAGGAAGGCGTCCTCACCCGAACCGGGGACTTCCATGCCCTCGAGGGTGACCGGCTGGCCCGCACCGATCTGGCGGAGGATTTCCTCGACCTGCCAGGGAAGCCAGATGTTGTCGGTGTGGTCGCCACGGACGAGTTCAGGGGTGTTCTGCCATACCACCGACCCGTCGCAGAACAGAACGGACTGGCCGCGGCGTGCGTGATTGGGGGAGTTCTCGGTCGGGATCGCCTGTTCTCCGGCGAGGGCCCTGAGAATCACGGGGGAGCGATCGGCGAGCACGGCGGTGCGGCTGGGGTCGTGCCAGCCGGTGCGCTTTTCGCCGAACATGATCTGGTAGCTGTAGGACACGTGCTCGATGGAACGCCAGTCCATGGCCTGGGGCGACGGCACGTTCTCGCACGCGCACGCGTTCCCGGGGCACGCAAGGTCCTTGACCTTGGCGAAGCCGGTCCGGGCGAGCGTGAAGAGATTGGCAGAGTTGGAGTGCTCGGGAGCACCGCCAACGTCCCACCACTTTCCCCCGCCCATGGATGCGGTCGCCACGGGAAGTGAATCGCGGTACGTGCTCGCGTAGCTGGATAGAGCGGAGGCGATCGACCCGAGATTGGCGGTGCACCCGCCGCGGAGCTGCTGCTGGCGAGATGCGGACATGACGGGGATGACCACCGAAGCCCCAACGAGGAGCATGGCGGCAGCGCCGACGAGGTCGCGCCAGCGAGCGCGAGGCATCGAGATCGCGGGCTCAATCTTTGCGACAGGGCGGTCGGCAGCGAGCATGACCAGACCGAACGTGCGGCCGACCAGGTCGGCCGACCGGGTGGCCTGGGTCGGGCCGCCGGTGAGGGTCGCGCCGATAGTCGACAGGCGACCGGCGCGTTCGCGGAGCGGCTCGCCCACGCGGGCGAGGTCGAACTCGGCGGCGATAAGCGCGTCCAGTGCCGCGGCGTCCGCGGGGCAGAGCGTGTCTTCCGTCAAGCCGCGAACGGAGCGTACATGTTCCATGGTGCGATCGACCAGAGAGCTACGGGAAGCGGCCGGTCCGGGCGAGGGCGATTCGAGCACGCCGAAGATCCCGGCGAGCTTCTCGCAGCGCTCGCGGATCGGTTCGGGCGTGAGGCCCGGATCGAAGCCCGCTTCCACCAGAGCGTCGAGCGCCTGCTGGTCGAGAGGCGTAAGTTGTTGGTGGCGTGATTCCATTGCCGCGTACCTCGTCGAAACCGTGCCGCGTGCGGCGGCGGTGCGTCAGTCCGATTCGTCCTGGTTCAGAGCCTTCCATCGCTTGGCGAACGCGGCGACGGCGGCGTGCAGGCGCGATTTCACGGTGCCCAGCGGGATCTTGAGATCCTCGGCGATCTGCACGTAGCTGAGACACTGGAAGTACGACAAGAGAAGAATCTCCCGCAGCGTCGGGGACATTTCGCTCAGCGCCCGCTGGACGAGTTTGTCCCGCTCCTCAACGCCCATGCCCGAATCGGGCGCCGGCACGTCCACTTCCATGAGATCGACGAAGGTGGGCCCCCCGGAGCCATCCCCGTCCGAGCCCGCCCCGCCCACCGGGGCGGACAGATCGAGCGTCGGCTTGCGCCCCTTCCTACGCAGGTAGTCCCTGCCCTTGTTCGCTGCGATCGTGAACAACCAGGGCCGAAATCTGCGGGTGGAATCGAACGTGTCGGCGGACTGATGGACCTGGAGGAAGGCTTCCTGAAAGACGTCCTCGGCGGCGGTCCGATCACCGATGAGGCGGTAGAGAAATCGGGAGAGATCGTCCTCATACCGTTCGATGAGCGTTCGGAGGGCACTGTCCTCGCCGCGACGGTACTGGTCAAAGAGTTGTTCGTCGGTGTACTGCTTCACGGCGGCCTTGCCATTGGTGAACGGTCAGGGCGGGGATGCCCGAGGGTGGTTCGACGCAGAACCCCGACAGTTTACGACCTTGCAGGGTGCCGCGCACGCCCGCGCTTCTCAGGGGGGTTCATCAGCCTCGATCGACCCCAATCGGCGTTCGAAGGTGACCCCCTTTGGTCCGAAAAGCACCATTCCCTCGGCGCGGAGCCGAGGGGCGTGCAGCTCCTGGTAACTCTTGAATTCGCCTAGAGTTGGAAACACGTACGAGGCTTCGATCCGGAGCGGCAGCGGCGGCTCCTGCACCCGCATCGCCCGGGCGGACACAGCGCCGGCGTGCCTCACGGCCGCCAAATGTCCGGATCGAAGCCACGACAGATAGTCGCCGAGCGTCTGCTCGTCAGGGAGCGTAGCGATGACGCTGTACAGCACGGGCGGGCCGGGGTGTTCGGGCGGCATGGATGACCACCATATCGTGGGTTTGCCCGGGCTGTTCGGTCGATTTCTGTAGTCTGGCGGGCGGCAATGAAGACGTTCCCCGGTCGTTGAGCAAGGAAGGAAACGCGAGCGTGGCTGATTGGCAGGGCCGAGAACCAGATCCGGAACCGGATCCACTCCCGAGCCTGCTGGACGGCGCGGCCCGCGGGGACGATCGCGCGTGGAGGGAGATCATCGAGCGGTTCGGAGGGCGCGTGTTCGCGCTGGCCCGCAGCCGCTGTCGGAACACGGACGTGGCGGAAGAAATCACTCAATCCGTGTTCGCGACGGTCGCGACCAAGCTCCGGCAGGGGCTGTATACGGAAAAGGGGCGATTCGAGTCGTGGCTGTTCCGGGTCACGATGAACCGCGTGCGGGACGAGGTGCGGCGGGTGCGGCGGCAGCCGGTCGTGTCGGACGCCGGCGAGGCGCTGGCTCGAGAACCGGAGCGGAGGCCCGCGAGCGAGCCGGGGGAGAGTCGGACCGGTGTGGAGCTGCCGGCCTTGCGCGCGGCGATGGAGGAACTGAACGAGTCGGACCGCGAGGTGGTGGAATTGCGGCATCACGCGGGCCTGAGCTTCAAGCAGATGTCGGACTTGCTCGACGAACCGGTGGGGACGTTGCTCGCGCGACATCACCGGGCGCTGCGGAAGCTGCGGGAGATCATGGAAAGCGCCGCGAGCGGGGCGCGAGAGCTGGGCGGCACGTCGGGGCGTCCCACCCCTGCGGTGGATGACCGGGCTTTGTGAAGGAACTTGCGATGAACCATCACCACGACACGCACGCCTCGGCCGATCTTCGCCTCGTCGCTGACGACAGCGCCTCGGGCGATGCGGACACGCTCGAAATCGCGTCGGGGCTCGACTCCCTGGGCGCGGCCGAACGGGACGCGGCCCCTGCGGGTCTGAACGATCGGTTGTTTCTGGCGACGCGTGACCGTCTCGGACCGCGCGTGGCCGCGCGCCTGGCGCCGTCCGGGCGTGCGGGAATTGGCGTCAGCCTCGGACGCGCCCGAATGCTCACACCGCTCCGCGCGGCCGCGGGACTGGCGCTTGCCGCGACGGTCGGGATCTCGATCCTCGCCGGGCGGACCGAGCGTGCGGTCGTGACGGCCCCGCAGACCACGCCCTTTGAAAAGTACATCGATGCGTGGGCGTCGAACACGGGCGATATTGGTGGCGACCTTGCCGCGCGAGCGAGCGCCCTGGACGCGGAAACCTCCGCGTTGCTTGACAACCTGGCGGGCGGAACAGCCTCGTACGACCTGTGGGCCGAAGAAGGGGCGTTGTGATGAAGGAAACCTGCGTGCGCGTGCTCCGCACCGTGCTGCTCGGCGGCCTCCTTGGGATCGCGTGCGACCGGGCGCCGGCACGCCAGCCTGAATCCACGCCGCCGTCCCCCGCGCGCGCCGAACCTCCCGCGGGCGCCAAACCCGGCCGGGGTGACCAGTCGCGCCGTCGAACGCGAGAGGACCTGCAGGCGCTCCGCGACCGCGCGGACGCGGCGATACGCCGCATCGATGGGGGCGAGGACGCTGCGCAGGTGCGCGAGGAATTTGACCGAAGCTCGACGTGGCGTTCGGGCGGGCGCGGCGGGCGTTCCGGACGGCCCGAGGGGATGGGGCGCGAGGGCGGTCCGAGCGATGATCGGCCCGGCGCCCGCGCGCTGCCCGGCTTTGAGGTGACACCGGAAGAACGTCAGCAGCTACTGAAATTCCTCGACGAACACGTGCCGCGTGTGGGCGCCAAGTTCCGTGAGATGGACAAGGCGAACCCGGAACTGGTGACGCGGCTGCTGGCGAGGATGCGACCGCGCGTGCGCGAGGTGCTCGAGACCGGCCAGACCGATCCGGGCGGGACGGAGCTCAAGATCAGCGAATTCCGCACTTCGCTGGACGTGATGTGGGCCCGACGCGGGGTGGACGAGGCGAGAGGCTCCGGGGACGAGGGCACGCTCAAGGCCAAGCGCGACGAACTTCGCGCGGCGATCGCGGCGCACTTTGACGCCCAGCTGGCGCTGCAAGAGCACGAGGCCGACCGGCTGGCCGAACGGGTCGAAAAGCTCCGCGCGGACATCAAGGATCGCCGGGCCGGCAAGGACCGGATCGTCGATCGCGAGATGGAAGGACCGTCGCGCGAGGGTCCGGGCGAAAGAAACTCTCCGAGGCCGGACCGGCGCGAGCCCAAGGATCACGGGCCTGACGCACCGCGCGGAACGTAACCCGGTTTCACGACACCGACGCGCCGGGGGACACATCGCCCGACGGAGCCAGGATCACTACGCGCCGCGCGGCGGCCGGGTCGGCGGGGTTCTTGGGCGCATCGCTGGCGGCCAACAGCATGCCGCGGGACTCTTCCCCGCGGATCATGCGCGGCGCGAGGTTGGCGACGATGACGATCAGCTTGCCGACGAGTTCTTCGGGCGTGTAGTTGGCGCGGATGCCGGCGCAGATCTGGCGGGGCTGGCCGGAGCCGTCGTCGAGCTGCAGCTTCAGCAGGCGGTCGGCCGAGGGGTGATTCTCGGCTTTCACGACGCGCGCGATGCGCAGATCGAGCTTGGCGAACTCTTCGAACGTGACCTGCGGCTTGGCGTCGGTCGCGGCGGGAGCGGGTGGAACGGACGCGGCAGGCTGGGACGGGGGCGGCACGGGGGACTGCATGATTCGGTGACTCCACGGTTGCGAGCGCGGGGTGCATCGCTCACCCGGCGTGGACCCAGTGTAGGGAGGGCCGAACCCTGTCCGAGGCCGACGCGGTCAGGCACCACCCGGTGTCTTGGGCTCGGTCTCGGCCGCGTCGGGAGCGCCGGGCGCAGGAGCGGGCGTGGGCGGAGCGCCTGTGCCCTGCGGAGCGCCGGGTTCGGTCCATTGCCCGCCGCGAAACACACACTTGGCAGGATCGATGTCGAACGCGGGCGCGATGTCGGCGGGGTCGGGGTCACGGAGCGGTGCGCCACGGTCGGCAGAGACCTGCGCCGACCAGGAGCGCTGAATACCGCTCAGAAGCTGCGATTCCAGCCGAAGGTGCGCGACCAGCTCGGGGATGGACATGATCGGACCGGGGTTGCCCTGGCAGTTGGTGCAAAGGCGGTACTGCGGCTCGCGCCCGGAGCCCAGCTTGCGCACGATCCGCTGGTTGTGGCACTCGGGGCACGGCCACCGATCCGCCTCGCGCTCCATGGTTCGCAGGGCGCCCGAGAGGCCGGCCGCGTTGAGCAGCCGCTCGTACGAGTGCAGCAGCGAGCGGGCGGCCGGATCGGCCAGCGCCTGTCGGGCACGAACGCCGTCCCCGGAACGCACAAGGCCCAGGGCCGTCGCGGCGGTGTACCCGGCCTGGCTTGAGGCGAGCTTCTCGGCGCGCCGGACCCACGCGGGCCCGGCGAGGCGCTGGTCGAGCGTGCCCGCCAGGGACTGGAGCCAGCGTCGGTCTCGCTCGCGCGCGGCGAGGTCGGCGAGCGCGAGGCACGCGCTGGCGCTGAGGCGCTGGCCGGAGCGTGCGCGGTCGAGGTGCAGCGCGAGCACGAACAGCCGGCGGGCGAGGTTCAGCGTCGCGGGGTTGTCGGCGGTGTCGGCGACCTCTTCGCCGAGGTCAAAGTACGCCTTGGGGTCCGAGGGTTTCAGGGCTTCGAGGCGGGCACGAAGCTCGGGCGTGAGTTTGACATCGGGGCCGGCCGCCGGAGGCTGAAGCGTCGCGGTCGCGCGGGCGGTCCCCCACGCGGCGACCGCGGCCAGGATGAATGCGAGGAATCTCACGCCGGTGCCCCCACTTCCAGCCGGATCATCCACAGCTCGGTCATGGCCCGTTCGGCGGCGAGGATCTGGCCGAAGACGTGCTCGGCCTGTCGCCTCGCCTTGGTGAGGCGATCGAGCACAGCGCGGACCTGGTCGGCCGAGTCGGGGCGTTCTCCGGCGATGACGTAGGCCATGAGCTCGGCGGTCGTCACCTGCTCGGCCGCGAACGACTGGACAAGGCCTTCGGAAAGCCCGGCGCGCCCGGCGTGACGGCGCTGGATCTGGTCGAGCGTCAGCGGGGCACGACCCCCCGGTGTCATGGCCTCGGCCCAGCGCTGCCACGCGAGCCGCCCGGCCTTGGCGGCGGCGTCCGGAGACAGTCGCTCGGCCGGGGTGCCGCTGGTCCGGTCGACCGCGCCGACGGAGTTGCGTCCGGAGTACGCGTCGCCGAGCACGCCGGCCAGACCGTCGACCGCGCGGTCTTCGCCGCGCGAGGCGAGCATCTGCAGCAGGCGCTCGACCAGGGCGCGGCGCACTCCGATGCGCCAGTCCGGGTCCTTGAGCGGGGGGACCTGCCCGAGGCTGAGCTTGCGGATCAGGTCGGATGTCTCCTGTGTGCGCGGCAGGAACGGGACCTGCTCGAGCGCAGCGTTGATGACGGCCGGACCCATGCAGTACTTGACCATGAGGTCGCCGGCCGCGCGGCGCACCTGGGTGGGCGCCCCACGGAGGGCCTCGAACGCGAGGACCTCGGCGTCGACCTGCCCGAGGCTGCTGGCGTGCTGACCGAGTTCGGCAAGGAGCGCCGCACGCTGAGGAATATTCTTCTCCGCGGCAAGGTACTTGACGGCCCATGAGCCGTCGCTCGCGCCCTGGTCCAGCGAGGTGAACACCGCGGCGGCACCGGGGGCTCCCATCGCACCGAGCACGGGGGCGTCCAGGGCGCGGAGCACGTCGCCGGGCTCGGCGCTCAGGCCTGCGTGCAGTTGCGTTGCGGCGAGATTTACGCGGGCCAGAATGGCGGCGCGGGCGAGCTGCGCCCCGGGCTCGCCGGCCGCCACGTCTTCGCCGGAATAATGGCGCGCCGCCTTGGCCCATTCGGCGACCAACGCGTCGACGGCGCCCTGATCCTTCAGGGACCACGCGGCAAGGTAGCGGTCGCGGAGCTCCTGTCGCTGCGGCAGCTCGGCGCGCGAGCCGAGCACCATGGAGGCGTCGATTCCCTCGGCGCTCGACGCGGCGATGACCCCGCTGGTCACGGCGTTGAGGTCGACGCTCGACACGGAGGGCGAATCGAACCAGCGGACCAGCCGGACGCGCGCGTCGGCGTCGGCCCGCCAGTCGAGCGCGCCGACCAGCAAGGTGACAACTCCGGAGGTGGCGCTGGACGGCTCGGGCTCGGGACCGTCGATCAGGACGGTCTCAAGCGTGCCCAGAACGAGCCGGTGCAGGGTTCGCTCGTCGGTGCCGGTCACGGCCTTGGCGGCCTGCAGCCAGCGCTCGAACGCGGCCAGCGGCGCGATCGCCGCGGGCGTCTGTTCGGCGCGAGGACGAACGAGCAGCCGCGGGACCGCTTGGAGGGCCGCCGATGCGCCGGACGTGAACGAGCCCGTTCCGCCGGCGACGGCGCCTGAGACCACGACGGCCAGTTCACCGTCGATCATCGCGCGAACGTGCGCCGGCAGTTCACGCTCTCGGGCCAGGCGGGCCAGCGTTCCCACCGACCACACCCCGGGCAGCACGCGATCGGCCTCGAGGGGCAGGGTCCCGTTCCGCATCGCCTCGGAGCCCTGGAGGATTGTGCGGGCGGCGCCGTCCGCGACAACGGTGTTGTCCGCGGCGCGGTACAGGAATTCGACCACGGCGTCCTGCGCCGAGGCCGCGCGGTCGGGCTCGAGTTCGACCCACGAGGTCGCCAGCCCTGCGAAGGCGCCGTCAAACTGGGCCGATGCCGCGCCGCGGTCGGTGGCGAGTTTCTCGACCGAACCGCTCAGCACGCGGCAGAGCGTGATCGGATCGGTGCCCGGTGCCGTGAAAACGGGCTTCGTGGATATCGCATCGGCCGGAGGCTTGGGCACCGCGTCGGTCGACGTTCCGCCGGCGGGAGCGCGGGTCGTGATCGGAGCGGGCCGGGCAGGCGTGGCGGGCGACGGGGCGAGGCCTCGCACGATGAGCCAGATCGCGACCACGGCCACGGCGATGGTCACGATCCCCACGGCACCGAGCACCAGCACGAGGCGGAGCGTGCGGACGACGGGATCGATCTCGGATGGCTCGGGAGTTCCCGGCGCCGCGGCGGCCGCCGGCGTGCGGACCGGGGTTCGTTGCTCGCGAGGCGGCGCAGGGGTTCGCGTGGGGCGCCCGGGCTCGCGCATGCTCGCGCGGACGGCGTCGGCGAGCTGCTCGCGAGCGATGCCGTGCCGTTCGGCCACGAGCGAGAGAAACCGTATCGATCTCTCGTTGAGCCCCCCGAAGCGTCCGAGTGTGCGCCGGATCTCCGCGCGAGCCTTGGCGATGGTGAGCGGGCTGAGCGGCCGGCGTGGACGTGCCCACGCCTTGCCCGCCAAGGTGCTGGCCACGATCGCTTCGCGCGTGCGGGGGTCCATCAGCTGCGCGGCCGCTGCGTGCAACGCCAGCCGCACTTCGTCGGCCTCGTGCGATGTCGCGTGCGGGTGCTCGTTCACGCGGTCGAGCTGGCGCGAGAGCGCCGCCGTCACCGCCTCGGGGGTGCACTCGTTGTGCGAGAGTCCGAGCAGGCCGAGCGGACCGCCAGAGCCGAATTCCTTGCCCAGAATTCTCTCGGCCGGGGTCCGGCCCGGATCCAGCGTCCAAGGATGTCGCGTGTCGGTCATGTCCCACCACCCTTCACGCCCGGGGCCGGGCTGGGCGGAAGGGGAGCGGGCAGCGTGCTGTCAAGGTCACGGAGCTTCTGTCCCCACGGTGCGGGGCCGAAATCCGGGTGCAGGAGCTTGTGCTGGTCAAGGGCCGAACGTGCCGCCCCAGGATCGGAAGACGACAGCAGCCGGAGCGATTGGTACCGAGCCTCGTACCAGGCCGGGTCTTCCGGTGGCATCGAGGCGACGAGCCGGCGCCACGCGTCGAGCGCCGCGTTGGTGTCGCCGGCGGCCTCGGTGAGCACCGCGTAGCGGCGCAGCGCCGCGGCGGGCGGGCGTCCGCCTTCGATGACGCGGCGATCCAGGCGCAGCGCGGCGTCGCGCATGGCGGTGTCTTTCTCGAGTTCCCACGCCGCGCTGGCGGCATCGGCAACGTCGTTGCAGATCGCGATGACGCCCGGGTCCTGGAGTGCCCCCGGCTTGGATGCGACCTGCTCGATGACGCGGGTTCCGCTGGCGACCACAGATTTGGCCGCGCGAGCGTCGTTGGGCGCCGCGTGCCATGCGGCAAGGGCTTCGCGGTACATCACACGCTCCGCGGCGGCGGCGAACGGCCCACCCTTGGCGCGGAGCCTGGCAATCTGCTGCTCGGCGATGTCGGTGCGGCGCTTCTGAATCGCCGATTGCAGGCGGCGGTACGTCAGCTCGTCCTCGGCAGCGGCGATGTCGATCTTGACGGCCGCGACGATCTGGTCGAGCGTTTCGATGGCGGCATCGAGGCGCGCCACGTCCGGGGTGGAGAGTCCCGTCGCGACCTCTCCGATCTGGCGAACGGTGCGCACGAGGCTCTGGCCCGCGTCGGCGGCGCCGCCCGAGACCGCGTTCTGCGCGTCGATGCGGAGCAGTTCGTCGGAGAACTGGAGGAACCTGGTCCCGACCTCGTCTCTTCGCGGTCCGACGGCGGCGCGGAAGACCTTGAAGAGGATGTTGCCAGCCTGACGTCGCGCTGTGGCGTACAGCGGCGACGAGGCGGGCACCTGGAGCAGGATCTCGACGGTCTTGTCGTCGGGCAAGAGTCCGGCGCCGGCTCGTTTCAGGAGGAGGCGAGCGGCGTTCTCGCTCGACGGGAACTCGTTGAGGAACAGGGTGGCCGCGCGGTCCCGGGCCTCCGCGAGTGACGGCTTGGACTTCTCGACGGCGCGGTCGAGGGACACCACGGTGTACCACAGCGCGTCGGCACGCTGACGCGGGTCCTTGGTCATCGCCGCCGTGGCATCGAACCGCTCCGCGGCCTTCTCGAAGTCCCCCCCGTAGAAAAGCGCCAGGCCGAGCATCAGTGAGGCACGCGGGCGCTGGTCGCCGAACTTGCCGGCGTCGGGGCTCTCGACGGCGATCTGCAACCCCCACGCCGCCTCGTGGTAGCGGTTGATGATCCCGGGGTCGGTCGCGGGGTCGGTCTCGGCGACGCCGGAGGCGCGGTGCTGCTCGCGGGCCCGCTCGTAGGCCTGCAGGCCGCGGACGTAGGCGGGGATGAAACCTTCCTGACCGATGGGGGCGGTGCCGTAGCGTTGCACGAGGTCCAGCACGTCGCCGACCTGGCCCTGCGCGATGAGCTCAGACAGAGCCGTTTGTGCGAGGGACTCGACGGTCTCCACCCGGCGCTCGCGGTTCTTGGTTTCCGCGAGCGCTTCCAGCGTCAGCACGCCAAGCAGACGGGCCTCCCAGGACTGGAGCGGCGTGCCGGGGGTCAGGCCGTTGCCCGTGCGACGATGGCGTACGAGCAGCTCGAGGTCGGCCCAGCGGCGCCCCGTCGCGAGGATGATCATGCGCTTGGAAAACAGCAGGTCGGCGACCGGCTTGGGCAGTTCCTCGGAGGATTCGAGCAAATCGAGCCAGCGCAGGGCCTCGGTGTCGCCTGATCGGAGCGAAGCGCACAGCGCGCACCCGAGCGCCGCGCGCGCCACGTGCTCGAACTTCAGGAGGCTCTTGGGAACGCGGTCCACGCTGGCGGCCCGCCCCGGGGGCGCGTTCAACAGCACGCCGAACTCTTCCATCGCCTTGCCCGCGCTGGCCGTGCTCGCCGAGACGACCGAGAGGTAATAGTCCGTCCATCCCGCGTAGTAGTACGCCAGGGAGCGGAGACGCCGGGCCTCGGCGAGTTCCTCTCGGAGGCCCTCGTCCTCACGCCCTGCGGATTCGCGTCGTTCCAGGCCCTCCACTTTACGGCTGACCTTGCTGGCAATTTCCTGGAATGTGGGGCCCACGCTCTTGAGCACACGCTCGGCCTCGAGCTTGTCATCCGGCTTGGCGAGGCGCAGGCGGTCGCGTTCCACCGCTTCCTCGGCGCGGAGGTAGCTGGCCTTGGCCAGGTCCAGCCGAAGCGCGAAGGAATCGGCATCGGCGACCGTCCGGAGCAGGTCGCGGCTGAGCTGCTCGATCGTGCGGCGATCCTCCGCGGAGAGGTTCGTCCCCAGCTGCGCCACGTACAGGCGGCCCAGCCGCTCGGCGATGGGGACGCGTTCCTGACCGCTCGCCTCGTTGAGCCGGCGGCGAAGCTGGGCCCCCAAGAGCTCATTCAAGCCGTGGTCGGAGAGATACTCCTCGATCACCGTGTCGGGCGCCGTGGCGGCGTCCTCCGGCGGGGCCGCGCGCGCGGGTGTTGGGCCGGCGATCACGGCGAGCGCAGCTCCCAGCAGGGTCCGGAGGATGGGGTCAGCTCTCCGGGACATAGTTGACCTTGGAGAATCCCGCATCGCGGCATGCCTGCAACGCTGCCGCGGCCGCTTCGACGGTGGCGCGTCCGGACACCTTGACGAAGATCCCTTGATCCTTGGGCAGCAAGCTGAGCACCCCCGCGAGCGACGCTCGGTCGGCCAAGACCCGGTCACCGATCTGGAACGAGGTTCGCCCATTCTCCGATCGCACGTGCACCACCTGCGGGGCCATGTCCGACTTGCCCGCGTGGCGTTCGGTCTGCAGCCCCGACGGAAGCTCGGCCTCGAGTTCGGCAAGGTTGCCGGCGAGGAGGAAATAGAGCAGGAGGAACAGCACGACGTCGAGGAACGCCGTGATCGGGAGGCGAGGGAACGAGAGACGATTCTGGTGCGTACGTACAAATCGCATCAGGCGCCCTCCCCCCCGCCCTCGCCCTCGGTCGCCAGCTTCCACGTGCGGATGCCCGTACGGGCCAGAGCCTCGGCGAGTCGGTTCAACGCCGCGGCTGAGCTTGTGCGCGGAGCACGGACGACCAGATCGAGTTTCGCGGTCTCGGATGATCCTGCCACGACCTGCTCGGCGACGGCGGCGGCGACCTCGGTAAGGTTCATGGTCTGGCCGAACAGCCGGTACTTGTTGTCGCCCTCGACGTCGATCACCACGAGCGATGCGCCGTCGGGCTTGGAGGGCCTGCCCTGTTCCCGGGGAAGATCCATGGGCGCGCGATCCGTCTGCGAGAACTGCGAGCTGAGCATGAAGAAGATGATGAGCAGGAGAACCACGTCGATCATGGGCGTGAGATCGAACGACACCTCCTGCACTTGCTTGGCGCGCCCGTGCTTCATGAAGCCTTGGCTCCGCGCTCGGCCGCGGCGGTCTGTTGCGCGGCGGGGCGTGCTGGCGCCGCCGCGGGGCGGGGTGGTGGTCCGGCCGGACGGTCTTGGGTCGCCGGGCGATCTGTTCCTGAGTCTGCGCTGCGCTCGAGGTAACTGGCGATCTGCTCGGTGATCTCGGAGGCCTCGCCGACGAGCGAGTCGATGCGCCGCCGGAAGAGCGCGTACGCCATCGTGCACGGGATCGCCACGATGAGACCCTCGGCCGTGGTGACCAGGGCGATCGACATGTACGATGCCAGCTGGTGCGAGCGGGAGGCGCCGACGGCCTCGCCGATGGATCCGAACGCGCCGATCATCCCGAACACCGTGCCGAGCAGGCCGAGCATGGGGCCGACGGCGGCGATCAGCCCGATGCCATCGGTCGTGCGGTAGAGCCGGTCGAGTTCACGCTGTCCGGCCTCTTCCATCGCCGAGCGGATCTCGAGCATCCCGAAGGGCGACTGCGAGGCCCGCGTGAGCGCCGAACCGACCACCCTAGTGAGGAACGAGGGAGGCTGGGACTGCACGCAATACTCGCGGGCGGCGTCGGTGTTGCCGGCGCGCACACGGGCCAGAAGTTCGTCGGCCGCGACGGGCGGGCAGACCTTGGCCCTTTGGACCTCGATGAAATACCGCACCACCAGCGCCACGGCCAGGAACGAAATGGCGATGAGCAAGTAACCGACGGAATGGCCGGCCTGGATGTACTCCCAGAGCGACCGCTCCTTGGCGGGCGCATCGTCGGCGCCCAGGATCAGCAACGCCGCGTGTCGTGAGAACTCGTGCACTCGGGGATCTCCTTGCGGACGCTTCGGGGCATCCGGGTTCGCGGGGTCAAGTCGGGCCCGGCGCCGGGGAAGGAACGGGGGCGGGGCTGGCAGGGGGCGATGCCGGCCACGCGATAATGGGCGCCCAATCCAGGGCGGGGTGGCCGGCGTAGTTTTCACGGAGTTCGGTGCGCAGCTTGTCGGCGCCGGCCCGGTCGCCGAGTTTGTTCAAGGCAACCGCCGCGTCGGCCAGAGCCACCCCCGTCACGAACGGGCACTGCTCCTGCAAGCGGGCCGGGATGTGCAGCAACTCGATCACGCCGAGTCGGCGGAGTTCGATGGAATCTTCGCGGAGAAGCGACCGACCGACACCGGCGCGGCACCAGGCTTCGATCCATGGCTCGGGGCGAGCCTTCAGCCGGGTGCGCAGCTGGCCGCGGGCCTGTTCCCGCTGGGCCGCGTCGCCGGCGCGCGCGAGCACGATCTGTTGTACCAGGGACAGCCCGACGTCGTCAGCGCCGTTCTCGATCGGGCCGGGATCAAGTCCGCACTCGACACGAGCGGCCTGCCAATACAGCGTCGAAAGGGCGGCGGCCTTTTTCTGGGTTGCCGAGAGGTCGGTTCCGGAGCGTGGCGGGACCGGCGGCTTGCCGCGGGCGAAGGCCTGCACCCCCGGCCCGTCGAGCCAAACGGGCGCCAGCGCGGGGACGAGGCCGGTCGCAGGGTCGAGCGTCACCGGGGACGCCGCGAGAACAACCGGCTCGGG
The DNA here is from genome assembly GCA_044223975.1 of Phycisphaerales bacterium. Lineage (GTDB taxonomy): Bacteria > Planctomycetota > Phycisphaerae > Phycisphaerales > UBA1924 > CAZCPB01. The sequence goes on along the minus strand of JBGALI010000001.1, from coordinate 372,654 downwards.
CTCGTCCTTGGCGTGCCGTGGAGCGGGCGCGGAGGTCTCCACGACTCCTGAGCCGAGCCACGTAAGCCACGGGGCGATAGCGAGGGTCTGGGCTCCCCGGGCCAGCCTGCACCGAAGCAAGCTCTGCCCCACCATCGCGGCGGTTGGGCCGCTCAGGCCGGCGTACGTGGCGTGAAGTTCTTCCAGGAGCGGCTCGGCCCCGGCGAGGTCATTTCGCTCGACACGTGTTCTGGCCCGCCATGCCTTGTCGGCCAAGGCGCGAAAGGGCTGCGCCGCGGCGTCGTTGGGCGGGGCGACAGTTCGGATTCGGTCCCATCCGACGAGGGTGGGCTGCACCACCGGTCCGACGGCGCCGGGAACACCGGCCGGGAACCCGATCGTCACGCCCTCGATGGCCACCGCCAAGACATCGCCCGGGGGCGGCGTGTCGCCGGCGCGCATCTCGACTTGCGTCGCGATCGTCGCCAGGACTGCCGCCGCCGCCAGGATCATCACGCTCATCAGGGTTGGTCCTGTCCGTGGCGGCCGACGTTCATCGGGGGCCGGGGACGAAGGTGTAGCTGCCGCCCGACTCGCGGGCGATCTTGCGCATGGTCTCGGCCGAATCGTCGGTCACGAAGCACAGGCAGTGAATCGGGACTTTGAGCTGAGAGTTCATCGCGGCGACCTCCAAGGCCACCTGCGGGTTGAACTCTCCGTCGGTCATGAAGTAAATGGCATCGGGGCGCGGGCGGAGGGTGAAGACAACCTGGAACGCGGGGCTTGGTTCGGTGCCGCCATCGGCGGCGAGGGTCTCGATGGCGCGAATGACGCCGCGCTTGGCCCGATCGTTGGCTTCGGTCCATCCTGACTTGCCCCCCAGCGGCTGACTGGGACCTGACGAAAACGGCAGGATGACAAAGTGCGAGTTTTGAAGAAGTCCGTCGACGCTGCGGGAGAGCTCGGCGCGCAGACGCTCGATCTTCCCGCCCACGCTCATGGAGCCCGACACGTCGACGATGAACGCAAAGCGGCTGCCCGCGGCCTCGACGCCGAAGAAGCTCGCCCCGCCACCCCCCGCCCCGGCGCCGGTCCCGAGGCCCGAGCCGACACCGCCGCCGATGTCCGAGGCGTTGCTGAGAACGGCGCCCAGGTCGCCCTGACCCTCGCCCGGGGTCTCCCCGAGCGCCGAGGGCGCCGACAGGTCGAGCGCCTGACCGCCCAGATCGGACAGCGGCGGGATCCCGACGGACGGGGTGTTGATCTGAACCTCGGCGCCCTGGAGTTGCGATAGCTCCTGGTCCGTGACAACCGCGAGGCCGACGGGCAGTTCGCGCGCCGAGCCGCCGCCGCCAGACCCGAGGCCGAACCAGATGTGGCGCGACATCAACAGCCCTGAGAAGTGCACGAAGGCTGAGATGTAGATCCCGATCGCCAGTCCGGAGAGCAGGATTGTGCGCACGAACCGCGGGAGGGGCGCCGGGGGTTCGGCCGCGGCGGGCAGCGGCACACCGCTCCACTGGGCGGGGTCTCCGTACCCGTCATCGGGGGATTGGGTCGGGATGGGCTGTGTGCGCTGCATCCTGCGAATATCGGCCTCACGACTGTTGACAGTGTATGCGAAGGAAGCCAAGGGCTGCCCCGGCCCTCTCCCTTGCCGCACTACGCTTCGCCGCCGGCGGCACCGCGGTTCGCGGGTTTTGTCCCGGGGGGCGGTCGCCGAGCCTTGACGCTCTCCTACGGTCCATAGTTCAATGCACCAAGAGCGTTCGGCACGCCCAGCCAGAAAGCCCTGAAATGCCCGGAACCACCCCCGCCGAGCCCGCCACGAGCCCCTCCATGAAACACAAGCCCGCGCGGCGTGCGGCGTATTCGCGCGTGCTCCTGAAGCTCTCCGGGGAGGCGTTCTGCAAGCCGGGGGGCTTCGGCATCGACCCCGACGAAGTGGACGCGATCGCCGGAGAGGTCAAGGAAGCGGCGGCCACGGGGGCCCGAGTTTCGGTGGTCGTGGGCGGCGGAAACATCATCCGCGGGGCGTCGCTGGCGGCAGAGGGGCACATCCACCAGTCCACGGCGGACTACATGGGGATGCTGGGGACGGTGATCAACGCGCTGGCCCTGCGGGAGAAGCTGGGATCACTGGGGGTCGATTGCCGCGTGATGTCGGCGATTGAGATCCGCGCCGTGGCCGAGCCGTTCATCCGCAACCGGGCGATGCGGCACCTGGAGAAGGGGCGCGTCGTGATCCTGGCGGCGGGGACGGGGAACCCGTTCTTCACGACCGACACGTGCGCGTCGTTGAGGGCGACCGAGCTTGAGTGCGAGGTGCTCCTCAAGGCGACGAAGGTCGACGGGGTGTACACGGCCGATCCGAAGAAGCACCCCGACGCGGTTCGCTACGAGAAGCTCACGTTCTCGGAGGCCCTGTCGAAGAAGCTGAAAGTTATGGACATGACGGCCCTGGCGATGTGCCAGGAGCACAAGATCCCGGTGCTCATCTTCGACTTCAAGAAGAAGGGCAACATCCGCCGGGTGGTCCAGGGAGAGAGCATCGGCACGCTGATCCGGCCCGACTGAGCGGGCTGCGGCGCACGACGGAAGGAACACGACGATGAGCACCGATCCGGACACGATTCTTCTCGAGACCGAAGCGGCGATGGAAAAGGCGATCGAGCACCTCAAGCACGAGCTGCGCGGCGTGCGGACGGGGCGGGCTTCGCCGGTGCTGATCGAGTACTTGAAGGTTGATTACTACGGGTCGATGACGGACCTCAAGTCGCTGGCCGCGATCAGCGTTCCGGAGCCCAACCAGCTCCTGATCAAGCCGTTCGACGCGGGGAGCGTCGCGGCGATCAAAACGGCGATCGAGACTTCGGGCCTGGGGCTGAACCCGATGGTCGAGGCCAAGCAGATCCGGCTGGTCATCCCCGCGCTCTCGGCCGACCGCCGCAAGCAGCTGGCGGCGCACGTGAAGAAGGTGGGCGAGGAGCAGAAGGTCGCGATCCGAAACGTTCGGCGCGATGCGAACAAGCACGCCGACGGTCTGAAAAACCAGCCGGGGAAGCACTTCCCCGAGGACGAGATCGAGACCCTTCACGAAGAGATCCAGAAGCTGCTCAAGAAGTACGAAGACGAGCTGGACAAGAAGGTCGAAGAGAAGACCAAGGAAATCACGACGGTGTAACGGACTGTCCATCGGCGGTGCGTCCGCGGACTCCTGCGACCGGCCGTCGGTACAGAATTCGTCGATCGTTGCAGTACGTGGACGATCATGGTGCGCGCGGCGGCACCGTGGACCCCGCGTGTTTTCTCCGTGCCGCGGCCCTACCTGAAGATGAGCACCCGCGGCGACAACACCAGCACGGGCTCGCGCTGCATGAGCAGCAGGCCCGCGGCGGCGCGGCGGAGTTCGGCGGTGGCGCCGTGCCCGAGGATGCCTTCGGAGAGTTCGCCCATCGCACGCAGAGTCGGGGGTGCCTTGGAACCGACGCCGGGTGCTGCGGCGAAGCCCTTCACGGCGTCCTGGATCACCTCTTCGAGCGGCTTTGGCCCGGGCAGGTCGATGATCTCGTACTTGCTGAGACCGAGCGATGCCGCAAGGTCGCCGATCGCCTCGTGCAGGCCCCCCACCTTGTCGGCCATCTTCAGGTCCACCGCCTTCTGGCCGGCGAAGAGCCGCCCTTCGGCGGTTTTGGAGAGTTCGATCCCCTGGCGGCCGGCGGTCACGCGGCTGGTGAACAGGTCGTACGTCTTCTGCATCTTGGCCCGGACGAGGGCGACTTCCTGGGCGGTCCACGGCTCGGTGGTGCGGAAGAGGCCGGCGCGCGGGCCGCGGGCGCGGCCTACGACGTGCACGTGCAGCTTGTCGTAAAGGCCGGAGAGGCTCATCCTGCCCCCGACGACGCCGATCGAGCCGACGATGCTGGACGGGTTGACGTAGATCTTGTCGCCGGCGACGGCGCAGTAGTAGCCGCCCGAGGCGGCCATGGAACCCACGCTGACCCAGACCGGCCGGGTGGCGGCGAGCTTCTTGATCCCCTGCCAGATCACCTCGCTCGCCGTGGCCGACCCGCCCGGCGAGTCGATGCGGACGATGACTCCCTTGATCTGATCGTGGGAGCCGGCCTCGGTGAGCGTGTTGCGGATGGTGCGGCTGCCGACGGATTCCTCCCCGAACAGGCCGCCCGCGGACGAATCGCCGTCCACGATGGTGCCGTCGATGTGGATGATCGCGATGCAGGGACCTGCCGGGATCGCGTCGGGCTTGGCGCTCATGATCTTCTGGAGCATGAGGAAGGGGTTCGAGGCGTCGAGCTTGGTGCTCTTGGGCTCGGCCAGGTCCTCGGACCAGCTCACGTCCGCGTTCAGCGATTCCTTGAGATGGGGCGTGAGATCGGGAAGGTCGAGCGTGACATCGACGAGGCGAGCCTCCTTGGCTTCCGAGGCGTCGCTCATCCACGCCTTGTCCATGGCCTCGTCGAGCTGGGCGTCGGTGAAGTTGCGCCCGGCCTTGAGCTTGGCCCGAAGGTTCGCATAAAGCGTGTCCAGCAGGCTGGAAATGTTCTCGTCCCACTGGGGGCTCGGGGCGGCGCGGGACATCTGCTCGCTGGCGCCCTTGTAATCGCCGACCTGGACCATGTCGGCCTTGATGCCGGCCAACGTGAGCGTGTCGGCGAGGAACATTTCCTCCATGTACACGCCGGGGAGTTCGACGCCGCCGCCGGTCTGGACCAGGATCTCGTCGGCGTAAGAGCCCAGGAGCAGATCGCTGGCCCCGAGGCTCTCTCCGAAGAAGTAGACCTTCTTCCCTGCCGCGCGGGCCCGCTTCATCGCGGCGCCGAGTTCCTCAACGCGCGTCGCGCTGAGTTCTGCGTCCTTGACGCGGATGAAGAGGGCCTTGTAGTCGGGGCTGTTGCCCGCGTCGTCAATCGTCCGGACAAGTGCCCGAAGCGTGAGTTCGCCGGGCATGAGCCAGTCGAGCGCCCCGGGCTTCTCGCGGGGCGTGCCCGTGACCTCGATGAGCGCGACGCCGGCGGTGTCGTCGGCGCGAACGCTGGGGACCGCCCACGCGGCGACGGCAAGGAACGCGCCGCACGCAAGTCGGCCGAATGCGCTGCGGACGCTCGAACCTCGGGGCATGACGAACATCGGGGAACTCCCTGTGGGGCACAATCACCAACGATCCTGTCATCGGGCGGCGAGACTGTAGTGGGCCAGACTTCCGTCGGCCCCGCCCTGCATGGCCCGCTGCCCGGGGCCTAGTCATACCCGAGCCGCTCAAGATCGTCCTCGTCGAGCCCGAACTGATGGCCGATCTCGTGCAGGAGCGTGACCCATATCTCCTCGCCGATCCACTCCTCGGCGTCCACCTGGTCCCATCCCCCCGCTAGGTCGAGGATCCCCTCGCGGAAGAGGTGGATCTCGCTGGGGAGTTCGGCGCTGCGTTCCACGGAGCGATCGGTGTTGGCGACGCCGGTGTGCAGGCCGCAGAGGGACGTGGCTTCCTTCTCGTTGGACGGGTCGATGCCCAGGTCCCGGAGCATTTCGGGCGTGGGCCGGTCCAGAGCGATGACCGGCACCTCGTCGAGGAGCCTGGCGATGCCGGGGGGCAGGTCCTCGATCACCTCGGCGAGCAAGCGGTCAAATCGGTCGCGTTCCTTGGCGTTCACAGATTACCCCGGGCGCTGGCCGACGACGTCTTCGAGGGCAAGGGGCGGGGCCACGGTCGCGGGCCACAGCCGCACACAGTCCCAAGCCACGCCGATCAGCCCGATGGTAAGCAGCGTCGAGCCAAGCCCGATGAGCATGGTGCCCATCAAGCGCACGAGTTCGGAGCGCGAGGGGTCCATCATCGCCGATCCCAGATGGAGGAGGTCGCCAAGCAGCGCGACGCCCGCCGCACCGGCCAGGGCGGCCAGCGTCTGACGATCCACATCGCCGCTGCGGAGGAGCAGGGACCTGGCCACCAGGAGCCTGGCGTTGGGCCGAAGTCCAAGCGCGATCGCCGCGACGAGCACGTCCGAGGCCACTCGGAACAACGGCCGCTCGGCGGACCTGGCGCCGTTGCGGAAAAACACCGAGGATGTCCACGCGTCGACGTCGACGTGTATGCGCCAGGTCACCGCCGCCAAAGCGAGGTACGCGGCACACGCGCCGGCCGCCGCCCAGATGTATCGCCGAGGGATCAAAGCGTGCGGTCGGATCAGGGCGGTCGCCCCGATCCCCGAGAGCAGGAGGAGCACGGGCACCGCCCGCGGCAGAGTCTCTCCGGGCCAGCCCGCCCCGGGCCTGGTGAGCCCGAAGACGTGCGCAAGGTCGGCGCCGCGGAGCAGCCAGGTCGCCAGCGCCGCAAGAAGCGCCGAAAAGGACCAAAGCTGCAGCCCGATGGCGGTGAGGTGCGGATGGAAGATGGGCTGGATCTCAGAGGCGTGAGGGTCGACGACGGCCAGAAGGGTGGCACGGACCGGCACGCCGCACTCCGGGCACACCCCGCGCACCGACAGCCCGCGCAGGTTGTAGCGGCAGCGGGCGCAGGGCAGGTTTCCGGTAAGCTCGCTGGCGAGCAGCGCGGCCTGCGACCGCATCTCGGCGGTGGATGGAGGCGGACGTTCTTCGCTCACTCCCACGAATCCCCGGTGCCGACGTTCGAGCGGCAACCCCTATACTCTGCCCCCCGTGACACAAGCTACCAGATCAGCCAAGGCCGGGTCCGATCACGCCGAGCAGGCGCGGGCGGGCTCGCAGGTCGCCGTTCTGCGGGACAACATCGCCCGGGTGTTCCTGGGAAGCAGCGCCTCGATCGACAAGCTTATCTGCTGCCTGCTGGCACGGGGGCACGTGCTCATCGAGGACGTGCCCGGGGTGGGCAAGACGGTGCTGGCGATGGCGCTGGCTCGGAGCATCGACTGCGTCTTCAGCCGCGTGCAGCTCACGCCCGACCTGCTGCCCGGTGACGTGCTGGGAGTGTCGATCTTCGACCGCAACACGGGCGAATTCGTGTTCAAGCCGGGCCCGATCTTTGCGAACATCGTGCTGGCGGACGAGATCAACCGAACCCCGCCGCGGACACAAACGGCGCTGCTGGAAGCCATGAGCGAGGGATCGGTTTCGGTGGACGGGAAGACCACGCGACTCGACCCTCCGTTCATGGTGGTGGCGACGCAGAACCCTTCGGACTACGAGGGCACCTACCCCCTGCCGGAGAACCAGCTCGACCGTTTCCTGATGCGGATGAGCCTGGGGTACCCCAGCCCGGCGGACGAGGCCCGGGTGCTCGACCTGCGCCCGGCGAGCACGTCGCTGCCCGAGCTGCGGCACGTGCTCACCAAGGCCGACGTGCTTGCGCTTCAGGAGCGGGCCGACGCGGCACGCATCGACCGCGCACTGATCGAGTACATCGTGGCCTTCGCCAACGCGACCCGGCGCGACGACCGGCTCCGCGTGGGCGTGTCGCCGCGCGGGGCGCTGGCCTTGGCGCAGGCGGCGCGGGCCACCGCGGTGTTCAACGGCCGCGACTACGTGATCCCCGAGGACATTCTGCGCAACGTGATCGAGGTGTGCGCGCACCGGGTGATCGTGCGGTCGTCGTTCACGTCCGCGGCGGAGCCGCCGGCGCGAATACTCCAATCGATCCTGGAAACGATCGCGAGCCCGGCGTGAGCCAGCGGGCCGCGCGGTGCACGGCGGATCACCCCGAATCGCGCACGGCGCGCAGAAGGACCAGGCGATGGCTCGGATGGTAAAGATGGACGCGACGGCGCCGATCAAGATCGAACCGGCGCAGTTCCCACGCGATGAACAGGGGAACCTCAAAGCGATCTGGATCTGCGCCTGCGGCCTCAGCGCGACGCCGCCGTTCTGCGACAAGGCGCACAAGTCGTGCGCGGGCGAGGAGCCGGGGAAGGTGTATGAGTACGACCCGGTGACACGAAGGCGCCGCGAACTTCCGTGAACCGTTGCTCTACGTCTCGAGAAGAGATTCCAGCAACTCCACGGGGTGCATCGCGGCCCGCGCCGCGCCGTCGTGGATCTGATGGCGGCAGGACGTTCCCGGAGCCACGACGGCCGACGATTGTGGCGCTTCACGGACGGCGGGGAGCAGCACCAGGTTGCCGATCCGCATCGAGAGATCGAACCGCGGAGCAGTGAAGCCAAAGGAACCGGCCATCCCGCAGCAGCCAGAGTCCAGCACGCGGAGCCGGTTGCCGCAGACACGCTTGAGCATCGCGGCGCTGGACTCGCCTCCCCACAGGGCCTTCTGGTGGCAGTGACCGTGAAAGATCACGTCGCCCGCGGGAGCACGGAACCGTGGACGGCGCGGGTGGTTGTCCCACCGGGTATCGAGGAATTGCTCGGGGAGAAACGACTTGGCGGCGAGGCGTCGGCGGGTTTCGATCGGCGCGTGCAGCTTGAGCGCGAGCCAGTCGTCCTTCACCGCGGAGAGGCACGAGGGTTCGGCGAACACGATCGCGTGAACGTCCGGATCGTCGATCATCGGCGCCATTCGTTCGAGCGTCGCGTCGATCTCGTCGATCGCCTCGGGGAGAAGGCCGGTCGAGATCTTGGCCCGCCCGCAGCACCCTGCGTTGGCCAGCACAACCCGGTACCCAAAGGCCTCGAGCACGCGACGGGCGGCAAGTCCCACTTGCGGCTCGTTGTACATCGTGAAACAATCGCCGAAGAGGACCACGGTGGGCTCGCCGCGCCCCGGGAGCCCTGCTTGCCAGCGTGATTCGAGCGAACGAGCGAACGGCGGCAAGGATCGGCGCGGGTCGATCTTGAGCAGTCGCTTCATCACCCAGCGTCCCAGGGCTGATGCTCCCGCCGCGTTGGCGAGATCGGGGGTGATCGAACCCAGGCGATTGAGCGTGCGGACCGCCCCGAACATGCGTGCCGCGAGGGGAACGCCGCGGGCGCGGAATCGCTGGGCGGTGTACTCGGCCTTGAGGCGGGCGATGTCGACGTTGCTGGGGCACTCGGTCTTGCACGCCTTGCACGAGAGGCAGAGGTCGAGGGTCGCGATGGTCTCCGGATCGGACCATCTCGCGTCCGCGCCGTCGGGCGCGACCGACTGACCGGTGATGGCCAGCCGCAGGGCGTTTCCGCGGCCGCGGGTCGAGTGACGCTCGTCGAGCGTGGCCATGTAGGACGGGCACATGGTGCCACCCTGCTTCTTGCGGCAGACGCCGGCGCCGTTGCACATCTCAACGGCGCCGTCGAAGCCGTGCTGGTCCGTGTAGTCGAAGAACGTGCCGGGGTCGGGGATGGGAAGCGGGCGCTGCGGCGCCCCGGGGTCGGGCATGACGCGTAATCGCTCCGTGATCGACTCGATAGGACGCGGGTTGTCGCCCGTGAGGTCGACGATGTTCCCCGGGTTCAGCAGGTTGCGCGGGTCAAAGAGGCGCTTGACCTCGCGGAACGCGCCCATCAGCTCGCGTCCGTAGAACCGCTCGAGCAGGGGAGTACGAACTCGCCCATCGCCGTGCTCGCCGGACATCACGCCACCGAGGCTGCGGGCAAGGTCGGCGACTTGAACCGCGATCGATCGCATGCGCGCGCGATCGGCCTCGTCGTGCGGGTCGAGCAGCGGACGCACGTGGAGCACACCGACAGAGGCGTGGGCCCAATAGGCTGCCCGCGTACCGTGGGCATCGACGATGGCGCGGCACCCGTGCACGAAGCGGGCGAGGTTCTCCACCGGGATCGCGTTATCTTCAATGAACGTGATGGGCTTACGCGCACCGGCGACGCCGTGCAGCAGGGGCTCGCCGGCCTTGCGGAGTTTCCAGGCGCTGAGCATGGCGCCGGCGTCGGTGTGCGCGGCAGAGGCGATACCGGGCACGACGCGCCGCAGCTCTTCAAACTTCGACGGAAGTTCGGTCGCGGAGGCGTGCGCGAAGTACTCGACGTAAAGAGCGGCCTTCAGCGGTCCCTCGGTCGGCGCCGGGAGCAGATCGACGTAGCGCCGATACTCCGCGTTGGCGCGTGCGAGATCGATGACGGTGTCGTCGAGGAGTTCGACGGCGGAGGGATGCGTGGCCAGAATGGGCTGCACGGCAGCGATCGCCGCGTCGAGCGAGGAGAAGGAGAGTACCGCGAGGCCTTTGGCCTTCGGAAGAGGGTGGAGTTGAAGCTCGGCGCCGAGAGTGAGAGCAAGCGTGCCTTCGGACCCGCACAGGAGCGGGGCGAGATTCAGGGATTTCAGGAGTTCGCGTTCCGCGGCCGCCGACGAACCGACGGGAACCTCATCCAGTTGCCGCAGGATCATGTCGAGGCCGTACCCGGCGTTCCGCCGGATCGTTTTCGGAAACCGCTCGCGGATCTGGACTGAATGTCGGCGGACGATATCGGCCACTCCCGCGGTGATGGCGGCCGTTCGGGCGTCGCGTGCCGCGGCACCGCCGCCGAAGCGGACACGCGCCCCGCTCGCGAGGGCCGCGTCGATCGCCAGGACACTCTCGCTGGTTCGTCTGTAGAGGATGGACCGGGCCCCCGCGGCGTTGTTGCCGATGCATCCGCCGATGTTGGCGTGACGACTGGTGGCGGGGTCGGGAGCGAAGAACAGACCGTGGGGCACGAGTTGCTCGTTCAGCTCATCGACGGTGACGCCGGGCTCGACGCGGGCTCGACGCCCGGCGGCGTCGATCTCGATGACAGCGCGACAGTGTGCTGAGAAATCAATGACCACGGCGCGGTTGGTGCACTGGCCGGCGAGGCTCGTGCCGCCGCCGCGGGGGAGGATGGGGAGGTCGCGCGATGCGCAAAACTCCACGGCGCGGACCGCGTCCTCGATGCTCGCGGGGATCACGACACCGAGCGGTTCGACCTGGTAGAGAGATGCGTCGGTCGCGTAGAGAAGGCGGTCGTGCAGGCCGAAGCGAACCTGGCCCTCCAGCGCCGTCGCGAGGTCGCGAGCCAGGGATTCACGCTCGCGTGGCGTGAGTTCGGCGCGCTCCGACGCCGCGGGTGTGTTCTGCGCGGGCGCCTGCGGCAGTGGGATCCGCATCATGCGACGGGACTATACCTTGGCGTTCAGGGGACGGAAGTCCGCCGGACAACGCCCATGGAGGGGCTCACACCAGCCTGTTACGTCCCGGTTACGGACCCTGCCCGGACCTGATGCGTCTGACGGTGTAGAGTGACGCGCACCACCCACGGGGAGGATGATCATGCACACCACGAGCTTTGCCCGAGTTCTTGTCGCCATCTGCGGCTTGGCGCTCTCGGCCCCCATCTTGCTCGCGCCCGCGGCGGCGACGGCCCAAACGCCCGTGGCCCGTGCCGCGGACGTGCGTGAGACGCTGCCGATCCGGCGGATCGTCCTGTACCGCTCGGGCGTGGGCGCCTTTGAGCGCCGCGGCATGATCGACGGCAACGCCGACATCCAGCTCCGCTTCGCCACCGACCAGGTCAACGACATCCTGAAGAGCATGTTCGTGCTCGACAAGGGCGGCAGCGTCGACAGCATCCGGTACGGCAGCAAGGACCCGCTCAGCAAGCGCCTGGCCAGCTTCGGGATCGATATCTCCGACAACCCCGACATCCGTCAGCTCCTGGAGCGCCTCCGAGGCTCGGCCGTGAAGATCACCACGCCCGACGGGCAGGTGGGCGGCACCATCCTGGGCACCGAGATGCGCAAGGAATCGGCCGGCAAGGACCAGCCGCCGATCGACGTGCCGTACGTGACGCTGGTCACCCCGTCGGGCATCAAGGCCGTCAACCTGCGGAGCATCTCCTCAATCACGTTCGACGACGAGTCGCTCAACGCAGAGTTGAACAAGGCCCTGGCGGCGCTGGCCGAGCACCGCGCGGACCGGACCAAGTCGGTCGACGTGACGTTCCGCGGCAACGGGGCCCGCGAGGCGATCGTCGGGTACATCCACGAGATGCCGGTGTGGAAGACCAGCTACCGGCTGATCCTGCCCGAGGCGCCCCCATCGAAGGCCGGGGGGGCGCCGTCCGCGACGGACGCGACCATGCAGGGCTGGGCGATCGTCGAGAACACGACCGACGAGGACTGGACGAACGTGGCCCTGGGGCTGGTGTCGGGGCGGCCGGTGAGTTTCCGGATGGACCTGTACGAGCCGCTGTACGTGTTCAGGCCCGAGATTCCCGTGCCGACGGTGCCGGGGGTGATGCCGCGGGCGTACGAGGGAGGGCAGGTGGAACTCACTCGTCAACTCGGCGCCGTGTACAAGGATGATGCGTTGGTGGCATCGCGGGCCAAGGCGCCCGCCGCCGTGCCAGCCAAACCGGCCGCAAGCCGCGCCGGTGCGGGTGGTCGCAGCGAATCGGACGCTGCGGAGAAGCTGGCCTTCGCGACTGGCCAGCCCGGCGTTTCTGCGGAAGATCTTCAGAACTACGCCGCCCGCGCTCAGGCCCAGGCCGTCGAGAGCGGCGAGGTCTTCCAGTACCAGCTCGAGAACCCCGTCACCATCGAGCGGCAGAAGTCGGCGATGATCCCGATCCTCTCCGCGCCCGTTCAGTCACGGCGCGTCAGCATCTACAACCGCAACGACGGGGCCCGCAACCCCATGCGGGGCGTGGAGCTCACCAACTCGACCAACTTGCAACTCATCCCCGGGCCCATCAGCGTCTACGACGGGGCCGCCTACGCCGGCGACGCCCAGATCGGGCACGTGGGCGCGGGGGACAAGCGCCTGCTTGCCTACTCGGTCGACCTGGAGGTCGATGCCCAGCTCAAGGAGGACCAGGCCTCCGAACTGCGCAAGGTCCGGATCGTCAACGGCGCCTTCGAGCAGACGGTCAAGCAGCGGCACACCACCGCCTACACCTTCGCCAACAAGGACAAGCAGAGGCCCCGCACGCTCATCCTCGAGCAGCCCAAACTGATGAACTGGGACCTGGTCGAGCCGGCCAAGCCCACCGAGAAGACCGAGGGGCTGTACCGCTTCGAGCTGAACATCGACAGCGCCAAGCAGGCCGAGTTCAAGGTCGTGCAGGAGCACGTCGAGTACCAGACCGTGGGCCTGACGGACCTTGACTTCAAGTGGCTGGTCGAGCAGTCGCGCAACGGCAAGGTGTCCGGCGCGGTGATCGAGGCGGTGAAGGAGGCGGCGCGGCGGCGTCAGCTGGTGACCGACGCGGCCCAGAAGATCCAGCGCCTGGCGGCCGAGCGGGCCGAGATCGACAAGGACCAGAACCGCATCCGCGAGAACATGAAGACGGTGGGCCAGCAGGCCTCGGTCTACGCGCGGTACCTGCAGAAGTTCACCGAGCAGGAGAACAGGGTGGAGGCGATCGACGCGGACGTGAAGACCACGCAGGCCGACCAGCAGCGGCTGGAGGCGGAGCTGGCGGAGTACCTGCGGACGCTGAACGTGGAGTAAGGGGCCGAGGCAATGGGCAGTGGGCAGCGGGCAGCCGGCCTTTCGCCGAATGCCTGTTGCTGAATGCCCAGGGCCGCTTCTCTCAATCCTGGAACAGGTCGACTTTGATGTCGGACCCGGATGCGGCGACGTTCCCGTAGATCTTGAGCATCACGTTCTTGCCCTTGCTCGGGATGGTCGGATCCAGCAGGGGAACGCCCTTGTCGTCGTCCTCGCTCACGAAGATGTTGTCCCTGCCGTTGTTCGAGCCGTTGTAGCCGCTGTCGAACGTGATCGGGATGTTGTCGGGGTCCGGAGTGTTGACCAGGACGACGCGCCCGTCGTTGAAGCCGACGTTGCCCTCCCACGAACTCGAAGGTCCGTGGATCTTGAGCGTGTACGACGATTTCCCGGTCGCATCGTTCTTGAGCGTCCAGGCGCCGGGGGTGCCCTCAAAGACCGGGCCGCGGTTGGCGACGACGGCTTGATCCGACTTGCCGGTGTTCTGCCACATGCGGGCCCGCTTGCCGAAGGGCGGCGTGTGGGCGTAAGAGGTGCCGCCGATCGCGCCACCGTTGCGCCGGCCCTTGCCGATTCCCGTGCCCGCCTCGCCGGCGTAGCCGCAGAAGCCTGGGTCCCACACGGCCTGATCGGGCTTCACGGCCTGAGGAGGCTTGGCGTTCTCGTACCCCGTGTCGACCTTGATGGCCTGGTCCTGCTCGGCAGGGGAGATCAGGATCTGCGGCGTGAGCAGGCCGTTGAAGATGAGCAGGGAATAGATGTTGCCCGTGTTGTCCTTGCCCTCGGGAGTCGCGGCGGTGACGGTCGCGTTGGCCTTGTCGATCTCGCTGGGGAGTGGGTAGGTGTCCTGGTGACTTTGCGAGAAGGTGATCAAGCCCTGGACGATCGACTTGACCTGAGTGCCGTCCTTGGCGGCGCGGGTTGCCGCGCGGGCCTTGCCGAGAGCGGGCAGAAGTATGCCGATGAGGATCGCGATCAGCGCGATGACGACGAGTAGCTCGATCAGGGTGAACGCGCGGCGGGCGGTCATCGCGGTGCTCCTTGGGGTGGAGAAGTCTAGAGCGATATACGGACGGATGCCGTCCAGGGCTGCAAAAAGCCCCCATGTGCCGGGCGATCGGGAGGCCGCGAGAAACCCGCCACTTTCAGACCTGTTCCAGGAACCGGATGTCGTTCTCAAAGAGCAGGCGGATATCGGGGATGCCGTACTTGCCCATCGCCAGTCTCTCGATGCCGAAGCCGAACGCAAAGCCGGTCCAAACCTCCGGGTCCAGGCCGCTGGCCTCGAACACGGCCGGGTCGACCATGCCGCAGCCGCCGAGCTCCATCCATCGGACGGGCAGGTCGGGGCGGAGGCGGATCTTCATGTCGAACTCGGCGGAGGGCTCGGTGAAGGGGAAGAAGCTGGGGCGAAGCCGGACCTCTGCATCGGGGCCGAAGTAGGCGCGGGCGAAGTGCAGCAGGGTGCTCTTGAGGTCCACCATCGAGACGCCCTTGTCGATGTACAGGCCCTCGATCTGGTGGAACATGAAGCTGTGAGTGGCATCGACGGTGTCGGGCCGGTAGACGCGGCCGGGCGACACGACCTTCAGCGGCGGGCCCCAGCCCTTGGCCACGGCGTCCTCCATCACGCGGACCTGCACGGTGCTGGTCTGCGAGCGGAGCATGCGGGGACGCGGGTGCTTGCGCGGGTCGTCGATGTAGAAATTGTCGATGGGGTCGCGGGCGGGGTGCTCGGGGGGGATGTTGAGCTTGATGAAGTTGTGCTCGTCGTCCTCGAGCTCGGGGCCCTCGGCGACCTGGAATCCCATGCGGGCAAAGACGTCGACGAGCTCATCGCGGACGCGCGAAATGATGTGGCGGCGACCGACGGCCCAGGACTGGATGAAGCCGGGCTCGGTGAGGTCGATCTGGCTGGACTTGGCTTCGGGCGCCGCGGCACTGAGCGAGCCCTTCCGGGTGTTGAACGCAGCTTCGAGTGCTGCCTTCACCGCGTTGAGCCGCTGCCCGACTGCGGGCTTCTGGTCCTTGGGGACGTCCTTCAGGCCGCCCATGGCCGCCTTGAGCTTGCCGCTGGTGCCGAGGTAGGCGATGCGCCACTGTTCAACGGCGGCGGGGTCGGCGGCGGCCAAGAGTTCGGCGAGGCCGGAGGATTCGAGTTGGTTGAGCTGTTCGAGCATGAGGGACGAAGTTTAGTCGTGGAACGGAGGCGGGATCGCACGCCAGCAACGCGATCGACGGAGGTGGTTGGTCACTACCACTTGATCACGACCTTGCCGAATTGCTCTGCACTCTCCAGCCGCCGGTAGGCCTCCAAGGCGTGGTCGGGCGAAAACACCTTGTCCACGACGGGCTTGAGTCTGCCCGCCCTGAAAAGGGCGGTGACTTCCCTGAACTCATCGTTGGAGCCCATCGTGGAACCCAGGAACCGGGCCTGATTCCAGAACAGCCGCGCGAGGTCGGTGGTGGCATCGGGGCCGCTGGTGCAGCCGGGGGTGACGTAGGCCCCGCCGCGGGAGAGAGATTTCACGCAGGCAAGGTGCGTGGCCTTGCCCGACGAATCCACGGCCATGTCGACGCCGCGCTTGTTGGTCCACGCCCGAACTTCGCGCGACCAATCCTGGCCGGTGTCGAGCACGCCGAACTCGGCTCCGAGTTCGCGGGCGCGGTCGATCTTCCACTCGTGGCGGCTCGTGACGGCCACGCGGCAGGCAAAGTGCCGGGCGATCGCGAGCGCCGACGTGGCGACGCCGCCACCGATCCCCGTGATGAGGACCGCCTGGCCGGGACGAAGATTGCCCTTCGTCACCATCATCGAGTAGGCGGTCAGGGCGCAAAGACCGAAAGCCGCGGCATCGGCGGGGTCCTGGTGGGGGTTCACCGGCGCAAGGTTCTCGACCGGGGCGATGAACTTCTCGGCGTGCATGCCGTTGTGGTGCTCGCCAATGAGCTCGTAATTGGGACGCAGCGTTGAATTAGGTGGGTCGTCGGGGTGGGAGCGTTCCGGCTGGGCGACAGCGGCGTTGACGATGACGCGGCGCCCGAGCCAGGCACGGTCCACGCCCTCGCCCACGGCTTCAACTTCGGCGCAGGCATCGCAGCCGGACACGCGGGGGTAGGCAAGTTGCAGGCCGGGCACGCCGCGCCCAACCCACAAGTCCATCTGGTTGAAGGCCGAGGCGAGTGTTCGCAGGAGAACCTTGCCCTTGCCAGGAGCTTCGGGCTCAGGCCAATCGGTGGCGTAGCGGATGTTGCCGGATACCGGCGTTCCCTGGCGCTCGAGGACGATCGCTTTCATGCCCAGAGCGTAACGCTGTCGGGTGCGGTATGCCGTGCCGGGGCGTCGCGGGGGAAGACACCGAGGCATCCAGGCAACGGGGCATCACCCCGGAGCGTTGGTCTTCGATACCAGCGACACGATCATGTCGGCGTGGCGGCGGCTAGCGCCCTGATTGCGGCGGATGCACTCGTGACCGGCGGTTCGCAGCGCATCGCGCCGGGCGCTGTCGTTCAGAAGGGCGGAGAGATCGCCCGCGAGCGAATCGGTTGTGGAGCGGACGATCGCGTGTGACGACTCGAACTCCGCGACGATCGTCGCGAAGTCAGAGACGGCCGGGCCGATGATGGTCGGCTTTCCCAGGGCGATCGGCTCGATGGGGTCCGAGCCGTGCAGGTCGCCGAACGACCGCCCCACCACCACCACGTCGGCAAGGCTGTACGCGGCGCGGAGTTCGCCGATGGTGTCGAGGAGAAACCGGTTGGAACCGCGGGGTGCTGGGCGAGCGGAGGCCTTCTGCACGGACCGCCGGACGCACCCGGGCAATGCCGCGGCGGCCTCGTCGAATCGTTCCGGCTTGCGCGGGGCACACAGAAGCTGGGCGCCCTCGGGGCAGGCCCGCTGGAGGATCGCTTCCTCGCCCGGCCCGGTGCTTCCGGCCACGATCAGGGGGCGGGCGCGGTCGACGCCAAGGTCCGCGGCAAGCTGATCGGCACCGGCGACCGCGTCCTCGATCTTGGCGGCGTCCCATTTCATCGAACCTGTGACGCGGCAGCGGTTGGCAGGGACGCCCATGTGCGTGAACCGGGCGGCGTAGTCGGTGTCCTGCACCGCGGCAAACTCGAGGCTCGCGAACGAGCGGCCGATCCAGCGGCGGATCTTGCGATAGCCGCGGAAGGAGCGTGCGCTGAGACGACCGTTCACCACACACACGGGGATGGCGCGGCGACGGCACTCGGCTATGAAATTCGGCCACAGCTCAAGCTCAACGAGCGCCACCGCATCCGGCCGCACCGCGTCGAGGAACCGGTGCACGCTGGACGAAAAATCGAGGGGGTACCGCGCGACCGTCGCGACGCCGGAGAACAACTCGGTCGCTCGCTTCAGGCCCGTATCGGTTGTTGCCGTCACGACCAGATCGACGCGATCGGCCAGCAGGGGGACGAGCGTGCGCAGGGCGCTGACCTCCCCCACCGACACCGCGTGGATGAGCACGCGCGGCCTGCCGGCGCGAGGCGGTGCCAGCACCGGGGAATGCCCGAACCGTTCTTTCCAGCCCGAACGCGCCTTGCGCGCCCACACCGGCGAGGCGGCCAGACCGAGGAAGCCGTAAAGAGCGTCGAGGGAGTTCATCGCGCCGTGTGCCGCGGCAGTGCGGCGGGATCAATGGGCAGGCCGGGATTCGAACCCGGAACCCTTCGCGTGTAAGGCGAATGCTCTAGCCGTTGAGCTACCCGCCCGGGGGTGAAGGATGCTAGGGGCGGAGACATGCGTAGTTGAGAGGGTGATGGAGGTGAGTTGGGGGGATGCGGTGGAGGTGCGGTAGAACGCGAACGGGTTACTTGTCACCGGACCAACGGAAGGCGTTGGAGCCGATCAGGTAGCCGACCACCCCGAACCCCACGAGCACGGCACCGATCGGGGCGAATTGCTGCCACGTGAACGCCCGCCAGAGCGAGGCCTCGGTGGCGATCGTGGCCCACTTGAAGGGGCTGGCGTTGCTCATGAGCTGCACGAATTTGGGGAGGATGAATAGGGGCACGGTACCGCCGCCGATCATCGCCAGGATCAGGATCAGGGCGCGGCCGAGGCCGTTGGCCTGTCCCTCGGTGCGGCAGAAGCCGGCGACGAGCATCATGATGCCGGTGAACCCGAAAGCGTTGAGCACCAGCACCGCGCCCAGCATCCCCCACTCACTGGGCCGCACGCCCAGCACGAGAGCGAGCCCGAGCAGGATGACCTGGATGAGCAGGCACGAGAGGAAGCACGCCAGAGCCTTGCCCAGAAGTATCTGGGGGCGGGTGATGGGCGCGACCGCGAGTCTGGTAAGCGTGCCGCGGGCGCGCTCGCTGGCGAGCGATGCGCCAAAGGCGGTGACGCAGCCCATCAGCCCCCACACGATGCCTTGGGGGAATGAAACTTCGAAGCTGCTGCGCGGACCTTCGCGTTTGGAGGCGAGCTCTGTGACGCTCACCTGGACGGGGTTGAATGCAAAGCTCTTCTCGCCGTTCGCCGCGTCGGCCTTCTGGCGGGCATCGTTGTCCTTGGTGAGGGAGTCAAGGCTGTCGAAGAACTCGCCGAAGACGCGGCGGCGCTCGGGGTCGAAGCCACTGGCGTTCTTGATGGATTCCCGCGAATTGGCGAGAAGGCGTGTCATCCGCGAAGTATCGGTGAAGCTGCTCGCCATCTGGCGGAAGGCCAGTTCGTTGAGCTTGCCGGTCAGGAGCCCGGCCTCGGCGTTGTGGCGAGGGTCCACGACGGCCTCGAGCTTCATGGCCTGGCCCGCGAACATGTTGTCGGCTCCCTCCTGGAACCCCTCGGGGACGATCACGCAGGCGACGACCTTGCCCAGGCGAACCAGCGTTTCGCCGTCCTCGCGTGTAGCCGCCGTCTGAACCTGGAGACCGTCGCTCTTGATGAAATCGTCGGAAAACTGCGCCGCGGCGGGGCCTTTGTCGAGCACGACCAGCGCCACGTCCAACGCCGAGCCGCCCCCACCGCCGTACGCACCGCCGAAAATTGCCCCAAAGAACAGCGCGATAAGGATCGGGAAGATGAACGTGAAGAACGCGTTCCCCTTATCGCGGAAGAGAAGGACGATGTCTTTGATCGCGATGGCCAGGACGGCGTGCATCAGTCTCGCAGGCTCCTTCCCGTGAGCGAGAGAAACACGGCTTCGAGGTCGGGACGCTCGATCCGCACACCATCTACATCGCCGCGCGCGAGCACCTCTCCCATGGTGCGGACAGGATCGCTCGTCGGGATCTTCTCCGTCACACCGGCCCGCTCGAGGTGCACGACCGTGCGGCCGCCGTGCGACTTGATCAGGTCGTCCACCGTGCCGAGTGCGAGGAGCTTGCCGCGGTCGACGATCCCCACGCGGTCGCACAGTCGCTGGGCCTCCTCCATGTAGTGCGTGGTGTAGACAACCGTTCGGCCCTGGTCCTTCATGGCGCGAACGAGATCGAGGATGCTCGAGCGTGACTGCGGGTCGACGCCCGCGGTGGGTTCGTCGAGGAGCAGGATCGCGGGGTTGTGCAGGATCGCGACGGCGAGATTGAGGCGCCTGGCCATGCCGCCGGAGTAGGCGCTGAGCCGGTCCTTGCCCCGCGCCGCGAGCCCGACCGCTTCAAGAGCGGCATTCACTCGCGACGCGAGCGTGGACCCCGACAGGCCGTAGAGCTTGCCGAAGAAGCGGAGATTTTCTTCACCACTCAGCGCGTCGTAGAGCGCGAGGGCCTGCGGGGCGACGCCGATCTGCGCCCGCGCGGCCAGTTCGCGCGGGGAACCGAAGCCTTCGAGTTCGACCGACCCGGAGTCCGGGGTGAGGAGCCCGATCGCCATCGAGATCGTCGTGGTCTTGCCCGCGCCGTTGGGACCGAGCAGGCCGAAGACCTCGCCGCGCTTGATCTCCAGCGACAAGCCGTCGACGGCGACGGTCTGGCCGAAGGACTTGCGGAGATCGCGCAGGCGGAGCATGGGCGCGCATGATACGGGATTCGTGCAGTTTCGTTTCGGCGCGGGGATGGTTCCTATCGTCCTTGCATGGCGCGAACGCTCCGTGTCGGAACGCTTGAAATCGGACCGGGCAAGCCCCTCACGATCATCGCGGGCCCGTGCGTGCTCGAGTCGCTCGAGCAGGCGATGGACATCGGCACGTTGGTGCGGGATGCCTGCCGCGAGCTGGGCCTGCAGTACGTCTTCAAGGCGTCGTTCGACAAGGCCAACCGCTCGAGCATCAGGTCGGCCCGGGGGCCGGGGCTTGAGAAGGGCCTGCACTGGATGAGCACGGTGCGCGAAAAGCTCGGGGTGCCTGCCACGACGGACATTCATTCGCCCGAGCAGGCCGAGCCCGCGGCTCGCGCGATCGACCTGCTCCAGATCCCGGCGTTTCTATGCCGCCAGACCGACCTGCTGCTGGCGGCGGGCACGGCCGCGGCCGCGCACGGACGGGGCGTGAACGTCAAGAAGGGCCAGTTCATGTCGCCCGGAGAGATGGCCGGCGCGGTGCGGAAGCTGGGCGAAGCGGGATGCGGCAACGTGATGCTCACCGAACGCGGCACGTTCTTTGGGTATGGGCGGCTCGTGAACGATTTCCTCGGGCTTGGCGACCTCATGGAACTCAAGTGCGAGGGCGGTTCGCCCCCCGTGTGCTTTGACTGCACGCACTCGACGCAACTCCCAGGTGCGGGTGAACAGACCGGCGGCAGGCCCGACCGGGCTCCGCTGTTGGCGCGCGCGGCGACCGCGGCCGGGGTTCATTCGCTGTTCATCGAGTGCCACCCCGAGCCTGAGAAAGCGCTCAGCGATTCCGCAACGGTACTGCCTCTGGGGAAGATGCGCGAGGTGCTGGGGGCGTGCGCGGCGATTCGGAAGGCGATGGCCTGATCAGACTACGGCCGCGCCGTTGGCGTGGGTTCGCTGCCCAGGTCCAGCGGGCGCGGTACGCTGAAAGCCGATGTCCCACCCTGCAACTCTCGGCGCTGCGAGTGACTTCCTGATCATCGGCGGCATCATGGCCGCGATCCTGGGCATTGGAGTTGTGGCGTGGCGCGCGGAGCTGAAGCGCATGCGGGAGCTCGCCGCCGGGCTCGCGCTCGCGGGGCTCGAGATCGTGACCTCCCCCAGCGACGAGCAGAAGCAAAGCGCGTTCGAGACTCTCGGCCCGTTCCGGGATTTGCGTGACGGTCCCAGGGGCATCGTGTGGTGTGCCCGGGGCCACGTGCAGGGCCGCGAGGTGACGCTGGTGGAACACAAGTACACCACAGGCTCAGGGAAGAATCGAACGACCGTGCGACACACCGTCGCCGCGATCGTGGCGTCCGAACGCTGGCCGGCGCTCAGCCTGGTGGAGGAGAATCTCCTGCACAAGCTCGCCGAGATGTTCGGCTCCAAAGACCTGAAGCTCGAAGACGAGGCATTCAACAAGCGATGGCGAATCACCGCCGATCATGCCGAGTTTGCAACGCTGGTGCTCTCGCCGGAGGTCCAGAGCTGGTCGATGGCCCTCCCACCTCGGACGATGATCCGCATCGGACGTGGCGGGCTGTGCCTGGCGACCAACTGGGTGGTCAAGCTGGAGGACGCTCAGCGGCTGGTGTCGGGCGTGTGCGATCTGGCCGCGCTGATACCGCCGGAACTGGATGCGTGGGGCGTGACGTAGGCCCGCCGCGGCAACGGAACAAAAACGAAGCGGCCCGGAACTTCTCCCGGGCCGCTATCAGTTCAGATGTGCTGCGGCGTTCAGTTGGCCTTGAGCCAGAACGGCCGGGCTGCCTTGTCGTCCGCGGGGGCCACGTGGACCTTGTTGCCGCGGAAGACCACCGTGCCGTTGGCGACCGAGTACAGGGTGTTGTCGGCGCCTTCCTTGACGTTAAAGCCCGCGTGGAACGGCGTGCCGACCTGGCGGACGATGATCGAGCCGGGCTGGGCGACTTCGCCGCCGTAGAGCTTGATGCCGCGGAACTGGGGATTGGAGTCGCGACCGTTCTTGGTCGAACCCTGGCCCTTTTTGTGTGCCATGACGAACGCTCCGTGAAGATACCGAACGGCACTGTGGCCGCAGGGTTGGAACAATAGGCTTCCGTTACCGCATGATCCAACGCTGCTCGTAAGGCGGGAAGGGCTGAGAACCGTGCCCGTCGAGCTCGCCTGGCATCGTGTAGCGGGCCATGTACGACTTCCGGAGCACCTTGCGATCGGGCTGACCGGTCTTGGGGTCCTTGGTGTCCTCGTACTTGGTCTCGCCACTGAAACCGGAGGCGTAGATCGCGATTTCTTCGGGATGCATGTCGGTGACTGGCCAGATCACCACGCCGTCCCGGGCGTTCTCTTCGCCTTGCATAATCACGCCGAGAATTCCGATCTGGTCCTCGATCAGGGGATTTCCGAGGAGGTTGAGAACCTGGCTGGTGACCTGAGCGGGCACATCGCGTCCGGACCGGAGCAGTTCGCCGGCGGCGGTCGAAAGCTCAAAGGCCGGCGCGAGGAGGAGGTCCTGCCCGCTGGTGTTGGTGACCCGGTACGTCAGGTAGTAGTACGACTGGGAGCCACCACCCGGCATGTCAAAGGTCGCCATCCGGAGGGGTCCGAGCTTGAAATCAAGCTGCCACCGGCGGGGAACCGGGTCGGGCTCGGGCGCCCACGCCCCGGCCACGAGCGTTGCGATCACGCCCAGCAGCACGGCAACTCGGGCCAGCGCGGAGCGACGGGACGTTTCGAACGTGGGCTCGGGCATGCCATATCCTTCGCAAGCGACGGTCGGGAACAAGGCGATAGTCTACAGATGACCCGGGGCCGGTCAAACGCCGCCCCACGGACCGCACGCTTGAATCCCCCACTCAGAAACCCGGTGACCTCCGCCTCCCATGCCGGTACGGCGGTGCGCATCATCCGGGTTCCGGCCCGGTTGCAAGTCCGGGCGGCCGAGCGCCTCGTGACTCAGACGGTCCCGAATAGGGAGGCCGCGGCACGACGGATGCTCGCGGCGGCGCCGGTCCACGGGATCGACCTCGAATTGATGTGGGCGAGCGTGGATGGTTCGGACGGGAGCGAACGGGTGCGGCAGGCGTGCCTGGCGGTGCCCGGCGCCGGTCGGACGATGATGCTCTTTGCGTCCGAGCCGCCACCCGGGGGAGATGCCGGCGGGCCCGCGCGCGGGGAGATCGAGCGTTCGGAGTTGTTCGCGGCGGCCTGCGGGCACTTTTCATTGCTTCGGGCAAGCGGTGCTCCGGTCAATCCGCGTCACGACGTGCGGCTGGCTCAGGCGCTGCCGGAGCCGCAGGAACTCGCGGCCGCGGCGGCTCTGACCCGGGCGGGGTTCATCAAGGTCGGCGAGTTGATGTACATGCGGCGGCCCTTTGACGCGCCGTTCCCGGCAGTGTCCGAGGGGTGGCCCGGCGGCGTGTCGGTGGTCCCGCTCACGAGCCTCGGGCCGCCGGAGCGTCAGGATGCGACGCTGCTGACGGCGATGGACTCGAGCTACGTGGACACGCTGGATTGCCCGGAGTTGTGCGGCCTTCGCGATTCGCACGACGTTCTGGCCTCGCACAAGGCGACCGGCGTGCGGGACCCCGCGCTGTGGTTCGTGGCGATCGAGGCCGGGATCGCGTGCGGCTGCATGCTGCTCTCGCCGTGCACCGACCAGCGGAGCGTCGAACTGGTCTACCTTGGCCTGGCGCCTTGCCTGCGCGGGCGCGGCATCGCCACGCGGCTTCTGTCCATGGGCATCGAGCGCACGCGCGGGCTCGGCGCCGCTGAACTCACGTGCGCGGTCGACGCGAGGAACACGCCGGCGATCAGGCTGTACGAGCGGTTTGGTTTCCGCTCGTTCGCGCGGCGCGTGGCGTTCGTGAAGCGCGTCTGATCCCTGAACCGAGTCTTCACATTCTTTGCACATGATCTTCGCACACGCCCGCCCGCGGCGTTGATAAGTTTTTTTTGGTCGGCGCAAAGCATTGCGGCGCTTTGCCCAACGGAGATGGGGACAGATTTCGAGACTTTCAGGCTGTTGCTGCGCCTGCCGTCGTGCTCTACCTTTGCGGCGTCGACCAAGGACCCGGTTGACCAGATTCTTCGTCGGGATGGGGGCCACTTGAGTCCGGGGATTTCCGTGCACTCCGCGTTGCGGTAGTGGCGGCGCGCCCCGGCGGAGCCTCCGATCCTTCGAAGGTCGGCGTCGGAAGGACTCCTCGGACCGCCCTCACTTTCGTCCGGCGCCATGACGGGGCCGGCGTGTCGACAGGGTGTGAGACGTGGAGACTCGTTACGGCTCGACCCCCCCCGATGACCTCCAGGGATCATCTCCTCAGAGTGCCGGGCGCGGACCCCAGGACGACGCGCTGCTGCGGATCCGATCGCAGGTCAGCCTCGCCGTGGGACCCGACCGGTTCGACCGATACTTTGCCAAGCAGGCGGTGATGAACGTCGACGGGACGCGCCTGGATGTCACCGTCCCGACGAAGTTCATGGCCGAGTTCATCGATCGACGGTTCGGGCAGGCATTGCGGTCGGCGGCGCGCGAGGTGCTCGCGCCGGGAGAGGAAGACCGCGCGGAAGAGTCGCGCCTGAATTTCCGGGTTGATTCGACGGCTTTCGGGCGAGCGCCGCAGCCGCCGTCGGAGGCGACCCCTCCCGCCGTGAACGCGGAGCGTCCGGCTCCGCGGCGGGCGACCGCGCTCAGCAACACCCGCGCCGACGCCGACCGCCTGGCCCGCTATTCGCTCGACACGTTCGTGGTTGGCCTGTCCAACCGGCTGGCCCACGCGGGAGCGGTCGGGATCGCCGAGGGGCAGGGCCCGGCGGCGCTGCACCGGCTGTTCGTCCAAGGTGACTGCGGGCTGGGCAAGACGCACCTTCTCCGCGGCATCGTGGGCAGGTTCAAGCAGCTCCGCCCCCACGCCCGGGTGCGGTACGCCACCGGCGAGGAATTCACCAACGAGTTCATCGCGGCGGTGAAGTCCAACTCGATCGAGGCGTTCCGACGCTCGTTCCGGCGGATCGACCTCCTGTGCCTGGACGACGCCCATTTCCTGGCCGGCAAGGACAAGACGCAGACCGAGCTGCTGCACACGTTCGATGCTCTGGACCTCGACGGCGCCAGGATCGTCGTCGCTTCCGACGAGCACCCCCGGGACATTCGCCAGCTTTCCGAGCAGCTCGTGTCGAGGTTCATGGCGGCCGGGGTGGTGCGGATCGAGCCGCCGGAGCCGGAGTTGCGTGAGCGGATCGTGCGGGCCATCGCGCTGCGAAGAGGCATCCGGATCGACGAGCCCGCCCTGCGGCTCCTGGTCGAGCGGGCCGGGGGGCGCCACGGCGCCAAGCCCAGCGTGCGCGATCTCGAGGGCGCCCTGACGCAGGCCGAGGCACTGGTGCGGGTGGCGGGCGGAGCGGCGACCCCGTCCATCGTCACGGTCGGGACCGTCCGTCGCGCCATGGGGCTGGACGAAGCGAGCACCCCGGCGCGGTCCTCGCGACCCTTGCCCTTCCAGCTGGTGATCTCCGAGGTGTGCCGCGAATTGGGCGTGAGTCCCGAGGATTTCAGCGGGCGCGGCAGGCACAAGCGGGTCGTGCTGGCGCGTGCCATGTGCGCCTTCCTGGGGCGTTCGCTCACGACGCTCAGCTACCCGGAGATGGCCCGCCTGATGGGTCGCCCGACCCATTCGACGCTGATCATGGCGTGCGCCCGTGTGCGCGAACGCCTCGACGACGGCAAGGACCCCGGGCTCCGCGAGGAACTCGGGCCCGACGCGGGGGATCTGACCCTCCGGGGGTTGTGCGACCGGCTCCGCGGGGTGGTGATCCGGGCGGCAGAGCGCGGCACGCCGATGAATGATCGTAGTGGCCCGACCATGCCCTCGGGCCGATGATCTGGGTATGCCCAGCCGCTCCCATTCCGAGATTCCCCTGAGCCTCCCTGACATTTCCGAGGTGGAGGAACAACTCGTCCTGCGCACGCTCCGTTCCGGCCGGCTCTCCATCGGGCCCCTGGTGCCGGAGTTCGAAGCGCTCGTGGCCGCGCGGGCGGGATGCCGGCACGCGGTGGCGGTCTCGTCGGGGACGTGCGGCCTGCACCTGGTCATGCGATCGCTGAACATCGGCCCGGGGGACGAGGTGATCACCACCCCGTTCTCGTTCATCGCGTCGGCCAACTGCATCCTGTTCGTGAACGCCAAGCCGGTGTTCGTGGACATCTGCCCGATGAGCCTGAACATGGACCCGGCGCGGGTGGAGAAGGCGATCACGCCGCGCACCAAGGCGATCCTGGCGGTGGAGACGTTTGGCAACACGGCGCACATGGACGCGTACCGCGCCATCGCCAACCGCCACGAGATCCCGCTGATCGAGGACTCCTGCGAAGCCCTGGGCGCCACGCTCAAAGGCCGGCCCGCGGGATCGTTCGGGCGTGCTGGGGTGTTCGGGTTCTATCCGAACAAGCAGATCACCACCGGAGAGGGCGGGATGGTGGTGACCGACGACGAGCGGCTCGCCGAGATGTGCCGTTCGATGCGGAACCAGGGCCGGCCGCTGGGGTGGCAGGGCGCTCCGGCGGCGGGAGGTGCGGCGGCCGGCTCGTGGCTGCGTCACGAGCGGCTGGGGTACAACTACCGGCTCTCGGAGGTCAACGCGGCGATCGGCGTCGGGCAGATGCGCCGGTTCGATGAGATTCTGGGCAAGCGTCAGCGTGTGGCGCAGCAATACATCTCGCGCCTGGGAGGCAATCCCGCCCTGGTGGTGCCGACGGTCGATCCCGATGTCGTGATGAGCTGGTTCGTGTTCGTGGTGCGCCTGTCGACCAACTACGCGGGCGAGGAACGGGACGCCATCATCAAGGGGATGCGTAACCACGACATCGGGGCCTCGGACTACTTCCCGTGCATCCACCTGCAGCCCTTCTACCGCGAGCAGTTCGGGTTCGAGCCCGGGATGTTTCCAATCGCCGAAAGCGTCAGCCAGCGAACCCTGGCCCTTCCGTTCCACAACAACCTCACGGAGCGGGAGATCGACCTGGTGTGCCAGACGCTGGACGTCATGGTGCAGCGGCAGGATTTCAGGCGGCGGTGAGCGTCGGGGGGGCGAGACCGGCCCGCTTGTCCCATTCATCGGGGGCGCTATCCTTTGAGCCCTGCCTGTCGCCCCGGGATGATCGGGCGAAGTTCGGTTCTGTCACCGCCATCGAGACCCAGCCATGCCCAGCAAGTGCCATTTCACCGGCAAGAAGACCAGCTTTGGAAAGCGTCGCGCGTGGCGCGGGCAGGCGGTGAGCAAGGGCGGCTTCGGCCTCAAGCCCACGGGCATCACGCGCCGCACGTTCAAGCCGAACCTGCAGGACCTCACGGCCGTCATCGATGGCCGCCCGATGCGGATCAAGGCCTCCACCAAGGCCATCCGCCAAGGACTGGTCGTCAAGCCGCTGAAGCGGAAGTACGGCTACACCCGTCAGCAGAAGCTGGCCGCATCACCCCAGGCCTGAGCGGGGCTGCTCGCCTTATTCTCCGCGGCATGAGCTTCCGGTTCGCCTTACACCGCGTGCTGTTGGTTCGCGCTGCGCGGCCAACTCGGACGGCTCGGGTTACACCCCACCGTCGTCGGGATTGCCTCGCCGTGATTTCGCGCTCTAGACTCGCGTTGTGAAGTGTGACCTCTGCGAGAACGAGGCGACGGTCCGCGAACTGACGAAGAAGAACGGCGTCAGGTTCGAGCGGCACCTGTGCGAGCGTTGCGCCCGTGAACAGGGCATCACCGTTCAGTCACAGACGCCCCTTGAAGAGATCTTGAAGCACTTCGTCGTTGCCGCGGCCCCCGCAACCGCCGCTCCCGAATCCGCCAAGCCCAAGGCCGCTCCCGGCGTTTCGGTGTGCCCGTCGTGCCGGCTGTCGTTCACGGACTTCAAGCAGTCTGGGAACCTCGGGTGCGCCGCGTGCTACAAGACCTTCGAAGTGCAGCTCTCGACGCTCCTCGAGCGTGCGCACGAGGGGGCGTGCCTGCACTTGGGCAAGTCGCCCAGGCGGCACGCAACCGCCCCGAAGCCCGGCGCCGCGGATACCGAGCCGTCGGGCCCGTCGCACGAAGAACGCGTGCAGAAGATCCAGACGCTTCGCCGCCAGCTCGAAGATGCCGTCAAGGGCGAGCAGTACGAGCGAGCGGCCAAGCTCCGTGACGAATTGAAGCGGCACGGCGGGGGCGGGCAATCGGCGGCGTGAATCGGTCCTCAGGAGAATTGCATGCTCCCGCCAAGCCGACTCCCCTCCTACGACGCGCGGACGGAGTGGCTGCGCGGCGGCGGGCTAGCGTCGGACGTAGTGATCTCGTCACGCGTGCGACTGGCTCGAAACCTTGCCGCGCTGCCCTTCCCGGGCCGCGCCTCGCGCCTCGACCGGCAGACGGTGCTGGACCTGTGCCGGTCGCGGCTCACCTCATCCCGGCTGAGCGAGCAGGTCCTGTGGATCGATCTGCACGAAGCGCCCGGCTTCGAACGACAACTGCTGGTCGAGCGGCACCTGATCTCGAAGCAGCACGCCAAGCCGCGGGGTCCGAGCGGTGCTGAAAAAACGGGCGAGAGCGCCGGCGACCCCCGCGCCGTGGCGGTGGGCATGCCCGGCGAGCGTGTGAGCGTGATGGTCAACGAAGAGGACCACCTGCGCATCCAGGTGATCCGTGCCGGGCTTGGCCTGACCGACGCGTGGAGCGAGATCGATCAACTCGACGACAAGCTCGAGGGAGGGCTCGACTACGCCTTCTCCCCGCGGTTCGGGTACCTCACGGCCTGCCCCACCAACGTGGGCACGGGCGTGCGCATGAGCGTGATGCTCCACCTGCCGGCGCTGCGGATGACGGGGGACATCGAGAAGGTCAAAAAGGCCGCCGCGGACATGCACCTGGCGGTGCGCGGGTTCTACGGCGAAGGCTCGGACGCGGCCGGAGACTTCTACCAGATCTCGAACCAGACCACGCTCGGCAAGACCGAGGCCGTGATCTTGCACGAGTTGGAGCGTGAGATCCTTCCCCAGGTGATCGAGTACGAGCGCTCGGCGCGTCGGACGCTCCAGAGCAAGCGGGGCGCGGCGCTGCAGGACCAGGTGTTCCGCGCGTTCGGGCTGCTGACGCACGCTCGGCTGCTCACCACGGAAGAGTCGATGCAGCACCTCAGCCATGTGCGGCTGGGGGCGACGATCGGCCTCCTGCCTCACATCGATCCGGCGATGGTCAACCACCTGACGCTTCTGGTTCAGCCGGCGCACCTCCAAATGGTGCTCGGCCAGGAACTCGACCAGGACCAGCGCCGCGCGGCGCGGGCGGACTTGGTGCGGTCCCGTCTCTCCGCCTCGTGACCGGCCCCGGTGCCGCGGCGTTCCCCGGGCGCCCCTCCCGGCCCGGGCGAGAATGTTCGCACGACCACGGGCGCCCGCTGCTTTCGGTACGCTGCTCTCGTGCCGCGTACGCGCGGGGCGTGGGCGGCCGTGAACCGGAGGTCATGAGATGATCTTGTCCTGCCTTGCGTTCGTCGTCGCCGTTCTCGCCGGTCCCGAAGCGGGGTCGCCTCCGATCAGCCTCGATTCCCTGCTGACGGAGATGACGGACCGGGCCGCGATCGCGCGACTCCCGGACCCGGCGTACACCTGCCGCCAGTCGAGCAGCTACGACCGCAAGAGCAAGGACCCGTCGGATCCTGAGGGCTGGTTTGCCAACGGCGACTACAACCAGTTCATCCGAATTGAGGAAAAGGACGGGCGCAAGGAGTTCGTGATGCACGACGCCGACGGCCCGGGTGCGATCGTGCACGTGTGGTCGGCGAACCCCAAGGGCACGATGCGCGTGTACCTCGACGGCTCGGCGACACCGGTGATCGAAGCGCCGATGTCGGACCTCCTTCAGGGCAAGTGGAAGATCGAGAAGCCGATGTCGATCGAGACGGCCCGCGGGTGCAACCTGTACCTGCCGATCCCGTACTCGAAGCACTGCACGATCACGAGCGACTCCGACGGGTTCTACTACCAGGTCAACTACCGCACGTACCCGCCGGGGACGACCGTCGAGTCGCTCACGCCCGAGGTCCTCGCGCAGGCCAAGGGTCGGATCGATGAGGTGCGCCGTGAGCTCGACGCCCGGACCCAGATCCAGGCGGCGCCGCTGTTCCGCGACATCGTGGTGGCCCCGGGGGAGCGTCAGACGGCTGATTTTCCGCCCGGTTCCGGCGCGATTTCGCGGCTGTTCATGTCGCTCAAGTCCGCGAATCAGGACCAGGCGCTGCGGTCGACGGTCATCAGAATGACGTTCGATGGCGAGGAGACGGTGTGGTGCCCCGTGGGAGATTTCTTCGGCGTCGGGCCCGGGATGCGGGAGTTTCGCACGTGGTGGACCACCGCGGGCGAGGACGGCATTCTCCGGATGAAGTTCCCGATGCCGTACGAGAAGCACGCGAGCATCGCGGTCGAGAATCTCGGGAAAGAGCCCGTGACCGTGACCGCGCACTACGCGGGTGACAAGTCGGACTGGGACGCTCGCTCCATGCACTTCCACGCGACGTGGCGCTGCGAATATCCGATCCACACCCGGCCGATGCAGGACTGGAACTACGTCACCATCGAGGGTGACGGGGTGTACGTGGGCGACGTGCTGAGCCTGATGAACCCCGTCAAGGACTGGTGGGGCGAGGGAGACGAGAAGATCTATGTCGACGGTGAGACGTTCCCCTCGCACTTCGGCACGGGAACGGAGGACTACTACAGCTACGCCTGGTCCAATCCCAAGACGTTCTTTGGGCCCTTCAACGCGCAGCCGCGGAGCGACGGCGAGGCGCTGGGGAACTGCTGGGGTCGGGCGACGGTGACGCGAACGCGGTCCCTCGATGCCATCCCGTTCAGGAAGTCGCTCCGGATGGACATGGAGGTGTGGCACTGGACCGAGTGCGACGTCGAGTACGCGGCAACCGCGTACTTCTACGCGAGGCCGGGGGCCACGACCAACCGCATGCCCGAGGCGGCGCACGCCGCCCGTGACCTAATCCAGGCGCCCGCGCTTCCGCCGCCGTACAAGCTCGCCGGCGCGTTCGAGTGCGAGGCGCAGAAGGTCAGCGACAAGAGCGACGGCGTGGAGGTCGAAGCGCAGGGCGGGTTCGAAGAGAACCTGTGGAGCGGGCAGCAGCAGCTGTGGGTTCGCGGCAAGCAGATCGGCGATTTCATTGAGATGAAGATCCCCGCCCCCGACGGCGGGCGGCGGCACGTGATCGTGCACGCGACCAGAAGCTGGGACTACGCGATCGTTCGGTTCAGCGTGAACGGGCTGCCGGCGGGGGAGGGCGTGGACCTGTTCAGCGGTGATCGAAAGGTCCACGCGACCGGGCCGATGGACTTGGGTGAGTTTGCCCCGCAGGACGGGGCGTTCGTGGTCCGGGCCGAGATCATCGGCGCGAACGAGAAGGCGAACAATCCGAAGACGTATTTCGGGATCGACTGCTTCGTGCTCGGACCCGCGGACGCCGCGAAATGACCTCGACCGGACCGGGGACAAGCGTGCCGACCGGCCCGCCCGCCGCGGGCCACGGCCGGACGCGCGGCGGGCGCGACGTGCTAGCCGCGTGCGCGGCCTTGGTGCTTGTGCTGATCCTCGGGGCCGTTTTCAACGCCGACGGCGCGTTCTTCATGCCCGGCACGCACGCCGACACGCTCGCGCAGAACGCGGGCTACGGGGTGCTGGCGTGCGGGCTCACGGTGGTCATCGTCACCGGCGGGATCGACCTGGCGGTCGGGTCGGTCGTGGCGCTGACCGGGGTGGTGTTCTCGATGCTGGTGATGCGCCGGGAGACGCCCGGCGTGGTGGCGATCCCCGCGGCGGTCGGCGTCGGGGCCCTGTGCGGCGCGGTGTCGGGAAGCCTCATCGCCTTTGCGCGGGTGCAGCCGTTCGTGGCCACGCTCGCGGTGATGGCCGCGGCACGGGGGCTGGCGAAGTGGCTGTCGGACGGCGTCAAGATCCAGAAGTTTCCGTACCCCCCGCTGCTGGAATCGCTCAACGCCAAGTTCGGCCCGGCCGGCGCGGAGGTGACGGTCCACGTGCCGATCTTCATCGGTGCCGCGGCGCTCACGCTCCTCATGATGCGGACGCAGACGCTGGGGGTGCGTCTGTACGCCGTCGGCGACAACGAGACGGCCGCGCGGTACGCGGGCGTGCCGGTGCGGGCGACGAAGCTGGTGGCGTACATCATTTCCGGGGCGCTGTCGGGCATCGCGGGGGTGCTGTTCTGCGCGATCGAACGCCAGGGGAACCCGGACGGGGGCATGGGGTACGAACTGACGGCGATCGCGATGGTGGTGATCGGGGGCACCACGCTCGCCGGCGGGCGGGGCGGGGTGCTGCTGACGGTGATCGGCACGCTCACGATCGGGTACCTGCGCAAGGTGCTCGACATCAACAGCGTGAGCACCGCGTACCAGCTCATGATCACGGGGGGAGTGATCGTGGTGGCGGTGCTGGCGCAGGGGCTGAGGCGGAGATGATGGAGGTGAGTGGGTGATGGAGGTGATGAAGGTGAGGGGAACGGGGGGCCCGCCCAGAGTGTCTTCGAGTCGGGCCTCAAGAAAGGGTGCACATTCGGCCATGGAGCGGTACACTCCGCAGAAACCAAGGGGCTTCACGATGAAATGGCTCTCGCTCGCGGCAATGGTTGGGGTCGGAACACTGTTCGCCGCCTCTGCGATCGCCCAGCCAACTCCGGCCCCCGTCGCCGCGGCCAAGCCGCTCCGCATCGGCTACTCCCAGTGCAACCGCAACGAGCCGTGGCGCGAGCAGATGGACAAGGACATCAAGGCCAGCGCGGACAAGTTCCCCGAGATCAAGCTGACGATGAAGGACGCGCAGAACGATGCGCCGCGCCAGATGGCGCACGTGAAGGAGTTCGTCGCGGCCAAGGTGGACGTGATCATCATCTCTCCGCTGGACACGAGCCTCTCGAGCGTCGTGGGCGAGGCGTTCGACGCGGGGATCCCGGTGATCGTGCTCGATCGCGCGGTGCTGGGCGACAAGTACACCTGCTTCATCGGGGCCGACAACCGGCTGATCGGGGCTGAGGTGGGCAAGTGGGTGAAGAAGGCTCTGAACGGCAAGGGCAACGTCGTTGAGTTGAAGGGCCTGTCGTCGAGCGTGCCGGCGGGCGACCGGTCGGAGCCGTTCCGGGCCGCGATCAAGGACACTGACATCAAGGTGGTCTACGACGCCGACATGCAGTGGCTGGGTGACGTGGCGCGCGAGAAGATGCAGGCGGCGCTGGCGCGGAACCCCAAGAAGGGTTCAATCCAGCTGGTGTACGGCGCCAACGACCCCGCGGCAATCGCGGCGTACAACGCGGCCAAGGACGCGGGCCGCGAGAAGGAGATGATGTTCGTCGGGGTCGATGCCCTGCCGCACGAGGGGGTGGAGGCGGTTCGGAAGGGGATCCTCAACGCGACGTTCGAATACCCCAACGGAGCCAAGGAGGCGATCGACGAGGCTCGCCTGATCGCCGCCGGGAGGGGCAAGGACGTGCCGAAGAAGATCGTGCTGGGAACGAAGCTCTACACCAAGGAAAACGTGGACAAGGGAGGAGATCCGATCAAGCCCTGACCACGGTCCGGCTCGGCCCCCGCCTACTTCACCTCACGCACCTTGATGTTGCGGAACCACACGTCGTCGCCGTGATCTTGAAGAGCGACGCGGCCCTTGGCCTTGGTCATGAACGCGGGCATGTCCTTGAACTTGCTGGCCGCGATGAGTTTCTTGACTTCGGGGCTGCCGATTTCGTATTCGACGACCTTGACGCCGTTGAGCCAGTGCTCGACGTGATTGCCCTTCTTGAGAACGCGGGCCGCGTTCCATTCTCCGACGGGCTTGGTGACGTCCTTCGAGCAGGCGATGAGCGCATAGAGCGCGCCGGCCGAGGTCAACGGGCTCTTGCCGTCGGCGTGCCTGCTGTTGTCGAGGATCTGCATCTCGGGGCCGGTCTGCCACGGGTAGTCGAATCCCTCTTCGGCCGCGAGGTAGATGATGCCGCTGTTGGCGCCGGGGGAGACCTTCCATTCGCAGGCGAACTCGAAGTCCTGGTATTCGTCCTTGGTGACGACGTCGCCGCCACCGCCCTGCGCCTTGACGTGGAGCGTCCCGTCGGCGGCCTCCCAGCCCTTGTCGGGGAACGATGGCTTCTTGAAGCTCTTGAACCCCGACGCGGACGTGCCGTCGAACAGCAGCGTCCAGCCCGCCGCCTTCTCGGCGTCGGTCAGCGTGTTGGGCGCGGCGTCGGCGCCGCTCTTGGCGGCGGGCTGGGTGGCCTTGGGCGGGGGCGGGGGTCCGAAATCCCAGCTCGCAGGAAGCGTCACGGCGCCGGTCGCGGCCCACTCGGTGCCGCGGGCAAGGAGGATCTTGAACTGCGGGTCGTTGATCGACGCGTGCTGCTCGGGCGAGCCGGCCCAGACGTGGCCCAGCGGCGTGTGGAAGACGCGGCCCTTGCCCCACGTGCTGACGAGCACCATCGGCTCGTTGTCGCCGGTGCCGCCGCTCTCTTTGCTGGAGAGCGCGGTCGCGAGCACCTTGAAATCCGCGTGCTGGGTGTTCACGAGCTTGTGGTACAGCTCGTCGGGGTGCGACTTCATGTCGGCCAGACCCTTGGTGATGGGGTGGTCGTGGTCGGTGTAGTGCACGTCGAAGGCGTGGAACTTGCCGTGGCCGGTGGCGGGCTTCAACCAGACCAGGCCGACGAGCTTCTGGTAGTCGATCCAGCCCTGAGCAGGGTCGTCGGTCACGAACGAGTTGTTCGACGCGTGGATAATCACCACGCCGGCGCCTGCGTTGACTGCGTCCAGGAAGTTCTTCTCCGCGGCACTCCCCCACCGCTCGCCGTTGTAATCCACCACGAGAACCTTGTAGTTCGCGAGACTCTTGGCGTCGGCGAGGGCCTCTGCGGGCGTGGTCGTGAGGTCGACAGTGAAGCGACCGGTGGCCTCGAGCGTTTGCTTGTGGACGTTGCTGGTGTAGGTCCAGTCGTGATTCTGCTGGCCGGTGAGAAGAAGGGCGCGGATCGTGTCCTTGGCTTCGCCGCGCTCTGGCGCGCCGCTGGCGAGGGCAACAAGAGAAGCCGCGGCGAGAGAACCGAGAGTGTTCGCGAACGTGGCGATGGTCGGCACTGGAAGCTCCTGGACTGATGGTGCGATCGGCGAACAGTGTACCCGAACACCGCGATCCGGAGGGAGCGGCCGCGCGGTGATGCACACCGTGTTCGAGGGGCTCAAGGGAAGATCCGGGGCGGGCCCGATCGGCACGTTCAGGCGACGCCGGCCTCCTGGACCCAGCCGCACTCGCGCAGCACCTGGTTCCAGCGGTGGAATTCGGCCCGGAACTCGTCGGGCCCTGCGGAGTCGCCGGGCGGAGTCGGAGCCAGCTGGGCGTACCACCACCAGCAGGTCCGGACGGGGGCGTCGAGGTCGACGGCGAGTTCGGCGAGCTGGCGGTCGGTGAAGTCGGCGTAGGGAACCTCGACGCGCACACCGGGCTGGGAATCGAGGCCGAGCAGCCGCGTCACGAGAAGGGCTCGGTCGATCGCGTCGGCGACGCTGTCGAGGTTTACGTCGGTGCCGTCGAAGAAGTGCACCGGCCAAAGCACGCGCGCGGCCTCGCGCTTTGCGGCGGCGAACGCCGCGCTCACCAGCAACCGGGTCGCCCTCTCGCCTGCCGGGGCGCCCGAGGGCGGCACGTCAGCGGGGCTTGGTTCCACGAGTTCAAGGTCCAGGGCGGCGCACTGTCGCTCCACGGCCTTGCGGCGCGCCGCGCCGGACCCCGCTGGCAGCTCACCCATGAACACGAGCGGGCGGCGGTCACGCAGGAATGTCCGTGTCGCCTCGGCGTTCTTCCGGGCAGCCTCGACGCCTGATTTCGCGGGCTCCGCTCCCGCGGCGGCGGAAGCGCCCGCGTAGAGGGCTTCGCGGGCCGCCATGCACGCGACGAGGGCGGCCACGCCGCCATCGCTGATCACAAGCGTCCTGCCGGAAGACTCCATCACGGACATCCTATCACGCGGGCGACGCGAGCGGTGAGCTGCTTCATCGGGCCCCGGCGGGCTGCGTAAGCGCGTCCTTGTAGAATCCTGCCGCGTCAGCCTTGAGCTTCTTGAGGTCGGCCTGGCGGAGGTACATCATGTGCCCCGCCTCGTAATAGTTCGTGACCACGTGTGATCGCAGCGATTCATCGAGGCCCAGGTGCCCCGCGGTGTACTCGGCGGCAAAGAACGGGGTCGCCAGGTCGTAGTAGCCCGCGCAGAACATGACGCGGAGGGCGGGGTTCTTGGTCATCGCGCTTCGGAGCGTGTCGGCAAAGCTCGCGAAATGATTGGTCGCGGCCGAGAAGTTCCAGGGGTGCACCTTCCCCGTCAGGATTTCGTAGTTCTGATCGCTCTCGTACTGGAGTTCGGAGCGGACGTAGGTATTGAACGCGGCGGTGAAGGGGCCGGTGATCGCCGCGTGGCTGGGGTCGTAGTCGGGCCCGCTGCCGATGCCGTTGCGGTCGATGCCCTTGTACCGACTGTCAAAGCGGCCGACGGTCTGCCCGCGATCGCGGAGGAGCTCCTTGCCAAAGCTGCCCATCGACACGCGGAGTCCCGCCCGAACGACAAAGTCCTTGGACAGCCCCGTGAACCGCGCGAGCTTTTCGGCAACGGCGTCGCGCTCCTTGGCGGGCAGGGCATCACCCTTGGCGAGGGCCAGCAGGTATTCTCCGGCCGCGAACTCTCTGGCTTGCTTCAGCGCGCCCTGAAGGTCGGCCTGCAGGTCCGGCGCGAGCTTCTTGTGGTACCACGCGGTGGCGGTGTAGCTCGGGAGGAAGAGCCAGTTGGGCAGGTCGTTGTTGGTCTCGAACGAAATGGTGGAGAAGTCAAGAACCGACGAGATCAGCACGATCCCGTTGAGGTACATGCCCACCTCGTCCTGGAGATAGCCCGACAGCCCCGCGGCACGCGTGGTGCCGTAGCTCTCGCCGGCCAGGAACTTGGGGGACTGCCAGCGCTGGTAGCGCACGCAATAGAGCCGGATGAACTCGCCAACTGATTGCACGTCCTCGAACAGGCCGTGGAACTGGTTCCCGTTCTCACCTTCGGCGGGCCGGCTGAAGCCGGTGCTCACGGGGTCGATGAAGACGATGTCGGTCATATCGAGCCACGAGGATTCGTTGTCGGTGAGGGCCGCGGGCGGCGCCAGGGGCTCGCCGTCGGGGCCGAACTGGACTTTGCGAGGCCCGAGCGCGCCCAGGTGGAGCCAGACCGAGGACGAACCGGGCCCACCGTTGAACGCGAAGGTGATTGGACGCTTGGCCTTGTCCTGTCCCTCGCGCTCGTAGGCGACAAAGAAGACGTTGGCTTTCACCTTTCCCGAGTCGTCGAGCTGGGGCAGCATTCCGGTGGTCGCGGTGTACTTGATCGTCTGCCCGCCGATGACCGCCTCATGCGACGTGACTTTCGGCTCGTCGGCCTTCTTCTTGTCCTTCTCGTCGGTCTTGGGGGCGGGGGGCTGGCCGAGCACCGGGGAAGCGGCCCACTCGCCGGGGAGACTAGCCAACACGCAAAAGGCCGCCAAAGGCAACAAGGCCCGCTTGATCGAGGTGGACATTCGTGGTTCCTGAGTGTTTCGGGGCGGCTACACCGGCTATGGGCTCGCGGAGGATATCGGTCTTGGTGCGGACGTGCCGTGGGACCCCGCGATTCGGGGTGTTTCCTACAGTTAAGCCGGACACATGGGAGAGATTCCGGATCAACTCGGTTCCGTCGCCGATTCGCTGGGAACAGCGCGGCGGGTGGTGGTGCTGACGGGTTCGGGGATCTCCGCCGAGAGCGGCATTCCCACGTTCCGCGACGCGATGGACGGGCTATGGGCACGGTTCAATCCCGAGGACCTGGCAACGCCCGAGGCGTTCGCCAAGGACCCCGGCACTGTGTCCCGCTGGTACGACTCGCGCCGGCTGCGGTGCCTGGCCTGCACCCCCAACGCGGGACACTTGGCGCTGGTGCGGATGCAGGACCAGGTCGAGCGCCGCGGCGCGCGGTTTACGCTCCTAACCCAGAACGTCGACCGGCTGCACCAACGGGCGGGGTCGCGCGGCGTCGTCGAATTGCACGGGTCGCTCATGGTGTGGCGGTGCACCAGGACCGGCAAGGAACTTGAGCCGGGCCCGGAGCCGTTCGCGGCGTTCCCTCCCCCGTCGGAGGCTGGTGCGACGATGCGCCCCGGCGTGGTGTGGTTCGGCGAGCCGCTGCCCGAGAAGGCCCTCGACGCCGCCCACGCGGCGCTCGACGAGTGCGATCTGTTCTTTTCCATCGGGACCAGCTCGGTGGTGCAGCCCGCGGCAAGCTTCGTCAATCTCGCGGCTCGTGCAGGCGCCGAAACCGTCGAGATCAACCTTCAACCCACCGCGATATCGAGGTGGGTGACGTGGTCGATCATGGGAAAGGCGGGGGAGGTCCTGCCGCGGCTGTGCGCCCACGTGGACGACGCTCACTGATTCACATTTACACGCGTCCTCGCCGCACTATTCCGGAGAGCATGGTTCGAGTCTTGTCCGAATCGACCAGCAGCAGACTGTCCGCGATCGGCTCGGGCATCCAGAGACAGACTGATCCAGGACTGACGCACACCAGCGTTCCGCTGCTCTCACCGCTTTGCGCTTCGATCGCTTCGCGTATCGTCAGGTCTCGCTGATCGAGCGGTCCATCAGAGATCACGCGGCAATCCTGTGAGTTGGCCCCCTTTGCGAGCAGGGCTACGAGAAACTCGTCGGTCGCAACGTGCTTCGGGATTCTCAATACCTTCGCCCGATCCACGTGGTCGTTCAACGAGTGACACAGCACCGACGTGATGTCGCGACGCCGCTTCGAGCTACCGAGCAAGGACAACCATCGATGCTGCTTCGACGGAACGACGAAGGTCTCTACGAACGCGGCCTCAAGCAAATGCAGCTTCATAGCGACGCGAGCCGCTTGGCCAGCGGCGTTCCATCCGCCGCCTCACCGCACAGGTTTACCTTGATCCCCATGGCGTGCGCCATCGCGGCCTTGGCGGCCAGGGCTCGGTCGGCGCGCTCCGCGTCGGGCGCGTAGACCACCTGGAGGTGATTGGCCTGGTGCTTGGCCATCATCTGGTCGCGCGTGACACCGTACGTGACCGCGTGCATAATCGGCCATTGGCTGGTCGTCGATTTCCAGCGACGCTCAGTCTCTTCCTTGGGCAGGCGGATGGCCTTGCAGCGCCCGATGTCCATGTGCAGGCGGTCGCGCCCCTTCTTGTCGGGCTCCACGTAGATGCGCGACCAGACGACTTCACCGGGGCGAGAGACACCCTTGATGGTGCCGCCGCCGAGGCGGAAGTACATCGCGGGCTGACGCTCGCTGGTCGTGCCCTTGTAACCGCGTTCCAGGTGGGACGGGGGCACGGCGCCCGAGATCTCAAAGACCCACACGAACTTGTCGGTCGTCCCTGACTCGTCGGCGTCGCCCCAGCGCAGATCGTGAAGGGTGTTGTCGGGCTCGAAACCCATGGCGCTCCACACGCGCTGCGTGATGATGCCGTCGAGGCCGGCGCACTCGTCGACCTCGTTGAAGTGCGTGAGCGGTTGACCCTTGAGGAGCACTTTCC
Source organism: Phycisphaerales bacterium (assembly GCA_044223975.1). GTDB lineage: Bacteria > Planctomycetota > Phycisphaerae > Phycisphaerales > UBA1924 > CAZCPB01. Next base: position 332,695 of record JBGALI010000001.1, on the reverse strand, counting down.
CCGCGTTGGTCCCGCGGATCGCCCGAACCGGCGGGCGGTCGGAGCAATTCAGCAGGCCCTCGCACAGATCGCTCGCGGGGCAGAGGTCCTTGAGGCCCTGCTGGTACTGGATGCCCACGGCGTCGCAGCCGAACTCGTCGGCGATGCGCAGCGCGGCAATGTACATCTTGCACTGCCACCGGATCTGGGAGTCAGTGAGGTCAGACTCCTCGTTTGTGCCGGTCAGGAATTTCATGCCGCGCCGGTCGAGCCATGTTCGAACATGGTCGGCCTCGCGGTCGGGCACCTGCGTCATGGCGTGGAACAGCGCCGACTGGCTCAGCCGCTCCTTGTAGACCCCGGCGCGGTGCAGGGCCTGGTCGGGGATGATCGCGTTAAACATCCCCATGCAGCCCTCGTCGAACACGCCCATGATCGCGGGGCGACGCTCAAGCTCCGCGGCCAGTGCTTCGCCGAGCACCCTTTCACGCGTCGGGAGATCCTCGGGGTGGAGCTTCTGCACGTGCGAGAGATCGTGGTCGATACGGCCCTTGGCGATCCACTTGGCGAGCTTGGCGCGAAACTCGGGCGCGGCAAAGTCCTCGCCCCACAGAATGGAGTATTCCACGCCGGCCTTGGTGAGCGAACCGCGGAGATTGAGCACTCCCACGAGCCCGGGCCACTGGCCGGACCAGTTGGCCAGAAGGAGGATCGGCCCCTTGTGCCGGCACAGGCCCATCAGCACGTGGTGCGAGTACTGCCAGACCGCCTCGGCGACCACAAGCGGTGCATCGGGGTGAATCCCGGCGAAGACGTCGCGCCCCTGAGATTGCGATGCGATAAACCCGTGCCTTGGCTTCTTCTGGCCAGCCCCACCGACGATGGCGCGAACAAGCTTCCAGCCAAGTTCGGCGAACGCGGCCCTGGCCTGCGTCTCGAGTTCCTGCTGCGCCGGCCAGCACGCCAAGTTCGCCGATTCGCGGAGGTCGCCGGACGCGATCAGGACCGCCGTTCGTGCTGGCGGGGGCGCGAGGTCCGGCACGCTCGGAACGCGGTACGACGGCGAATTCTTACGCATGATCTCCATCTCCACGCACGGGGAGCGGGCAGGATCGACCCGTTTCTCGGTATGGGAGCATACGGCAAGTGCCGAAGCCCGCGCCGCGGCTAGGTCGAGGTCGACTTGGGGTATTCGATGAGATCCTCGGAGGCCGGGCCGGCCCCGTCGGGGTCCTCACGCCCGGGTTCTACGGACGCCTTGGCATCGAGCCGCTTGGACACCTTGCCGTACGTGACCGCGACGGCGAGCATGAGCAGCCCGAGCCCGATGAAGCTGATGGCTCGGCCCAGGGGCGGCACGCTGCTGAGATCCCACGCGATCGCCTTGGCCGTGGCGACAAGCATCATGCCAAGGCCGATCTGTCGAACGATGGGGATGCCCCGCGAGGCACCGGCATCGCGCCGGAGGACGAAGCCCAGCGCGATCATGGCGAAGGCGAAGATGCCCCACCACACGCTGACCGCCGCTCGCTGAACGGTGTGATCGCTGAAAACAACCTCCGACGATCGGCCAATCTCGAGACTCGTGGCCACGAAAAGCACAGCCGCGAAGACCACCCACGCGGCAGCGCGAACGGCCCGCTCGATCTGGCCGGCCGGGGCGCGGACGATGAACTTCACGAGCACGGCGGCGCTGACGGCGACAACGATGCCGACCCAGAACCCCTGGTACATGCCCGGCCCTGCCGCGGCAGCGTTCCAGCCGCTCCACGCGGGGTACCACCAGAGCCATCCGATGACGGGGAACGCCAGCCCCCCGACGGCCCAGAGGTCCAGAGTCAGCGAGCGCAGCGCACGTCCCGCGGCGGCCGCCGCCAGAAGCAGGAGGAGCCACGCGATGCAGAGACTCGCGGGAGCGGCGCTCTCGTGCATGAAGCTCGCGAGCAGAAGAGTGAGACCAACGCCGCCACCGAGCGCTGCAAGCCCGGCTGGGACATCAGGGCGGGCACGGCTTGTAAGCCGCGCGACGAACATCCACGCCAGCCCCGCGAACGCGATCACGCCCGTCCACACCGTGAGCCGCAGGCCCACGAACTCGAAGCCATGCCCGGCGGATTCGGTCTGCCACCAGGTCCGCGTGGGCATGAACACGGTGACTCCGACCAGGACGAGCCCGAAGTACGCGAGCATCGTGGAGGAACGCAGCACCATGGCGGCGCCCAGGAGCACGAGCGCCAGGAACACCCCGATCACGGCCGCGGACTCGCCCCGCATGCCCTGATGCATGAGGGCGCCGAACAGGAGCGAGATTCCTATCCCGTACGCGCCGACGCTGAAGCGGCGGACGACTTCGCTGGCAGACCGCCGCGCCATCAGGCCGGCCACGGACCACGCCAAGCCGCCGTACGCCATGACGGCGCTCCACGCGGTGAGCCGGACGCCCAGGAGCGACAGCCCGCGGCCCGGCGTCCACCCTTCGAGCCAGTTCCGAAACGCGGGGAATAGGGAGGCCAGCGAGAGGGCGAACACTCCGTACGACCACAGCCCGATCGACTTCAGCCGGTGCCCAAGCACGGCGAGCGTGATCGCGAACGTCACCAGCACTACGGCGCAGGCCGTGGGCTTCATGCCATCGTCCAGCAACGCGGCGAACAGGAGGGTGGTGGCCACCCCCACCGCGGCGTGCCCCGTCGCGCGCCAGCTTGTCTGCTCCGGAGATGAGCGGCGGATCATCCATCCCGCCGCGGCCCACGCTCCGCCGACGCACGCGGTCACGGCGCTCCACGCCGAAAGCTGGAGTCCGAGGAATTCGCTGGGCGCGGCGGTGAGCGTGCCGGTGAACCGCTCGTACACAACCACGCGGAGCGCCGCCAGCGAGAGCACGATCAACCCGTACACATCCAAGCCGCGTGATCGCACCCACCGTGCCGCGGCAATCACCGCAACGCCCATCGCGGCCCAGGTGAGCACCTGCGCGGTACCGGTCACGGCCAGGGCGATGGTCGCGATGAGCAGGGCGCCGGCCTGAACGGCCAGGCACGCGCCGAGGCGCTGGGCGTCGTTTCGCGGCACATCGCGCAGAACGCGGAGGTTGCTCGCCAGGGCGAACGACAGCCATAGCGCCGCGGCGCACATCGCTCCCGGCACGAGCCAGTCGGGAAACGCCAACCATTGGCGGACGAGGATCACGCCCAGCGTGCCTGTCCACGACGTCGTGCTGAAGCTGCTCGCGAGCGGCCGCCATTGCGTGAACTGGTGCACATCGAGTTGGGCGCTCCACACGGGCGATTCGGGGTCATCCGATTCCGCCGGCGTGCCGCCTGGTCCGAAACCAAATCGCTTGGCCTCGAGCGCCAGCGAGAGGTGAATTCCGCTCCACACCAGGGCCAGAAATACTGTGGCGACGACGGGCTCCTGAGGTCCCCGGCCCAGCGCCCACACCCCTCCAACGAGCATCGTGCCCCACCAAGCCACAGATCGAACGTGCGCAAAGGTGCCGCCGCGCCACGCGGCCAGAAGCAGTCCAATCGCAAGCAGCGTGAGGAGGTACGCCGGCAGCACGCCGGGGGTCGGCGGCACATCGCTGAAGATGAACGGCGTGAGGTACCCGCCGATGAGCGAGACGATCGCCACGGAAGCGAGCTTGGCCCGGGCGCCGATGCCAACACCCAGCAGCGCCACCGCCACCAACATCACGAACGCAGCGCCGTGATCGACGAGATGGAACACGTTGTACGCGGCGTACGCCGCGGTGTACATCACGCCGAGGCCAGCCGCGGAGAGCCCCACCGCGGCCCAGTCGCTGATCTTGCGGCGGGCCCATTCACCGGCCACCAGGAGCGCCGCACCGAACGCGGCACCCATAAGGCACCGGGACCATGGCGGGAACACGATCCAGCCGTTCTGCACCGCGAGCTTGAAGAACAGCCCCACGCCAATCACCACCACGATCGCGCCGACCACCGCGTACCAGCGGCCTCCGATCAGGCTCTCGAGCGATTGGAGGCCGGCCGCGGACGAAGCTCTGGCCTTCGCCGAGATGGACTCACGAGCCGGAGTGGAGCGCGGGGGAACGGGGGTGAACGCTGCGCCGAGCGAGGCGGCACCGGTCATCGGTCGCGAGACTGGCGGAGCGATCCGTGGGGTGGATGGTGCGGCCGTGGCCGCAGCGTCGCGCTCGTGCGCAGGAGCCGGATCGAGAACATGAATCGGCGGTGTCGTCGGAGGGATCGTTGGGGCTGCGGTCCGCTGGAGCGCCCAGTCTCGGAGCGCCTCGGACTTGTTTCGGCGCTCCGGTGGCGTAGCGACCGGTGTCGGCGAGAGCGCCGCAAGGGGACCGTCGGCCGAGGTTGCGATCTGCGACTCGGGCTGTGCGATCGGAGGCGCGAGCGGTGCCGACAGCGGCTTGGGCTCGGTTGTCAACTCGAGGCGCTGCTCCACTCGCTCCAGGCGACGGGACAACTCGTCGAGCCGCCGCGTGACCAGATCGAACGTGCGATCGTCCATCGGGGCCCCTCTCGCAATACGCGCAGTTTAGTACACACTAACAATGAATTCAAAGAGCCATTCAAGCGCCCGTAGAAGCCCTGGTTACGGCTCCAAGTTCAACGGCACACGTGCCAATTCGCGGTGCCAAGCCCCGCCCGCGCCGAGCACACTCTGCATGAGCAGCACGGCCTCCACGCGGAAGGCCGTAAGTGACGCGGCTTGAGCCACACGGACACCCGGGGTTCCCGCGCCGCGGAATCGCGCCAGCGTCAGGTGCGGTAGGAACCGCTCGTCCGCACGCTCTCGGGCGTTCCTGGCGAGTCGGATCGCAAGCCGGCGTTGGAGTTCCCGCAGGCTCGGCGGCGCGTCGGTCTCGACCGCGACGAGGCGCGCCGGGCCACGCTCGGGAAGCGTGATGAAACGGATCGGCGCGAGTTCGAACGCCGTGATCCCTGCCGCGGCTCGTTCCACGGATTCGCGGATGGTGGGCAGTTCACGGGCGGGCGCGTCCCCCACGAACTGGAGCGTCATGTGGACCTGCTCGGGCGGCGTGGGCCGGTGCTCGGGGAGGGCGATCTGAGCAAGCCTGTTCATCGCAGCGATGACGAAGTCCGCGGGCGGGTAGATCGCCACAAACAGCCTGTATGTTTCGGCACCGGACACACTGTCACCTCCTGAAGCGCTCGGGCGAAAGAAACCCGACGGGATGATCGGTGCGTCCGGTCGTGGCCAGATCCGCGAGTATCTCCCCGATGACCGGGGCGAACTTGAAGCCGTGACCGCTGAATCCGCACGCCACGAACACTCGCTCGGCGCCGGGAAGCCGCCCGAGCACAAAGTGCGAGTCGGGCGAGTTGGTGTAGAGGCAGACGCGCGAGTCGGTGACCTCAGGGAATGCTCCGGCGAGGTAGCGCTCGACGCCCGTGAGAATTTCCGAGGTGTCGGAGTTCTGGATCGTCCGCACGACACGCTCGGGGTCGGTTGGCTCGCCCCTGGCGTGGAGGGCGACCTTGACGCCGCGTTCGCCGGGCATCATCGGAGCGCCGTAGTGCATGGACCCGTCCGCGTTTTCGAAGCCCCAGACCGGGAAGTATTCCGGCGCGAACATCGGGGCGCTCCGAGGGCGGACCCACCCGAGCACCTGCCTGGTCACCACGAGCGGCACGCCAAGCGTGGGCAGCATCTCCGCCGCCCAGGCGCCGCAGGTCACCACCAGCGAACGAGCGGTGTACTCGGCTCGCTCCGTGCGCACCCGCACCGTTCCCTCCCGTTCCTTCCACGAGATTGCGGGCTCATCGGTGCGAAGATCGGCACCATCGCTTGCGGCGGACCGCACGAGGTGCTGGATGGCGGCTTCGCTCCGGATCACGGCGCCGTCGTGGTCGAACAGCACCTCGTATTCCGCGGGCACGCGGAATTGGGGGAACCGGTTTGCGAGTTCGCCGTGGCTCCACCTCTCTACGCGGAGCGAATGGCGCCGGGCGGATTCGAGTGTGCCTCTCACCACGTTGCCCACGGGTGGTCCGGCGTACACGCCGCCGGTCTGCACGAATATCGGCGTACCTCTCTCGGCGTTCAGGCGCTGCCAGAGTTCGGCCGCCCGGTGCAGCAGGGGCACGTAATCGGGGTGCTCGTAGTAGGCCTTGCGGAACAGGCGTGTGACGCCGTGGTGCGATGCGCGGTCGTGCGGGGGCGCGAATCGATCGAGGCCGATCACCGAGCGACGGCGCCGGGCCAGTTCGGCGCACGTGGCGGCGCCCATCGTCCCGACGCCGATCACGATGGCGTCGACTTCTGGCGGCACGCGCGCCTCCGCGGGGTCAGTAGTTGGGCGTCGGCGCCCGGAACTCGTCGAAGTTCACCGAGCGGAAGTACTCGATGGTCCGGGCCAGACCCTCGCGCAGCGCAACCTTGGGCTCCCAGTCCAGGTGCTTCCGCGCCAGGTCGATCACCGGCTGACGCTGCATCGGATCGTCCTCGACCGGCGGCTTGAACACGAGCTTGGACTTGGACCCCGACAGCGCGATCACCTGCTCGGCGAGCTGCTTGATCGTGAACTCGCCGGGGTTGCCGAGGTTCACCGGGCCGATGAACGAGTCGGGCCCGTTCATCATCCGGTTGATGCCCTCCACGAGGTCGTCGACGTAGCAGAACGAGCGTGTCTGCTGGCCGGTGCCGAAGATCGTGATGTCCTCGCCCTTGAGCGCCTGGCGGATGAAGTTGCTGACCACGCGACCGTCGAACGGGTGCATGCGCGGCCCGTAGGTGTTGAAGATGCGCACGACCCGGATGTTCACCTTGTTCGAGCGGTGGTAGTCGAAGAACAGCGTCTCGGCGGCGCGCTTGCCCTCGTCGTAGCAGGCCCGCGGCCCGATCGGGTTGACGTTGCCGCGGTAGCTCTCGGGCTGAGGGTGGACCTCGGGATCGCCGTAGACCTCGCTCGTCGAAGTCTGGAGGATCTTGGCGCGGCAGCGTTTGGCCATGCCGAGCATGTTGATCGCGCCCATGACGCTGGTCTTCATGGTCTTGATCGGGTTGTACTGGTAGTGGCCGGGGGCCGCGGGGCAGGCGAGGTTGTAGATCTCGTCGACCTCGAGCCAGACCTGGTGCGTGACGTCGTGGCGTATGAACTCGAAGTTGGGCTTGCCCAGCAGGTGAGCGATGTTGATCTTCTGGCTCGTGAAGAGGTTGTCGAGGCAGATGACGTCGTGCCCCTGGGCCACGAGACGGTCGCAGAGGTGAGAACCCAGGAAGCCCGCGCCTCCGGTAACCAGAATCCGTTTGATCTTCACGCCGGGCTCCCACGCTTTGAAAAAAGAAGACTCAGCCCGCCGAGGGGCGACGTTCGGATTTCAGGATTGACGCGTAGTGCGCCACGGCGTCGAAGGGCTTCCATCGAGGGCGCCAGCCCAGGCCGCGCTGCGACTCGGTCAGGTCGGCACAGGTGTAGTCCTGGTAGAACGCGCGGACACTGGCGGGCATCTCGAAGAACTCGGTGGGCAGGTCGCGCTCGCCCAGACCCAGGCCGCGGCGCAGGGCCGCGCCGATGTCGTTGAAGCTCGTGGCCACGCCCGAGCCGACGTTGTACACGCCCGGCGCGGGACGCTTCAATTCGCCGAGCCCGGCGGCGGCCAGGGTGCACTCGACGACGTCTTCGACGTAGACCTGATCGCGGGCCTGGCTGCCATCGGCGAACAGTCGCGGGCGCTTCCCCGCGAGCATCTGCTGCGCCAGCTGATAGATCATCGACGACATCTTGCCCTTGCGGGACTCGCCGGGGCCGAAGACATTGAAGTAGCGCAGCCCGACGATCCACGGCGCTTCGCTCGACTCGGCCGCTACGCGCCGATGGTTGCACTCCATGACCCACTTGGAAAAACCGTAGACGTTGCTGGGGCTCCCCGCCGAGGCAAGCGGGAAGGGCCGGCGGTCGCTGGCCTCCGCGGGCGTGCCGTAGGTAGCCGCGCTCGACGCGTAGACCAGCGGCACGTGCGCGCGGGCGCAGGCCCGCATGAGCGACTCGGAAGCCTCCGCGTTCACGCGGAGCATCTCGGGCTCATCGGTCACGGTCGTATCGGTGATCGCGGCTTCGTGGAATACCGCGCCGACCTCGAGGTCGCGCAGGATCGCGTCCCAGTCGACATCCGCGAAAAGGCCGGCGATCACGCGGCCTGCAAACGGCGGGAGGGAAGAGCGGGAAAAGGCCTCGACGAGATTGGCAAATGAGCCCGACCGGAAGTCGTCAACGACAACGAGCTCCGCGCCGGGGAATCGGCCGGCCAGCGCGGCGGCGAGGTTGGACCCCACGAACCCGGCGCCGCCGGTGATCACGAACGTCTTCGTCGGGGTGGGCGCCATGCGGTCAATGGTACGTGGCGGCGAGCGCGGATGCGCCGCACGCACGAATCAGGTGTTGCCCTTCTTCTCGGCCGGTGCCTCCGGGATCACCAGTTCCGCGCCGATGCGCAGGTCATTCTCGCTCTTGAGCTTGTCGCGATTGGCCTCGTAGATGAGCCTGGTCTTGGCGTGCGTTCCGTAGAATTTCTGCGAGATCTCCGACAGCGTGTCGCCCTCCTGCACCGTGTACGTGCGCCTGGTGACCGTCGAGTCGGCGGGCTTCGCGGACGGTTTGGCGGGCGTGTTCTTGACCTCGACTGGCTTTTCGGGCGCGGGCACGATGTCGGTCTGCGGCAGGCCCTGGATGTTGTGGGGATCCTCGGGGATCCGGATCGTGCGCCCGGCCCTCAGCTTGGTGGGGTCCATGAGCGGGTTGGCCCGCGCGATCGCGGCGGCGTACGCGGGGGTCTTGTAGAAGTGCATCGAAATCGTCTGGAGCGTTTCTCCGCCGCTCACCGTGTACTCCCAGAACTTCGGGGGAGTTACGGCTGCCGCGGCGGGCTTTTCCGGAGCCGCGACCTTCGCGGGGGCCGGGGTCGAAGGCGCGGGCTTCGTCGAACTGGGCTTCGCCGGAGCGGGCGCAGGTGACGGTGACTTGAGAGTGGTTGGGTCCGGCTTTGCCGGAGCCGATGGCCTGAGAATCGGAGCTGGCGCGGGGGTATCGAGCCTGAACGGCGCCGCCCCCGCGCTGGACGGGCTGGTCGAGTACGTGATCTTGGGCTCGCGCGGCTCCCACCACCAGTACGCCGCGATCCAGACACCGACCAGGAGCAACAGCCCGCCCGCCAGCTTCCCCGCGCTCACCGTCATGGCTCACGCCTCCGAAAGAGCCGGCACTCCCTGCGCCGGCACCGACATCAACCCGCCCGCGCCGCCCGTACCGCCGGCCCCGGCGATGCGGCGTTCGGTTCTGCGCGACCAGACCAGCGGGGCCGCGATCGCGATCGACGAATAGGTCCCGATGATCACGCCGAGCGTGAACGCGTACGCGAAGCCGCGGACGCCCTCGCCGCCGAACAGGTACAGGATGATCGTCGTCATCAGCGTTGTGCCCGAGGTGATGAGGGTTCGGCTGATCGTCTGGTTGATCGAGTCGTTGATGACGCGTCCCGTGGCGTACTTCTCGCGTCCGCGGTTCTCGCGGATGCGGTCGAGGATGATGACCTTGTCGTTCAGCGAGAACCCGATGATCATCAGGAGCGCCGCGACCATGTTGAGATCGATGCGGAACGGCAATATCCCGAGGCTGAGCGCCGGTCCCTGCGTGGGCGGGTAGACGTGCAGGATCTGGGAGAGGGCCAGGAGCCCCAGCAGCGCGATGATGTCGTGGACGAGCGGGAGCACGGCCGCCAGCGACCAGCGGAGCGTGCCGTAACGCACCCAGATGTAGCAGATCAGGAGCAGCAGGCTGACGGCGGTCGCGGTGATGGCCTTGCGCGCGAACGTGCCGGCCACGGCGGCGCTGAAGGACTCGACGCTGGCGAAGCTCTTGGCGTGCAGCGTGGCTTCCTGCACGAGCACCCATTCGCGCAGCGCGACGTTGCGGTCGAAGATGCTCTCGTTGTCGAGGAACGTGAGCGACGGGTCGAGGGTGAGAACGACGGCCGACTGGACCGCGTCGGGCGTGCCCTTGAGCACGCGGACTTCCCACTGGCGTTCCAGCGTGTCGGAGAACTGGGCGTCGCGCCGCTCACGGGTGATCCGGTCGGTCAGGTCGGAGAGGGAGATCGGGGGACGGATGTCCTCGAGCACGATCGCGACGCCGCCCTGGAAGCGGCGGACATCCTCGTCACCGCCCATGGACCCGATGACCTCGCCGAGGCGGTCACCGGCGATGCGGTAGACCGGAGCCCCTTCGATCTTAGTGAAATCGCTGTTCTTGAAGGACAGTTCGGGCTCGCTGTCGATCTCGTCCTTGAACGCGTTGCGCACCGCGCTCAGGACCACCTTGGGGTCGGTGGCCGTGCACTTGATCTTGAACTTGTCGGACGTCACGCCGTCGTTGCGGGGGTTGATGGGCAGGACTTCGGCGTCCTTGACCATCGTCAGCTCGAGATCCTTGGGGTCGCCCTTGATCTCGCGGAGGCGTTCCTCGACGGCGCGCCGGGTCATCGTGAACCGCCCGCCCTCGGCGGCCGGGTCACGGCGAAGTTCGAGCGTCACCTGCGTCCCGCCGCGGAACTCGGTGTCGAACGTCTCGGAACCACGCACGTACACGAGGCCCAGCGCGATCGCCATGACGATCGCCGAGGCCGTGAGGAACACGGGGCGGAGGCCGATCCAGTTGATCCTGGGCTCGAGCATCCGCTGGAGGAAGGGGACCACGATGGGGAGCATCGTCGTCTTGCGCCAGTGGCCCATCTCGACCAGCGAGTCGAACATGAGGCGGCTGACCACGATGGCGGAGAACAGGGTCGCGACCACGCCGATGCCCAGCGTGATGGCAAAGCCGCGGATCTCCTGCGTGCCCAGCTGGTACAGCACGATGCAGATGATGAGGTGGCTGACGTTGGCGTCGACGATGCTGGGCATGGCGCGCTGGAAGCCCACGCGCACGGCCGTCTTCATGTCGTGCCCGCGCTTGAGCTCCTCGCGCATGCGCTCGTAGATCAGCACGTTGGCGTCGACGGCCTGGCCGAAGGTGAGGACCACGCCGGCGATGCCGGGCATGGTGAACGCGGCCTTGTTGAGGGCCATCGCCCCCAGGATCAGCACGCCGGTGCAGGCCAGCGCGAGCACCGCGATGACGCCGCAGCCGAAGTAGTACACGACCATGAACGCCGCGACAATCGAGAACGCAACGATGCCCGACTTCATGCCCTTGTCAAGGTTGTCGGCGCCCAGGTCGGGGCCGACGGAGCTGGTCGAGATGGGCTCGGGGCTGAGCTTGGCCTGCAGCGCTCCGGCGTTGAGCACGCGCTTGATGTAGTCGATCTCTTCCTGCGAGAAGTTGCCGGAGATCTCGCCGTTGCGGGAGATCGCCGACTGCAGCGTCGGGGCCGTGTAGACCTCGTCGTCGAAGATCACGGCCATCTGCTTCTGGACGTTGCGGCTCGTGAGCTCGCCGAGGAGCACGCCGCCGCGAGCGTCCATCTCGAACGCGATGCTGGGGCGTCCCACGCGGTCGCGCCCCTCGTACGCGCGCTCGACCGACCACGTGCCCTCGTCCTGCGTCAGGCGGGTCTGGCGCGTGTCCCAGCAGAGGATGTAGTACTCGCCCTCGTACTCGCCGGCGATGTAGCCGCGGGACTGGAAGAACGCCATCGGGTTGGCTTCCAGGCGCTGCAGCGCGTCGACGCTGTCGTACCAGTTCTTGATCTGGTTGACCTTGTACCAGTGCACATCGGTCGAGCGGACGGCCTTGGGCCCCCGCTCCTTGAGCTGCTGGCGAAGCTGGGCGACGGTGGCCGAGTCAAAGTCGGTTCCGACCGTGATCCGGAAGTTGAGCACGCCGGCTCCGCGGAGCTGCCGCACAAGGTCCTGCGGGTCGTTGATGCCCTTGCCCTTGCGGGCCTCGTTGTAGGTGGCAAAGGCGCGGAGCACGTCCTCGAGCGGCGCCTTGGCGCCGGGGTGCTCGGCCTTCAACCGGTCGATGTTCTTTTCACGAGGGCTGGGGATCTCGACGAACTGGTCACCCTGGCCCGCGAGGCGCTGACGCTCATCGGGGAGCTGGAGCACACGCCGAACCTCGGCCGAAGTCAGCGAACCCCGCAGAACCTCCGCCTTCTTCTTGTCGGCCTCGTCGGCGGCCAGTCCTGCGGCCTCGACCAGCTTGCTGAGCACCTCGGGCTTCTCGCCCGCCTTCACGGCGGCCTTGTACTCGTCGCTCTTGGCCCGGGCGTTGTCCCGTGCCGCGGCAAGATCGGTCAGCAGCGTGAGCCGCGCCGCGTCCCCCTTGGCGAGCGACTCGAGCTGCTTCTGCCGGTCCGGGCCCTCGGCTCGCAGCGCAAATTCCAGATCGCGGTCGCTGATCGCCAGACGGTCGAGTTTGGCGAGCTCACGCTCGAACGCTTCGCCCGCGGCCTTCACCTCGGGTCCCGGGAGCGGCATGGTGATCTCGATGCGGTCGCGCCCCTGCGCGACCATGGAGATCTCCGCCAGCCCGTTGGGGTCCACACGCTGCTTGAGGACCTCGATGACCTTCGGGAGAACCTCGCTGGGGTTCTCGTCCGGGCGCAGCTTCACCTGGTAGATGAGGGTCGCGCCGCCGCGGAGGTCCTTGCCGAGTTTGAGCTTCTTCTCCGGCGGCACCATGGCGTAGAGCGCCAGCGCCAGCACGATGAGAACGAGGATGGCCTTGGAGATGATCTGTCGCATAGGCGTGAGAGCTTTCTATCGGAGCAACGGGGCGCCCGTGTCCAGCGCGCGACGGCAACGCGTGGCGGCCCGCCCCTGAAACCCGCTCAGACCGAGGCTTTTTCTCGGGTGTTCTTCACTTCGACGCTGGGCGTCCGTTCGCCCGGGGCCCCGTCGACAGACTTGATGATCGTCTGCACGCTGGACCGGGCCACGCGCACGCGCCCCTCCTCGAGCCGCAGGACGACCTCGTTGTCGTAGACCTCCTGCAAGGTCCCGATGATGCCGCCAAGGGTTTGCACCCGGTCGCCCTTCCTCATCGAGCCCATGAGCTCTTCGCGCTTCTTCTTTTCCTTGCGGTTGGTCCAGAAGCTCATGAACACCATGAGGCCGAGCATGGCCAGCATGATGAAAATGAACTGGTTGCCCCCGAAAGGAGAGGCCGGCCCCTGCGGGCCCCCTGCGGGTGGTGTCCCGGGCTGCTGCGTGACGGCGCCCGGGGCGGCCTGGGCGGGCTCGGGGAGCCCCACCATGGTCGGCGTGCCCGTGGTGCCATTCTGACCCACGACCAGAACCGGCAGATAGACCGAGGCGTTTGAGTTCATCATTCGGAAAGTTCTTCCAAGAAGCGGTACGGCCGGGGCGAACGCTCCAGCAGGTCCCGCATAGACCGCAACCACATCCCCCACGCCGACCTACGCCGGCCCGGTACCACCGGGGGATTTGAGGGCCAGCACCGGCCAACGCCGGTCCAAACCCGACCAGTCATCATTTGGGATCGATGCCCTGATGTCCAACATGAGCCTCTGGAAGTGCCGCACATTGTGCAAACTGACCAGTATCGGCCCCAACATCTCCCCCACCATGAACAGGTGACGCAGGTATGCCCTTGCAAAGGGCCTGTTTTCGGGCGTGAGCCACCCCGCCCGAGCCGGGTCGCAGGCCGCGCAGTCGCAGCCTTCCTCGATAGGACCGGGGTCGTCCGCGAAACGGTTGTTCCGGAGGCGGACCTGTCCGTTTCGGGTGAATGCGTTGGCGTTTCGGCCGTTCCGGGTCGGGAGCACGCAATCGAACATGTCGATGCCCGCCCGTACCGCGGCCACGATGTCGCGTTCGTATCCGACCCCCATCAGGTACCTGGGCTTGGCGTCGGGAAGGAGGGGGGCCGTGTGCGCCACCACCCGGGCAATCTCCTCCGGGGGTTCGCCGACCGCGACGCCCCCGATAGCGTACCCGGGCAGGTCGATGGCACAGACCCGGGTTGCCGACCATGCCCGGCGCGCAAGATCGGTGCCGCCCTGAACGATCCCGAAGAGCGATTGTTCATCCGCGCGGGGGTGGGCCGCCTTGCACCGTTCCAGCCATCGCACCGTCCGTTCATTGGCGATGTCGAGCCGAGCAGCGTGGTCGTAGTCCTTGCCGCGCCGGTCGCGCTGCACGGCTTGGGTGAGCCGGGGCTGGTGCACGGGGCCGGCGCGTGGGTCGGCGGAGGGAGGGCAGTCGTCCAGGGCCATGATGATGTCGGCGCCCAGTTCGCTCTGGACCTGCATCGCTCGCTCGGGCGTGAGCCGGACCTCGGCCCCGTCCACGATCGATTTGAACGTGACACCGTCGTCATCGACCCGGTTGGTGTCGCTGAGGGAGTAGGCCTGGTACCCGCCCGAATCGGTCAGGATGGGCCCCGGCCAGTTCATGAACCGATGCACCCCGCCGAGCCGGGCGATGAGCTCCGATCCGGGCCGGAGCATCAGGTGATAGGTGTTGTTGAGGACGATCTGTGAGCCGGTGGCGCGGACGAGTTCGGGGATCAGCCCTTTGACCGAAGCGCGAGTTCCAACGGGCATGAAGGCGGGCGTGTCGAACGCACCGTGACGGGTCGTCACCCGCCCCGCTCGGGCGCGGGTCGAGCCGGAACGGGAGTGGATTTCAAATCCAAGAGCGCCGGGCATGGAAGGCAAGGGTACGGGCGCGGCCACGCCGTTGCGCCCTACCAGCGCCGCTGGGCCTCGGTCGCTTCGCGGAGCGCACGCCGCTCACCCTCGCTCAGGCTGGCGATTCCTTCGTCGCGGACCTTGGCGAGAATTCGATCCACCTCCGCGGCGTTGGGAGCGCGGCCGCCCCCGAACACGCCCGCCCGTCGCGCGGGAGCCGCGTCGCGGACCTTGGGGCCGCGCGGGCGGCTGTCGCCGAAGATATCGAAGAAATCCAGGAGCAGGTGCGAGTTGCGGATGAAGAAGTACCCGGCGATCGCGCCGCCGATGTGGGCCGCGTCGCCGCCGGCGTTGTTGCCGCCGAGCACGAGATTGAACGCCGCGATCCCGACGTACGCGTACGCCATGATCTTCAGGCGCAGCGGCACCGGGGGGAAAATAAGCTGCACGATCGCGTTGGGGGCGATGTAGGCGCAGGCCATGATGACCCCGAACACCCCGGCGGAGGCGCCGATCAGCGGGGTGGCCTTGTTCTCGAACAGGAGCAGCGGCGCGTTCTGCACGCCGAACGCCTTGACCGCGAGGTACCCGCCGAGATTGAGGAGCAGGTACATGAGCGCGCCGAAGATCCCGCAGACCAGGTAAAAGGCCGCGTATCTCTTGAAGCCCAGGTGCCGCTCGACCATCCCGCCGAAAACCCACAGGCCGAACATGTTGAAGAAGACGTGCCCGATGCCGGCGTGGATGAACTGGAAGGTGATGAGCCGCCACACCTGGAGCTTCTCGATGAGCATGTGGGTCGAGAAGTGCCCGTAATCGAAGATGAACGTCGCGATCCGGGGTGAAAGTGCCATCATCACGAAGATCGCGACGTTGATGATGATGAGCCACGTGTTGAAGGAAAGCATGCGAAGAGCCAGCATGCCCCCCTCGCGCGCCGACGCTCGCTCGTAATCGCGGTCGTAGATTCCCATCCGGGTGGTGGCCTCCGTGCGCGGGGCGGTGCTCGGACTCCTCAAGGAGCCGCGTCCTGACATGATATGGTCGGACGGACCGCGCCCGGCCAGTGAATCTCGCCCGTGCGGTCCAGCCCGACCCGTTGACGGATCCGCCGGCGTTTCAGCCCGATCGCCGGCGCTCGGTCGCTCGGCGCAATACCTCGCGCTCGCGCGTCGTGAGACATGCGGACCCGTCGCGGGAGATCGTGCCGAGTACGTCGTCGAGCTCCGGCTCACCGGCGGATCGCGGATCGGTACCGCGATTCTCCCCGAGCTTCTTCGGAAGATCGATGTCCTCCGTTCGGCGATCGAAAGCCGCCGGTCGATCGAACGTCCCGGGCCGAACCCTGAACGCAACACGCCGAAGGTGCACCCAGGCCACAATGCACGACACGACTCCCAGCCCGAGGACTCGCGGATGCCCGGTCGCGGACGCCGTCGCGACCACCAGGACCGAGACCACGACCCCCAACCGCCCAATCGCCGCCGCGGCACGGTCCTCCCCGAGCCCACGGCGGAGCCCGCACCTGAGAATCCTCGACAGGTCGAACGGCGGAGACGGCACGGCGAGATTCGCGGCAAAGATCGCCGCGTTCGCCACGTACGCCCACCACGCGACGCTCTGCGCGACGGTCAGCCCCGACACCAGGGAGGCCGCGTCGAAGGGATTGAACACGAGGTAGTCCCAGCCTAAACCCGTGAGTCGTACCCACGCCGCCAAAGCGGGACAGGCCATCAGGTTGAACGCCAGCCCGCCGCATGCCGCAACGTACTCCCGGCGCGAATCCCGCTGAGCGGGATGATCGGTGAATGCGCCGAACGTCCACACGACCGTCGTCTGGGCGGCTCCGCCCGCGGCCAGAATCAACCCGGCCCGCGCGAGCTCTCTGGCCGCGACGATCACCAATGCTGCCGAAAACCCCATGGCGACCTGACCGATTCCGGGAGGAAACCCCGCGGCTGCCAGCCCAAGTTCGACGCCAACCATCAGGACGAACAAGGCGTGGAGCCGGAGCCTGATGCACCCCCACCCGATCAACGGAATCGACCACGCCAGCGGCCCCTTACCGGCCACGTTCAGTCGCCATGTTCGAAGGCGTGGAACCGGGGCGCGGCCTCGCGGCTCACGGGTGCCGCCGGAGCGGCCCGCCACCAGCGCAGCTTGGCCATGCTTGGATGCCAATTTCTTCCCGCTCCCGGCCCATCCGGTGGCGTCGATCACCCGCCGACTTCGGCGATCCCGTGAGCCTTCGCCAACAGAAGTGCCCCCAATGACTTGCAATCGACCAACTGGCCCTGACGCACCATGTTCCAAAGCTCCGCGGCCGGGGTCGGGTGCACGGTCATCCGCTCGTCCGGCTCGGGCCTGCGGCCCACGTGCTCAAGGTCCCGGGCCAGGAACACAGACATTGATTCATCACTCAGGCCCGGCGAGGTGTAGAACCGGCCGATGAGGTCGATGGTTGCGGCCCGGTAGCCGGTTTCTTCGATCAATTCGCGCGAAGCGCAGGCCCGCGGGTCCTCGCCGCGACCGAGTGTGCCCGCGGGGAGCTCCCAGACGAACCGGTCGATCGACACACGGTAGTTTCGGATGAGCACGACGCGGGGGGGCTCGCCGGTCCGTGCCAGCAGCGGGAGCACCGCCACGGCGCCGGGGTGCCGGATGTACTCCCTGAACACCTCGCGCCCGTCGGTGCCGGCGAACGCGGCCTGCTCGTAGTCGAACCGCGTGCCGCGGTGGATCACCGTGCGGCGGACGTAGGGAGTACAGTTCTCGTCTTCCTGCACGATCAGTGAGCGTAGGGTCGCGACATGGACGCGTCCGCGGACAGCACATCTCCGAACGGCAGTTCGCGGTACGTCCTGCACCCCAGAGCGGGCGCTCGCGCGCCGATCATCCGGCTGGTGGGCGTCCACAAGTCCTTCGGGTCGCAGCACGTGCTGGATGGGGTCGATCTGGACATCTACCCCGCTGAAACGACGGTGATCATGGGGCCGTCGGGGTGCGGCAAGTCGGTGATGCTCAAGCACATCGTCGGGCTGCTGCGGCCCGATGCGGGCGAGGTGTACTTCGACGGACGGCGGATCGACAACCTCGGCGAGCGGGACCTGATCAGCGTGCGCCTGCAGATCGGTCTGCTGTTCCAGATGTCGGCGCTCTTTGATTCGATGACGGTGGAAGAGAATATCGCGTTCCCGCTCGTGGAGCACACCAGCCTCTCCCATGCCGAGCGCCGCGAGCGGGTGGCACGGGCTCTGGAGACCGTGGACCTGGCCGGGGCGCAGAACAAACTCCCGTCGCAGCTGTCCGGCGGCCAACGCAAGCGCGTCGGTCTGGCGCGGGCCATTGTCCTGTCGCCGCGCGTCGTCCTGTACGACGAACCCACCACCGGCCTTGATCCGATCCGTTCGGACGGCATCAACGAGCTGGTCATCAAGCTCAAGAAGACCCTCGGTGTCACCAGCCTCGTAGTGACGCACGACCTGGTTTCGGCGAAGAAGGTCGCCGACCGGGTCGTCATGCTGCTCGGTGGCAAGGTCGCGGCCGACGGCACGTACCACGACCTCGAGCACAACCCCGACCCGCGCATCCGTCACTTCGTCACCGGGCAGTACGCCAAGGAAGACGACGACGCGATGCCGGCGCCCGCCCCGCCGACCGCACTGGAAGCCCAGACATGAAGACCCCGTTCGGACGCGACCTTCTCACCGGCGCCGTTTCCCTTGCCGGCCTTGTCGGCCTCGCGGTGACGCTCTGGCTCATCGGCGACATGAAAGAAGCGTTCCAACGCTACTACAAGTTTGACCTCAAACTGCCCTCCGCGAACGGCATCACGAGCAGCTCGCCGGTCACCTACAACGGGGTCCGCGTCGGCAAGGTGGACGAGTCCCGCCTGGACCCCGGAACCCGGGGCGGCGTGCTCGTGCGGCTGGCCGTACGCCAGGAGATCGAGATCCCCGACGACTTCACCGTGTTCATCGATCGGAGCTTCGTGGGTCAGACCACCGTGCAGCTCGAGTCGCCCGAGCGGCCCAAGGACGTGCCCGGAGTGGACCTCGTGCGGCCGGACCACGTGTACGCGCGGAAGTCGGCCACGCTGTACGACTTGATCACCGGCCCGCTGAAGGAACCGCTCGAGAAGTTCAACAAGGCCGCAGACAGCTTCGACCGCCTCGCCACGACCTACGCGGATATCGGCGCGGACGTCAAGGACGCGCTGGCGCCGCGCACGACCGCGGAGGTCGATTCGGGCGCCAAGGCGCCCAACGTGCGGAGCGTCGTCGCACGCCTGGACTCCGCGGCAAGCAACCTCAACAGGTGGCTCGGGGATGACGCACTGCGCACCGACGCCCGGGGCTTGATGGGCAAGGCCGACACGTTCCTGGACAAGGCCAACGGAACCGCCGACGCGTGGACCAAGGCCGGACAGACGGTGGACGCCGAGGCGGCGCGGCTTTCCGCCAAGATCGACGCCGCCGCCGTGGAGGCGACGGGAACGTTGCGCCGCGTGTCGGACGCCTCCGAGCAGATCACGCAGGTGACCGCGGGGATTAACCGGGGCGAGGGAACCCTTGGCCAGCTCGCCAAGAACCCGGAGCTCTACAACTCCGTGAAGGACGCGGCGGACAGGCTCGAGCGAGCCCTGCGGGAGTTGCAGCTCCTCGTGCAGAAGTACAAGGACGAGGGCATCCCGCTCAAGTTCTGAGGCCGTCGACTATTTCCTGATCAGCCGGACGGGCGGGCCGCTCTGCCAGAGCTTCTGGAGCTCTTCGGCGACCTTGCCGCGCTTCTCGGCCTTGGCGCGGTCGATCATGACGCCGAACACCTCGTCCACGTACCCGTCCTGATCGAAGCGGTTGGAGCGGTACCTGCTGCCAAGCGTGTAGTGCGCGGCGAAAGCGGTCGAATGCGCCTCGGGGAAGCTCGCCTCGATGAAATCGCGATCAACTTTGTACGCGGGAGAAGCGGCTATGTACTCCTTCATTTCGTAGCGGATGTTCTTGTCGTCCTTCGATTTGTCGCCGGACCGTGCCACAAGCATCACGATGGCAACGATGACGGCGATCGCTACGCCCCCGACTGATCTCGTGTACATGTGTTCCCCCAAAGCTCGCCGCGGCCCTCGTGCGAACTTCACGCCCGTGCCCCGCGGCGCTGCGGGGCTGCTACTCCGAACGCGCCGCCGAGGACCGGCTAATGTAATTCTAACCAACGGACACAATTGCTGTCAATGGAACACGGAGGGGGGAGGCAGTTCTCATATATTACAAATGGAGCGGGCGAGCCGTGCGAATCAGGACGCAATGTACTACGCCGTAAGTGCTTGCGGCATGACCGCGGCCGCGCCGACCGGGAACGACCAGCGCCGGCGACCATCGTTGTCGCCGCCGGAGCGAGGGCGGCTTTGTCGGTGACATCACGCGCGATACGGTCGCGGGGTAGGGTTGAGGACGGCGGCCTCACCGCTGCCGCGCGGCACGCCGAACTGAAGATCTCCGCCCAGACGCATGAGCCGGGGCGATCGCTCCGGGCGGGCGTTCGGGTCGATCGCACCACAGGGGCCTACCGGGTCAGGTCCCCCAGATCGAGGATGATGCCCTCGGGCTGGTAGAAGTCGACGTTGAGCGTGTCCTCGTCGATCGACGTGAACACCGTGCACAGCCGTCCGCTCCGGACCGCGAAGGCGAGGTCGTCGCGGCTCGGGCCGGCGTACGCGTCGTTGCGCCAGCGCTGGACGTGGAAGTGGTACAAGGCCAGGGCGCGGTCTGCCGCGGCGACCAGGTCCTCGGACGCGACAAAACGCTGGTCGCCGAGGCGCTGGCCGGGGCGTGGCGCGAAGAGCCGGGTGCGGAAGGCGCCCGGGGGCTCGGGAAGCGATTCAAGCAGTCCGCCAAACTCGGTGGAAGTGTCGCGCTGGTCGAGCACCGCCTGCTGAAAGATCGCTGCAGAGATCGTCGGGGCGTGTACTGCCTCATCGACGACGAGCACCGCGAGCACATCTCCCCACCGCATGCGGTCACGCCAGTCCTGCAGGCGTTGCGAGATCGGCTGGTGGAACTCGTTCGCGTCGATCGTTCGACGGCGGTGCTTTCTGGCCTCCAGCCGCTTCTCAAGCTCGCCCAGGAGGTCATCGCGCGTGGCCGCGAGCCAGGCCGAGCGGTTCGCGGCTGCCCAGCGCACCGGCTCGACGTCGCAGAGGTGCAGGCCCGCTCGGCTGGACGGGGGGAGAGCCTGAACGGCCCGCGCTGACTCGGACCACCACGCCGTGTTCTCCGGTGTCGAGGCCGACAGCGAGAGCAGCCACTTGAGTTCCTCTCCCGTGATCGGCACGCACCCGAGCTCTTCGCGGCAACGTCGCAGCGCGCGCACCGCCGCGTCCTCGTTGCCCACGCCGCTCGAGCCGGTCAGGAGCGCCGCCCGTATGGTGCCTTCGCTGTCCAGGCGGCCGAGCAACTCCCACGATTCGGCGCGGAGACGCTCTTTCCAATCTGGGATCGTGACGTCCGGCTCGGGCGCGGGCGGGTGCAGGAACATCTCGAAGACCACCTGCTCGGGCGCGCGGTCGGGGTAGAGTGCGACCAGCGCGACCCGCTCCCCACGCTCGGCGTCCGAAACGCCGGGCACGGGGTGGGCGTAGCTGCGCACCAGCGCCGCCGTGCACTCCTTCCACCCTCCGGAGGCGATGCGCTGGCAGATGTACGCGACCATGGCACGACTCTGCTCGCGCGGCAGCATGAGGCGAGCGATCGAGCGCCCTTCCTGGGCGGTGGCTGCGTCGGGGTCATCGATCATCAGGCCCAGAACACAGGAACGCACCGGCGTCGGCGTTCGGGGGTCCCACGCCATGTCCTTGAACGACGCCGTCAGGGCGCGACGGTCTTCGGCGTTCGACGCGGATTCACGCCACGCACGTTCGGCCGCGGCCTTGCGTTCCGCTTCGGTAAGTTCGCCGCTCTTGGCGTCGGCGAGCGGCGTGGAACTCACGGGCTTGGTCCCCGAACCGCAACCGCTGCCGCCTACCGACGCCAGAACGATCACCCCCGCCGTGATCCCGCCGAAAATCGCGTGCCGATGAGCCATGCGCCAAGTCTACGGGAGCGGCAACGGCCGAGCGATTCTGGTGATCGCGAGGCCGCCCGCGCGGCCGGGATTCCGATCTATGATGGAAGCAGCCATGCCGCACGCCAACTCCAGCTCAGCCCCTCAGGACCACGGGTCTGATGTCAAGGTCCGGGTCGAGAAGGTGATCAATCTCATCCGTCCGGCGGTTCAGGCCGACGGAGGCGATCTTGAACTGGTCGGGATCACCCCCGACGGAGTGGTGCAGATCCGCCTGCACGGGGCGTGCGTCGGATGCCCTTCGAGCACGATCACCCTCCAGATGGGGATCGAGCGCAACCTGAAGACGCACGTTCCCGAGGTCCGCAGCGTTCAGGCCGTGGCCTGATAATCCTCACGGTGTGCGATTGGGCGAACGGCACGCTGTGCGGGCCGCGCTGCCGGCGCCGACCATGACGCTCCGGAAAGCTGCGTAACTTCATGCAAGTCACGCATTTACGACACCAGCCCCGGGGCGATGCCGATCGGCTAGGGAGCATCCGCGGCACACCGGGCGCGCTCCGCGTCCGTGATTGCCGCCGGCACGCAGGAGGGATCGCATGAACCGGATTTGCATTGGAATTGCATGCAGCGCGGCGATGGTCACGGCGGCGGGCGCACTGGCGCAGCAGGCCGGCCAGTCTCCATCGCGTTCCCAGTCCCACCCCCAGACCCAGACCCCGTCGCAGAATCACGCCAAGGGCGTGGTGAACGTGCAGAAGTCGACCGACACCAGCGGCGCCCAGCAGCTTCTGCAGCGTCTGGCCGGCGAGTGGGAAGGCCAGGTCCAGGTGCGCGGCACCGACGGCTTCAACTCGGCCTCGGTGATCAGCGCCTCCAACAAAGTGGAGGACAATGGCCGTTCGTTGGCCTCGTGCCTCACGGGCATGGCGTTCGCCAAGGCCTTTGAGGGAGCGTCGGTCGTCCGCCTGAGCAATTCGGGCATCTCGGGTTCCTGGGTCGACAGCTACTCGAAGTCCACGCTCACCGCGGCCGCGAACTCGAGCGGTTGCACCGACGGCTCGGCAACGCTCTCGGGTTCGTTCACGAAAGACGCCAAGCAGTACAAGGTGGAGCAGTCGTTCACGATGAGCGACAACGACCATTACATCTTTGAAGTGACCTCGATCAGCGCCGAGGGTCGGCGGACGCTGCTCGTGCGGCTTGACCTCACTCGCCTTCCCGCGGGCCAGGTCGCCGAGGCGAACGCGAAATTCAAGGATGCGCCGCTGCTCACCCAGTTGCGCAGCGCGACGTCGAAGAGCGCCCAGGCCAGCGCCGACAAGGGCGAGTGAGCCCGTCGGCCGTCCGCTTCGTGCGATCCTTATGGGCGTGCGCCGAACCCGGCGCACGCCCTGTTTCGTTCCGTCGCGGGCCCGCTCAGGCGATCACGCCGCGCACCACCTTGCCGAACACATCGGTGAGCCGGAAGTCGCGTCCCTGGAAGCGGTACGTCAACCGCTCGTGGTCGAGTCCCAAGAGGTGCAGCATGGTGGCGTGGAGGTCGTGCACGTGCACGCCCCCGTCGAGGATGTTGTAGCCGTAGTCGTCGGTCCGGCCCCATGTGAGTCCGGGCTTGACGCCACCCCCGGCCATCCAGACGGAGAAGCAGCGCGGGTGATGGTCGCGCCCGTACGACGTATCCGTCATTTTCCCCTGGCAATACGCGGTGCGCCCGAACTCTCCGCCCCACACGACGAGCGTGTCGTCGAGCAGGCCGCGACGCTTGAGGTCGGCAACCAGCGCCGCCGAGGGCTGATCGGTCTGGGCGCACTGGCGCGCGATTTCGCTCGGGAGGTTGCCGTGCTGGTCCCAGCCTTGGTGAAAGAGTTGCACGAACCGGACGCCGCGTTCGATCATCCTGCGGGCGAGGATGCAGTTGGAGGCGTAGGTGCCGGGCTTGCGTGATTCGGGGCCGTAAAGATCGAACACCTCGTCGGGCTCTCCGTCGAGGGCGGTCGCCTCGGGGACGCTGGTCTGCATGCGGTAGGCCATCTCGGCCTGAGCGATGCGGGTGCTGACCTCGGGGTCGAGGGTGTGCGCCGCCTGATCGGCGTTGAGCGTTCCGAGCGCATCGAGCATCGATCGGCGCGCGTGCGGCGAGACGCCTTCGGGGTTGGTCAGGTAGAGGACGGGCTCCTTCCCGGACCGGAACTGCACACCCTGGTGCTCGCTGGGCAGAAAGCCTGGGCCCCAGAGGCGCGAGTACAGGGGCTGGTCGCGGGCGGCGTCCTTCGAGACCAGCACGATGAACGCGGGCAGGTTGGCGTTGATGCTGCCCAGGCCGTACGAGAGCCACGCGCCCATGGACGGCCTTCCCGGCTGCTGATAACCCGTGCAGAAGAACGTGATCGCCGGATCATGGTTGATCGCCTCGGTGAACATCGTGGTGATGATGCAGAGGTCGTCGACCATTCTCGCCGTGTGCGGCAAGAGGTCGCTGACCCACGCGCCGCAGGTTCCGTGACGTTTGAAGCCGGTGAACGAGCCCGCCAGGGGCAGCACCGCTTGGTTTCCGCTCATCCCGGTAAGGCGTTGACCCTGACGAACCGAGTCGGGCAGGGGTTTGCCGTGCTGATCGCGAAGGAGCGGCTTGGGATCGAACGTCTCGAACTGCGACGGCCCCCCGGATTGGAAGAGGTAGATGACGCGCTTGGCCTTGGGAGCAAAGTGCGGAACGCCCGGCACAGGAGGAGCGGAGGGTCCGCTCGGCGCTCTGCTCTGGAGGGCGTGTCGTTGCTCAGAACCGAGGATGGCCCCCAGCGCGACGCCTCCTAGCCCGAGCGCTGAAGCTCCGAGGAAGTGCCGGCGCGTCAGCCCCATCAAGTGCTCGCACCCCGGGTTCACGGCTGCACTCCTCCTAACGGCTGGTCACCACGGCATCGGACGCGAGGACGGTCGAGCACACCAGAGTCAACGCCGCCAGGGACGGGTCGGGGGCGTGGGTCGCAAGCACGGCCTTGGCGTCCGCCACTTCAGCGCGGAAGGCGATCACCTGTTCGTCGTAGAGGGCACGGAGCGCCCGTAACTCCGCCTGCCGAGGCGCGCGCGATGTCAACAGCTCAAACACCCGATGGATGCGCCGCTCGGAATCATCGCCGACTTCCGTGGCCGCCCGGAGCGCCAGCCCCCGGGCGCACTCGAAGAACACCGGATCGTTCATCACGACCAGGGGCTGGAGCGGGGTGTTGGTCGGGAGGCGGCGAGCAAGGCACTGCTCGCGGCTGCCGGCGTCGAACGCGAGCATGTTGGGCGGAGGCGCGGTGCGCTTGCGGAACGTATAGAGGCTGCGCCGGTGCGCGTTGTCGCCCGTGTCGGGGACGTAGCCGCGCTGGATGCTCGCGCCCGCATCCTCCCAGATCCCCGGCGGCTGCCATGGCTTCACGCTCGGACCGCCGACCTTCTCGACCAGCAATCCGGACGCGAACAAGGCCTGGTCGCGCAAGGCCTCGGCCGATAGCCGGAATGACGGGCCGCGGGAGAGGAGCGCGTTCTGGGGGTCCGTCGCGAGCTTTTCACGCGTCAGGTCCGAGTTCTGGCGGAACGTCGAGCAGAGCACGATCCTCCGGAGCATCCCTTTGAGGTCCCAGCCTCCGGACGCGAAGTCGGCGGCAAGGGTGTCGAGCACGGCCTGGTGCGTGGGCAATTCTCCCTGGGTACCGAGGTTCTCGAGCGTCGGTGCGAGTCCCCGCCCGAAGCAGATCGCCCACAGCCGGTTGACCGCGACGCGCGATACAAGCGGATTCCGCCGATCGGTCGCCCACGCGGCAAGGCCCAGTCGGTTCCGCGGCCACGACGGATCGAACGCCAGCAGCGCGTCGATGGCGCGGTCGGGAAACACCGGGCGAGTGAGGTCCGGCTGGTCATAGCTTCCCCGCGTCAGCACGTATGCAGAACGCGGGAACGGCGTCTCTTCCATGACCATGATCTCCGGGATCGACTCCAGGAGATCCTGCTGAGCAGCCCGAGCGTCACGGACCCGCTTGGCGGCCGACACGCACTCGGGGTCGACGGTTCGCGAGAACACCTCCCAAAGATCGCCGCTCTCCTCCGGGCGATCCGCTCCAGCTACGCGATCGGCCAGCGCACCCGGGCGGACCAGTTCCGCGACCTCGGCTGCCCCGAGGGCACGGTCGAACACACTGAGATCGCACGCCGCGCCGCCCTTGAATCCGACGTCGCGGTCGCGGAAGCCGACCTGGAACGAATGGACCGTGGACGGACCGTCGAGGTGATCCCGGACGATCTCCGAGGGCGTCAGCACACCGTCGAGGTAGATCCGCATCCCCTCCGCCCGCGACGATCCGTCGTACGTCACCGCGACGTGCACCCAACGGTCGAGGGGGAAGTCCCCCACCGTGCGGATGGCCGCGGCCGAGCCCGGCCAGTCGTGGATGATCTCCCAGCACAGGCGACCGTCCTTGAGCATGAGCTGGTAGCCCTGCTGGTCGGACTCGATGGTGAACGCGCTCGTGTGGATGACCGTGGCTCGCTCCTTACGGTCGGGGCAACGCATCCGCAGCGACAGACTGAACGGATCACAGCGGCGGAACGCGGGCACATCCTTGAAGGACGGGCCGGTGTCTCCGTCGAGGGCCGTGGCCTTGCCCACGGGCCCGTCGATCTCGCCCTCCAGAGGAAAGTGGCGGACGGGCGGCACGAGTTTCACCACCGGCTGGCTCGCCAGCCACGCGTGGAACAGATCGGCACGAGATTCGCGCACCGCACGCTGGGCTCGCTCGGCATCGACTACCGCACTGTCAAGGCGTGCCAGCGCGGCCTGCTGCTCCGTCGTGGCCAGTCTCATGGCCGGGCGCGGGACGGCGGGCGTGGAGTAGGGGTACGTCCCCGACTCGTCGATGGCGCCGAAGAACGCGCCGAGGCTGTAATAGTCGCGCTGCGAGACCGGGTCGTACTTGTGGTCGTGGCAGCGGGCGCACTCCACCGTGAGGCCGAGGAACGCGGTGCCGAACGTGTGCACCCGGTCGGAGATGTACTCCTGCCTGAACTCCGCATCGATCGACCCGCCCTCGTTGGTCTGGCGGTGCAGGCGGTTGAACGCCGTCGCGAGCTTCTGGTCGCGCGTCGCGCCCGGGATCAGGTCCCCCGCGATCTGCTCGCGCAGGAACTCGTCATAGGGCATGTTCGAGTTGAACGCGGCGATGAGCCAGTCGCGCCAAGGCCACACACGGCATTCCCAGTCGGACTGGTAGCCGTACGTGTCGGCGAAGCGGGCCACGTCGAGCCACTCCGCCGCCAGTCGCTCACCGAAGCGTGGCGACGCGAGCAGGCGGTCCACCCGCGTCTCGTAGGCGCCGGACGACTGATCGGCGATGAATTCCGCGACCTCGTCCGGCGTGGGTGGGAGCCCCGTGAGCGCGAGCGCCACGCGCCTAAGGAGCGTTGCCCGATCCGCCTCGGGCGCGGGCGCGAGCCCTTCGTGCTCGAGGCGCGCCAGAACAAACGTGTCCACGGTATCTCGAGCCCAATCGCCGTGCCGCACGGGCACGGGCGTGCTCGCCCGCGGCGGCACGAACGCCCAATGCGGCGTGTACTCGGCGCCGGACCTGATCCAGTCCACCAGGGCGAGCTTCTGCTCGGCGCTCAGCGGCTTGTTCATCTCCGGCGGCGGCATCACCTCGTCGGGGTCGTCCGACAGAACCCGCCGCGCCGCTTCGCTCGCGCCGGCATCGCCGGGAACGATGGCGCGCGTCCCATCTTTCAGGATCGCGCGAGATCCCTCCTGGGTGTCCAGGCGAAGCCCGCGCTTGCGCGAGCCTTCATCCGGGCCGTGACATCGGAAACACCGGTCGGCGAGCACGGGGCGGACGTCTCTCCCAAAATCGACGGGGATTGGTCCGGCCGCACGCTCGCCCTCCGGCGGGGCGGCGCGTGCCGATGTCGAGTGGAGCGCCGCGAGCGCCACCCCCAGCACCCAACGGCGTGTTGCGCCCGAAAGCGTCATGCGCGCGAGTATACCGCATGCGGACGGCCCGGCCTTCCGTTTCCCCGTTGCCTACGGCTTGGCCACGAACACGCCGGTCGCGTTGACGATGAGCACGTTCCCATCGGCCATCGAGACCTTGCCCACCACGATCAGGTCGGAGAGTTCCTTGATGCCACCCTGTCCTTTGAGGTCGGCCTTGAGTGGTGCGCCGGATGCGTCCGTCACCTGCACCGTCGCGGCGTGTTCACCGATGTCTTTCTTGTTCTCGCAGCAGTAGTCCCAGGGCGTCGGGCACTTATCTCCCGGATCGTCCGAGCACGCGGCCAATCCGGGGCCCATCAGCGTCAGGACGGCCCGGCCCGCGACGAACGGCTCCTTGCTTCCGCCCACCCGTCCGCGCAGCGCCACGGTGTCGCCCGCCTTGGCGGTCTTCTTGACTTCCTCCACGGTCTTGGCGTCGGCGGGCGCGGCGGCAAGGAAAAACCCGCCAGGAAGGCTGGCCGGCGGTGTGGCGGTCGTCACCTTTCCTCCCGCGGGCTTGGCTTCTTTGCTCTCGCATCCGACCACCGGCAGGCCGACGAGTAGCGCGATGGCACAGAATCGAACGGATGAAAAACGGCACTTCGACATGGTCAACTCCCTGAAGGGTTGCGGGTCACTCTTTCACTACACGGCCTTCAACGCGAGCGGAATCTCCATTCGCAGACATCTCCACGCCGGCGGGAGCGCTCCCAGCAGCCCCAGCGCCAGGCCCGCCGCCAACGCCACCCCCACCACCGTCGGATCGACCAGCAAGCCAAAGGCGCCCATCGAAAATCGGACGGTGAGCCCGTCGAGGAGGAGCACTCCCACGGCACAGGCGATCAACGCCCCCGCCGCTGTCGCGATCATCGATTCCTGCACGAGGCTGACGACAATCGAACTCCGACGGTACCCCATCGACTGGAGCGTTCCCAACTCACGCACGCGCGACGCGAACGCGGCGTACATCGTGTTCAGCCCGCCGAACAGCCCGCCGATGCCGATGAGGCCCGCCGTCACCCACGCGACGATGCGGACCGGCCCGAAGAACGCCGCGAGCTTGGCGTAGTACTCCCGCTCGGGCATGGTGGCGAGTTCCAGGTCGGGCCTGGTCTTGACGAACGCGGCGATGTCGGCGAACTCGGCGACGCCGGGTTCGAGCGTGACCACGATGCACGAGATCGTTTCACGCTTGGTCGCCGCCTTCACGTCCGTCAGCGCGGCCCAGATTTCTGCCTCGACCACCGTGCCCGGGGCGACGAACTTCCCCACGATGGTCCACGGTCGCTTGTCGATCAGGACCGCCTTCCCCACGGCGAGTTCTGCGGCGGGAACGCCGATCGCGTCGGGAACCGCCCGTCCCACCATGATCTCGTCGTTGCCCGCCAGCGGGAACCGTCCTTCGATGATCTGGACCTGGTCGTGGACGAGTGTCGCCGGCGGCGTGACCCCGCGGACAACAACGGGGTGCCTGCCGCCACCATCGACCGTTCGAACCGGGAGCTGCACGTGCACCTCCGGCGACACGTACGCAACCCCGCCGGAGGAGCGGACGCCACGGACGCTGGCCTCGAGCACACCCGGGGCCGCCGCTTCGACCTCGCTTCGCTCCACGCTCTCCTCGCTGCCGGCGCTGAGCAGGACGGCGTTGTGCTCGCCGCCCGTCGTGCGGATCGAACGGTTCATGCCGCGAACGAACGCCGCCGCCGCGAGCACGAGGATCACCACGAGCGCGCTGCCGAGCACGCTGAGCACGAGGCGCGGGCGGGATCGGCCCAGGTTTCGGACGGAGTAGTCAAAGGGGAGGAGCCGCATGGTTGTGTGCCTCGTTCAAACCGCCCGGAAGCACGACGCGATCTCGCGTCGCCCGGCCTGCCACGCGGGGACCAAGCCCGCCAGAACACCGACCCCGGCCGAGATCGCAAGGCCGAGCACGATCACCTGTGCGTCCGGCGCGACGTTGATGCTGAGCCCTTCGGTCGAGAGGCTGAACTGACCGTACCGCACGAACGCCGTCGCCGCGAGCGTGCCGATGACGCCGCCGATCACCCCGATGATGACCCCCTCCGACACGATGAGCCGCGCGATGAGACCGCTCCGGAACCCGAGGGTCTGGAGCACGGCGTGCTCCTTGATGCGGTCCTGCACGCTCAGCACGATGGCGTTGGCCACCAGCGCCAGGACCGCGGCAAGGCACCCCCACCCGAGGTACTTCGTGAACCCCACGATCTCGACGATGTCGGAGCCGGCCTGGGCCACGAACGCCTTCTCCGCGCGCGTGGTGGTCGGGTCGGCCTCGGAGCGAAACTCCGCATCGATGGCCGCCGCGACCGCCGGTGCGCGGGCCGGGTCGTCTACTTTGATGTTGAATTGCGTGACCACGCCGACGCCGCCCCGGGACGCGGACCGCTGGAGGAAGTCCAGGTGCACGTACGCCACGTTCTGGTCCTGCGGTTCCGTCGAACGGACGATCCCCGCGATCGTGACCGTCACGCCCGACGAATCGAACGACTGACCAACCTTGAATCCCCGGCGCGCCGCGAGGCGTTCGCCCACCAGCGCTGCGTCGGACCGCTTCTGCCACTCCGCGATCGAGCCCGACAGGATCTCCCATTTGGCCGACACCCGCGCGATGTCGTCACCTGGCACACCGCGGAACGTGATGACGTCGAGACTGGCCCTGCAGTTGTTCACGACGATCTTCATCGGGATGACGCTCACGACGCCTGGGACCTTGGCGATGCGCCCGCCGTAGTACTCGGGAAGGCGGCTGGTGGCAGGACAGAACCGGTTCTCGCGGTAGACCACGAGCGTGCTGTCGGTGGCCGCGACGCTGGTCGCTTCTCCCACCGCGCGCTGGAGCGTCTGGACCGCGACGAACAGGAACATGGCCACGGTCACGCCCGCGACGGTGAGGGCGCTGCGGGTACGGTGCCGCCAGACCTGCTTGAGAGTGAGCGGGATGAACTTGGGTGAGAGCACGGCGGTCTCCGGGGCAGGGTGAGGATCAGGGGGCCGAGTGGGCCAGGGCGCCGGCCTCGACCAGGCGGCCCTTCTCAAGATGAAGTGTGCGGCGGGCGTGAGCCGCGCACTTGGCGTCGTGCGTGACCATGATCAGCGTTTTGCCGAGCTCGCTCGTCAGCCGCGTGAGCAGGTCCATGATCGAACCGGCCGATTCGGCGTCGAGATCGCCGGTCGGTTCGTCGGCGACAATCACCTTGGGGTCGGTGACGATCGCCCGCGCGATCGCGACGCGCTGCTCCTGACCGCCCGAGAGCTGACGCGGGAAGTGATCGTGCCGGTCGGCGATCCCGACCAGCTGCAGCGCCGAGGCGACGCGGGCGTGCCGGTCGCGAGACGAGAGCTTGTGGAGCAGCAGCGGCAGCTCGACGTTCTCGTATGCGGTGAGCACCGGCACCAGGTTGTACAGCTGGAAGATGTACCCGATGGTGTCGCTGCGCCAGTCCGCGAGCTTGCCGCGCGACAGGGAGGTGATGTCCACTCCTCCCACGCGGCAGGTGCCGCCCGTGGGTCGGTCGATCCCCGCAATTATGTTGAGCAGGGTTGTCTTGCCGCTGCCGGAAGGGCCCATGAGCGCGAGAAACTCGCCTGGCTCGACGTCGAGATCAAGCTCGTGCAGCGGCGTGATGGTGGCATCACCCTTCTTGTACGTCTTGGTGAGCTGGCGGCATTCGATCGACGGTGCAGTAGCCATCAGGGGTTTCCTCCCGAACGAGCCGGCGGGTTGCCCTCGCCGAGAATTCGAAGTCGTGCGCCCGCCCGAATCCCCGCGGGGGCGTCGATCACGAGCCGATCGGCCGGTCGCAACCCCTCAAGGACTTCGGTGAGGCCGTCCGGGCCACCGGCCGCGCTGCCCGCGAGCGTTACTTCTCTGCGGACCGCCACCGGGCCGTCCCGGGCAGACGACTGGTCGACGAGCCAGACGCTCGCCTTGTCGTGGTGACCGTCCGACAGGGCCGACGCCGGGACCAGAAGCCGCAGGCTCGAGTCCGTAGGGGGGGCGGACACGGAGACCGGCGCACCCGCCGCCATCTTGTGCGGTGGAGGATAAAACCGCACCCTGGTGAGCATCTCCGGCTTGAGCGTCGGGTCGGGGTCCTCGATCGCCACCTTGACCTGCACGGTGTTCCGCTGGATGTTGGCTTCCTGGACGATCCGCTTCACGACGCCCTTGAACGTTCGGTCCGGGAGCGTCTCGGTGGAGACTTGGGCGGGCGTGCCCACGCCGATCTTGGCAAAGTCGGCCAGGGGTACGTCCACGCGGACCTGCAGCTTCGCCGGGTCAAAGAGCCGAACCACAGCCCCCGCCATGCCGCTCGCGCCGTCGCCGGACCGGGCGCCCATCGAAATCCGGCTGCCGGGTTCGACCGACCGTGACATCACCACGCCCGCGGCCGGCGATCGGATCTCGGTGCGTTGCAGCGCCAGGTCCGCTTGCTCGCACGCCACCAGGTGCGTGCGCACCGCGGCTTCCGCGGCGGCCACCGCGGCCTTGGCGGACTGCGCCTCGCGCTCCATGCTTTGGAGCCGAAACTCCAGCCGTGCAAACTGACCCTCGGAAATACCGCCCGCGGCAACCAGATCTCGCTTGCGCACGACCTCGTCGCGGACCTCCTGGGCCCGGGCCAGCGCGGCGTCGAGCGCGGCCCTGGCACGATCCACATCGGCCCGGCGTTCGGCGAGTTCCGCGTTGGCTCGCTCAACCTCGAGCCGGGCGTCCTCGTCGACCATGCGAGCGACGACCTGGCCCGCCTCGACCCGCTGGCCCTCAAGCACCAGCACCTCCCGGATCACCCCCTCGGTGAGCGCGGGAACGCTGATGAAGTAGGGATCGGCCTCGATCCAGCCGGGCGCCTGGGCGAGAACCGGCGCGCCGTGCGCCGCACCATCGGGCCCCGGCTCGGGAGAAGCCGCGGACGCAGCGCCGGGCTTGACAACGACCGGCACCACCCACACGTCGACAACGGGCCACAGGGCGGATCGGGCCACATAGCCGAACAACCCGGCGACAGCGACGAACAGCAGCGAAGGGATCAGGACGCGCGTTTTCCATCGCGACCTCGGCCGAGGCATGGTTTCAGGGACCGCGGACGCTCCGCGGGAAAGGGACGAGAGATTCGGAGCATTCGAGTTCATCGCGTCCCCCCTTTGCCGCCCGCGGCTGCCGAGTCTCCATCGGTGATGTTCGACGTGCCCGGCGGCCCGGTCAGTTCCTGCTCGCGCGTCATCGCCATTGATTCCGCCAGACGAGCGTCAACCACTCGCAGCTTGGCCTCGTACTGGCGCGTGAGCGTGTCGAGAAGCATCAGCGTGTTCACCTCGCCGAGTTCGGCGATCTTGGTGGCCTCGTCGAACTGTGAATCGACCAGCGGCACCACCTCGGATTCGAGCTGCTCCCGCTGGGCAATCGCCGCCTCGTACTTCGCCCGCGCGACCGCGAGTTGACCGCTCAGTCGCTCGTACGCGGCATCGAACGCGACGCGTGCGAGCGCTCTCCTGGCGCGAGCTTCGGCGATGGCCTGCCGGTTGGCGTTGAGCACCGGCAAGGGGAGCGACAGGCTGAGCAACGCTTCCGGCACGTCCTGTTCGCTGGCGTACCCGGGACCGATGGTCAGGTCCGGGTACTGCTTTCGGATCTCGAGCGCCAGAGCCCGCTCCGAGACCTCGTACTCTGCCGCGGCCACGAGCATCGCGGGACAGTCGGGTGTGATCGCCTCGGCGCCGCCCCTGGTGCTCGTTCCGATCGCGGGAGTGAGCGTGAGCGCGGCCGTCGGCGCCAAGCCCATGAGTGATTTGATCGTGAGTTCTCCCGCCGCCACCTCGCCCTCAAGAGCGCGAAGGTCGGCGCGGCGGGTGGCGCGTTCGACGAGGAACGGCCTGGATTCTGAGGCGCTCAGCTCCCCCGCCGCTCGAAGCTGCTCGGCGATCCCGACCACGCGGTCGAGCCGCCGCATGAAATCCTTGGTCGCCACCGCCTTGGCCGAAGCCGCCGACCATGTCGCCCAGGCTTCCCGCAGGGACACGCGGACGTTCCATTCCTCCGCCGCGACGCGCGCCAGTTCCGCGGCGTGCTCAGCGCCAGCCCGGGCAGTTTCGGCGCCCAACCGCCCCGAGATCGGGAGTGTGAAGCCGACACTGGCGAAGATCTTCCACGGCTCGTCCACGCTTTGGAGAATCCGCATGGTGTCCACCGCAAGGGTCGGGTCGGCCCACAACCCGGAGTTCTCGACCGTCGCGGCGGTCACACCGACGCGGAGTCGGGCGATGCGCAGATCGGGGTTGTAGAAAAGTGCGATCGCCTCGGCCTCGCGCAGATCAAGGCCGTCGGAAAGGTCGAACGGGCGAGCGTCCGCCATGCCCTCCGCCGCGAGGCGAGCGGCGAATTCGCGGACGCCCGGCGCGGCAGGATCGCGACCGAGCCACTCGGTCCGATGAGCGGGCAGGTCGAGAGGTTCGGACTGGTAAGTCTGGCAACCCGCCAGACCGCTCGCGGCGCAAAGGCCCAGGCACAGCTTTCGCCATCGTCGATGCACGCGTGAGGCTCCGAACGCCGCCGCCCCCAGAAGGTCGGAGGACAGCCGCGAAGCTTGGTCTGAATTGTGGAGGAAAGGAGAACACCCGGCGCCGCTCACCCGAGATCGATGCCCGGACTGCGCCGGGGCGATCCTGCGATGTGATGAGCGCGCAGTGCCCCCTAGATCAGGAGGCGCGTGGTCGCAATGCCTGCCTGTTCGCAGTGCGGCCTACGTGCGACCCAGCCGGACCCAGACGAATCGGCAGGCATCAACGCCGCCTGGTCGAAGAAGATGATCGGCAGCGAGACAATCAGCAGCCGAATCTGGGCTTTGACCGATTGTCGCGGCTCGAACCTCTGCGGATCAGAATGGCTGGACAATTGCAGGCAGCAGCGACTGGAGTTGCCGCCGCGAGAGTGCTGCGCGGCCTGGCATGGTCCGGAGCCCGCCGCTTGGACCCGATCGAGGAATTCGTGCGGGGCGCGGCAGCAGCAGGCGGGAGCGTCAGGAACCGCCATCCGCGCGGGGGCCGCTTCCTCGCAGCCCAAGCACCACGACGACCCGGGAGGAATACCCACCATCAGCGCCTGGCCCAACAGGCACATCAACGCGAGCACGAGATGGGCGGCTTTGCTGCGCATCCGACAGATGAGTATATCGCCCCGGCGGCTCGTCAGGTTCGAGAGCATGCCGTTCATTCCGGTTGCCGGAGCTTGATCCCGCCCCCCCGGCGGCAGATTACAGGACCCAGCAAGGCACCGCGGAACAGAGTCTGCTCAGCGCGCGAGCCTTGCCCATCGGAGCTTGGCGGAGCGTGATCGGGGGTTTGTCCTTTGCTCTGCCTCGTCCGCGGTGATCGGCTCGCCACTCGCCTCCGAATAGGTGCCGGCGCGCACCCCCTCGCGGAACGCGCCCTTCACCCTTCGGTCTTCCCCGCTGTGAAAACTGATGACCGCCGCGACCCCTCCTGGCTTCAGGACATCGGGAATGACCGCCAGCAGCCGGTCCAGGTTGGCAAGCTCCCGGTTCACGAGGATTCGGAGAGCCTGGAAGGTCCGTGCCGCCGGGTGGAGCTTGGCGCCCGCGCCGCGCTCGATCGTGAAGTCGCGTGCTTCGCAAACTATGGCCATGAGGTCTTCGGTCGTGGTGATGGGCTTCGTCGCGCGGCGCTCGATGATCAGTCGGGCGATCTTCGGCGCGTCAGTCTCGTCACCGAGTTCGAGGAGCGCCGCGGCGAGTTCGGACTCGCTCATGCGGTTCACCAGCGCCGATGCGGGCTGGCCGCGTGTCGGGTCCATTCGCATGTCGAGCGGGCCGGGACGGCGGTAGGAAAATCCGCGAGCGGGATCGTCGATCTGCGTGCTCGCGACACCGACATCGGCCAGCACGGCGTCGACCCGTTCCAAGCCCGCCCTGCCGAGCACCGTGGGAAGGCCTGCGAAGTTCGTATGGAACAGATCGAACTTCCCGCGGGTTCGCTCCAGCCGCCAGCGTGCCGCGGCAATGTTCGCCGGGTCGAAGTCGATCCCGATGAGCCGCCCCTCAGGCTTGATGCGCTCGAGAATCGCCGCCGAATGCCCGCCCAGTCCCAGCGTGCAGTCGACGATCACCTGGCCCGGTTTGGGCGCAATCACTCGCAGCACGGGCTCGAGCAGGACCGGTATGTGCGGAACATCGCGATTCTTCACGCGTGGAGATGGTAACGGTTCAATTCATGCCCGACCGCGCAGGCACCGCATATCACTCCCCCTTGAGGTTCTTGAGGAAGTAGTCGATCCGCCGCCGACGCCCGTACGGCGTCTCGGCCGAGCCGTGCCCCGCGCCCGGGATCACCAGCATGTCAAAGTCCTTGTCCGCCCGCACCAGGGCGTCGACCACCTGCATGGTGGAGGC
Source organism: Phycisphaerales bacterium (assembly GCA_044223975.1). Lineage (GTDB taxonomy): Bacteria > Planctomycetota > Phycisphaerae > Phycisphaerales > UBA1924 > CAZCPB01. The sequence continues at coordinate 296,609 of JBGALI010000001.1, read as the reverse complement.
CGGGTCGACGTTCTCGTCCATCTCCCCCACCATCAGCAGCAGCTTCCCCTCGAGCTTCTTCGCCTGGGCCACGTTGCTGCTGGCCTCGTACTCGGGCCCGACCGGCCATCCCATCCACGCCTCGTTCCACCAGATCTTGTCCATTCGGTTGTCGTGACACCCGCAATCCGCGACCGCGACCTTGTAGAAATCGTGGTGGTCGATAAGGGCCCGCATCGCGTTCTGACCGCCCGCCGAGCCGCCGTAGATGCCCACGCCGCGTCCGCCATTGTCGAGGTCCATCTGCGGGAATCTCTGTGCCGCGGCCCTGATCCACGCGACCCGGTCCGGGAAACCCGCGTCACCGATGTTCTTCCAGCACACATCGTGGAAAGCCTTGCTCCTCCAGTTGGTCCCCATGCCGTCGATCATCACGACTATGAAGCCGCGGTCGGTCAGCTCCTGCGGCCCGTAGCCCTGCTGAAAGCCCTTCGGGACGTGGGCCCCGTGTGGCCCGGCGTAGATCGACTCGATCACCGGATACTTCCGGTTCTGGTCAAAGCCCTTGGGCCAGAGGATCATGCCGTAGATGTCGGTCCGCCCGTCGCGGCCCTTGGCCACAAAGGGAGTGGGCATCCGGCGACCCGAAGCTTCGAGCCCGGACGCATCGGCACGGTCCAACTCGGCCACCAGTGAGCCGTCGGCCACGCGCCGGACCTCCGTGACGGGGGGCATGTCAACGCGAGAGTACTGATCCACGATGAACTTCCGATCGGGAGAGTACGAGATCGCGTGCGTGCCGTCCCCCGCGGTGAGCAGCGTGAATCCCGAGCCGTCGAAGTTCACCCGCGCGAAATGGACGAGGTACGGGTCCTGCCCCGGGACGATCCCGCATGCGCGGAACCAGACCTGGCGGTGTTCATCGTCCACGCGGTCCACGCCCCGCACCACCCACGGGCCGGAGGTGATCTGGTTCTTGACGGCGCCGGTACGGCCGTCGATGAGATACAGGTGATTCCACCCGTCGCGCTCCGACGCCCAGATGATCTCGCCGGTCGTCGGGACGTCGTGCTTGAACGTCTTCTGCGAGTAATCTATGAACGTCGGCGAGGTCTCTTCGATGATTGCCCTTGCCTCGCCCGACCGAGCATCCACCGCCACCACGCGCATCACCTGATGTCCACGCTGGTTGTAGAGCAGCGTAAACCGCGAGGAATCCGCGTCCCACCGAATGTCATCGATACTCCACGGGTTCTGAAACAATTCTTCCGACACGGGCACCAGCCGGCCCGACGCCGCGTCCAGTAGCCGCGGCTTGCTCTGCGGTATGGCGTCGCCGGGCTTGGGGTAGTCGTACGAGTGCAGCTTGGGCTGAAGCTGATCGCGAGGCGAGGATTCCACGTAGTAAACCTTGCGGTCCTCGCCCTTGGTTCGTTCGAACACCACGGCCTTCGAACCGTCGGGCGACCAGAGGACGGGGCCGCCGTAGGCATTGGCCGCGCCTCCGTCTGTGGTCACCAAGACTTCGGCGCCGGTAGAGGTATCCCGCACGCCCGCGTTGAACTCTCGGAAGATGACGGCCCGCGACCCGTCCGGAGAAACAGCAGGATCGCGCGGCTTGGCACGAGCGGTCGCCACATCGACGTCGTCATCTTCGGGAGCGTCGCCTGGCTTTGCTTTCAGCGATGGGGGCGCGGTCCCGTCCAGCACCACGATGCGTGGGTCGCGTGCCGCGCGAACGGCGCCGATAGTCTTCCCGTCCGGTCCCTCAAAGGACCACGCGTGACCGGCGTAGGTGTGCTGGCGATGCGAGGCGCCCGGCTGGATCTTCGCGTACGGATGCTTGCCGCCCGAGCCGTCGATCCACACCAGCGACACGGGACCCTGTGTCGCGTTCACGACGAGGAGGCCCGAGGAGCCTCCCCCGTCCCGGCTCCGGCGCACCTCCGGTTCCACGGCCAACCGCAACGCGCCGAGGTCAGTCGGTGCCGCGACCGAGAGCCGGTACGTGCCGAGGTCGCACGCGAGCACCTCCGGCCGATCGCTCATCAAGAACACCAGCCGATCGCCGGCCACCGTCATGCTCTCGATCGGGAGGGCGGAGGCGTCCGCGGCAGCGCCGGTGTGTTCCGCGATCGCCGCGGCAAGCCGAGCAACGTCGAACAGGGATGATCGAGCGCCCGTGGCAAGGTCCACGCGGACGTATTCCGAGCGTCCCCCCTCGCGCTCGTGACGGAACCAGCACGCGTCGGTTCCCAGCCATTCCACGCGCACTTGCGCATTTCGCACCGGCGGCGCCGCGGATTGTCCCTTGGCCCAGCCCGGCGCCCACGCGGCCACGCACAGCAACGCGATCAGCGTTCGTCTCATGCCCGATGGTACCGCGCGCCGTGGAACGGTCGCCGGCGTCCGTTCCGGTCCGTGCACGCCGCAGAACCGTCCCGGCGAAAGGGCATTCCGCAATTACACGCGCAGCGTGGACCGGCCGATCAAATCAATCACTGGGGCAGGCTCTGCCCCGCGAGGGATTCGGTCGCAAGACGTTCACCGGCCTCGCCCGCGCGCTTGTTGAGGTCGCGGAACTTGGCCGGCACGCGGGCCGCGATCGCCGCCATGAGGCTCTCGCGCGACACCACCGGTACCACGGTGTTCAGGGCGCACAAGGCCACCGTGTTCGCCACAACCTTGCTCCCCACCTTCACCGCCGCCTCGGTGATGGGCATCCGCACCAGGTGCCCGGGCCCCGTGATCTCCGGCCCGATGTTCGTGGAATCGACGATGACCACGGTGTCGTGCCGGGCCTTGGGCATGTACTTCCGCGCCGCCTCGGCGGACATGCACAGAAGCACGTCGGGCACCGTCACCTCCGGGTAGGCGATCGTGCCCGCGGAGACGATAACCTCCGACTTGCACGATCCCAGGCGTGCCTCGGGGCCGTAGGTCTGCGTCTGCACCACGTTGCGACCGTCGAGCATCGCGGCCTCCGCCAGGATCACACCCGCCGTGATGAGACCCTGACCTCCCGCGCCGCTGAACCTGACCTGCACCGGGTCTTTCACAGGCCGCTCCGTTTCCCCGCGGTGGCCGCGGCCACTTTCTCGCGGTACAGGCTGAGGTAGTCGGGGCGAGGCTCCTCGCGGAACACGCCGGTCGACATGACCGCGGCCGCCGGGGGCTCCTCGTCGCACACGCCCTCGTGCATGGGCGCCGTGGTGTCGCGCAGGTAGTGCACCATGTCATAGGGTTCGGACACGTCGTTCATGCGCCCGAAGTACGTCGGGCAGGATGTGATGACGTCCACCACCGAGAACCCGTTGAACGTGATCGCTTTCTTGAAGTACGACGTCATCTGCTTGTGGTCGAACGACGTGGTCCGGGCCACGAACCCTGCTCCGGCGCCCAGCGCCAAGCGGACGAGGTCAAACGCCGGCTCGATGCTCCCCGCCTGCGAGGTGGTGCTGCGCTTGCCCGCGGGGGTTGTGGGCGCGAGCTGGCCGCCGGTCAGCCCGTAGATGCCGTTGTTGAAGATCAGCGCCGTGAGCTCCAGGTTGCGGCGGCAGGCGTGGATGAAGTGATTGCCCCCGATCGCCGAGGCGTCGCCGTCCCCCATCACGACGATGACGTGCAGGGAGGGGTTGGCGAGCTTGATGCCCGTCGCGAACGCCAGCGCCCGCCCGTGCGTGGTGTGCATGGTGTTGAAGTCAAGGACAAAGGGCGTGCGGCCGGCGCAGCCGATGCCGCTCACCACCACGACCTTGTCCTGCTCCAGCCCGAGCTGGCCGATCGCGTCGAGCAGCGCCTTGACGATGGTGCCGTTGCCGCACCCGGGGCACCACACGTGCGGCAGCTGATTCAGGCGGAGAAGGCTGCGATACGTCTCGCTCATGCGTGCGCTCCTTCGCTCGTCCTCGCGTGCGCCGGGCCTGCCGCGTCGGCGATCTGCGCCGGCGTGAGCAAGTGGCCGTCCACACGGTTCACCGGCCGCACCTCGCACTCGCCCGCGGCGGCGCGCCCGATCTCGCGCACGATCTGGCCCATGTTGAGCTCCGGCGCGATGATGAGCTCGACCTGCTCGGCCACCTCGCGCACGAGGTGATCCGGGAACGGCCACAGGGTCTTGAGACTCAGAAGCCCGGCCTTGATGCCGCGTTCGCGAAGCAGATCGACCGCGCTCTGCGCCGGCCGGCTGGTGATGCCGTAGCTGACGATCGCCACGTCGGCGTCGTCGAGCATGTAGCGGTCGAACATCGCCAGCTCGCGCGTGTGGTCGCGGACCTTGCCGATCATCCGCCGAAGCTCGCGTGCCGCGGCCTCGTCGGCGACGGCGAAACCCTCCGCCCCGTGGGCAAGTCCCGTCACGTGGAAGCGGGCGCCGGCGCCGAAGGGCAGGAAGGCGTCGTCGGCGAAGGGTTTGAACCCCTTGGGCTGGACCGGTGCTCGGCGCTCGACCACCTCGATCTCGCCCGGCTCGGGCCAGGGGATGTTCTCTCTCATGTGCGCCAGCACCTCGTCCATGAGCAGGATCACCGGCACGCGGTACCGCTCGGCGAGGTTGAACGCCTGCACCGTCATCTCGAACGAGTCGCGCACGGTGGACGCCGTCAGCACGATCACGGCGTGGTCGCCGTGCGTCCCCCAGATCGCCTGCATGACGTCGCCCTGCGCGCCCTTGGTGGGCTGGCCGGTGGACGGCCCCCAGCGCTGGCAGTTCACGATGACGCACGGCGTCTCGGTGATCGATGCGTACCCGATCCCCTCCTGCATGAGCGAGAACCCCGGCCCGCTGGTCGCGGTCAGGACCTTGGCCCCGCCCCACGCGGCCCCGATGATGGCGGAGATCGATGCGATCTCGTCCTCCAACTGGATGAACACGCGCCCGCGCGCGGGCATCTCGTGCGAGAGGATCTCCATCACCTCTGAGCTGGGGGTGATCGGGTACCCCGCGTAGAAGTTGCACCCGGCGTAGAGGGCGCCGTGGGCGCAGGCTTCGTTGCCCTGGACCAGTCTCTGCTTGCTCATGCCACCGGCTCACTTTCCGGGGAGTAGGCCCGCGCCCGCGGCGACTCACCCCTGACGACCCAGATCGCAAAGTCGGGGCAGCGAGCCTCGCACAGCCCGCAAAAGACGCACGTGTTGGCGTCGTTCACCACGATGCGATTCTCCTTGTCGAGCGCGAGTGTGTGCGTCGGACACCCGGTCACACACACGTTGCACCCCTTGCACAGGCGCGCCGCCGTGTTGAGCCGGTAGTCGGCCTGGAAGTGCCTGGCCGTTCCGTCCTGCTTCTCGACCCGAGCGGGAGAAATCGCCACCTTCACGGGGCGGCTCTTCTTGGCGAGCCAGCGGTCGATCGACACCGCCGCGACGCGGCCGTCGCGCACCGCGCGGACCACCGTCGCTCCGCCGTTGATGCAATCACCCCCCGCGAACACGCCGGGAACGCTGGTGTGCAGGTCCTCGTCGACCTTGACCACCGAGCCGCTGGTCTTCACGTCGAACAGGCTTATCAGCTCGGCGTGTGGCTTCTGCCCGATCGCCTTGATCGCGGTGTCCACCTCGATCAGAAACTCCGAGCCGGGGATCGGCTCGGGGCGAGGACGGCCCGACGCGTCCGGGGCGCCGAGTCTCATGCGCACACAGCGGACCCCGGTCACGCGGTCGGTGCCCACAAACTCGACCGGCGCGACGAGCGGGACGATCTCCACGCCCTCCCGCTTGGCGGCCGCGATCTCGTGGGCGAAGGCCGGCATCTCGGCCTCGCTGCGCCGGTAGAGCATCATGACCTCGGCGGCTCCGAGCATCCGCGCCTGGCGGGCCACGTCCACGGCCGTGTTGAAGCTGGTCAACTCGGTCGTGCGGAGCATCACGACCTCGCGGGCCACGTCGATCGCCGTGTTTCCGCCGCCGATGATCGCGACGCGTCGGCCGATCTTCACAGGTCCTGTCTGCATCAGCTTTAACGTCTCGATGAACCGCAATGATTCCCAAACCCCCGGCAGATCCTCCCCGGGGATCTTGGCCGGCATGTCGTCGCCCATGCCCATGCCCAGGAAGATCGCCTGGTGCTCACTCTGCATCTGCTCGGCGCTGATGTCCTTGCCGACGGTCGTCCCGAAGCGGAAGTCGACGCCCAGGTGCCTGATCTGCTCGATCTCCTCGGGAAGGGGACGGTACTGCTGCTTGTACGGCGCGATCCCGCGCGTCACGAGGCCGCCGCCGAACGCACGCTGCTCGTAGACGACGACGCGGTACCCCCGCTGCGCGAGTTCCGCCGCGCACGCCAGGCCGGCGGGCCCGGCTCCCAGAACACCGACGCTCTCGCGCCGCCGCTCCGCCGGCGGAGGCTTGACGACGTTGGCGCCCGAGTCCAGGGCGTGATCGGTGGCGTGCCGTTGGAGCCTCCCGATCTGGATGGGCCGCCGCCCCTCCTTGAGGAGCACGCAGGAGCCCTCGCACAGCACCTCCACCGGGCACACGCGCGCGCACGTGCCGCCGAGCATGTTGTCGGCAAAGATCTTCGCGGCCGCGTCCACCGGACGGCTCTCCGCGATGTCGCGGATGAACCCGGGTATATCGATCCCGGCCGGGCACGCTCGGGAGCAGGGCGCCGGCGCGCAGGGCCCTCCGCACTGCAGGCACGCGTCGGCCTCGAGGATCGCCTCGCGCTCGGTCATCGGCGCGTGCGCATCGCGGTACGCCGGTCCCAACTGCGAACAACTCGGAATCTCGCTCACGGTCCACCTCCGCCCCGGCGCCGCCCGCCGGATCGCCGCTAGATGGTCTCGGGCTCCATGCGGATCGCGCCGCACGGGCATTCCGTGGCGCACATGCCGCATCCCTTGCAGTAGTCGTAATCGAACTTGAACCTCTTGCCGGGGCCGAGCTTGATCACGGCGTTGTCCGGGCACACGCCGTAGCAGTTGTCGCACTCGAAGCAGTTGCCGCAGGACAGGCACCGGCGGGCCTCGAACAGCGCGTTGCTCTCGTCGAGCCCTCCCACGACCTCCTCGAACGTCGACTCGCGCCGCGCCCGGTCGAGCACGGGCTGCACCGTCGCGGGCGCGTCGGTGTAATACCACGTGTTGAGGTTCTCGAACAGGGCCAGCTCGTGCTTGTCCGGCGCGGCGTACGCGCCGCCGCGCAGGAACGCGTCGATGCACCGCGCCGCCTTCTTGCCGTGTCCGATCGCCACCGTCACGGTGCGCTCGGCGGGCACCATGTCGCCGCCGGCGAACACGCCGCGCCGGCCGGTCATCATGTCGGGCCCCACCTCGACAACTCCGTCGGCGATCTTCAGCCCGTCCACCTTCGCGAGGAAAGAAAGATCCACGTCCTGCCCGAGGGCCAGCACCAGCGAATCGGCCTTGATGGTCTCAAGCTCGCCCGTCGGCTGCGGCTTCCCCTTGTCGTCGAGCACCATCTTCTCAACGACGAACTCGCCGGCGTTCTCGGCCTTGATGGTCGAGAGCCACTTGAACATGACCCCTTCTTCCATCGCCTCCTGGACCTCGATGTCGTGCGCCGGCATCTTCTCGCGCGTGCGCCGGTACACCACGATCGCTTCGGAGGCTCCAAGCCGCTTGGCCGAGCGTGCGACGTCCATTGCCGTGTTCCCGCCGCCGTACACCAGCACGCGCCGGCCGAGCATCGGCTTCTCGCCCGTCTCCATGCCGCGGAGAAGCGACACGGCGTCCACGATGCGCGACGCGTCTCCCGCCGGGATGTACGCCCGCTTGGCAAGGTGCGCCCCCACCGCCAGGAACACCGCGTCGTACTTCCCCTCGCTCATCGTCGCGGCAAGGTCGCCCACCTTCTGATTCAAACGCACGGTCACGCCCATCCGCTCGATGCGCGCGATCTCGGCGTCCAGCACCTCACGCGGCAAGCGGTACTTGGGGATGCCGAACCGCATCATGCCGCCGGCCATCGGCCCGGCTTCGAAGATCGTCGCCGAGTGCCCGAGCAGCGTGAGGTGGTACGCGCACGACAGCCCCGACGGCCCGGCCCCCACCACGAGCACCCGCTTGCCGGACGGCGGCGCTTCGACCTTGACCTGCCAGCCGCGCTTGATCGCCTCGTCGCCGAGGAATCGCTCGATCGAGTGGATCCCGACATGCCGGTCGATCTGTCCGCGGTTGCACGCGCCCTCGCACGGGTGGTAGCACACCCGGCCCATGGTCGCGGGCATCGGGTTGTCACGCATGATCCGACGCCACGCGGCCTCGTAGTTCCCTTCCTCCGCGTGGTACAGCCATTCCTGGCAGTTCTCGCCGGCCGGGCACGCCTGGTTGCACGGCGGCAGGCGGTCGACGTACACCGGGCGTTCCGTACGCCAAGAGCCAGTCTTGTTGGCGAGGCTCGAGCCGACGTCCAGCGTGATCGCAAAGAGCTTGTTCATGCGACGCCTTCTTCCACGAGCAGGCCGAACCGCTCGATGTTGCGGTCCGCGATCGCCTGGATCATCGCGATCCGGGCCTCGTCCCGTCCCTTGGCGAACAGGTGTCCGAAGCGGCCCTGGAGCTGGAGGTACTCATCCACCGGGACGCGTCTGCGGATCTTGCGGTGACCGGTCACTTCGCCGCGCTCGGCCTCGAACAGCGGGAAGAGCCCGCACTCGACGGCCAGGCGCGCGACCTTGATCGTGTCCCCCGTATCGCTGCCCCAGCCCAGCGGGCACGGCACGTGCACGTGCAGGTACCGGGCTCCGTGGAACTGCATCGCCCGAGTAACCTTGTGCTCAAGGTCGCGCAGGTCGGCCACCGACGCCGTCGCCACGTACGGGATGCCGTGCGCCATCGCGATCAGGGGCACGTTCTTGCCCTGCCCGAACACGTTTCCCGGCTCGGAACCCACGGTCGGCGTGGTCGCCGTGCGCGCCGCGGCGGGCGTCGCCGACGAGCGCTGCACGCCCGTGTTCATGTACGCCTCGTTGTCGTAGCAGATGTAGAGGACGTCGTCGTTGCGTTCGAACATCCCCGAGAGGCACCCGAACCCGATGTCCACGGTGCCGCCGTCGCCGCCCTGCGCGATCACGCGCACGTCGCTACGTCCCTTCACCTTCATGGCCGCCTGCATCCCGGTCGCGACCGAGGAAGCGTTGGCAAAGAGCGAGTGCAGCCACGCGACGCGCCACGACGACTCGGGGTACGGCGTCGAGAAGACCTCGAGGCACCCCGTTGCGTTGGCGACGACGAGCCGCCCGTTGGTCGCCCGCATCGCCGCGTCCAGCGCGTACCGCGCTCCGAGCGCCTCGCCGCACCCCTGGCACGCGCGGTGCCCGGAGTTGAGCGAGTTGTTCCGCTTCTGATCGGACTGCACGCTGCGCACCGCCACGTCGAGCAGGCGGTTCCCCACCGTGAACGTGCCGGTCTGGTAGAACTTGACGCGTTGGGGGCCGGTCATGGCCGCTCCTCTTCAGCTGATTCGAGCCGCGACAGCACCGACATCTCTCAGGATCGCTTCCGCCGCGGGGCCGGTCCGCCGAGTCTGTCGCTCGCGCTCGAGTTGACGCCCGACCACCTCGTGATTCAGGTCCATGAAGCTCAACGGCTCGAGCTGGTCCGCGATCGCCTTGCGGAACACCCTGCCCAGGCTGGCGCGCGTGATCGACCTTCCGCCCAATCCCGCGATCACCGTGTACACGCTCGTATTCTGTCGCGGCAGCGCCATCCGCAGGTTGTGCGACAGGTTCCCGCCGATCCCGACCGACAGACTCTTCTCAATGGTCACCACGCGCCGGGCATGCCCGATGGCCGCGTTCAGCGCGGCGGTCGGGAACGGACGGAACGAGCACAGGCTCACCGACCCGATCTTCACGCCCTCGGCACGCAGCTCGTCGACCACGTCCTTGATGGTGCCGTTCACCGAGCCCAGTGCGCACACGATCGTCTCGGCGTCCTCCGTGCGGTAGGTGTGGAGCAGCCCGCCCGAGTCCCGCCCGAAGGCGGCCTTGAACTCCGCTGCCAACTCGGGCAGCAAGTCCAGCGCCTGCATCTGCTTGGCGTGCGCCAGGTACCGCACCTCCATGAACGCCTCGGGCCCGACCATCGCGCCGATCGTCACGGGGTCATCCGGGTCGACGACCTGGCGCGGCTCGTACGGCGGCAGGAACGCATCGACCTGCTCCTGCGTCGGCACGTCCACTCGCTCGTACGCGTGCGTCAGAATGAACCCGTCCATGCACACCATCACGGGCATCGACAGTGCCTCGCCCAGCTTGAACGCTTGGATGTGCAGATCGACCGCTTCCTGGTTGGTTTCAGCGAAGAGCTGGATCCACCCCGCGTCGCGGAGCGCCATGCTGTCGGTGTGGTCGTTCCAGATGTTGATGGGCGCGCCGATCGACCGGTTGCCGACCGTCATGACGATGGGCAGGCCAAGCCCCGACGCGTTGTACACCGCCTCGGCCATGAACAGGATGCCCTGGCTGGCCGTCGCGGTGTACGCGCGCGCCCCGCACGCCGAAGCGCCGATCGCGACCGACATGGCCGCGAACTCGCTCTCGACGTTGATGTACTCGCAGTTGGTGAGCTTCCCGCTCTTCACCAGCGAGCTCAGCCCTTCCACGATGTGCGTCTGCGGGGTGATGGGATAGGCGCAGATCACCTCCGGGCGGCACATCGCCACCGCTTCCGCCACCGCCACCGAGCCTTCACACTGCTTGAGCATGGGGCACTTGTCCTTCGCGGGCCGCGGCGCCGCCCGCCAGCCGGTATGCCTCGCGGGCAGCCGCGATATTCCGCTCCGCCACGTCCGCCTTGAACTTCTGGCGGATGGCCGCTTCAACCGACGCGAGCTTCATCCGGCCCGACAGCGCGCACAGCCCGCCCAGCAGAGCCGCATTGGGCACCGGACGTCCCGTGTAGCGGGCGGCCAGTTCCGACGCCGGCAGGCACAGAGCGTGCCCCGGCGGAAGTTTGGAGAGAAACTCGCCAAGGCCGAGCTCGTCGAGACTGCGCACTGAGTTGATCAGCACGTACCCGTTGGGCGCCAGGCCCTCAAAGACCTTGACCTGGTGGAGCAGCGTGGGATCCTGGATGATCACGGCGTCGGGGTTGGTGATCGGCTCGCGCGATCGGATCTCGCTCTCGTTCAAGCGACAGAACGCCACCACGGGCGCTCCCATGCGCTCCGAGCCGAAACTGGGGATCGCCTGGGCCCAGTGCCCCTCGACGAACCCGGCGACCGAGAGCATCTCTGCTGCGGTCACGACGCCCTGCCCACCTCGCCCGTGGATACGCACTTCGAACACGGTGGTCTCCTTGGCGATAGAACCTGTCCGAGAACTTGCTGCAAACCACACGCCGAACGTGAGCGGGTAAGAGCCAGCACCAATTTCAGCCGTTGCGAACGATCGTTCACGGTTGCCCGCGGGTTAACGGCCGTGGAATAGGCCTGCCAGAGACGGATCTCGGCGCCAGGCGACCGGGCGACAGCCCCGCTCGGTCTACCAGTTGCGGCGACGAGTTCATTTCGAAATTGAGAATCCTTGCCGGCCCGCTTCCCAGATGTGGGAAGCGCGACCATCAGGCTCACGACGCGCGGAGCCCAGACTTTTTCATCCCGACTGGGATCCGCCGCCTCGGCGTGCGCAAACTCGGGCGGTCGCTTCCGCCCAGCGCTCGGTCTGCCGGGGCTCGAAGCGCGTCGGGGGAAACGACTCGCGCACGATTGATCTGATCTCATCGCGCGAATGCACGCGCCCATGCGCCATGGCCTGCACCAGCACGTTGCCGAGCGCGGTCGCCTCCACGGGCCCCGCGAGCACCTGCCGGCCGGTCACGTCGGCAGTGAACTGGCAGAGCTGGGCGTCCTTCACTCCGCCCCCGACCATGTGGATCGCATGCACGGTTCGTCCCGTCAGACGCTCGTACTCGTCGATCACCAGCCGATGCTTGATGGCCAGCGACTCGAGGATGCACCGGACCACCTCCGCGTCCGTGGAGGGCGACCCGCCCAGATTCTGTGCCGCGGCACGGATCAGGGCGGGCATGTCACCGAACCCTGTGAGCGATGGCTCGTCCGGGTCGATCAGGCACCGCAGCGGCGGCGCCGAGGCGGCCATCGACGCGAGCTGCGCATAGTCGTAGACCCGTCCCTGCGCTTCCCACACACGCTTGCATTCCTGGAGCAGCCACAGCCCCGGGATGTTCTTGAGAAACCTGACCGTGCCGCCCACGCCCAGCTCGTTGGTGAAGTTCGCCCGCATCGCCTCGGGCGTGCAGATCGGCGCGTCAAGCTCGCCGCCGACCAGCGACCACGTGCCGCAGCTGATGTAGGCCCAGTCCGCGCCAACCCCCGGTGCCGCGGCAACCGCGCAGCCCGTGTCGTGACACGCCGGCGCGATCACGGGCACGACCCCGACTCCTAGCTCCTCCGCGACCGACGTGCGTAGCGGGCCGACCACGGTCCCCGAGGGAACAACCGGCGGCAGTATCCTTGACGGTATCTCGAATCGGTCGAGCATCGCCCCGGCCCATGCGTGAGCACGCGGATCGAACATCTGCGAGGTGCTCGCGATGCTTGCTTCCGCAGACATCTCGCCTGTCAGCCAGTAATTCAACAGCCCGGACACGAACACCAGCCGGTCCGCGGCCTCGAGCCGGCGCGGGTCCTCCCGCTGGTCTGCCAGCACCTGGAAGAGCGTGTTGAGCTCCATGAACTGGATGCCCGTCGCGCTGTACATCTCCTCGCGCGAGACCCGAGCGGCCGCGGCGTCGATCATGCCGCGTGTGCGCGGGTCGCGATAGTGCCGCGGCAGGCCCAGCAGCTCCCCCGCCGGCGACAGCAGCGCGTAGTCCACGCCCCACGTGTCGATGCCGACCCCCGCGAGTTCGATCCGCTCTTTGGCGCACACGCCCAGCGCGTGCCGGATCTCGTCGAAGAGTCGCGGGGCATTCCAGTACAGGCCGCTCCCGAGCGCGACCGGCCCATTGGCAAAGCGGTGCAGCTCGCGCAGTGACACGCGCGAACCGTCGAATGCGCCGAGCATCGCTCGACCGCTCGAGGCCCCGAGGTCAATCGCCAGGTAGTTCACCGTCGCCGTCATCGGGTGTACTTATACGCGATCTTCCCGGTTCCCGCGAGAGCCGATCACGCGTAGCTCGATCCGCCCCCCGACTTTCGCGGCCCGCGTTCACGGGCCGCGCGAGCCTCGTACCCGCTCTCGCGAAACGCCACCAGCGGGTCGCGGGCCAACCCCTTCGCCGCGCGGTACTCCTCAAGGAAAGTCCGGACATCCGTGGCGTACGCATCGCGGAGCGCTCGCTCGGCCATCACCACGTCGCCGCGCTTTCTCGCCGCGTCGGCTGCGCCGTGGTCGACGAGCATGGCCTTGACGAAGTGCTCCTGCGCCGTCATCACCGTCTGGATCATCGCCTCGATCTTGGGCTTGATGTTGTGCGACTGGTCGATCATGTAGGCGATCGGAAGATCACTGCCGCGCTCCCGCTCCGCGAGAGTGATCTCCGCGAAGATCCGGAAGAGCTGGTACGGATCGATCGACCCCATCGTCAGGTCGTCGTCGGCGTACTTGCGGTCGTTGAAGTGGAACCCGCCCATCAGCCCCTCGTCGATCAGGAACGCCACGATGTGCTCGATGTTGCACCCTGGGAGGTGGTGCCCCGTGTCCACGAGCACCTTGGCTCTCGGCCCGGCGGCCCGCGCGAATGAGGCGCTCATCCCCCAGTCCGCGATGTCTGTGTGGTAGAAGGCCGGCTCGAACGGCTTGTACTCGACCAGCATCATCATCGAAGTGGGCATCGCCGCATGAACCTCGGCCAGCGCTTCCTGCATCCACCGCTTGCGCCGCCGGATGTGCCCTTGCCCCGGGTAGTTGGTGCCATCGGCGAACCACAGGCTGAGCAGGTCGGACTTCACCGCCGCGCCGATGCGGACGCACTCGAGCATGTGATCGATCGCCCGCCGCCGAATTGCAGCGTCCTCGTTGGTCACCGAGCCGAGCTTGTACAGCTGATCCTGAAAGACGTTGGGGTTTATCGAACCGATGCGAACGCCTTGCTTTGCTGCCGCGGCAGCGACACGTACGGGATCGGTCCCGGGCGCAAAGTCCCACAGCACATGGACCGCTACGCTCGGGCAGCAGCCGGTGAACCGATGGACCTCTGCGGCGTCGGCGAGTTTTTCCTCGATCGTCGTTGCCGCGGCGGCCTGCAGATACTTGCCGAAACGCGTGCCGGTGTCGGCATAACCCCACGATGGCGTCTCGATCGTGAAGCGATCGAGGCGGGCGGCGAGGTCAGAAGCTGCAAGCCCGGGCGGAAAGTGCATTGCGGTCCATCCAGTGAGCGCGGGAGGGCGACGAGCGGAAGAACGCCGAGAGGATACCGGATCATTCCAGCCGGAACACCTCCTCGAGAAGCCGCGGCCCGCCGGGCCCGATCGGCGTCGCGAGAAACCCCGCCATGAATTCCTCCCAGCGGCGCATCACGGTGCTCGCCCCCAGCCGCCGGCACGTCGCGGCCCAATCATCGCACTCGAGCACGCCAAACTCGTGCCCGTCCTCCCACATGAAGATCGAGTAGTTGCGTATGCCCGCGGCCTTGAGTTCAGCGAGGACCTCCGGCCAGACCTCGCCATGCAGGCGTTTGTACTCGGCGATCTGGTCTGGCTTGACGCGGAGGTGGAAGCAGATGCGCATGACCGAATAGTTGGCACAACGCTTACACGCCGTGGTATGCTGGCTCCGTGAAAAAGGGCCGCGGCGGCATCGAATTTACCGACGAACGCGTGGGCAGCGGTGCCGAAGTTACCCGGCGGTCAGTGGTGAAAGCCCGAGTCACGTGCACGCTCCGCCGTGGCGATCCCGTACCGCTCCAGCCTGATTCGTCCGATGGCCTGTGGACGTTTGATCTCAGGCACCGATTTGTCATCCCGGGCCTGCAATACGGTTTCGAAGGCATGCGGGTCGGCGGCGTCCGTCGACTGATCGTGCCACCGCACCTGGCGTACGGAAAGGACGGTGTACCCGGCGCCATTCCCTCGGACGCGATTCTTGTTTTCGCTGTTGAACTTGTGAGCGTCGAAGTACAGGACGGCGACCTCTAGAAATCGAACTGGTCAATATTGTCCTTGGTGAACACCAGTATGTCCCCCAATTGCACTTTGTTCCCTTCCACTTTTTTCTCCCCCAGACGCCCCGCCTTCAGCGTGGTCGCCCCCGCTTTCAACTCGCCCTTCACCGCCGCGTGCGCCGCCTGGATCGTCAGGTAGCCAAGGTCCTTGGTGTTCCAGAGGATCACGCTCTTCACCGTGCCGTCGTGCACGTAGCTCTTCATGTCGTTGGGCGTCGAAAGGCCTGTCACCAGCACCTGCCCGCCCTTTCCGCCCTGCTTGATCGCCTCCGCCGCGGCAGGGAACGAGACGGAACTGATCCCCCACACGCCCTTCAGGTTCGGGTACGCGTTGAGCAGGTCCTTCGTCACCTGGAACGCCTGGCGCTGGTCCTCGTTGCTGGGCTTCACCTCGACGAGCTTCAGGCCCGGGTAGCTCTTCAAGCGGTCTCGCATGAACGTGATCCACTCGTTCTGGTTCGCGGCAGTCAGTGTGGCCGTGACGATGGCGACATCGCCGGTGGGCGAATCGCCGCCGGGGGTGGCGCCAAGGTCGCGCGCCATCGCGTCGACCAGTGCCGCGCCAATCCCCTGGCTGGTCGCCTGGCTGACCATGAACTCGCGGGCATCGGGCAACCCGTCGGCATCCCACGTCAGGACACGGATTCCCTTGTCGCGAGCCTTCTTCATCGCCGGCGCCAGCACGTTGGGATCGTTCGGCGAGACGCAGATCGCCTGCACGCCCTGGAGCGTCCACCGCTCGATCATCGACGCGGCTTTCTCGGGCGAGCCGTCGGTCGGACCGTCATAAATCAGTTCGATGCCCAGTTCCTTGGCCGCCTCTTCCGCGCCCGCCGCGCAGCTCGTGAAGTACGGCAAACCTTTCTTCTTGGGCAGAAAGCAAATCGTCTCCTTGCCTGTCGATGCCGCGGGCTTGGCGTCGCTCCCCGCCGCCTTCGGCGCGGCAGGCTTGGAGGCATCGGGAGTTTTCTCGCACGCCAAGAGCGACGAAAGTACGAGTGCACCGATTGCGGCCACGGAGTTGCGAATCTTCATGCACCGATGATACCGAATCGACTGGAATCACGTGGCAGGCCAGAGCATGCCGCGTCGCTCCCAAGCCGCGCTCTCATGCTCGCTGTTTCCTGTTTGCTTTTCGCTGTCCCAACTTGCCTCCCACCGTCGCGATGATCAGCACAGCCCCGATCACGAGGGGTACCACTTCATCGCTTTGCCAACGCCAGCCGATGTACTGGCGCAGCTCGTGGAGCAGCAGAACCCCGACCGCGACCCCCGCGATCGAACCTCGCCCGCCCGCGACGCTCACGCCTCCGAGCACCACCGCCGTGATCACGTCGAGCTCAATGCCCAGCCCCGCGTCGGCCTTGGCGGTGTTCCGGCGGATGATCAGGAGGATCGCCGCGACGCCGGCGCACGCTCCGCTCAACGCGTACAGCCACAGCTTCAGGCGATCGACCGCCAGCGCCCCGTAACGGCACGCCGTCTCGTTGAACCCGACCGCACGCACCATCCATCCCGCGACCGTGAAGCGCAAGGCGACCCACGCGATCAACAGAGCGACAACCGCGGGCACGACCACCATCGGGATCGGGCCCAGGCTTCGCCCGCCGAGGTCGGTGAGCGTCGCGGGGAACCCCGATACCGGTCGCGCACCGCTCACACCCTCGGCGAGCCCTCTGAACAGCGCCATGGTCGCGAGCGTCACGATCAAGGGGTGCATCTTGGCGCGAGAGACGAGCGTCCCGTTCACGAACCCGCACGCCGCGCCGGTCAGCACGCCCAGCCCGCACGATGGCCACACCCCCAGGCCCCGCTCGAACGACATGCCCGTGACAACCGCGGCCAGTGCCATGATCGAGCCGACCGAGAGATCGATCCCGCCGGTGAGCATGACCAACGCCATCGGCGCGGCAAGCAACGCCAGCTCGCTGGCCTGCGAGAGCAACTCCATCTGTGCCGCGCCGCCCACAAAGCCCTGCGTCGTCGCGCCCGCCACCGCAAGAAGCCCCGCCAGGAGCAGGCAGAGCATTGCCGCGTGGCGCACCGAAGCGCCGCGCCACGGACCGCTCTCCTGAACTGTCGACTCCGAACCCCGCACGTGCCCGGGACGTGCGAGGTGATCAATCGCCACCGCGCCCAGGATGAACGCCCCCTGCACCGCCCGTTCCCAGAACGCCGCGTCGGCACCGAGCTTCAGGAACAAGAGCGCGCTCCGCACCGTGCTGAGCAGCACCGCCGCGAGCACCGCGCCGCCGATCGTGCCCACTCCGCCACGGACCGACACGCCGCCCACCACCGCCGCGCTGATCGCCAGGAGTTCGAGCCCAATCCCCAGCCCCGACTCGATCTTGGGGAGCTGCGGCACCGACACGATTACCGCGACCGCCACGAGCCCGCCCGTGATGGTGAACGCGCCAACCTTGGCGAGCCCCGAGCGGATTCCCGCGTGCCCTGCCGCCTCAGCGTTCCCTCCCACCGCGTAGAGACACAGGCCGAAGCGTGTGCAACGCGTCAGTACGACAGCGCCGATCGCGACCACCGCGGCGGTCCACACCGAGAACGAAAGGCCGAGCCAACTGCCGGTTCCTACCGCCCGGAGCGGGGCGGGGAGTTCGGCAATCCACCGTCCTCCGAGCGCCAACTCCGCCCCACCGCGCAACACCGCCATTATGCCGAGCGTGACGATGATCGACGGGACCCGCGCCAAGCCGACCAGCACGCCGTTCAACAGCCCGACCAGCAACCCCGCACCGAGCACCGCGAGCACCGCCAGCCCCGTCGGCCATCCAGCCCGTTCTGGCGACGCGAGCACCCCCAGCGTTGCCGCGAGCATGCCGAAGAGCGACCCGACCGAAACGTCGATCTCGCCGACAAGAATCACGAGCGTGATCCCGCAGACCACGATCACCGCGGGAGCGCAGTCTCCGAGCATGCTGGACACTGAGCCCGGCGACACAAAGGCGGGATTGGTGAGACCGACGCCGGCGAGAAGTGCAACGAGCACCAGCGCGACACCGGACTCGCGTCGCGCCACGATGCCGGCCATGAGTTG
This sequence comes from Phycisphaerales bacterium, assembly GCA_044223975.1. Taxonomy (GTDB): domain Bacteria; phylum Planctomycetota; class Phycisphaerae; order Phycisphaerales; family UBA1924; genus CAZCPB01. The sequence goes on along the minus strand of JBGALI010000001.1, from coordinate 278,486 downwards.
CCTCGGCGATGGAGCGTCGCTCACGGACGGCCCCCCGATGCGTGCCATGTTGTTCGCCGCGCTCTGCTCATGCTCGCTCGATCCGTTCGCCCTGCCCGCGGCACCATAATCGAAAGGCACCGCGTCCGAGCGTACCGCCTTGGCCGAACATCCGTCGGGGCAGGTGTGGCAGCGGGTGCGCCGACATTCGCCGCAACCATTCCCCGTATACTGCCCCGATGCCGCCAGCACCGACGCGCGTCGGACTTTTCAACGAGCTTGCCCAGGACGCCGACTACCTCTGGAATCAGTGCGACGGCAGCGCCGGCCGCCACGGCCCGATCCAGCTCGCGCGCTGGGACCGGACGGCTCCGCACGCCTTCATCATGAACTGGCCTTCCCCACCCGGCGGCGTTCGACGCGCGGGCGGTTGGCGCCGATACCTCTACAAGGCCCTCCGCCGTTCCACCACGCCTCTGCGGATGCGCCACGCGTTCGACCGGCTCGGGCGCGACGCGGCGTCCACCACGGTCCTGTTCTACGAGCCGCCCTCCTTGATCCCGGACTACTGGTACGACGTCGCACGCCGACACGCCGCGCGCGTGTACGCGCCCGACCCCCGCGCCACGCACCCTATCACGCTGCCCTCGATGTGGAGTATCGAGTGGGACGTGCACACGCTTCGCGCTCTCTCGCCCCCCGAAAAGCCCGTTCCGCTTGCCGCCATCTCGTCGGGCATGCCGTCTGGAAAGAGGCTGACCGCCGGACACCGAGCACGCCTCGACTTCTACCTTGCGCTGCGCGCGGCCAACGTGCCCGTCGAAATATTCGGGCGCGGCCTCCCCGCCGAAACCGGTTCACGCGGTCCGATCGCCTGCAAGGGCAACATCCTCCGTCCCTCTCGCTTCGCCCTCGTGATCGAGAATTTCGCCGAAGGCGATTTGTACGTCTCGGAGAAGCTCTGGGACGCCCTGGCGTGCTGGGCACTCCCCCTCTACTTCGGCTCGCGGGCCGCCGATCGGCTCATACCGCCCGAAGCGTTCGTGCGAATCCCATCGCTCGATGCCGAGGGCGTTCGGGTGGTGCAGCAGGCCCTGGCCGACCCGGGCCTGTGGGAACGCCGCCTCGAGGCCATGGCCGAGGCACGGCGTCGCGCGCTCGGCGACCTTCGCCTGGTCGAGTGGATCGCGCGCAATCTTCCCGAGTGGTCGCGGCGGATCGACTGACGCAATTCTGATCTACGCCTGGCACACCGACCGGTACACGGCGACCGTTTCCGTTATCGCCCGATCCCACGAGAATCGCGCCTGATTTCGCGCCCCACTCTCGGCCAACCGGGCACTCATCGCCGGATCCATCGCCGCGCCGATCCGCTCGGCGAGCTGGTCCGGCCGGTGCGGATCAAAGAAGATCGCCCCCTCGCCAGCGACCTCTCGGAACACCTCGATGTCGCTGCACACCAGCGGCGCTCTAGCCTGCTGCGCCTCCAGAACAGGCAACCCGAATCCTTCCACGACTGATGGCACCACCACGCACGTCGCGGCACGGTACAACCGTGCAAGCTCCTGGTCCGACACACGCCCGCCGTGCACGATGCGACGCGAGCGCCCGAGCCGCTCGACGCGGAGCGCCTCGTTGGCCTTCCACGGCGGGCCAACGACCGTCAATCCGACGCCCGATGGCCAACGCTCCGATTCCATCGCGTCCAGCACCACCTGGAAGTTCTTGTACAAACCACGGTCGCCCACGTACAACGCAAATCGCTCGCGCGGACGCGCCGGTTCGCCGGCCCCCGCGTCGGCGACGTGCCCGCCGGCAAGGTGCACGGTCGTGATCTTCTCGCGCACTCCGGGGTAGAAGTGAGCCAGCTCGCGTGCCGTGGCGTTCGACACCGCGATGATCCGGGTCGCCGCCTCGATCGACCCTCGCTTGCGCTCTATCTCTTCCGCCACCCACTTGCCCTGGAACAGGTCCACGAACCGCTCCACGATCATGTCGTGCACGTGCACCACCGACGGCAAGCCCCGCGGCGGAAGCGTGTAGTACGTCGAATGGAAGACATCGCACGATGCCGCGGCACGCCCCAGACCGATCGGCGCCAGCCGGGCTTGGACCATGCTCCGGAGTCGGCGCGGCAGTAGGCCAGCCATGGGGACCCCCGCGCGAATCACCCTTGCCCCGGTGGGCAGTTCGCTCCGCGCCGGTCCCGTGAGTGCCAGCGTTGCCTCGACATCCCGCGGCAACCGCCCGATCAACTCGCGGAAGACCCGCTGAACACCGCGCTGGTGCGCGTTCTGGAACGCCACTCCGTCATAGAGCACACGCATGCGCGGAGAGTGTACCGGCATGCGCCCGCGGCACGAATCACACCCCCCGGGTAGCATCCGCGCGTGGATGCCCCCGTCACCATGCTCGTGTTCAACCGGCCGGCCCACACGGCCCGCGTGCTCGAAGCCGTCCGCGCCGCACGCCCGCGCACGCTCTTCGTGGTCGCCGACGGCGCCCGGCCCGACAGGCCCGGCGAGGTGGAAGCCACCCGTTCCGTGCGCGCCCTGTTCGACACGGTCGATTGGCCTTGCGAAGTCGTGCGGATCTTCAGCGAGACCAACCTCGGCTGCCGGGAGCGCATCGGGTCGGGCATCACCGAGGTGTTCCGGCACGTCGACTCGTGCGTGTTTCTCGAGGACGATTGCCTGCCGCACCCGACGTTCTTCCGGTACTGCGCCGACCTGCTCGCCCGTTACGCCGGCGACGATCGCGTGATGACCATTTCCGGCGACGGTTTCTCGAACGAACTCGGTGGGCTGCGATTCGATCACTCGTACTACTTCACCAGGTTCGTTCACATCTGGGGCTGGGCGACCTGGCGCCGCGCCTGGGCCCACTACGACGGCACGATGGCGCAATGGCCCGCCCTCCGGGATTCCAACTGGCTTCGCTCCCGCTTCCCGTCGTTCGAGGACCGTCTTTTCTGGACGCTCTGGTTCCAGATGTGCTGCGACGGACGCCTGAACACCTGGGACATCCCGTGGGTCTTCAGTTCGTGGCGGCGCGACGGCCTGTCAATCTGTCCCGCACGCAATCTCGTCACCAACATCGGATTCGACGGCACGGGCACGCACGTCGGCGGGCGGTCGCCCTTCGCGGGGCTCCCCGTTCATGAGATGGACTTCCCCCTGCAAAGCCCGCCCGCCATCGCCTGCCACGAAGATGCCGACCGCTGGACGCAGCGGTATTGCTTCACGGGCACGCCGCGCCGGCGCTGGAAGCGGTTCCTGCGGTATCTCAAGCAGGGCGTCGGCGCCGAAGCCTGATCGCCGCAACCCCGGTACACTGCCGCCTCGCATGAGCGACGCTCTGATCATCGCGTTGATCGCCGGTCTCGTCGTCCTCGCCGCCGTCCAGGTGATCCACGCCCGGCGCCTGTCCCGCCTGCTGCGCCGCTCGCGTCGGTCGCTCTACGTGGGGCCCGAGGCGCACCTGCGGGTGCAGAAGCAGGTCTACGACCGGCTGGTTGCCCTCGAGTGCCGCCAGCGAGCCGTCCAACCCCGCCTCCCACTCGAATTCCGCTCCGAGTGGGGTGAGGATGTACTCCTCTTCGATTTGTTCTTCCCGCAGACCCAGGGCGTGTACATCGAGGCCGGCGCTCTCGACGGCCGCCGTAACAGCGTAACCTGGATCTTTGAAGCGCTTGGCTGGACCGGCTTGCTCGTCGAGCCGATCCCGGAACGTTTCGAAGAGTGCCGCAAGGCGCGTCCCGGCTCGACCGTCGTGCACGGCGCGCTCGGCCCCGCCGGCGCTACGGGCACCACCACGTTCGTGGTCCCCGTCGACTCCGAGCATCAGCTCAGCGCGTACCGCGAGCACGAGGGCATGCTCACCGAGCACGTGAAGGGACTGGAACGCGCCGGCGCGGCGACCAAACGTGTCGAAGTTCCCTTCACCTGCCTCAATCGCGAGCTCGAGAACGCGGGCGTGGGCCGGGTCGACTTCGCCTCGATCGACGTCGAAGGCGGCGAGATGGACGTCCTGAAGGGCTTCGACCTCGCCCGCTACAAGCCGCGTGCGTTGGTGATCGAAGACCTGTCCCTCGGCGATGATCGAGCGGTGGCCGACCACGTCGCGTCGCAGGGGTACGAACAGGTCATGTGGATCGGCGCCAACCGTGTCTTCGTGCGCCGCGACGACCCCGAGCTCCTGGCCCGAGCCCGCCGCGCGGCAGAAACCGTGTATTCCCCGTTCGTTCGCCCTCCCGGGCACGCCAACACGGCCCCGCGCGACCTGCCCTGAGCCCGAATCTGCGGGCCGGCACGCCGGGCGAGCGCCGCGCTCCTATCCTTCCGCCGCATGGCCAAGCGCGCGAGCCGTTCCACACCCAGTCCGACCGACGCCCCCGCGCCCGCCGCCCGCACCTACCACAGGTCGGATCCCGCCGCGACCCAACGCTTCGCGATCGAGGCTGCGCGCCTTCTCTCCGACGACAAGTGCCAGGACGTGGTGGTGCTCGACCTCCGCGGCCTGACCCAGGTCACCGACTTCATCGTGATCGGCACGGGTTCCTCCGACCGCCAGATGCGGTCGGTGCTGGACCACGTCGAGGAACTCGGCGGCACGCTGGGTTTCAACGCCTTCAAGCGCAGCGTTGACGAACGGTCCACGTGGGTCCTTGTCGATTTCGTCGACGTCATCGTGCACATGTTCGAGCCCAACACCCGTGCCCACTACGACCTCGAGATGCTCTGGGGCGACGCCAAGCGCCCCGAGTGGGAACGCCCCGAGCAGTTGACCCGCAACCGCGCCGGCCTGCGCTCCGATGATGCGCTCGAGCCGCGCTGAACGACCGCGTGCCTCCCCGATGACCAGTCCAACGTCCTCGCCAGCGCCCCGCACCGTCCCGGTCGCCCTCGACGCGGGGCGTTCGTACGACGTGTTCATCGGCGCCGGGGTGCTCGGGGAAGTGCGCACCCGCCTGAACGCACTGCTCGGACGCGCGGCGCCGGCGTTCATCGTTCACGACCGCGGCGTGCCGCGGGAGCACCTTGCCTCGCTCGAGTCTCCGCCGGGTCAGACGGGGATTACCTACACCCCGTCCGAAGAGCACAAGTCGCTCGACCGCGCCGGCACGATCCTGGTCGCGATGGCGCAGGCCCGCGTCGAGCGTTCCCAACCGCTGATCGCCCTCGGCGGCGGCATCACGGGCGATGTTTCCGGCTTCGCCGCCGGCACCTACCGGCGCGGCATCCCGTGGGCCAACTGTCCGACAACGCTCCTGGCCATGGTCGACGCGTCTGTCGGCGGCAAGACCGGTGTCAACCTGGTCGTCGACGCCCCCGAGGGCCGCGCCATGCTCAAGAACATGGTCGGCGTGTTTCACCAGCCGCGGCTGGTCGTCGCCGACGTGCGGACGCTGCGATCGCTGCCCGACCGCGAACTCCGCGGCGGACTTGCCGAGTGTGTCAAGCACGCCCTGCTGGCCGGCGATCACAGGGACCTTTTGCTACTGGAATGGATCGGATCCAACCTGGACCGGATCAAGGACCGCGACGAGCACGTTCTCGTCGAATTGGTGGCCCGGAATATCGCCATCAAGGCGGCCGTCGTGGCTGGCGACGAGTTTGAGTCGGGCCACGGTCCCGGCGGCGGTCGGATGGCCTTGAACCTGGGACATACCTTTGCCCACGCGTTCGAGGCGATTCCTGAACTCGGACTCTCGCACGGTGAGGCCGTCGGGCTTGGGCTTCTTGCCGCGGCAACCTGTGCGCACCGACTCGGAAGGTCAGGCCCGGAGCTGCGGCACAGCCTGGAGACTCTTCTCGGATCCGGCGGAATCGGCCTGCCGACCCGGGCCCCGTCGCTGCCACCCGCCGACCGAGTGATCGCCCTGATGCTCGAGGACAAGAAGGTTGACGCCGGGTCGCTCAGATTAATCCTCCCCGTCCTCGGCCGGCGCGTCGAGGTGTTCGCCCGTCCGCCGCTCGATGCGGTCCGGGCCGCGGTCGATTCGCTCCGCACCTGAATTCCCAAGCCCACGCGCAAGTTTCAAGCGCTCACGCGGACGCACCCGATAACGCTCGGGTCGCGGGGGTTGTTGTCGGAAGACGAGGGACGACGGCATCAGGCCGCCGGAACAGATCCGACGCGGGAGCGAGCCGTGCGCATCGTCGCAATCATCAATCAAAAGGGCGGGTGCGGGAAGACCACGACGGCGATCAATCTCGCCGGAGTACTTTCCAAATCGGGCCTTCGAACCCTGCTCGTCGACATGGATCCGCAGTCGCATTGCGCGGCCGGCCTCGGAGTCCCCGAGCACCGCATCGACCTCGACATCGGCGACGCCATGGTCGCCCTGGGCACCCGGAACATCGATCCCGCCCGCCTCCTCTGGCGGGTCGCCAGCAACCTGGACCTGGCGCCCAGCCGCATGAAGCTCGCCGGCCTGGAAGCCAGCCGCGGCGGGCTCGCTGACAAGCCGGACAAGGAACGCCGGCTCGGCGGCGTGCTCGCCCAGTATTCCCGCGACTACGACGTCGCCCTCATCGACTGCTCGCCCGCGATCGGGCTCCTCACCTTCAACGCGCTCACGGCGGCCAGCACGGTGCTCATCCCCGTGGAGACAGGCTTCTTTTCTCTTCAAGGCGCCGCCAAGCAGGTCCACACGGTCACCACCGTGGGCAAACGCCTGGGCGCTGAGGTCCCGCTCTGGCTCCTTCCGACGATCCACGATCCCGACGGGGGGCTGGCTCGCGACCTGTTGCTGGAAATCCGCCGCCGATTCGCCGATCGCGTCACACCCGTCGTTATCCGGCGCGACGACCGCCTTCGCGAAGCCGCGTCCTACGGGCAGCCCATCGTCGAGTACGCCCCCACCTCCACGGGAGCGGCGGACTACACGGCTCTCGGGCAATGGCTGAGCCAGGCGCTTGACCTGCGCCCCGGCACGCCGCGCACGGAGCGGCCCGCCCGCCTGGTCGCCGAGCCCGAACTGGACCTTTCCTCGATCGACGACCCCCACGGAATTCGCGTCGTGACCGAGCCCGGCGACGACGCCGAGATCACGCGCCGGGTGCTCGGCCAGACATCGCTCACCGGCGAATTGTCGGCCCAGCCCGCTGCCGCGCCGCGATCCGAAGCGATCGATCAGGCCGGTTTGTCCCGGACGCCCGAGCCCAACTTCCGCGACACCATCACGGCCTTCGCCACGGCGGTGCGGAACGCTCCCGAGGAACCGCTCCCGTTGTCTCGCGCCGAGGACATGGCCCTCCGCGCGGCCAGAATCGCCCGGCGAGATCCCGCCCCCGTTCCCAGCACGGTCCCCGCGGCGCCGACGCCGCCGGTCTTCGCCGCTTCGGCGCCGGTGCCCGCCGAACTGCCGCGCCGGCACTCGGTCCTGGTCCTTGAAGCCGATCTCAACATGGTCGAACCCAAGGCAACGCCCAAGTCTGGCGCGGCTGAGCGACTGGCCGGCGCCAGGGTCACGAGCCAGGGGGTCCTGTTTGCTCAGCCCATCTCGATCGGGCGAAGTGTCGCGGTCGCCGGCGACTTCAACGCATGGTCATCCGAAACCCACCGCCTCCGCCGCAACGAGTCGATCGGGGTCTTCGAGCTGTGCGTGAAACTCCCCCCCGGCCGTCACGTCTACCGCATGGTCATTGACGGCCAGTGGTCCGCCGATCCCTTCAACGACGAGTTCGAGCTCAACCCCTTTGGCGAGCCGAACAGCGTCGTCCGCGTCCCGCAGGGCTGAGCCCTGCATCCGACGGAGCCACGGATGTCGCAGACCGCACACGAACCGCCCACCGCCGCGTCACGCCTGCGCCTTGCCGTGCTCGAGGAGAGCGACGCGTTGCACGCCGACACGCCGCACCCGCCCGCGGCCCGGGTCGCCGAGGAGTGCGATGCGCTCGCCGACCTGTTCATGAGCGGTGGAAGCCTCGCCCCCGAGGTCGGATCGGCGGAATGCCTCCCGTTGACGTCCAGCCGCCTGGGCCCGTGCGCCAGCAACGCCCGCCCGGTGCGCGTGGCTCCGACCCCGGCCGCACGCCCGCCCCACGCCCCGGTCGAGGCGATGGTGCTCGGTCATCTTCCCGTGCTCGCGTCGGCGTGGGGACCCCAGTACGCGCGCGCTCTGGCGGCGGAACTCGCTCGTCCGGTGGCGCTCGTTCGCTTCCGCGCCGGCACGGTGAGCGTGGAACTGTTCGGAGATCAGCCCCCCGAATCGCACGATGCAGAAAACGATCTTCACGCCGGCCTCGCCCGCGCATCACGCCGCGCCGCTCGCTGGCTGGTGTCGGTGGACGCCACGGGCGAACCGGTCCTGGCCGATCTGCTCCGCTCGCGCTCGCTTGCATCGCTCACGCTGCTGACCGGGGTCGATGAAGCGGCGTCCGTCGCCTGTTACCGGACGATGAAGTCCATGCTCGGTCCGGACCGCGATCCCGACGCCGACAACTGCCCTGTCCGCATCGCGGTGATGGGTTCATCCGCCGGCGAAGCCCGCGAGTCGGGGGATCGCCTCGCCCGGGCCGTCGAAACTTTCCTTGGCTTCAAGCCCGAGGTCATGCACGCCGGCGCGAGAATCGAGCCCGCCCCCTCGACGCTGCTCTTCCGCGGCCCGAGCGAGGCCACGCTCGGCGATGCCCTCGACATCATCAGGAAAGCGCCCGCTCCGGACGATGCCGCCCCACTTCCCGCCGCCGGGCCGTCACCCGCCACCGCTCCGAGCATCGGCGAGACCTTCACGGTGTCGCGAGCGCCCGCGGCACCGCTCGCCGCCGATGCAACCACGGCTCTGGTCTCGTTCCTCCCCGGCCTTCGCGGCCTCGCACTTCGATGCCCGCACGCGCGTGACGTTCAGTTCGCCGCCGGCCCCGACGGCCTCCTTCACGCCCTCGCGTGGGATGTCGAGCACGCCGGACCGCCGGTCGCGTCCCTGGCCGCAGCGGGGGCGTGGGCAACGCTCAATGCGGAACTGGTCGCCGCCGCCTGCCCCGGGGTGGTGCCGTCCGCGGGCGTACCGGTCACGCAGCACGTCTTCACCCGCGACGCCAAGCGCGTACGCGGCCTGCTGGACACGGGCGTAAAGATCCACCTGGTGATCACGACACCGGCGCACCCCGGCGCACCGATGGTCGCGGGTGAATTGAACTGAACTCCGGTCCGGCCGGAGCCGCTCAGGCCGCCGATTCCTTGCGGTGGATGCGCAGGTCCGCGAGCGTGGGCCGCTTCTTGACCGCGCCCTCGTCGATCACGAACTCCCCGCCCTTTCCGTGCTCGGGAAGGTCGTACATGAGGTCGAGCATCAACTCTTCCATGACCGCGCGGAGGGCGCGGGCGCCCGTGTCGCGCTTCTGCGCCTTGCGGGCGATGGCCCGCAGCGCGTCGTCGGTGAAGGTGAGCTTGGCTCCCTCGAGCGAGAACAGGTGCTGGTACTGGCGCACCAGCGCGTTCTTGGGCTCGTTCATGATCGCCACCAGCGCGTCCAGCGACAGCGGCATGAGCGGGGCAAGCACCGGCAGGCGCCCGACGAACTCGGGGATCATGCCGTACTCGATCAGGTCGTCGGCCGTGACCTGCGCGAGCACCTTCATGCGCTCGTCCTCGGTGCCGTGCTCGACGTGCTTGACCTCGCCGGCTGTGAAGCCGATGCGCGTCTTGCCCACGCGGCGGCGGATGATGTCCTCGACGCCCACGAACGTGCCGCCGCAGATGAACAGGATGTTCGTCGTGTCCATCTGGATGTACTGCTGCTCGGGGTGCTTTCGCCCGCCCTGCGGCGGAACGTTGCTCATCGTGCCCTCGAGCATCTTGAGCAGGCTCTGCTGCACGCCCTCGCCCGACACGTCGCGCGTGATCGAGACGTTGTTGCTGGTCTTGCCGATCTTGTCGATCTCGTCGATGTAGATGATGCCCCGCTGCGCCGTCTCGAGGTCAAAGTCCGCCGCCTGGAGCAGCTTGAGGAGCAGGTTCTCGACGTCCTCGCCGACGTACCCCGCCTCGGTCAGCGTCGTCGCGTCGCCGATGGCAAAAGGCACCTTGAGCATCCGGGCCAGCGTCTTGGCCATCAGGGTCTTGCCCGACCCCGTCGGACCGATCAGCAGAATGTTGCTCTTGTCCAGCTCGACGTTGCCCGTGTCCCCGCTCTCGAGGTGCAGCAACCGCTTGTAGTGCGTGTGCACGGCAACAGAGAGCGACTTCTTGGCCTGCTCCTGGCCGATCACGTACTGGTCGAGATAGTCCTTGATGTCGCGCGGCGCCGGGATCTCCCGGAGCGTGCTCGACACGTTGCTCACGCGCCGGCGTTCCTGCTTGAAGATGTTCTGGCACAGGTCCGTGCAGTTCGCACAGATGTAGACCTCGCTCGGTCCCTCCACCATCGGACCCACGTCGCGGCTGGTCTTGCCGCAGAACGAGCACGTGGTGACTTTCCGCCCTCGGAACGACCCGCTCCCACCCTCGCCCCCCGGAGCCTGCGTGCCACCGGATTCGCCCCCGCCGTCTTGCCTGTTCTTGGCCATGAAACCCTCTCGCGACTTATTCGCGTGAACGTACCGGGCACGTGACGCAAGTCTATCGGCGTCCCGGCTCCGGGGCTCAACTTTGTAGCCCCGTGCCGGCGCTTGGGAAAGAGACAATCGTCGTTATCACGGACCTGGAGGCGGTGCAGCCCTCTCAGGACTTGCGCCGCTCGTTCTTCTCGGTCGTCATGGCGCGCTTGATGTTGGCCACCATCACCTTCCGCGCCGCGTCGAATTCCTCCTGGGTCATCCGCCCTTCTCGGAGCGCTTCGCGCAGCTCGTCCATCAGGCCCGCGCCGGTCCGGTCCTCGGCGTCGTCGCGGAACAGCCGCTTGCGAAGCGCTAGCACGATCAGGCCCAGCACCATGACCGCGGCAATCATCGCCCCAACCGCCACGAGCCCCGCGGTCGGTGAAAACGTGCGGGGACCCGGGGACTCGCTCGGCACGCTCGTGCTGGCATCCGCGGCCGGAGCCTGTGCCGGCGCGGCCGAATCTGGCTGCGTCAACGGCTCGCCGGGAGACGAGGGAACGGGCGCTCCCTGGTCCTGCTCCAGCCCGTCCGATTCCCGTGCAACCCGCATCCGACGGCCTCCGAATCAGGTCCCCCCCGCCGCGATCGCGTGCCGCAGGGGCACCAGCAGCGTGGGCACCACGCACGACTCGACCAGTTCCTCACCGCGCGAAGCCAGGCGTGTCAGCACCGCCGGAAGCTCCTTGAGGTCCTGCACCGCGCCGAACTTCCGCAGCGTCAGGTACACGCTGATCGGATCGTGCGGGTTCTCAGGATCGCGGGGAGCCGAATGGGCGCCGGCCCGGGTCTTGACTTCAAAGTACACCTCGATGTCCGCCCGGGACCCGAACGACAACCCGATCAGCGGCTGGCAATCGATCGGACGGGCGTCGCTCCCTTCGACCAGGCGTGCCATCGGCGACCCGGCCAGGAGCGCTTCGAACACGATCGAGTCGTGGTTCCCGGAAGCCATGAGATCAAAGCCGTACAGCAGCTCGACGTAATCGACGTCCAGCGGGCTCACGTTCAGGTAGTACGGCGCCGACTCGAGGACCAGCCGGTGCAGGCCGTACGCAGCGTCCATGTTGGGCGCGTTCACCGACCCCGACCGGATGTTGTTCGATCGCACCGCGATCCACCGGTGCGGCAGGTCGGTCTGCGGCGACTCCAGCGCCAGTTCCTCGCGGTAGCGACGGAACGTCCCCATGCCCGGGTACTGCTTGCGGACGCGCTCGAACATCTCGAGCACGGTCTCTCGCCCGCGCGGCAGCTCCATCTTCACGCTGAGCTTCAGGTTGACGTACGAATCCGAGCACAGCGCCCGGTAGCTGTCGGTCATCGCGCCCGGCTCCTCGTTGGCGCGCCGGCTCGCGCCGGCGGACGGTGGACCCGCGATTTCCTCCGCGGGCACGAAGGATAGTCAGTGCCGCGCCTCGCCCACCCCGCCCGGGCCCACGAGGAACTCCACAATTTCACGCGTACTTGACAGGTCCGACACCACCCGCTGCGCGCCGGTCTCGCGGAGCACCCCGGCCGTAAAGCTGCCCGTCGCGACCGCCAGGCACTCGCACCCGTTCTCGAGCGCGCACCGCACATCGTGCGGCGTATCTCCCACGATCACCGTCCGGCGCGGATCGCGCCCTCGACGCTCGCGGAAACGATCGATCCCGACCGGCGGAAGGTGCTCGCGCCGCGGCGGCGACAGCGGAGACTCGTTGCCCCACACCGCGACCTCAAAGCCGGCCGGGTCGATCCCGCACGCCCGGAGCTTCATGGCGCCGGTGTCTGCAAAGTTGCCCGTCAGCAGCCCGAGCGTCACGTCGCGCCTCCCCGCCAGAGCGCCGAGAAGGTCCATCACTCCCGGGAGCGCTCGCGCCGGGGCGCTCGAAAGCCGTGCGGCAAGGTGGCGCCGGTACCCGTCGCGCATCGCGCCCAGGTTTGCGGCGCCGGTGTCCAGCCCGTTGTCCCGCAGCAGGTCTTCCAGGATCAGCGGGTCGAGGCGACCGGCGTACTGGATCCGGGTCTCGTCAAAGCCTGCCCCGAAGAGCTCCCGCCCCGCGTCGCCCATGGCCAGAACGCCAACGCCCCCCGTGGTGATCAGCGTCGCATCGATGTCGAAGAGAATGAGCACGGGCGAAGGCTATGCCCCCTTCGGGGCGGCACCTCAACGACGAATCTCAAATCCGTCCTCGTCCGGGTCAGGAGTCATCGGGAAGGCATGCTCGGCGCGGATCAGCCCGCCCATCCGCTCTCGGAGCGCGCCCAGGAACCGATCGATCTCCTGGCGCGACCCCTGCACTTCGGCCATCACGCTGCCGTCGGGCTCGTTCCGCACCCAGCCCGATACCGCGCACGACCGCGCACACGCCCGCGCGGTGGCCCGAAACCCGACCCCCTGCACCCGCCCGACGAAATTCACCCGCGTCCGCTCCATGTCCAATCGTCTCCCGGTCGGCCGTACGGTTCGACCCCGCGCAGCAAACACCGGGCCATCGACCGAGAACGCCCGGGCTCAGAATAACTCGTTCGAGACGACGAGGGCGTCTCCCCGAGGGGGAGGTCTTTCCCGGACTCTGCCCATCTTTCCTAGTCCGCATCCTCGGATTAGTTGATCCATTCCGCTTCCGTGCTAGCCTTGATTTGAGTCGGGGCACGCTCGCACCTCCGGAATCCTCGGGCCAAGGCCATGACGGCCGCACATGCCCGCACGGACTTCTCCATGCCGCGAGCGCCGCGTCCGTACTGTGCCACCCGGCGCCCCCGCGCCGGAACAATATGTTGTCATCGCCGGCCCTTGCGGCCGGAGCCTTTCGCGGCACGGTTCGAACGCTCACGTCCCGGGTTCATCGGCGGCAGCGCCGCGACGTCACCCGTCGCGACGTTCCGACGGAGTCAGCAGCGGTGCAGGACGCGCCGGGTCCGGAGGCATTTTTTCACGTGAACGACCTGTGGCCTCAGAACGACGACGTACGCCGCGTGCGCGAGGCGAGCGACATCGTGCGCGTGGTGGGCGAGCACGTCGCGCTCAAGCCGCGTGGCCGCGAGTTCGTGGGCCTCTGCCCGTTCCACGATGACCACAGCCCCTCGATGAACGTCATCCCCGCCAAGCAGATCTTCCACTGCTTCGTCTGCAACGCCGGCGGCGACGTGCTGTCCTTCGTCCGCAGGTTCCACGGCATGGAGTTCCGCGAGGCCCTCGAGCTCCTCGCGCAGCGTGCGGGCGTCACGCTCACCCCCCGCCGCGCCCGCACGCCGGGCGACGCGAAGGACGCGATCTCCGCCGAGGACCTCCGCAAGGCCAGCGCCATCGCGTGCGAGTTTTTCCAGGCGATTCTGCGGCACCCCGAGCACGGCGCCGCGGCCCGCGCGATCATCGAGAAGCGAGGACTCACTCCCGAGGCCGTCGAGAACTTCCAGATCGGCGCCAGCCCCGACCGCTGGGACGGGCTCATCAAGACCCTTGAGGCCAAGCGGCTTGACCCGGCCCCGTTCATCGAGCTGGGACTCATCAAGGTCCGTGAGACCGGCGGCCACTACGACGGGTTCCGCAACCGTCTGATGTTCCCGATCATGGACCGCGCTGGGAACCCGATCGCGTTCGGAGCCCGCAAGATCAACGACGAGGACGATCCCAAGTACCTCAACTCGATCGACATGCGGCTGTTCAACAAGAGCCGCACGCTCTACGGCCTGTCCCACGCCTCCCGTGAGATCCAGCGGGCCGGGCGCGCGATCGTGTGCGAAGGGTACATGGACGTCATCGCCTGCCACCAGGCCGGGATCGCCAACGTGGTCGGGGTGCTGGGCACGGCTCTCACCCGCGAGCACGCCCAGGTGCTCCACCAGCTCTGCCGCACCGTCGTCCTCCTGTTCGACGGCGACGAGGCCGGGCAGCGCGCGGCCGACCGGTCCTTCGATGTTTTCTTCAACGAGGATCTCGACGTCCGTATCGCCACGCTGGCCTCCGTGACCGACGCCAAGGACCCCGACGAGTTGCTCAAGCGGGAGGGTGGGCACGACCTCCTGGCCGCCGCCCTGGACAAGGCCACCGACGTCATGGAGTACCGCTATCGTCGCCTGGCGACCGCGCTCCGCGGTGCCGGCGCCGCCGAAACCAGCCGCGTCGTCGAGGACGATCTCCGGAAGCTCGTTGACCTCGGCCTCATGAAGACCAGGCCCGTCCGCCGCCAGCTCATTCTGAAGCGGCTTTCACAGATCACCGGTGTCGATGTCCAGGCGATCGTGGCATCGCGACCGGTGGGCCGCAACGGCCCGCGCACGGCGGCCACGACGACCGCCCCCCCCGCCACCGCCCGCCCCACGCTCACCGAGCACCTGCTCGGGTGCGTGCTGTGCGACCCCGAATTGTGGGAGACGCTCGAGGCCCCGGGACGGGACAGCCTGCTCGCGGCTTGCTACGGTTCGCCCACGTTGGCCGGCCTTGCCCAGACAATCCGAGACCTCTCGCAGCGTGGCGAATCGCCCGGCTTGGCGGCCGTGCTCGCCGAACGCACGGACGTGGCCTCCCAGGAAGTCGCGGTGGCTCTTGCCGCGCACGTGGAGCGGGTGACCGATTCCAATCCGCAGAAAGTCCGGACCCTGTGGTCGGACTCGATGGTCCACATGAAGCGTGAGCAGATGAAGCGTGAACACGCCGACGCGCCCGACGCCGGCCGGGCCGACGTGTTCGCGCGTGTCCAGTTGAAGCAGCGCGAGCACGCGGAGCTTGGCGCCGACCGGCGCGTGATCCCCCGGCCTCGCGTGTGAGCACGATCGACCTCGTCGGGCCCGCGGAGCGGGCCGCGGAGAATGACGGTGGAACCGACCAGCGGAGCTTCGATGCCCGAGTCGCCCGGATCCAAGGAGTACGCCATGATCTGCGACCTCCACCCCGCGGTCAGAGAACTCATCGAGCTGGGCAAGCGCCGGCTGTGGCTCAGCTACGAGGAGCTTAACAACACACTCCCCGACGGCATGATCGACCCCGAGCGCCTGGACGAGTTGCTCGTCCTGCTCGACCGTCTGGGCATCGAGCTCGTCGACGAGCTTGAGTTCCGCGCCCGCGTCCACCGCGAGGCGATCAAGCGCGCCGACGACCCCGCGCTGGTCCGGTCGACGAAGGTCCGCGGGCTCCTGGCCAAGGGGCTGCGGGCCATGAGCGTCGCCGGCGGAGAGCGCCGCGCCGAGAGCGCCGCGCTCCAGGCCCGCCTGTCAGCCGCGCGCCAGGTGGTGCAGACCGCCCAGGCCGCCGGAGAGGCGACGCCCGACCTGAGCGAGGACGAGCTCGCCGACGTCGAGAGCCTGAGGCGCGAGATCGAGGAGGCGGCCACCGAGGACCCCTCCGGCAAGCGCATCGACGACCCGGTCCGGATGTACCTCTCGCAGATGGGCTCGATCCCGCTTCTCACGCGCGAGGAGGAGATCCGGCTGGCCAAGAAGATCGAGATGACGAGGATGATCTTCCGCCGCCGATGCCTCGAGAGCGACTACGTCGTGACCCAGGCGGTCGAGACGCTGAAGCTGGTGCAGTCGGGCGAGCTCCCCTTCGACCGCACGATGCGCATCTCAACCGCAGAGTCCAACGCCAAGGACAAGATCGCCAAGCGGATCCCGGGCAACCTGGCCACGATCCAGAAGCTCCTGGAACTCAACCGCAAGGACTGGGAGGCGATGGAGAAGGCCCGCGCCCGCGGCGCCGAGGGCGAGGCCGAGCGTCGCGCCATCCACGACCGCATCTTCGTCCGCCGCCGGCGCATGGCCGCGCTCACCGAAGAGCTCAGCCTCCGCACCGGGCGCATCATCCCGCTGATGCGCAAGCTCCGCTCGATCGCCAAGAAGCTCTCGGAGCTCGAGAACAACCTCAAGAAGGGCGAGAAGAACCCCAAGCGCTACGACCCCGACGACATCGCCGTCATGAGAGAAGAGATCGACGGCCTCCGCGCCCTCACGCTCGAAGAGCCCGAAGAGCTCATGCGCCGCATCAAGCTCCTCTCCACCGTCTTCTGGGAGTACGAGCAGGCCAAGCGCGACCTCTCCGGCGGCAACCTGCGCCTGGTGGTCTCGATCGCCAAGAAGTACCGCAACCGCGGCCTCTCCTTCCTCGACATCATCCAGGAGGGCAACACCGGCCTCATGCGCGCCGTCGACAAGTACGAGTACAAGCGCGGCTACAAGTTCTCGACTTACGCCACGTGGTGGATCCGCCAGGCCATCACCCGCGCCATCGCCGACCATGCCCGCACCATCCGCATCCCGGTGCACATGATCGAAACAATGAGCAAGCTGCGGAACATCCAGAAGGAGATCCTGCAGAAGACCGGCATGGAGCCAACGATCGGCGAGCTCGCCGACCTCGCCGGCATCAGCCCCGCCGAGACGCGCCGCATCCTGAAGATCAGCCGCCACCCCGTCAGCCTCGACCGCCCCGTCGGCGAGAGCGAGGACAGCTACTTCGGGGACTTCATTGAGGACGAGCGCCAGGAGGCTCCGTCCGACGCCGCCGCCCAGGACATGCTCAAGCACCGCATCGAGCAGGTGCTCAAGACGCTCACGTACCGCGAGCGGGAGATCATCAAGCTCCGCTACGGGATCGGCGACGGCTACACCTACACGCTCGAGGAAGTCGGCCGGATCTTCAAGGTCACCCGCGAGCGCGTCCGCCAGGTCGAGGCCAAGGCCATCCACAAGCTCCAGCACCCGGTCCGCGCCAGGAAGCTCCAAGGATTCGTCGACGGTTCTGCCTACCGGCAGACCGTGGGCGAGCAGGAAAAGACTGCGCACTGACCGGCACCGCGGCAATGTACACTCCGCCACGGGGGAACCGGCCTACGGTTCCCCCGTTGTCGTGATGGGGAGTAGCCCCCCGGGCCACGGAGCCCGAACGCAGCGGTCGTCAGCACGGAGCCGCCGGACGCGGCTCCCGGCCGTCGCGGGTGTTCTTGGACACCGGGGCAAGACCACCACGGTCCCTGCGGTCACGCGCGTCCCCCGACGCCGCCCGCCGCCGTGCTCGCCCGAGCACGTGGGTCCTTGGTGGAGCCCCGATGCACGCTTCCAGTTTTCTTCTCGCCGCTGCCCAGGGATTTCTCGAATCCGGCAGGGTGTGGCTCTACGTCGGGTTCCTGGTGTTCGTGTTCGTGGTGCTCGCCCTCGACCTTGGGCTGTTCCACCGCCATGCCCGCACGATCGGCGCGGGACGCGCCCTGCTCTTCACCGCCGGAACGGTGGTCATGGCCCTCACCTTCGCTGCGTGGGTCTACTGGGCCTACGAGCGCGATTGGCTGGGGATCGCCCAGGACCGCCGCGGCGAGGGCGAAGCGGCGGCGATCCAGTTCGTCACCGGATGGATCGTCGAGTACTCCTTGAGCCTCGACAACATCCTGGTGATCGCGATCATCTTCCAGCACTTCCGGGTGCCGCGCGAGCACCAGCACCGCGTGCTGTTCTGGGGCGTGCTGGGCGCCCTGGTGTTCCGCGGCGTGCTCATCGGCGCCGGGGCCGCGCTGGTGCAGAGCTTCGAGTGGATCCTGTACGTGTTCGGCGCCATCCTGCTGCTCACCGCCGGCAAGCTGCTTCTCAACACAAGTTCCTCACCCGACCCGGACAAGACCTTTGCCGCTCGCCTCGCCAAGCGCGTTTTTCCCCTCAGCTCCGAGTACGAGGGGGAGAGCTTCTTCACGCGGACGTCCTCGGCCCACCCGGGGCGCCTGGCGATGACCCCCCTCTTCCTTGTGCTCTGCGTCATCGAGACGACCGACATCGTCTTCGCGGTGGACTCGATCCCGGCCGTGTTCGCCGTCACCAGCGACCCGTTCCTGGTGTTCACGTCGAACGTGTTCGCGATCCTCGGCCTGCGCTCGCTCTACTTCGCGCTCGAAGCCGTCATCGACCGGTTCCGGTACCTCAAGATGAGCCTGGTGATCGTCCTGGGCTTCATCGGCCTCAAGATGCTCATCGGCGGGTTCGTGCACATCGAACCCCTGCACTCGCTGCTGGTGGTGGCCTTCACCCTCACGGTCGGCCTCGTCGCTTCAGTCGTCATGAACCGGTTGGAGAATTTCGAGAAGCGGCTTTCTCCCGCGGCCCTGGCCGAAACTGCCGATGCGGTTCTGCGGCACGCCAAGCGCACCTTCCTGTTCATCTACGCCGTCACGATCCTGGCGTTCGGGCTCATCGCGAGGCTGGTGCCGGGCATGCCGGGAATCCCGGTGATGCTCGTCGGACTGGGCGTCTTGATCAGCGAGTTTGTGTGGGCCGCCGTCCTTTTGAAGAAGATGAAGGCGAAGGCCGATCAGTTCGCGGCCGCGGCAGCCTTGATGCCCCCCACCCGGCAGGACCGCACGCCGGACGCAACCGGGGACGACTCGGACGGTACGCTGTGACCGATGCACCACCACCGATTCGCGGCCGCCCGATCGATCCTCACCGCGGCCCTCGCGATGTTCCTGCTGAACGCTTCGATCGGGTGTGACGGAGCTCCGACCGCCAGGGAGCAGATGGCGGTCTACGCGGCGCAGGCCAAGACCAGCCGCACCACCGCCGCGGGCGCCATGATCGCGGCGTTCAAGGCCGGGCAGATCACCGCCGAGGACGCGATCAACGCGTCGCGCGACAAGCTCGACGCCGGCGAGGACGCGACTGATTTCGCCGGCGCCGTGCTCGACATGCTGCAGGCCGTCGAAGGCCAGCTCCCGCAGGGGGCCGAGTTTGAAATATTCTGGATGCGCATCGGCCAACTCGCGTGCAGCGCCGCCCTCACGGCAAACAACAACCGACGTCCCGACGAGGCGCTGTCGCTGGTGTTCGCGGGGCCCAAGCGCTGGCAGACCGAGGCCTACTGGCAGCGATCGGTCAACCACGACGCCCTCGCGTCGATCATCCTCGACGAGAACGGTCGGCGCGCGGAGGCCATCGCCCGCCTCAGAGATCGTGCCGATCTCGACGGCGCCGCGCTCGACGTTTACAAGAAACTCACCGGCGGGGGCAACTGAACTCAGACCCGGGCCCGGAGTTCACGCTCGGCCTGAAGCCAGTCCGATTCAGGCCCGCCCGGCGCCCCGGTCACGCGCCGCTTCTGATAGATCTCAAAGGCGCGAACGCGGATCTCGTCCACTCCCGACGGGCGAACCGCGCCCGACGGACCGGGCTTCACGCTCGTCACCTGCTTGATCTCGACGGGAGGAGCCTTCGTTTCGGGAGCTCTCGCCCCCGACACGACCGACGTCACCGACGCCCCGGCGACGCTCGTGCGCACCGCCTCAACCGGCTTCGTGCTGCTTTTGGGACCAAATGCCATGTCGAACCTCCCTGCTTTCACGCGTTGGGTTCGCCGCGTCGCACATCCGTGCGCTCGCACCACACGGACCGCCCCGCGTGACGATCCGGCGCCAGCGTAGGCGTGTGAGTACCACCGCGTCCACGACGATCCGCCTACCGAGCCTGGTTGTGCGATACCGGCGACGGGTCCGCCCCGCCCAGCACACACACCTGAAAGTGTTTGGGGAGCACCCCGGCAGCTCGTGCCGTCGGCTCGGATCATCGGCGCACGATCAGAGCCAGCGCTTACTTGTCGGCCACGTTCAACGAGCGACCGACCTTCCGCTTGCGGTTCATCATCTTCCGGCCGTGCTTGGTCTTCATACGGGCCCGAAAGCCAATACCACGTTTGCGCTTGATTCGACTGGTGCGGTGCGGGTAATGCATGATCAGATCCTGCGTTCGGGATTCATTCCCGGCGCGGTCACCGGGACCGTCGCCCGAGCGGGGGACACAGTTTAGTCCGTCGGCTGCCCCACGACCAGCATCACTGCCCTCTGGGCGTCGCCGGGGGGGGGCCTGGACAGGCTCGAACCAGCCCCGCCGTGGACCGGAAGCGGTCCTTCGCCACGGAAATAAGGGCCTGCCCGGGTTTCGGACCTGTGAGCTTCAGTTCCTCTTTGAACACCGCCGATGATCGGGTAGTCTGTTGGAACCTCGCGGCAACGGGCCTCGAGGAGTGGGTCGGAGTGGCGCGCTCGCTCGCCGGTCGTCGGAGGACGGCTGCGCGAGCGTCCGCGACTTCCGGCACTGATACGTACCGCGGCGGCGCAGCCAACATGTGCCGCCGCGTGGTGGTGTGTGCCGCGGCAGGTTCCCCGCTCGGGGATTCGCCGCAAGGAAGAGTCGAGACGCATGAACAGTCACCTGCTGCACGAAGCCCAGATCGCCATCCGCTACCAGTTCACGAACACGGCGCTGCTCGAGCTCGCCTTCACCCACGCCTCCGTCGCCGAGTCGCGCCTGGCGTCGAACGAGCGGATGGAGTTCCTGGGTGACGCGGTCCTGGGCCTGGTGGTGTGCCATCGCATTTACGAGAAGTTCCCGCGCCTGCTCGAGGGCGAGATGACCAAGATCAAGTCCCTGGCCGTGTCGCGCCAAGTCTGCGCCGACATCGCCAGAGAGCTCGGCCTCCAGCGCTTCCTCAACCTGGGCAAGGGCATGCAGGGTTCGGGCGAAGTTCCCAGCTCACTTCCCGCGGCCGCGTTCGAAGCGGTCGTTGCCGCGATCTACCTTGACAGCGGTTTCGAATCCGCCCGCGCGTTCCTGCTCCCGCTCATCGACCCGCTCATCGAGAGCGCCGCACGCAGCGGGCACCAGGAAAACTACAAGTCCGTGCTCCAGCAGCACGCCCAGCAGCTGGGCGACGGAGCTCCCGTCTACCGCGTGCTCGACGAGAAGGGACCCGACCACGCCAAGTGCTTCAAGATCTGCGTTGAGATCGGCGTCCGCCGTTTCTCCGCGAGCTGGGCCCAGTCCAAGAAGCGTGCCGAACAACTCGCCGCGCTCAACGCGCTCCGCGACCTGGGCGTGGTCGAGGACGGCGAGAACGGATGCGTCCGGATGACCGACGACGCCCGCGACCCCGAGGCCGTGCGCCCCGACGAGGTCTACTGACCGGGCACGGGCCGTTCTACTTGCCCGACTCCCCCGCGCCCTGGTCCCCCACCACGGCCGTGGCAGGCATCGCAAGGTCCACCACCACCGGCAGGTGATCGCTGGCCCGCGTGTCCGCCTCGCGCAGTCCTGCGCGCAACAGGGCCTTGGCGCTGAGGCGGGAGGTGTCGAGCACAAACTGGCGGGTAACCCCGGCGCTCGCGCCGCTCCAGAGCACGAAATCCAGACGCCCGGGCGTGAACTCGCTGGCGTCGTCGGACCACGTGTACAGGGCCGTATCGCCCAGCACGACCGGATCGGCGATCTCAAGGTCCGATCCATCCGAATCGAGCTCCGCGCCGATCGCGTCGAGCGGCAATCGCGTGCCGACGAGGTTCAGATCCCCGCCCAGAACTCGCACGGAGGGCAGCCCCTGGGCCCCCCGGACCGCCTCGTCGATAGCCCGGGCCTCGACGAGCCGCCGCGTGTCCTCCGCCGAACCTTTCGATCCGCAGCATTTGAGGTGCGTGGTCGCCGCCAGAACATCGCCGTGCGGCGTTGTGGTCACCGCCGCGACAAAGCGCACCGGCCGGTCGTCCCCGGTCGCCCGGGCGACCGCACCGGCCTTTGACAGGGGATACCGCGACGCGATCGCGACGTCGCCGTCCTCGCTCTTGACCACCTGCCACCCCGAACCCGACGGCACGAACGCGGTGAACCACGCCTCGATCGCCCGCGCGTCGCCCTTGTCCCATTCCTGCAGCAGCACCACGTCCGGGTCGAGGCACTTGAGCACCCGGGCGAATGCGTCGGGATGCTCCACGGGCGAACTTTTCTGCACGTTCCAGGAGACGATCCGGAGGTCGCCGGCGCCGCGGGCCGGCACATCGACATCGACCGGCCCGCCCGGACTGGCCACCGGGAGCGCCGCGACGAACCCGTCGCTGTACCGGGACGCGCTCCCGCCCTCGTCGAAATACGCCACCATGCCGCGCACCGCGACCGACCCGGCCATCGGCCCGGCGAGCGCGCAGGTTGCCGCGGGATGGCGCGACACACGCACTTCGTACCACGGCGCCGCGTAGGTCGGCGCGAACGAAAGGTCCACATCCGCGTGACGCACCACCCGACGCGTCCCGTCCGGGCCCACCGCGTACACCGCCACGCCTTGGCCGGGCTCCGCGCCCCCGCTTCTCGGCGAGAACTCGATCACCATGTCGGCGCCGCGGGCGTCGGGCGATGGAGCCTCGGCCTGCACGCCGGTCTCCGCGTTCGAGTCCAGGTCGAGATAAACCGCCAAGGTCGAGGGCGCGTGCTGGAGCGTGAACTCCTCGTCCTTCACGGTGAACCTGACGTAGACGTAGTCGGCATCGGCCACGCACGCGGCGTCCGCCGGCCACTCCTCGACCGAACCGTCCAGCCGAACCGCCACGGCCTGGGAAACTGACGCGGCACTCCCTCCTCGGGGCGACGTCTGACAACCCCACATCGTCCCTGCCGCAAGGACCAGACCCAGCACAGGTGGCCGCACCGCCCACGAGATAGTCTTCATAGTCGGTACTATGGCTCAATCCTCCCCCCACGGCAAGCCGCTCCCGGTTCCCCCCACGACACCTCGTGCCACCCACACCGCCCAGCAGCAACTCCGACGAACCGACGGGCGGTCCCTCCACGCCTGTCGCGGGGCGCGGACTCTGCCCGCAGTGGGCCAGGCGGAGTCCCGCAGGAGCCGTGGGCGCGATTTTCCTGGTGTTCATGCTGATCGTGTGCCTCGGCTCTCTCCCCTGGGATTTGTCCCCGGAGGATCCACGGGCCACCGGGGCCGCCGACCGAGCCGGCCAAACGCCGAGGTACAACGCCGGATCGCCTCGCGCGGGGAGATTGCCCCCGACGTTCTGGCCGACCGAGCCCGCTGTCCAGCGCCGCATAAACGCATTGGTGCCCGAGGATGCCGTCGCCTCCATCGCCGCCGCCGCGCACATCACCAGCGCGGAGGCGAGTTCGACCACGTCGGGGCCGGTCGCCCATGCGATGCGCGAGGCCTCCCCGGTTTCGCAATTCCCACTCCGATACCTGCTGGGCACGGACACGCTCGGCCGCAGCCTGCTCTACCGCTGCCTCACCGGCGGCGGAATCTCGCTGCTGGTGGGGATTGCTGCGGCGGCACTCAGCGTGATCATCGGAACGATCTACGGCGCGGTGTCCGGGTACGCGGGCGGACGGACGGACGCGGTGATGATGCGCACCGTCGACGTGCTCTACGGGCTGCCGTACGTGCTTCTGGTCGTGCTCATCGCCGTCGCGGGCGACGCCCTGGTCGAGGAGTACACCGCGCGCACGCGCCAGCGGCGGGCGTGGATCGCCGACACGGCCCTTGCCGAGTCGCGCGAAGAGGGACGCACCGCCAATCGCTCCGACGTCGACGCGTACCTTCGGGCGAACCCATCGCTTCTTGCCCGCCTTGAAGGGCAGGCCGCCGAGCGGTTCCCGGCCCGTCAAATGTCCGAATCCACCCGGCGCGGCATCGACCTGTTCACGCTGCTGGTCGCGATCGGCGGCGTGAGCTGGCTCACCATGGCAAGGATCGTCCGCGCACAGGTGCAGAGCCTGAAAGCCCAGGCGTTCGTCGAATCGGCACGCGCGATCGGCGTCGGACCGGTGCGCCTGTTCGTCCGCCACCTGCTCCCGAACCTTTCGGGTCCGATCATCGTGTACGCCACGCTGACCGTGCCGCAGGCGATCCTGCAGGAGTCGTTCCTGAGCTTCCTGGGCATCGGTGTAAAGCCACCGCTCCCGAGCTGGGGCAACCTGGCGGCGGGCGGACTGAGCGAGTTGAACCCCTACGAATCGAACTGGTGGCTGTTGCTGTTCCCGTGCGTGCTGCTAGCCGCCACGCTGGTGGCGCTGAACTTCGTCGGCGAGGCGCTGCGCGAATCCCTCGATCCGAGGAGAACCGCGCGATGAACGCCTTGCCCAGCGACTCCGACCGGCCGCTCCTGACGGTGCGAGGCCTGACCGTTAGCTTCGCCCGGGAGAACGCGGAGCCGGCACGGGCCGTCGAGGGCGTCAGCTTCACGCTCTACCCCGATCAGACGCTCGCCATTGTCGGAGAATCCGGCTCCGGAAAGTCGGTCACCGCCCTCAGCATCCTTCGCCTTCTCCCCGAACCGCCCGCAAGGATCGAGGCGGGCGGCGCCACCCTCGCGTCGCGCGACGGCACCGATCGCGACCTGTTCAGCCTCGCCCCGCCGCAACTCCGTCGCGTCCGCGGCGGGGAAATCGCGATGGTCTTTCAGGAACCGATGACCTCCCTCAACCCGCTCCTGACCGTCGGAGATCAGGTCGCCGAGGCCGTGGAGATCCACTCGGCAGTCAGTCGGCGGGAGGCCCGCGATCGCGCCGTCGCCGCCCTCGTTGAGGTCGGGATCTCCGATGCGCCCGCCCGCGTGCGTGCGTACCCGCACGAATTCTCCGGCGGGATGCGTCAGCGCGTCATGATCGCGATGGCCCTGGCATGCCGCCCGCGCGTCCTGCTGGCCGACGAGCCCACCACCGCCCTCGACGTCACTTCGCAGGCCCAGATCCTCGACCTCATCGACGGCGCGCGACGCCACCGCGAGATGGGGGTCGTGCTGATCACCCACGACCTGGGCGTGGTCGCGCGGCGGGCCGAGGTGCTCTGCGTCATGTACGCCGGGCGGGTCGTCGAGTACGGGCCCACGCGCGAAGTGCTCGCCTCACCCCTCCACCCCTACACCCGGGGCTTGCTGGCCTGCCGCCCCACCCCCGGCTGCCACCAACTCCGGCTCATCACGGTGCGCGAGATGATCGACAATCCGGCGCCCGTCCCGGCCCTGCTCCGGTCCGGTCCTGCCCTGCGCCCGTGGTGGCCCGACCATCCCCCGCCATCGGGCCTTCCCCAGCACGGGAATGCGTCCGTTCTGGTCGAAGCGTCAGACCACCGCTGGCTCCGGACCTGGGCCACGCCCGAAGCACTTTCCCTCCCGCAACGAGAGCCGGACGTCCCCGTTCGCCGAATGAAGGAACGGGCGACCGCGGCAGCCGTGTAAGCCGCCGAGCCCGCGCCCCGCATCGACCGGAGCTTTCCCGTGCGTGTGCTCGTACTGGCCGATGAAGTCTTTGCCTCGCGCGAGCGCGTGATGATGTCGCGCCTCGAGGTCGGGCTGGCCGACGAAGGAATCCGCGTCGTCCACGCCGTGCCGGAGAACGCCAGTTCGGCCACGCAGGTCGAGCTGTTTTCTCAGACGGTCACCTACAACGCCGAGCCGCTCCCTTTCGGTGACAGGCTTCGCGCTCGACGCCTCGCCCAGGAGCTCGACGCCCTCGCCGGCGACACGGCCCAGCCCCTGGACCTGATCCACGTTTTCGGGGGCTCGTGCTGGAGGCTGGCGCACCTGCTCGCGTCCCGAACCGGCGCCGCCGTCGCGCTCGAGGTGTGGCGCGTCGGCCTCGCTCCGCGCGCCGGGCACGCGCCGTGGGCCCGCGCGCGGGACGCTGTCTTCCTCGCGCCCGATCCGGCGATCGAGCGAGCCCTCCGCAACGCCGGGGCTCCCACGATCCGCACCGCACCGTGGGGTGTCCACGTCGCGAGCGTTTGTCGCAGGATTTTCGCCGAGGACCGCCTCCCCGGCATCATGGTGATCGGTGGCGGGCGCGATTCGACCGCGATGCACTCCGTGCTCGAATCGCTCGCAGCCGCACGCCGCTCCGGCGCGGAGTTCATCGCCTTTTTCGATGCCCGCGCGGCGCGGCGAGCTGGCGTGTGGGCCGTCGCCGAGCGCCTTGGCCTTCTCGACCGCCTCTCTCTCATCGACGAGCTCGAAGGACGCCGCGACCTGCTCCTCCAGGGGGACGTGCTCATTCACCCCGAGCACGCCGGGGAACAGCGCAGCATCCTTCTCGACGCCATGGGCTCGGGCATGGTCGTCCTTGCCGCGGCGGACCCCAACGTGTCGATCCTGCAAGAAGGGCGGACGTGCCGCGTGGTCCGCGGCTCGACCGCCGCCGCGTGGACCGAGGCCCTGTCCAGCACCCTGGGGGATCGTGACGCCTCGCGGCGGCTTGCCCGCGGGGCGTGGGAATTTGTCCGCGACGAGCGCCCGGCCGCGCGCTACGTCCAGGCCGTCCTGGACACCTACGCGTGGCTCACCGCTCGAAGCTCGCTCCCCTTCGGCGCCGCACCGTGATGGCCCCGCTTGCTTGGGCGGGACTTCCGAAGCGGGCTGAATCCCCGTATCATCCCGTGCCCCTCACCTCACGTGAGGGCGGGGGAGAATCCCGGGATGTCCGACGCCGTCGCCAATCCGTCGACCATCGACCGTGTGCGCACCATCATGCGCCGCGATCTCAAACTGGGCCCAGGCTCGGAACTCCCCGACGAACTTCCCCTGATCGGCGGCGAGTTCGATCTCGATTCTCTCGACATGCTCATGCTGGTAACCAGCATCGAGAAGGAATTCGGCATCCGCGTCACGGAAGGCTCGATCGGGCGCGACGCGTTCAGGACGCTCGCCACGCTGGCCCGCTTTATCGACGAAGCCCGTGCCGCGGGATGACCGTGCTGGGAAACCGCGTGCCCGAAATCGAAGACAACATCCTGCACCGCCTGCCGCACGGCCCGGAGTTCCGCTACATCACACGCGTCGTCGCGCTGGAGCCCGGCGTGCGGGCCGAGGGGGTGTGGAGGGTCGAGGGCTCCGAACCGTTCTTCAAAGGCCACTTCCCCGGCGCCCCGGTCGTTCCGGGCGTGCTCCTGGGCGAGGCTCTGGCACAGCTCTCCGGCCTTCTCGGCGCCGAGCGCGGCGGTGCACGGCTGGCGCACATGGACGTGCGGTTCGATTCCGCCATCGTGCCGCCCGCAGACATCGTCCTGCGGTCGGCGCTGCTCCGCCGGTTCGGCTCTCTCCTTCAGTTCGAGGTCAAAGCCAGCGTCGGGGAAGGACGTGCGGCGCGCGGAACCCTGACCCTGACGGTGGTGCCGACGACCGATCCGACGAGGGGCGAGCCGTGAACCGCAACCGGCTGGCGGCCGCGCCGCTCCTGACCTGTGTCCTGGCCGCGTCGCTGGCCCCAGCGCAACCGTCCACCCCACCGGCCGCAACCCCGCCCGCGTCCCCGGCCCCCATAATCACGGACGCCGCGCTCGCCGCCGAGCTGCGCCAGATCGACGCCCACGCCGCGACGATCACCGACCTGACCGCTTCGTTCGAGCAGGCCAAGAAATCCGTGCTCCTTAAGAAGCCGCTCGTGTCGAAAGGCACCGTCCGGGTAAAGGGCTCGCGCGTGCTGTGGAACACCTCCTCGCCTCACCCCACCGCGATGCTCCTCGAGAGCACCAGGCTCTCCATCTTCTACCCCGAGCAGCGTGTGCTCGAGGTGTACGATCTCGACGACGCGCTGCGCCGCGTGGCGACCACCCCCCTCCCGCGCCTCGAGGCGGTGAACGAGCAGTTCGAGATCTCGCGATCTCCCCGCCAGCCCGCTGATCCGGCCCGCCTGCTCTCGATCGACCTTTCCCCGCGGGGCGAAGAACTTCGCGCTCGCATCAGATCGGTGCGAGTCACCATCGACCGCTCCACCGGCCTCGCGGCAGAGATCGACATGACCGACATCGACGGCGAAGAGACCGTCATCACGTTCTCCGACGCTCGTGTCAACCAGGGCGTCTCCGACCGCGACCTCGATCTAGGAGTTCCGGAAGGCACGCGCATTTCGAAACCACTGGAAGGCCTCCGCGTCCCGCCTCCCCCCGATAAGCCCGCGGAGCAGCCCAGGTGACACGCGTCCACAACGCTCAAGTGAATGCGCAGACGCGCAGCGCCGCGCTCAGCGCCAAGCCCCCGGAGCCCGGCACGCTCCGCGCCGGGGGCGGAAGTTTCGGGTGGCTCCGCTGGATCTTTGCCCGGTGGTGGGTCGCCCACCTCATGTGGAGCGCCCAGCACTGGCCGTGGTACGCCCGCACCACCAAGCCCTGGTACGTGCGCTGGGCGTGGCGGACCAGCCGCGCCATGCGCACCGGCACGCTGGCAAACGCCCGCTGGCTGCTGGGCCCGGATTCCACCGACCAACAACGCCGCGCGATGGGAATGGGAGTCGTCGCAAACTTCTACGAGTTCATCTTCGAGATGGGCCGCAACCAGGCTCGGAGCATTCACGAACTCACCGCCGACGTCGACGGCGTCGAAGGGAAGGAGCACTACGACCGCGCACGCGCGCTCGGACGCGGAGCGATCGTCGTGACCGCGCACCTGGGGTCCTTCGAGTCCGGCGTCGCGGCTCTCAAGTCGCGCGAGCCGCACGTGCACGTGGTCTTCCGGCGCGACGAGGTGGCCGAATTCGAGCGGCTGCGCTCGCATCAACGCCGGCGTCTGGGCGTCACGGAGCAGCCCATCGAGGACGGCTTCGCGGTATGGCTGAGGCTCCGCGAAGCGCTAGCCCGCAACGAGGTCGTGCTCCTGCAGGCCGACCGGGTGCTCCCCGGCCACCGCGGCGTGGCGGTCCCGTTCTGCCACGGCCACATGGCGGTGCCGGTGGGACCCGTGAAGCTGGCCCTGACCACGGGCGCGCCCCTCGTCCCGGTCTTCGCTGTCCGCAGCGCGCCCGGCCGCGTTCGCATCTACATGGAGCCGGCGATCATCGTTGATCCGGGTGACCCCGACGAAGGCGGCATCCACCCCGCCACGACGTCGCTCGCCAGGGTTATCGAGAGCTACGTCGCCCGGTTTCCCGAACAGTGGCTGACGATCAACCCGGCGTTCCTGGAGGACACCGATCGATCGGCCGGAACTCCCGCACCGAACTCCCGATGACGGCCCCCACCTGTGAAATCGCGATCACCGGCGTGGGCCTGGTGTCGTGCCTCGGACTCGACGCTGATGACGCGTGGAGCGCCGTGAACGAGCGCCGCGACGCGATGCGACCGTTCACGCTCTGCGAGTGCGCCCTGCCGCCGGACCGAACCGGGGGAGAGGCGCCCGAACCACCCCCGGCCACGCTTCCCGGCGAGGTTCGCGAGACCCGCCTCCTGCGCCACGCGATCGATTCGGCGATGGCCCGGGCGGGCTTCGGCCGGGATCGCGCGCCCGCACCCGAGCGCACCGCCGTCATCCTGGGCACCACGCTGCACGGCGTCCGCCGCGCCGGCGAGTACCTGCGCACCCAGGACCGCTCACGCCTCGGCACGTTCCTGGCGGCGCCCGTCGTGCTGCACGCGATCAACGGCCTGGCCATCCGCGGCCCCGTCCTCAGCAACTGCTCTGCGTGCTCGTCGGGCCTCGGCAGCGTCGCTCTTGCCGTGACACTGCTCGAGGCCGGACTGGCCGACGCCGTGATCGCCGGGGGGTACGACCCCGTGTGCGAATACGCCGTGGGCGGGTTCGGCTCCCTCCGACTGCTCGCTCGTGGGGCGCTCCGTCCGTTCTGCACCGGTCGCGACGGCATGAAGCTGTCGGAGGCGTACGCGGCACTGGTGCTCGAGCGCGCCGACCACGCGCGAGCCCGGTCCGCGCGCCCACTCGGGTACGTTCGTGGCTTCGGTGAATCCTCTGACGCGCACCACCTCACGCAGCCGCATCCCGAAGGTGTCGGCGCTGCCCGCGCAATCGCCGCTGCGTTGGAACGCGCGGGCCTGCCGCCGACCGACATCGGCCTCATCGCGGCGCACGCCACCGGCACACCCAACAACGACGCGTCAGAGTTCGCCGCGCTCCGGGCAGTGTTCGGGCGCGGCCTGGCGTCGGCCCCGACGATCGCATTCAAGAGCCATCTCGGCCATTCGCTGGGAGCCGCCGGTGCCGCCGAACTGATCCTCTCACTTCATGCTCTTCACCATCAGGTAGTTCCCCCCACCGCCAACGTCGCGCCGGGGAACGTCGAGTTTCCCGACCTCCTCCTGAATACTGGCGGCCCGCGCCCCGCGAGAATCAAGAACACGCTGAACCTGTCCCTGGGCTTCGGCGGCGCCAACACCTGCGTCGTGCTCACGCGCGATCCGGATTACACGGCGCCACCCGCGCCCGGCCGCCCCGCAGAATCACGCCGCGATGTCTTCATCACCGGAGTGGGTCTCGTTCTCCCCGGCATCGTCGGGAACGAAGCACTCCTCGCACGCCTCTCCGACGACCGCCCGGTCACCGCTGACACCGGGGCGGTCCCCGAGGACCAGTTCGCGCACCTCGTCAGCACCCGGCGGGTGCGCCGCCTGAGTGATTACGTCAAGGTCACGCTCGCGGCCGCGACCGCCGCGTGCCGCGATGCGGGCATCCATGACATTCCTGCGTTCATGAGCGGCAGCCACGGCATCCTGGGCACGATGGCGTGCTCGACCTCATTCTGCGAGAGCTACTACCGAGACATCGTCGAGAGGGGAATCGATGCGGCCAACCCCATGCTGTTCGCCGAAGGGGTCCCCAACGCCGCGGCAGCGCACTTGAGCATGGCTCTGGGAATCACGGGCTCCTGCCAGTCCATCATCGGCAGCCGCACCGCCGGGCTCGACGCTCTGGGACTGGCCTGGGCCCGCATCGCCTCGGGCACCTGGCAGCGCGCCGTCGTCAGTGCGGGCGAGGAGTACCACCCGATCGTCAACGAGCAACTCCGCGCGTGCCGGCTCCACGCCTCGCCCCCCGGCGAACCCTTCGGCGCGGCAACCGGTGCTGCCCTCGGAGCGGGGGCCGCCGCGATCATCCTCGAGAGCGCCGAATCTGTGGAGGTCCGGGGTGCTCGCGCCATCGCGACCGTCCGGCGGTGGGCCGCCACCTCACCCGCGGCCGGGCTCAGCGAGGACGCCCGCATCGCCGCGGTCACCGACGCGTGGCGATCCATCGGCGCTCCCTATTGCGCCCTCTCGTCGGCGAACGGATCTTGGCTCGACGCCGTCGAGGCCGAGGGCATTGCACGGGCTTCTGATCACCCAACCTCGATCAGCACTCCGGTCGGCCACATCGCAGAGACCCTGAGCGTTACCCCCCTGGCCGGACTGGTCGCGCTTGCCCTCGGCAAAGCCCTGCCGCGGCTTCGCAGTCGTTCCCCCCGGCTGCCACGCACACTGCACGCCTGCTTTGAGCCCGAATCGGTCTCGGAGGCGGGCATCCTCTGCACCGATCCCACGGGACTTGCCAGCGCGGTGGCCATTTCCCTTCTGCACCGCTGACCCTGAACGCGGGCCCGCCCCTTGCCCCCATCTGCCGCTCTGCTAATCTGACGCCGGTACCAGACGGGCCCGGTCGCCCGGGCGGTGGCCGAAGGCTCGTGGGAGAACCCTGTTGATCCAAGGCTTGCGTTCGGTCACGTGGGATGAGGCGTGCGTCACGCCGCCGCCATGGAACGGCGCGACCCGTGGAGCCAATCTCTGGCCATCGCCGATCGCGCCCTCCGGGGCCCCCTGCTTGGCTTCAGTTCTGGAGGGCGGTTGCACACTCGTGGTCGCCTGCATCAGCCGCGCTGACACCCTGACGTCGCCTGCGCTCCGCGATGCCGTCGCGGCGATATACATCAAGATCCACGATTTTCTCCGCGACGAAACTTCGGCCAGCCCCGTGCGGTTCTGGAACTACATACCCCGGATCCACGCGCCCATGGACGAGGGCCAGTCGAGGTACATGGTCTTCAACGCGGGGCGCTTCGCGGCGATGGAGCGCATCCACGGCGGCCGCGCTCAAGCCGAGCGCCGCGTCGCGACCGCCACCGGCGTGGGCCACTCCGGCCAGGACCTGTTCGTCCACTGCCTGGCAACCCCCGGCGGCGGACGACCGATCGAGAACCCGCGCCAGATCCCGGCGTACCGGTACTCGTCGCGTCACGGACCGGTCCCCCCTTGCTTCTCCCGCGCTACGGCGATCACGCACGAGGGAACCTCGCTCGTGCTCGTGGGCGGCACCGCCGCCGTGCGCGGCGAGGATTCCACCCACGCGGCCGACCTCATCGGACAGTTGGAAGAGACGTTCACCAACATCGACCACCTCCTCGACGCGGCACGCGCGGAGCACGGCCGGCCGCGCCACGCCGCTGCGCGGTTCCGCAGCCTCCGGGCCTACGTCGTCCGCGCCCACGACGAATCGACGGTCCGCGAACGCATCGCCGAGCGGTTCCCATCGCTCGAGGCGCTCGAGATTGTTTCCGCCGATGTCTGCCGCCCCGAGTTGCTCGTTGAGATCGAGGGCGCGGCAGAGCTCTAGCCCCGAGGCCTTCAGGAGTTCGCCATGGTTGCGGGCCCGACCCGGTATCACGCGATCGTCATCGGCGGCGGGCCGTCCGGCGCCACCGCGGCGCTCGTCATGGCCCGTGCCGGCCTCCGGGTGCTCCTGGTTGATCGGGTCTCACACCCCCGCTTCCACATTGGCGAGAGCTTCCTGCCGCGCAACCGCACGCTGATCGAGGAACTGGGCCTCGCCGACCGCCTCGCAGCGATCCCTCAAACGGCCAAGCTGGGAGCCGAATTCGCTTTCGGCGACCTGCAGGCCACCCGGGAGTTCCGCTTCGACTCTGGCCTGTCGTGCGGCGAGACCGTCGCATGGAACGTCGAGCGGGCCCCGTTCGACGCCATGATCCTGAACGCCGCGAAGGACGCCGGCGTCGAAGTCCGCGAGAACGTGACCGTGACACGTGTCCCGCTGCTCCGCGACGGTGAGGTCACCGTCGAGACCGACGCGGGGACGTTCCACGCCTCTTACCTGATGGACGCCAGCGGCCAGCAGACCGTGCTGGGTCGCCAGCTCAAGACCCGGCGGGTGCTGGAGAACCACCAGAAGGTCGCGTACTTCGGCCACTTCAAGGGCGTGCACCGCCACCCGGGCGAGCGTGCCGGCATTCCGTTCTTTGCCGTCTGCTCCGAGGGCTGGTTCTGGGCGATCCCGATCGACCCAGTCCGGACCAGCATCGGGCTGGTGTGCGACGCCGCCGCAGCCAAGAGGATTGACACTCCGCCCAACCAGATGCTGCGCTGGGCCATCGCCCGATGCCCGGCGATGCACGAACGGGCCCGCAACGCGGTGTACCCCGAGCAGAATGGCGTGTGCGCCGACTTCAGCTACCGGTGCGAGCCCTACGCCGGACCGGGCTACTTTCTGCTCGGCGACGCCGCCATGTTCGTCGATCCCATCTTCTCAACCGGTGTCTGCCTCGGCATGATGGGCGCCAAGCTCGCCGCAGAGTCGGTCGTCAAGCTTGTGGGCGGCTCGACTCAGGCCGACCGCTACCGGCGCCAGTACATCTCCTACCTCAAGGACAGCTCCGCCGAATTCTTCAACCTGATTGATCTGTACTACCAGCACAGCTTCCGCGAACTCTTCATGCACGGTCGTGGGCCGGCGCAGATCCCGCAGGCTGTGATCTCACTGCTGGGCGGGCACGCGTTCCCGCGGCCCCCGTTCAAACTCCGTTGGCGCATGCGCGTGTTCGAGCAGTTGATCAAGCTCAACCGGCACGTCGCCCTGGTGCCCCGACTCAAGCCGTTCTCGCTTCTCGACAGCCCGCCGGCGCCCGCCCTAGAGCAGACGCTCCGGGAACCCGTGATCGTGGCCCGCGCGGGGCACGCCGTTGGCGCCGGCGCTTGAATCCGACGCGATGAGCACCATGCCAAGACCAGCCCGTGCGCCCGATCCCGACGCGGCCCGCCCACGTCCCAAGGCAACCGTCGGGATTCCCGCGCGGCCGCAGTCAGACGCCGTCGAACCGATCCTCGACGCGCTCGCCCGTCACGCCCGCGACCGCGCCGACCACCCCGCGATCCTTGCCGCGGGTTCGTGCGGGCGCCCGCCCGAAGCCACCAGCTACGCGGCGCTCGCCGAGCGTGCCCGGCGAGCCGCCCACCACCTCGACCGGCTCTCGCCCTGCGAAGGCCCCGTGGTGCTGTGCGCTCCCAACGGCGCCGACTACGCCGCGGTCTTCCTTGGCGCCATGCTCGCCGGGCGCGAGGTGTTCCCCGTCCCGACGAGCGCCGGACGGGGAGAGATCACCCGCGCCGCGCAGACGTGCGAGGCCGGGCTGATCATCGCGAGCGATCCCGCCGCAGACTCCGGGGCGGGCCGCGCACGCTCCGTTCGCTCCGCCGAGTTGTTCCTCGCTGCACCCGCGAGCAGAGTTGCTGATCCAAGCCCTTGCTGCGCAGGAGTGCTTCTGCAGAGCTCCGGCACCACCGGTCTCCCGAAGGTGGTTCGCCGCTCCCGCCGCTCACTCGACCGAGTCGCGGCCGCCATCGTCGAAGCTGTCTCGCTCAGGCCCGAGGATCGTGTTCTTGCGGCCGTCCCGATGTCGCACTCCTACGGCATGGAGAACGGGCTGCTTGCCCCCATTCTCGCCGGCGCGACGATCGTGGCGATCCAGTCGCTCGACGCGGCGACGCTCGACGCGGCCCTCCGCCAGCACGTAACGGTTCTCCCCGGGGTTCCGTTCATGTTCGAAGCGCTCGCGGCGCGCCCACCGGTTGAGCCTCGCCGCCCGCGCCTCGTCTATTCCGCAGGCGCCGCCCTCCCGCCGGCCGTGTCCGCCAATTTCGAGCGCTCGTGGTCGCTCCGCATCGGCCAGATCTACGGCGCGACCGAGCTCGGGTCGATCACGTTCGAGGACCCCGCCAGCCCGACCTTTGATCGCGCCAGCGTCGGCTCACCCCTACGCGGCGTGAGCATCCGGATCGTCGACCCCGACCGACCCGCCGACAGCCTCGCCGCCGGGCGAGAGGGCCACGTGCTCGCGCAGGCACCGTCCATGCTCGACTCCTACCTCGACGTCCCGGCTCCGCTCGTCGATGGCCACCTCCCGACCGGCGACCTGGGAACGCTCGACGCTGCGGGCCGGCTCACCATCACCGGACGCCTCAAGCTCATGATCGATATCGGCGGCGCCAAGGTGAACCCGCTCGAGGTCGAGCACGTGCTCGCCGAGTTTCCGGGCGTTGCCGAGTGTGTCGTCGTCCCGCTTCGCATGACCGACGCCGTGTCACGCCTCCGCGCCATCGTCGTGCCCAGCCCAGGACAACCCGCTCCGTCAGAATCCTCCCTGAGGGCGTTCGCCCGTGACCGGCTCGCCCAGTACAAGGTGCCCCGGACGTTCGAGTTCCGGACTGCGCTCCCGAAGTCTCCCACCGGCAAGGTCCTCCGCGGCGCGATCGAGGACCGCCCGTGACACCATCGCGCCGCCATGCCGCCGAACTCACGCGGGCGCTGATAGCCGCGGGCGTGACGGTGATGGGCGGGTGCGCGGGCGAGCCGCTCCCCACGTACCCCGACGCCGACCCGCCGTTCGTGCGCGCGCACCTGAGCGAGTCGGGCGATTTCCGCTCGATCCGCTCCAGCGGCGAAGTCGTGCTGACGCGCGAGAGCGGCGACAGCGTGACCTGCGACGCCGCGCTGCTTGCGCGCGGGCGTGATCAGGTCCGGCTCCGCGCCTGGAAACTCGGGCAGCCCGTGCTCGATTTCACGCTCAATTCCGGGGGACTTTGGGTCATGACGGGAGAGAGCCACGCGGGTACCGAGGACAACGGACTCGCCGAGCTCAACGCCGCACGCTTCCGTCAGGCGTGGAGTTTGATCGCCGGAGGGTTCTTCGAGGACGCCGCGTACCGCATCGTTGAGTCTGATTCGAAGCACCTCGTCCTGGAGCGCACCGTCGACTCGGCCCGCGTGCGCTGCACCGTCGACACTCCCACCCTGACCCCGCGCCTGTACGAGATTCTCGACGAGGCAGGCACACCGCAGGCCACCGTCCGGCTGTCTCGATACCGCGTTTTCGGTACGCGCGTGTGGGCGATGCGCCTCGAGGCAACCGGGCCGCGCGGCTCGATCCGCGTCGATCTGGACGACGTTGAGTTCGATACCGATCTCCCCGAATCCGTGTTCACGCCTCCCGCACGCGCCGTGAGGCAGCCGTGAAACTGGCCGCCTTTGCTGCCGCGGCACGCGCTTCCGTGCTTGTCGGCGCACGCCGCCCGCGGCTCACGCTCGCCGCCACACTGATGTTCACGGTGCTCTCGCTCCTGGCGGTCAGTCGCCTGCGCGCCGACGCGTCCGTCGGCAGCATGTTCGGAGACCGGCACCCGGCCGCCAGCGCCCTCACGCGCATCCTCGACCGCTTTGGCCCCGGGGAAGACCTGCTCGTGCTGGCGTCGTTCGCACCGGGCTCCGGCCCCGCCGCGGCCGCGGATCGCGCCGCGCTGCTGCGCGCGTACGCGCGGCGATTGGCCGACCGCCTGGCGCCCGGGCCGCGGCAGGACGCCGGCGCCGAAGGCTGCGTCCGCTCCGTCGTGTTCGGCCCGTCGGCACAGATGGTCGAGTACGTCACCAGCGAACTCGTTCCCTCGGGCGCCTTCTTCCTGTCCGACAACGATCTCGATTCGCTCCGCCACCGCCTGACGCGCCCGGAGATGGACGAGCAGCTCGCCCAAGACGAGACCATGCTCGCGGCGCCCGGCCCGGGGGCCGGGGCCCTGGCCAAGGCCCTTCTGCGCGATCCGCTGCGCCTGCGCGAATTCCTCGCCCCGCGCCTGGCGCCGCTGAACGCCTCGATGAAGAGCTACCCCGGCGCGTCCGAGTTCATCTCGCAAGACGCCCGCGCGATCCTGATCCACATCGCGGGCACCGGGCCGCCCAGCGACCTTGAGTTCGCCAAGCGGCTCACGTCCGTCGTCGATCGTGCTTCGCGAGCATGCGAGCCGGGCGAACTGACCGTGGAGCTCACGGGCTCCTACGCCATTGCGGCCCTGAGCGAACGGTCCGTCCGTCACGACATGGTCTCGAGCATCGCCTGGTCCGTCGCGCTCATGGGCGTTCTGTTCCTGCTGATGTACCGGAGTCCCTTCGCGTTCCCCCTGGCGATGCTGCCCGTCGGGGTCGGAATCCTCGGCGCCTTCGCGTTTCATTCTCTCTTCTCCTCCGTGCTCACGCCGCTGACGGCGGTCATCGGCGCCATGCTCGCCGGTCTGGGGAGCGATTACGGCGTGCACCTGATGTCCCACATCGAGCACGACCGCACCGCGGGCACCGGCGCACGGCCCGCGATCGAGCGCTCGCTGCTGGACCTTGCGGCGCCGCTCTCAATGGCCTGCATCACGTCGATCGCCGGCTTCATCGCGCTGCTCACGTCCGAGATCCCGGCCCTGCGCGACTTTGCCGCGCTGGGCTGCCTGGGCCTGCTGCTCGTGCTGGCCTCGACCATGACCTCGCTGCCCGCGCTGCTCGTGATGCTCCCGGCACGCATGGCCGGGATTTCGCTCGTGGGCGCTCGATTCTCGTTCTCTCCGGTTGCCGCGTTCACCTGGAGGTACCGGCGCTCGTGCACGGGGGCCGCGATCGGAATCGGCGTGCTCGCCGCGGCAGCGGCGTTCCGTCCCGGCCCGTTCTCGTGGCTCGAGGACGACCTGCGTGTCATGCACCCCTCACCCAACGCCGCCCTGGACGCTCAGCAGAGAATCGGCACGATTTTCGGCATCTCCCCCGGCACGCTGCTCATCCTTCTACGCGTGGACGACCCCGCCGACCTCGTCCCCCGCGCTCACCAGATCGCCCGCGCGCTCGAGAGCGAGGACGCGCGCAGAGTCGGCGTCGCGGGCGCCATCGGTCTGCATTCTCTCGTTCCCGATCCGTCGCGCGTCGAACTGGTCCACGCGCGCCTCGGCCCCACCGAGCCCGACCGGGCCGAGCGGGAATTCCGCGCCGCGCTCGCCGCCAGTTCGTTCAATCCCGCGTCTTTCGAAGACTACACCCGCTTCCTGCGGCGGTTGCTCGCGGCAGCACCGCCACCCACCATCGCCACCCTCGCCGCGTACCCCGACCTCGCCGACATGGTCCTGGCCCGCCGATCCGCCGGAGCCACGACCGCTCCTGCGCCGACGGAATCACTCACCACCGTCCTGCTCTCCCGCGACCTTGACCGGCGCGAATCACGCGCCGCCGCGGTGGAGACCATCCGGTCGCAACTGAGCGGCATCCCCGGCGCGACCGTCACCGGCCTCCCGGTCCTCGGTTACGACGCCGAGGAAGTCATCCGACGCGACCTGCCGCGGGTGCTCGCCGTCGGTCTCGCCATCGTCGTGGCGCTTCTGGGCGTCTACTTCCGGAGCGTGGGCGACGTAGCGCTCGCGCTCGTCCCCTTTGCCTTCGGCGTGCTCGCCATGGCCGCGTGGATGAGGGTCACGCTCACACCGTTCAACATGGTCAACCAGATGGCGATCCCGATCCTGTGCGGCATCGGCGTCGACTTTGGCATCTTTCTCGTTGGCCTCGCCCGGCACGCCCGCGCCCAGGGGGCCGACACGTCCGAGACGGTGCGCCGGTTGGGCGCCTCGTTCCACGCCATATTCATGTCCACCGCTCCCAACATCCTGGCGATCGGTTCGCTCAGCGCCACCAGTGTCCCCGCGATCCAGTCGCTCGGCAACGCGCTGGCGGTCGGGCTCGTCGGGGCGTGGTTCAGCGCTCAGTTCATCGTGGCGCCGATGGCGATCCGCCCCCGTCCCCCTGCGCCGAAGCTCGAGCGTGCGACGCACCGTTCGGCGTTGTGATCGGGTCGCGACGGCGTCTCCCCCTCCGCCGCCCTTTCGGTTCTACTCTCTCCACAGGGAACACGTGCACTCGGGAACTCTCGCTTCAATTGATCTACTCACCGCCGCTGGCCTGGGCACCGCGGCCGCGGCCGCCACCGTCGCCTACGGCATTTTTACGCCCGCGTCGTCCCTCCTTTGCCCAGTTGTCACGCGAATTCCTAACCTCCGCGCCGCCGGTCGTGTCGCTCTGACGTTCGACGACGGCCCGCTGCCGGGCGTCACCGACCGCATCCTCGACCAGCTCCAAGCCTTCGGTGCCCGGGCGACGTTCTTTGTGATCGGGGCCTGCGCTCGAGACCACCCCGACCTCGTGCGTCGAGCGCACGCGGAAGGGCACGTGATCGGTAACCACACCCTCGCCCACTCGTACGCGTGCTGCTTCAAGTGGCGCGCCGGCTGGGAGGACGAAATCCGCCGCGCCGACGACCTGATCGAATCCATCATCGGTCGACGCCCGAGTTTCTTCCGTCCGCCCATGGGGTACAAGACGTGGCACTTGGCCGGCGCCGTCCGCCACACGGGCCACCTCGTCGTCGGCTGGTCCCGCCGCGCGTTCGACGGCGTCCCGACCACCGCGGAGAAGATTGTTCAACGCCTCGGTCCGGCCCGTGGCGGCGAGATCCTCGCCCTGCACGACGGAAGTTCCCCCTGGGTTCGACGTAGACCCCTCGCCACGGTCGAAGCCGTGCCGCGGGTGCTCGATTCGCTCCGGGCGCGCGGGTTGCGTTCGGTCACGCTCGAGGACCTGCTCGGGAGCCCCGCCTATTCCGGCGATTCAGGCCTGACCGCGCCGTCGGGGGCGCTTCCGGACGCCGGCTGATCGGCAACGGCCGGATCAGGTGGGGTGACGGCCATCCCGGACAGCAGCAACTTGACCAGCAGGAACCCCAGCACCGCCAGGGCCAGTCCGACGATCGCCGCGCCCAGCCACCATTCGGGCAGCACGCCCCACGCCCACTCCCAGAAATGCCCTTGGGTGGGGTGCATCTCGTTCAGGTGCGGCCAATGCCCCTTGAGAATCCGGGAACCCAGCGCCACACCCGCCATGATGAGTATGAGCCCCAGCGGCGGCGCCGCCAGCGCGCACCCTGCCGCGACCGGCAACGGATGGAAATTGAGCCGCCGCGCCAGGAACAGCCCCAGCGGCAGGTGGAGCCCGTACAACGGCGGAGGCGTGTTCGCCAGGAACACGCCCAGCGCAAACCCCGCCGCCGCAGTCGGACGGCTCTCCGGGTCCTGGTGCAGTTGCTTCCACAGCCGAAGGGGACTGAGCCATGCCCACAGCCGCTTCCACCACGGGCGCGGGTCATGGGCGTGCGGGCCTGGCCACTGGCGATGGGGCATAGGCCAGATGGCCCGGCCAATCAGCCGAACGTGCATGCCGACCGCGCGAACCGAATCGACGAACGGGCGGAAGTGCGAGACCCGCTCGCCCGGCGGGAAATACCGTGAGGTGATCGGGATTTCGACCACGGCGCAGCCGGCCCACGTCGCACGCGTCAGAATCTCCGTCTCGAACCCGAACCGCCCCGCGAACGTCCGCACCGATCGCACGAGCCCGAGCGGGTACACCCGGAACCCGCTCTGGCTGTCGGTCACGTTGGCTCCGCTCTCGATGCGGATAAACAGGTTCGAGATCCGACGCCCCGTCATGCTCCGTGACGGGTAGCCCGCGATCGAAGCGCTGCGAACGCCGAGCACCAGCGCTTCGGGATGGACCCGCGCCACGTCGACGAGCCGCGACACATCCTCGGGATCGTGCTGCCCGTCGGTGTCGATCGTGACCGCGTGCGTGCGCCCCATCGCGGCCGCGGCCTCGAACCCCGTGCGCAGCGCCGCGGCCTTGCCCAGGTTTCTCGCGTGGGTCAGCACCGTCCGGGCCCCGCCGCGCGATCGCCAGCGCTCGAGCACCCCCGGCGACGAGTCCGTGCACCCGTCGTTCACCACGATCACGGGGAGCCCCGCCGCGTCAAGCCGGTCGAGGATCGCGCCCAGAGTGCGATCGTTGTTGAACGTCGGCGCGAGCACGACAGGCGAAAACGTGTGTGCGGCAGCCTCGCTCATGCCAACGCCGCTCCCGCGCCGCGGGCTCGCAGGCATGCCTTCAGCGCAAGATCGAGCCATCGCTCTTCAAGGTCGAACGACGGCTCATCGATAATTTCACGATCCGGGAATCGACGCATCGGCGGGCAGTGTAGAGCGGGCCCGCCGCGACCGCCGGATCACGCCCGCGGCACGCGCAGTACGAATACCGATCCCCGGGGCGAAGATTCGCTCAATTCCAACTCGCCTCCCATCCGCCGCGCCAGCGTCCGGGATAGCGCCAAGCCCAGGCCTAGCCCCGGCGTCGTCGCGTGCGCCAGGCTGCGTCCACGCTCGAAGGGCTGGAAGAGCCGCCCGCGCTGCTCCCCCGCGATCCCCGGCCCCGAGTCGGCGATGCTGAACTCAACATTCCGGCCCGCCGCCCGGGTCCCCAACCGCACCGGCTGTCCCGGCGCGTACTTGCACGCGTTGTCGACAAGGTTGACCAGGATTCTCTCCACGCTGACCGCGTCGACTTCTACAAGGACCGCCGAAAGACCCGGATCGATGCCTCGCGGCGCTTCCAGCGTCACGCCGCTCTGCGCCGCCCGCGCCTCGAGCGAGGGCGTGATGCGTTCGACCAGCTCGCCGACGCTCACCGGCTGTCGCGTGGGCCCACTCCCGGCTCTTCCCACCCTCGCGTAGTCCAGCACGTTCTCGACGATCTTCGTCAGCCGTTCCGACTCTCGCTTGAGGGTTCCGAGATAGTCGCGCCGCGCCGATTCTTCAGTCACCATCCCGTCGGCGAGCATCTGCGAGTACAGGCAGAACGTCGTGAGCGGAGTTCGGAGCTCGTGCGTCACCGCGGACACGAACTGCCCCCGACGCTCCGCGAGTTCACGCGCCGCCAGGAGCGCCGCACCGATCGCCCCGAACGACAGCACCACCGCTCCCCACGTCAACACCAGCGTCGTACGCATCGGCGTCCACCCCGGCGCGGCAAGCACGGGCACCGCGCCCGGCTCAAGCTCGGCCGAAATCCCCGCCAGCCGCCGCCCCAGCGCCTCGGGGTCCGCCTGCGCGTACGGATCCATGACCGGCTGCAGCGTCGCCCCCGGCAGAAGGTCCTGCACGCTGCTCACCAGCCACGCCTTCAAGGCCGGCCAGTCCAGCCAGCACCCTTGCTCGAACCGGCTCTCCCCCACCCGCACCGATCGCAGGAGAAGAAGCTGAGGCTCGCCGGCGCCGTTCACCACGCGCCACGCCGGCGCCATGTCCCCCTGCTCGATGCCGGACCCGTCGCCCTCCGCGGCGGAACCGGGAACCCGGCCGGCGCCGAGTTCCGTGCGACCATCGACCTCTGCACCCTTGGCCCCGGCCTTCTCGGCGCCCGGATCGTCGCGCCGGTAGAACGTGCCCAGGGCTTTGGCGTCGCTGGCCGGTGCCGCTCCGCCCGCACTCCGGCTCGATGCGGGCAGGCTGGCGACAACAGGAGCGGGAGCACTCGCGGCCTCCGTGGCAGGCACCACCGCAGTCTTCCGCGACGCGTCGGGGGCCACGCCGGGTGCGTCCTTCTTCTTGTCCACCGCTGCAGATTCGTCCTTGGCGCTCGCACGCCGCTGCCCGACGGACGCTTGCTTGTCCACCACGTTGGCCTGCTTTTCCAGCTGCACCGCACGACCGGCGGTCTGCTGGCGGGCCTCGAACTCCCGGCGCGACTCCTCGTTGGACTGGGCCAGCTGCTGAGTCGCCCCTTCGACGGGCTTCTGCGGCGCCTTGTACGCAAGCTCCGAGACCCCGGACTCGCCCAGCTGCACCTGGTTCATCTCCGTCAGCGGGACGTTCTTCAAACGCTCCTTGAGCTCCGCCGCGGCCAGCGGTGCTCGCGTGCCGCCCGCCAGGATCCTGCCCAGCTCCGACAGGCGAGCCTCGGCCGCGATCACTCGTTCACTGCCGATCACGCTCGATTCCACCAGGTCGCGGAAGTTCCCGCTGGGCGCCTGGGGCGATGTGAGCTCGCCCGCCGCCGAACGCTGAAAGTACAGCTTTACAAACTGCTGATCGAGCGTGAGCAAGGGCGACGGCACAAGGTGCTCACCGGGTTCCACATCCTGAAGCTTCGACGTGTACGCCCGCTCCGAGGGGTAGAACGCGCTGTACTGGAAGTACGGGCGTGCCGTTTCGCGCGCCACGATAGGCGTGAGGGCCGAATCCATCCGCCACAACGCAAGCCGGATGGAGTTCTGGAATTTCGCCTGCGCCTGGGCATCGAGCTCACGCTGCTCGAGCCGCAGCGCGTGCACCGTCGCCCACCCCAGCGCCGCCGCCACGCCCACCGCGCACCCGCCCACCGCCAGGAGTGTCCGACGCGATGCGGGGTTCACTTGCCGGTCCCTTCCGAGGCATCGGCGCCGAGCATGTACCCCTTGGCACGCACGGTGACGATCACCTTCGGCTCTTCGGGGTCATCGCCGAGCAACTCGCGCAGCCGGGCCACGGTCATGTCGACCGTCCGAGTCTGCACCCCGCGCGGATCAAGGCCCCACACGCGGGAGAGCAGTTCATCGCGCGACACCGCCCGCCCGCGGCTGGCCGCCAGGTACGCCAGCAATTCCGCCTCGCGCTCCGAC
The DNA here is from genome assembly GCA_044223975.1 of Phycisphaerales bacterium. Classification (GTDB taxonomy): domain Bacteria; phylum Planctomycetota; class Phycisphaerae; order Phycisphaerales; family UBA1924; genus CAZCPB01. The sequence goes on along the minus strand of JBGALI010000001.1, from coordinate 234,864 downwards.
AACGCGTGCCGCGTCCCGTCCGCCAGCACCGCCTCGCGCCGCTCGAAGTCGATGGTCCGGCCCGCCACCGTCAGCTTCTTGAGCGCCACCGGCCGCTCCGGCGAGCGACGCAGCACCGCCTGCACGCGCGCCAGTAGCTCCGCGGCGCCGAACGGCTTCACGATGTAGTCGTCGGCCCCTTCCTTGAGCCCGCGGACCTTGTCCTCTTCTTCACCGCGAGCAGTCAGCATGATCACGGGCAGGGTCGCCTTGGCCCGCCGCACCTCGCGCAGCACGCTGAGCCCGTCCATCCGGGGCATGAGAATGTCCAGCAGCACCAAGTCCACGGGCCCCGTAAGCGCTGCGTCGAGCCCCGCCTGCCCGTCCCCCGCCTCGCGCACCGCGTACCCGGCGTAGCGCAGCATGTCGACCAGCCCGCGCCGTATCGCGGCATCGTCCTCAACGACGAGCACTGTTCCTAGCGGCACGCGCGACCTCCTACTCCATGGTAGTGAACCTATCGACCAACGCCCCGGTCCTGCTCGCACGAACCGTGCACGAGCGCTGCCAAGGGCGTGACATTCTCGCACGCCCTCGCAGCCACCGGCGCCTCGCCCTGGAAACTCACGTCCCCGCGTCTACTTGCTCTCGGGGAACTGGATTCCCTTCTTCTCCGCCTGCTCCTTCAACGCCCGGAACACAGCCGCGTCGAACGAGTCCTTCGTCACGCCCGCCTTGGCCCGCTCGTCGTCCATGAACTTCTGTCGCTTGATGTTCAGGTCGGTGATCTGCTTCTGGATCGCCTCCCGCTCCTTGGACTTCTCCGCCACGTACTTCTCACGCTCCTCTACGCTCAGCTTCTGCATCTCCGGCGGCAGCTCCTCGTCCTTGAGCTCGCGGACCTGCACCTTCCCCGCCTTGAGGTCGTTCACCAGTTCTTGCCGCCCGCCCACCGCCGCGGCCCCGGCCGCGCCCGACTTGAACACGGCGCGATCAGCGCTCGCCGGGGCGGGCGCCCCGCGGGCCAGGCTTTCCGACACGGTCATGCGCTGCGCTTGCTCCCTCTGCGCTTCCTTGGTCCCGTACCCGATCACCGTCGCGTCGATCTTCTTCCCCAATTCGGCGATCTCCGCGTCGAACGGCGTCGCGATCGCCACGACCCCGCCCTTCTGCTCGATCGCCACGTAGTTCCCCTCCGACGATCTGGCGATCTCCTGCCACACTCGCGCCGTCTCGGGGTCCCCGCCGCACTGCACGGTGTTCACGATCAAGCCCGCCTTGGCCGCCCGCGCGCACGTCTCGGGGTAAAGCTGGTCCTGGGCGTAGTCCATGTGGGGCGGCGCATCGCCGACCAGGTAGATCAGCCGCAGGGTCTTCTCGCCCGTGTCCCACTCGAACTTGGTCAGCGCCTCGTTCAGCGCCTGGTTCACGCTCTCGGGCCCGTCCCCGCCGCCCGTGGCCACGAACCCCATCAGGTTCGAGTACACCGCGTCCAGGTCGCTCGTCAGCGCGGTCAGCTTCGTCACGTACTCGTCACCCCGGTCGCGGTACGCGACCAGCCCCATGCGGATCACGGGGCGCGGCTGGGCCGTCGCGATCCGGTTGGCGATCTCCCAGATCTTCTGCTTGGCCCCTTCGATCAGCCCGCCCATGCTTCCCGTGGTGTCGAGGACGAACACCACATCGATCCGCGACTCACTTGCGTGCGGGGCGTACTTCGGGTTCGCGACCGCCATCGTGTACTTCTCGGGCACTCCCGACGCGTTCGCGATCTGAGCCTGCGCCCATCCCGAAGCCGTGAACACCGAACCCGCGAACAACGTTGCTGCATTGCGAAGCATGGCTTTCTCCTGTGTGTTGTGTGCTGCGCGCTGTGCGCGACAAGCACCGATCCGATCTCAACCGCCCGCTGTCATTTCACGTCGGGCACTTCACTAGCACCCGCTTCCCCTGGACCATCAGGTACACGTCCCCGCCCCGCGCCAGCATCCCCTGGCGACCTTCTTTCACGAGTTGATCGAGCACTACCTGGAACTCGGGCGTGCCGAACTCCACGGTCTGCTCGGGCGCCTCGGCTTCTTTGGCGAGCACCGCGTTGTCCACCCAGCGGTTGCCGCGATAGAACAGGGCCCGGTCCGCGACCTGCTGCACGCCCGTCAGGTTCACGTCCTTCATCTCCGCGTCCTTGTACTTCTGCACGTTCTGGGCCCGCTGCGCGAGGTAGCCCGACGCGAGGTTCGATTCCTGGGCCACACCTCCAGCTCCCCCACGCCCGCCGATTGCCTTGGACGACAGTTCCCGACGTGCATCGCCCGCCGCCTCTGCCATCGGCTTCGCCGGCGCACCCGCCGACGGCGCCCGCTCCCACCCTCCGCCGCTCGCCATCGGCCTCACCTCGCCGGGCTCGGTGGCTAGAAACGCCGTGTACTCCGTCAGCACGCCGAACTTCGTCGAAAGCCGCACGATCTCGTCGGTGAGTTCCTTGAACCGCGGGTCGCTCGCCGCCGATGTCCCCGCCGCGCCCAGGTTCCGTACCTCCTCGATCAGCGTCGCGATCTTCCGCGTCGCCCACAGGCGCGGGATGTACCCGTTCCGGTTGGTCGCGCTCGACGGGTCAAACGTGAATTCAAAGCTGCGCGCCGCGCCCAGGTAGCTCCCGTCAACCCTCAGACGCAGCGGCTTGTTGTCCTGGTAGTGCGCGAGCAGCACGAGCTGGTCGCCCTCGAACAGGTCCGGGATCACCGCCGGCTGCACATCACGCAGCGCCCGCGTCGTCACGTCCCCGCCCTCGATCACCGTGAGCCTGGGCCCGGCGATCACCGGCCCACTCAGCCGCTTGTACACGCCCGAGACCTTCACCTCCACGTTCTCATCCGGCAGCACGAACGTGCTCGTCCCCCGCGCCCCGCGCGCGATCGCGGTCAGCAGCGGCGCGTTGACATCGAGTCCCACGCCGAACGAGAAGATCCTCCGCTCCGCCCCGTTGGCGGCCTTGGCCGCCTCGCGGATCTTGACTTCGCTCCGCTCCCCCACCGTCGGCAGCCCGTCGGTCAGGAACAGCACCAGCGGCAGCATCCCCGGCGTCGGCGTCGCCCGCAGCGCTTCCTGCAGAGCATCGTTGATGTTCGTCCCGCCCCCCGCGCTGATCCGCTTCACATAGTCCCGCGCCTGTGCCATCGACTTGCGCGTCTTGATCACGGGCTTTTCCGCGAACGACGCGATCGAATCCGAATAGTCGATGATGTTGAACGCCTCACCCTCCTCGAGCCCCTCGAGCACCTGAAGCGCCGCCGCCTTGGCCTGCTCCATCTTCGGGCCGCGCATCGACCCCGACCGGTCGATCACCATCACCACCTCGCGTTTCACAGGGGCGCGATCGGCCGGCACGTCCGGCGTTCCCGCCAGCACCATCAGGTACCCGCCGCTCTCGGCGTCCGGGTACGCCAGCACCGTCGCCGACAGCCCGTCGCTCTTCTCCGGCTGCAGCAGGTACGAGAGCCGGAACGAGCCCGGCTCGGACGCCGCGGCGTTCGTCACCTTCACGATCGCGTCCCGGTTGCTCGGCCGCTCGACCGACACATCGTGGCTGGGCGAGTACACCGTCGCGATCGCACGCGACGATCGGATCGTCGTCGTCATGCTCCACGCCACGCCCGCCGCTTCGAGCGACTCGCTCCGCGGCAGGACGTAGTCCATGCGATCGCCGTCCGCCGGCAAGAGCTGCTCGTACGTCAGCGTCACCTTCTGCGTCCCGCCCGGCGGCACGGGGAACACACTCGTGCGGATCAGGTTGTACCCCGCGAACTCCAGCAGGGCCGGGTCGCGCTGCCGGTTCACGATCGACTCGTAGATCCGCCTCGCCTCATCCCGCGGCAGCAGCTTCGCCGAGGGCTCCGGGCCCACGCCGTCGTACGCCATCGACCGGATCGTCACGCCGTCGGGCACCGGCAGCACCAGCTGTGCTTCCTGCGGACGCCCCGCGGGGTTGTGCAGGCTCATCTCCAGCGTCGTCGTGGCGACCTGCCCCTCGATGCGTGCCGATGCGTTCAGGGCCGTCAACCGCACTACCGGGTTCGGCCAGTGCCGGGGTCTGATTTGCGGCACGATGATGATCGGACCGTCATCGACGATGATCGGCGGCTGGTGCGTCGTCTGCCCCCAAGCTGATCCCCACGCACCCCCCGTCCCGGACACGCCAAACCCCGCCACCGTTACCAGCGAAATTGCAACGCGTCCCACCACGGTTCGTGCGCTCGGCATGGGCCATCCTCCTTCACGACGGGCGCGCCGCACCGCGGCACGTTCTCCGTCGTCAAGGGATACGCACGAGTTTCGTCCGTAGGGGTAACGCCTTTGTAACGGTCCGGCCGCCCGGCGGGGCGCCACCCCGGCACCTTTCCCCCACCTCTCCGCGCCCCGCTCCGCGCGTACGCTTGCTCAATGGCCCGTCGTTCCAGCCCTCCAGGCCTCGTTCGAGCCGCGTCGCGCTCCATGCTCCGCCGGTACCCGCGCGAGTTGATTCAGTCGCTGCGATCGTCCGCCGGCGCCCCTGTTCCAGCGTCCGAGTTTGCAGCGACGTGGGGTCGGGTTGTTGACGAGCAGCCGGTGGTGTCGTGGCTGGGCCACTGCACCGTGCTCCTCCGCATCCACGGCAAGACCATCCTCACCGACCCGGTGCTCTCCCACCGCATCGGCTTCCGGGTAGGCCCGCTCACCGTCGGCATGGGCCGTCTCGCCGATCCCCCGGTGCACGCTCGCGATCTCCCGCCGATCGACATCGTGCTGCTCTCGCACCCCCACTTCGACCATCTCGATCGGCCCACCCTTCGCGCCCTGGCCTCGCCTGGCACCACGGTGATCACCGCACGCGCCACGTCGCGCCTTATCCCGCGGGGCTTCGGCGCCGTGCACGAGCTTGACTGGGGCCAGGACCGCACCGTCGAGGGCATCTCCTTCAAAGCGATCCGTCCCGCGCATTGGGGCGCGCGCACGATCTGGGACCGCCACCGCGGCTATAACAGCTACCTCATCGACGCGCCCGATCGCCGCATCCTCTTCGCCGGCGACACCGCGCACACCGAGTCCTTCGGCGGCCTCGGCCCCGTCGACCTTGCCATTTTCGGCATCGGCGCGTACGACCCTTGGATCCACGCCCACGCCAACCCCGAGCAGGTCTGGTCGATGTTCCGCGACATCCGGGGCGAGCTCCTGCTCCCGGTGCACCACTCCACGTTCAAGCTCAGCGAAGAGCCCGCGCACGAACCTCTCCAGCGGCTCCTGGTCGCCGCTGGCTCCGATCAGGCTCGCGTCTTGCGCTGCCAGCCGGGTGAAGTGCTCGTCGCCGCAAGCGGCCCGCCCAACGGACGATGAACCCGCCGGAATACCTGTCCTCGCCGCCGCCCGAGAACCGGGCGCCCCTCCTCCGAACCACTGGCATTGCGGTTTGGAGACGCGTCACCCCCGTGATATCCTTGGAGCGTCACACTCGTGGCCAGGAGCTTCTCCATGAACGCACTTCGAGCGTTTTCTTGGCCATTGGCCCTGGTGGCCGCGTCCCTCGCGAGTATTCCGTGCCTGCCCGCCGCCGCGATGCCCCCGGGCTTCCAGAAATCCCTCGTCTTCCGCGGGCTGGCAGAACCGGTGGCCTTTGAGTTTCTCCCCGACGGCCGCCCCATCGTGGCCGAGCGCTGGGGCCACCTCGTCATCATCAACGGCAACACCAAGTCAACCGTCGTTGACATCCCGGACGTCGAGCACAACGAGGAATGGGGTCTGCTCGGCCTGGCGCTCGACCCCGATTACCAGGTCAACGGCTTCGTCTACGTCTACTACACCACGGCCTCCGCCGGGCACATCTGTCGCGTCAGCCGCTTCACGGTTGTCGACGACGTGGCGGACCCGATCTCCGAGACGATCATCTGGCAGAACCCACAGGACTGCCCCGGTCTCTCTCACCACGGCGGCTGCATCAAGTTCGGCCCCGACGGGAAGCTCTACATCGCCACCGGCGAAGAGCAGATCCCGGAGTGGTCGCAGAACCTCCAGAGCCAGCGCGGCAAGATCATCCGCATCAACGCCGATGGTTCCGTGCCCGCCGACAACCCCTACGTCGACCACCCCAACGCCGACCCGCACGTCTACGCCTACGGCTTCCGCAACCCCTTCCGCTTCTGCTTCGACCCCGCCAACGGCCGCATGTACGTGGGCGATGTCGGCTATTCCGCGTGGGAGGAGGTCGACCTGGTTGTTCCGACCGGCAACTACGGCTGGCCCAACATGGAAGGGCCTCAGTGCTACATCTCCGACTGCTCGCCCTACACCCTGCCCGAGTGGTTCTATTCACACGGCCAATTCGATGAGGGCGCCGCGATCATCCTCGGCCCCGTCTGCCGCAGCCCCGAGTTCCCCCTCACGTTCCAGGGGAATCTCGTTTTCGCCGACCACGTGCACGGCTATATCCGGTTTCTCCCGCTGAACGCGGCGGGGCATGTCACCGGCGACGGGGTCGAGTTCGAGCGGTCCCCCGAGCTGAACTGGACCGTCGATCTCAAGTTCGGCCCCGACGGCGCCCTCTACTACACCTCGATCAACGACGGTGTACCCGAGGGCCAGATGCTGTGGAAAATCGCGTACGTCGGGAACAACCTTCCGCCCGTGCCGGCCATCCACGCCAAGCCGACCTTCGCCTCCGAGCCGCCGCTGCTGGTTCACTTCTCCGCGGCAGGCTCCTACGACAACGACCCCGACGGTCCGCCCGGAAACCTCACGTTCTTCTGGGATTTCGACGACGGCCAGACCGCAACCGGCGCGCTCGTCGACCACGTGTACACCGAGTGGGGACGGCACTTTGCCACGGTGACCGTCAGCGACGGCTCGCTCAGCGCCACCTCCGCGCAGCTCCCCATCACCATCGGGTGGCCTCCACAGCCGTTCATCGACGAGCCCGCCCCGGGCGCCACCTACCGCGCCGGCGACGTGATCTCCTTCTCCGGGAGCGCCTTCGACACCGATGTCGGCTACCTCGACCCCGAATCACTCGACTGGACCGTGGTCATCGTCCACAACATCCACACTCACCCGTTCCTCGGCCCCGTCTCCGGCTCTGGCGGCCAGTTTACCATCCCGGACTCGGGGCACGCCCCCGAGGGAACGCACTTCCGCATCACGCTCACCGCGACGGACGCGGACAACATCACGACCACGATAAAGCGGGAGATCTTCCCCGTAATCTCTCCCCTCACGATTAACACCCAGCCGCCCGGCATCGCCGTTTTCCTCGACGGCGCGCCGCTGCTGGCGCCCGCTGTGTACGACAGCGTGGTTAACTTCAACCACATCATCACGGCGCAGCTCAACGCCTCGGTGCAAGGCGAGGCGTACCACTTCACCGGATGGTCCAACGGGCAGGGCGCTTCGTTCTCCTTCGTCGCTCCCGAGGGCGGGCTCGCGCTCACCGCCACGTACGCCCCCGGGTGCGCCGCGGACATCGACGGAAACGCCTTCGTTAACGGCGACGACTTCGACCTGTTCGCGTTGCTGTTTGAGTTCGGCGACATCGGCGCGGATATCAACCACGACGGCTTCGTGAGCGGCGAGGATTTCGACGCGTTCGCGGACGCCTTCGTCGCCGGGTGCTGATCGTCCGTCGCTCGCCCCGCCCCCGCCAGGCCGCGCAGGCGGTCGCCCTTGCGCACAAGCCCGCGTCGCGCCCGCAACCTTCGGTTCGCTACTTCAAACCCCCGGAGTTCGACCCACCTTTGGCCGCCGCCGCGGGCACTGCCTCGCCCGGCACCGGCGCCATTGTCATGATCGAGTGCCGGATTCCCCAGCGGCTCATCTTCGCCCCGTCGTCGAAGTCACGCATAGGTTCGTTGTCGATCCCGAACCCGTTGTGCGCCGTCTGAAGGTTGTTGTTCTTTCCCCCCGAATCCCACCGGTAGCCGAAGATCGCCCCCTGCGGCCCGCTCGCAAACGCCACGGGCACGCGCGAACGCGTCCACACGTCATACAGCATGCACGTCAGCCAGCCCTCGTCGAGCTTTTCGTTCCCCACGCGGCTGGTGCGGTAGGCGATCATCTGACCCGATCCGTCCGATCCGCCTTGGTGGAAGATCGTCAGCTGCCCTGCCGCGTTGAACGCCACCACCGGCCGCGAGCAGCACCCGTTCCCCGAGCCCTCCCCGCGTGTCCACTTGGTCTCCTGCTCCCACAACCGGTCGCCCTGCGGCTTCATCCACGTGACCCGCATCGCAAATACGCTGCCGCGTGAGTTGTTCTTCGACGTCACCATCACGATCCGCCCGTCCGCCGGGTCGACCCCCAGCCCGGGGGTCACCAGCGAGGTCGTCTCCAGCTTCACCGCGGCGCTCACCTGCGGCTTCGCAAAATCGTTGTCCTTGAACGTCAGCCAGCGGTACTCGAGCGTGTCGTCATCGCGGCGCGAAACCACCAGCGCGCGGTCCCCAACGCGGCACGCGTTCATCTCAACCACGGGCAGGTCGGGGATCTTCACGGGGCTCCCGAGCTCCGTCCCGGTGAAACGCGTCACGTGCCATCCGTAGGCGTGGTGGTGAAACACCAGCCCGAACTCCTTCCCGCCCACCAGCACGGGGTCCCACTCCGTCGCCGTGTTCGGCACGTCGCGCTTGTCCCCCCACTTCTCGTCCCCTTGGTACATCTTGATCCACGCGTGATCCTTCGTCTGGTCCATCGCCACCAGCGCGCACGCATCTCCCACGTACGCCAGGCACGGCGCCGACCCGATCAGTTCGTGCTCCCGCCGCGTGCCGCAGTATGTCGAGCCGCCGTAGTTGATGTCCGCCTCAACCTCGCCCTCGTCGAACTTCCCGTTCTGGTTCCAGTCGATCAGCGTCGTGCCGTCCCCGTTGTCCTTCAGTGTGAATCGGTACGGGTGGTTCGCAAGGTACTTCACCTTCTCGTACGGGTACGGCAGTTTCTCCGTGAGGTGATGCTCGTCGAGCACGGTTTCCCGGAAGTCTCCGTTCGAGAAGTGCACCGCGTTCCCATCACCGTCGAACGAGTAACTGAACGCGTAGGACATCAGCGACGGGTACAGCGGGCACCACGCCGCCGGGCTGTCTCCCGTGTGGCTCAGAGACATCTGGTGCCCGAACTCGTGCGCGAATACCGCCCACCCGTTCCCCGAGCCCCCCATGTCACCCGTCTCACTCGACTGCCCCCCGCCCCATGGCGTCACCTGCAGCCAGTGCATGAAGCCGCGCTCCGACCGCGGGAAGTACTTGTTCCCCACGTCCCACCACGGCATGCCCTGGTCAGCCTTGGGCACCGCCGCCAGTTCGCGGAAGTGCACCCAGATCCCGCGCGACCCGTCGGGGTTCGCGTTGGTCAGCTTGCGGTACAGCGCGTGCACCCTCGGCATCTCCTTGCGGAACTGCTCGGGGGCCACGCCCTCAAAGTACGACACGCACACGATCACGTCCTGCCGCCGCGGGTCCAGCTGCGTATCACGCTCCGCCTCGGGCGCGTCCTTCGAATACAGCTTGATGAACTCACCCAGGTCGATCTCCCGCGGCAGCCCGCGAACCTCCCAGCCGTCCAGCAGCCCGTCTCCGTCGGTGTCGCGGTCGTAGGGGTCCGTGCCCAGCGCGATTTCCTCGTCATCCGTGAGCCCGTCCGAGTCCTGGTCGCTCGACGCGGGGTTGGGCGCGAGCACCACGCGCACGGCGTGGTGGTCGTGGGGCCCGTGGCACTCGAACACGCTCACGCTGTCCGCGATTCCGTCGTTGTTCAGGTCCATCGCGGCCCGCGCCACCAGCGCGGCCTCGGGTTCGTACGGCGGCGGGCTCGCGGCCAGAAATGTCCCCGCGTCCGACGCCGATGCGCCGGGCCGCAACCGTTGCGGAAGCATCTCCATCACCGCGCCGCTCCATGCGTCGGTCGCGCCCGCCGCGGTGGCTCCGCCGCCGGCTCCCTCGAACTTCACCCCGTCAGGCAGCTTCTCCGTCCGCAGCAGCGATGTCTTTCCCTCGCCCCCGCTCCCCACGATCTCGATCCGATCCGCAAACACCAGCGCGAGCTCGCCCTTCGCCAACGCCGCCGAGTCGCAGTGCCCGAACACGTCGAGAATCCTGTCCGCACCCGGCTCGCGCACCACACCCCAGCCGGCGGTCTTCCACCCGTTCACGTTCACCGCCAACCACAACTTCCCCTCGCTGTTCACGCACACGAGGTCATCGAAGCCGTCGTCGTTGAGGTCTGCCGCGCCGTAGATCGGAACATCAGAACCTGAGGTGGTCCAGTCGAATGCTTTCGGCGTTCCCGCCGGCGGCGAGGCCAGCGACGGCCCGGCAGCCACCAGACTGATCAACGCCCCGGCCCTCGCAGCATGTCGCTTCAGCATGACACCAGCCTACTCGTTCGCGGCTGGCCAGGCACGTCTGGCGATCTGTTGGATTGCGTGCAAACAGAGGCCGATCGGTGACGTGCGGCCTCAATACCCGGCCTTGAGATCCACCGTGTTGAGCAACGGTTCCCCCGCCCCGAACCGCCGCACGTTCTCACGCAGCAGGACCCACATCCGCTCGTCCGTCACGTCCGCGTCCGCGGCAACGTGGGGCGTGATCACGACATTGTCCATCTTCCACAGCGGATGGCCCTGCGGCAGCGGTTCCGGGTCCGTCACGTCCAGGCACGCCCCCGCCAGCCGCCCCGACTTGAGCGCGCCCATCAATTCGTCGGTGTCCACGATCTTGCCGCGCGCGATGTTGATCAGGTACGCCCCCTGTTTCATGGCTCCTAAGGCGTCCTTCCCGAACAGGTGCTCGGTCTCCGGCGTCAGGGGCACGCAAACGGCCACGACATCCGCGTCCGGCAGCATCTTGAGCAGGTCCCCCGGCTTGCCCACCTTCTCGACAAAGTCGGGCGCCGGAGCGTCCGTTCGGCGCGTCGCGATCACCCGCATCCCGAACCCGTGCGCCCGCCTGGCAATCTCGGTCCCGATCCCTCCGATCCCCACCACGAGCATCGTCTTGCCCTGAAGCGCGATTGGCCGCGGCTCCGGCGTGTCACGCATCCACTTGCCCTCGGTCTGCGCCGCGCCCAGCGGCCGCATCCCGCGTGTCAGGGTCAGCAGCATCGCCATGGCGTGGTCCGCGATTGCCGGTCCGTGCACCGCGCGCATGTTCGTCAGCACCAGACGTTCGTTCCCCGACACCCCGGGCATTGTCACCAGCCGATCGACACCCGCGCTCAGCGCCTGCACCCACACGAGGCTCTTCGCCTGCTGCAGAAGCGCGGGCGAAAGCACCCGCGCATCCGCACCGCTGGCCTCCGCGGCGTGCTCGAGCGCGGTCTCGCGAGTCAGCCCGTCGATAAGCCGCACGTTGGGCGCCAGTCGCTGCATCTCCGCTCGCTGCTCCTCCGGGATCTCTCCCGCCAGAAAGACGAGCTTCACTTTCGCCCGCTCCCCCGCGTCGGCCGGCATGGGGTACGCAACCCGCGCGTTCCGCGCCGATCCGATCGCCTCGGGCCCATCGGGCGCCTGGGCGCGGCAAAGTACAGGCAGGAGCAACATCACGGCGATGAGAAGCTTCATGCTCAGAGGCTACCACACCGATCGGGCCGCCGGGAGTGATGCGCCCCGCCGCGTCACTACGCCCACGTCGCGCACCGTCCCTCGCGCACTCCCGTGCTAAACTCACCCGATGGGATGCCTCTGGCTCATCCTCGCGATGGCCGTGCCGCGCCTGGCACTCTTCATTCTCTGGCTGACGTCAGACTACGTTGGACGCGTCTTTCAGTCCGCGCTCTGGCCGATCCTGGGCTTCTTCTTTCTCCCCACCACCACCCTTGCATACGCCTTCGCGATGAACTCGAACGGCTCCGTCGACGGCTGGTACCTCGTGCTCGTCGTCCTGGCCGTCTTCTGGGATCTCGGCCACAGCGGAGGCTCGGCCCAACGCGCCCGGCAGGCCCGATCTCGCCACGGATAACAGGACCCCGCGCGAACCGCCGCGTGAAACTCGCCGTCGGCCGCAGCGGTGCTTACCGGTCGTGCTCCCCGACTGGCCCGGGCAATCCGGATTCCCCCGGGAAGTTCCCGGAACACCCGCACCCGCGCGGCAAGGTGTCAAGGGCCGCCATTCTCTCGCCGATGCTCCCGGCGGAGGTCTCACGCATGTTCGAACGCTTTCTGAAGGTATCGTGCCCCAACGGCGAAAAGCGCTGGATCAATCTCGACCGCGTAACCCGCGTATCGCTGGCGAAAGAGCAGGACGGCGAGGCTGTGCTGGCCTTCTGCTTCGACGGAACCGACCGGCTGAAGATCCATGGCACCGACGAAGAGAGCCGCATTCTGATCAGCAGGATTACCGAGTCGCTCGATTCGGTCGCTCAGCGCCCCGGCATGCGCCACGCCGCCTGAGCTCGCCCGCGTGCCGCCCTTCTCCCCGCACGTTGCTCACGCCGACATCTCGTTGAACGACTCCAGCAACCGCAGCGCCAGCTTGCCATCCTGCCTGAACCGCAGCGAGTTGAGCGACTCGTTCATGAACTCGCGGTACGTGGGCATCCCGGGCATCTTGTCCATGTGCACAAACCCCATGGCCCACTTGCTGAAGATGCGGTCGGGGCGTGTGCCCTCCTTGAGCACGTAGACGTCCTTGTGACGCGGGTCGGCGTGGATGCGTTCGAACAGCCGGCGCACCTCCGCCTCCTCGCCCTCCAGCAACTGCATGAAGTTGCCGCCCCGGTACAGCAGGAACCCCGTGATCCCGCGCTTCACGTTTCCGGCCATCGCGTCCCGATGAATCGCGGCGAGTTCGTCATCGGTGAGCAGCCGGGTCGCCGAGCTCGAGTAAATCAGATAGAACATGGCGCCAGCGTACCCGGCCGGCTTGGATCGCGCCAAGTCGGCACGCGCCAGCGAGGCCCGCATGAGCCGCACCGTTGTTCGGTCGTTCGCGTCCGAGTTTGCCCGCCACCGCTCCCTCGCGGAGGGCGCCGCAATCCAGCTCGCGTGGGATCAGCTCCGCGTGACCCTCGACCCTCAGGTGAATTCGATCGCGGTCGTGATGAAGCACGTCGGCGGCAACCTCCGCTCCCGCTGGACCGACCCGCTTACGACCGACGGCGAGAAGCCCTGGCGCCACCGCGACTCAGAATTCACCGACGACTTCGCTGACCGCGAGGCGCTCATGAGCGCGTGGAGCGCGGGCTGGCAAGCCCTTGAATCGAGCCTCGTGATGTTCTCGGATGCCGATCTTCCCCGCTCGCTCACCATCCGCGGCGAACCCCACGCCCTTGCGCTGGCCCTCGCCCGCTCGCTCGCCCACACCGCCTACCACTGCGGTCAGATCGTCCAATCGGCCCGAGTTCTCGCGTCCCGTTCCGGCACCGCGTGGAAGACGCTGACTGTCCCGCGCGGAGGCTCCGCGACGTACAACCGCGCGATGGGGTTCGATCCGGACATCTCGCCCGGTCCGACAGCCTGACCAACCCACGGCCGCGCCGACACGAATCGCGCACGCGTCCCTTCGGGTACTCTGTCGGCGACGCGGCAGGCGCGTCGGCCGAGCCCATTTCGGAGGTCCGGTGAATGCCGTCCATCCGCGCTTCGACCATCGTGATCGCCGGCGGCAGCGGATTCCTCGGGACTTCGCTCGCAGAGCACCTGACCAAGGCCGGCGCCCATGTGATCACGCTCTCTCGTCGGGCCCCACGCGCCGGCGGACACGACGTCGCATGGGATGCCCGCACGCTCGGCGACTGGGTCGATTGTCTGGACGGCGCCGCGGGGCTCGTCAACCTCGTCGGTCGCACTGTTGATTGCGTGAAAACACCCGACCACTGCGACGAGATTCTTCGCTCACGGGTCGAGGCCACCCGCGTGCTCGGCCAAGCTTGCCGCGCGGTGGCGACACCGCCCCCCGTCTGGGTGCAAATGTCCACCGCGCACATCTACGGCGATCCGCCCGTTGCCCGGTGCGACGAGGCCTCACCGGCGGGATACGGCCTCGCACCAACCGTCGGCAAGGCGTGGGAGGAAGCGTTCGCCCAGGCCACGCTCCCGGCGCAGCGCGCCGTGATCCTGCGCACCAGCTTCGTGATCGGCCGCGCCAATGCCGGCGGCGCCGGCGCCCTTTCAAAGCTCTCGCTCCTGGCTCGCCTGGGCCTCGGCGGGCGCGTGGCCTCGGGCACGCAAGGCATCTCGTGGCTCCACGAACTCGACATGAACCGGATCCTCGAGCGCGCGCTCGGCGACGACTCCATGCGCGGCACGTACATCGCCTCTGCACCGCACCCCGTCGCACAATCCGAGTTCATGCGCCAACTCCGCCGCCACACCGGCGGCCTGGGAGCCCTTGGCATCGGCCTCCCCGCCTTTGAATGGATGGTCCGCCTGGGCGCCCCCCTCGTGCTCCGCACCGACCCCGAGCTGGCCCTCTACGGCCGCTTTGTGCTCCCCCGGCGTCTCTTGGACGAGAAGTTCGAGTTCTCGTTCCCCTCGATCGACGCCGCCCTCGCCGACCTGTTCTCGCCGCGCCCGCAATCCCTATGATCGCCCGACCGCTCGGGGCGCGATCGCGGACTGGCCGCGACCGCTGAGAAGCACCCGTTGAACCTGACCCGGTTCGCACCGGCGGAGGGAAGCGCTTCATGGGCGAGCTTTCGTCCGACATCGTTCACATTCAGATCGCCGCCGACGCGTGGGGCACCCGCAAGCTTCTTGGGTTGTGCCGCCGCCTCTCGCGCGACCAGTTTCACCGTCGCTTCCAGATCGGCCCCGGCTCGCTGCACGACACCCTGACCCACATCATCAGCGCCACCCGTCGCTGGACCGACCGCCTCGCCGGCCGCACGCTGCGCCCGATGCTCCACGCATTCCCTGAGTACCCGCACCTCTCCGGCGAATCGGTCGAACGCACCGTCGACGAGTTGTGTGCTCTGCTCGACGAAGCCGAACGCGACCTTCAGTCCGTCGTCAAAGCGGGCGCGTCCAAACTCGACTCCACCGTCTCCCTCGACTGGCCCGCCAGCGACGGCAAGACCAAGACCTACACCTTCACCCACGCCGCCGTGCTCGTCCACCTTTCGACCCACGGCGCCCACCACCGCGCCCAGTGCCTCAACATGCTCCGCCACCTGAACATCCCGGGCCTCAGCGACAAACTCCCGGACCCCAGCGCCGTCGACTGGCAGGCCGAAACCGAATCGCCGCCAACCGTCCGCTCCTGATCTACGCGTCCAAAACTCCGCCTCCGCCCCACGAAAGAACCACCCATGACCACCTCACCGTCTCACCGTCTCACCGTGTCACCGACGCACCTCCGCCCTCCTCTCCACGGCGCCCGCAACCCCGGCGCGACGCCCAACGTGACCACTCCCGGATCCTTCGCGCTCGCACCCGATCTCGGCGGCCCGCTCATGTTCGCCAGCCCCGACACGCCGGGCATGCCCGCGCCCAGCACCAAGACGGCGTGGGACTTCATGCCCGAGGGCTGGCTTATCGAAGTGATCCCCTCTTCGTCACTCCGTCACTCCGTCACTTCGTCACTCTCTTCGGCCCCCTGCTCCGCGTGCGAATCCCACACCTTCACCGACACCCGCGGCATCACCCGCAAGGTCACCCCTCCACCCGGCTTTTCCCCCATCACCCAGCTCGAGCACGCGCGCCTGGGCATCATCACGCCGCAGATGGCCCGCGTGGCCCAGCGCGAACCCCACTTCGGCCTTCTTTCCAACGGCCGCGGCTCCGAAGCGGTGCGAGATGAAGTTGCCGCGGGCCGTCTCGTCATCCCCGCCAACATCAACCACCTCAAGCACAAGCTCGACCCCATGGCCATCGGCCGCGCCAGCCTCACCAAGGTGAACGCCAACATGGGCGCCAGCCCCATCTCCAGCGGCACCGAGGAGGAAGTCGAAAAGCTCAAGTGGGCCGAACGCTGGGGCGCCGACACGGTCATGGACCTCTCCACTGGCGGCGACCTTGATGCCTGCCGCGAGGCGATCCTGCGTGAGTCCACCGTGCCCATCGGCACCGTCCCCATCTACTCGATGATCATCGGAAAGAAGATCGAGGACCTCACCTGGGACGTGATCGAAGAATCGCTCCACAAGCAGGCACGCCAGGGCGTCGACTACTTCACCATCCACGCCGGCGTCCGCAAAGCGCACCTCAAGCACGTCAAGAACCGCCTCATCGGCATCGTCTCTCGCGGCGGCTCTCTCCTGGCCAAGTGGATGCTCGTCCACAACCAGGAGAACATCATGTACACGCGTTGGGATGACATCTGCGACATCCTGCGCCAGTACGACGTCACGTTCTCGATCGGCGACGGCCTCCGCCCCGGCGGCCTCGCCGACGCGACCGACGAAGCCCAGATCGCCGAACTCGAAACCCTGGGCGAACTCACCGAGCGTGCCTGGCGCCGCGGCTGCCAGGTCATGATCGAAGGCCCCGGCCACGTCCCCTTCGACCAGATCGAGTGGACCGCCAAAGTCCAGCGCACCCTCTGCCACGGCGCACCCTTTTACGTCCTGGGCCCGCTCGTCACCGACATGTTCCCCGGCTACGACCACATCACCAGTTGCATCGGCGCCACCAGCATGGCCTACCACGGCGCCGCCATGCTCTGCTACGTCACGCCCAAGGAGCACCTCGGCCTCCCCAAGAAAGACGACGTCAAGCAGGGCTGCATCGCCTACAAGATCGCCGCCCACGCCGCCGACATCGCGCTCGGCATCCCCGGCACCCGCGACCGCGACGATGAACTCACCAAGGCCCGCGCCGCCCTGAACTGGGAGAAGCACTTCGAGCTCTCCTTCGACCCCGACACCGCCCGCGCCTATCACGACGAGGACCTCGACGTCGACACCGACTTCTGCGCCATGTGCGGCCACGACTGGTGCAGCGTCCGCATCAGCAAGGAGATCACCGACTTCTACAGCGGCAAGGCCGAAGGCTTCGAACGCATGGGCGGCAAGGACGGCACCGTCGCCGGTGCCGCCAAGAAGTCCGCCGCGCTTACGCCCGAGCAGCAGGCAATTCTCGCCAAGCGCGGCGTGCTCAGCCCCGAAGAAATCCACAAGCTCGCGAGCAAGACAAAGGCAGCGATGAAAGCAGCCGGAGTCCACGCTTCCCCCTCCGCGCTTGCGGAGGGGGTGGCCGAGTCCGCGAGGCCTGGGGAGGTCCGGCAAGACGCGTCCAAACTCTCCTGCCACTCCGACTACGTCGACCCTGACACCGCCAAGACCCTGATCGCACAGAAGGCTGGGCGAGAGGTGCTGGTGCCCCTGGATGTGCGGCCGGCACTGGGAATCACAAAGGAAGATCGGTTAATCTGAACCGATGGGAGTTCGAACCCACGGCACACTGCTCGATCCGAAGAAGCAGCATCCCGTTCTGGACATCCAGCACTGGATGGATCGGTTTCCACTGGGCGAAGACCGGCAAGAGGCCGGCGACGTCGATCGCCCTGGAGACCTCGCGCGCGTCGAACATGCCCGCGCGCTCGCGAGAACCATGGGCGAGCTCGGCCCTTCTGTTCCCGCCGACGTGTTCGTCTGGGCACACTCCGTCGATCGCAAGAAGCCGTGGCTCACGCGTATCGGCGGGCGTCCGTGGCGTGACAAGAACAAAGCTTGGCCCCGGGACCAAGATGGCATCCCTCTTCATTTCCTGGGACAGATCTGCTTCGTCGACTCATTGGATATTTTGCCCTGCAAACTCCCCGGGGAAGTTGCTCTCATCTTCGGGCGCTGGATGGACGGATGGGCGTTCATCGACGATGACGGAGTTCTGGAGTGGTCCCCCATCAGCCTAAAAAACCCGGTGGACTCGACACAAGGCTGGACGACCGAATTACCCTTTTGCTACCAAGGGGCAATCCATCGCACTGTCCAGTACACAGACTGTCGCGCTGCCGAAGTCGCGTTCAGGGCCGCAGGTTGGAAGGACGGGGCTTGGAACACCTCCCGAATTCAGGCAACCTCGATAGGAACACACGCGTCCTTGCCGCAAGGTTGGCCCTTCGAAGAAGGTGACGGCAACACGCTGATCGCAACTCTCAGTTCGTACTACTTCCGAGGTGCGTGGCCGTTATGCGACGTGCCCCACGCTTTCCGACTCATTCGCGCGGACGGCTCTGAATACGACCCTTCGGCAATCGACGGGCTCACCATGGGGTTGGGAGATGCCGGTGCCGTTTGGATTCTTAGAGACAAGGATGGCGAGTTTCATCTTCACGGTGCGTGCCATTGATCGTGATCGGCGCATTCTCACCGCTCGGACTCCTTTGGCTCGCTGTCTCGACTATGGCCCCAACCTCGTACACCGCCCTCATCGAACCCGTTGGCGACGGCAGCTTCAGCGTCTGAGTCCTCAACCTTCCCGGCTGCGCCTCCTGCGGGGATACGCGCGAAGAAGCGCTCGCCAATGTCACCGAAGGGATCAAGGGCCACATCGAGACGCTGCGCGAGCACGGCGAGCCCCCGCCGCCGGGCGTGAGGGTCTCGCGGATACCCTTCCCCATGTCCCAAGCCGCCCGGCGCCGCCGGACCATGCTCCGCTCCGGCTTCGCCGCCTGCGCCCTCGCGTGGCTCCTGAACTCCGCCGCGTGGCTGATCAGCTGCCGCTGGACCGTTTTCTCCATGGCCCAGTTCGGCGACTCCGTTGGCCTCCGCGCCGGCTGCGTCTTCTACCTCTGGACCACCCCCGCCCTGCGCCTCCGTTTCCACGACCAGAGCGGCTGGCCGCTCGAACTCACGTGGCAGGGCTACCTCAACCAGCGCACGATACCCATGGAGTGGTGGGTCACGCCCTACACCTCGACGCCCAGCGGCCGGCGCAGCATCGACCTGCCGCTCTGGCCTCTCTGGATCGCAAGCACCGCCGGCGTCGTCGTCCTCTGGCGAAAACTCCGCCGTTTCCATCTTCCCGGCCACTGTCACCAGTGCGGCTACGACCGCGCCGGCCTTCCCATCGCCGCCGTCTGCCCTGAGTGCGGCGCCGAACCAAACTCCGGCCCATACGCCCTCAGCCCCGCCGAATGACCCCGAGCCCGCACGCCCTCGGGCACCCCACGTCAACCGCCTCCATGCACGTCTCACAATTCACCATCACCGTCCGGGACTACGACGAGGCCATCGCCTTCTACACCCGCACGCTCGGCTTCGAACTGCTCGAAGACACCAACCTCGGACCAGGGCCAGACGGCCAGACCAAGCGCTGGGTCCGCGTCCGCCCTCAGGCTCCTCCCCACTCCACCGCTCCCGCCATCCTTCTCGCCCGCGCCGCCTCTCCCGAACAACTCGCATCCGTCGGCCGACAGACCGGCGGCCGCGTGTTCATCTTCCTCGAGACCAGCGACTTCCAGCGGGACTACCACGCCATGCGCTCCCGGGGCGTGAGATTCGTGCGTGAACCCAGGCAGGAGTCTTACGGCACCGTCGCCGTCTTCGAGGACCTGTATGGGAACCTGTTCGACCTGATCCAGCACAAGCAGCAACACTAACGAACGAGACAGCAAGTGGTGCTCGGAACACACGGCGCGCTTCGCGTGACCTCGCTACCTTGCAACATGAATCTCACGACCATGGCGACCGCGGCTGCGATTCTCTCATACGCGGCCGCCGCGCCGCTCCTTGCACTACCTGACTTCCCCGACCACCTCCTCTACCTCCCCACCAACCTCCTCGTCGACGCCAACGTCGACCGCAACATCGACCTCTTCAAACGCGCCCACGCCGCCGGCTACACCGGCGTCCTCCTCGCCGATTCCAAGTTCTCCCGACTCGCCGATCTTCCCGACCGCTACTTCGCCAATTGCCGCCGACTCCAAGCCGCGGCAGACGCCGAGCACCTCGAACTCATCCCGGCCGTCTTCCCGATCGGCTATTCCAACGACCTGCTCTCTCAGGACCCCAACCTCGCCGAAGCTCTCCCCGTGCGCGATGCCGTCTTCGTCGTCCGCGGCAATACCGCGACGCTCGACCCCGACCCGCTCGTCCGCTTCGCCGCCGGCGACATGGGCGACCTCTCGAAGTGGACGTGGCACGACCCCACCGTGACCGCCGACAACGGCGCCGCTCGCGTGACAAATCCAAAGGGCAACAACGCCCGCCTCGTGCAGAAACTCACGCTGATTCCCTTCCGTCAGTATCACGTCTCCGTCCGCATCCGCACGCAGGAGTTCCGCGGCACGCCCGAGATCAAGGCCCTCGCCACGGCGCCGGGCGGTAAGGGCGAAGCCCCCTCGCTTCTTTTCTCCTCGCTCGGAGTCAAACCGACGCAGGACTGGACCGTCCATCATGCCGTCTTCAACACACTCGAAAACTCCGAGGTCTCGATCTACCTCGGCTGCTGGGACGGCTCGACCGGCTCGCTCTGGTGGGACGACGCGACCATCGAGGAGGTCGGCCTGCTCAACGTCGTCCGCCGCGCCGGCGCGCCGCTCACGGTCTCACTCGAAGGCGCCCCCACTGGGCAGCCGGGCGCTCCCGCACCGGCACGCCGGCAGTTGGTTGAAGACACCGACTTCGAACCCATCAAGGACCCCGACATGGGCGTCCACCCTTGGCCCGGGTCCTACGACATCTACCACACCCCGCCCTCGATCACGCTCAAGAAACCCCTCCCCGACGGCACGCGTCTTCGAGTCAGCTACCACCACGTCGTCACCGTCCACGACGGCCAGGTCATGATCTGCCCCAGCGAGCCGCGCACGCTCGAACTCCTGAAGGACCAGGCCCGCCGCATGCACGACCTCTGGCACGCCCGTGCCTACTTCATGTCCCACGACGAGATCCGCTGCCTGAACCAGGATGAATCCTGCCGCGCCCGCAACCTCACGCCCGGCCACATCCTCGCCAACAACCTCCGCGCCTGCACGCAGATCCTCAAGGACACCAACCCCGGCGGCCGGATCTACGTGTGGAGCGATATGTTCGACCCGGACCACAACGCGGTCTCGACCGGGCGTTACTACTTCGTCCGCGGCGACCTCACCGGCTCGTGGCACGGGCTCGACAAGGACACCATCGTCGCCTGCTGGTACTTCGACCGGCGCGCCGATTCCATGAAGTTCTTCGCCGACCGCGGCAACCCGCTCCTGCTCGCCGGCTACTACGACGGTCCTCCTGGCAAGGGAATCGCGCAGATCGTCGACTGGCTCGCGTCGGTCCCGCCCGGCGCCACCCTCCGCGGCGTGATGTACACCACGTGGGAGCAGCGCTACAAGGACCTCGAGGCCTTCGCGGCTCGCGCGTGGACCGGCCGCGCCGGCCCACCCTGATCGATACGTCCGCACGAATTATTCCTCGTCGCGTCGCGGGTGCCCGACGCAGCGCCCTTCCACAATTCGATCGCTACCGTTCACCATGAAGGACAAGTCCCGTGCCGCGATGCCCGTCCTCGCTGCCGCCGTTCTTGCCGCGTGCGAGGTCACGCCCAAGCCGCCTCCTGCCGCGGGGGCTACGGGCTTCCTGTTCAAGTCCGTCACGATCGCCGACCAGCACCTGGATTACGCCGTCTACATCCCGCGCACCTATGACCCGCGCACTCCGTCGCCCGCCATCCTCTTCCTCCACGGCTCGGGAGAGAGCGGTACCGACGGACAGAAGATGATCGCCCAGGGCATCGGCACCAACATCCTGTGGAACGCCGCGCGCTGGCCCTGCATCGTCATCATGCCTCAGAAACCGACCGAGAAGCGGCAATGGGAGGACTACGACGCCCTCGTCATGGCCGCGCTCGAGACGACGCGTCGCGAGTACTCCGTCGACCCTCGGCACATCGCCCTGACCGGGAATTCTCAGGGCGGCCACGGGACATGGACCCTCGGAGCCGCGCACCCCGAGGTGTGGTCCGCGCTGATCCCGATCTGCGGCTACCCCGAGCCTGCCGACCCCGCCGTGCTCGCCGACCGGATCCGGAGCATCCCCGTGTGGTGCTTTCACGGCGAGAGCGACGACGTGGTCTCTCCCGCCCGGTCGCAGATCATGATCGACGCCCTGCACAAGGCCGGCGCCTCGCCAAAGTTCACGCTCTATCCGGGCGTAAATCACGGGTCTTGGGACAAGGCGTACGCCGAGCCTGAATTGCCGGGCTGGATGCTGGCGCAGACAGCCGCGGCCAAGTGAGCCTGCCCTGACCCGATGCCGCCGTGCATCCGAGCGTCGCCCGCGCCTCGGGGATGAGCGGTCGATCATGAAGCCCAAGCCGCTCCGCTCGATTCATCCGCTCGACTAGATTTCAGCCCGCTGAACCCTGGCGCTCCGGCCCGCGTACAGTCACCCTGGTTCTACACACGCCGCCAGCTACGAGACGGATCTCGCAGGATCCATTTCGCGAGGCTCACCGCGTCGGAGCAGCCCCCCGCGGCCCATGGGGAGCGGCCCCGGTGCCCTCGTTGGGTCCGCAGGTCCTTGTCCTTATGCAGTCATCGACTCTTTCCGCGACGCCGGAAGCCGTTGTTGTTTTATCTCCGCCCGACCTGCTCCTGCCCGAGCCGCCTGAAGCGCCGCGCCGGGTGCCCCCCGCGCCGACATCGCAGGCGATGTCGCCCGCCGACAGCCGCACGCGCATCATCAACATGCTCGCGGTAATCGTGCCCTTTGTCGGGCTCTTCTCCGCGATGTGGCTGTGCTGGGGCGGCGCGTTCGACGGGGTGCAGTTCGGCATTCACCTCTTCATGTCGCTGAGCACCTCGATCGGCGTCACGGTCGGCTTTCATCGGCTCGTGACGCACCGCTCGTTCGCGACCAGCCCGATCCTCCGCTACATCTTCGCGGCCTTCGGGTCCATGGCGATCCAGGGCCCGGTGATCGAGTGGGCCGGCAACCACCGCCGCCACCACCAGCACTCCGACGGTGAGGACGACCCGCACTCCCCGCACATGCACGCCGGCGGCTCCTGGGGCACCGGCTTTCGCGCCACCCTCCGCGGGCTCTACCACGCCCACTTCGGCTGGCTGTTCGCAGGTCATCACAAGGGCCTGGGACGCTACACGCGCGACCTCAGCTCCGATCCCGTGCTCGCCGCGGTCAACCGACAGTTCCCGCTCTGGGCCGTCGGCGGGCTGATCGCCCCCGCGATCGTCGCGGGCCTGATCACGGGGACCTTCACGGGAGCCCTCCTGGGATTCCTGTGGGGCGGGCTCGTGCGCGTCCTGGTCGTCCACCACGTGACTTGGAGCGTCAACTCGATCTGCCACATCTGGGGCGCTTCCCCGTTCCGCACCGGCGATGAGAGCCGCAACAACCCCTTCGTCGGCATCCTCGCGCTCGGCGAAGGATGGCACAACAACCACCACGCCTTCCCGAGTTCCGCGCGCCACGGGCTGAAGTGGTGGCAGTTGGATATCAGCTACATGCTCATCCGCGCCATGGCCCTGGTCGGGCTGGCCCGCAAGATCCGCCTGCCCGACCCCGAGCGTCTCAAGGCCAAGCTGCGTGACGTGCCCGGCCAAAGCCCCGTCGCCCACGCCCAGGACTGATGCCGTCCCTACGCACGGCCCCCGCGACGCGCACCCGCCCGGTGTCGCGCTATCGTTCGGCGCCGTCCCCGTAGCTCAGCCTGGATAGAGCATCGTGCTTCGAACGCGAGGGTCGCAGGTTCGAATCCTGCCGGGGATACTTGATCGATCGCCGCTCCCGCCGAGCCACCCGGAGCATGCCATGCCCGATCCCGCGCGTGATCATGTCGTATCCTGGTGGAACGAGGCCTGGCGCAGCGGCCTGTGGGCGGCCTCGTGGGAAAAATCGATCGCCGATCTCTCCGCCGCGCAGGCCGCCTGGTCCCCCGCCACGCCCGGTGTGCCAGGCACGCGCCACAGCATCTGGCAGATCGTTCTTCACATGTGCTTCTGGCGCGAAGGCTGGCTCCGCCGCGTCGCGACCGGGCAGAAGCTGACGCCGGAGGAAATCTCGCGCGGCAACTTCCCCCCCGTCACCGACACCTCAGAACCCGCGTGGGCGGAGACACGCCGACGCTTTGCCGAAACCCAGACCCGCTTCGCCGCCGCGCTCGCCGACCCCGCGGCCGACACCGCCTCGCTCGCGTATTTTCTGCCGCACGACTGTTACCACTTCGGACAGATCAACTACCTCCGGGCGATGCAGGGGCTCAAGCCCATCGAATAACCGGAGTCCGAGTCGCCCCTCCGCGCCAATCCCAAGGTCGCACCCTGCACCCTGCCGAAGGTCGACCTGCGCCCCCGGCCGAGAAGTCCGTGGGGTCGTACGATCTGACATCCGCATGAACTGCCGCAACGCTCATCTCGCCCGGCGCGTGCTCGCGGGCGTGTGTCTCGCCGCGGTCATCGGGCCGTCGGGCGCGGCGAGCGGACAGAACACCGGCGGCACGCCCCCGCACAACGCCGACGGCCTCGCCGCGGATCTCGACCGGCGGCTCGCGTCCGACGTGGTCCCGATCCTTTCCAGGTATTGCCTGGCGTGCCACTCCGGCAACGACGCCGAGGCCGATGTACGCCTGGATCTGCTGACGAGCGTCAAGAACGTGCTCGCCGGAGTCGTCGATGCGCGCGAGGTCCGCGAAATGGTCGGCACCGCCGCGATGCCGCCCAAGGACGAGGCCAAGCCCACCGAGCACGAGCGACTGATCATCACCCAATGGCTCGACGCGATGATCAGCTACGTGCCCGCGGATGCCCCGATCGATCCCGGCTGGTTCACGATCCACAGGCTCAACCGCGCCGAATACCGCAACACGCTCCGCGACCTGCTGGGGATCGACCCCAAGACTCTCGATCTTGCCGCCAGGCTCCCGCGCGACGATACCGGCTACGGGTTCGACAACATCGCCGACGTGCTCTCGACCTCGCCCCTGGCCGTCGAGCAGTACCTCGACGCAGCCGAACGGGCGATCGACACCGCGCTCGGTCCCGTCGTCGAGTTCGGGGATCGGCCCGTGGTGCTCCGCCCTCTCGAAGGAACGAACGGCCAATCGCTGCCGCGCGGCGGGTTCTTCCTGTATTCCAACGGTCCCGCTTCGGCCCAGTTTGTCGCCCCCCTCGCCGCCGATTACCTCGTGCGCATCCGCGCATGGGAAACCCACGGCGGCGACGAGAACGCCCGCCTCAGCCTCCGCGACGGTCCGCGCCGCATCAAGGAATTCACCGTCTCCGGGTCTCGCGAGTCTCCGCAGGACTTCGAGGTCCGTGTCCACCTCGCCAGGGGCCCGCACACCATCGCGGCTCATTTCGTCAATGACTATTACGTCGCGAACGTCGCGGACCGCAACCTCGGGGTCGAGTCAATGAGCGTCTCCGGGCCTCTGGACGAAGCCAGCGCCGAGCGGCCCGCACAGTGGACGACCGTCTTCAGCCCCGGGGCCGGCCTCTCCGACGACGACACGCGCGCCCGCGCGATTCTCTCCAACTTCGCCTCCAGGGCGTACCGGCGCCCCGCCGGCACCGACCAGGTCGCGTCACTCATGAAGGTCTATTCCGCGCGGCGCCACGCCGGCGCCCCCTTCGAGCCCGCCGTCCGCACGGCGCTCGCCGCCTCACTGGTCTCGCCCAACTTCCTCTTCCGTTCGGTCGCTCACCCCGACGCGGCCGATCCCGAGGCACGCTACACGCTCGACGGCTACGAGCTCGCCAGCCGCCTGTCGTACTTCCTGTGGAGCAGCATGCCAGACGGCGTACTCCTCGCCACGGCAGCAAACGGCTCGCTGCTTACCGACGAAGTTCTCGCCGCGCAGGTCAGGCGGATGCTCGCCGACGCACGCACCGGCGCGTTCGTGGAGAATTTTTCCGGCCAGTGGCTCCAGCTCCGCGCGCTCGACGGCGTCGCGATCGACCGTTCCCGCTTTCCGGATTATGACGACCAGCTCCGCACCGCGATGGCGGCCGAGGCCACGCTCTTCTTCGATGATGTCCTGCGATCCGACCGGAGCATCCTGGACTTCGTCGACAGCCGCGACACGTTCCTGAACGACCGCCTCGCGGCGTTCTACGGCGTCCCCGGCGTCGAGGGCCCGCAGTTCCGGCGTATCACGCTCTCGGACAGTTCTCCCCGGGGTGGCGTATTGACCATGGGAGCCGTGCTGACCCTCACGAGCAACACCACCCGCACCAGCCCCGTGAAGCGTGGGCTTTTTGTGCTCGACCAGATGCTGGGCGCTCCGCCCCCGCCACCGCCGGCCGATGTGCCGCCGCTCGATCAGGCTGTCCACTCCAATCCCGACGCGACGGTGCGCGAGCGCCTCGCGGCCCACGTCGCCAACCCCACCTGCGCCGCCTGCCACAACCGCCTCGATCCACTGGGCCTCGCGTTCGAGCATTTCGACGCGATCGGGCGCTGGCGAGACACCGAAAACGGAAGGCCGATCGACGCCAGCGGGACACTCCCGGGCGGTGTCACGCTCGGAGGGGCCGACGACCTCAAACGCACGCTCCTCGATCGGGCGGACGAGTTCACAGAAGCCTTGAGCGCCAAGGTGCTCACCTACGCACTCGGCCGCGGAATCGAGCCGTTCGACCGCCCCGCCGTCCGTCAGATCGCCCGGCGCACCCGCACCCAAGGCGACCGCTTCTCCGCCCTCATCGAGTCGGTCGTGCTCAGCGAATCGTTCCGCACCTGCCGCGGGAGAACACCCAGCCATGACTAGCCGCCTCTCACGTCGCGCCGCCCTTCGGGGCCTCGGCGTCTCCATGGCGCTCCCGTGGCTCGAGATCATGACCCCGCGCGCGGGCCGCGCTCTTGCCTCCTTCGCCCCGCCCGCGACGGTCTCGCCCCCCGTGCGGCTCGCCTTTGTCTTCATGCCCAACGGCGTGAACTACGACGCCTGGGAGCCCGCCGGCGAAGGCGCCGACTTCACGCTCTCTCCCACGCTCGAACCGCTCGCCCCCGTCCGCCAGCACCTCAACGTCATCACCGGCCTCACCCTGAAGAAGGCCCGCGCTAACGGCGATGGCCCCGGCGACCACGCCCGCTCCTCGGCCTCGTTCCTTACGGGCCGACAGGCCCGCAAGACCGCCGGCAATGACATCCGCAACGGCGTCAGCGTCGACCAGCTCGCCGCCTCGCACATCGGCGGCCGCACACGCCTCCCCTCCCTCGAGCTCGGCTGCGAGCACGGCCCCTCGGCGGGGAGCTGCGATTCGGGGTACTCCTGCGCGTACACGTCGAACATCTCGTGGCGCGATGAAACGACGCCCATGGCGAAGCTGATCGACCCCCGCGCGGCGTTCGAGCGACTCTTCGGCGACGCGACCGAGGCGGCCGCGGCGGCGGAACGCCTCAGCCGCCGCCAGAGCATCCTCGACTTCGTGATGGAAGACTCAAACTCCCTCGCCGGCCGCCTGGGCACCGCCGACCGCCGCAAGCTCGACCAGTTCCAGACCTCGGTCCGCGAGATCGAGATGCGCATCGAGCGAGCCCGCGCCGAGACGGTGCCGCGCAAGCTCCCCGCAACCCCCGAGCCCGCGGGCATCCCCGACAAGGTGAGCGAGCACATGGACCTCATGTACGACATGCTGCTCCTGGCCTTCCAGACCGACACCACCCACGTCAGCACGTTGATGCTCGCGGTCGACGGCAGCAACCGTGCCTTCCCCGAGATCGGCATCAAGGAAGGCCACCACCAGCTCTCGCACCACCAGAACGATCAGGCGATGATCGAGAAGATCCGCCGCATCGACCGCTTCCATGTCGAACGCTTCGCTCGCTTCATCGGGCGCATGGCGGAGACACCAGAAGGCGACGGCTCGTTGCTCGACAACTCGCTGATCCTGCTCGGCGGCGGCATCAGCGATGGCAACCACCACAACCACGAAAACCTTCCGATTCTCCTCGCGGGTCGCGGCGGCAGGACAGTCGAGTGCGGGCGCGTGGTGCGCACGCCGAAAGAAACGCCCCTCTGCAACCTCTACCTCTCCATGCTCGAACGCGCCGGCTGCCCGCAAGAGACCTTTGCCGACAGCACCGGCCTGCTGGCGCTCTGATCTCAACGCAGGCGCAGACCCGCCGTTCCCCCTGAAGGGGAAACGCGGTCTTGGAGCCTGACAAAGAAAAGCGGAGAGGGGGGGATTCGAACCCCCGATACGGCTTTAGGGCCGTATAACGGTTTAGCAAACCGTCGCCTTCAGCCACTCGGCCACCTCTCCGGGGTGAATCGGGCTGACGCCAAGCGTAGCCGCCGGTCCCGCGCCGAACAAACCGCCCGCGCGCACGAGAACGCCCGCAGCGCGCGGGCGTTCTCGAGGACTCCCAGCATGGAGTGGTGACCCCTCGGCCGAGGGGAAGTGGTTCAAAGAGACGGTCACTTCGAGTCGCCGCCGTCGCTGTCGGGCTCGGGCTCGCTGCCGCCCTTCTGGCTGTCGATCAGCTTGCGGAGGTACTGGTTCTCCCGCCGGGTGGCCTCCAGGTCGAAGACCAGGTACTTGATGCTCAGGCGGAGGTAGTCGAGCGAATCCTGCAGGTCGTTGATCGTCTTCTTCATCTTGATGTGACGGTTGGCCGTTTCGGAAGCGAGCTTCTCGAGCGGGCCTCGCTCTCCCTCGGGGAGCTGGCCGATCTGGCTGATCAGATCGCCTAGTTTCTGCTGGAATTCGCGTTCATCCATGACCCCGTCTCCTCGTTGTCGTCTCTGGTGTTGTACGAACATGCCCACCCCGAAGAATGCCGGCCTCCCTCGGGAAGGGACGAAGAGATAGAGAACAGCGCACGGGCCAACGCCCGGCGCCCGCGCCACGCGGCGGGCCGACCGATAAGAGTCTTTGCTTCAGGTCAGGAACAGAGTTCCGGGCGCCACCCGCCCCGGGAAGCCAGCGCGGCCCGCGTCCGTCTGTGCGGGGTGTCGCCCACGATCAACGGAAGCTGTCGGCCCGGCGCAACGCCTGTTGCGCCAGGGGGCTTGCCGCGGCAGAAACCTCGGCGAGGGCCGCGGGGTCCTGACGACGGATTTCCTTCACCAGCTTGCGCAGGTGCGCATCCAGGTTCATCCGGAACCGCTCGAACAGCTTCTCCAATTCGTGACGGTTGAACCGGGACATCGGGTCCTTCATGCCCGTCTGCATCGCCGCCCAGTCCAAGAGCGACGCCCCCTGCCCGTTGAACCGGTACAGATCGAGCGTCGCGGCCAGCCGCCGCTTGGGGCTCGCGAACGGGTCCGACGCGGCGTCGGGCACGTTCACCAGGAGTTGCTCGGGGCTGACCGTGTCGCTGTCTGGGATCATCGAATCGGTTCCTGGGCCGGGGTCTCCCGGCTCGTCCGGCGGCGGACGCAATTCTCTCACCGTCGCAAACTCGTCCGCCCCACGCAGGTCCGCGAACGCCGTGGAAAGCGTCTTGAGGCCCTCACGCTCGAAACGCACGGCCAGCCGCTGGCACGGGGCCCCGTCGTGGCTCGACGGCTCGGCGCTCTGCACAGCGCCCACGCCCCATTCGGGCCGTCCGGCGTGCCTGACCCGGTCGCCGGGCTTCCACGTATGCTTCGTCATGCGGGCGTCTCTGGCGTCGGCCCGGGTCCCGCGGCCGTTTACGGCGCCGCGGCGGCTCTCGTCCGACGCTCGATCAGCGGTCTACTATACACACCTGCGCCGGCTCCCGCCGCGCAACAGACCCCGCCCGGCCAAGGGCACGGAGTTCACGCCAGCGATGATCGACGCCTTCAAGAGTGATGATATCGTGAACAAGATCGGCGGGCGCTTCAAGCTCTGCTCGCTCATCCAGCGCCGCCTCGTCCAGCTCATGGAGGGCTCCCGCCCGCTGGTCGACCGCGCCGGACGCACGGACCTAGAGATTGTGGTCGAAGAGATCCTGCAGGACAAGATCACCCTCGAGTTCGACCCGACCCAGCTCGAGGGCGCCGGCGCCACCAAGCGCTGAGCCCCCGCCCGGACCCTCGAACCATGGCCGCCCGACCGCGCAGCCCCCGGCCCACCCCCCGCGCGGCCGCCGATCCCATGCGCGCCCGTCGAATCATCGTCGGCGTCACCGGCGGCATCGCGGCGTACAAGACCTGTACCCTCGTGAGCCGCCTTTCCCAGGCCGGAGCCGAAGTCACCGTGCTCATGACCCCGTCGGCGACGAAGTTCGTCGCGCCCCTGACGTTCCAGGCGCTCTCGGCCCGGCCCGTGTACACCAGCGCGTGGGAGCACCTCGAGAGCCAGGACCCGCAGCACGTCTCGCTCGCGTCGAGTGCGGACCTTGCCGTCGTCGCTCCGTGCACCATGGATTGCATCTCCGCCCTTGCGACGGGACGCACCGACGACGTGGTTACGCTGGTCCTGAGCGCCATCGATCGCTCGCGCACACCGGTCCTTCTGGCGCCCTCGATGAACGCGGCGATGCTCGCGCAGCCGAGCACCCAGCGGAACCTCGCGACGCTCGAATCCGACGGCTTCCACACCATCGGCCCCGACGAGGGCTGGCAAGCCTGCCGCACCGTGGGCGCGGGGCGGATGACCGAGCCCGAGGAGATCCTCGCCCGCATCACGGAGCTGCTCTCGGGCCGCGCCCCGCGCCGGCCCGCGTCCTGACCGATTGGGCACCCGCGGGTTGACCCTCCCTCGACCGCGACCAACGATTGCTGTCCCCCATTCGGAGAGGTGCCAGAGCGGCTGAATGGGCTGGTTTCGAAAACCAGAATACGGCATTGTCGTATCGGGAGTTCGAATCTCCCCCTCTCCGCTTCGCGCAGAACACCCCCACGGCATGGGGGTGTTTTCGTTTTGAGGCTCTGGCGCGGCCCTCTACACCGAGCGCCCGGCCAGTGCGTGCCTCACCCGCCGTTAGACGTCGTCAAACGACCCGGACGCCCCGCGCGCCGTGCCCCTCATGAAAATACGGTTCCAAGCCCCATTCTGCTCCGTGGAGGTGCGTTGACGTTTGGCGTTTGTCGCCTCTTCATGGGGACTGCCCATCGTCCCTTTCGGCGGAGACGCCATCATGAACGCGCTGATCACCTCGATCCCGGCCGCTGAACCCGTCGATTCTCCGAGAGAAATCGCCGGCCCCACGCGCGCCGACGCCGAACTCAACCGTCGCCTCGTAACCGGGATCGCCGGCGCCGCCGGAATCGCCCTGCTCGCCAGCCGCGCCTTCGCCGGACCGCTCGATCCCCCGCCGGGCCCGATCACCGCGAGCACCAAGCCCCTGTCCGAGATCGAGCCCCGCACCGCCATCAACGCCGCCAACACTCCGGGCGACGCCACCGCCGTCTTCGTCATCTCCCAGCCGGGCTCGTACTACCTCACCGCAAACCTTACCGTACCGGCAGGCAAGGCCGGCATCCGCGTGGCCGCGTCCGACGTGCGCGTTGATCTGAACGGATTTGTTCTGTCCGGCAATGCCGCGGCCGGAACCTCGGGCATCACCGACTCGGGGGTCGCGCTCACGGACATCTCCGTGCACGACGGGGTGATCCGCGCCATGTCCGGTATCGGCGTGAACCTGGGCGCCACCCGGCGGAGCCTCATCGACGAACTGCGCGTGCACGACAACGCCGGCACCGGCGTTCTGACCGGCCACGCGGCACGCATCACGGGCGTCCGCGCCGATGTCAACGCCGCCACGCAGGGTGCGGGCGCCGCCGGTATCCGCAGCGGCGATGCCTCCCAGATCCTTCGGTGCACCGCCAAGGGCAACACCGGCGTGGGCATCGTGGTCGGCACCGACGCGCTCGTCGAATCCTGCATCGCTTCCCAGAACACGGGCAACGGCATCGAAGGCTTCAGCTACGGCAAGGTTCTCCGCTGCATCGCCTACGACAACGGCGGACACGGCATTGTCAGCGCAAGCGTCGTCGGGTCCTGCAATTCCAGCGACAACACGCTCCGCGGCATCTACGTCTCGAGCGCTTCGGTCGAGGGCTGCGCGGCCCGCTCCAACGGCGCGCACGGGATCTCCGCCGGCGCCAGCACCGTCACCGAGTGCACCTCCGCCCTTAGCATCAGTGCCGGCAATTCCGCCCACGGCTACGACCTGGGTGCATCCTCGAACCTGACCGACTCGACCGCGTACAACAACGCCGGTCATGGCATTAGCGCCTCTCAGAGCTCCCGCATCGAGGGGTGCACCTCCCGCCGCAACGCAATCCTGGGCATCGCCGTCGCGGGCAGTTGCTCGGTCGTTGAGAACAACTGCTCCGACAACATCACCGGCATCCAGGTCGCGGGCGCCTCGAACCGCATCGAGGGCAATCTCTGCGGCGGCGGCACCAACTTCGGCATCCAGGTCGTCGCCGCCTACAACCTGATCGTCCGCAACACATGCTCCTCCAACGTCATCAACTGGTCCATCTACTTCAATTGTCCCTATGGCCCCGTGGTCGACCGCACCAACCCCGCCGTCAGCGGCATGTCGGGCAACGGGACCGTCGCCTCGACCATGGCCAGCACCGACTTCCACGCCAACTTCAGCCTCTGATCCCGCGCACGCGAGCCCGCCATGACCACCACCATCCGCTCCCCACTCCACCACGGGTCCGATTTCCTCCCCAGGCGCGCCGTCATCGGCGGCCTCTTCGGCGCGGCCGGGCTGGCGCTGGTCGGCGGACGAGCGGCCGCCGGCCCGCTCGATCCGCCCGCCGGTCCGATCGCCCCGACTTCCAAGCCCCTGGCCGACCTTGAGCCGCGTACCGCGGTCAGCGCGTCGACCACGCCCGGTGACGCCTTCACGCTCTACATCATCTCGCAGCCGGGCTCGTACTACCTCACAGGGAACATCGCCGTCCCGGCCAACAAGACCGCCATCCGGATCGCCGCACCCGACGTCACCCTGGACCTCCGCGGCTTCACCGTGTCCGGCAACAACGCCGCCAACACCTACGGCATCCAGGACAATTCCGGCGACGCCGTTCACGCGACCATCCGCAACGGCATCATCGAGAAGATGGCCTACAGCGCCGTCTACATGTTCGGTGACAAGCTCCGCTTCACCGACCTCACTCTCCGCAACAACGGCGGCTTCGGCATCATCACCGGGGCCAGCTGCCGACTCGAGCGCGTGATCGCCGTTGCGAACGCGACGACGACGACCACCAACCCGGGGGGAATCCTCGCCGGGCCGGACAGCTCGTTCTTCGACTGCCTCGCCGAGTCCAACAAGGGATACGGTATTTATGCCGGCAGCGGCGCCCTGCTCGTGAACTGCCACGCCTCCCAGAACACCGGCAACGGCATCACCGTCGGACCGACTTCCTCCGTCATCGACAGCTCCGCCACCAACAACGGCGGCGTCGGCATCTCCATGCAGCACAGCGGCCTTGCCGACTCCTGCACCGCCAACACGAACACGGGGACCGGCATCGCCGGCTCGTTCGCCTCCCTCGTCCGGCACTGCATCGCCTTCTCCAATTCCGGGGGCGGCGTCGACGTGTGGGAGGGCGCGCTCATCGCGCGCTGCTCCGCGGGGAGCAACACGGGGTTCGGATTCAGAGTCGCCACCGGCTGCTCGATCACCGACTCGGTCGCGACGTTCAACACCGGTTCGGGCATCGACGCGTCGGTGGGCACCGGCAGCACCATCGCCCGCTGCGTCACCCGCTCCAACACGGTCCACGGCATCAACGCCCAGGCCCGCTGCTACATCCGCGAGAACCACTGTCAGTCCAACAGCTCCGCCGGCACCGGCGCCGCGGGCATTATCGTCACCGGCACCTCCGGTCGCATCGAGTCGAACCATTGCGTCGGCAACAACGGCTACGGCATCCACGTCAATGCCAACCGCAACATGATCACCCGGAACTCCTGCGCCGAGAACGTCGTTAACTGGAACTTCTTCTCCAACTGCGCCTACGGGCCCGTCATCAACTGTACCACCATCGCCGTCAGCGGCATGTCAGGCAACGGCACCGTCGCGTCCACCATCGGCTCGGCCGATCCGTTCGCCAACATCAGCGTCTGACCGGGGTGGATCTCCGGTCCGCTTCCGCGGTGCCGCCGGTGCTCTGGAAAACCCGGGCTGTCGGCGCTCGCGCTCGAACGACCGGACCCGGTATGCTCATAGGTTCCCCGATCAGACCGGGCCGCACGGGTGGCTCGGCCGCGGGCGCAACCATGGCCAAAGAACCCGACCGAGAGAGGTTCGTACAAAGGTACCTCGACCCGGCCAGTCGGCTGGGCGAGGTCCTCTTCGGGCTAATCATGGTGCTGTGCGTCACGCTCACGGCCGGCGTGACCGTCTCGGGCGGGGAAGAGGGCGGCGGGGTGCGAAGCCTGCTGTACTCGGCACTGGGCTGCAATATCGCCTGGGGCATCATCGACGGCGTGATGTACATCATGAACTGCATCACCGTGCGCAGCGAGGAGTCCCGGCTGATCCGCGCGATACGCCGGGCGCCCGACGCGGGAGCAGCGCTCGGCATCGTCCGCCGCGAGTTGGAACCCAGGCTCAGGAGCCTCGCCTCGGCGGACGCCCGCGAGACGCTTTACCCGTCGATCCTCGAACGACTGTCGCACGCCGAGCCGACCAAGACCCGCATCACCAGGGACGACGTGTACGGCGCGATCGCGTGCTTCTGGCTCGTCTTTGTCTCGTGCCTCCCCGCGGCAATCCCGTTCCTCATCTTCTCGACCCCCGGAACCGCGCTGCGCGTGTCGAACTGGCTCCTGATCGCCATGCTCTTTGCGGTCGGCCAGAAGTGGGCCCAGTACAACGAGACCAACCGCCTCCTCGCCGGCCTGGCGATGGTCGCCATCGGGCTCGCGCTCGTCGGCGTGGCCGTGCTTCTGGGAGGATGAACTCGAGCACCGCACCATGACTGCCATCGTCACGTTCATCGCCCTTGTCTTTGTCTACAGCCTCGTGTCCGAGCGCCTCGGGCGAACCGTGATCACGCCGCCGATCCTGTTCACGGGCGCCGGCTTCCTCGCTTTCATGTTCCTGCCAGCGATCCACGACCCCAGCAGCAAGCGCGACATCTTCCTGCACCTGGCCGAGATCGGCCTTGTGCTGCTTCTGTTCACTGACGCCAGCCGCACCAACCTCCACGTTCTCAAGAGCATCCGCAGCCTCCCGGCACGCCTGCTCAGCACGGGGATGCTCCTGACGCTGCTGCTGGGAACGCTCGGCGCGCTCGTCGTCTTCCGCAAGCTCACGGTCTGGGAGGCGGGGATCCTGGGCGCGATCCTGGCGCCCACCGACGCGGGTCTGGGGCAGATCATCGTGACCAGCCCGCTCGTGCCCATGCGCGTCCGCCAGGCGCTCAACGTCGAAGCCGGGCTCAACGACGGGCTCTCGGTCCCGTTCCTTCTCTTCTTCCTCGCGTGGCCGCACGGCGACGATGCCGAGCGGGGCGCGCGCCTGGTCCGGTACATCGGCGAGCAGCTCGGGCTTGGGACGCTGATCGGCGCGGCGGTCGGGCTGATCGGAGGGTGGCTGCTCGGCGTGGCGCACCGCCGCAAGTGGATGGCCGAGCCGCTCCAGCAGCTTGGGGTCGTCGCGGTCGCGCTCCTGTGCATGCTCCTTTCCGACCCCGTCGGCGCCAGCATGTTCATCGCGGCGTTCGTGGCCGGGCTGGCGGTGCAGGTCGGCTTCAAGCAGGCCGGCAAGCACAGCGTCGAGTTCACCGAGCAATGGGGCCAGCTCATCAACCTGTCGGTCTTCTTCCTCTTCGGCCTCGTGGTCGCGCGTGACTGGCGGCTGTTCGAGTGGTCGCACCTCCTCTACGCGGTCCTCAGCCTGACCGTCATCCGCATGCTCCCGGTCGCGATCGCGCTCATCGGGACGCGCCTGAGCGCGGCAACGGTCCTTTTCATGGGCTGGTTCGGGCCGCGCGGCCTGGCCTCCATCGTGCTCGGGCTGGTCTACCTCGAGCACCGGACCAACTCTCCGGTTGAATCCACCATCAGGCTTGCCGTGATGGCGACGGTGCTGCTGAGCATTCTCGCCCACGGCCTCTCGGCGATGCCCGGGATCAGGCTCTACGCTGCACGGGTCAAACGGCTGGACCCCGGGGCGCCCGAGCTGCTCGAAACGTCCGCGCAGCATGGCACTCACGCCGCACGGAGCTGATTCTCTCATGCACACCCGGGCCGCGGGCGCACTCGCACTGATCCTCACCACCGGCGCTGCGCTCGGGCAGGTCGTCACCGACACCGCGCCTACCACGCCGCCTGCGCCCGCGGACCCCGGCTCGCCGTCCGTCGACTCGCCCGCCGAGCCGAAGTGGTCTTTCAACGCCTCGGCCGACTTCTTTTTCATCCCCGACCAGCGCGACTACATCTCCCCCACCGTCACCGCCGACAAGGACTGGTTGCACTTTGAGTTCCGCTACAACGACGCGGCACTCGACACCGCCACGCTCTTCGTCGGCTACAACTTCAAGGCCGGCGACGAGTTCACGTTCCAGCTCACGCCCATCGTCGGCGGCTTCTTCGGCAGCGAGAACGGCATCGCGCCCGGGTACGAGCTCACGCTGGCGTACAAGGACTTCGAGTTCACCGCCACCGGCGAGTACCTCTTTGACCTCAGCGACAGCACGCGCAGCAGCGACTACTTCTACAACTGGTCGCAGCTCACGTACTCGCCCTTGGAGTGGTTCAACTTCGGCCTCGCGGCCCAGCGCACCAAGGTCTACAAATCCGACCGCGAGTTTGAGCCCGGCGTCTTCGTCGGGTTCGTGGTCGAAAAGGTCGACCTTGCGTTCTACGTCTTCAAGCTCAACGAAGACCAGGCCTCGTTCGTCTTCTCGATCGGCGTGGGGTTCTAGAGCTGTTCTGACCTAGCCCAAATCCGCGGCAGACCTGGATTTGCCGGGGAATCCGGTGATCCCTCGGGGGAGGCTCCCGGCGGTTCGACCCGGTTTGCCGCGCCGACTTACACTGCGGGCATGAGCACCAAGTCACGCGCCAAGAGCAAGACGACGACCAAGGCAGTTGCCAAGCCCACCAAGCCGTCCGCCAAACCCGCCACCAAACCCGCCGTCAAGTCCGCCACCAAGTCGGTGCCGGCCGTCTCGAACGGGAAGTCCCCCAAACCGCCCGCCGCGGCAGCGATTTCAGAGTCTTTCAGCACCGCCCCCGCCGCCACGCGCGTCGAGAAAGACACGATGGGCGAGATGCAGGTGCCCGCCGACTGCCTGTACGGCGCCTCGACGCAGCGGGCCGTGCTCAACTTCCCCGTCAGCGGCAGGCCCGTGCCCGCCGCGATCATCCGCGCCTACGCGATGCTCAAGACCGCCTGCGCGCGGGTGAACAACAAGCTCAAGCGCCTGGACGACGAGCGCACCAACTCGATCAGCGAGGCCTGCCGCGAGATCCAGGACGGGCTGCCCGCGTTCGGCGGGATCGCCAAGCACTTCCCCGTCGATGTCTACCAGACCGGATCGGGCACCTCGACCAACATGAACGCCAACGAGGTCATCGCCAACCTCGTCTGTGTGCGGCACCACCAGCCCATCGGGCGCTCCAAGGACCCGGCGTGGATCCAGGCCGGCGGCGTGCACCCCAACGACCACGTGAACATGGGCCAGTCGTCCAACGACACCTTCCCCACCGCCATGCACATCGCCGCGGCACTGCTGATCGAGCACGAGCTGCTCCCCGCGATCCAGGCCCTGGCCGAGCGGCTGGATGCGCACGCCAAGGCGTGGGACTCGATCGTGAAGATCGGCCGCACGCACCTTCAGGACGCAACGCCGATCCGCCTCGGGCAGGAGTTCTCCGGCTACGCCTCGCAGATGCTGCACGCCGAGGAGCGCCTGCACCGGGCCCTGCACACGCTGAGCGAGCTGCCGATCGGCGGCACGGCGGTCGGCACCGGCATCAACTGCCACGAGGAATTCGGGGCGATGGTTGCCGCGGAGCTGACGACGCAGACGGGCGTGCACTTCCGCGAGGCCCAGAACCACTTCGAGGCCCAGCACGCCAAGGACGCGTACGTCGAAACCAGCGGCCACCTCAAGACGATCGCGGTGAGCCTGAGCAAGCTGGCCAACGACATCCGCTGGCTGGGGAGCGGGCCGCGCTGCGGCATCGGGGAGTTGATCGTGCCCGCGGTGCAGCCGGGCTCGAGCATCATGCCGGGCAAGGTGAACCCGGTGATCTGCGAGAGCCTGATCATGGTCTGCTGCCAGGTGATCGGCAACGACGCGGCAGTCTCGCTGGGCGGCATGGGCGGGATCGGGTCGCTGCTCGACCTGAACGTGGCGATGCCGATGATGGCCGCGAACCTGCTGGACTCGATCCACCTGCTGGCCCGTGCCGCGCAGATGTTCGATACGAACCTGCTCCGCGACCTCAAGCCCGACGAGAAGCGCTGCCAGGCCCTGATCGAAGGGTCGCTGGCGATGTGCACGAGCCTGGTGCCGGTGATCGGCTACGACAAGTCTGCCGCGCTGGCGAAGGAGGCGTTCAAGCAGGGGAAGACGGTGCGGGAACTGGCGTACGAGGTGGTGGTCGGGACTAAGGACGGCGGGGGGAAGACGATCACGCGGGAAGACATTGATGCGTACCTAGACCCGTGGAGCATGACGCTGCCGGGGGGGGAGGGGAGTGCGGGGGGGTGAGAGGGTAAAGTACTACGGCGTTATCCCGAGTGCACGAGGTGATAAACAATGGCGGAGAAGGATCCCCGACTTTTCCTATCCGATCAGCTTCGACGCCTGCAAGACAGGTACGACTACTTCCTCATGGCTATCGCCGCCGGCGCGATAGCCCTATCGCTTCACCGTACGGAAACTGCCGCACTTTACTGGAATCAAATTCCACTTGCTCTAGCTGTAGTAGCTTGGACGGGGAGCATCTATTCCGGCTGCAGGCGGCAAGACTGGCTCCAAGCGGCAATTCACACGAACGTGGGCTTGCTCGAAGTTGAAGGCGGCATGCGACCGGAGTTTGGGACCAGCCCTCAGCAAGTCACGCACGCGGCTGACGTGGCAAAGCGGCTCGCGGAGGAGCAGTCAGCCAGGGCTAAATTCTGGGCGAACGCCCAGTTCAGGCTACTGACGGCAGGGGCAGCGCTTTACGTGGTTTGGCATGTGATGCTGATGGGTTCGCGATGTGTCCCCATAAGTCCAGCACAGTGATGCATGTCACGCCGTCGGGCGGGTGGCACCACGATCGACCGACCTCCCGTGCCACCGAGATCGGGTTCCTCCCGATCTCGGTGCTCCGGCTGATCCAAATGCCGCTCCATTGCCAGTTCGGCCGCGAAGGGATCACAGATCGCGGAACGGCCCGGCAGGGAACACACCGCTGACAGGAGATTGTCGCAAACCGTACTTCGCCAGGGACTTCCCATCGACGCGGGCGCTTGCGAACGGTCGAAACGGGAGTCGGACCCGCGCGGGCAGACTACCGCGTGCCGCGGTGTGGGGATCGAGGTGGAGAAGACACCGAGATCGCAGGGCCGATCTCGGTGGCACGTCGGAGAGTAGGTCCTCGGTGCCCCCCGCGGTCCATCCGATTCGAACGTCGCGCCGCGATCAGTGTCGAGGCCATGAAGATCGCACCCGCTCCCGGCGCGGGGATCGCGAAGACGCGCATCCCGGCGCTGGTCGATAGAAACAGGCGTGATCCATCGTCTGAGATTTCCATCTGTCCCAGGTCCCACGGATTTCCACCGTAGATATCCCCGAACGGCGTCCTCGACACTTGGGCCCACGTGATCGTGTCGTACGCGTAGAGGATTCCGCCTCCGGCGAAGTTTGCATTGTCCACGGCCCAGAACCAGTTCCGCGTCGGGTCGAAGCACATCCCATGCCCGAATCCGGAGAACTGGTGAGCATCCTGCCACGTATCGGTGTTGACGACGCGGATGCCGCTCTGGTACACCGCAACAAGCTTGCCGTCTCGGCTGAACACCGGATCACCGTCGCCGGCGTAGTTTGATCCGAGCGACGCGGTAAAGAGCGCTTTGTTGGTGACCGAGTCGTATGTGTACAGGTTATGGCTACGCGAAACGTCCAGCATGACCGTTGCCGCGCGGTCTCGTGTTCGTCCGATTCGAGCTCCACCGCCAACGTCGAATTTCGCTCCCGCGGCGTCATGGACAAACGCTAGCGAGTTGTTATGCGTGTCGAGCCGCCGCGGGGGTGTGAAGCCCGATCCCGCATACACCGTCGTTACGAGGCCGATTCCGGCTTGGTCGATCGAGACATCCCAGACGCCGCGCTCCTGCGCATCGTCTCGCGTGAAATTGATCGCGGATTTGGCTCCTGTCGTCAGGTCGACGCGACGGATGTAATTCGTAACCCCGCTGAACGCCGCATCGGCGATGTACATCGCGCTCCCATCCGGAGTGATATCCATGCCTTTGGGGTCTACCGCTACGTTGGGTATCGACGGAAGGACGGCTCCCGTGGAAGGCCTGTAGCTGCCGAGCGAGCCATCCGCCGTTCCAAACCAGACCACACCGCGAGCTTGGTCCCACACCAGGTCACGTGTACCCGTCACCGGCACCACCGTGCTGGTGATCGTCGCGCCCGCGCACGACGCCAACCACGCGACGATCGCGCCGCAAGGCAAACTCATTCCGG
Organism: Phycisphaerales bacterium; assembly: GCA_044223975.1. GTDB lineage: Bacteria > Planctomycetota > Phycisphaerae > Phycisphaerales > UBA1924 > CAZCPB01. The sequence goes on along the minus strand of JBGALI010000001.1, from coordinate 194,459 downwards.
CCATGTCTCGTTCCTCCAACCCTAATTGTGGAGGAACACGGTGCCGCAGTCAACTTCGGGGGCGGGTGGCCGGGACCTCCAAACCGTGGCACGGACCCGTGCCCCGGGTCCGTGCTCTACCCGTTCTACATGGCTTTCTCTCCCCTCCGAGTTGGGGGCGGGTGGTCATGGTCAGGCATGCGAGCGAGGTGAAGATCTCAGGGCACAGGGCGAGCCGAAACGGTACTCTGGACCCGATGTCCACCGACCCGACCGCTCCCGACGCCAAGTCCGTGTACTTCCCCAATCCCGACCGCGCCGCCCAGATCTATCACATGCTTATTGCCGCGGCGCGGCAGCGTCAGACCCTGACCTACAAGATTGTCTCCGACACGACCGGAGCATTTACCGCGAACCTGGGCCACCTCCTTGGCTATCTCATGCGGTGGTGCGAGCGGGAGAAACTCCCACCCCTCACGGTCCTGGTCGTCCAGACCGGAACCGGCAAACCAGGCGAAGGCCTCCTCACCAGCCAGGACCACGACGCCAACCGCGAACGCGTCTACGAGTTCAACTGGTACAAGATTCGTCCCCCGCTGCCGAGCGATCTGGCGGACATATAAGAGTAAGCCCTGTCACCAATCTTGGGGCGGCTGGCCTGACTTCCCGACTTCGGGTGCCATTGCCAACAAGTCTGGCTCCCTCCCGACATCACGGCCGGAACGGCGACGCGATTGCCGCACGGCGGAACGGTGGAGCTTCCGGGTCGCGCAGCATCCATCCGGTGAGACCGGAATGCTTGAGACGGTCCTCCACCGCTTCCGACACGAGCAGGCCCGACGGCGATTCTGCGCAGCGGAAGGCCATCGTGCCGCGTGGGACGGCGTTGAATGTCAGGCGAAGAAAACCTCCGGGCTTGACCGATCCGTCTGGCGCGAGGTCGAGCGGGTCCAGACGCACCAGGTCCACGGCGGGAAGCATTCGCAGGCAGTTGTAGAGCAGATACTCGGCGGCGATGTCCTGCTTCTTGTGGACGAGCCGGACGGGAACGAACTCGCCATCGTGACCGAGAAGATCCGCCAGGCATTCGGCCGCTCGGCGCGAAAATAAGGGCACCGAAGCCATCGGGAAGTCCTCGAGGTTCGAAGATCGGCATGAGCGCATCGTCCACCTCGGGCCATCCCAGGCGCGGCACGCTTCGATGCGATCCATCATGCGGAACGTCGCGTTGACCTCGTGCCGGTCGTAGAAGGACGCAGGGGGCGGATCCCACTCGGAGGAGAGTTTCCAGAACCACGGTTCCATGTGCGAAGTCCGGATGGGGCGGGATCGGTCGTTCATCTTACTGGGCGGGAGGCCCGGGTTCCGCAGTGCGGGTGTCCCATCTCGCACGCCCCACCGCAGCCACTGCCGCACCACCCCCCGCCGCTACGATCTTGTCACCATGACGCACGCTCCTCACCCAGGTGACGCCTTTTCCCCGGGCGCTGGCAACGGGGCGATCGTCGCGCAGTTCAACCCGCTGTACCGGCCGTACCTGGTCGTCACGATCGGGCTCACGATCGCCATGACGGTCGTCGGCATCCCGCTGGCCATCGTCTGGTTCTGCGGCGTGGGGCAATGGTGGGCGGGGCACTACTTTCACAAGCTCCAGTGCGTGCTCGACGGCAAGACCCTGAGGTTCCGCAAGGGCATCCTGTTCCAGGTGGAGAAGACCATTCCGCTCGAGAACATCCAGGATGTCACGTTCATCGAGGGGCCCATTCTCAAGAAGTACCACCTCGCGACGCTGAAGTTCGAGACCGCCGGTCATAGCCACGGCCAGGCCAACGACATGCACCTCACCGGGATCATCGATGCGCACGAGTTCCGCAACCGCATCGTCGAGGCCCGCGAAAGCCTGCTCGCCCGGCTGCGCGCCGGCACTGCCCATTCTCCGACCTCCACCACCACCACCACCGCGCCCCCCGCGGCGCAGGAGGACGTGCTGAACCGGATTGCCGCGCGGCTGGACGAGATCGCGGCGATGATGCGCGAGAAGCGTTAAGGCGTGTGCCCAGTCTCCTCTCTCCCCAGGCCGTCAGATCCGCTCACCTCCATCACCTCGATCACCTCCATCACCGTCTCACCGTCTCTCCGTCTCACCGTCTCACCGTCTCACCCCTCCCCTCCCGCCACTCCTCCACTTCCGGTAGCATGAGTCTCTCCGGAGCCCGCTCATGCCCGACTCCCCCACTCCATCTCTCACTCCCGATTACGGGCTCGACGCCCCCGGCGCCGTGAGGAACCTCTTCATCATCGGGGGCATAGCTCTTGTCGCCCTTCTCGCCATCGTGACTCATCTCTGGTCCGGCAAGCTCACGCTCGGGGGCGGCGACTTCAACCTTCGCCCCATGAGCGTGGGGCTGACTCTCGGCTGCCTCGGCATGGGCGTGTGGATGGTCTGGGACAGCAAGGTCGGCAAGGTGCGCGAGCGCGAGCGTCTTCTCGACCTTCTCACGTGGACCGGGCGGGAGCGCGTCCTCGATGTCGGCTGCGGCCGCGGCCTCATGCTCATCGGCGCGGCCAAGAGATTGACGAGTGGGACTGCCGCGGGGATCGACCTGTGGCAAGCGGAAGATCTCTCGGGCAACCGGCCCGAGGCGACGCTGGAGAACGCCCGCCTCGAAGGCGTCGCCGAGCGCGTTGAGGTCGTGACCGGCGACATGCGCAAGATCCCGTTCCCCGACGGCTCCTTCGACACCGTCCTCTCCATGATGGCCATCCACAACATCTACTCGGCCCCCGGCCGCGACACCGCCATCGCGGAGATCTGCCGCGTCCTCAAGCCCGGCGGCACCGTCCTCATCGTCGACATCCGCCACATCCGCCAGTACGCCGCCGCACTGCGCGCCGGCGGCTGCACCGATGTGCGATACGCCAGCTCGGACTTTGGAACCAAGGTGGTGGCGATCATCACCCTGGGCCTGGTGCGGCCGGGGAACCTGATCGGGCGGAAGGATGCTGACGCCGCGCTCGCCCGCGCGTGACGCTCTTTCATCCTCAGTCTGCTCTCGCTTGATTGTGCGGACTTCGTCGTGCTTCCCAACACTTTGTTCCTGCCGGGCGCGCGGGCGGACCTTTCCCGTTCGCTTCATGAAAGCGTGATCACGCAGCGCACACCTGGGCTCCATCTTCGCGCTCGATACTCCGGACGTTGAAGGCCCGATGTTCGCCAACAACCCGGAGGAGATGAAGATGAAGTTCAAGGGCAAGGACGCCTCGCTGAGAGAGCACGTGGAACGTTTGGGAGCCGCGCACGAGGGCGGGATTCTGGATCGGATTGCCGCGGATGTACGTCAGGCGGCGGCGGAGGTGAAGCCGCCGACGCGCTGCGGGGATGCGCCGCCGTGGGTGGTGGTGAAGCCGGCGGTGTGTGATCCGGTGGGTCGACAGTGCAGCAGAAGCTGAGGCAAGGTCGGGCCGATCAGGGCGGCGCGGGCTCGGTCAATTGCAGCGGCGTTTGCACCTGACGTGCACAAGCGCCGCCCCCACCACCGACGCTTCTACACCACCGCCGGCCTGCTGAGGTCGGCGTACGGCCACGCTGCCGCGTCCTTGAGTTTTTCGATCAGGGCAGGGGTGCCGGTCGAGCGGGCGAAGGCGAGCTCCGACGCGTGGAGAGGCATGACCAGGAGCAGGCCGAAGCGTTCGCCCATGACGTCGAAGGGGGTGCCGTTGCCTTCGAAGGCGCCGAACATGATGGGCTGCATGGGGCCGTCTTCGCTGGTGGGCACCTCGGCGGTTTCGCCCGCGTTGAGCTTGGCGTGGAAGGCGTAGCGGGCGACCACATTCAGCAGGGGGTTGATCAAGTCCAGGCTGCCGGCATCATCGCGCGACCTGCCGGGCGGCAGGCAGGCCACCAGTTCGTAGTGGCCGAATTTGCCCTTCTTGGTTCGCCGCTTGGGGTCGCAGGCGATCAGTTCCTGCGTCGCGATGACGGTGCCGGGGATGCACTTGCTGAACGTGTACAGGTCGAGGAAACCGCCGAGCTCGAAGGGGATGAGCGCGTGGAGGACGGTGTCGTCCATGGGGCCGAGCGTGCGCTCGAGCGCGGCTTGCTTGGCCTCGGAGAAGGCGGTCTCCGCGGCTTCGATCTCGGCATCGGACGGTTTCTTACCAAACAGATTCTTGAACATGAGTCATCCTTTGGGAGATTGGAATATATCAAACCCTCCGGAATCGGATGGAGGTTGGTTGACACGTATGTGAATAGCCCGGCCTGGGCAACGGGCGCCAAAGGCGGGTGATGTGCACACAGGAAGAAGCGGAAGGAAACTCCCGCCCCCAAGCCGGCGGGGCGAATGTGCGCAAGTCGCGGGCCGGCAAGGACCTGTCCCGTGTAACACGCACAGGGCGTTGCGCCGTGCGCACGAAACGGCGTTCAAGCCTTGATGGGTATGGTCCGATTATCACGAGGTGACCGCATACCAGTGGACATTGCCGCGCTCTTGGGCCGGCGCACCGCGCTCCTGCGCCCTCCCTTTCGGCGCGGCGTGTTGGGCGTTCGCGGTGCTGATCGCGCTGCTGTCGGGTGCACCAGCGCGAGGACAGGCCCCCGACTCCGGCGATGGGAGTCAACCCGGGTTGCTGGCGTTCTGGTCGCCGTCGGTGCAGCACGCGACGACGCTGGGCGAGGTCGACTGGTCGAAGTACTCGAACGTCACGGTCGAGTCGGCGGTGAACTGGCCGAACACCAACTCGGCGTTCTACGTCGGGGGACCGACGGACTACTTTGCGCTGCAACTGGTGGGGAACATCGCAATCCCGACGACGGGGTCGTGGACGCTTGGGATCTCGAGCGATGCCGGGGCACGGCTGTTCGTGGACGGGGTCCTGGTTGTCAATGACGACGCGAACCACAGCTACCGGAGGCGGACGGCGACGCTGGCGCTGACGGCGGGGTCGCACACGATCGAGATCCGGTACCTTGAGATCTATTACTCGCAGGGCCTGGTGTTCGACTGGCAGGGGCCGGGCGTGCCCAGCGCGGTCGTCGTGCCCGCCAGCGCGCTGAGCCACCAGCCGGCCCTGACGCTGGTGAGCGCCAGCGGCAACGGGCTGCGGGCGTACTGGTCGCAAGGCATGTCGCACGCGACGCGCCTGGGCGAGGTGGACTGGACGCTGTACGACAACACGACCGTCGAGCAGAACGTGTCGTGGCCGATCACCAACAACGCGTTCTACACGGGCGGGCCGACGGACTATTTCACGCTGCGGCTGAAGGGAACGATCGCGATCCCCGAGTCGGGCACGTGGCAGTTCAAGCTGGGGAGCGACGCGGGGGCGCGGCTGTTCATCGACGGGCAGTTGGTCATCAACGACGACGCGAACCACTCATTCCGGTTCACGCCGGGATCGGTGACGCTCACGGCCGGCAGCCACGATTTCGAGGTGCGGTACCTGGAGATCTACTACTCGCAGGGCCTGGTGGCAACGTGGCGGGGTCCCAGCGCGGCGTACGAGGAAGTGATCCCGTCCACCGCGTTCACGCCGGCGGCCGTGGAGCCCCCGGGGGACACGAGCGGGAGCGGGCTCAACGCGTACTGGTCCAACGCGGTGTCGCACGCGACGACGCTGGGGCAGGTGGACTGGATGCGGTACGACACGGCGACGACGGTGTCGAACGTGAGCTGGAAGATCACCAACGGCGCGTTCTACACGGGCGGGCCAACGGATTACTTTGCCGTGCGGCTGATGGGGGAGATCACCATCCCGCGCTCGGGCCTGTGGACGTTCAAGCTGGGGAGCGACGCGGGCGGGCGGATGCTGATCGACGGGAACACGGTGGTGAACGACGACGCGAACCACTCGTTCCGGTTCACGTCGGGGACGGTGAACCTCGCGGCGGGCGTGCACCAGTTCGAGGTGCGGTACCTGGAGATCTACTACTCGCAGGGGCTGGTCGCGACGTGGCAGGCGCCCGGGGCGGCGTACGAGGAGGTCATCCCGGCGAGCGCCTTTGCCCCGACGGCGTACGTGGCGGGCGCGGGCGGGCCGGGGCTGCGCGCGTACTGGTCGAGCGGCGTGAGCCACGCGACGACGCTGGGCGAGGTGGACTGGTCGACGTACGACCAGGTGACGCTCGAGAACAAGGTGAGCTGGCCGATCACCAACAACGCGTTCTACACGGGGGGGCCGACCGACTACTTCGCGCTGCGGCTGGTGGGGCTGCTGCGCGTGCCGACGGCGGGGACGTGGACGTTCAAGCTGGGCAGCGACGCGGGGGCGCGGCTGTTCGTGAACGGCAACCTCGTGGTCAACGACGATGCGAACCACTCGTTCCGGTTCACAGCGGGGTCGGCGACGCTGCCGGCGGGGGACGTGCAGATCGAGATCAGGTACCTTGAGATCTATTACTCGCAGGGGCTGGTGCTGACGTGGCAGGGGCCGGGCGTTTCGTTCGAGGAAGTCATTCCCGCCAGCGCGTTCCTGCCTGATCCCAACGAACCGCCGGCGGATGCGGGCGGGGGCGGGCTGCGGGCGTACTGGTCGAGCGGCACCTCGCACGCCACGCGCCTGGGCGAGGTCGACTGGCTGAACTACGACACGACCAGCGTGGTGCCCAAGGTCAACTGGAGGATCACCAACAACGCGTTCTACACGGGCGGGCCGACGGACTACTTTGCGGCGCGCCTGGTGGCGCAGATCAACATTCCCGCGGACGGCGTGTGGCAGTTCAAGCTGGGGAGCGACGCGGGGGCGCGCCTGCTCATCGACGGGCAGACGATTATCAACGACGACGCGAACCACGCGTTCCGGTTCACGCCGGGGAGCGTGACGCTGACGCAGGGCGTGCACTCCTTCGAGATCCGGTACCTGGAGATCTACTACTCGCAGGGCCTGTTCGTGACGTGGAAGGCGCCGGGGGCGGCGTACGAGGAGGTGATCCCGTCTTCGGCGTTCACGGTCGCGCCGCTGGAGTCTCCGGGCGGCAGCGCGGCGGGATCGGGCGGCCTTGCGGCGACGTGGGTGAAGGGCAACTACGCACGCCTGGACAACATCAACTGGAACTCGGTGTGGCACACCAGCCGCGTGGACAACGTGAGCTGGCGGATCACCAACAACGCGTTCTACCTGGGCGGGCCGACGGACTACTTCGCGGTGAAGTTGACGGGGGCGATCCAGATCGACGAGGCGGGGCTGTGGACGTTCAAGCTGGGGAGCGATGCCGGGGCGCGCCTGCTCATCGACGGGGTCGAGGTGGTGAACGACGACGCGAACCACTCTTTCCGGTTCACGCCGGGGACGGTGAGCCTGACAGCAGGCAAGCACCAGTTCGAGGTGCAGTACCTGGAGATTTATTACTCGCAGGGGCTGGTCGCGACGTGGCAGGCTCCCAGCGCGGCGTACGAAAGTGTGATCCCCGCTTCGGCGTTTGTGCGCAGCAGCATGCGCGTGGTGCGGTGGCGCGAGACCGAGGCGGACAAGTAGGTCCGCGTGTGGGACCGGGCCTTTTCAGCGCAGGCCGTGCCAGCGGTAGAAGCGTCTGTTGTAGTTGCTGAGGGCCAGGGCGCGGTAGCCGGGGTCGCGGTACCAGCTGCTGAAGCCCGAGCCGCTGATTCCGCCGTAGTACCAGCGCGGGTAGCGGGGATCGCCGGGGAGCGCCGACGTGTTGATGTAGGTGTCCTTGTACAGGCCGCTCTGCGCGTAGGACATGGACATCTGCATCTGCGCGACGGCCTTCTGCTGGGCCTCGATCATCTGCAGCTCTTTGATCCGGCGCTGGCGTTCGGCATCGCGGGCGTCCCCGTCGCCCTGGGCCTCGGGGACGGGCTGCTGGGCCTTGTCCCGCTCGGCGGTGCGGCGCTTGATTTCGCCGGGCGTCCATGCGTCGTAGTCGTCCATCTTTCCCTGGGCGCGGAGGAAGTGGACCATGCTTCGAACCTGCATGCGGGTGTTGGTCATCTCGTCCCACTTGGCCCGGCAGCTTGAGGCGGTCATCTGCTCGATGGAGGGGAGCTGCGCGGCCGGGGTGTCGGCGAGTTCGGTGGCGTAAGTCGAGCCGGCCATGGGGCCGCGCAGGAGCGCGAGGGCAATTTTCTGGCCGGTGCCGGGCTCGAGGGGTTCGGGGTTGTCCAGCGGCGGCTGGCGGACATACAGGGCGCCGAGGTTCTTGTCGTCGATGAACTGGCTCATCAGGTCTTCATCGGCGGCCAGCTGCGCGCCCATCTCGTCGAGGGTGGCGCTCAGAAGCAGGAGCGAGCGGCAGCGCTCGAGCGGGCTTGCCGCGGCGAGGTCGACTTCGCGCCACTTGAGGTCCTTGATCTCGCCGGGCAGGGCGTTGAGATCGATCGGGGGCGACTGGGCCGGCGCGGCAGACGGCGCAGCGGACTGGGCGAGGAAAGCGAGCAAGAGCAGGGCCGGAAGGGTCCAACGCATGGCGGCGCACTCCAGGAGAATCATCAATCGCGTGAAGTGTGGAGCGCCGCGCGGCGCGGCGCCGGTGAGTCGGAAGGCGACGGATCAGCGACGGCCCACGCCGTGCCACCCGGCCATGCGGTGATCGACGGCGGCGTTGGCGAGTGCACGGTCTCCGGCGTTTCGGTACCAGGCCGCGGCGGCGAGCCCGGCGTACCCGCCGTAGTAGATGTTGTTGTACCCGTTGTCGCTGTAGCTGGGGTTGTTGTTCGCCGGTGCGGCGGGCGGGGACTGGCTCTGCGCCTGCAGGGCCATGGACTGCTGCAACTGGAGCGCGGCCTGTTGCTGCTGCTGCTGCTGAGCCTCTTCCTGCTGCTGACGCTGCTGGGCCTGGGCCTGGCGCTGCTGCTGCTGAGCCGCGGCGGCGGCCTGGCCCTGGGCGATGGCGGCCTGGCGTTCGGCGGCGCGCCGCGCAAGTTCGCCGGGGATCCACGCGCGGAAATCGTCCATCTTGCCCTGGGCGGTGAGGAAGGCGGCCATGCTGCGGACCTGCAGCCGGCTGTTGGCCATGTCGTTCCACTTCCACTGGCAGCTGGAGAGGTTCATGGTCTGGAACGCCGCCAGCTGGTCGCCGGGGGCGCCCGCGAGTTCGGTCGCGTAGGTGGACTGGGCCATGGGGCCGCGGAGGAGGGCCACGGCGATGCGCTGACCGTCCTGGAAAGTGAGCGGCGCGGGGCCCTGGAGCGGGGGCTGGCTCGCGAACGTGGGGCCGAGGTTCTTGGCTTCGATGTAGGCGCTAAGCAGGTCGGCATCCGCGGACATCTGGGCGCGGATCTCGTCGAGTGAATCGTTGAGAAGGTCGAGGGAGCGGCACTGCTCGAGCGGCGGGATCGCCGTGAAGTCGATGTCCTTCCACTTGAGGGACTTGATCTCGGCGGGGAGCGACTTGAGATCGAGCGGGCCGTTCTGCGCGAGGGCGGGCGCGGCGCTGAACATGGTTGCGGAGAGAACGACCGGAAGGATCAGACGCATGGTGCCGTACTCCTGAAAGGTGGGCTGCCGCGTGGCGCGATGAGCTCTGCGCACGGGGCGGCCGTCGTGAATCAGTGTATCCGGGGCGCCGTTGACCGCGGTGCGCGGGCATCAGCGGGGTCCAAAAACGAAAAAGCCGGGACCTTGCGGTCCCGGCTCTTGTGAATCGCTCAGGCGATTGAATTACCAGCGACCGCCGCCGCCGCCGCGGCTGCCACCGCCGCCGCCGCCGCCACCGAAGCCGCCGCGGCCGCCACCACCGCCGCCGCCACCGAAGCCGCCACGACCGCCGCCGCCGCCGCCTTCGCGGGGCTTGGCCTCGTTGACGGTGAGGTCGCGACCATCGACGTTCTTGCCGCTGAGGGCCGCCATAGCCGCCTTAGCGTGCTCGGCGTTGGTGAACTCAACGAACCCGAAGCCGCGCGGGCGGCCGGTGTCGCGGTCCATCACCAGGGCGGCCGACGCGACTTCGCCGTGGGCGGCGAAGAGCTCGCGGAGCTGGGCCTCGGTGGTGTTGAACGACAGATTTCCTACGTAAAGCTTCATACAGACTTCCAATTGCCCTTGGTGAATTTCCGCTGCTTGAACTCGGGCAAAGAGGAAGCCTCGGCGATCCGGAATGCCCGTCCGAAGTGGTCGGGCGTGAACGGAGATCAGGAGATGATAGGCGCTGGGGATGCGGCGGGCGGTCAAATTTGTGACGCGGAATTTCACCCTTCCGGGTGGTGCCACCCCATATACGGCAATTTTTGCGGGTGCGCGGTCGAGGTGGTCCGGCCTTGGAGACGTGCAGGTATTCAACGCGGTCGGGCTCGGCAGTCGTTGAATCTAACTCTCAGACCCTGAACGTGATGCGCCTTCGGTACAGGAGCCACGCGACGAGCAGGGTGAGCCCCACCACCGCTGCCACGGCCACAGTCGGGCCGTAGGAGCCGAAGATGGCGGCGCACGGCTTGGCGAGCAGTTTCTCGACGATGAAATGGGGGTGAGCGAAGCGGTCGAGCAGGTAGAGCGTGATGGGGTTCACGCCGATCCACACGAAGGGGACGCACCACCGCTTCCAACCGTGCACGTCGATCGTCGCGAAGAACACGCCGAGGAGCGCGAGGCTGTAGCCGCCGGCGACGAGGACGTAGGACGACGTCCATAGCTTCTTGATGACGGGGAAGTACGGGTGCCATGCCCAGCCTGCCGCGGCGAGCAAGATCCCGGCGATCATGAGCGTCAAGGCCTTCCGCGGGGGCGGCGCCGAATGCCTTTTCAGAAACTCGCCGGCCAACGTCCCGATGAGGCATGTCGCGATGGCGGGGAACGTTGAGAGGAATCCCTCGGGATCGTGAGTCGTGTCCCAGCGCAAGCCGGGCAGGAATCGAGCATCGAGCCAGTTGGCGAGGTTGTGATCGGGGCCCTCGGCAAAGTCACCTGGGTGGGCACCGGGCGGGGGGACGAAGGTGAGCAGCACCCAGTAGCCCACGAGGATCGCCGCGGTGGTCGCGATGCGAGAGGCGCGGTTGCAGAACGTGTACATCAACCCAGCCGCGAGCCCGCAGATGGCGATGCGCTGGAGCACGCCGACCCAGCGCACATGGTCGAGTCCTTGAAGCACTCCGTAGTAGAGAACGCCCAGCGCATACAGGATGAGGGCGCGGAGCGCGAGCTTGCGCACGGTGGCGGCATTGCCACGCGTTTCGATGGAGCGATCGACGGAGAAGACCAGGGAAACGCCGGAAATGAAGATGAAGAGAGGAAAGACGAGGTCCAGGAAGTGGAAGCCGGCCCACGGCGCGTGGTCGAGCTGTGCGGCTATGAAATTGGTCCAAGGCGCCGGGTGGGCCCGGGCGAGCTCGGCGGCGAACTGCTCCATGCCGAGGATCCAGAACATGTCGAAGCCGCGGAGCGCGTCGAGGGAGAGCAGGCGCGGCGGGCGCGGCGCGGGCGGAGCGGTCGGAGGGGCCTGGCTCATCGGGTGTGAAGGGTAGCGGAGGGTGGAGAATCACACGAGTGGCGGTCGCCCCAAGACACGGACGATGATGCGCAAGGTGGGCGTCGGGTAGACTGGCGAACCGCACACATCGTGCGCGGCTCCGGGCCGCCCGCGCGACGATCGGTGCGTTCGCTTCCTTCGTGAGGACATCGCATGCGATCGACGCTCTGGCTTGTTGTTCTGGCGTGTTCCGCGGCGGGCGCCGGGTGCGGCGCCGGCGGGGCGCGGCAAATCAACCGAGTGCCGATCGTGCTCACGACCCCTCCGGCGGCGGGATCGGACGAGATCGGCGGCATGATCGTCCCGGTGCGATTCGAGGGACGGGATGCGGCGCTGGCGATCGACACGGGCTCGGCGTTGACGTTCCTTTACACGGGGCGAGGCTCGGCGGAGTTCACGGCCCGCGCCGGCGCGGTTCAGCTGGGGCGAGAATCGCTGGACCTGCCCGGGCGCAGCTTCGAGGCCGATGATGAGACGGGCGCGGACATCGTGGGCGTGCTCGGCGCCGACTTTCTGCTGGGCACGACGACGGAGTTTGACCCGTGCGCCTTGGAGATCACACGGTTTGAGGTCGGAGCATCTCCCAGCGTCGAGGGGTGGACGCGAGTCCCGCTCGAGAACGTGCGCGGCCACATCATTCTGACGCTCACGATCGACGGGCACGCCAAGCGCCTGATGTGGGACACGGGATCGCCGCACCTGCTTCTCATCAATGAAGGGGGACGACCGGGCGATTCAGAAGCTCGCGCATCGGACGTGGAAGGCAGCGAATTCGTGATCTACACGGGGTCCGCGGTGCTTTCGATTCCCGGAGAGGGGCCGCGGACAATCCCGGCGCTGCGTGCGCCCAGCTTTCCGTACTTTGAAGGCACGGTCGAGGCGCTGGGCGGGAATATCGCCGGGTTGGCCGGTCAGTCGGTGTTCGGGCACCGGCGATTGCTCTTCGACGCTTCGCGCGGTGTGATGTTGGTCTCGCCTCACGACGGATGCAAGGAGCCTGGCGCACGCTGACGACCGCGCCCCTTCCGGAGCAGAGGACTCGCGGCTCGTGTTCTGCCTGCCCACGACACGCCAGCGCGTAAGATGACTGTGCGGTGCGAACGTGAGCGCGGGTGCAAGGCGTGCGCGCCGCGCGGCACCGGGGAACCCTCGATGTCAGATCTGGCGCCCAAGAATCCCGGTGACAGCGCCTCGACGGATGGCGACACTCGCGCGCACCTGGAGTCCATCATCGAATCGGCGATGGACGGGATCATCACGGTCGACGAGTCGCAGCACATCGTGATGTACAACGCCGCGGCGGAGCGGATCTTCGGCGTGGACGTGTCCGAGGCGATCGGCTCTCCGCTGGAGCGGTTCATTCCCCAGCGGCACCGTCCATCGCACGCGGCGCACGTGAAATCGTTCGGACGCACGGGCGTGACTCGGCGCGCCATGGGGCACCTGGGGCTGCTGAGCGGGCTGCGATCGGATGGCACGGAATTTCCAATCGAGGCGTCGATCTCGCAGGCAATGTCCGGCGGCCGGAAGTTCTATACCGTCATCCTGCGGGACGTGACCGAGCGTCAGAAGCTCGAGGCCCAGTTGCTGCAGGCCCAGAAAATGGAGGGGCTTGGGCGTCTTGCGGGAGGAGTCGCGCACGACTTCAACAATCTGCTGATGGCGATGTTCAACTACCTGGCGCTGGGCGTGCGCACGCTCGAGCCGGGGCACGCGGCAAGGGCGCCGCTGGCGCACGCGAAGGAAGCGGCGGACCGCGCGGCGACGCTCACGAGGCAGCTCCTGACCTTCGCCCGCAAGCAGGCGGTGACGCGCGGCGTTGTATCGCCGCGCGACGTCGTCGCGGGGCTTGAGCCCATGATCCGGCGGCTGATCGGGGAGGACCTTTCGCTGCGGACGAACCTGGCACCGAACACGGGGTGGGTGGTGGCGGACGCCTCGCAGCTTGAGCAGGTGGTCGTCAACTTGGCGGTGAACGCGCGGGACGCGATGCCGCGCGGGGGGACGTTCGCGATCGAGACGGCCAACGTGACGCTCGACGAGGCGTACTGCGCGACGCACCCCCACGCCAAGCCCGGGGCGCACGTGATGATCGCGGTGACGGACACGGGAACTGGGATGACCGCCGAGGTGCTCTCCCGGCTCTTCGAGCCGTTCTTCACGACCAAGGAGCCGGGCAAGGGAACCGGGCTGGGACTCTCGACGTGCCACGGGATCGTGCGTCAGAGCGGCGGGCACATCGCGGTGTACAGCGAGCACGGGAAGGGCACGTCGGTCAAGGTGTACCTGCCGCGAGTCGGCGAGGGCGCGGGCGGGACTGGCCCGGCGCCCGAGCTCAAGTCACGGCCCACCGGCGGGACGGAGACGGTGCTGCTGGCCGAGGACAGCGAGTTGATCCGCAACCTTGCGGGCGAGGTCATGGCGGGGGCGGGGTACACCGTCCTGCTGGCGGGGGATGGCCGGGAGGCGGCGGACGTCGCGGGCCGGTACTCGCGGGAGATCGACCTGCTGGTGGCCGACGTGGTGCTCCCGGGCCTGAGCGGGATCAGGCTGGCGGAGGAGATGCTGGCCGCGCGGCCGAAGCTCCGGGTGCTGTTCATGTCGGGGTACACGGAGGACATGATCGACCACCACGGAGTTCGTCGGGAGGTCTCGGAGTTCATCGCCAAGCCGTTCGAGATGGACGAACTGCTGCGGCGCGTGCGGGAAATCCTGGACGAGCGGGGCGCGGCACGCTGACGGGCTGAGGCGCGGCCGGGCCGGATCACGAATGGTTTCAATTAATTCTGAAAGCTATGATTCATCATGGCTTCCCTCCACGTCGTCACGGGCGGGCTGGGGTACTCCGGGCGCGCGATCGCCGAGCGGCTGATTTCGCGCCGGGTGCGCGTGCGGACGCTGACCAACTCGCCGCGGCGGCCCAACCCGTTCGGGGCCACGCTCGAGGTCCGGCCCCTGGGCTTCGACGATCACGCCGCGCTGGTCGACTCGCTCCGGGGCGCGGACGTGCTGTACAACACCTATTGGGTGCGGTTCAACCACCGTCTTTTCACCTTTGAGCGGGCGGTTGAGAACACGCGCAGGCTGTTCGCGGCGGCCCGCGAGGCGGGCGTCGGGCGGATCGTGCACGTGAGCATCATGAAGCCGGACGTCGACCCGACACTGGGGTACTACCGCGGCAAGGCTGCGCTCGAGCGCGACCTGCGGGGGCTGGGGGCGCCCTTTGCGATCCTCCGGCCTGGGGTGCTGTTCGGGCGCGGCGACATCCTGGTCAACAACATCGCGTGGGCGCTGCGGAGGCTGCCCCTGTTCGGCGTGTTCGGCGACGGCGCCTACGAGCTCGAGCCGATGCATGTCGACGACTTTGCCGACCTGGCGGTGGAAAGCGCGTTCTCGGCGGGCGACATCACGGTGGATGCGAAGGGCCCTGAGCGGTTCACGTACCGGGGGCTGGTCCAGGAGGTTGCGCGGATCATCGGGGTGCGGCGTCGAATCGTGAGCGTTCCGGCGTGGCTCGGGTATTCTGTGTCGCGGCTGGTGAACCCCTTCGTCGGGGATGTGATCATCACGCGCGAGGAGATCCGGGGGCTGATGGGCGGGCTGCTGGCATCGGAATCGGCGCCGACCGGGCGGACGAGGCTGACGGTGTGGGCCGCGGCGCACCGGGATGCACTCGGCACCCGGTACGCGAGCGAGGTCGGGCGCCGGGTAAAACGGGACGTGGCGTACGAACGCGTATGAGCAGCGGGGGCACGACGGATGAAACTGATCGTCGCGGTGATGGGCGCAGCGATAATTGGCGCGGGGGCGCCGAGCACCCGAGGCGCGGGCGTCGAAGATCCGACAGAAGGCGTGCGCCTCGCAGTCATCGCTCCGGAGTCCCTGCGCGGGGCGCTCGGGCCGTACCTGACGTTCAAGCGCGAGCGGCTCACGGTCGTGGACATAACGCTCGAGGACGTGCTCAAGTCCTCGCCCGGCGTCGACGATGCCGAACGGCTCAAGGCGTGGCTGTTCGAGGCGTGGAAGGCCGGGCGGATCACGCACGTCCTGCTGGTCGGGGATGCGGACGTGATGCCGGTTCGGTACATGGTGCTCGACCGCGTGACTCTCGAGGCGTTCGACTACGCGTTCTACCCCAGCGACCTGTACTACGCCGACGTGGCCAAGCCCGACGGCTCGTTCGACGACTGGAACGGGCGGAAGGACGGCTTCCACGCCCGGTACTTCGGAGAGGTGCGCGGCGAGAAGAACAAGGCCGATCCGATCAACTACGACGGCGTGGACTACCGGCCGGAGCTGGCCGTGGGCCGCTGGCCCGTGAGTTCGGCGGACGAGGTCAGCAGCGTCGCGGCCAAGACAATGGCTGCCGAGCGGCACGGGGGAGATCGCCGGGCCGGGTTCGTGATGGCGGGCGGATGGGTGGACGCGCGGCCCGAATTCGATCGCCTGGGACGCACGCTCCCCGCGGGATGGCTCTGGACGCGGTGCTATTTCGCGGGCGGGGATCCGGGGCCATCACTCCCGGATCGGGCGCACGTGCTGGAACTGCTGAACCAGCGCGCCCCGTTGATCGTGCACGCCGGGCACGGGAACGACGACGTCTGGGAAGGCTGCCTGGCCGTCGGTGACCTGACCCGAGTGCACAACGAGGATGCGCCCGCGGTGATGATCTCCGCCGGCTGTTCGACGGCGCGGTTCGCCACCCTGCCGCCGTATGAGCCGTACGAGGACGCCGACGGGCGCGAGCACCGGGGAACGAACGCGGGCGAAGTGTTCACCGAGCCTCCCCCACCGCCGTCGTGCTACGCGCGGGGGAAATACAACCGCACGGGGCTTGGGGAGCAGTTGCTTCGCGCGGGGCCGAGCGGTGCCGCGGCGTACATCGGGTGCACGACGGGCAGCCAGCCGTGTGCGCTGACCCTGCAGGAAGGATTCGTCGACACGCTCGCGAAGATGGAGAAGCCGCGCGTAGGGGACTGCTGGGGGGGGGCGTTGCGCCACTACTTCGAGCAAGAACACCTGGCGACGATCACGCCGACGCCGGACTGGTACCCCGCGAGCATCTTCTTTCAGGGCATGAAGTTCATTCTGTTCGGCGATCCGACGCTGCCGCTGCCATCGGCGTCGTGGGATCGCGGGGCCGGGGACTTCGGGCCGGTGGACGAGCGACACACGCGGCCCTGAGCAAGGAAGCGTGCGCAGGGCGCGGCTGGATCTGCCCGTCCGGAAGTTGCGCCCATCGGAAAGTGTTTCGCCGATCTGCGCCGATGGCCTACGCGACCCGGTGGCCGCGGCGACGGACCCACGCGGCTCCCGCCACCGTTACGAGGCCGACGAGGCCGGCCCACGCCGCGGGGGGAAGGGGGACGATCAGGGGCGAGTTCACGAACGAATCGTTTCGGGCGCCGCCGCCGATCGAGTGCGCGACCACGCCGACGCGGAGGTTGCCGTAGGGCGAGCCGTTCATCCCGAGCGCGACCAGAACGTCGTCCGCGGTCGCGGCGCCCTGGAGCGAGAATCGGAACGTCGCGAAATCCGAAGCGCCGTCGAGGCCGGCGGTGTTCACCGCTGAGCCGTCATCGCGGAGCGGACCGACGGCCGTCCTGAACGAGCGTGTGGCGGAGAAGATCGGGTTGAGCGTCGCGGCGCCGGGGAGGTTCCCGGAACCGCCCACGAAGACCGAGCCCTGCTGCAGGATCGTCGATGTCGCGAGCAGTAATCCGTCGGCGAAGTAGACCTCGGTGATGCTCGACACCGTGGTGGCGAAGTTGCGGAGCGTGAGATCGACCTTGCCGGGCTGGCCGGCGACGCTCGACACGGTAAGACGGAACTGGCTTGAGATGTCGGGGGCGCCGCTGTCGGTGACGCGAAGGAACGAGAGATCCACGGAGCCGGCGTCGGCACTCGCCGCGAACGCGGCGCACGCGACCAACCCCAGCAGGGATGCGGTTCGGATCTTCATTTCTTCGGCCCTCTCCGTGCGTTCAAGGCCGCGCCGTTCCTGGCGCGAACCCCTCCACTCAGAAGGTAACCCGATCGAGGGGGCCGGGCAATGAGATGTAATTGAAACTGGCACAAGTACTTACATATGGGACCGGCCTTCATTTCGGCGGCGATTATGGGGCCCGTTCGTGCATCACGAGCGGGCGCCCGCGCAGCGGACCGCGCGTGCGATCAACGCGCCGCACGTCCCAGAATCGCTGCGTTCACATTGGCGTCTTCGAACGACCGGCCGGTCAGGCGCGCCGCACGAGCATGCGGTTTCGCACGACGCCGGCGCCGATGACCGCCACCAGGCAGCTCATCCCCGCCCAAGCGGCGGGAGGGAGCGGCACGGTGAGCGCGTTCGAAACGTACGAATCGCTGCCGCCGGCCGTGCCGATCGAGATCACGTGCAGGCCGAGCCGGATGGAGTTGGCCTGCGCGGGGTTGGCCAGGAGGCCGTTGACGATATCGTTGTACGACTTCCCTGCCGCGAGCGTGACCCGGATGACGAGCGAGTCGGCGGCCTGATCGAGCCCGGTCGCAGGACCACCGTTGCCCGAGTCGGCGAGCAGATTCATCGAGGTCTCGAACGCCGGCGTCAGGTTGTTTCCGCCGGGCAGCTCGCCGGGGCTGCCGCTGCCCCAGACAAAGCTCGCACCGGATTGGCTCTGGATCAGACCGGAGACAAAGTTGGTCCCGATCGCGCCAGCGTCGAAATACACTTCTTTGATCGAGGACGCGATGCCGACCGAGTTCTTCAGCGTGAAGTCGACCTTGGTGGGTTGGCCAACCACATCCGAGACCGTCAGCTTGAGCTGCGACCCGATGTTCTGGTTGCCGTTGTTGGTGATGTTCGCGAACGACAGGTTGATCGACGCCGCGGACGCGATCGAACTCACAGCCACCGCCGCGAGGGCGGCGAACGCCGAAGATTGAACTCTCATTTCTCGCCCTTTCCTTGCGCCCCGGGGGCGCGTTCCACTCCACACAAAGCGTAGAGCAGAGGGCCGAGAAGACAAGAAAAATCGATTTCATATCGGACCGAAGGCGCGTACAAAGGGCGAACTCGATCCGTCCAGCAGAAGAACGACTCACTGTTCACGCCTTCCGGATCGTCGAACCGCGACGAGCGCAAGAAAAATGCGGCGCCTTGGGGACGCCGCATGCACCTTCTTGCCTGGACGCTTCAATGAGTCGCGAGGTTGCGCCGCCTGCGGATCACCGAAGCCCCGAAGAGTCCGGCGAGTGAGCTGAGGCCGGCCCATGCCGCGGGAGGCAGCGGGACACTCTCGGCGTTTCCGCCCCCTCCGCTCACGTACGAGTCACTCCCTCCCACGGTACCGATGGACGTGATGTGCATACCGACGCGCACCGAGCCGGCCTGACCGGCGGGGATCGTGAGCAGCCCGGCCACGATGTCCGCGTACGACTTGCCGGAGGCAAGGCTCAGCCTGACCGTCAGCGAGTCGGTGGCCACATCCAAGCCCGTGGAAGGCCCGCCGTTTCCAGAGTCGGTCAGCAGAGAAAGCGTGGTTTGAAATGCCGGGCTGATGTTGTTGGCGCCGGGAAGTTCCTGCGGGCTCGCGCTGCCCCACTGGAACGAAGCGCCGCTCTGGGCCTGGATCAGGCCGGAGGTGAAGATGCTTCCCGCGGCGCCGGCGTCGAAGTAGACCTCCTTGATCGACGAGGCGATGCCGACGAGGTTGCGGAACACGAAGTCCACGGATGTGGGGTCGCCCGCAACGTCGGAGACGGCAAGCTTCAGCTGGGGTGCGATGCCCTGGTTGCCGTTGTTGGTGATGTTGAAGAAGTTGACATCGACGGTCGCTGCCAGCGTGGTGCCGGCGAGTCCGGCGGAAACAAGGGCGGTGAGTACGACGCGAGAGATAGCCATGGAGTGAACGCCTTTCTTGAGCATGTTTGAGCACCGACGATGCGTCGGCAGAGTCCCTCTCCAAGGACCTTAACCCGGGGGGAGCATCGAGACAATCACCCAACGCCTAAGTCCTTGCTATTAATCGTGTTACGCCAGGTTATGCGACGCCAATGGAGGGGATCATCGCGATCCATGTTCCGAGAACCCCGCCGCCGCGCTTCGATGCAATGCAAGGGTGCGAGGCACGGACAGGAGCAGCTGGGAACATGACCAGAAGAGAGCGGCGCCGCGGAAATCGCAGGGGAGAGACCATCCACCGGCTTTGAATCGCGGCCTACTCCAAG
This sequence comes from Phycisphaerales bacterium, assembly GCA_044223975.1. Taxonomy (GTDB): domain Bacteria; phylum Planctomycetota; class Phycisphaerae; order Phycisphaerales; family UBA1924; genus CAZCPB01. Next base: position 174,859 of record JBGALI010000001.1, on the reverse strand, counting down.
CCGGCTGCGCGACGATCGGCGCAGATGGAGGCAAGGTGCAGGACTCAGAATTGTTGTGGTATCGTGAGGCGATGAGCGACTCCACCACCAGTGCGCGGGCGGACGTATCCCGGCGCTCGTTCATGGCCGCGGCGGGACTTTCAACCACTACGTTGATGGTGGAACGGCTCTTCGGGCGCGGCGCCATGGCCGGACCGTTCGCGGAGCTTCAGCCGGGCGCATTCCCGGTGCCCGCGGACAAGAAGCTGGATCCGGCGTGGGTGCGGTCGCTGACAGCGCGCGGAACGCCGACCGTGTACACGTCGTCACGCGATGAACTCAAGTGGATCGGGATGCCGATCGGCGGCGTGTGCTGCGGCCAAGTGTACCTTGGAGGCGACGGGCGGCTGTGGCACTGGGACATCTTCAACCTGCCGCAGGAGCGCGTGTGGGGCAGCACCGAGGGGCCGCTGTACCCCAAGCCGGCGACGCCGCGATCGCCGATGGAGCAGGGGTTTGCGCTGCGCGTCAAGGCCGGAGGAGCGGAGTCCGCCAGACGCCTGGACGCGAGCGGCTTCAAGGCCATCGAATTCACGGGACAATACCCGGTCGGGCACGTGGAGTACCGCGACGATGACGCGCCGGTCAGCGTGGCGTTGGATGCGTACTCACCGTTTGTTCCGCTCGACTTTGCGTCGTCGAGCTTGCCGCTGACGGTGATGTCGTTCACGGTGAGGAACACGTCGGGAGCACCGGTCGACGCGACGGTTGCGGGTTGGTTGCAGAACCCCGTGCTCCTGGCCACCGAGCGATCGAGCACGGTGAGGGCGCGGAACCGCGTGGTGCGCAGCGGTGGGCTCACCATGGTCGCCTGCTCGGCGGAGGCGGTGCCCGAGCAGGACCGCGGCGCTATCAAGCCAGACGTCGTGTTCGAGGACTGGGAGAAGGGAACCTACGAAGGCTGGACGGCGACGGGCACGGCGTTCGGCGACACACCGCGGAATCGCAAGGATATTGCCGGCTACCAGGGGAACGTCAACGCGCAGGGGGAGTGGACGGTCAACACGCACGAGTCGCGCCACGGCGAGGACGTGGTGAAGGCCGACCAGCACATCGGGACGCTCACCAGCCGCGAGTTCGTCATCGATCGCGCGTTCATCCGATTCCGAATCGGCGGCGGGAACCGTCCCGGGCAGGAGTGCATGAACCTGCTGATCGACGGCGCGCCCGTGCGGACCGCGACGGGGCGCGACAACAACCGGATGCGCATCGATCACTTCGATGTGCGTGAGTTCGCGGGGCGCACCGCGCGTCTCCAGATCGTGGACGCGTGGACGGGCGGGTGGGGGCAGATCGGGATCGACGAGATCGTGGTCACCGATTCGCCCGAAACGGATCTGAGGCCCATCGCCGAGCGGCCGGACTTCGGGACCATGCTGATCGGCGCCGTGGACCCCCAGGGCCGCGCGACGGGCGCCGCGGCGATCGGCGCCATCAAGGACCTCCGCGCCGTATTCGGCCCGGGTGACGCGGAAGCAACCGCGGGACTCGAGGCCCGCCCGATCGGGAGCGTATCGCGGTCGGCGACGATTGCCCCCGGCGCCTCGGAGACGTTTACGTTCCTGGTGGCGTGGCACTTCCCAACGCCCAACCGTGACGAACTGGCCTTTCTCACCGGGATCCAGGGCCTGCGCCACCATTACGCGAGCCGGTTCAAGGACGCGATGGACGTCGCGGCGTTCGCCGCCAAGAACCTCGCGAGCCTGAGCGCACGGACAAAGCTCTGGCGCGACACGTGGGTCGACTCGACGCTTCCCCACTGGTTCCTCGACCGCACGTTCATCAACACCTCGATCGCGGCAACGGTGACGTGCCTGCGATTCGATAACGGCCGGTTCTACGGCTGGGAGGGCACCCACTGCTGCGCCGGCACCTGCCAGCACGTGTGGCAGTACGCGCAGGGGCTGGCACGGGTGTTCCCGGAACTGGAGCGATCGGCGCGGGAGATGGTCGATTACGGGCTCGCCTTCCACGAAGATACCGGGGCGATCGACTATCGCGCGGAGGCCGACCGGCGGGTGGCGCACGACGGGCTGGCGGGGACGATCATGCGCGCGTACCGCGAGCACCAGATGAGCGTCGACGACGCGTTCCTCAAACGGATCTGGCCGCGGGTGAAGAAATCGGTCGAGTACCTCATGCGCGAGGACAAGGACGGTGACGGGCTGCTCGAGGGCGAGCAGTACAACACGCTCGACGCGGCGTGGTACGGGCCGATGGGGTGGATCTCGTCGCTGTACCTTGGCGCTGTGCGCGCGGGGGAGGCGATGGCGCGCGATGTGGGCGACGAGGAATTCGCCAGGCGGTGCGCGGCGGTGTGCGAGCGCGGCTCAATATCGATGGTCGAGAAGCTCTACAACGGCGAGTACTTCATCCACCTGGCCGACCCCAAGCACCCCGAGGCCAACAGCACGAACGACGGATGCCACATCGACCAGGTGTTCGGTCAGTCGTGGGCGTGGCAGGTGGGGCTGGACCGGGTCATCCCCGAGAGGGAGTGCAAGAGCGCGCTGGCGTCGCTGTGGAAGTACAGCTTTGCGCCCGACGTGGGCGTGTACCGCGATGCGCTCAAGGACATCATCAAGGGGGGGCGGTGGTACGCGATGCCGGGGGAGGCGGGGCTGCTGATGTGCACGTTCCCCAAGGGAGGCGCCGACCGCGCCACGGCCAAGGGCGGCGACGCGTGGGCCGCGGGATACTTCAACGAGTGCATGCACGGGTTTGAGTACCAGGTGGCGTCGCACATGGTGTGGGAGGGACTGGTCACGGAGGGGATGGCGATCACGCGGTCGCTCGAGGACCGCTACCACGCGAGCAAGCGCAACCCGTACAACGAGATCGAGTGCAGCAACCACTACGCGAGGTCGATGGCCAGTTACGGCGTGTTTCTGGCGGCGTGCGGGTTTGAGCACCACGGGCCGCGGGGGCACATCGGGTTTGCGCCGCGCGTGTCGCCGAATGATTTCCGGGCGCCGTTCACGAGCTGCGAGGGATGGGGGACGTTCAGCCAGAAGCGCGAGGGCGGGAAGGTGCGTGCCGAGATCGCGGTGCGGGAGGGACAGCTTCGCGTATCGACCCTGGCGCTCAGCGCCAACACCCAAGGCGAGGTTACGGCGATGAAGGACGGCGCTCGGATTGCTGTCGATTCGGTTCGGCGCGCCGGAGACCGAATTGTCGTCCGATTCGAACCTCCGGTGGTCATCGACGCCGGGCGCTCCCTGCAGGTCACGCTCGTCTGATCACGACGCTGCGATACACTGATCGCGCAACGAGGCGCAACGACACCCTCGCGTGCGCCTAGCGCGGACTTCTCGATCCGCTCGGCCCTTTTTGTACGGCCGGCACGCGGATTGGTTGCATCGGACTGGTTCCGTGGCATGTTCTCTTTGCGGGGATTGCCGGAAAGGGAGGTGGGCGCTGCTGCGCTCGCCGCCGAGCATCCCGCCCACGGGGAACATCGCATGCGTCGCACACCATCCGTCGTGTCATTCATTACGCTTCTGGTCGGCGTGCCGACGGTCGGTCTTGGATCGCTCCTGGTCGAGCCGGGGTACGGATGGACGACCGGCGACTACATCATGGCTCGGGGCGTCGAAACCCCGTCATCGAATTCCTCGCAGCGGTACACGGAGGTCTCGCACAGCTGGGCATCGTCGAGCAACGCGAGCTTCACTGTCTCCAACGGCGGGAAGGGCAACGCCAAGTTCACGAACACGATGGCGTTCCTCTGGAACGCGGGCCAGGAGGCCGATTACATTTCGATCGCGGGTTCGGCGAGCGGGTGGTCGCACTCTGACGCCGCGGATTTTCACGCCCAGACGACGGCCCACTCGGCGGCTCAAGTTCAGTTCCACATCTCACAACCCCTGCACGTGCACGCGTTCGGATCTTTGCAGGTCAGCGGCGTCAACGACGTTGGGCCTGGCAACGTCCAATCGTTGAGTGTGGCTCGCCTCACGAAGATCAGCGGGGGTTCGGGCACGATCCTCTCGTTGGCACTGAATCGCGCCGTGAATGACGTCGCGTCCATTGACCTGTACACCATCCTCCCGGCGGGGTCGTACCAGTTGGACGGCCTCACGGACATCGGCACCGATTCCACGACGGCGGGGGGTGATTTCGCCGTGACGTCGACGTACGGGATCACCCTCGAATTCTCCCAGATCCCCGGACCTTCGGCCCTCACACTCGCCGGCTTCTCCATGTACATGTGCGGCCGCCGTCGCCGCTGAGGAGCGAGCCCGGCGCCGGAACCAACGGGCTATTCCGGGGGTTCGGGGGCGGGTCGCGGTTGATCCGCGTCGACACGCCGGTGTTGGATAGCCCGGCGCACGCTCTCGAGTGTCGCGCGATCGACTTCGACAACGGTCGTGTGCCGTGCGTCCTTGGGGAAGGAAATCCTGTCGGAGATGTCCGTCCAGTGCTCGAAGTCCGGCGACTCCACCGCGCCGAAACGGTTGTCGGCGTAGCGGTCGAAGAAGACGCGGACCTTGCCGTCGATACGGATCGCCGACGGCCCCTCGGCCCAGTACGCGCCGGTAATCGGCTCGCTCGGTTTGCCCGCGGCCTTCAGCGGGTCGGTGATCGCCAGGTGGCGGATGTTCTTGCTGGGGGGGTAGCGGGTTTCATCTTTGAAGAACAGGTGCCACGCGGCTCCCGGCGCGTTGGGCGCGAGGAGTGTGGCGTCGATGCAGTTGAAGCCCGGGTTGTAGTAGAGACGCTCGGGCGTGAAGGTGATGAAATCCTTCGTCGTAGTGCTGTAGATGCGGTGGTTGCACTTCTGGTGGTCGGGACCGTCGTCCCCGGCGGCCTCCGTCTCGGGGAAAGCGCCAAGCACGGTCGAGGACCAGAACAGAAGGTACTCGCCGCGTGCGGGGTCGAAAGCGATCTCCGGGGCCCAGCAGTTGACGGCGCCGGGCTGGTCGCTCATGGGCTGGACATAATTCTGGGCGGACCAGTTCACGAGGTCGGTCGAGTGCGCGATGCCGAAGCCGTTCTCCCACCAGCCGGTGGTCCACGTCATGTGCCACGTGCTGTCAGGGCCGCGGAGCAGGCACGCGTCGCGGGTGAGTCTTTCCTTGCCGATCTCTGGTTTCAAGATCGGCACGTTGGGCGAGACGATCGGCTCGAAGCGGAGGGCGTCTTCGCTGGCGGCGAGATAGACGCCGTCCTGACCGTTGTCGAGGAAGTAGGTGGCGAGGTAGACGCGATCGGAAGGCGCGGTGACCCTCGGGGTCGATGAGCAGCCGACGCCGCACGCCAAAGCGCACGAAACGATGAGCAGGATTGCGGAGGGGTGCATGGCGCCCAGTGTACCGGCGGATCGAGGGACCAGTGCATCGGTCACTCGTCGTCTTCGTGCGCCACACGAACGGCGGGGGTGTCGAGGTCGTCCATCTGACCGCCGCGCACCGACCAGATGAAGCCCCACAACGCCAGCCCGGCGAGCAGGATCGCCAGCGGCAGGACGAGGTAGATGACGCTCATGGGCGCTTCTCCGGGAACGTGCGGCTTCGGAACGACATCGTAAGCACGCTCAGCGAGCTGGCGGGCATGAGGATGGCGGCGATGAGCGGGTTGATCAGGCCCGTGACGGCAAGAGCCGCGGCCGAGATGTTGTAGACGAGCGAGATGGCGAGGTTGCGCCGCACCACGCCCATGGTGCGGCGCGAAGCGTCCACGAGCTCCACGATCGGGGCCAGGCCGGGGCGATTGATGTACACATCGGCGGCGCTCAGGCTGGCCTCTGCCCCGCCGTGCACGGCGATGCCCACCGTGGCGGCGGCGAGCGCGGCGGCGTCGTTCACGCCGTCGCCGACCATCACCACGGTACGGCCCGGCGCGGCGTAGCGAACGGCGTCGAGCTTCTGCTCAGGCGAAACGCCCGCGTGGACGGACGTGTCGGGGAGCCCGAGCGCCCTGCCGACGCCGGCGACGATCGCGGGATGGTCGCCCGAAAGAATGCGGACGTCCCAGCCGCGAGCGCGGAGGTCGTCGACGCACGCGCGGGCGTCGGGGCGGACCTCGTCCCCGAGGCCGAAGGCGGCGACGACTCGACCGTCGACGCCGACGAGCACAGGGGTGAGCGCGTGGTGGGCCATCTCGAGCGCGGCGCCGGCGATGTCGGAGGGCACGGCGCCCAGCCGACCGGAGATGAACTGGGGCGAACCGATGATGATCTCGTGCTCGCCGATGAGCCCTGCGATGCCGGCGCCCGTTGTTTCGTGGACGCCACGGGCCTGGGGGATCGCGGCCTCGCCAAGCTCGTCGCGAAGGGCTCTGAAGGCGGCCCGGGCGACAGGGTGGGACGACGCGGCTTCGACGGCGGCCACCAGCGGCTTGGCGGAGAGGTCGCCGACCCAGCGGACCAAACGGGCGCTGCCGTGGGTGATCGTGCCCGTCTTGTCGAGGAAGATCACGCCGGGGCTGGCGAGCGACTGCACGGCGTCGGCGCCCTTGATCAGCACCGAGCGGCGGGCGGCGCGACCGATCGCGACGGTGAGCGCCAGCGGCGTGGCCAGGCCCAGCGCGCAGGGGCAGGTCACTATCAGCAGAGCCGCGGCGTTGTCGATGGCACGCGAGGGGTCGATGAAGGCCCACGCCACGGCCGTGATGAGCGCCAGCGAGAGCATCGCCACCACGAAGATGCCCGAGATGCGGTCGGCAAGGCGAACGACCGGCGCCCGGCGGCGGGAAGACTCGGCGACCAAGGCCATCAGCCGGCCCACGCGCGTCGACTCGCCCGCGGCCGAGACGCGGACGCGGAGGACGCCGGAGATATTGACCGCGCCCGCGGGCACATCGTCGCCGGGCGAGATGCGGACCGGGCGCGACTCGCCGGTCAGGAGCGACTGATCGATGGACGATTCGCCCGAGAGCACCACGCCGTCCACGGGGATCGAGTCGCCCGCCAGGACCTCGACGGTCATTCCGGGCGAGATCGCCTCGATCGGCGCTTCGCGGATGGAATCGCCCTCGACGATGCGCGCCCTGCCGGGGGTGAGGGAGTAGAGCAGCTCGACGGCATCGGAACTCCAGCGTTGCTGGCGCTGCTGCACCCAGCGGCCCGCGAGGAGCGCCAGGACCAGCACGCTCAGGGAGTCGAAGTAGATTTCTCCCGTGCCGCGGACGGTGTTGACGACGCCCCAGATCGCGCCGGCGCCCAGGCCGATCGCGATGGGGAGATCCAGGTGCACCGTCCGCGTGCGGATCGCGGCCCAGGCGCCGACGAAGAACACGCGGCCGGGCCAGGCGAGTGAGAGTAGGGTGATGCCCATCGAGAGCCAGCGGAAGAAGCCGCGGAACTGGCCCTCCATGGAGTCGAACGCACCGGCGTAGAGGGCCAGGGCCAGGAGCATGACGTTGCCGGCGCATGCTCCGGCGACGCCGATGCGGACGAGGGCCTTGCGGTCCTCGGCGCGGCGCAGGGTGCGGGCCGACGCTTCGCGCGCCGGGTGAGCCGGATACCCCAGCGAATCGAGGGTGCGGGCGACACCCGAGAGCGCGGCGCGGGCGGGGTCCCAAGTGATCCGCACGATGGCGCGGCGCATGTCGAGGCGCGATTCGAGCACGCCGGGGGCGATCATCGGAAGCTTCTCGACCAGCCACACGCACGCGGCGCAGTGCACGCCCTCGAGGAACAGCTCGGTGACGCGGAGTTCGCCGCCGCCCGCCGGGCGGCAGTACAGCCCGGCGAAGACCGGGTCGTCGAATTCCGAGAATTTGCGGCCCGTTCCCTTTGCGGGCGTGCGGTCGCCGCCGGACTCTTGGCGCACGCGGTAATAGCGCTCAAGGCCGTTGCCGTGGATGATGTCGTAGGCGGCGCGACAGCCGTGGCAGCAGAACTGGAGTTTGGCGTCGCGTTCGATCAGGCCAGCGGGGACATCAAGGGCGCAGTGATCGCAGGTCACCGGCGCGGAGCGCAGGACACCGGTGGTCGGACTCGTCATCGCGTTGGCGGGTTCATTCGTCATTGCAGCAGGGTGCCTTGCCGGGCGTGGGAATTGTCGGGGAGGACGTTTGCACCAGAGTGGACGGCTGGCGAGCGAACGCGGGGGTGTGCAGGCGTCCGACCACCGTCCACGCGCCGACGCCGAGCATCGCGAGCGCCGTGAGCACCGGGACCCGGCGACGCAGCGGGCCGGCGAGGAACTGGAGGCCGGCGCCGAGTGCGACCATCACGGGGAGCGTGCCGAGCCAGAACACGGCCATGGTCAGGGCGCCGAGCTTCCAGTCGGCGGTGCCCGCGGCGGTGACCGCGAAGGCGTACAGCCAGCCGCAGGGGAGGAGCGTGGTGAGAAGTCCGATCGAGAGGGCGCGGGCCGGCGGAGGCCACGCCGCGACGGTGCGGTGCCCCGCGCCGACGAAGCGTGCGAGGCCGGGCGGCAACGGAACGCGACCGATGTGCACGCCCGCGGCGCGAAGCACCGCAACCGCACCGAACAGGATCATGAGCGTGCCCGCGGCGATCATCGCAGCTCGCTGCACCCCCACCGCCGCGCCGCCGAGGTCGAGGGCACGCCCGAGCAGCCCGGCCCCGGCGCCGAGGAGCGTGTACGTGCAGAGGCGACCGAGGTTGTACGCGGCGTGAAGGAGCGCGCGTGACCTGGGCATTGCGGACTCTCCGGCGACGGCGAACGCCAGGAACGCGCCGCACATGCCCGCGCAGTGCGTGCTGCCGGTCAGGCTGGCGACGAAGACGGCGGTGATCAGCGGGATCACGGCGTGGGGCTCCCGGGTGCGCCCACGGGGCGTTCCACGGTGGCGACGAAGGTGTCCGGCCCGCGCGACGCGATGACCCGGAACTGCCAGAGACCGGAGCGGTCGGCGTTGAACTCACCGGAGTACGTGCCGGGCGATGCTTCTGCGACCACCGAAACGCGCCGCTGGCCGGAGCGCACGTTGGCGAAGGACTCGACGCGCACCACCGCTCCCGTCACCGCGGCGCCGTCGGGGCCGACGAGCGTGATGACCAGCTTCGTGCGGGCGCCCTCGACGGGGCCGGGCTCGAGCGTCATGGTCCAGCCGAGCGCTTTGGAATCGGCCTCTCGGCTCTGCTGCTGGTCCCACGCCAGCGCCTTGCCGTAGTAGTCGGGCTCGACGGCCACGGAGGGGTCGGCGTTGGCGAGGTAGAACGTGGTGACGACGAGGCACGCGTGCACGCCGAGGAGCGCGAAGATGATCCCCGGCCAGAGGCGGATGCGGCTCATGGGTGATGCTCCTCCCGTTCCTTGTCCTGATCCTTGTCGTGCTTCTCGTCTTCGTGGTGGGCCGACGTGCCGGGCCCCATCAGACGGTACTTCACGGCTTTGGAGAAGCCGCCGGAATCGGTGATGCGCACCTCGACGTCGCGCGCGCCGCGCGAGAAGGCCGAGGCGGGGGCGATGAGCGAGGCGGGGATGGTGACGACGGCGCCCGGCTTGAGCGTTGGCGGCTCGGATTCGAAGAGCACCCGCGCCCCTTCGAACCCGGAGGCCTCGATGGTGTAGGAGCGGTCCTGCGAGTCGCGGTTGCGGATCTTCACCCGGACGGGGTTGGCGATCTCGCCGGAGTCGAGCGTGGAGAAGGGGCGGCCCTGGCCGCGGAGGATGGTGATGTCGGCGTTGCCCTTGGTTGAAAGCACGACGAGGAACGCGCCCACGAGCACGGTGAGCAGGACCGGGTAGATGAGCACGCGCGGGCGCAGGAGCTTCTTGCCCTCGCCCTCCATCGCGGCCTGCGAGGAGTAGCGGATCAGCCCGCGAGGGCGCGAGAGCTTGGTCATGACCGCATCGCAGGCGTCAATGCACTGGGTGCAGTTGATGCACTCCATCTGCACGCCGTTGCGGATGTCGATCCCCGTGGGGCAGGTGGTGACGCACAGACCGCAGTCGACGCAATCGCCGGAGCGTGCGGGCGCGGCTGCGGATGCGGGCGCCGTTTCGCGAAACTCGGTCACGATCGGGAGCGAGACGGTGGCGGGCCGGCCCTTGCCGGGCTTGCCGCGGGGCTCGCCGCGGCTGCGGTCGTACGTGACCAGCAGCGAGTTGCGGTCCAGGAGCGCCGACTGAAAGCGCCCGTACGGGCACGCGACGATGCACGTCTGCTCGCGGAAGTAGCAGAAATCGAACATCATCAGCCCGGTCACGACGAGCACGATCAGGAACCCGGCGGGGTGCTCGAAGGGCGAACGCTGCGACCAGCTCCACAGCCGATCGGTGCCGACGAACCACGATAAAAAGGTGTGGGCCAAGTGCAGGGAAATCACGAAGTACACCACGTACTTGAGCAGCTTGCCCGCGCCGGAGCCCTGCAGAAAGCCCTTCTTCATGCGTCCGGGGGTTCCCTCGAAGAACCTCTCGACCGGGCGGAAGATGAACTCCATGTACACGGTCTGCGGGCAGGCCCAGCCGCACCACACGCGCCCGAACAGGGCCGTGAACAGGAAGATCGTGACAAAGACGGTCACCAGCAGCAGGGCGAGCAGAAGCGTGTCGGTGGGGAAGAACGTCTTGCCGAAGAGCGTGAACTCACGCGCCACGACGTCGAGGAGGATGAGGGGCTTGCCGTGGAGCCGGAGGAACGGCGTCACGGTGAACAGGGCGATGAGCCCCCACGCGACGAGCCGCCGACGCGTCAGGAAACGGCCGGCGGAGGGGCGCGGCCGGAGCCAGCGGCGCGAACCGTCGGCGTTGAGCGTCGACAGCACGCTGACCTGCGAGCCCGCGTTTTCCACCGCCGTGCTCATTCGATCACTCCTGACGGGCGCTCGCCGCCCGCCTTGTTGGAGGCCCGAGCGGCGGTGCGAGTTCCGCCGCCGCTACTTCGCGGGCCCGGCCGCCGTGAACCAGGGACCGACAGGGTCTCCCTCCGGGGCTCGGCCGTCCACCGGATGATCACGCAGGCGCGCGACGTACGCGGCAAGGATCAGTCGCTCGTTCGGGGAGAGCCGGTTCTCCCACGCGGGCATGGCGCCGTTGTTGGCTCCCTTGGTGATGACGTTGAAGATGTCGGTGACCGTCTTGACGTTTTTCCACCGATCGTCGGTGAGGTTGGGACAGTTGGAGCCGGCCATCCCCGCGGCCTGTGAGCCGTGGCAGGACGCGCAGTTGCCCTGGAAGATGCCCTTGGCCACCAGCATGAGCCGTTCGTCGCCGACGGTCTTCTGGAGCGTCGGGGCGTCGTTGTTCATCTGGCCCAGAGCACCGAAGATCTTGCGGAACTCCTCCTGCTGATTCTCCTCCCACGCCTCCTGAACCGACGTCGCCATGGGCGAGTACTCGGCGAAGGTGAAGTAAAACAGCGCGAAGATGACCGAGGCGGCGAAAATGAGGTGCCACCAGCCCGGGGTGGGGTTGTCGTACTCCTGGATCCCGTCGTACTCATGATCCATCAGCTGCGGCTGGGCGGGTGTGTTCATGGCTGGTGGCTCGCTTTCTCGGCGCGGACGGTACGGTGTTCGACGATCGGGCTGTCGTCAAGGGGCAGTGAGCCCTGGGCCTCGAGCTCGGCGGCGTTGCGACGGCGGAAGACCCGCCATGCCACGGCCGCGAATACCGCGAGGAAGAGGACCATCGCCACTTCCGGGTAGACGGTCAGGTTCATGTGGCTCATGATGTCGCTGAGTCGCACGGGTCACCTCACTTGGCCGCCACGGGCGCGGCGGTAGTCTCGGTGGACTGCGCCTTCTTGGGCTCCGGGGCCGGTGTGGCGGGGACTTCCGGCGGTGCGTGAAGATCGGTGCCGAGGCGTTGCAGGTACGCGACCACGGCGATGATCTTTTTGTCCTGCAGGTCGGGGTAGCCACCCTGGGTGACCAGGTCGGCGCCGATCTTCCTGGCCTGCTCGCGGGCGGCCTCCACGGCTTTGCCGTTCTTCACGGCCTCGCCGTAGGGGACGCCGATCATGGCCATGCCGTCGACGCGCGACTGGATGGCCTCGAAGTTCAGCGGCGTGGAGAGCAGGTGCGGGTAGGCGGGCATCACCGACTGCTGCACGAGCTGGCGCGGGTTCTCGAGGTGCCGGACGTGCCAGTCGTTGTTGCGGGCGCCGCCCTCGCGCTGCAGGTCGGGCCCGATGCGCCGGCTGCCCCACTGGAAGGGGTGGTCGTAGACAAACTCGCCGGGCTTGCTGTACTCGCCGTAGCGCTTGGTCTCGGCCCAGAGCGGACGGATCATCTGCGAGTGGCAGTTGTAGCAGCCCTCGGCGATGTAGATCTCGCGCCCGGCCAGCTCGAGCGGCGTGTAGGGCTTGACGCTGGCGATGGTGGGCACGTTGCTGCGAATGAGGAACGTGGGGACGATCTCAAAGAGCGAGGCCACGACGACCGCGATCACGACCCACACGGTGAAGCGGAGCGGCAGCCGCTCCCAGCGGCGGTGCCAGGCGCCCTGGAGCCAGACGCTGCCCTTGTGGCCAAGTTCGACGACGCCGGTGACGCGGGACTTGGGGTCCGGGGGGTCGCGGTAGACCGAGGAAAGGGCCGGCGCCTCGTGCACGGGCTCGTCGTAGACGGCGGGACGGGCCCGCCAGGTCATGAAGAAGTTGTACGCGCCCAGCAGGGCCCCGGTCAGGAACAGAAGACCGCCGACGACGCGGATCCAGTACATGGGCATAAGGACCGTGACGGTCTCGACAAAGTCGGGGTACTGCAGGCGGCCGACCTGATCGAAGGCACGCCACATGAGGCCCTGCGTGAGGCCCGCGGTATAGATGGCCATGACGTACAGGAGGATGCCGACTGTGGCGGTCCAGAAGTGCCAGGTGGCGAGTTTCTTGCTGAACAGCGGCGTCTGGAACAGGCGCGGCAGGAGCCAATACATCATGCCGAAGGTCATCAGCCCGTTCCAGCCCAGGGCGCCCGAGTGCACGTGCGCGATGGTCCAGTCGGTGTAGTGGCTGAGCGAGTTCACGCTCTTGATCGAGAGCATCGGACCCTCGAACGTCGACATGCCGTAGAACGTGACGCCGACGACGAAGAATTTGAGAACCGGGTCGGCGGCGACCTTGCCCCAGGCGCCGCGGAGGGTGAGCAGGCCGTTGATCATGCCGCCCCAGGAGGGCATCCAGAGCATGATGGAGAAGATCATGCCCAGGCTGCTGGCCCACGAGGGCAGGGCGGTGTAGTGCAGGTGGTGCGGGCCCGCCCAGATGTAGATGAACACGAGCGACCAGAAGTGGACGATCGAGAGGCGGTAGCTGAACACGGGGCGCTCGGCCGCCTTGGGCAGGAAGTAGTACATGAGGCCCAGGAAGGGCGTGGTGAGGAAGAACGCCACGGCGTTGTGCCCGTACCACCACTGCATGAAGGCGTCCTGGACGCCGGCGTAGATCGAGTAGCTCTTGGTCATCGAGACCGGGATGGCGAGGCTGTTGAAAATGTGCAGAACCGAGACGGTGACGATGGTGGCGATGTAGAACCACAGCGCCACGTACATGTGGCGCTCCCGGCGCTTGGCGATGGTCCCGAAGAAGTTGATGCCGAAGAAACCGGCCCACACGACGGCGATCGCGATATCGATCGGCCACTCGAGTTCGGCGTACTCCTTGCCCTGGGTGATGCCCATGGGGAGCGTGAGCGCCGCGGCAACGATGATCGCCTGCCACCCCCAGAAGTGCAGGTTGCTCAGCACATCGCTGAACATGCGGGCCTTGCACAGACGCTGGGTCGAGTAGTAGACCGCCGCGAAGAGCCCGTTGCCCGCGAAGGCAAAGATGGCGGCGTTGGTGTGCAAGGGCCGGAGACGCCCGAAGGAGATGAACTGGGCGAGCGGGGCGAGCGGCTTGACGCCGAAGAGATCGACCTCCGCGAGCGTGGGCAGGGCCAGCTCGACCGCAACCAAGATCCCGACAATGAAAGCCACGATCCCCCAGACCAGGGTGACCACGAGGAACTTGCGGACAATGGCGTCGTCGTAGACAAACCTCTCCATCACGGAAGGTGCCGGATGGCCGTGGCCGGGTTCACCGGCGGCGTGGCGTCCGCTCACGCGAGCGTCGTCAGAAGTGAGGGTCGCCGTCATCGTTCTCGACTCCTTGATTTCGCGAGCGACTTTGTGCCCCGGACGGACGAAGAGGACGACCACTCCACAATCCAAAGGGAACCCAATAGCGTCGTGGCGGAGAGGTTGGGCGCGTGGATTGTGGTTTTCAATTCGACGTGCTCAAACAAACGAACAGACGAGATGAATTTCCTCTTCTCCTAATTATCATCGTTGAATTGATCCAAAGTCAAGCGAACTAAGCCGATCTTTGGCGAATATGTCTGGTCTTTGTACGGTCTTTTGGCCTCAATTGAATTGAAATCCCTACGTGCCGTCGAGCGAATAGCAGAGGTATTGTTCTCTTGGAAGGGATAGAATTGCCCCGTCACCGGAGGCCTATTCATGCTCACCCAAGCGGTCGGGTACGCGGGAACCGCGTTGGCATACATAGCCGCGGCGGGAGGAAAGGCGGTCCTGATCAAGGACATCGCCGAGGCCGCCGAAATCCCCGGCCCCTATCTGGCCAAGATCATTCAGGTGCTCTCGCGCAAGGGGCTGGTGAACACCCAGCGGGGCGTGGGCGGCGGCGTAACGCTCGCCAAGGCCGCGCAGGACATCACGATGCACGAGCTGTGCGTCGCGCTCGATGACCCGGCGGTGCTGATGAAGTGCATGCTGGGCACGGCCGAGTGCTCGGACGAGCGGGCCTGCCCGTGTCACCACTTCTGGACCGGCCACCGCACGGCCTACCAGGAGTTCCTGCGCCGCACGACGGTCGCGGACATCGCGGCTTTCGAGACGCGCCGGCGCTGGAAGGGGCCGACCAAGGGCGCGTCGCCGACCTGAGCATCTCGGTCGGTTCGCGCGTACGCTGGACGGATGACGCGGTGCGCCTGGGCCAAGAACGAACTCGCGATCGCCTACCACGATTCGGAGTGGGGAGTGCCGGTGCACGACGACCGTGTGCTGTTCGAGTTCCTCATCCTTGAGGGCGCGCAGGCCGGGCTGAGCTGGGACACGATCCTGCGCAAACGGGAGGCGTACCGCGCCGCGTTCGACCGCTTCGACCCCGCGAAGGTCGCCCGCTACAACGCGACGAAGACGCGAGCTCTTCTCCTGAACGAGGGCATCGTGCGCAACCGGCTGAAGGTCGCGGGCGCGGTCCGGAACGCCAGGGCGTTCCTCGCCGTGCAGGATGAGTTCGGATCGTTCGACGCATACCTGTGGGCGTTCGTCGGCGGGAACCCGATCGTGCGCCGGCCGGCGACGATCATGGACATCCCCCCCACCTCGGCCGAGTCGGACGCGCTGTCGAAGGACCTGAAGCGGCGGGGCTTCACGTTCGTCGGCTCCACGATCATGTACGCGTTCATGCAGGCCGTGGGAATGGTGAACGACCACACCCGCGGCTGCTTCCGCCTGCGCGAGCTCGCGCCGGGGCGGGCGCGGCGCCTCACGCGGAAATGAACACGCCCGCGATGCAGCCGGTCATCCAGCAGGCCAGGGCGCCCGCGGTCATGGCGCGCAGGCCGATGGTCGCAAAGTCGGCGCGACGCTCGGGGGCCATGGCCGAGAGGCCGCCGATCTGGATCGCGATCGACGGCAGGTTTGCGAAGCCGCACAGGGCGTAGGTGGCGATCTCGCACGACCGCTCGCTCATGGAGTGGGCCCGGATGTGCCGCGAGAGATCGAGGTACGCGACAAACTCGGTCGCGATGATCTGCTGCCCCAGCAGCGAACCGAACTCGCGGCAGTCCTGCCAGCCGATCCCGATCGTCCAGGCCAGCGGCGTGAAGATGTAGCCCAGCATGTTCTGGAACGTGAGCACGGGGATGCCGTGCTCGGCCCGCCACGCCGCGATGCCGGACGTTTCCGAAATCGCCGCGAGGGGGTAGTTGACGAGCGCCAGGAGCCCCACGAACGCGACGAGCATGGCGGCAACATTGAGGGCGAGCTTCAGGCCGTCGGTGGCGCCCAGAGCGGCCGCGTCCATCAGGTTGCGGGTGTCAGGGCGCGCCGAAACCAGCGAAGCGAGCGACTCGTCCCGCGGCGTCTCGGTCTCGGGCATCATGATCTTGGCCATGACCAGCCCCGCGGGCGCCGACATCACGCTGGCGGTAATGAGGTGCTTGGCAAAGAGCACCTTGCCCTCGTCCGTGTCGCCCCCGAGAATGCCGACGTACGCGGCCATGACACTGCCGGCGATCGTCGCAAAGCCCCCGACCATGATGGCCATGATCTGAGACCGGGTCATGCCGGCGATGAACGGCCGCACGGTGAGCGGCGCCTCGGTCTGTCCGAGGAAGATGTTGGCGGCGGCCGAGAGGGCCTCGACCCCGGTCACGCCGAGCGTCTTGCGCAGCACCCACGCGACCGCCGCCACGACCCGCTGCATCACGCCGTAGTGGTACAGCACGCCCATGAGCGAGGCAAAGAACACGATGATCGGAAGCACCTTCACGGCAAATACGAAGCCCCAGGGCGCGTCCGGCCCTGAGTCGGCCAGCTTGCCGAAGAGGAACCTGGTCCCTTCGTCGGCGAACGAGATGACGCGCGTGACGCCGCGTGCGAACAGCTCGAAAGCGCTGGCGACCGGAGGGAACCTCAGGAAGAGGAACGCGAACACGAACTGGAGGGCAATGCCGGCCAGCACGATGCGCGGGTTGATGCGGCGCCGATCGGTCGAGAGCAGAACGGCGATCACGAGCAGGACGACCATGCCGAGCAGGCCCCTGTATTGATCCATGGCAAAAGTCTCCGGCGGCCGAGGCGACGACCGGCGGCGAGGATACCGCTTTGGGTGGGGGCGCGTACGCTGGTGCATGAGCTCGGATGGCGGACACATGGACGGCTCCAGAGTTCGAACCATCGCGTGGGAGGCGGCGCCGGCGGCCATCCGCGCCGCGGCCGAATCGAAACGGCGCGGGGCGGCCGGGCTCGGTGGCGTCATCATCGTGGGAGTCACCGGGCCGGTGGGCGCGGGGAAGTCAACGCTGGCCAGCGCCTTGGGCGGGGCGACGATCTCAACCGACAGCTACCTGCCCGACTACGAGGGCGTGGCATACGAGGAGCGGGACCGACCGGAGTCGGCGGATCTTGCCGGGCTCGCCCGGGATCTCGCCGAGCTGCGAGCCCGGGGCCGCGCTCAAGTGCCGGTCTGGTCGTTTCAGTCGCACCGGCGCGAGGGCTACCGCGAGGTGAATGCGGGCGATCTCGTGGTCGTCGAGGGCATCCACGCGCTGCACGACCTGCCCCACGCGCACCTCGATCTGGCCGTCTTCGTCGAATCACCAGCGTCGGTGCGGTGGGCCCGATGGGAGGCGCTCGAATACTCCGGCCAGCGCGGGTGGGGCGTCGAAACGGCGCGAGCGTATTTCCATCGCGTGGCGGAGCCGACTTTCCTGGCCCGCTGCGCCGAGTACCGTGCCCGGGCGCACTTCATCGTGACCAACGCCCAGGGCGTCCCGCGCCTCTGACGGCGGCAGCGCGGGTCGGCCGTTCAGTCCTGGCGCGCGGGCCGGAAGCATTCACGGCAGCGCGGCTCGTACATTCCCGCCCCCCCCACCACGATGCGCCCGGGCGTATCGACCATGCGCTGTGAGTGAATCGCCGGACGGCCGCACGCGGCGCACGGGCCGCTCAGCTTGAGCACCTCGTCGGCCTCGCACAGCAGGGCGGGGAACGGCTCGAAGGGATTCCCGAAATGATCACGCTCTAGCCCCGCCACGACGACCCGCCTGCGCTGTCGCAACAGCGAAGCGCACGCGATCGCCAGGTCAGCGCCGAAGAAATGCGCCTCGTCGATCCCGATGACGGACTCGTCACGGACCCAAGCAACGATCTCCGCCGCGGTGCCGGCCGCTCGCGCTGGCGATTGCACGCCCGCGTGGCTGACGATCGCGGCGTCGGAGTAGCGCCGATCGATCACCGGCTTGAAGGCCGCGACGCGCCCACCCGCACGCCCCGCCTCGGCGAGGCGGCGGAGCAGTTCGGTTGTTTTCCCGGCGAACATCGGGCCGCAGATGACTTCAAGGCGTCCGGGGTGACCGAGGGGATTGGGAGCGGTGTCGGGCATCCGTAGGCGAACTTTACCCGTATGGAGTCGTGGGATCGCAGCCGATGGCGAACGGCCCGTGCTGTGGTCAGGTATTGTTGAGGACCGCGGGCGCCCCTGCCGCGTCTTACCTTCCGAGGTGTTGCTCATGAACGAACGAATTTCGCGTCTGCTCGCGGCCGGACTGGCGCTTTCACTCGGTTGCTGCTTCGCCTCGCCGGGGCTGGCCCAGGACGCTCCGCCCGAGCCTCCGAAAGTGCGTCAACCCCGGGTCAAGCCCAAGCCCGCGCAGCCCGCCCCGGAGCAACCGGCCGAGGATGATGATGCGGTCGATCCGGCCAAGCCGGCGGACCCGTCGCATCCCGCGACGCCCGCGGCACCGGGCGTTCCGACGGCGCCGGTGGTGCAACCGCCCGCCCCCGCCGGCTCTCCGCCGAAAGTGACCTCTCCCGGGCCTTACATCGCGCGCGAGAAGCCCAAGGACTGGACGCTGACGGTCAACGTCACGGTCCGGCCCGATCGCTCGAACGCCACCAACTCCGGGCTCAAAGACCGGCTTCCCGACATGTACACGTTTAACTTCGACACGCTGTCGATGGTCTTTCCCCTGCCGACGGAGACGAGTTCGGCGCGGCCCGATCCGTTCAGCCTTCGCGGAAAGCTGCTCATCAACGATCGCCCGGCGGTCGATTCGAAGAACAACCCGGTCGCTCCGGTGATCCTCGACAAGCAGATTTCGGGCGAGCTCTACCACTCCGGGACGCAGTTGATGAAATTCGGTCTGGATCAGAAGACCGCCTGCCGCGAGATCGGGATGGAGTTCGCGATCGAATACCGGTGCTGGAACACCGTGTTTGACGAGGAAGCGGCGATGCAGGTCGGCTGGCCCACGGGCGAACTGCCCGAGGTGATCAAGGCCACCATGGCGCCGCAGATGTTCATCGACTACACGAAGACTCGAGGCGACGGCGGACCGGTGACGGCCGAGTTTGACAAGAAAGTCGTGGCCGACCTTGTGCACTCCTACACGGGGGGAAACTCAAAGGGGGCCAAGCCGGTGGCCGCGGCGAAGTACATCGCCGGGCGCATCGCCAGCGAGTTCCAAACGTCGGGGGTGGGCCTGCGGTTCCTCAACACGGGCGAACTCCAAGGCTTCGATCTGCAAGGCGTGCCGCAGACGATCCAGAGCCACCGCGGCTCGGAGTTTGACATCAACAGTGTGGTGGTCGCGGCGATGCGTTCGGCGGGGCTGCCCGCACGCCTGATCATCGGGTACGACCTGGGTGGCGACGACAAGCAGCCCCAGGACTTCCTGGCTCAGACAAACCAGCGCAGCGCCAAGCTGCGGTGCTGGTCCGAGTTTGCGCTGTACGACGAGGCACGCCGGACGCTGACGTGGATCCCTGTGGACGTCGTGCGGATGCGGAAGGTCAGCTCGAGGATGGGCGCGATGGACAAGCCGTGGAAGTACTTCGGAACACACGAGGAACTCAGCCGCATCGTGCCGTTGTCGTTCGGCTTCCACCCGCCGACGACCGTCGAGTCCTACGGCGCGCCGGGCATGTGGGGCTGGCTCATGACGCCGCAGCCGCCGGACTTGGCGTACCAGGCGATCAAGTTCCGGGCGACCACGACGGCCAAGACTTCGGCGGATACCGAGAAGGAAAAGGACGCCAAGAAAAAGAAGAAGGAAAAGGACGGGAAGTACTGACCGGACAGCGACCGATCCCGCCGATGCAGATCGCTGCGACCGCACCGGCCCGCAATCCAACGAAAAAAGAACCCCGGGCGCAATTCCCGGGGTTCTCTGGTCAGGCTAGGAACTGAAACTCGGTACCGGTGGCTCAGGAGCGACGACGACGGCCAGCGATCAGGCCGCCGAGGCCCAGGAGGGCCATCGCGCCGGGGGCGGGGACCGCGCCGGAGATGATGACGCTGTCCACACGGTTTGAACCGCTCCCGGCCACGGTGCTGCCGTTGGCGGACGCCGTGCTGGTCATGCGCAGCCGGAAGTACACGGTGGCCTGATTGTCGAGGCCGGCGGGAGCTGCGGCGGTGAAGGTGTAGGCAGCGTTGTAGCTGCCCGAGCTCCACGGAGTGTTCGGGCTCGCGTTGGCCAGAACGGTGCGGGTTCCACCGAGGTCGGTGAACGTGCTGCCGTCGGTGCTGTACGAGAGCTTGAAGTCGCGCGGGCCGGTGTTGCTCGAGGTCTGATCCCACTGGATCGAGATGCCCGAGTAGCCGGTTGTGCTGGTGGTGAACTGCCAGTAGTCGCCGATCGCCCACGTGTTGGCGCCGTACGACTTGGCGGTGCCGTTCCCGGTGGGGGCCGTGAACAGGCCGGCCGCGGCGTGAACACCGGAAGCAAACGACGTTGCCGCGTTTGCGCCGGCCTCGGCTGCGAAGGGACCCGTCGACGTGGCGGTGGTGCCCACCGTGCTCGTCCAAGTGCCGGGCAGGTTTGCGTCAAACGTCCAGTTGGCGACGATGTCGGCGTTCGCCGAAGCGGCGAGGCCAGCGACTCCGGCCGCCAAAGCGGCCAAGAACAAGCGACGGTCCGTCATGTCAAGCTCTCCTACCTATGACCACAGTTCACAAACCAAGGGCTGGAAACTGCCCCGCGTCCAACCGACTGGTACGCCCGGTCGATCGTTGACTGCGAGCAAGTATAACGAAATTCAGTCCGGCAGGGTCTTCTTTGCGCTCAAAATGCGCTCATTTCGACTGGCACGGACCGAGGATCGGATCTTGTTCGGTGCGCTGTCAGTTGTGCCCGACCGAACCGCGTCTCAACCGGCCTTGGAGGCTTCCTTCTCGGCCCGTCGCCGCTTCAATTCGGCGTCGATGAACGGCGCGAGCTCGCCTCGGAGCACCGTCTCGTAGTCGCTCGACTCGTGGCCGGTGCGGTGGTCCTTCACGCGGTTGTCGTAGAAGACGTACGAGCGGATCTGGGTGCCCCAGCCGCGTTCCATGGCACCGCCTGTCGCCGCCGCGATTTCCGCTTCCCGCTTTTCGTCCTCGATCAGCTGGAGCTTGGCCTGCAGGACGGACAGGGCCTGCTTGCGGTTCTGGGGCTGGTCGCGGTAGGTGCTCGCGACGACCTGAAGGCCCGTGGGCTTGTGGATGACCCGAATGGCGGTGGCCACCTTGTTGACGTTCTGCCCGCCCGGGCCGCTGGCGCGAACGAACGGGATGATCTCGACGTCCTTCTCCGGGATCTCAAACTCGACCTCTTCAAACTCGGGCACCACATCCACGGTCGCGAAACTGGTCTGGCGCTTGCCCTGTGCGTTAAAAGGAGAGACGCGGGCCAGCCGGTGGGTGCCGCGCTCGCAGTTGAGATACCCGAAGGCGTACGGCCCCTTGACGTGGAGCGTGACCGAGTCGATCCCCACCTCGGAGCCGAAGCCGCGGTCGACTTCCTCGACCTCAAAGCCCATCTTCTCGCAGTAGAAAATGTACATGCGGAAGAGCATCTCGGCCCAGTCGTTGGCCTCGGTGCCGCCGACGCCCGCGGAGATCGTGAGGAAGCAGGCCTTCGAGTCGTGCTTGCCCGACAGGAGCGATCGCTGCTCGACCTTCTCCATGCGCGACACGAGCTTGAAGAGTTGCTCGTCGGCCTCGGCGAGGAGGTCTTTGTCGCCGGCCTCCTTCGACATTTCGTACGCGAGCTTGGCGTCCTCGAAATCGCGGATGACGCCGGTCAGGGGGTCGACCTGAGCCTTGAGCGTTTTGACCTGGGACACGAGCTTCTGAGCCCGGTCCTTGGCTTCCCAGAACCCGTCGGAGGCCATCTGGGCCTCCCAGTCCCGGAGTTGGGCCAGCTTTGACTCGTAGTTAAAGAGAGTCGCGGATGGTTACGATCCGCGCCTCAAGATCGGCGATGACAGGCTGGTGTGCGTCAAAGTGCATAGGGGGCCTCTGAAAAGGTCGTGACTATAGCGTGCCGGTGCGGGCGCACCCCGCGGGCCGGTATAGTGGCGCGCATGCCAACGACGGTGCTCGCGCTCCTTGGATTTGCGGCGCAGACGGGCGCGGCCACGCCCGAGTCCTCCGCCCGCGTCGCGCTCCAACTCCTCCAGGTTGCCGTGGTCGCGCTGGCCCTGGTGCTGGTGCTGGTGGCGCTGCTGGTGGTGCTGGCGGTGCTGCGCCGGATGCGCCCGGCCGCGCGTGCGGACGAAGGGCTTCCCTCGCAGGCCAACGACGCGTGGAGCGAGGCGGGCAAGCGCGCCGAGCCGGCGACCCGCCAGTTCGTCATGAACGAGAAGGGAGAGGTCTCCGAGGCGGGCACGGAGGGGACGGCTCTTCCGGTGCGCAACGCGCAGAACTTCCCGAGCGGACAACGCCCGGTCGCCGTGATCACGGGCGGAACCCGGCGCGTGGGGCGGGCGATCGCCGAGTCGTTCGCCAGGGCCGGGTGCGACCTGGTGATCACGTACCGTCGCGACGCCGATGCCGCGGCCCGCGCGGCTGACGAGCTGTGCCAGCTGGGTGTCGCCGTGCACCTGGTGTCTCTGGACCTCACCGACATCGACGAGGTCGACCGCGTCGCGCGGGACCTGGCGAAGGAACTGCCGCGGGTCGACGTGCTGGTGCACAACGCGTCGGTCTACCGGCGCACGCCGCTCGAAACGCTGAGCGCGGCAGAGGCTGAAGAAGCGTGGCGCGTGCACGCGCTGGCCCCACTGCTTCTCACGCGGGGTCTGGCGGGACGGCTCCGAGAATCGAAGCTGAGCGGGGGCGGCAGCGTCGTGGCGATGATCGACGTGCACGCGCTGGGGCCGTCCCGCGCGGGGTACTCGGCGTACGCGATGTCGAAGGCGGCGCTGGCGGAAATGGTCCGATCTCTGGCGCGGGACCTGGCTCCGCGGGTCCGGGTCAACGGCGTGGCGCCGGGCGTGGTGGCGTGGCCGGAGGAAGGTGACGAATCACGCGAGGGCGTGCAGCGCGAGTACCTGGCCCGGGTCCCGCTCGGCCGCGCGGGCACGCCCGAAGACGCGGCGAGGGCCGTCAAGTGGCTGGCGTTGGAAGCGGCGTACGTCACGGGCCAGATCCTTCGGGTGGACGGCGGCCGGTTCATGGGATGAGGCGCTCCGCGCCACCCCGCGCCCGCGGCGCGTGGGCCACGCGGAGCGGGGCTAGGTGGCGGCTGCGCGCAACGAAAAGGCCCGCCCCGTGAATGGGGCGGGCCCGGGAGAGGCGAGAGGGGGGAAGAGGCTCAGCAGCCGGCCGCGAACGCCGCGGTGTACGCGTCGAAATCATCGCCGCTGACGAAGGTGTCGCCGTTCACGTCCGCGGAAGGCTCACCGAGTTCGAACGCGATGCTAAAGCTGTCGAAGTCCTCGCCGGAGACAAAGCCGTCGTGGTTGAAGTCGGCGAGGCAGGTGCACTGGATGGTGCCCAGGGAGAACGCGTCGAGCGCGGCCTCGACTTCGGTGTCCGCATCCACATCCGTCACGATGAAGCGGAGCCTCATCTGCGACGTCAGCGGCACGTACTCCGCAAGGCGGTACAGCACGGTCGACCAGCTCGAGGAGCTACTCGTTACGGTCTCGATCGTGGTCCAGCTTCCGCCGTTGTTGTTCGACACCTGGGCCTGGAACGTGTCCGAGGCCTCCGGCGCGGTGGAATGAAACCAGCGGCTGTAGCTGAATACGGCGTCGCCGATGAGGCCGTTTAAAGTCGGTGACGTCAATACCACCGCGAACGTGGCATCGACGTCCGGGTAGCTCGCCCCGTTGGACCCGGTGGACCAGCAGCGGCCGGCGCCGTGGTGATCAAAGTCGGCGGAGGGCGTTCCCGGAGCGCCGTTGGGAACCTCGCGGACCCAGTCGCCGACCTGGTAGAGGGGGCCAGTACCGCCGCCGGGGACGATGCGTGAGGCGACCCAGCCCATGTTGACCTCGCTGTCGTCGCTCCAAGAGGGCGAGATGCTCAGCGCGGTGAATGTCGCGAAGTGCGCCGCGGGCGCCGACAACGGATCGCGCATCGTGGTTCCCGAGCCGGTCTTGGCCTCGAAGTAGTAGCGCACCGGCGTGCCGCACGTCATCGCCGGGAACGTCGCTACGAAGGTGTTGCTGCCCTGGTAAGCCATCGGGTACGAGACGTAGGTACCGTCAGACTCCTTGTCGATGTAGAGCTTGCCCGACGACGTGTTCAGTGTATTGCTGAGATTGGGCGTCACCACGACGGTCACGGTGTCGCCCCCGTCGGGGTTCAGGACGCTCGGCCTGCCGTTGGGGAACGAGAAGGCCAGCGCGTTCACCGCCGGGCCGGGCATGTTGTGGGCGCTGAAGCCGCTCTGGATCTGCGCGTAGTGCGGCGTTCCGTTGGTGATGTCGGAGTCGTTGTCGTCCAAGGTCATCACGTCGATGGTGATCTGCGGCGTGATTTCGGTTCCGGTGTGCACCTGGACGCTGTTCACGGCCCACTGGCCCAGGAGGGTGCGGTAGTCCGAGGGGTTGCTGACGATGAGCTGGTTGCGGGTGCTCCAGAAGCACCCGCTGATCAGCTGTCCGCAGTCGTGGACCTCCCCGGCGCAGGGATACTGCTTCGAGTTGGCGGCGGTGCGGATGCCGCCGCTGCAATTGCCGGTGAAGCCGTACCCCAGCACCGGGTCGTCGTCCATAATGACGCCGTTGAGGTCGCCGTAGCCTTCGCCGTATTGCCCTTGGCCGGAGCCCGAGACATTGACCATGTGATGGCCGTACTCGTGGTAGACGACGTCACCGTACGCGGTCGAGGGGCAGCCGCCGCCGGCGGCGTAGAAGTTGATGGAGCTGCCGTTGTAGAACGCGTTGCAGCTGCCGCTGACGTTGATGTTGACGGTCCATTCCGTTTGGCCGGCGATGGTTGGGAACGCGGGGTCGTAGGTGAGGGCGTAATCGCGGACCTTGTTGGCCCCGATGTACGCGTTGGCTCCGGAGAGCTTGGTGGCGTTGTTGTTGGTGGGGTTGTGCACGAAGTTGGCGGGGCCGGGCGGCGTGACGTTCATGCTCATCACGGACGGGTTGACGTTCCCGGCCGACGAGTCGTACACCCGGAACCAGCGGCCGCGCAACTCGCTGCCGACGGCCACCTGGGCCGTGCCGGGGTTGGTGATCGTGAAGTTGCCGCTGGCATCGGCGTACGCGATGGTGGCGCCGATGGTGGCGCGGGCGTAGGGCAGCGGGGTGACGGCCTCGGTGGCGCAGATGTCGGCCTTGAAGCCGGGCGTGGCCATCGCCTTGATGCTACCGGTCACGTTCAGGTCCGAGATGAGGCTCTCGCTCCAGAGCACGGCGCCGGTCGCCGCGTCGGCAACGACGTGCCACTTCTCGTACACGGGGGCGCCGATTGCGCCGACCTCACCCTCGAACTCCACGGCAAGGACCGCCGGCGCGGGGTGGTCGGAATCACCGGCAAACACCACGACGCGCGGAGCCGCGAAACCGCCGATGCCGGGGAATTTGACCATCGCGCTCTGAAGGGCCGCGGCGATGTTGGGCTCGGCGGCGACGGCCTCGTTGACCCGGAAATTCCCGACGCTGCGGAGCGCGGAGCGGGCCAGCACGAGCGGATTGCCGGGCTCGTTGCGGACCAGGAGGCGAACATCCGATTGGAAAACCGGCACGCCCTGGTGGGTCTGCAGGTACGAGACCAGCGTGAACTTGTACGTGCCGGTCTGGGGGTCGAACATCAGGCCGTGGGTGTGGGCGTTGTCGGCCGCGAGCGAGCCGGGAAGCAGGTCCGCGGAGTCAACTCCCCAAAGCCCGGCGTTGGCGAGCAGGAACGCATCGGCGGCAGCGATGGGAGTCGCGCCGTGCGAGAACCCGCGCCCGTATACGGTGGTGATTCTGCCGTCGGTGCGGTAGAACGCCGTGGCGGGGTTGGAGTTCAGGAACTCCTTCTCCGCGGCAGTCCCGACGGACCCGACCGGGGCTGTCGCGCCGACGGGCTCAAGGGCCAAGGCCGAGGTGCCCACGGCCAGACCGGCGAAGACAATCATTGTGCCGAGTCTGCGATGCATAGCGATCGATCGAGTCTTCATGCGTCTCCCCAATAACCCACGAGATCAAAGGTGAATCGGACGAAAAAACCACATCATCCCGCCCGGGTCCTTGCATTGGGTCCGAATGGACCCTCTCTGAACGGATTCGGGCGGGTCAGAATGACGATCCTAAACCAGCGTATCGACTTCCCACTGGTAACAGCAAGACCCCCTGGTTGCAAGTCTTGCGCTTTGGGTCCCTCCAGATCGCACCCGCGCAGACCGATAAGAGCCATCCAGCGTGATAGGCTACCGGCGTTCGCGGACCGATCGCTCCTACCCCCAGCAGGAGGGGCTCAGGCACCCGGGAGATTCAGGGATGAAGGGCATTATTTTGGCGGGCGGGCTCGGTTCGCGGCTGCGACCGCTCACGCTGGTGACCAACAAGCACCTGCTGCCGGTGTACGACCGGCCCATGATCCACTACCCGATCGAATGCCTGCTGAACGCAGGGATCCGGGACATCCTCATCGTGACCGGTGGGGAGCACGCCGGGGATTTCCTGAAGCTGCTCAAGAACGGGAAGCACCTGGGGCTCCGGCACTTGGAGTACGCCTACCAGGAGGGCGAAGGCGGGATCGCCGACGCCCTCAAGCTTGCCGAGGAATTCTCGGATTCGGGAAAGATCTGCGTCGTCCTCGGTGACAACATCATCGAGGGGAACATCCGCAAGGCCGCCGGCGACTTCTTCACGCAGCGCAGCGGTGCCAAGCTTCTGCTCAAGCAGGTGCCCGATCCGGAGCGGTTCGGGGTCGCGCGGTTCGAGGGCGACCCGCCACGCGGGAAGATCGCTGAGATCATCGAGAAGCCCAAGGCGCCGCCGTCGAACATGGCGGTGACCGGAATCTATTTCTACGACAACGACGTGTTCGAGATCTGCAAGACGCTCAAACCCAGCGGGCGCGGAGAACTCGAGATCACGGATGTGAATAACGCGTACCTGAAGCGCGGCGACCTGACGTACGACATGCTCGAGGGCTGGTGGACCGACGCGGGGACGTTCGAGAGCCTGTACCGCGCCACCAAGTTCGTGGCCGAGGGAGGCGCGAACCACACGGGCGCGGCCGGCACCGCACCACCCCTGTTCCAGCACTCGTAAACGAGCCCGCACTCTTGGATTCGGGAACCCGACCGTGAAGACGCTGAGCCCCAAGACCATGACATGCGCTCTGGCCGACGCCCACGCCGCCGCGAGGGAGGGCAAGGAGCCGATCTTCGTGCCGTCACCGGTCTTTGCCGACGACCGCGGCTGGTCGCTCATGAACCAGATGCAGGGCATCATGGGGCCCGAGGGACAGATCAACTTCTCCGTGCAATACCCCGGCGTGGTCAAGGCGTGGCACCGGCACGCGCTGCAGACGGATTTCTGGATCTGCCTGACCGGGCACATCAAAGTCGGCGTGCACCGCGAGGGCGACGGGGCCAGTTGGCTGCTCGTGATCGGCGAGAAACGGCCGGGCGTGCTCATCATCCCCCCACCGCTCTGGCACGGCGCGGCAACCGTGGGCGACACGCCCGCGGGGCTGTTGTATTACGTGACGCACGCGTACAACGCGGCCACGCCCGACGAGGAGCGGCGGGCGTTCGATTCGGTCGCGGGGTTCCCGTGGGGCGTGAGGCACGGATAGCCGAACCATGGGGCCTGTGCTGCTCATTTCGGCGAGGGGAATGCTCGGACGCGCGTTCGAGGCGGAGTTGCGTCGGCGCAGCACGCCGTTCACCGTTGCCAACCGCGAGAGCGTGGACCTGTCCCGCCCCGAATCGATCAAGCTCGCGGGGAATTCAAACACCGAGATCGTGATCAACTGCGCTGCGTGGACGGACGTGGACGGGGCCGAGGCCAATGAGGCAGCGGCCAAGGTAGTCAACGGCGAAGGGGTGCGAATGCTGGCTGAGCGGTGCGCGAAGATCGGCGCACGGCTGATCACGTTCGGCACCGACTACGTGTTCAGCGGGAAGTCCATCTCGCCGTACGGGACGGATCAGGCTCGCGACCCCGTGAACGCGTACGGCCGGAGCAAGGCCGCGGGCGAAGTGGTGCTGGAGGCTTCCGCGTGCGACTGGCTGAACATCAGGACCAGCTGGCTCTACGCGCCGTGGGGCAAGAACTTCGTGCTCACCATCCGCAAGCTGCTCTTTGAGAAGCCTTCCATCAAGGTGGTCAACGATCAGCGCGGCAGGCCGACGTCGGCGGAGCACCTGGCGCGAACGACGATGGCCCTTCTTGATCGCGGCGCGTCGGGGCATTGGCACGCGACCGATGGCGGTGAGTGCTCGTGGTTCGAGTTTGCGCAGGAGATCGGGCGGCTGGCGGGCGCGCCGGGGCGAGTGGAGCCTTGCGCTTCGGCGGAGTTCCCGCGCCCCGCGAAGCGACCGGCCTATAGCGTGCTGGATATTTCGAAGACCGAGGCGTTGGTCGGGGCGATGCCGCGGTGGCAGGACAACCTTGCGGATGTGATGTCGCGGCTTGTGACATAAAGTCGGTCGACAACTTTCAGATGACGCCGACATCACGGACAGCCCGGCGACTGCCGTCGCCGGCTCCACGGAGCAGGGAAGCCCACGCATGCCAACCCCCCACCACATCCTCGTCACCGGCGGCGCCGGCTTCATCGGCGCCAACTTCGTGCGCTTCGTGCTGGCCAACCGGCCGGGCGTGAAGGTCACCAACCTTGATGCTCTGACGTACTCGGGGAACCTCGAAAACCTCGCGGGGCTGGAGCGCGAGCCGCGGTACTCGTTCGTGAAGGGTGACATCGCCGATGCCGCGGTGGTCGGGCCGCTGATGGAGGCGTGCGACGCGGTGGTTCACTTCGCGGCCGAGAGCCACGTGGATCGCTCGATCCTAGACTCGGCGCCGTTCATTCGGACCAACGTGCTGGGGACGCAGTTCCTGCTCGACCTCTGCCGCCGGGCCAAGGGCGGGAAGAACGCCGGGCGATTCCTGTACGTGAGCACCGACGAGGTGTACGGCTCCTTGCCTCTGGAGCACCCCGAGATCAAGTTCACGGAGGAGACGCCGCTCGCGGCCAACAGCCCGTACGCGGCGAGCAAGGCCGCGGGGGATCTTCTGGTCCGAGCCGCTCACCACACGTTCGGGATGAACGTGGTGACGACGCGCTGCTCGAACAACTTCGGGCCGTACCAGTTCCCCGAGAAGGTGATCCCGCTGTTCGTGGCGAACCTGATCGAGGGCAAGCAGGTTCCGCTGTACGGCGACGGGCGCAATGTGCGCGACTGGCTGCACGTGGACGATCACTGCGAGGCGATCCTGGCGGTGCTCGAGCGTGGGCGCTCGGGCGAGGTGTACAACATCGGCGGGAACAACGAGCGGTCGAACCTGGAGCTCACGCACTCGATCCTGAAGATCATGGGCAAGGGTCCGGAAATGATCCGGCCGGTGCCCGACCGGCCGGGGCACGACCGGCGCTACGCGATCGACGCGTCCAAGATCGAGCGGGAACTCGGATGGAAGCCCACGCGCTCGGCGTGGCCGGGCGCGCTGGAGAACACGGTGAAGTGGTACGTGGAGAACCGCGAATGGTGGCAGCGCGTCCGCAGCGGGGCGTACCGCGAGTACTACGCCGCGCAGTACGCCGGGCGCGTCTGACGCGGTGTCGAACCCGCCGCCCGGAATGAAAAACGCGGGGCCGTTGGCACGGCCCCGCGTCGAAGGGACGGAGTGTCTTTCCGAGGCCGGAGGTCAGGCGTCGAGGCGCCGGCGGCGGAGGCGAGCGCCGCCCATGATGCCCGCGAGGCCGAGCATGCCCGCGCCCGCGGCGGTCGGGGTCGGGACGATCAGCGTGAGCTGGTCCTGGCCGTTGCCGCCGTCCGAGCCGTCCTGGTTGCGGAGGTTAAGGTTCAGGACGCGGACGCGACCAAGGTCGGTCCAGCCCGACGCGTTGGCGAGGGCGACGAAGGCGTTGTTCTGGCCCTGCGCCGCGCCCGGCTCTTCGATGTACCAGATCGCCCGCTGGAGGGAATCGGCGTCGGCCTTGCGTTCGGCGGTCGTACCGTTGTACCGGTACCCCGCGAGCGTGCCTTCGCGGAAGCTCTGGTAAAGGAAGGCGGTGCGGGGGTCGAGCGGGTCGCTGCCGCCGGAGCCGCCGTAGGAGCCGCCGCGGGCGGCGTTCGAGATCTTGGCGTTGTACTGCACGCCGAACTGGAGCGTCTCCTGGATCTCGATACAGAACGTCTGGAAGGTGTTGCCGGGCTGGAAGCCCGAGGCGACGCCCGCGAGAAGGCCGACGTTGCCGTCGATCTGAGCGGCCTGGAATTCGCCGCCCGAGCCCGTCTGCCAGGGGCCCTGGGAGAACACCACGACACCATCCGCAAGCGCGGAAGCGGTGCCGACGAGCGACACAATTGCACCGGCGAGCAACATACGAGTCTTCATCTCTCCGTCCTTTCTTAACGCTTTTCTTGTCGAACCGGCGGTCAGGCTCGAACGCGAGCTACGTCGTGCGGCTCACGCTGCCGCAACGGGATGGCAGCCACAGATGCTTCTATCCCCTTGCTGACACGTGCTTTACGTACACACCCTACATCGAGATCCAGGGCGTATCAACGGTTTGCCGGCGAACCTCGCGCACTTGCCCGTTCTGGGACTGGTCCACGCGGCCAAAGCGGCGATTAGTGGACGCAAGCGCGTCCGAGAGGTGCACGACGCTCGATAACGCGCGTTCGGGGCGCATGAAAAAGGGCCGGGCTTCAGGCCCGGCCCTCGGGGACCTGTGGGATGTCGGACTCTCGCTACTTTGACTTTTCGAGAACGGCGCGGACCTGGTCCAGACGCTGACGTTGCTCGGCGGTGAGCGTGCCGGCCTTGGCGGCGCCGTCGATCAGGTCCTTCGCCCGGGCCTTCTCTTCGGCGGTTCCGCGGTCCGCCAGGATTGCGGCAAGCTCGATGCGCGATCCGTTCATCGAGCGGTCGATCTCGATGGCGCGGGAGAACGCCTTGATGGCCGCGGCGCGATCGCCGCGCGCCGCCTCGATGCACCCGAGCGTGTCGAGGAACGCTGCGGCCTCGGAGGCCGCGACCGCTTCAGCGGCGAGCGACCTCGCACGGTCGAGCGAAGCGGCGCCCTTGCCCGATTTCAGGAGCGCGTAGGCGAGGTTGTTCTGAAGACCGGCGCGGCTCTGGGCCGACAGGGCCGTGGACGTCAGGGCTCGCTCGTAGCTCGCGACGGATGTTGCGTAGTCACCGACGACATCGGACACCTGCGCGAGTTCGATCTCGGATTCGGTGTCGGACGGGTTGGCCGCGACCAGGGATCGGAAGATGTCCGCGGCGCGCTTGTACGCGGAGCGGGCGTCGGCGGATTTCCCGGCCGCATCGAGCCGCGCGGCCTGGTAGGCGACGGCGCGCCCGAGAAGGCGCTGGGAGCCGGCGTCCCGAGGTCCGGCGATGGTGGCTGCACGCTCGGCGAGGGACACGGCCTCGGAGGGTTCGCCACCGCTGGCGATGAGCAAGCCGGAGAGCCCGACCAGCGAGGGCACGCGTTGCGGATCGGCCGCGAGGGCGCGCCGGAACGACTCGGCAGCGCCGGTCAGGTCATTGCGCTGGCGCAGGATCCCGGCGACGGCCTCATGGGCGGGTGCCGCGGCGGCGCCGGACTTCTGCGTCAGGGGCCGGAGGGCGTCCAGCGCGCGATCGAAGAAGTCGTCGCGCGCGGGCTTGGCGCGCGAGGCGAGCGCACTCCAGCCGGCGGCCAGCGTCAGGCGCCCCTCGGCGTCGTCGTCGGGCACCAGCGGTTCGACGATCTGCAGCCACGCCGCCGCCTCCGAGTCAGGTCGGACATACGTGACGGCGACGGGGATGACGACGCGGGTACGGATAGCGGGCACGTCCTTGAGGACGGGGCGCAGCAGCTCCATCGCTTCGGCGGACCGACCGCTCGCGGCCAGCGCCCTGGCCTGGAGTCCGAGCGTCACCACGCCGGTGTTCGACGACGGCTCCTTGATCGCGGCGTCGAGGTGCGGGTGCAGGGCGTCGAGCGCCTGGCGGGTCTGGTTGAGGTTCAAGTACGCCTCGGCGACCGACAACTCCGACTCCGTCGAGCGGGTGAGCTGCTGCCACGCCTGCGCGGCCTTGAGCATCTCGGCCCAGTCGCCGCGGTCGCGGAAGATCGCCGACGCGAGGCTCGCGGGCTCTGCCGCGGTCGGGAACGACTGCATCGACTCCTTGACGGCCGCGGCTGCCAGGTCCAGGCGCGGGGGCGACAGGCGCGTGTACAGGCGGATGGCCAGCGTCTGGACCGCCATCTCGCGGGGGAACTTGGCCCGCATCTCGTCGATCCCTGCGACCTCGGCGAGGCGGCCGTCGCGGCGCATCTCTTCGACGACGCGGATCACCTCGGCCTTGTCCTTGTACGCCGGGTCGCCCTTCATGACGTCCACGAGTTCGGACATGTTGACCTCGGCACGGTCGGAGCGGCGGACGGCCAACTGCTGCTGGACGACCTTGAGGTCCGCGTTGGCGGGGTTTTTGGCAAGGCCCCGCTTTACGAGGTCGTCTGCCTTATCCAATTCGGCGTGCGCGGTGCAGAACTGCGCGTAGCGGGTCCAAGGCTCGGCACGGTCGGGTGCCGCGGCAATGGCCTGCTCGAAGTACTCGGCGGCGCGC
This sequence comes from Phycisphaerales bacterium, assembly GCA_044223975.1. Lineage (GTDB taxonomy): Bacteria > Planctomycetota > Phycisphaerae > Phycisphaerales > UBA1924 > CAZCPB01. Next base: position 142,151 of record JBGALI010000001.1, on the reverse strand, counting down.
TTGGCGTCGGAACGACGGTCCCAGTATCTGGCGAGAAGGAGCTCGCGGCGGCCGGGCTCGAGCTTGAGCGTGTCGAGGTGCTTCAGGACCTGCTCCGCCTGCGCACGATCGCCATCGAGCGCGATGCCGTCGGCGATCTGGGCGACCTGGTCTGGATCATCCGGCAGAGTCGCGGCCAGTTGCTTGTAGATCGCAAGGGCGAGCGCGTCCTGCCGCAAAGCGCGGTGGACCGAGGCCAGCCTGATCCACTGGGCGGGCTCCGCACGGTCGCCGAGCAAGTCCAGGAGGGCGCGGAACGGACCGACGGCGCCGGCGAAATCGGCTTGGGCGATGAGCAGATCGATGGCACGCTGCCGGACCTCGGGCCTGGCGTCGGGCGCTGCCGCGACGCGCTGCAACTCTTCCCGGGCGCGGTCGAACTCGCGCTGCTGCTGCAGGACCGTGCCGATCTGGAGCGAGACCAAGGCCTTGTCGGGGGCGACCTGGAGCATGGCCCGGAGTTGCTCGAGCGCGCCGAGCGGGTCGGGCTTGATGCCTCGCTCGGGAACGTCCATCAGCAAGGCCGCGACGAGCAGCGAGCGGACGTCGTAGCCGTCGCCGGATTCGAGCGTGAGAGCGCGCAGCAGCGAGACCGCCTCGTCGCGGGCCTTGGATCCCGGTTGCCCTGAAAGCAGGGCGCGGGCCCGAGCCAGCCGCGTGACGGCCAGGGGGCGGGTCTCCTCGACGTTGGACAGCCGGTTGACACGCTCTGTGAGGCGGTCGACGAAGGCCAGGTCGCCGGCGGCGCTGCGGGCCCGCAGCGCCGCGAGCTGGAGCGACAACTCTTCGGGGTTGGCGTCGCACAGCGATTTCCACGCGTCGAGCGCCGCGGCATCGCCGCTGGCGTCGAGGAACTCGGCCTGGGCGCGGGCCCAGTCGAGCCGATCGCGACCGGCGGAGCCTTCGAGACCGGACTTCAGGAGCGCCAGGCCCTCGGCCGCCCGCCCGGATTCGAGCAGGGTGTACGCGCGCCCCAGGGCGCTTGACGCGGAGGGCACCCGCCCCTGGTCGGCGCGGGCGAGACACTCCTCCTCGACGCCCAGCTTTTCGCGAGCGCTCAGCATCGCCAGACGGCGCATGAGCGTCTGATCGGGCTCGCCGGGGGCCGCGATCGCTGCCCGGATGATCGCGCGAGCCTCGTCGGCGCGGCCCGACCGAGCCGCGAGAATGGCCCGCGCGGGGGTGATGCTCGCCGCGAGGGAGCGACGGGCGGCGGGATCGGTCACACCCTCCACCTGGCGCGCCGCGTCGTCGAGGCGCTGAGCCAAGTCGCGGGGATTTCCGGCGGATGCGCCGCCGCGCTCGATGAGAGCGGACTGTGCGTTGAGGAACGCGACGTTCGCCGAGACGTTGGAGGGGAACGCCTGCATGGCGAGCTTGGCCATGGCCATGGCCTCGTCCGCACGCCCTTCGTTCAGCAGCGCGCGCGACGATTCGACGTAGGGCGCGGCCCAACCGGGGGCCGCGGCGGCGGCGTCCTTCCACGCCTCTTGGGCTTCTTCGAACCGGCCGAGCGAGGCCAGGGTCTGTCCGAGGAGCATCGAGATGGCGGGCTCGCCGGGGGACTCCTTCAGCGCGGCGCGGAGCGTCTTCACGCCCTCGGTCGGCGTGACGGCGGCGGCCGTCGACATGTCGGGCACGACCTCGAACGCCTTCGACCATGCACGAGCGCGGTAGTCCGAGCGGAGCTTGAGCGCGCTCACGACTTGCTGGGCGTCGGCGGCCCGGCCCAGGTCATGCAGGGCCATGGCCCGGAACGCGAGCAGGTCGGAGTGGGCGCCGCCGGCGGAGGTGTCGATCCCCTCGAGCCGCGCGGCGACGTCGGCGTTGCGGCCCATCTGCCAGGAGCGCCGGACGGACAGGCGGAGGACCTCGGGATCGGCGTCGGGGGCCGCGGCCGCGGCACGGAGAATCGATTCGGAATGCGCGAACCGGGACCACGCGTCGAACAGCGTGACGAGGCGGAAGATGAAGTCCTTGTCGCGGTATTCCACCGGCACGAGCACGGCGCCGGTCTGCGGGTCCAGCCCGGCGGTGCTGCACGCGGCGGTGAACAGCTCGGCAGGATCGGCGCTGGCCGATTCCTGGGCGCTCACGAGCGCGAGGAGGAGCTTGAGGGGACGGCTCGTCGGGTGATCGCGGACGGCGTTGGACACCAGGGTGAGCGCGTCCGGGCCGCGCTTGTTCTCGCGCAGGTACCCGGCGCGGAGGAGGTTGGCGGTGAAGTCGTCGGGCCGCAGCGCGACCATGCGGTCGGTCACCTCTCCGAACCGATCATCGAATTGCTTGAGCCCGGCGCGAGCCGTGGCCTCTTCGCGGAGGACCTCAAAGCTCTCCGGGCCGGCGTCGGCGAGGCGGGCGGGCTGGAGGCGTGCGGCGAGGGTTTTGGCCTCCTGGAACTGCCCGACGCGGTTGTAAAGCGAGAGGAGCTTGAGGGCCGTGGCGCGGTCGGCGGGGTCGAGGTCGTAGACGCGCGAGTAGGCGTTGATGGCGGCGGGCAGGTTGCGCAGTTCGGGCTGCTCGTCGTGCTCCCAGCAATCGCCGAAGGCACGCCACGCCTCGACGTCCGAAGGGTTGGCCCGGAGCGATTTGTAGAGCTGTTCGGAGGCCTGGGTGTAGGCGTGCTTCTCGTAGAAGGCCATGCCCTCGGCGCGGGCGGTGCGGGCTGCCCGCTCTCTCTGCCACTGGCGGACAAAGACCAGCGATACGAACGCGCCGACGGCGAGGACCAGGAGCACGCCCGCGAGGGCGAGGCGCCGGGAGGTCTTGGGCTTCAGGCTCATGGCTTGATCACCTCTCGGAAGACGATCGCGATGGTGCGCCAGATGATCCACGCGTCCAGAGACGCGGACTGGCGCTCCACGTACTCGATGTCGTACTTGATCCACTCTTGGAAGTCAGCGCCCTCGACGCGGGTGCGGCTGGTCTGCCACAGCCCGGTCACGCCGGGCCGGACGCTCAGGCGAGCTTCGCGCCACGCGGGACAGAACTGGTTCTCTTTGTTGGGGCTCGGACGCGGCCCGACCACCGACATGTCACCCTTAAGAACGTTGATGAACTGGGGGAGTTCGTCGAGCTGGAAGGCGCGCAGGAACCGGCCGACGCGGGTGAGGCGCGGGTCGTCCTTGATGTAGAACTGCGGCCCGTCGGCCTGGTTCCGGCCTGCGAGCCGGGCCTTGATCGCCTCGGCATCACGGCGCATCGAGCGGAACTTCAGACAGTTGAAGTCGCGACCTCCGAGCGTCTGGCGGGTGTGCCCGAAGAAAACGGGGAAGCCGTCCTCGATGACGATGGCCAGCGCGATGAAGGGGTAGAGCGGGAGCGTGAGGGCCAGCGCAAAGAGGGCAAAGACAATGTCGAACATCCGCTTGAAGGGTCGCTTGGCGTGCGCGTTGGGCGACAGCGGGCGGTTCATGGTTCCCGAGAGCGGCTCGAGCTCAAGCCACTCGATCGTCCGCTCCGCGGGGCGCGCGTCGGGCCGGTCCCACATGACGGCCGGACCCACCGCAGAGGCGTCGGTCGGCAATTGCCGGCCGGCGCCGATCCAGAGCGGGCCGCGGACGCCCGGGCCGACCCGCACGCCCGCGGTCTCATCGGCCCACACGCCCGACTGAACCTGCCGGATGCGGCCGATGGTGGCGTCGGGCCGCCGCCAGATCTGGACCAGCTCGCGGAGAAACCGGGCGGTCTCTTCCGGGAAGGACGCGTCGTAGACCTTGGCGCGGACGGTCGCGGAGTGGCGCTGCGGCCGCGGCACGAGGCGGCGCAGCCGTCGCCAACCCTCGCGGGGATCCGGGGACGATTGCCAGACCTGGGCGAGCTCACGGTCGCTGGTGAGGCCCAGGCGGGCCTTCTGCGGGTCGGCGCCGTGATACATGCGCTCGAAGCGACGGAAGCGGCCGCTTTCGTCCGACACGACCCGCTCCCGGTAGCCGTCGCGCCGGGCCTCGACGAGTCGCACGGCGACGAGGTCTGCGTTCATCCAGCACAGGGTGTCGAGGATGGCCGCGGGCCGGAAGAGCGTGAGCGTGCGCGGATCGGTGAGGAGGAAGAGCTCGGCGTGCGGGACGATCTCCGATCGCTCGCCGAGGCGAACGACCTGCACCCCCCGCGACGCCCAGAAGCGTGCGTGGAGATCGAAGACGTCGAGCCCCCAGAGCGTCCTGTCCGGGTTGGTGATGGTCGCGGTCATGGTCGTGCGGGTGCGATCCTAGCGTCGGATGTCCAGTGCGACAGTGCGGGCGATCGGCTCGTAGTCGGGCACGTCCTTGGGATCGACCGGCGGGACGGGATCGTGCCGGACGGACCTGAACGAGGTGCTGGTGGCCGACTGCATGAAGTCGGTGGTCGAGGCACGGTTGAAGACCATCCCGGCGACGCGGGCGCCGAGCGTGTGGAGCTGCTCGAAGGCGCGGTCGACGTACGCGCGCTGCTGGCCTCGGCCCACCACGAGCACCACCGCGTCGGCCTCGGAGCTGACAAAATTGGCCTCGAGGCTCCCCAGGATGGGGCCGGTGTCGATGATCACGATGTCATACTGGGCGCGGGCGGACTCGATCAGCTCGCGCACGATGGGGCCGGCGAGCCGGCTGACGAAACGCTCGTCGTCGCGCCCCGCGGGCAGGAGCGACAGGCGCTCGATCCCCGTACTGACGATGCTGCCGTTCATCGAGCCCTTCTCGAGCGCGGCGGCCAGGCCGTGCTCGGGCCGGCACTTGAGCGCCGAGCTGAGTCCCCGACCGATCATGTCGAAGTCGATGAGCAGGGTGCGGGTGCCGGAGGCGGCGAACGACATGCCCAGGGAGAGCGCCAGGCTGGTCTTGCCGTCACCGGCGGTCGAGCTGGTGATCGCGAAGACCTTGCGGTTCTCGCCGCCGATCTGCAGCAGCGTCCGCATCTGGTGAACACAGTGCGCGGCCGCGGCGCCCTGCTCGGGGTCGGCGAGGTCGCGCGGCAGCTGGGGGAGGATACCCAGGAGCGTGGCCCGCGGGCCCCGCTCCCTTGCCTCGTCGGAGTAGGTGAACTTGTTCTTGTGCTGCCACAGCCCCCACAGCGCGATCAACCCGATCGGGAGCCCCGCCCCGCCCACGAGGCCCATCACGCCCATGCGCACGCGCCGATCGACCGCGGCCAGCGACGGCGTGTCGACCGGGGGGTAGATGCGGATGCGCTGCTGGCCCTCCCCGCGGTTGCCGGCCTGGATTCTCAGCTCCTTGCGACGCTCCTCGATGCTCTGAAGGTCGGACTGGAGCTGGGCCTTGCGGTGGCGGAGGTCGTCGAGCTTGAACTTGGTGGTCCCGAGCTGGATGGTTTTTTCGCGCCAGTCGTTGAAGTCCGCCTCCTCGCGGATCAGGGCCGCCTTGAGCTGGTCGGTGCTCATCGCGCGGGTCTGGTTGGCGATGTCGGCGTTGGGAACGGCCCGCCCTTCGATGAACTTGGTCGCTTCCAGCGCGATGTTCTTCTCAAGCGCGGCGAGTTCGCTGCGGAGCTGCTTGACCGATCGGTGCTCCTCCTTCACGGTCTGTAGCTGGGTGGTGATCATGCCCACAAGCTCAGAGCGGTGCTCGAGCAGCTGGCGCATCCGCGGGTAGAGGACCGCGATCTCCTCGTTCGAAAGACTGGTCGCCGGGCTTTCCGAGGCGCCGCCGCCCGGCGGGCCGGGGATCTTGGGACCGACCTCCCGGAGCGCAACCTCGCGTCGGAACGCGGCCAGGTCCTGTTCGCGCTGGACCTGCTGGGTGAGGCGAGACTGCAGCAGCATGCTCAGATCCTCGGTGGCGTACTCGGAGGCGAGCGCCTGGATCTGCGTCTGAATGGAAGCGATATCGGTGTCGAGTTTCTTTCGCTCCTCGTCGAGGGTCCGGACCTTGAACTCTTCCTCGGAAGTCTGGGCGCCCTTCACGAAGATCTCGTTGTACGCGTTGAGCACGGCGTCGATGGCGGCCCGGGCCACGGGGGCCGCAGGGTCGGTGAATGACACCCGAATCAGTTCGGCGTTATCGCGGTTGGCGATCACCTGGAGCGACTCGCGGAATTTCCGCTCGGTCTGGGGGTCCCTGCCACGGCCGGTCGCCCGCCACTCGTCGCTGTTCATGGCCGCGGCGATGACCCGTTCCGACGAGAGGAACGCGGCCTGAGTGTTCACCTGCCGCTCGTTCATGGGCTGGGTTTCGGGCGTGGGCCGGAAGACCACCTGAGGAGTCAGGACCTGCACCTGACCCTCGCAGCGGAAGAGCGGCTCCTGCGAGAGATAGCCGCCGACGCCACCCGCGACGGCGCCGAGAGTTCCCAGGATGATCACGAGGACGTAGCGGCCGCGCAGCAACCGGTGCAGGAGCGTGAGGGCACCGACCTGGGGCCGGTCGTGCACCGCGCCGTCGAGAAGGGGCATTTCCCTGGTGGCGCCCGCGTGCGAATCGAGGTACATCGGCGGGTGGCTCATGGGTTGGTCCCTGCGCGGTCCGGCGCGTTGGTCGTGGAGGTGTGCGCGATGGCGCCGAGAACGGGCATCAGCGGGCCGAGGAGTTCGACGGCGGTCGCACGCTGCTGCTCCTCCGGGAGGCCGGAATCCAGGACCACCTGCACCTGGGCGGCCCCGAACGCGCGCATCGGGTAGTCGGCTCCGGCTTCACGGACCGCGTCCATCGAGGTCGCGAAGCCGCGCCCCGGGAGCACGAAGAACTGGTAGATCACGATCTTCTGGTGCCGGTTGAAGCCGCTGCGCTCGAAGACATAGCGGCTCATGGGGATGTCGGCGGCGCCGACGTGCAGGGTCTCGTCGGTGCGCCCGAACTCCTTCTCCCAGCCGTGCGCCGGGTAGCACACGGGCGGGTAGTGCCCGGACATGTCGCGCGAGTCGCGGCACTGCACGAACAGGAGGCTGGCAGCGCGTCCGTTCTCGGCGTTGCGGTAGTTGCGGCTCACAAGGACGTTGGGGCGGAGGATTTGCTGGGCCGATGGTGTGGCCGCGTTGTCGGTGCCGACCCAGGCCCCGATCCGGTACGGGAAGGCGTCGAAGAACTCGCGGATATTGCGGTGAAAGGGCGCGGCGTCTTCGGGGCGCGGGCGCGAGCCCGTCTCCCAGGCCACGCCGGAGAGCAGCGCGATCGAGATCGAGAGTGGGATCAGCTTCATAGGACGGGCATTCGAATTCGGCGGGCCATTACTGGTACGCCAGGGTGTAACGGTTGACGGGGACGAGCGCCCACTTGAGCACCCGGAGCACGCCCAGGAGAAGCAGGAACGCGACCGGCAGCATGAGCCAGCCGCTGGCGTCGTGGAAGAGCGAGGCCAGATCGTGGTTGGCGTAGCCGTACAGCAGCACGGTAGGGAGCAGGCGGATGACGTTGCAGATGAGGGCCGCGACAGGGCTCCCCAGGAGCACCACGAGGCGGGCCGAATTGCGGAGCGGGAGACCGAACGCGAACGCGTACGACACCAGGATCAACGCAAAGACCATGCGCATCCCGTTGCACGCCTCGGCCACCGCGACTTCCGTCCCATTGATGGTGAGCACGTTGCCGGCCCGCTCGACGTTGACCCCGAAGGTCTCGAGGATCGCCTGCGTCACGGCGGCGGTGTACGTCTGCAGGGGCACGGCGATGAACTGGCGCACCGAGCCGGGGACGGGCACCAGGAAGATGAGCACGAGGAACGCGGGCAGGAACTTGAAGACCACGTTCTTGCCCAGGACGGTGAGCGGGGCGCCGACAACGATGAGCACGGCGCCCAGGTGCCAGGCCGCCTGCACCATGTTGTGATAGCCGAACCACGCCAGCAGCCACCCGACGGCCACGAGCAGCGGGCCGATCCACTCGCCGGAGGGAGGGCAGTGACGCAGGCGCACGCGCCGCGACCAGAGCATCCACGCGGCAACAATGGGCACGAGCAGGACGTGGCTCTGCTCGGCGTCGTCGCGCGCGATCTGAGCGATGTCGCGCCACGCGTCGAACGTGACGAAAAACCCGGCGGCGGTCAGCGCCACGGCCGCGACGGCGTGCCAGATCGTCCAGCCCTGCCTGGCGAGGATGGCGGGGATCACGCGGCGTTCTCCCTGGCCCGGGCGGCGCCGGGAGCCGCGACGACGCGATCGAAGACGACTTCCCCGGGAGCAACCGAGGCGCCGTCGCAGACCAGAGACCGCACCACGACGGCGCCGACGCCGACGCGAGCGCCGCGCAGCACCACGCTGTCGTGAACCCGGGCCGACGCACTGACATCCGCCCCGGGCTCGATGATCGCGAAGGTGCGGAACCAGTCCTCGGCGAGCGGGTCAAACTCGGAGCCCGGCGGGGCGTGCAGCCGGCGGAGCGCGCCCATGTACCCGTCGAGCGTGCGGAGAGATATGGCGCGAGCCCCCGGGCAAGATGCCACGCGCACGTCGAATTGTGCGGCGATCAGCGGGATGGCCTGTTCGTTGAAGTCCACAAATCCCTTCGCCTTCACCGGCTCGAGGGCCGCGCGGCGGATCAGTTTCAGGCCCATCGGGCCCTGGTCATCACCGGTGAGGATCGTCACGTCGCCGCCGACGCGGGCCATGGCGGCCACCAAATCGGGGAGCGGCTCGAGAACGAGCTGGTAGGCGTTGCCGACCAAGATGACGTCGTCGGGACGAAAGTCCTCGGCGATATCGCGGAGCACGCCGGCGCTGCCGCGCAGCTCGTGGGGGTCAAACTCCGCGGTCACACGGATGTCGCTCTCGGCGGAGACCGATTCCGGGAGCTTGGCGCTGCGGTTGACCAGGACGCGCACCGGAAGATCGGCCAGTCCGAGGGCGCGGGCCAGATCAGCGGCGCCGCGGCACCAGGTCTGCAGCACTGTTTCGCCGTCACGGAGCGGAAGATCGAGGGGAGAGCGTCCCAGGTCGCGGCTGAACGGAGTCTCGCGAACCGACCCGGCCAAGACAACCACCGCGCGAAGGTGCGGAACGACACCACCTCTCGGCCCAGCCTCCGCGCGCACCAACAGCGCAGCATCATCCCGACTCGATCGTGCGACCGGGGAATCCACGGCCATCCCTCTCACGAGCGGGTGTTTTCGGACCCGCGTCGTCCTGTTTGTTCGGCCTCTCCAGCCGGACCTACGACCGCGTCACGCACGCGGTTCACGGGTGAGTATCGGCCTGCCCGCAGCGGGCCATGACCGGCCAGGGCGTTGGGCTCACGCGAAGACAGGTGTTTTGGTTATGTTTGGGTGTCAAGACTCGATCAAGATCCGGATGCGGATGCCGAACTCGCAGACGCGGAGACTTGGCCCTGACGGGTGACACCCTCCCATACGGAACGGGCCAAGAGGCGGGCCGCGAACGGCAAGCCCAGCAGGAGGTACCGGCGCGCAAGCCTACGCGGCTCCTGAACCAGCCGGTGGGCCCACTCGAGTCCGACCGCACGGACCCAGCGCGGAGCGCGGGTGATCTCGCCGCTGATGAAGCTGAACGTCACGCCGATCCCGAAGAACCACGCCCGCGGCAGCAGCGAACGCAGGCGTGCGATGACCCGCTCCTGTTTGGGCGCGCCCAGGGCCACGAAGACCAGGGCGGGGTCCGCGCTTATCAGGTCGGCTTCCAGCGCGGCCATGTACGCTTCGTCGTGCTCAAACCCAACCGGGGGGCAACGGGTCCCCGCGACTCGAAGGTCGGGAGATCGCTCCTTAAGCACCCGGGCGGCATCCGCGGCGGCGCTCGGGTTCCCGCCGAGGAAGAAGACGCTCCAACCTTCGCGGGCCGCTCGCGCGCACAACGGCGCGACGAGATCAGAGCCGGCCACCCGCTCGGGCAGCGGGGTGCGCTTGAGTCGGCTGGCCCACACCAGGGGCATGCCGTCGGCGAGACGGAGCGTTGTGCTTTCGGCCAGCGCGCGGGACTCGGGGTTCGACACGATCTGCCGGAGGATGTCCAGGTTGGGCGTGAGGACCCATCCGCCCTCGGCCCCCGCGATGGAGCGCGCGATGTGGTCGATCGCGCCGTTCATGGTCACGGCGTCGAGATCGAAGTTCATCAGCCGGACTCTGGCGACGTTCGGCATTGCGGGAGGGCCGCCGGGAGGTCCCCTTCGGATCAGGTCTTGACGATCCGGGCCTTGCGACCGTGCAGCGCTTTCATCGCGTTGCGGCTGTCGACGACCAGCGGTGCGTGATCGGCGATGGCCTTGTAATCGATCACCTCATGGTTGGTGACGATCACGACGCAGTCGGTCGCGCCGAGCGTCTGGGCGTTCAGCGGCGTCGACCGCATCTCGATCTTGTGCTTGCGCATCGGGGGGAAGACGGGCACGAGGGGGTCGTGGTAGCTCACCTGGGCGCCGCTCTCGGCGAGGAGTTCGATGATCTCGGCGGCGGGCGTTTCGCGGGTGTCGTCCACGTTGGGCTTATACGCCAGGCCGATGACCATCACCCTGGCGCCGTTGACGGCCTTGCCGCTCTCGTTGAGCGCGTGGGCGACGTTCTCGACGACGTAGTGCGGCATGCGGGTGTTGATCTCGCCGGCGAGCTCGATGAAGCGGGTGGGCTGGCCGACCTCGCGCGCCTTCCAGGTGAGGTAGAACGGATCGATCGGGATGCAGTGACCGCCAAGACCCGGTCCGGGGTAGAACGGCATGAACCCGAAGGGCTTGGTTGCCGCGGCCTCGATCACCTCCCAGACGTCGATGTTCATGCGCGAGAAGATGACCTTGAGCTCGTTCACGAGAGCGATGTTGACCGCGCGGAAGGTGTTCTCCAGCACCTTCGCGGCCTCCGCGACCTCGGCGCTGGAAACGGGAACGATGTTCTCGATGCCCCGGGAGTAGAGCAGGCGGCCGAGCTCGGTGGACCGGGCGTCGAGCCCGCCGACGAGCTTGGGGGTCGTCTTTGTGTTGTGGGACTTGCGGCCCGGGTCCTCGCGTTCGGGGGAGAAGCAGACGAAGAAATCCTCGCCGCAGGCCAGGGGCGCGGCTCCCTTGGGCTGGGCTTCGAGCATGGCGGGGAGCATGTCCTCGCGCGTCGTGCCGGGGTAGGTCGTCGATTCGAGCGCGATGAGCTGGCCCTTGCGGAGGACCCTGCCAATGTCGCGCGCCGAGTTGACTATGAAGCTGAGGTCGGGCTCCTGGTGTCGACCCAGGGGCGTGGGGACGCACACGATGATCGCGTCCGGCTCGGACAGACGCGAGAAGTCCATCGTCGCGGTGAACCGCTTGCTGCGGGAGAGGGTCGTCGTCATCTCCTCACCGAGGTGCTTGAGGTAGCTGGTGCCCTCGGCGAGGTTCTTGATCTTCGACTGATCGATATCGAAGCCAAGGACGCGGAAGCCGCCCTCGTGAAGGGCGTGCGCAAGGGGCAGGCCGACGTAGCCCAGCCCGATGATTCCCACGAGAGCGTCGCCGGTGGCGAGCTTGGCGCGGAGAGTTTCGTACGTGCTCATGGTCGGGCTGTCCTTGGGACGGGAGGGAGTGGCGGTCTTCATGCGGCGCTCGCTGTTGCGGTGGTTCCGTTGGCCGGTGAGGATTCCCGGCGACCGGGGTTCCAGAGATTGGCGTGACGATCGGTGGCGCGGCGTGCGGCGCGGGCCTTTCCGAGGAGGAGACCCTCCCATTGGTAGCGCCGCAGGAACGTGCGGAAGGCGGGGTCGTCGTAGCGGGCCTTGCGGGCGATCATGGCCTGGACGTACCCCCACCACATCGCGATGCCGCCGACGATCACGGGCGGCTTGAACATGCGGTAGATCGCGCTGGCGGTCATGTACGAGAGGCCCGTGCCCATAAAGTACTGCCCGCTGCCGTGGCGCTTGCGACCGGTCCAGATGCCCTGGTGGCTCGTGCCCATGGGGCGGAGGTGGATAAAGCGGATGTCGGTGTCGTCGCGGCTCTGGGCGATCCAGCCCATCATGCGGCAGCGGTGGCAGTCGATCCCGTCCCACATCACCTGGCGGACGAACCCGCCGATCTGCCTGAAGCACTCGACGCGGTAGAACTTGCTGGCGCCGACCGAAACCTCGTCGCCGATGTTTTCGCTCACCAGCCGCTCGTCGTCGTCGACGTAATAGGCCTTGCCCGAGAGCGTGCCGATGCGGGGTTCGGCCTCCATCAGCTCCATGAGCCGCTCGAAGTAGCGCACGGGCAAGTCGAGGTCGAGGTCGAGCTTACAGACATAATCGAACTCGTCGAGCCTGATCGTGTCGAGGCCGGCGTAAAAGGCTTCGATAACCCCCGGGCCGACGCTGCGAACGCCGCGGTCCTCGCGCCGCACCACGCGGATGTAGGGGAATCGGGCGGCGTACTCGGCGAGCACCTTGGGCGTGCTGTCGGTCGAGCCATCGTCCACGATCACCCATAGCGCCGGCGGGCTGGTCTGGCCGGTTACGCTGTCGAGCGTGCGGCGCATGAACTGCTCTTCGTTCCGGCAGGGTGAGATCACGGCATAACGCCGGCCGGACGTTGCGGGTGGATGAGCCGAGGTCACGGCGGTCATGCGTGGCGTTCCGAAGGGGAGAGACATCGAGAGAAGAGATCGGCCATTCCGGTGGCCGTCTGCTCAATGGAGAACTCCGCGAGGACCCTGCGGCGCCCGGCGGCCCCCATATCCGGCAGACGTGGACCGGCCGCGGCAAGCCGGCGGAGGCCATCGGCCAGGGCGGCCGCGGACCCTGGGGGAACAACTTCGGCGCTCACGCCCGGCTCAACCAGCTCCGGTATCCCTCCCACCGCCGTCGTGAGGACCGCCATTCCCTTGGCCATGCCCTCCATCAGAACGACCGGCACGCCCTCCATGAAGCTGCTGATCACGATGACCCCGGCGCGGTCGAAGTGCGGCTGGATGCGATCCTGCCCGACCGCCCCGCTGAAGGTGACCCGGCTCCGGATCCCGAGGCGATCGGCGTGCGATGTGAGGGTGCCCATCATCGGCCCGTCCCCGACCATGTCCAGCGTCCAGTCGATCCCCTCGTCGGACATCGTGCGGCACGCTTCGAGCAGAAGCGGGTAGCCCTTGATCGGGTGCAGGCGTCCGACCGTGAGCAGGCGAAGCGTGCGGGAAGATTCTCGCGGAGTTGCGGAAAATCGCGACACGTCGATACCGCAGTGGACCACGTGCAGTCGATCCCAGCACGCCGGGCTGGTCCACGCCATGATCTGGGCGCGGCAGAAGTTTGAGATGCACCGCACGAACACCGCTCCCTCGACCTTCGGGGCCAGCGTCCACGTGTCCACGTGGAAGAACTCGGCCGAGCCGTGGATGGAGAGGCTGTACGTCAGCGTGGGATCGTACCGGCATGCCAGGAGAGCGACCGCGGCGCCGTTGTTGGCCATGTGGCAGTGGATGTGGCCGATGCCCTCTTCGCGCAGGCGGCGTGCAAGCCAGATGCCCTCAAGGGCGTACGCGGCGTGTCGGATTCGTGACGAAACGCCCGGCGGGGCCAGGCGCTGGCCCGCGATGATCGTCCGAAAGGTCGACAGCGGCGAGGTCGCCGCGGCGCGCAGCGCGTCGAACACAAGGTTGGCCCGACTGGCGAGGATCGCCTGGGTTTCCTTGGCCGCGCGGGCGTGCTCCTCACCGAGTGTGGCGTGCTTTCCAGGCGCTCGAACCGAGAAGGTGCGGATTTCGATGCCGCGTTCGCGCAGGGCACGGACTTCACGTTCGATGAACGTGTGCGAGAGGCTGGGATACTCGCTGTTCAGGTACGCGATCACGGGGATGGTCCCGGCGCGCCGTGCGGGCGCATCGACATCACCATTGGACACTCCGGTCTTGGTATCGGGGGCGATGGTCATGCGTGCGGTGCGGAGGGCGGGCATGGTGTTTCAGGGCCCACTTCCGCCGCGGTCAAATCGAAGTAGACCCGGTCCCCCGGGCTTCCGTCCAGCTCTGCCGCTTGGCGCGGGCGCCCGGCCTCGTGGGACCCGTTCCGTTCCAGGACACGGCGCGACTTGCCGTCTGGCTCCACGATCCCCGCGTAATGCCGTTCAGGAACTCAGGCATGTACGTCTCGACCATCGGTTCAGAGACGGTGTGCCGTGCCGAAAAGGATGCGCCGGCCTCTCGGGCCACGGTCATGATCGTGCTCCCGCGGGCGAAGGCGCTGGGAGCGACCCGCCCCCGGGCGCGGTCGCCCGGGACGGGATCTGCAGCATCCGGCGCAGCTGAGCGAAGAATTCACGCGGCAGGAACACCGTTCGCTTGCCGTCGATGAGCGTCCGCTGCCCCACCGCCGAGAGCGTGTGCACCCCGTCGGGGAAGGGAGAACGTGGGTCGGCGCGCACGACCGTTTCAGCGATTTCTTCGAAATCCGTCGGCGTAAGCGTCACCACGCGGTTGATCGCCACGGCGCCGCCGTACGAGCGGGTGCAGTCCTGCGCGGGCCGGTACAGGTGTCCCTCGTGCACAAAGGGGGTCCCCGCCGGCCGTGACGAACGAACATCGCACTTGAGCGGATTGCAGGCGTGCGGCGTGTAGGGACCGTGCAGATCGGCCGAGTGCCACGCCATGAGCCGGATCTCGGTGTACCGGTCCTTGACCGCCGCAAAGAGCCACCAGCGCCCCTCCCACCGCACCAGCGTGGGATCGATCGCGGCAACGTCCGAGACAAGCGTCGCGGTCAGCTCCCACCGGGCAGGAAACTCCACGGCCCGATGAAGCTCGACGCGCCGGTTCTCGTTCATCTCAGGGATGCAGTAGATCTCGCCCTCGTGCTCGAGCAGGAACGGGTATGAAAGGTGGAACGGGCGAGTGAGCACGGTCGACAGGGTCCGCGCCGGATCGGACCAGTCCAGCGCGCCGATTCGCCCCACGCCTTCGCGATCATCGAACGTCTCGGCGAGCACGACCGTGCGCCCCGCCCGCTCGATGCCGAAGGGATCGGCGACGAACGAGCCGCGGCGGCCCGTGGGCAGCCAGTCCGTGCGGGCCGGTTTGGGGTTCTTCAGAAACTCCGCGATGGGAGCGTCGACGATCCCGACGTTCCACTGCGTGTGGCGGAACAACGACGCGAGGACGTTGCCCACTTTTCGCTTCGCCATCTTCAGCGCGAACACAACAGTCTGGCCGTTGCCGGGAACTGTGCGCACGGGCGCTCGCGTCGGAGACGGCGCACCCAGCACACGCGAGAAGTTTCCGGACCGGATGTCGCGGCAGACCTTGGCCGGGAAGTGCGCAGCACTCATGAACGCCGCGTCGCGATTGCGGACGTACGAGTGGCGGATGGCGTTGAAGTGCCCCGTGTAAAGGACGACACCGTTGTCGATCCCCTCGGTGAGGCGCTGGAGCGTGACGCCCTGGATCGGGTCGTTCTCGTACAGGGGCCAGAAGCACGCCGGTGGTCCGCGGTAGACGCTCAGGTCGTCGTGGTGGAACGACCAGACACCGTAACGGGGGAGCGTGAGCACTTCGCCCTTGATAATGCCGAAAGCGAATCGCAGGATGAAGTCGAGGCGGTATCCCCGCAGCGTCTCGGTGTCGCTCGGCGCGAGCTCGCAGGCGAATCGCCCTCGCCGCTCGGGGAGGCATCGGAGCACCGGCACGCCCGTCAGCGATTCGGAGAGGTCGACGGGGCGAGAAGCGCGGGAGGCCGATCGAACGAACAGACGGTGGTACAGATTCCACGCCGTGCGGCGGCTGGTGATCGCGGCTTTCAGCTTGCCCAAGCCGCGCGGGCGCTGCGGAGGCTTTGATGCATCCGTGATAAGCACGGCCGGCGTGACAAAGCCCAACGCGAGGAGGTCCTCGATGCAGCGTGCCTGCCACACCTCGAACATGGTGCCCGAGCACATGATGCCCATGCGGAGGGGAGGCTGGTCGGCGGCTGGATTGGAGGGCATCGAGGTCATGCTTGTGCCCAGAAACGTGCGCACCCGGCGGCGTGCGCGTACTTGGCGAGCAGCGTGAAGATGGCGTACCAGGCCGCGTCACGGGACGCCAAGCCTCGGCCCCGCATGCGGATCCCCACCCTTGCAAGGAAGACCGCGTGCAGAGTCACAGCCGCGGCAAGACCCAACCACATCGGACGCCACCAGAACCCGCCCACGAAGCAGACGGACATGAGTACGGGCGCTGCCGCGCCCCAGAGCAGGGCGCTGCGGACGCGGCGCGCGGCACCGCGGCTGGTCTCATCGTCGGCTCGCTTGGCCGCTTGCGCGTACGTGCGCCCGACACGCACCGTGCGCCCCCACCACTGACTCAACCGGTGCATGTCGGCATCGTGCGTGCCCATCGGGGCATCGAGGCGAACCACACGGAAGCCGGCACGGCGCACCCGAGCGCACAAGTCGGCCTCTTCGCCCGTGACGACCCCCGGCGAGAATCCCCCGGCCTGCGCGAACGCGCCCAGCCGGCAGAGAAAGATCCCGCCGCACGCCTCGATGTCGCCGACCGGGCCGCGCCAGTCGACGTCCAAAACCCGCGCGACCGCCGAGCGCTCAGCGTGCTTCTCGCGGAGATGCCCGCACACCACGCCGAGGTTGGCGTCAGCCTTCATCGCCGCGACAGCGTGCCCCAGCCAGGCCGGATCCAGCTCGCAATCGCCGTCCACGAACTGCACGAACTGCAGTTCCGGATGCGTCCCGCGGAGCACGCGCACGCCTTCGTTACGCCCGCGCGAGGCGCTGAGCGGCACAGACGGGTCCAGCTCCACCACCTGCACGCCCGTCTCGCGAGCCCTTGCGGGGCTGGCGTCGGACGACGCAGAGTCGACGTAGACCACCGGGGATCCCAGACCGCGCACCGAATCCAGGCAGCGCAGCAGGCGAGGGCCGAGATCGCGGCCGATCACGACAATGCCGGTGCCCCCCGGTCCCGCGGCGATGTCGGATGGCTGGGTCATCACCGTTTGCGGAGCAGCGCGGCGTAGGCCTTCATGTGCTTGAACAGGTACGGGACATGCGGAACGGTTCGCGCCCATTCGCCCGGCCGGTGGAACGGCGCCGCGATCCGGATCAGGAACCTCCCGAGCGATCGCCCGCCGCGCTCCCCGGCGGTCCAGGACCACCAATTGCCGGAGTCGATGATCGCGCGCTCGACGATCTCCGTGCCGGGGAACTCTGCCGCGGCTTCCTCGGGCGTCGGTCGGTACATGGTCTCGATCGGGTCGTAATGGCGCGGATACCGGTAAGGGCCGCTGACGAGGATGAAACCCCCGCACGGAACGATTTCCGCCACGGCACGGGCGACCGGGGCGCGATCCGGCAAGTGATGGAGGAGATTGTTCACAAGCGCGGTGCGGACACCCAAGGACCGCAGACGCTCCCGGAACGAGGGGTCGAGCAGATCACCCACGATGTCGACGCCCCGGGCCTGCTTGATGTCCGTGTGCAGCACCTTGCCGCCGCGGGCGCGGAGCGGGGCGAAGACGTTGGCGTCCACGAACGGCTGCACCCTGGTGCGGTAGTCCAGCGTGGACGAGCCCACGTCGAGAACGGGGAACAGGGCCTCATCGCGGATCGCGGCGAGGCGGTCCCGGATCCAGATTGATTCGCGAATGTGCACGGCTGGGTGAGTGGTGTTACGCGAACTTTCTCGACCGCTCCCAGCGGGCGAGCGCCTTGAGCGGGAGCTTGATTGGCACGCCCAGCGCCCCGCGGTCGGCCCAGAGCTCGGCGGAACGCCGCACGCTTCGAAGCGTGCGGAGCACGGACGGAAGTTCAACCGCGCCCTCGGCCACCAGCACCGCACGGTTCTTCAGCCTGTTCTTGTACTCGCTGTCCCCCTTGCCGAAGTCGATCGCGTTGAGGCCCATCGACGGGGCCACCTCCGCCATCTTCATCAGGAGAATGATGCCGGGCGAGTACTGGGCGTGCTCGTGGTTGTACACCGGGAACCACCAGTGCCACACCGTGCTCGACCGCATGCCGAAGTGCGCGGCAACCAGCGTGTCGCCCGCGTGGAGCGTGGACAAGATCCCCTCGAACGAGTCCGTGCGATCGCCCCAGATCCGCTCGACCAGATCGCGGGTCCAATGGGGCTTGAACACGTCGGCGTGGCTGGTGGCCAGGCACTGTTCGGATTTCCACCGGAGCAGCGCCGCCATGGCCTCGCGGTCCGTGCTCCGGGCCTCGAACCGGATCGGACCCACTTCGCGTTCCATCTTCCGAGCTTTGCGCGGCAGGTTGCGGATCTCCTGTGATCCCTCGGCCTTTCGCGCTTCGATGTACGCCTCGTACCCACCGGAGAGGTCGAGCACCGGCGACTCGACGACTCGGGTGTGGAACGGTGCGAATGCGGTCTGCGATGCGAGCAGGTGATCAAAGCACCACGCCGAAAGGCCGCAGCCGCGGACCACCTCGCGCGGGTCCATCTCAAAGCCCGGTGCCGCGATGAGCGCCTGGTAATCGGACACCGGCCCGGCGATGGGGCGGCCGAGGCCAAGCACGCCCCGCTCGAACGGGAGCACGGCGCGGATCTGTCCTGACTCGCTGTACACCCCGATCATCGCCCGCGATCGGACGGCCCCGACATGAACGGCAAATCGCGGAGAGAAGTACGGGCTCGTCAACTCGGGATTGCCGGCGCACAGCCTCTCCCATGCCGAGCAGACCTCCGCGGACAGTTCCCGCGCCGGGAGCACATCCCAGGTCATGCTCGCCCCTTCACCGGCGACGAGACCGAAGGGCTCGGCGCGGGGATCGGGCCGGGCATCCGCAGCACGGGCCCGACCATGCGCTCTGCAAAGCGGTTCCCGCACCGGCCGGTCACGGAGTAGATGGCCGCGCGGACTCCCATGATCCCGATCTCGGCCAGCTCGGTGACCGCAGCCGCGAACCATCCCCAGTGCTTGCTGAGGTAGTAGAAGCGCGAACGGAAATAGTGCTCGGCGATGCACCCGGCGAACATGGGGCGCGACGCGGCGCGGGCACTGACGGCGTTGGCGTGGTGCGCGACGGCCTCGCCGACGGCCCAGATCTCCATCCCCGCGTGCTCCACGCGCCGGCACAGGTCCGTTTCCTCAAAGTACAGGAAGAAACGCGGATCAAACCCGCCCAGGGACCGGATCGTCTCCGCGCGGCAGAACATCGCCGCGCCGCAGACCCAATCCGTCCTGAAGGGCGCCGCACCGGGCCGGACCGGCGTGCGAAGAACCGGGCGCCCCGAAGCCTCGCGCAGAATCACGCCGGGAGAAGTCCGGACACCGACGTGCTGGACCGCGTCGTCCGGTTCGTGGATCGCGGGCGCCGCGATGGCGGCACGCTCGTGTTGATCCATGAACCGTTCGAGGGTCCGGATCGTCTCTGCGGCCACGCGCGCATCGGGGTTCAGGAACATCACGTACGGGGTTGTGGCGACGCTCAGGCCCAGGTTGCACCCGCGACCGAATCCGATGTTCCCCCCGCTGTCAACGATGCGCGCCCACGATTCGTGCTCGCGGAGGATCGCACGAGTGTCGTCGGGGCTTGCGTTGTCCACTACGACGCACTCGCACACGCCCGCTGCGCACGCCTCCCGCAGGGGGCGCAGGCAATCGCCGATCGACGACGCGGATCGCCAGGTGACAATGACCACGGTGACTCGTGCGGAGCTCATAGATGCCCGGTGAGGGTGAGCGGCAGGTCCGGGTACGCCGGGTGCGTGAACGCCGCGAGCGCGCCGACCGACGATGGTGCCGCGATGCGCGACAGGCGGAACGGATCGGATCCCGGGCGGGCTCGGGGAACGGAGCCCGACGCGACGGCGGCCTCAAGCCCCGCCGCGCGAGCGGCGTGGCGTGAAACCTCGGACGAACGACCGTACGGGAACGAAAAGTGGACCGGCCGCTCGCCGATGACGGCCTCGATTCTCTCGAGGCACCCCGTGATCTCGTCGCCGGCTTCACGAGCGTTGCACGCGCTGAGGTCGCGATGGGTCAGCGTGTGGCCGCCGATCGAAAAGAGCGGGTACTCGCGACGCAGCCGGGCCACATCATCCCAGTTCATCGTGGTGCGGTCCGGGCGGGCGGACGGGCGGAGCTGGCCCTCCACACACTCGAGGATCTCGGATCGTTCGCTCTTGCCGGCGCCGAGCAGCGCTCCGCACAGCCGGGCGTACGCACGGTCGAGCCCGAACTGGCTCGACACATCCGCGGATTGGTCCAGGACACCCGAAAGGTCGAGCCGATGCAGCGTGCGCGAACGGAACGCCGAGTACGCCCGATCGATCCATTGCGGCTCGGCCGAGTCGATGTACGCCGTCGGAAGGAAGAGCGTTGCGGGCAGGTTCAACCGCGCGAGCACCGGCGCCGCCTGCGTAAGCGTGTCGAGATAGCCGTCGTCGAACGTGATGGCGACCGCTCCGACCGGCAGTTCCACGCGGCCCCGCACGGCCTCGGCAACGCTGTGCATCGAGACCACCGCCCGATGAGCCGCGAGGAACTCCATCTGCCGCACGAATTCGGCGGGTGCCGTGCGGTTCGCGGGGTCGATCCACTCCGCGGCCGATGCGTCCGCCACGCTGTGGTACATGAGAATCACCGCGCCGACAGGGCCGACGAGCGCGGCGTAGGCGCCCGCCAGCCCACTGGAGCGGAGTGCTTTCATGGTCGTCTCGATCACGACCGTACCGCCCCCGTGCCTGCCCGCGCCACGGGGCCGTGAGCCGCCTGATTCGAAGCCGCGTGGCGCGCCGTCAGCGCCGCCACGGCGGTCTGCACGGCCCCCGCGGCGACCTGAAAGATCGGGTTGGGCATCGCGTTGAACATGTTGTCCGACATCCAGAGCGCGACCACCACGCTCAGCGAGACCGCGGGAGCCGCCCGCGGGTCCATCCACACGCGGGGCGGGAGCCGCCGGAGGCACATCCAGCACGGCAGGAGCAGGGTGGCCATCATGGAGAGCAATCCCACCGCGCCGGTGCGGATGAATGCGATGAGCCAGTAAGCGTCGGCGATGATGACCGGACCGCCCTCTTCCACCGCCATGCCGGCCCCGATGAACCGCCCGAGCCCGTACAGGAACGACGCCCCCTGCAACTGCCCGATCGAGGCCGTCTCGCTGTTGATCCGCGTCCGCAGCGAACCGGCGCGGTCGGAGCTGACCTCCCCGGCAAGATCGATGAGCGCCCGCCCGTCCCATCCCATGATCACCCGGGTGAACACGTACAGGAGTGGGAACGCCAGGATCACCAGCACCAGCCCCCGGCTCTTGAAGCGCCCGATCACCCACAGCCCGCCGAGACCAACCACCATGAGCACCGTGGCGCCCATCGAACTCGAGAGCGCCGTCGCGGCGGCGACCGCGAACACCAGCCACCCCATCGGCACCGAACGGATGGCACGTACGGCGCCCGATCGCCACAGACCAAACCCGACGATCGCGCCCGAGGCCATGAACATCGCTACCGCAAGCCCGTGCGGCAGGAACACCGTCGGGCGCCAGTAATCGCCCTTTTTGGCTTGAATGATGCTGTGCTGGTGGAATCCGTAAACCCAGGTGTGCAACGTCGGGCTCATGCGGATCTCGAACACCACCAGCGGCAGGTAGACCAGAGCGCTGATGAACAAGCCCACGGCCAGTTCACGCACCGCGGCAAGGTCGCGGAAGTAGACGCGCCCCAGGAGGTACGGCGCTCCCCAGCCGACGAACTGGTTGAGAAACTGAGAGATGCCGTCCCAGGCGCCGTACCCGGTCGCGACCGAGGAGACAAAGTGCCAGACGCACCAGACCGTGATCGGCAGGTCGTACCACGTCGGCCGGAAGGTCGAGAGGGTCCGGAAGTCAAAGAGCACGGCGCCCATGAGCACGACGATGGTCGTGGCGGAGAGCTTGGTGTAATCGGGAAGGGAGTCGATCGGATAGCCCGCGTTGGGCAGGAACAGCCATCCGGCGAGGATCCCGGCAATCACGGCCCGGCGCGCGGGCAGGGTCACGAACAGCACGGCCACCACGAGGGGCCAACCGAACATGGCGATGTGCACAGACATGGGGTTCGATTCAGCCGACGCGCGGGAGAGGGGCGGACGCGCGCCGGCGGATATGGTCCTTGAGGCAGCCGGAGCGGTCCGAGCGGCGGGTCATGGCGCGACCAACCCTGCCCCACCCGCGATCTCGCCGCGCTCCGCGCGAAGGACGGCAAGATCGAGCGCGGCCTCGAGTGTGGCGGCGCTCGCATCGGCGTCGTAGCGAAGCGCGGTCGCGCGGGCCCGCTCGGACATTTCCTGCCACTGCGGATCGGTCATCGCGGCGACCTGCTCGATGCGCGACGCGATCGCTTCGGAGTCTTCGGCGCCAACCAGGAACCCGCCGCCGCCGGCGAGCAACTCGGGCGCGGCCCCCGCGGGAGTGGCGATGACCGGCGTGCGGCACGCCATGGCCTCCAGGATCGGGAGTCCGAACCCCTCGGCGCGGCTGCCAAAGAGCCACGCATCGCACGACGAGTACAGCTCGACGATTCGCGTGTGAACCGGCTGTCGCTCGAACCGCATGCTCGAAGGAAACCCCGCCGACCGTTGCAGGGGATCCAGGCCAAACGCGACGATGCGCAGATTGGGGATCCGCGTGACCGCGAACCGGAGCGCTCGCGCGAGCAAGTCCGGCCCCTTGCATGCCGCGGGTGAATAGACGAGGCCAACCGTCGGAACCCTTTGCTTGGCGCGCGGCGGCGCGTCGAACCTCTGCGTGTCCACCGGGTTGGTCACCAGTGACGCGTGAGCATCGCCGAACCGATCCCTCGCGAGAGTCTGGAGCCAGGATGAAACCACGACCTTGTGCATCGGCAGCCGCCACGTCGCTTCGAGACGCACATCGGTGGGCGCGCCCGACACCTCGTACCCCTGGACGAAGAGGACCTTCGCGCCCTTGGCAGGGGACATCCGGCTCACCCACTCGGCGGTCTCCCACCACGTTGCCACGATGACGTCGGCGTCGGGAACATCCGAATCATCGATGGGCCTCGCGCTCTCGATCACGCGGTGCGAGACAGCGAGGCGATCAAAGTGGGTGACCTTGGGCCTGCGCGGAGGCACCGGCTCTCCGCGCACCATCGACTTCACTCGATCCACGAGACCGATCGGCCGAAGCGGCACGGACACGGCGGTCACCGTGTGCCCGCGGCGCCGCAACCGCTCGGCGTGAACGGCGACAACGCGAATGCCCCCGCCCAGGCTCGCGTAGGGGAGGACGAACGTCACGCGCAACGGTCGGCGACCAGCCCGCGGGCCCGGGTCGGCGGACGGCGCGGATGGCTCGACCGCATTCAACTCAGTAGCCCCGCAGTGCACAGAGGTACACCTTCCAGGATGCGGCCCGCCACGGGGCCTGGCGGAGGGCGCGGGCGGCGTGCTTGCGCGATGTGCCGCGGTTTCCCGCCGCAAGGGCCCACCACGCCCACGCGACCTGCTCTGCCGCGGGATCGACGGGCGAGTCGGTGTCCGGCGGGGCACCGACGTCGGGGAGTCCTCGACGCTGTCTGGCGTCTCGCACCGCGCGAGCGGCGTTGGCACGCTGAAGGGCTCGCTTCGTATGCCCGACGCTCTGCAAGTGGACGCGGTACTGGAGCAGCCGATCGGGCAGGTTCGCGAGGCTCCCGACTTCCCCGAGACGCAGGAATAGGTCAAGATCCTCCGCGGGCGCCAGGTCCGTGCGGTAGCCGCCAACTTTCCGCATGGCAGAGGCGCGGATCATCGCCGCGGGATGGGCGATTTCACCGCCGCGCCCGGCCAGGTGGGCCGCGTCGATCTGCTCGTGCGTCGTCGAAGCCGACATGTCTCTGAGCGCGTCACCGTCCGCGTCGATCAGTTGCACGCGGCAGCCGCAGGCCGCGCACTCCGGGTGCTGGTCCATGTACGCGACCTGACGCTCGAACCGCGCGGGAAGGCACACGTCGTCGGCGTCCATGCGGGCCAGCAGATCGCCGCGGGCCAGCCCGATCATTTCGTTGAGCGCCACCACGTAGCCCGTGTTGGGGCGGCTGACGAGGCGCACGCGTGAGTCGGCGGCCGCGTAACGGCGCAGCATGGCCTCCGATTCATCGGTGGAACCGTCGTTGATCACGATCAGCTCAAAGTCGCGCCACGTCTGTGCCAGAACGCTTTCGACGGCCTGGGCCAAGTAGCGCTGCGCGTTGTACACCGGCATCAGGACCGACACCCGCGGCACGGGATTGGACGTGGTCTCAGCCATTGGCGTTCTTCACGGACCACTTCGAGCGGCGCACCCACAGAAGATTGTCCGCCAGCCCTGCCATCGCCCACTTGCCATCGGCGAGCACCTCGCCGATCACGCGCGAAACGCCTTCCCACTGGATGCTGTCGTGAAACGCGATCACCGACTGTTCCGTCAGGAACTGCTGCACGATGTCAAAGTCCCGGCGGCACGCCTCGTAGCTGTGGTCGCCGTCGATGAACACCAGGCCGATGCGCTCCGGCACGTCGGCCGCGACAAGGTCCTCGCTCCGCTTGCGCACAGGAACGACCCACCGGGAGAGCGGGCCGAGGTTCTGAGTGAATTCGGCGTACGTGTCCCGGATGCCGTCGGGCATCGTCTCGTTGTTCCAGGTGTCGACGCAGTACAGCCGCCCGCCGCGCCGCGACAGACCGGACGCCAGGTAACGGCTGGAGGCGCCCAGGTACGCGCCGATCTCCAGCGCCGCCATCCCGCGCGGCACCTGGAGCGCGAGTCGGCCGAGCGCGGTGAGTTCCTGTTCGCTCGTGAACGTGAATACCTTTCGGCGCGGTGCCCCGGCGCTGCGGATCATCGCCTTGCCCGCGGCGATGTCGGCGCGGACGCCGGTGACCTGCCCGCGGAAGAGGGCGTACGTCCAGATTTTCTCAAGGAGCCCCGCTTGACGCGGGGGCGTCCGCGATGCGGCGGCGAGTTCGTTCGTGGCGGTCGCGGCGATGGCGGTCATGCGGCACCCTCCGAGATGTTCGGCACGCTGGTGGGAGTCGCGGCCGCCGGCCAGGGCGCGGCGTCACCGCGCCCGCCCGCGGGCTCGCTTTCCCATCGATGATCGAGAAACACCACTCCGAGCGACGCGATGGGCGGCTTGCCGGAGTTGTATACGTCGGCCTCTTCCACGCGGAAGCGCAGGTACGCGGTCAGCGTGTCCAGGTCGCTCTCGGCGTCGGCGAACCACACGTCCGCCACGTAGCTCCCGGGCATGAACGGCGGGCGGTCGAGCATCAGCCGCATCACGCCGCCATCCCGCAGCGACGCGTCGGGCGTGTACCCGGCCATCCGCGTGTTGACGCCCGCCACCGTGCCGTACACCTCGTGGTGGAACGTGACTCCCATGTGCGGGTGGCGCCACCGCCCGTCGGGCGGGGCCTTGAAGGACATCTCGATCGACATCGGCGAGCCGGCGGAGAGCAAGGCCGTTTCCGCCCCGTCGGCGTCGCACATCCGCGCGCCGGTGATAATCGGTCGGGCCCACGAGGGACGGAATCGCGAAAGGTCGTCCGCATCGCCCGACCGCGACGGGCTCGCCGCCATGTACCGGGCGATTGCTTCCTCGCGCTCTCCGACAAAGAGAAGCTTCCCTCCGGAGAGCACGGCGCCAGTGGTGCACAGGTGTCGCACGGCCGCCAGATTGTGGCTCACGAAGATCACCGTCCGCCCTCCCCCGCGGGAGACGTCGCGCATCTTTCCGATGCACTTTTTCTGGAACTCCGCATCGCCTACGGCCAGAACCTCGTCCACCACGAGGATCTCAGGGTCGAGATTGGCCGCGACGGCAAACGCGAGTCGCACGTACATGCCCGACGAATACCGCTTGACCGGCGTATCCAGGAACCGCTCGATCTCCGCGAACGCGACGATCTCGTCGAACTTGCGGTCGATCTCGGCTTTCTTCATCCCCAGGATCGAACCGTTGAGGTAGATGTTCTCACGCCCTGAGAGATCCGGGTGAAAGCCCGTCCCCACCTCCAGAAGCGAAGCGACCCTGCCGCGGAGCACCGCGCGTCCTTCGGTCGGCTCCACGATGCGGCTGAGCACCTTGAGCAGCGTCGACTTGCCCGCGCCGTTGCGGCCGATGAGCCCGAGCACCTCGCCGTGGGGGATCTCGAGGTTGATGTCCTTGAGGGCCCAGAATTCCTCCGTGCCGACCTCGCCGCCTCCGAGCTGCTTGAACCGCCGGAACGGCGCGGTCGCCGCGTTGGTGATCAGCTCGCGGAACGAGTCGGTGCGCCGCCCGGCGTGGGCGATCCGGTACATCTTCCCGAGGTGTTCGATGCTGATGGCGGAGTTCGACATCGTGTGGTGTTCCTGCGCGAGCGTCCTCACGCCACGTCGGCGAATCGGCGCTCCGTGCGGCGGAAGTAGAACAGTCCAAAGACCATCACGCCAAGGCCCACGGCGCTCGAGATCGTCAGCGTCGACCAGTCCCACGGCTTGGCGAACAGGGCCGACCGGAAGCCGTCGATGACGCCCGTCATCGGGTTGAGCGCCAGGATCCAGCGGAATCTCTCGGGCACGTTCGACACGGGATAGACCACGGGGCTCAAGAAAAGCCAGGCCTGCATCATGACCGGGATCACGTACCTGAAATCGCGGTAGCTCACCGTCAGCGCGGCAAGGGCCAGGGTCACCCCCACCGCGGACATCACCGCCAGAAGCACCAGGCACGGCAGCGCCACCACGCCCCACCCCGCCGGCTGTCCGTAAATCGCCATCACCACCGCCAGCACGACCATCGAGATCATCATGTCGACCAGCGCGCCGCCGATCGTTCCGGCGGGGATGAACATGCGCGGCAGGTAAATCTTGGTCAAGAGGGCCTGTTGGTTCACCAGACTCTGGGACCCCTGACCCACGCTGTTGGAGAAGAACGTCCAGGGCACGAGACCTGAGAACACAAAGACGGGGTACGGCACGCCATCGGAGGACATGTTCCCCATTTTTCCGATGATGAAGGTGAAGATCACCATCGACAGCACGGGCGGCAGCACGGTCCACACCACGCCCAGCACCGTCTGCTTGTAGCGAACCTTGACATCGCGCAGCACGAGGAAGTACAGCAGCTCACGGTGCTCGACCAGTTCGCGCCAGTCGATCGGCACCCAGCCGGTGCGGGGCTGGATCACCGTCTCGTGCACCGCCGCGCCGCCCGTCGCGCCACGCGTCGCGATGCCCGCCGGATTCTGGTAATTCACTTCCGTTGCTGTCATGCGATGCTCACTGAGTTTCGACGGTCGCACCCGGCCCTTCGCCCGCGTCGCCACGATCGCCGAGCGGCATCCCGAAGTCTGGCTTGCCGCGCTCGCCCAGCACCCACCGATAGACCTCGAGCACCTGGCGCGCCTTGGCGTCCCAGGTGAACGAGGTCCGGACCCGTTCGCGAGCCGCGCGGCTCATGGGCCCCAGGCGCGCCGGGTCTCCCGCCAGCGCCTCCAGCACCTCGCGGAACGCACGCACAATCGACTCTCTGGGCCCCATCGGCACGGTGAACCCCGTGGACGGCGTCACCAGCTCGCCCGGTCCGCCGTAATCCATCACGACCGGCACCAGCCCGAGCATCATCGCCTCGAGCACCACCGCGCCGCCGAACTCGCGGATGCTGGGAAAGCCGAACACGTGCGATGCCTGCAGCCTGGCCTGGAGCTGGCGGTGGTCGATCCACCCGGCGAAGATGACACCCGCGCCCAGCGTCTCGCGCTCCGCGATCGTCCGCAGGCGGCCCATCTCCGGCCCGTCGCCGATGATGTCGACGACCACCTTGCCCGCGCGGATCAGCGGCGCCGCGGCGTCCAGGAGCATGTCCGCTCCCTTGTACGGCACGAGCCTCCCCACGAACGCGATGCGCAGCGGCGCGGCGGGGATCTCCCGCGCGGCGAGTGGCGTGTCGGGGAACCGCTCCGGGTCGACCGCGTTCTCGGGGATGTACACGCACTTTTCGCGGTACCGCGCGGGCATCTGCGCGAACGTGTCGCGCGAGCCCACGATCACCGCGCTGGCGTGCCGGCGCGTGGATCGATAGCCGGGCACGAGCTTGTGGGCCGACCGCACGTAGCTGAGCCACTCCCTCTCGCGTCGGCGGGCCGCATCGAACTCGCGCGGCCACGGGACGCCGCCGTTGAGGGGCCCGATGACAAACGGCACCTTCGCCCGGGCGCAGTGCGCCGCGATCGAACTCGGGATCGTCGGGCTCAGCGGTGTCAGGCGGTGCACAAGGTCGAACTCACGGGCCAGGATGCGCTCGCGAAACTGCTTCCAGATCAGCCGCTCGGTGTATCGATACGTCAGCGACTGCATTGCCGTCACCAGCGTCCAGCCCTTGCCGGCACCCCCGCGGAGCAGTTCGGAGAGCCGCCACAGCGGGCGAGCCACGGCCTCGGAATCGATGGACGTGAACTCGCTCTCGGGGAGCCCCGCGCGGAGGATGGCCTCCCGGTTGCGCACCTGCGTGACCATGTGGGCGTTGACGATGCGGGCGATGGCCCGCGAGTGGGACCACCCTTCCAGAGGAACGCTGACAAGCTCGGGATTCGCCGCCTCTGCGATCAGCAGCACGCGCGGTAGGCGCGTGCGGCTGTTCACGGGATTCGCGGCTGCGGGCATGGGAAGTGTTGCGGAGGTCACTCGTGGTTCCGAATCGGAGCGGCGATCGGGGCGTGCGGAACGCGGGCCATCTCACGTCGCCGCGGCAAACTGCGCGGGCGATTCGGCCGGCACGCCGCCGCTGAGCCTCTCAAAGAGCGTGCGCGCCCCCAGGCGACTGTCGAACCGCTCCACGATCGATCGGCGCGCCTCGCGGCCTAGGCGGTCGCGCAGGCCCGGGTCGTCCATCACCGACCCGATCGCGTCGGCGAACGCCGCGACGCTGCCCGGCTCCACCAGCAGCCCGTTCTCTCCGCTGGTGATGATCTCCTGCACGCCCCCGGAGCGCGGGCCGATCGCCGCCAGACCGCACGACATCGCCTCGATGAACACGACGCCGAGTCCCTCTTCGGCGCACGCCATCACGAACACGTCGGCCTGGCGGACCTCGTCGAGCACGCGGTCCTCGCTCACAGACCCGACCAGCATCACTCGCTCCGCCACGCCCAGTTCGTCGATGAGCGCTCGGAGCCGGGCCTCGTCGGGCCCCCCCCCCACGAGTCGCAGCGCGACGTCGCGTCCACCTGCGATCAGCGCGGCGACCGCCCGGATCACCAGGTCGTGCTGCTTGTTGACGTGCAGGCGGCCGACGGTGACCACGCGGAACGGACGACGCGCATCCTCCGAGCCCTTGTCACGCGGCAGCCATCGCCTCGTGTCGACCCCGACCGGGGCTCGGAGCACCCGCGCGGGCTCGATCTCCGGGTAGTCGTGCCGGATCTGCTCAAGGATCCACGTGGAATGCGTCACGATCAGGTCGGACTCTCCCAGCTTCTCGTGCATGGCGCCGCCCCACCAGTCGGGGTTGGCGTTGATCACCAGCGAGTACGGGATGCCGATCAGTCTCCGCACCATCATGCCCAGGATCGCGCAGCCCTTGGCGCTCTGGCAGTGGAGGCGGCCGACGCCCTCGCCCGCGGCGTCCCGCGCGAGCACGCACGCCGGGACCACCAGCGGCAGCACCGTCCGCCACGCCGGGCCCGTGTTGACCGGCAGTCCGAAACCCAACCCGACGCACTTCAACAGCGCGAGGGGGCGGGTGAACAGCGCCCACACCACCGCCCCCGCGACCTCGGTCAACCGCCTGGGCCAGAGGAACACGGCCTCGCGCTCCGCGTCGGCGGCGAACGCGTGACGGGCCCGGTCGCGGTCCGGCGGCGGGCGGGTCGAGTAGATGCGGACGGGCAGGCCCCACTCGCGGAGGTGGGCGATCTCGCGCCACATCCACACGTGCGTCTGGCCCGGAAACTCCGGGATGAGATATCCGATCGTCCGCATAGGCGATCAGCGGGGAGTTGCCCGCGGGGGCCGCCCGAACGGGCGAGCCCCCCGATCCGTGGCCGCACCGATCACTTGAAGCCGTCCCTCATGTACGCGTTGAAAGCGGCCGCGGTGTAGGCATCGCGCCAGTTGAGCCTGGACTGCTTGCGGCACTCGTTGATGTACGCCTCGAACGTGGCCTGGCCGCCCAACGACGCGTTGTAGCTCGCGGTGGTGTAGCTGGCGCCCGCGAAGATCCGCGGCGCGGTCGAGAGGTTGGATTCCTTGGTCATCGTCTTCCACTGCGCCAGCGACACGTCGTAGCCGCCGACGGCGAAGGGGCTGTTGCCCACGTAGTTATACGTGTTGCCCGAGAACGTGATCCGCGTCGTATCCACGGTCGAGGGAGAGTGGTAGACCATGCGGGACGGGAGCGAGGGCTCGGAGAACACGTTGTTGGAGACCGTAACGCTCCCGTAGCGGTCCGGCTCCGTGGGGTCGTTGAAGCCCACGGCCTTCCAGTTGTACACGATGTTGTTGCGGAAGATGATCGTGCCGGGCGGCGGGTAGGCGGGGTTGGTCGAGAACCCGACGTTCAGCGCCGACGCGTAGGTGTTCGCCGAGAGCTTGTTGGCGATGATGTTGTTCTCGATGACCGTCGGCGGGCTCGCCGGCACCTGCTGGATCTCAAAGCCGTACCCGCGCAGGATGTCGGTGGCGATGTCGGTGCCCTCGAGCACGACGTTGTTCCGCACCGTGCTGGCGGCCTTGCCGACGAACCCGGCCAGCGCGTCGCGGACGAAGAGGTTCTCCTCCACCACGCCGCCGCAGCCCAGCGCCAGGCCGTGCGACGAGGCGCGGGTGATGATGTTGCCGCGCACGACGGCGTTGGAGTTGTCGCTCGTGATGTACATGTTGTGGTTGAAGATGGTCGCGTTCCCGACCCCCTCCTTCCAGCCGTTGTGATCGATCACGTTCTCGATGATGTTGAGGCCGTCGACAAAGCCGGTGATGATGCCCTGCGCGTGGCCGTTGGACTCCTTCGAGTAGGCGTCGATGATCAAGCTGCGCCGGATCGTCACGTTCTTCACGGGCTCGGCCGCGCTGCCCTGGATCGAGATGTTGTTGAGGTAGCCCTGGAAGAGGCAGTCCTCGATCAGGATGTTGGAGCCCGCCCCGTTCCACGAGAACCCGAGGGTCTGCGTGTCACCCCTGTAATCCGAGCACGCGAACGCGAGGCCCACGAGCCAGATGTGGTCGATGCTCGGGGGCGAACCGCCGCCGCCGGAGCGGGGGAACGCGGCGGTGTTCGGCGGGTTGTCGATGCGCGGGCGGTCGCCAGCGCCGTAGCTGGAGATCACCATGGGCTCGGTCGCCGATCGCCCGCAGAGCTTCCAGTACGGGAAGCCTTCCTTCCACGTGTCGCCGGTCTTCAGGAGGAGCCAGTCGGGGTACTTGTGACGGAGGAGCGAATACCCGCGGAGGATGGTCTTCACGGGCGCGCCCTCGCTCAGCCCGCTGTTGCTGTCGTTGCCGGTGGAACTGCTGACGTAGACCATGCGCGTGTCGTTGCTCGGGACCAGCGGCGTCCAGCCTGTCGAGAGCGACGCCGTGATCCACAGTGTCCACGCCGAGTCGCCCGCCGAGTTCGTCGAGCAGACCCGGTACCGGTGCTTGCCGGTGACGGGCGCGTCGATCGTCTGCACCACGTCCGCGCCCACGTTCGCCAGGTCCACCGCCGCACCCCACGAACCGTCGGGTTGCATCGTCTGACGCTGCAGGCGGAAGGCCGCTTCATTGGACGAGTTGTCCGTCCACAGCAGCCGGATCTGGTTCTGGCTGCCCGTGTCGGTGGCCACGAGGTCGCTGGGCGCCGCCGGCGGGATCTCGGACACCGTCACCGGCGCCCACCCGCTGAACGACGACGCGCCCGAAGGACCGACGGCGCGCACGCGGTAGCTGAACACCCCCGGGCCGCAGGGGTCTACGTAGCCGTGAACGCTCGAGTCGACGCTCACGGTCCCCGACGAGAACGCAGGGCTCCGCTCGAGGTCAAACCCCGTGGCATCAAACTTCTCGTAGGTCCACGAAAACAGAGCACGCCGGGTGCCCATGTCGCTCGCAACCACGCCCTCGGGAGTGGTCGGGGGCGCGCTGACGACCGAAGCCATGGCCCACGCCGAGTACGGGGAGGGACCGACGGCGTTTACGGCGCGGATGCGGTAGCGGAACACGCCCGCCCCGGGACCGTCGTTGAAGGCGACGGTGTTGGCCTGCGGATTCAACGTCACGCCCTGAATCCAGGTCTGCCCCGACTGCCGCTCTCTCTGAATCTCGAACCCCGACTCGTTGGACGAGGTGTCCAGCCACGTGATGGAGATGGTCGTTCCGTCGCCGCCGTCAACGGCCGCAAAATTCCCGGGAGTGCTCGGCAGACCGTCGGCCACCGTCACGACGGTGTACGGCGTGAACGCCGAAGTACCCGACCCGTTCACGGCCCGGAGGCGGTAGCGGAACGTGCCCTGCCCCGGGTTGTCCACCAGCGTGGTCGTATCGGCCCCGATCTGCGTGCTCATCAGTGCGGTCCACTGGGCACCCGACTGTGTCTGGCGCTCCAGTTCAAAGCTCGTCTCGTTCGAAGAATTGTCCACCCACACCAGGCGGGGCTTGTTCCCGGCGTCGAAGCCGATGAGCGTCAGGTCGGCCGGCGCGTTGGGCGGAGTGTCCTGCACCGCGTACTCGACCCAGTCCGTGAACGCCGAAGCGCCGAGTTCATTGACCGCGCGAAGGCGATACCGGAAGCGCCCGGTGCCGGGCGCATCGACGGCTCCCGTCGAGTCCGCCGAAACGGTCATATCCGCCGCCGCGCCCCACTGCGCACCGCTCTGCTTCTCTCGCTCGATCTCGAAGCGCGACTCGTTGTCCGAGTTGTCAGACCACGACAGCCGCGGGGGCATGCTCGCGACTTCCAGATCCGACGGGGGGTTGGGGACCGTCGCGGCAATCTCGATGGTCACCCAGTCGGTGAACGGCGACGCGCCGACCCGGTTCACCCCCGCCACTCGGTAGCGGTGGATGCCGGCGCCCGGACGGTCATTGAAAACACGCAGGGTCGGCCCCACGCTGAACTCGCGCGTCGGGCCCCAGGAGCCTGGGCCGTCCTGCGTCTGCCGCTGAACGGTGGTCTTGATCGAATCCGTCGAGGGGTCGAACCACTTCACGATGACGCCGCCACCGGTGTTCTTGTCGACGGTGAACAGCGCAGTCGGGGTCGACCCCGTGGAGCCCGCGCCGCCGCCCCGGGGACCGATCGGTCGCCAGGACGACCCGACCCCGGGATCTGCGCCTTCTGTGCCGAACGTAGGGCCGGACGGGCTCTTGCCGCCGCTTCCGCCCTGGCCGCTCCCGGGCGCCGCGCCCGGAAGTGTTCCCGCACCCCCGGACTTGGTCGAAACGGGCGTGCCCGCAAAGCTGCCCTTGCGAGTCACCGTCAGTCCCTTGTGGATCGGTCGCAGAGACGCGGCGCGCGACGCCGCGGAACTGGAAACATTGGACGGGTCCGCGCCGGGCTGATGGGCCAGCACCACCGCCCCCGCGGGGATCGAATCCTTCGGCACCAGCTTGAGCTCTTTGGTTCCATCGGGCCGGAGCACTTCGACCGCCACCATCTCGGCGCTCTGGGAAGCTCCCGAGCTGGCCGGCGAACCGGGGGACTGCTGAGCCCAAGCTGGACCACAGACCCCCAACACCGACGCAATCGTGATCGAGCTGACAAGTCGCATAACTCGCTCTCCCGTGAGCTCCAGAGCCCAGCGGATCATCGACACCAGACCGGGTCGGGACCTTGGGTCGAGCGGGTAAAACGCGCAATATGTGCCATGGGATTGCGGTCTGTGGCGAGGAGAGCGGTTCACAGGGTGGGGATGAGCGACGGCGATAACACGCATGGCGGTCAAGTGATTCGTCAAGGTGTTGAGGTTATCCGACCTTGCCAGCCCTCAGGATCCGTCGTCCCCCGCAAGTCTGGCGAATGGGGGATTCGCTCCGGGCAGGCTCCGCCCCCGTCGACTGCGCAACGCGTCGATGAGACAGATCTTGAACATCATCCAACCATCCCCCGAGCGGTCATTCCACCGCGCGGAGGAGCGAGCGATCGATCTCTAGTATCGACCCTTTACCGATCAGGTCCACTTGCAGATAGAGCCGATCGGCTCGAAGTCCAGCCTCGGTAACACCCCGGATGCCGCGGAACGGGCCGGAAGTCACCTCGGCGAGCGTTCCCTCACGGAGCGCATCGGCCGGGGTCAGCGGCGCACCCGCCGCCAGCGCAGCCCGAATATTCGCCAAGTCGGCCCGAAGTTTCCCTTGGTCGGCAACCTTGATGATTCCAGCGACCCGATCGGTACGGTCGGCAAAATAGGTCTGCTCGAGGCCCCCAAAGAGAAAGAGATACCCCGGGAACAGGGCCTCGTGGACCCGGGCCTTGCGCTTGCCGTAGTACCGAACCACGTGGACCAGGGGCAGGAAGAACTCGATCCGGTGCGCGAGCAGGTCTGCCGCGAGGGCCTTTTCCTGCCTGCTCTTGGTGTGAATCACATACCAGCGCTCGCGCGGGTCGATGTTCGAAGGGCCGAGAGAAAGCTCCTGGGCCCCCATGGCGAACGCGCGATCACTGCACGTGGGCGACTCGACAAGCTTCGTCAACACGACACTCCCGCACGGCGGCCGGTACCCCACCCGGGTTCCTCCGGGTTCATACGGTCGCGCACGACCGAATGATCGGCTCGCGGGGCCTCCGGGCGCGAACGGAAACCGATTCGGCTTTTCGCCGGGACGACTTCAGGTCGCACCGCATGTTCGATGGCCGAGAGTCTCTGGCTTCAGTCCTTCGCGAACGCGGCGTCGAAGGCGGCCCCCGGGGGGGCAAAGTCCAGCCTCCGCACGAACTCGCAGGATTCGCGCGCCCCGTGCTCGCGGTGCATGCCCGGATCTTCCCACTCGACCGACAGCGGCCCCTCGTACCCGATGCGGTTCAGGGCCCGGATGATGCCCTCAAAGTCGACGTGCCCGCGTCCCACCGACCTGAAATCCCAGCCGCGGCGGTGGTCGCCGAACGGCAGGTGCGACCCCAGGATGCTCGTAGAACCGGTCCGGTTGACCATCGCATCCTTCATATGGCAATGAAAGATCCGATCCGGGAACTCGTTGATGAACGCCACCGGGTCGATCCCCTGCCAGATCAAGTGGCTGGGATCGAAGTTGAATCCAAACGCCGGATGCCCCCCCACCGCCTCGATCGCCCGCCGCGCCGTGTGGATGTCGTACGCGATCTCCGTAGGGTGAACCTCGAGCGCGAATCGCACGCCCTCGGCCTGAAAGGCGTCCAGGATTGGCATCCACCGCTTGGCAAAGTCGGCGTAGCCCTTTTCAATCTCGTCCTGCGATGTCGGCGGGAAGAAGTACAGCTTGTGCCACACGCTGCTGCCGGTGAAACCATTGACGACGGAGACGCCGAGCTTCGCCGCGGCCTTGGCGGTGAGGATCATCTCCGCCGCGGCACGCTTGCGGACGCCCTCCTTGTTGCCGTCACCCCAGACCCGCTGAGGCAGGATGGTCTTGTGCCGCGCATCGATGGGGTCGCACACCGCCTGACCGACCAGGTGGTTGCTGATGGCGTAGCAGTCGAGCTTGTGCTTCTTCAGCAGGGCGAGCTTGTCGGCACAGTATTTTTTGTCGCGCACGGCCTTGGCGGGGTCGAAATGGTCCCCCCAGCAGGCCAGTTCGAGGCCGTCGTAGCCGAAGGACTTCGCCCTTGCGGCAAGGTCGGAAAAGGAGAGGTCGGCCCATTGGCCGGTGAAGAGGGTGATGGGGCGGGGCATGGTGGGCATCTCCTAGCGTGGCGAGAGTGTACCGCACGGCAGCTGTATCACGCGAACGAGGGGCGAACGCCGATGAACGCCGCGAGATTTCGCGATATGCTGTGCCCGCCCCCGACCTCCACGTCGGGTGCGCCGTGAGACCCCCATGAGCCAACTCTCGTACGACGAAAGACTGATGGCCGCACAGGAAGCGGCCGACCGAAGTCGGTTCCTCGGCCACCCGACCGGTCTTTTCCTGCTGTTCCTCGTCGAGATGTGGGAGCGCTTCAGTTACTACGGGATGCGCGGCATTCTGGTGCTCTACCTGACCAGCCCAACCGGCGGGATGCGCAAGCCTCCCGCGGGAGCGGTCGAGGGCTTCAACCCGGGCCCTGGTTGGTCTGACCCCGACGCGAACAACGCCTACGGCTGGTACACGGGCCTGGCTTACCTCACGCCCATCATCGGCGGCATGATCGCTGACAAATTCATTGGCACCCACCGCTCCATGATCATGGGCGGGCTCCTGATCGCCTTGGGCCATATCGCCCTTGGGTTCAGCGGCATGGCTCCCATCGCGGGTAGCGCGTACGACATGTCAGCCTTTGTCTTCGGCCTCGCACTCATTGTGATCGGCACCGGCCACTTCAAGCCATCCGTCTCGGTCATGGTCGGCCAGTTGTACAAGCAGGGTGATGCACGGCGGGAAACGGCCTTCGGCATCTTCTACATGGGCATCAACCTGGGTTCGGCGCTCCAGACCTACATCGTCGGCACGCTCGGCGAACGCGTCGGCTGGCACTGGGGCTTTGGTGCCGCGGCGGTAGGGATGTTGCTCGGCCTGGCGATGTATCTGGTCTTCCGCTCGCGCCTGCTCCCGGGAGTCGGTGAGGCTCGCTCTCCCGAACGGGCAAGGCTCGCGCCGACGTTGTTGCCCATCGGGCTGGTGATCTCGGGGTTGGTCGCGGTCGCCTTCCACCGCGGGTACCTCAAGTCGATCGACACGTTTATCTCAGACTCGATCGTCGCGAGCATCGTCGGCGGCCTGGCGCTCGCGTGGGCGGTCTTTTTCACCGTGCGACAGCGGCCTGAAGATCGAGGCCCCGTTGCAACCATCTTCATCTACATGCTCTTCAACGCGGTGTTCTGGCTCTCGTTCGAGCAGGCGGGATCCTCGATCAACATCTTCACCGACCGCTCGACCGATCGAACGATGGCGATTGCGCCATCGGTGCTCTCTTTCTCGGCCACCCCATCGATCCTGTGGGGAGTCATCATTGCGATCGTCGGCCTCGGCGCGGCGCTCGCCTCCGTTCTCAAGGTCAGGTCCAACGACCGATCCGGGCATCACGGGCGCGCCGGCGCCTGGATCGTCGGGATCTTACTCGCGCTGGTCGTGGCCACGATCGGCACCCTGAAGGCCGCGGGAAATCTGGGCTGGGTCAAGGACTTTGAACTGATTCCCACGACCTGGTTCCAGTCGATCAACCCATGGCTCATTGTCGCGTTTGCGCCAGCCACTGGCGCGATGTGGACCTGGCTCTCGCGAAAGAACGCCAACCCTAGTCAGCCATACAAGATCGCCTTCGGCCTGGTGCTGGTGGGACTGGGCTATTTGTTCATGGTCGCCGCGGCGTTGGAGGCCAAAGGACCCGCCTTGGCCAGCATGTGGTTGATCGCCGCGACCTACTTCGCTCACACCATGGGCGAGATCGTCCTGTCGCCCACGGGACTCTCGTATGTCACGAAGGCAGCACCAAAGGAGCACACTTCGCTGCTCATGGGCGTGTGGTTCATCTCCAGTTTCATCGCCAACCTTGGCGCAGGCAAGGTCGCCGCGATGGTCGAACCGATCCTCGAAGGCAAGAAAACCCTGCCCTGGCACCTGGCACCGGACCCGACCAAGCCGGGCAACAACACCCAGGCCGACTTCTTCTTTCTGTTCGTGATCACATCATGTTCAGCGGGCCTGCTGATACTCGTTCTTGGGCCGATGCTGAAGAAGCTGCAGGGCGGGCGTGAGTAAGGGCAGGGCTCGCCTCGGTCGCCTGCACCAATCACACCGGGATCGACCGGGCGCCCGCGCACGCCGTCGTCACAAAGGTATCGCACGAGCGATCGTGCGCCGCACGGTACTCGTGCGCCGCACGCTCCTGCAGCGGACCAACACTCTCGGGCCGAACAAGCGCGATCGCACACCCCCCGAACCCCCCCCCGGTCATCCGGGCCCCGAACACGCCCGGCACCTTGCGAGCGGATTCCACCAGCGTGTTGAGCTCGGCGCACGACACTTCGTAATCGCGCCGCAGAGACTCGTGCGACTCGTTCATCAACCGCCCGACCGTGCCCAGATCGCCCGCGCGAAGGGCCGCGACCGCCGCAAGCGTCCTTTCGTTCTCGCTGACCACGTGGCGTGCCCGCTTCAACTCGACCTCGCTCAAGCCCGAGCCCTGCTCCCGGAGCAACTCAGGCGTGGCGTCGCGCAGCTCCTGAACCCCGAGCTTGGCGGCCGCGCCGCGGCACGTTTCCCGGCGCGCCGCGTACTCCCCCGACGCCAGCGCGTGCCGCACGTTGGTGTTCATCACCACGACCACCGCATGCTCCGGCGGCGGCATCGCCACCGCCTCGCTCTCTCCCGTACGGCAATCGATCAGCAGCGCGTGCCCCTCGACGCCCATCGCGGAGATCCACTGGTCCATGATCCCGCACGGCACCCCGCCGAAATCGTGCTCGGCATCGCGGCACAGCCCGGCCTTGATGCGCGCCGGGACCGCTGAATCCCACAGGCTCTCCGAAAGCGTTGCCGTGGCAACCTCAAGCGATGCGGAGCTAGAGAGACCGCTCCCCAGCGGCACCGAGCTCGTCACCGCGATGTCAACGCTGAACGTCTCCTTGCCCCCGGCTCGAGCGCAGTACGAGATGTTCGACACCGGGCCCAGCACGTACCCCGCCCACGAGCCGACGCGCACCCGGCTCCCGTCCACCAGCGGCACGAGCCTCCGCGACGACACCATCCCCCTGTGAAAGGGCGCCCGCACGCTCTCGTTCAGGTCCACCGCCAGCGCCCGCGACATCTCGGGGTCGCGGGCCCGCGCCCCCACCGCCACGCACGACCGATCGATCGCCATGGGAAGCACGAGACCGCCGTTGTAGTCGGTGTGCTCGCCGACAAGGTTCACGCGCCCGGGCGCCGCTGCCGCGTGCGTCGGTTCCACGCCAAATCGCTCGCGCATCGCCGCCGCGGCGCGTGCAACAAGGCTCGGGATCGCTTGCTCGGGATCGCTCAGATTTCGCATCGCTCGCCCCGCCTCATCCGGTATCACGGCTTGGTCGCCATCCATGCGCTGAGCTGCATGCCGATCTGCACCGCCATCCACAGGAAGAAGTGCGCACACACCACGTACATCAGTGGTCGACGCCAGATGCGGAACAACATCGCCACGGTACCCACGTACGCGGCAGCGCCGAGCGTAAGTTCCTCCCACTTCGACGTGCCGATCAGATCAATCTTCAGGTTGTACAGCACCAGGAATGCCGACACCGCCACGAGCATCCGCGCCGCCGCGAGGTCGATCCGCCCGAGGGCTCGCCGCAGCAGCATGGCCACTCCGGCCAGCGCCGCGACGCCGGTGCACGCGTGCAGGCCCGCGTCGTAGACCGTGAGGACCGACGCCACGGCGGGGTGATCCTTCTCATTGACCGCCGCGCCGATCACGGCGCCCAGAAGCAAAACGCACGACGCCCCGACGAGGATTCCGGGAGAGCCAATCCCCTCCTTCACCAGGACCGGCCGGGGCGGAGGCTCGGGCGCCGTCGTCCCCGGTGTCGCCGGGGGACGTTTGCCCATCGCGGCGTCGACCTCGGGGTCGGTTTCAAAGTCCGCATCTTCATCGAATCCTTCGAGCATCCCTCCGAGGCGGCCCATCAGGCCTTGCTTCCCGGGCTCGGCCGGTCCGGGCGTATCCATCTTCGAAGGGGCCGGCGCAGAGGTCATCGCCGGCGCCGCCCTGGGCTTCGGCGGATCGGGTTTCCTCTCACGCTCGGGCAGGGGCTCGATGCCGAAGATCTCCCGCTCTTGGCCGGGAGTCCCGCCGCCACCGTTGCTCGAGTCGGGCTTGTCGGTCATGGTGCGCGTCCGATCGGTCCCTCGTCCCAAAGCGTAGCGCCGCGACTGGGCGTGCTCGCCGGGCTGGGACGCCAACCGTTTGGTCCCGCTATTCTGTTCGCCCGCGCAGCGTGTTTCGGTCGATCGCCGTTCAGGAATTCTTGCCATGGCCACCAAGTCCAAGTCCCCTGCGTTCGATCCCAACGCCGCCGCCGCGCCCGGGGCCGGGGTGTTCGGCCTTCCGTTCACCCGCGATCAAAGCCGCGTGGTGCTCCTCCCCGTTGCGTTCGATGCGACGACGTCGTACAAGCCCGGCACCGCCGCGGGTCCCGAGGTGGTGTTCGAGGCCTCGATGCAGGTCGACCTGTACGACCGCAGGTTCGGACGGGTGTACGAGCGAGGCCTGTTCTGGCAGAAGGAGAACCCGGCCATCCGGCGTCTCTCGCGCGAGGCCGCCCGCGCGGCACGCCCCGTGATCGCCGCGGGCGGCGCCGACCCGAAGAACGCGCGTCACCGCACCGCCTGCGCCAAGGTCAACAGCGCATGCGAGAAGGTCAACGCGTTCGTGGAGAAGCACACCCGCGCTGTCCTCGACGAGGGGAAGATCCCGGGCCTGGTCGGCGGCGAACATTCCGTGCCCTACGGCGCGATCAAGGCGGTGGCGGAACGCTACCCGGGCGTGGGCATCCTGCACATCGATGCGCACATGGACTGCCGCGACGCCTTCGAGGGCTTCGCGTGGTCGCACGCGTCGATCCTGCACAACGTGCTCAGCCGCGTGCCCGGTGTGAGCAAGGTCGTGCAGGTCGGCATCCGCGATTTTTCGGAAGGCGAACTCGAGTTCGCCCGGTCGCAGGGCGACCGGGTAGTCACGCACTTCGACGACGCGTGGGGCGAGGAGATGCTGCGCGGCAGGCCGTTCCCCGAACTGGCGCGAGTCGCGATCGCCGCCCTTCCCGAAACGGTGTACGTGAGCTTCGACATCGACGCGCTGGACCCTTCGCTCTGCCCCAGCACCGGAACGCCCGTTCCCGGCGGCCTGTCCTTCAACCAGGCCGTGGTGCTGCTCGACACGCTGAAGCAATCAGGCCGTCGCGTGGTGGGCTTTGACCTGGTGGAAGTCGCGCCCGGGCCCAAGGGAGGACCGGAGATCGACTCGATCACCGGGGCGCGGGTTCTGTACAAGCTCTGCGGCGTGGTCGACCCAGACTGATCGCGGGCGATGTGGATCACGTCCCGGTCCCGTGGCATCGGGTCTTCATGAGGCTCGCCGCCACGCCGCTGGACCCCACCTTGCACGGGGGCGGTCGGACCACGTGGCCATGGAGAGTGGGCCGGCATGGTCCACGAACACCGCACGATGGGATAAGAAGAGTCCTGCAGTTGTGCGACGCCGACAGACGTAATGGTAAAGATCTCAGGCCGCGGCGGGATCGCGAAGGATCCGGCGCCGGGCCGGAGTTGTTGCCAAAGGGGGCTCGACGGCTTTCGGGGATTGAGGGCGGCCGATCAAGGTCGAGTCACGGCGAACGACTCGACGCGAAGAGCGACCGCATCGTTCCGTGGAACCATGAATGACGCTCGCGCGGTCGTTGGATGCGTGAGGAGGATTGCTCATGACACCCGTTCTTGTGATCGCGGCAGGATGCCTCGTCGCCCTCGCGGGAACCCCAAATCAACGCCTTCACGGCGAGCCTGGAACCACCGCTCCTGTTGCGAGGGCCGATGGCCGCTCGCCGTCGCCGCAATCGCTCGAATCCGCCATCCAGCAGGTCTTGCAGCGCGCAACGCCGTGTGTCGTCAGAGTCTGGTTCGGGGGCGATGGCGACATGCTCACCGGCACCGTGATCTCGGATGACGGCCTCGTGCTGACCTGCGCGCATCTCCCGGTGCCGGTCGGAGGCGATGTCCAGATCGGGTTGATGGACGGGCGCCGGGCGCCGGCCCTGGTCTTGTCGAAACTGCCCGAAGCGGGCCAAAGCAATATCGGGATGGACCTGGCGATCCTCCAGATCACTGTGCCCGGCCCCAGGGCGTGCGCGGCGGTGGCAACGCGAAGCCCCGTCGTACCGGATGAACTCGTTCTAGCCTTAGGATTCCCGGACACGCTCCTGTACGGGGCCGACAGGGCCGCCGATCCCATGTATGTTCGACTCGGCCACCCCGTCAACGACCCGTACCAAATTCAACCCGGCCAGCTCACCACCTCGATCGCCGGCTCGGGCGGCGACTCCGGCGGCCCGCTCTTTGACCTGTCGGGCCGATTGGTCGGTGTCGTCCACGGTGGCGACGGCAGCGGCGCGCACCTGAACCACACACGGATCGAAATCCTCCGCCAGCACTGGGATCGCCTGGCGCCGGGGAAGACGCCCCCTCCCATCCCGAACACAGAACCCGTCGTGGTCGTGCCCGTCGAGAGCCTGAGCCCCGTGCTCCGCGACTCTGTCGTCGAAGTCCGCTCCGATGCACGCTGGATCGGATTGGGGTGCATCGTCGGCGACGGGCTCATCCTGACAAAGTCCAGCGAGCTGGGCCCAAACCTTACGGTGGCGCTCGCCAACGACTATGTCGCCATCGCCGAAGTCGCCGCGACCGATCCGGTGCGCGACCTGGCCCTCCTCCGCCTGCCGTACGCCCCCGAACTCACAAAGGGGGCCAAGGCCGTTCCGTGGAACGCCACCGACCCGGTGAACGCCGGGACGCCGGTGTTGCTGGCGACACCCGGGTACCTGTCGCCGCTCCTGGGCGTCACCTGCTTTGACCAACGCCCGGTTTCCCCGATCGCCGGGTGCATCCCGTGCGAGGTCGAGGACACTGACAAAGGTGTGCGCATCGCCAAGGTAATCGACGAGCAGAGGGTATTCCGGCTGCGTCCGCTCCCCCTGGCTCTCCGCGTCGGCGACATAATCACCGCGATCGAAGGCATCCCGATCCACGATCGCGTCGCGTTCATCACACGGATGTTCGACTCGGATCGGATCGGCTCCCACCCCCTCGTATCCGGAGAGCCCGTCC
The DNA here is from genome assembly GCA_044223975.1 of Phycisphaerales bacterium. Classification (GTDB taxonomy): domain Bacteria; phylum Planctomycetota; class Phycisphaerae; order Phycisphaerales; family UBA1924; genus CAZCPB01. Next base: position 99,414 of record JBGALI010000001.1, on the reverse strand, counting down.
GCGTCTCCTACCGACGCGGCCAAACAACCAACCAATGCACCGTCGTGCTGGAGTTCTGCAACTCCCCGTCCGGACAGCTCGTCCGTCCCGTCAGCAATCGCTACTCGGGATTCCCGTCCGCGATCGCCACAGACCTTGCGGTTCGACCGGAGCATTGCGGCGCTCCCGTGGTCGACACCCAGGGACGTACGGTCGGCATCCTGATCGCGCGGGCTCCGTTCATCGAGACCCTCGTTCTCCCGGCGGGCGAGGTCGCGGAATCACTGAAACACATGATCGAAACGGCCTCCGAAAAGCAGCCCGATTGACCGAAGGCCCCTCGCGCATTTCCAGACGGGCCCTGAGGTGGGGTACAACGCCGTCCGGCCGCCGGCCGCGCCGGTCTCCATTCAGCCCACGGAATAAGCGCGTCGCCCGATCACTCCCCACGATCGATCGACGCGCCCAGGCAAGCCGCACGAGGCGCATCGGAGACGCGGTTGCAGTGATCAGCCGCTCGTTCGGCCGATCTCGCAGCAGAAGATGCGGTAGCCCAAATCCAGCGCATCCAGAGCCAGGAGAGGTCGGTTGCGCTCGGCCCAGCGTCCGCTCGCAAGATCGGCGCGGAGCCTGGCGAGTCCGGCGTCGGCATCGATTCGCGCAAAGCTGGAGATCACGCTCCGCCGTTCGGCGCTGAGGTAGGCCTCGGGCCTGCGCCAATACGCGCACAAAAAGCCGTCGGTGCAGTCGTGTGGAATCGGAACCGACGCCATGCGGACCGGGCCGAAGATGCGTTGGAGCATCGCGGCGAGCACGGCGGCGGAGGGAAAAATCGCGCGGTCGTGGGCCGCGATCTCCGGAAAGTAGTCGTCCCAAAGCCAGAACGGCGCGACGTCGGGAACCCACGTGAGCAGAACCGCACGCTTTCGCGCGACCCGCGCCATCTCGCCAAGTCCGCGCTCAAGGTCCGTCCAGTGATGAGCGCTCAGAACCGCCATCGCCGCGTCGACCGAAGCCGTCTCCAGAGGCAGCGCTTCCGCCGATCCCAGAAGACAGGGCGCCGCCTCCCCGGGGCGCTGACGGATCATCACCTCGGAGGGTTCGACCGCGATCACGGTGCGGCCGCGCGGCTCGTAAGAGCCCGCCCCGGCACCGACGTTCACCACGCTGACAGCGTCCCCGAGCGCCTCCTCGATGAGCGCGGCGATCCGTGGATCCGGGCGCCGGAACGCCGCGTAACCGCGTCCGATGCTGTCGTAAAGCGCCACGCGGCCCGCCCTTCCACCCCGCGATTGCGAAACTTTGCTGCACCTGGCCAACGCGTTGTTCGAGGTCGCGGCTCCCTCGATCTCGCGACCTCGATCGCTGCCTGTGCCACGCGTCTCAATCAGGGTGAGGGTACGCCAATGGAACTTCTTCTGGAGGTGGTTCGGGCATGGGATGCAGGGGCCAGGAGATTGACGGCGTGACCAATCAGTATGCAGGCAATGGGCCGGGCGGACACGCCCACCACCCAAAGGCGAGTCATCCGCAACACCGTGCGCTCGCCATCACTTCGCGGGTTGGGTGGTCGCGGGCTTCCCATTCATCCGCTTCAGTGACTGGAGCAGAAAATCCATGTCGGTGAAGGGATCTCCGCCCGTGCGCTTCCAGTGCACGCGCCCCTTTGCGTCGATGAGGATCGTCGAATGCAACTCCATCTCCTCGAAGTCGTCGTACGAGGTGAATCGACGGGCGTTGTCGTGATCGCGATCCGAGAGAAGGTGGATCGACAGCTTGCTCAGCTTCTCCGACGCCTTGTTCCTTTCGGCGGTCGTGCTGCTCACCGCGAGCACAACGGCGTTCTCGGCGTCCCAATCGGCCGCGTGGGCGTTGATCGAGACCAGTTGCTCCACGCAGTGCGGGCATTCGTCATTGAGATAGAACACGACGATGACGTTCTTGCCGCGGAAGTCCTCGAGGCGGACCGTCTGGCCGTCGGTGTCCGTGCAATCCAGCTGCGGCGCGGCGAAGGGCTCCCAGTTCAGCGGGCCGAGCTTCGATTGTGCATCGGTCGAGTACGGCCGTTCGGGCGCGGGAGTCTGTGCGATCGGATCCGCGTTGAGTCCCAACGCATCCACTTCCGCCTTCCACCTCAATCCGGGGTCACAGCCTGACCACACATACGCGAATCTGCCGGCGCACTCCGTGGCTTTCTCGCGGTTGCCGGATTTGAAGTAGGCCTGGGCGAGGCCGGCAAGGGAAAAGGCGTCGTTGCGTTCCTGCTTGAGAGCCCGCTCGTACGCTTCGATCGCCAGCCGATGCTCGCCGGCGCGAAGATAGACGTCTCCGAGCAGCCGATTGACGGGCCAGGCCGCATCCGGCGGGTCGTTGAGGTACTGGTCGGCGTCGCGTTTCTTCTTCTCGATGGCGGCGGCTTGGGTGAGGAGCCGGGTCGCATCGAGGAGGTTGCCCTCGGCGGCGTACAACAGCCCTTCGACGGCGTTGAGCTCGATCGTGAAGGGCTCTTCGCCGGCCGGGACATTGCCTTTGCCCTTGTTCTCTTCCGCTCGCGCGTGAATGAGTTCCTTGACTTCGGCGAGGCGGGCTCGGGCATCGACGGTCTTTCCCTGCCCGATGTAGGCGAGCGTCTCCACAACGGCCCGCACCAGCTTGTCGTCATCACCGTCGCGCCACTGGATCGTGCCGGGCTTGAGAATGTCATCCCACCGCTCAAACTTGACGAGCGCGCGGAGCTGCGCGGCCATTCCCTGCTCGGACGTGCCGTACTCCGGTCCCTTGCCGCGCTTGGGCTCGCGGGGCGCCGCGAGCAGGTCGCTCGCGCCCTGGAGCGACGCGGCCGCCATGCCGAGCTGCTCCTGGATGTAGCAGAGGTAGTTTCGGTTGTGGGCGTAGTTCCAGGTCTCGAACGGCAGGGCCAGCCGTTCGTTCATGTAGCGAAGTTCGACGCGGGTGGCGGCATCCATCGAGCGGGCGGCCTCGTGCCACATGCCGATCTTGGAATAGTTGTGACCGGGCATGTGGTTGGAATGACCGATGCCGGGAGCGATCCGGCCGTACGCCTGGCAACTGGCGATCGCCTGCTCCGCGAGCACGCCGTCCCAGTTGTGGATCCGCGTGTGGTGAGCGCCGGGGTGATCGGGAGCCTTGGCGAGAATGTCGCGGACGATCATCTCCGTTCCGAGTGCGTTCCCCGATTCGATGGAGAACAGCGCAAGCAACGTCTCGGCTTCCAGGTCGTCGGGGAATTTCAGGACAAGTTCCTGCAGCCGGTGATTGAGCGTCTTCACACGCTCGGGTGCATCAGCCCGCATGGCGTCGTCCCATGCTTCGATGTACAACCGCTCCCGCGGTGTGACCGAGTCCTTGCGCCGGACCGCTTCCTTGAGGAAGTCCTTGTACCGCTTGACCTCGGGGAAGTCGCTCAACCCGGTGGACCAGCTGAGCCCGGTGCGGGCGAGCCCCCAGTAGGCCATCGCGCAGTCCGGATCGAGCTTCAGGCACCAGCGAAAGGACCGCTCGGCTTCCTCGTACCAGAACGACTGCAAGAGCGCGTTGCCCTGGTCGAACCACTCCTGGACCTCGGGGACCTTGGTGGTGATCGGGAAGTGCGCCTTGCCGATCCCCTCCATGCGCCACGGCTTCTGCCGCAGGCCCGTATCAAACGCGCTGCCGTGCTGGGAATGGCCCATCGAGTCGTCCGCGGCGGCCAATCGCACGGCACCCAGCAGTGCGAAGAGGATCAGCGGAATGCGCGATGCGGTCATGATTGCTCCAAATGGTGGCGTCACAGTCGAACAACAATCAGGGTGTCACCGCCAGCATCGGCGTTCACCGACCATGTGGCAGACTCGAATTGCCGGGGGGTCAGGCAACGGGCGAGTCCGCATGGTACCCGAACGGGGAAATTCACGCGAGGAGGCCGCGCAGCGCCCCTGCCACGGGCTTGCCGAATCGCTTGAACTCGCGGGAATCAGTGTGACAGTACGCCAGTTGAACTTCTTGTGGCGGGCATCAGGTCTTGGCGCGCTCCCATCGTCGAGTTCGCTATTGCTCGATCCACTCGCCTGAGGCAGATCGGATAAACCGTTTGTCGCCGAGCCTCATCTCCTGCCCAGCCCCGTGGTCGACGAACTCAACGTGATCCGGGGCGATCCATACTGACCCGGTTCGCCCATCTACAACGATGTTCACGGCAAAATCGCCGGGACACGGTCCCTCAACCACCACACCGCTTGAGGAGGGAACTGACTCTCCGAACACTGAGCCAAGCTGGCCGGAGATGCCGAGCCGCTCGGTCAGCTCCGTTGATCGAAATCGCACTCTGTCGCCGAACCCAGCCTGCATGAATCTCGCCTCGTCCCGTGAATCAGGGTGACAGGATTTGAACCTGCGGCCTCCTGGACCCAAACCAGGCGCTCTACCAAGCTGAGCTACACCCTGCTCGACCCAACTCTAGGTTCGACGGCTCACCGAGGAGAGCACCCGGCCCGGCGCGATGCGCTCCAAAGAAAAACGGCCCCGGTCCGAAGACCGGGGCCGCTCTGTTGGATGCGAGTGCTTGGGCGATCAGGCGAGCCGGCGACGCTTGATGTACCCGACCCCGGCGAGGCCGACGAGGCCCATGCCGACCGCGGAGGGCATCGGGACCACGAGCAGCGTCGAGAAGTTCGAGCCGTCGAAATAGCCGGTGGTGCCAGCGTTCCAGTTGTTCAGGTAGCCGTCAGAGCCGTAACCGGTGGTGATGTTCTTGTAGGTGTGGAACCAGAGGCCGAGTTTCTCGGCAAACGCCGCACCGGTCCACGTCACGCCGTACGGAGCGCTGAACGAGTTGTTGAACCCGTTGATCGACGAGGCGTCGATCGTGAGGCTGAAGACCCGCTTGCTGCCGATGTCCTGCATCGTGGCGACCTTGAGCCAGTCCGACGCGGACTCGGTCGCGGCCGAACCCTTGATGATCTTGGTGGGAGACTGCGTTCCCGCCGCCACGCCATCGCCGTCGACATAGCTGTTGGCGGCGTTGGCGCCGTTGTAGCCGAAGACGGAGACTTTGGGCGTGCTCGGGGTCAGGTCCGCATCGAAGTAGATCAACGCGAGCTCGCCGGGCTTGCCCTTGGGGTTCGGCCCCTTGTTGATGGCGAGCGTGTACGCGCGGGTCGTCTGGTCGGAGAACGTGGCGTTCCAGACCAGCTCCTTCGTGGAGTCGTTGAACGACGCCTGGATCGACTCGAACGTGCCGGCGGCGTTGCTGATCGCACCACCCGCACCGGCGCCCTGAGCCGACGTCCAGTTCCACTGCCAAACCGATGCCGAAGCACCGGCCGCAAGCGTCAAAGACGCAGCGATAGCGAGACTCTTCTTCATTTTCTCTTCCCTCTCTCTTTCAAACCTTGCTGAACGCAAGGATTATGCGCCCCCTGCAGGAGCAATAATCCCTCCAAAGGCAGTTTAGTGCGCTCAAGTCCGGTGTCAACAGTGTCCGCACGGCAGAAAGTGCGCAAATTCGCACAAACAGACAAAACCCCTGGCGACCAAAGGTCCTGCATCGGCATCAGCGGTTTTATCAGACGTGGGGAGGCCTGAACATTCGACAGATGCTCGCAAAGTCGGGACTTACCGAACACCTGAACCGGCCGGAACGACGGGGCTCTTGAAGCCCGTCGTGCCGACGGACCGAACGCCGAAAATCACGTCGTCTTTACTGAGTTCGAGCGTGGCCTCCGAGGCGATTTCAACGAGTCTGGCGTTCGTCCACTGGGGCGCCGTGGTGTCACGCCACACGACTTCATAGCCCGACGCGCCCGGCGACGCATCCCAACGGATTGTTGTCGAGTTGGAGAGCTGCGCCGTGATAACTCGAACGTTCGCGGGTCCCGCCGGCGCCGACGCGAGGTGGACCAGCGTGGCGGCGTTCAGACGCGCCACGCTGGCGATGTAGTCAAAGTCGCAGTAATCCGCGGTGTCGCCGAAATGACGCCCGCCCTCGACGCGCACGTTCTGGTGCTGGCGGCTGTACTCCTCTTCGGGAGCCGTGAAACGAATGGCCGCGAAGCCGTTGTCGTTGAACATCGAGTGATCTCCGCCGCGCAGAAAGCGGTCGAGGCGGAACACGAGCTTGGGCTGGATGGCCGTGCGCTCGAGCGCCGCGACTTCGGCGACGTAGCGCGCCAGTTGTCGGCTCGGCGAGTCTGACTCGGCGGCCAGGCTTCGGATCTGCGCGAGCTGTTCGGTCGTGGCGTTGCGTGGTATGCCCTCAGAAAAGACACGGACGATCGGCTCCGGCGATTCCTTCAGCAACACCTCGCCGAGAAGGGGAATCCCGCCCTGTTCCTTGGCCGCCGCAACGGCTCGCTCCTGTTTGGTTCGCCGGTCCTTTGGACCGAGCGGGTCCCCGACGATGTCGTTGCTGAGCACCCCCAGAATCCGATCGCCCCGGGCCTTGGCCTGATCCGCGTGGTACTTGGCGCCGTAAAGACCCTGCTCTTCCGCGACGGTGCAGAGGAACACGATGGTCGCGGGGAACTCGTGCGCCGCAAGGGCGCGGGCGCACTCGATCACCACCGTGGTGCCGCTGCCGTCGTCGTTGGCACCGGGCGCATCGCCCACCGCATCGTTCCCGTCGCCGTTGCGGGTGTCGTAGTGACCCACGACGTAGTAGCGGCGCCCCGCTTGCCCGGGGTCCGTGCCGGGCAGCACGGCAACAACATTGACCAAGTGCGCATCGCGCGGCATGCGCGGGCCCTGGGGAACATCAAACTCTTCGAACGAGGCCTTGAGGCGTCCGCCGTTCTGCGCCGAGATGGCGTCGAACTCCGACTTGATCCAGCGGCGAGCGGCGCCGATGCCGCGGGTCGGGGACTCGGTGTCGGAGAGCGAGTGGCGCGTGCCGAACGACACCAGCTTTTCGATGTCGGCGCGGCAGTGGTCGGCGGTGACGCCCGCCATTACGCGCTGCGGCAGCTGAGCATCGACCTGGCAAACGGCAACGATGGCGAGCGCGGCAAGGAGCATGGGCCGCAGCGTACCGCGCCGAGATCGGCACGCCCAGCACGCTCGCGTCGCGTGCCAGTCCTTGGCGATCTCCCGCCCTTTGCGGCTTTGGCTCCTAGCGTTGAGCATGAGCCAATCGCCCGCCACGTCTCCCGGCGCCCGCCTCCGTGCACTGATGAGCCGGCCCGGCCCGCAGGGCTGCGTGCCCATGCCCGGAGCGTTCAACGCCCTCTGCGGCCGCGCGATCGCCAAGGCCGGTTTCGAGGCCTGCTACGTCTCCGGCGCGGCAACCAGTGTGAGCGCCGGCGTGCCCGACGTCGGGCTGCTGACGCTCGAACATTTCTGCCGCGTGATCCGGGAGGTGGCCGACGGATCCGGCCTGCCCGTGCTCGCCGATGCCGACACGGGGTTCGGCGAGGCCGAGATGGTGAGACGGACGGTGATCGAGTACGCCCGCGCCGGCGCGGCAGGGCTGCACCTCGAGGACCAGAAGTTCCCCAAGCGCTGCGGGCACCTGGACGGTAAGGAACTCGTGCCGCTCGATCACATGGTGGAGAAGGTGGAGTGGGCGGCACGAGCCCGACGCGCAAGCGAGGGATTCATCATCTGCGCGAGGACGGATGCCCGCGGCGTGGAAGGGTTCGATGCCGCGCTCACGCGGGCGAAGGCCTACGTCGAAGCCGGCGCGGACATGATTTTCCCCGAAGGCCTGACCACCGAGGACGAGTTCGCCCGCTTTGCCGATTCCCTTCGTCGCTCCGTCGCTCCGTCGCTCCGCCCCTTCCTCCTCGCCAACATGACCGAATTCGGCAAGACACCGCTGATCCCGCTCTCGAAGTTTGCCGCGATGGGCTACTCGTGCGTCATCTACCCGGTGAGCCTCCTGCGCGTGGCGATGGGCGCGGTGACGCGGGCGCTGGAGCAACTCAAGCGCGAGGGGACGGTAGAGGGTTTTGTCGGGCAGATGCAGACGCGCAAGGAGTTGTACGAACTGGTGGGGTACGAGCCGGGGAGGGCGTGGGAGTTTCCGACTCGGTGACTGCGAGGGGTACGGTGACGACGCCGCGATGTGCGACTGTGGGGAGCGTTCTTCTTGCCATGCTGATCTGGTACGCGGCCGGAGCTGTATTGACCGTGGGGACCGCGTGGACGCTGGCCGCGATTCTGCCGCAAGAGGGCTGGATCGAGTACACGGACGTCGATACCTCCTATTTCGAATGTGGCGAGGATTCGACAAGGCGCCTCACTCCACCTCCAATCCATGAGTACACGGCACTCGGCTCCACCAGGCGCTCGTGGGCTTATGGCTCCGTAAACTGTGGCAGGTTCTTGCGTCACCTCAGTGATTGGTATCCATCTCTTGATTGTGAGCCGATCCATTCCGCACAGATCGTTTCACGACAGTGCATGAAAACCATCCACGGGGGATTGCTTGAATGGCCACGCTGGGGATCCGCTCAAGTCAATCGCGAACGGCTCCACCACGAAGACTACAGCACGATCGCTGCATTTGACGGAGTTGTCGACCGGATAATTGGCACCGAAGGATGTGAGCACGCTACAGGGTGGCCCGTTCGTGCGATCTGGTACGAGTTGCAGCTCAAGAGCGGACTGATTGCCGTTGACGGTGGTATCGCGCTTTCGACCCCGATGTCACAGAGAAGCGGAATGTTCCTGCCCCCCGGCCAACAACCGTTCAGCCCCAGCGTGTACAAGATTCGTGCGTTGCCGTTGCGGCCGATTTGGGCTGGGCTGTCTATCGATTCAGCGGTGTTGGGAGCTGTCGCGTGGATGGTCGTGCAAGCTGCCAGGGACATCCAGCAGCGTCTGCGCCGACGTCGCGGTCTCTGCCCCCGCTGCGCGTACGACCTCCGCCACAGGTTGAATGACGGCTGTCCGGAGTGCGGCTGGAATCGACCCGAATCCGTCCCGCCGCACCCCTGCGCTCTACAGTAGAAACTCGCCTCACGCACCCGCACGCACCCGCCTCCGCCCTGATTCGGAGGCTCACCCGGAGCCCGAAATGTCCACGACCACCAAGCCCGCCCCCGCCTCCCCCACCGCTTCCGCACAGGCCAAGTCCGACGCCGCGGCCGCGTTCGCCCGCGGCTTGGAAGGCATCGTCGCCGGCGAGTCGGCGATCTGTTCGGTCGAGCAGGGCAAGCTCATCTACCGCGGCTACGAGATCCACGACATGGCCGCCAACGCCACCTTCGAGCAGGTGGCGTTCGTGCTTCTGGAAGGCCACAAGCCGTCTGCCGCGGAGCTTGAGCGGTTCAAGGGCGAGCTGGTCGCCGAGCGGGCGCTCCCCGAAGCCGTCGCGCAGTTCATCATCTCCAGCGGCCCGATGCTCAAGGCAGGCACCGCGGTGCCGATGGACATCGTCCGCACCAGCGTGTCGATCCTGGGCAATATCGACAAGGAAAGCCAGGACAACTCCGCCGCGGCAAACCTCCGCAAGGCCAAGCGCCTGCTCGCCAAGACTCCGACGATCATCGGGCACATGCAGAACGTGATCGACGGCAAGGAGATCGTCGACCGCAAGACCGGCGGCGATGCGAAGCTCACGCACGCGGGCAACCTGCTGTACCTGATGACCGGGCAGAAGCCGGCCAAGGAGTTCGAGCACGTTATGGACGTCTCGCTCATCCTGTACGCCGAGCACGACTTCAACGCCAGCACATTCACCACGCGCGTGATCGCGGGCACGCTCAGCGACATGCACGGCGCCGTCACCGGCGGGGTCGCGGCCCTCAAGGGCCCGCTCCACGGCGGGGCCAACGAGATGGCCATGGAGATGCTCAAGGAGATCATGAAGGACGTGGGCGAGAAGGCCATCGGCACCAAGGCCGTCGACGACTGGATGCAGAAGGCCTTCGACACCAAGCGAAAGCTCATGGGCTTCGGCCACCGCGTCTACAAGAACGGAGACCACCGCGCTCCGATCCTTCACAAGCTGGGGCGCACGCTCGCCGAGAAGAACACCAAGAACCCCGGCGGACACGCGGCCGTGAAGTGGTTCGAACTGGGCGAGCAGGTGCAGAAGATCATGCTCGACAAGAAGAACATCCACCCCAACGTCGACTTCCCCTGCGGCCTCACGTACTTCACCATGGGCATCCCCGTGCCGCAGTACACGCCCATCTTCGTGGCGTCGCGCATGAGCGGGTGGTGCGCTCACATCAGCGAGCAGCACGCCAACAACCGTCTGATCCGTCCCCTCTCGATCTACACCGGCCCGGCCGAGATGAAGTGGCAGAGCTGAGCGACGGTTGATCGCGACCGTCAGGCAGGAACACCGCGCGTTCCGCACACCCTGGGTTGGCAGGGATGGCGCCCATCACGGCGCGGTGCTGGTGGTCCGCCCGCGCGTTCGGCCCGCCCGCAATAGCGGCCGCGTGCGGGTCGCACCCGACCCCGGGCGCTCAGGAGTCTTGCCTGATTCGTCGGGTCCTTCTTCACGGGAGAGCCTGGGCATGAGTCAATTCTGCAAGGCGCTGGCCCTCGTCTGGACCGCGGCGTGCATCGGATCCGCCTCGGCACGGGGCGAAGACCCGCCCCGGACGCACGCCCTGGACACAGGGGCGGGGTTCTCGCTGCGCCCCGCCCCGGTCGAGACCTCACCGGTCCCTCCCGAGAGCGAAACCCCGTTCTTCAGCGAGTGGAAGGGCACGGTTGAGTTCGGCCTCGACGGATCCTCCGGCAACACCGAGGGTCTGAACCTGCGCGGCGGCATCACGCTCCACCGCACGACCGACTCCAACGACACCAAGGCGTGGGCCAACTACGCGTACGCCACCGCCGACGGCGAGGCGAACCAGAGCCGCGGCGCGATCGGAGCCCGGAACGACTGGCTCCTGTCGCCGTCGCCGTGGCTGTACTTCGCCGATGCGCTGCTCGAGTACGACGAGTTTGAATCGTGGAACTGGCGTGTCTCCGGGCACGGCGGCTTCGGGTACGAGCTCGTCAAGGACGAGGACACATCGCTGGTGGGTCGCGCCGGCGCGGGCTTCAACCAGACGCTGGGCGGCGACGATCCACTGTTCACGCCCGAAGGGTTGCTGGGGCTTGGGATCACGCACGCTCTGAGCAAGCGACAGACCATCTCCGCGAGCATCGATTACTTTCCATCCTTTCTCGACATCGCGGATTACCGCGTGGTGGCGAGAGCGGGCTGGGACATCGTGGTCGACCCGGAGACCCGGATGAGCCTGAAGATCGGGGCGCGGGACGAGTACGACAGCAGGCCGGGAGGCACCGCCTCCAACAACAACCTCGATTACTTCGCGCTCCTGGCCTGGGGTTTCTGACCCGGCGACCATCGAGGAGCGCATGGCGCGGTCGCCGCCCGACGTCGGCGGGCGATCCCCGGCGCGCGGGCCGGACCGTTCCGGGTATGCTTGTGGCTCGTCGGGGACGCCCAATTCAACGTGGCCCGTGCACGCGGCAACAGGAGACTTAGGCCATGGGATTCATCAAAGAGTTCAGAGAGTTCGCACTCAAGGGGAACATGCTCGACCTGGCGGTCGGCGTAATCATCGGCGGCGCGTTCGGGGGGATCGTGCAGTCGCTGATCAAGGACATCATTATGCCCGTGGTCGGACTGGCGGGCAGCGTCGATTTCAGTGACGCCAAGGTCCTGCTGAAGGCCAAGGACCCCTCCAACCCCAAGTCCGCTGACAACTTCCTGGGCTACGGCAACTTCATCACTGCTGCGATCAACTTCCTGATCCTTGCGTTCTGCATTTTCCTGGTGGTGAAGGCGTTCAACATCGCCCGCAAGAAGTTCGAGAAAGAGCAGGCCCCTCCGCCGCCCGCCGGTCCTTCCTCGACCGACAAGCTGCTCATGGAAATCCGTGATGCGCTCAAGGCCGGGCGCTGATCGACGGCAGAGTTGCCAGATTGAAGTGACACGAGCCCCGGCGCACGCCGGGGCCCTTTTTTGCGCGCTTCAGGCCGAGCGGGCGGGCGACGGAGTGCGCACCAGTCGCGCCGACCCGTTGACCGTCACGATCGGCGGGGCGGGGCCGTCCACGAGACCGCGATAGATGGTCTCAAACTCTGCAACGTGCTCGGGGTAGCTCCGAAGAGTCGAGACCGAATGGACCTCGCGGGGGCTGGGGAGCGTGATTTCGCCCCGCACCACGCGCGTGATGCGCTGCGCCAGTTCCGCCGGGTCGCCGCCGGGAAAGAGCAGCCCGTTGCCGGTCCGCCCGTCGCGCGGCTCGACGATCCACTCGGGCGGGCCGCCCAGGCGCGAGGAGATGACGAACTTGCCGGCGTGGAGGAACTCCAGCAGCACCAGCGGCGAGTTCTCGAACCACACGTGCGGCAGGATTCCCACGTCGAACTCGTCCATCAGCGGGATCAGCGACACCGTGTCGTACCCGCCTCCGAAGGAAACCTCGGGGAAGGAAGCCAGCCGTCGGCGGAACGGCCAGTCGTGGCCGGCGGCGCGGATCAGGAAGTGACACCGCTGCCTCGCGGCCTTGTCGAGCATTGAGATGGCGCGGACCAAAACGTCGAGGCCCTTGTTGTTGCGGGTCGTGCCCAGAAAGCCGAAGCGCAGCGGGCGGGATGAGCTCGGGTCCCACGGCCGCGCGTCGTAGAAAGGCGAACGGCGCGTGCGGCGGTTGATCTGGTCAAAGTGCGGCTGCCCGAGCCGGACGTGGCGGAGGCGGGCGCCCGCGACGCCCATCGTGCGCATGACGTCGAGCAAGAACTCGCTGGGGGGCGTGACGAGCGAGGCGCGGTTGAGGCACTCGACGCCCGCCGTGCGCCGTCTCCCGTACTCATTCAGCACCTCGAGGTGGTGCGTGGCGGCCAGGAAGCGCTCGTTCTGATCGATCGGCGATACCCCCAGCCCCGGCGGCGGCTCGTGGCCGGCGGGCAGCGCGTGGTAGACCCGTCCGGAGTGCCGCGACCCGTCGCGCACATCAAAGCCCAGCGCCAGCTCCGGGTCGCTGGGCGCGAGGGCGGGCGGTGATCCGCGAGCCCGACGGCGCACGACGAGCGACCGCAGCGTGGCCTTGGTGTGCGTGTACACCTGCCGGAGCGTGTGGGCCCAGAACGGCCCCACGAGCCGGTGCATGGTCTGCTCGATCGCCCGACGCGAGCGGGCGCGGCCCGGCTCGGAGGCGTGCAGGCAGCCCACGCACCGCGCCCCGCCCCGGTAGTCCTCGCAGACGCGCGACTCTTCGTGCAGCAGGTCAACCTGCGGGCACACGTACCAGTAGTTGTGCGGCGTGACGACGACGGGAATCCCGCGGTCGCGGATCGCCCCGATCAGGTCCAGGCCGTACCCCTCAAGGGAGTGGATGTGGACGACCTGGGCGCCGATGGCCTCGAGCCAGTCCAGCACCACGCGGGTCTCGGCCGGGCTGGACATCTCCGCCGTCATGTTGCGGAAGTTGCTTGACGCCGGCGAGAGGTTGCGGCTGTTGAACAGGTCGTGGCAGGCCACGCCGCGCCACACCTCGGCCGGACGCGTGTGCGGGCGCCCGAGCAGCGAGTAGTCCATGCCCGAGCGAAGGTAGCTGACGCGATGGCCGCTGAGCGCCAGGCCCGCCGCCAGTTCGGAGGCGTTGAGGTTGTACCCGGAGCCTTCGCGCGCCTGGAAGGACAGGCGGGCCCACCCGAGGATTGCGATCGTCAGGGGACGGGCGGCGCGCGGCCAGCCGGGCGGTGCGGGCGGGCTGGATGGCTCAACGGTGCCGGGCATGGGACGGGCGCACTCGCGGGACGGGTCGGCCTAGTTCGCGTGCCGGATCGCCGCTGCCGCGCGGGGCGTGATTGCTTGCCTCTGGGTGAACATCGCGGGAACGAAGGCTCATCCGTACTTGGTCGGGGACGAGTATCCCTTGAGTGTAGCGATGGCCAAGAGCGACCGCAGGCAGGTGGCCGCCCAGCGCACAAGGAATGCCAGGCGCGGCCGCAGGCCGTCGCGCTCGAGCTGGCACTGCGTGGGGCGTCTTCGGTCGATGTGGATGTTGTAGCCGCCCCGGAAGAGCGGAAAGTCGTTGTACTGATTGAACACCACGAGCCCGTCGAGTGCGGGGACCAGCAGCGAGAGCTGGCGTCGGAGCTTGGAGCGCAGGCGCGGGGAATACACGACCCGCTCGACCCCCGGGGGCGGCGCGGCCTCGGCCCCGGGCATGTCGTTGCGCACGATCTCGAGCCAGCGCGGCATGTCACCGGCGCGACCGGCCTTGTCGAGGTACGCCGCGCACTGGCGGCGGATGTCCTCCGACCAGGCCGCGTACTCGTGCCAATTGCCCATGACCCCGATTCGTGCGCCCTTGCGGAGCATGCCCGCGCGATCGAGCGCGGATCCGATGTCCTCGAACGCCGGTCCCTCTCGGTCGAGCTTGCCCCACCGGCCCGACATCGCGTCGGCGGCCGAGCGTCGGATGATCTCGGCGTGAAACAGCCGCCGGTGCGTCGCGGCCATGGCGGCGTGCTTGAGAATGCCCCCGACCTTCCGGGCCACCGCCCCCCGCAGCCGGTCGGCCGGCACGATCTTCTGGATGACCCAGAGAATGTTCCGGTCGGCGTAGTACGCCCGCACGGGCGTGAGCTTGTGGTGCCACGGCGTGTGGTACACCACGGCATCGAGGCTCAGGACGACGCGGTAGCCGGCGCGTCCGAAGCGAAGGCACCAGTCCGAATCGTCGGAGTAGATGAAGTAGCGGTAGTCCCAGAAGCCCACCGTGCGGACAGCGTCCCAGCGCGCGAGCAGGCTGCACGCCGAGCACACGTCGACGTCGCGCAAACCCGTGAACGCGCGGTCCCCCTTGGTGCCGCCGACCTGCGCGATCCACGCGTCATGGGAGGCCTTGAGCCGGTGACGCGGGGTGGGCTCGTCGCTCATGCAGCCCGTGGCGGCGTCGAAGTAGATCGTGGTCTCGATCGTGGTGCGCCGGTCGTTGATGTCGACCGTGCGCGTTCCCACGAGCCCGATCGTCGGGTCGCTCTCGGCGGCGCGGACCAGGTGCGCGCACGCGTCGGGCGCGAGGTCGATGTCGTCGTCCACGAGCCAGACAAAGTCGGGCGCGGCGCCTCCCGCGCCGCGGCGCTGCTCGTCGAGCACTCGGGCCACGTACGCGAAGCCCGTGTTGAACCCGCCGCAGCCGCCGAAGTTCTCGCGGTTGCGGACGACAGTCAGCGAACCCAGCCCCAGGGTGTTCGCCAGGCCGGGCGTGCGGTGCGCGGGCGGCTGAAACCGCGGCTCGTGCGCCAGGGCCGCGTGGTTTTCCACAATCGCCTCGGGTCGGAACCGCTGGGCGAGCAGGTCGACGGTGCCGTCGGTGCCCGCGTTGTCCACGACCACCACGTCCAGCCGTCCCGGGCCGTAGGTCTGACGCCCGAGCGCCTCCAAGGCGCCGCACACATCGCCGCGTCGGTTCCAGGTGACGATGATCACCGCCAGGCGCGCGGCCACCGGGGCCCGCGAGGGCGCCTCGGGCGCCGCATCCTTGCGAACGACTTCGACAGCGACTGGCTTGACGATCGGCTGGGTCAACAAGTGGTGAGACTCACGGCCAGAACGACTCAGAGCCCGGCCTGAAGGGGGCCTCCCTCTCCGACCGACGAAGCCCCGCGCCCGGCGCCGGGTGCCACGACAACGCGCACTTCCGGTCCGCGGGCCGACGGGAGGGACACAGAGGATAAACACTCCGAGTACACAGTTTCCAGTTCCAGGGCGTGGTCCTGAATGTCTTTCGGCGGCCGGACGTTGCGGCGGAGGCGTTCGAGTGTCGCCGGGTCACGGGCGATTTCCACCAGACGACGGGCCAGGTCGAACCGGTCGTTGGCCGTAAACAGCAGCCCGTTGCGGCCTTCTTCGACAAAGTCCGGGATGCCGCCGATGTTCGCCGCGAGCACCGGCAGTCCGCACGAGAAAAACTCAAAGACGGTCTGGGGCGCGTTGTCCCACCAGACGCTCGGAACCACCCCGACGTCCTTGCCCCCCAGCATCCAGGGAATGTCGTGGTGCTGGTACCCGTGGAAGACGGTGAGCCCGCCCAGTCGCGGCTCCATCCGCCGGAACCGCCACTCGATGGACTGCCCGGCCTGGGCAAACACGAACAAGTGGAACCGCGCAAGGTACTCGGGGGTGAGCAACTCCAAGGTGTCCGCCAGCATCGGCAGGCCCTTGTAAACGCTGTTGTACCCCATGAATACAAGGCGGATCGGGCGCGGACGGGCGGGGTCGAACGGCGGGGGTTCAAACGCCAGCTCGCGGAGTCGGTCGACGGTTCGGTTGATCCGCGTGCCGATGTGCTGGACCGAGAGAAGTTCCGGCCGCACTCCAGCCGCTTCGTACCGACGCTTGACGTAGTTCGAGACCGCCAGAACCCGGTCGCAGGTGTTCAGCGCATCGATCATCCGCGATCGCCGTACGCCGTAGCGATTCGCGGCAGGATCCTCAGGGTCCACTCGGGGCTCCCGGGGAAGTTCGTTGCGGACCGGCTGCCATTCGGGGTCCATCGGCCCAGGCCGGCGCGGCGGATCGCGATCGGCGCGCACCGCGGCAGTCTGGCCCCGGGAATCGGAGCCCTCGAACGGCAAGGGCGCCGCCAGCGCGGCCTCGCCGTCGCAGGATTGACCTGGCAGCGGGACCGCCAGTGGGCGCGATTCGGCCCGGCTTTGCACGCCCGCCAGACGCCCCTCGTAATCGGGCAATGCGGGACGGTCGGGGGCGGCCGGCGCCGCGGAAACGGAAAGGCTCGTAAACCCGACGCTGCGTGCGTACGCGGCGGCCCGCTGGGCCCGTTCAGCTCCAGGATCCGGCGCTTCGATGCACGTCTCGCACGCGACGCCGCCCTCAAAGTCCATGCAGGGCGTCGTGTAATTGCGGAGGAGATACGCCTGAGGGCAAATCGTGTGGTAATTGTGGATGCTGTAGACCACCACCGGGCCCTCCCCCGGCTCCCGGATCGCCCGGATGCAATCGGCCGACAACCCCTCGATATTGTGAAAATGGACTACGTCGGGCTCCAGTCGCCGGACGAAGGCCCCGAACGTTGCGGCGAGCCCAGGGTTGGCCGCCTCGCCGGCCGGGTCCCGGAATTGGAACGCGGCGGGGGCGAGGACCGGGGAATCCACGGCTTCGAACACGCGGACCCCCAGCCAGTCGGCGTGCCGGCGGATCGTGCACGGGGTCGCGCCGGGGTGGGCGCCAATCAGCGGCGCCGGGGTCGATGTAACGCCCGCAAAGAGATACGCGACGTCATGCCCCCTCGACACCAGTTCAAGGGCCAGTGACTGGCAGTAGCCGTTCACTCCCCCGCCGCTGGCGGCGCCGTCCCAGATTTTGGCCCAATTGATGAGCAGGATCCGCATGAGGTCACCGACTATAGGAGAGGGCCGGGGACGGCTCGGACGCTACACTGAGTCTCGGCTCACGGAACCACCGCTTTAGGTTCATCGGACAGACTGCATGCGATCGGCCGGCGGGCCGATCCACGGGACCGATCGATGGATTGGATGTCGCGAATCCGGCTGCGTGCGTTGGCATACCTCGTCGCTATCGGTCTGTTCGCGCTCGGGATCATCTCGCTCACCGCCGTGCCCGTGTGGCCCGTGCTCGGCGTCGCGGTGGCGTGCGCGGTCATGGCGGTGAACCGGATCGCGGCGCGGCTCGACACCCCGGTGTGCCTCCACTGCGGCGCGGGTCTCAGCGAGCGAGCGGCGGGTGAGCACGGAGTGATCTGCGCCGATTGCGGCGCGGTCAACCAGCCCGGGGTCGGCGAGCCGCAGCCCACCCACGAACGCCCCGACGCCGTTCACCGCGCCTAAACGCACGGCTGCCGCGCGACGCACAGCTATTTCCAGCGGCCCCCGCAGAACGCGAGCCCGGCCGGGCGGATCGGGCTCGCCGTCGCGTTACTTCTTGGAGGCGGCCTTCTTGGCAGGCGCCTTGGCGGCCTGTTCCTTCTCAAACTCGTCGGCCGTCACGTCGGATACGGTCGCCTTGGCGAGCAGCGCGTCCAGGGCCTTGTGGTCGCGGACCTGCTGATAGATCATCGGGATGCGCTTCTGCGCGATGAGGTCCTGGCGGAGCTTGTCGGGCCGCGTGCCGCTCTCCTGCGCGATCTGGGCGATGCGGGCGTTGATGTCGTTGTCGGCCACCTTGACCTTGAGCTCGTCGGCGACCCGGGCCAGCACGAAGAACAGCTTGAGCTCGCTGACAGCGGCCTCATCGGACGCGGCCCGCAGCTCGGCGATGTTCTCCTCGATCTTGCCCGGTTCCACGCCGCGGTACATGAGCTCGAAGCGCTGACGCTCGAGATTGCGGGTCGCCTGCGTGGCCGTGAGCCGCTTGGGGAGGTCGATGGTGGTGTTGTCGAGCAGCCAGCGGGCGATCTGCTGACGCATGGCGGCCTGCTGCTGGACGAGCACGCGCTGCTTCATGCGGACCACGAGCTGCTCCCGGAACTGGGCCTCGCTCTCGAAGCCGAACGCGCGGGCGCAGTCCTCGGCCTTGGCCGGGATGATGCGGTCGATGCGCTCGACCTTGAAACTGACGACGACCTTGACGCCGCGCACCTTCTCGTTCTCGTGGTTGTCCGGGCCGACGGTCTTCACCGTGGCCGTCTCGCCGACCTTGGGAGACCCGAACTGCTTCGAGAAGTCGTCCACCATGATCCCCAGGATCATGCCCTTGCCCTGCTTGTCCGCGGCCGGAAGCTGCACGACCGCGCCGTTGAGGTTGTAGAACTCGGTCTTGTCCTCGGCGCGCATCACGGCGTGCCCGGTGAGGTAGTCGCCGGGCTCGGGCGTCTCGCGGCTCTCGAGGGCGCCCTCGTTCACCGTGATCTTGTCCACTTCCTTCTGCACCATGTCGTCGGTGATCTCGATCGTGGGCTTCTTGACCGCGATCCCGTCGAGCTTGGGCAGCGCAAACTCCGGCATCACTTCGACCTCGACGTCGAACGCCAGGGGCTTGCCGTCCTCGATCTGGATCTTCTCGAGATCCGGGTTGGTCGGGTCGCCCACGATCTTGAGCTTGTGCTCCTCGATCGCGTTCTTGTACGACTCGGCCATGAGCCGGTCGCGGGTCTCCTCGCGGGCGCCGGGGCCGAACCGCTTTTCGATGAGCGAGCGGGGAACACGCCCGGGGCGGAAGCCCGGCAGCGACGCCGCGCCGGCGACGGTGTCCATCGTCTCCTTCAGCCGCGCGGCAACGGTGTCGGCGGGGATCTCGAACGAGATCTTCTTCAGGCTGGGGCCCGCATCGGTGATCTTGACGTTGGTGCGGACTTCGGCGGCGGTCGACATGGATCGGACTCCGGGGAGCGGCCGGGCCCGAAACTCGGGCCTTGGCGCAGGGGGAAAGTCTAGATCGGGACTCGGGCAGGGCAAGGCGCAGAGACCCGATATGGGGGTCTCCCGTGCCGCCGGCACCGGCCTGGGACGTCAGGATGCCCGGGCGGAGCGGCGAGCAACGGTCCTGCCCGGGCCTGGGGCCTCGAAAGGAGTGTCTAGACCGCCTCGCCCTGGCCCGCCAGTTCCGAGGGCTTGTCGATCCAGAAATTGCCGACCCCCAGCGCGTCCATCCGGGTGCGCTTGAAGCACTCGACGGCGTGCTTGGGGGTGTGCACGATCGGCTCGTTCTCGTTGAAGCTGGTGTTGAGCAGCACCGGTGTCCCGGTCTTCTCGCAGAACGCGCTGATCAGGTCGTAGTACGTCTGGTTCTGGTCGCGCCGCACCGACTGCACGCGCCCCGTGCCGTCTTCATGCGTGGTCGCCGAGAGCTGCGACCGCCACTTGGCCTGCACCTTGAAGACGATGTTCATGAACGGTACGGGGTGCGCGCCCTCGAAGCAGTCGGAAAGCCTCTCTTCCAGCACGGCCGGCGCGAACGGGCGGAACGGTTCGCGGTTCTTCACGCGGGCGTTGAGGATCGCCTTCATGTCGGGCCAGCCCGGGTGGCACAGGATCGAGCGGTTCCCGAGCGCCCGGGGCCCCCACTCCTCGCGCCCTTGGAACCAGCCGACGATCTTGCCCTTGGCGAGCGCATCGGCCGCGGTCGACATCAGCTGCTCGCGCGTGAGCTTCCTGACCGTGTACCCGGGCACGTTCTTGGTCTCAGGCTCGATCTGGTCGTCCGTCCACTCCGTGCCCCAGTACGCGTGCTGCACCGCGGGCAGGCGCGGGACGCCGAGCTTGCAGTGCATCACGTACGACGCGGCCCCCGCGGCCGTGCCGTCGTCGCCCGCCGCGGGCTGGATGTAGACCTTATCGACAAGCCCTTCGTTGACCACCCGGCCGTTGGCGACGCCGTTGAGGGCGCAGCCGCCGGCGAGCACCACGTCGCGGGAGCCGGCACGCTTCACCGAATCCCGGACCAGGTCCATGTACACATCCTCGAAGTGCCTTTGCATCGAGTGCGACATGTCCTTGTCGCGCTGCGTGAGCGGGTCTCCTCGGCGCCGCGCCGGGCCGAAGAGATCGATGAACTTCTCGCTCCACAGCTCGGGCAGCACGATCTCGCCGTCCTTCACGGTGGCGTGCACCATGCCCTGCATGTCGGCGCCGGCGCGTCCGCTGAAGAAACGGTAGTAGCTGGTGTCGAGCACCACGCCGCGGGCCGGGTCGAACCAGGCCAGCTTCCGCATCTGGTCCATGTACTTGTTCTCGCCGTAGGCGGACAAGCCCATGACCTTGTATTCCTCGCCGTACTTGTTGAATCCCAGGAAGTTGCACACCGCCGAGTAGTACAGGCCCAGCGAGTGCGGGATCACGTTGCGGCGGAGGATGTCGATCTTGTTCCCCTCGCAACGGGCCACCATGACCGTCGCGAAGTCGCCCGAGCCGTCGACCGTCACCGCCGTGGCCTTGTCGAACGGCGACCACAGGAACGAGCTGGCGACGTGGGCGAGGTGGTGCTCGATGTGGTGCACGGACGCGTGAGAGAGACCCGCCTGCACCTCGCGCTCTGCCGCGGCAGATTCAGGGTCCACCGCGCCCTCTTTGTACCCGCCCTCACCGATCCCCAGGCGCGCCTTGATCATCCCCCAGCCGACCTGCGGGTTGCCGAGCACGAAGCCGAGCTTGGCGCCCAGATTGGCGCGCGGGTCGCGCGCGATGGCCACGTCGGTCACGTCCGAGAGGGACGCCCCCGCCATGCGCAGGACTTCCTTGATCGCCAGCGCGGGAAAGCCCGCGCAGTGCTTCTTGCGGTTGATCCGCTCTTCGGCGATCGCGGCGATCACGCCCTTCTCGCTCATCAGCACGGCAGACGCGTCGGGGTGCCGTGAATTCAAGCCCAATACCAGCGGCATCGAGGATCCTCTCCAAACACTGACCGCGCCCCATCCGCGGCGTTCGCCGCGCGGGAACGCCGCCTTGTCCACCCCGCACGCATTCCGTTCGGGATTGGGAAGCTAGAAAGGTATCAGCGGCGCGGGGCGGGTCAACCCGCACCCCCGTGAGCGGCGTGCGGCAGGGATTATCGACAAAGAACGAACGGGGCTTTCTTTCGCTCCCCCACGAGATCTCGTTTCCAAAGGCGATGAGATGAATTGGAGCGCGAAAAATGCGCAAGTACCGCCAAAGCGCTGTTCTCCGCTGGTGGGCCGGCACACTCGCGGACCGAATTCCGTGCCACGCAGGGTCAGGCCGGGATAACGGCGTTCACGATATGGCGCACCACGTCCGCGGCCTGGACGCGAAGTTCCGGCACCGCGGCGCTCTCCCAGAGCGTGCCGCGACGCAAGGGGCCCAGGACCCAAAGGGTGCTGTCCGCTCGACCGTCGCGACCGATCGCACGCCCCTCGTCGTCGGTCAGGAGCCCAAGCCCGACCTCCTCCGACCGCACGTACCCTTGCGCGGCCATCGACGAGAGCAGGGCCGACGCGTCGACCGAGGTTCGGGCGCCGGTGCAGTTTATTACGCGGTCGAAGACCCCCATTTCAGGGGTGCGCGCGCCGCGGGGCATCCACGCGACTTCGACCGATTCACCGCGCCCCGAGAACGAAAGCACGCGACCGGTGACGATCCGCAGCGCGCGGCGCTGCTGCAGTTCGACGATCCGGGCGACCACCTCGGCGGGCACGCGGTGCCGGTGCACGTCCCAGTGCGTGCGGAGGCGCCGGACAAACCGCTTGCGATCCTCGTGTGAGAGCCCGCGCCACAGGGCCGGGGTAAGCGGCCGAAGGCAATCAACCGCGGCCCGCCAGTCACCGCCCTCGCGCATCAGGCGGCGCGCTTCGGCGCGGACGTGGCGCAGAATCTCCTTCAACGTCGAGCCGACGGCGGGAGGGCTCGCCGCGACGGCCTTTAGACCCGGCGTGGCGTGCACGCACGGCAGCAGGCCGTTGCGCGACAGCACGGTCAGGCGCGGGCGTGCTCCGTTGCTGGTCAGCGAGATGCACACGTCGACCATCGTGAGACCGGTGCCGATCACGAGCACCCGTTCGCCGTCGCGGCAGGGCCGATGGGCGTACGCCGTCCACGGATCGGGGCACCACCAAGGGCCTGCTGCCGAAGCATCGAGCCCGGGGGGCGGGCCGGGCCTCAGATTCCCAAGGGCCAGCACGAGGCGTTCGGCTGTGAGAGTCGACCCGTCGTCGAGCCCAACAGTCCATCTATTGCCGCGGCGCTCGGCACGGACTGCCTCCCCGGCGATCACGCTCAGCCGACCGCTCGATCGCTCCTGGGCCTCGGCGAGTCGCTCACGCAGGTATTCGCCGTACCACTGCCGGGAAACGAACGCCCCCAGGTCGACCGCTCGGCCGCGCGCGGCAAGCCACTTGTGAAAGTCGACCGGATCGTCGGCCCAGCCCCCCATGTTCCGCGCCGGCACGTTGAGCAGGAGCCGCTCGCTGGGCGGGTTGTACGCGACGCCCAAACCGGGGCGCTCCGCCCGCTCGATCAGCGCGATGCGCCCGCCGAATCCGGCGCGGACCAGCCCCGCGCCCACCATCACGCCGCTGAACCCGGCCCCGATCACGCACACGTCCATGTGGTTGCTCACGCCGCGGCTCCCTTTGCGGGCGCGGCTTCATAGACGTTCATCTCGTCGAGCGGTGGCGAGTACACGTGGAGCGTGACAAGGAGGACAGCCGCGGGGTCGTCGTTGGCGATCTGGTGAATGTCCGTGTCGAATGAGGAGGTGACCTGTCCGGCGCCCGCACGCCGCGTGCGCACGGCCCTGACACGATCGCCGCCCGGCACACGCTCGAACACGATTTCCGTCGCAGCGCCGCACACCACCCTGACGCCGCACGCCGAGCCCTCGTGATCGTGGATCGTACTGCGCTGGCCGGAGCACCAGCAGAAGACCAGCACCTCGTAGCGGTCGGTGCGCACCACGCGGTTTCTCGAGTACGTCGACGCATCGACGCAGAGAAAGTCTCGAACATCATCGAGCCCGACGGAGTTGCTTTCGATCACCGATCGCAATTGGTCCGGAGGAATCACGCCCCCGCACCGTTCGAGGTTGGAGACCAAGCGGTGCAGCGCCGAGCCGGGTGCGGGAGCGGCGGCGGGCGGGCGACATCGAGCGATCAGCCGGTGTGTCATGCCCCGCGGGAATGCAATCGTCGTGCCGCAGAGTGACTCACGGGGGCCCGAAAACTCCCGGTGCGCGCGCGGCAGCAAGTCGCGGCGTCCATTGACGTGCGACGAACGGATCAAACGGGATGTGGCGTGGTACGAGGCGCCTCAGGCCGAGCCGGCGCCGCCCCGTGAAGGCGGCGGGCTCGGCCTGAGGAGAACTGCATGGCGTGAACGTCGGGTCAGGCGTCACGCAAGACCGGAGCCTCGGGGAGGTGTGAATTCCGAGGATCGAGCCATCGCGTCTCTCAAGAGGTCATGCACGAGGCGGCGATGAAACCCGGATCTGCAAAGCCGGTGCCACACCGTCCGTAAATGCGGTAATGGCTCGCGTGGGCGGCCAGGCCGCTGTCTGCATGAGCCGAACAATCGCACATTCATGAAATATCACAGATTTTCCTTGATTCCATGCAAAAAATCTGTGATATAAAGCAGAGTGACCCAAGCTCGACTCGAATCGCAATTGTGGAAGGCCGCTGCGACGGGGGCGTCGATCGACGAAGCCGTCCGAGGCATAGAGGAACCTCTCCGATCGCTGACGCACTGCCCCTCGACGCGAATTCGACTGTCATGGACCGGTCGCGAGGATTCCCCCGATCCGTCAGCACTGATCGCGTGGCTCGGTGATCGTGCGTGGAGATGGGCGCCGGCCTGGGATGCCGCGACGATGGGGAGCGATTGGCGATTGGCGCCGACGGGTGGCCTGCTGGCGCAGCGGCTCGATGTTGGCGGTGAGGTGCGCGCCGCCGCCGCCGTCATCGGGGACATCGGCGAGCGCCACGCCCAGACGGTGACGTTGCTGGTACGCGAGGTGCTCGCGGCGGTGGTTTCAATGGAACTCCGAAGGCAAGCGAACCCGGAACCCGCCGCGCCGGGGTCAGCGGCCCGCGTACGCCGGTCTCCCGGCGGGGAAGCGATCGTCGGCGCCACCGTCGGTCTGGCGCCGGTGCTCCGACGCGTCGAGATGGTGGCGCCGCAGGATGTACCCGTGCTTCTGCTCGGAGAGACGGGCTCGGGCAAGGAAGTGATCGCCCGCGCGGTGCACGACCGCTCACGACGCGCGAGCGGGCCGTTCGTCAGGGTGAACTGCGGCGCGATCCCGCGCGACCTGATCGACTCGGAGCTGTTCGGGCACGAGAAGGGCAGCTTCACGGGCGCGAGCGACCGCCGGCACGGCTGGTTCGAGCGCGCTCACGGTGGCACGCTGCTGCTCGACGAGATCGGCGAACTCCCACTCGATGCTCAGGTGCGGCTCCTCCGTATTCTCCAGGACGGTTCGTTCACGCGCGTCGGCGGCGCGACGCCGGTCACGGTGGACGTGCGGATCGTCGGCGCGACCCACCGCGACCTGCCCGCGATGGTGGACCAGCGGACGTTCCGCGAGGACCTCTGGTACCGCATCGCCACATTCCCGATCCGGATTCCGCCGCTGCGTGAGCGCCAGAAGGACATACCGGACCTCGCCCGCCACTTCGTCCGCAAAGCCAGCGTGCGCTTCGGGCTTGCCGAGCCGCGGCTCGATGAGCACTCGCTCGCGGTTCTTCAGGAGTACTCGTGGCCGGGCAACGTGCGCGAGCTGGGCGCGGTGATCGATCGGGCGATGATCCTGGGCGAAGGCCACCGGCTCGAGGTCGCGCAGGCGCTGGGGCTTGGAGAGCACGAGCGTCCTCACGACCGTGTTGACGCAAAGGGCCCCCAATCCCCACCAACGGCCGCGCCCCCCGTAAGCGCGCAGGACACTCAAGCGACGCTCAACGACGCGATGAAGCGTCACATCGAGGCGGAACTCCGCCGGTGCCTCGGCCGGGTGGAGGGCCCGTTCGGCGCCGCCCGGGCCCTGGGCATCAACCCGCACACGCTGCGTTCACGCATGAAGAAGCTCGGCGTCGATTGGACGCGGTACAAGGCGCCGAAACCTGTTTGATAGAGCGCCGCGTTCATCGGGCACCGGCCGGGCTCACGTGAACATCAGCTTTGCTCCGGCGATGGCGAGCACCACCGCGAGCAGCACGCGCAGCGCGCGGTGGTTGAGTACGCGGCTTCCCAGGTGCGATCCCAGCAAGCCGCCGACCGCCGCGGCGCCCGCGAGCCACGCGAGCGAATGGGAGGGCGCCCACCCGCCGGTCGCCAGGCCCGCGAGCCCGGCCAGCGAGTTCACGAGGATGAACAGGCTCGCGGTTGCCGCGGTGCGCTTGGTGTCCGCCCAGTTGAACATCAGCATCACGGGGCTGAGAAAGATGCCGCCGCCCGTGCCCGTCAGCCCGGCGATCAGACCGACAACGGCTCCGGACACCAGGGCCACGGGAACCGGCGGCTCGCGCGGCAACGACGCGTTCGGCGTTCGCCGTGCGCTGCTCCACGCCATCCACAGCGCGCTCAGCAGGAGCACGACGCCGATCGACACCTTGAGCGGCGCGGCGGGAAGATGGATCCGGCCACCGAAGAACGCCGCCGGTATCGAAGCCGCGGCGAACGGCCAGAACAGCGCCCAGCGGAAGTGACCGGCCCGCGCGAACTGGACAAACGCGATGATGGCCACGATCACGTTGATCGCAAGGGCGGTCGGACGCATCTCCGACGGTGTGACGCTCAGCAGCGCCATCACCGCGAGGTAGCCCGAGGCTCCCGCGTGCCCGACCGAGGCGTACAACGCCCCGACGATCAGGAACGACGCGGCAAGGATGACCAGCGATCCGTCCGGCATGGGGCGTGTTTTCCGAGTCCGGCAAAGGGGATCAGGCTATCCGCCGATGGCCGACATCGGACGCGCAGGTTGCTCAAACGCGGGCGACGCGATGCCGTGCCCGGCCTGCTTTGTCCAGGTCGCGTCGATGAGAAACGCGGCGAGTCGTTCGTCGATCGATGCCGAGCTTTCACCGCCTGCGCCCTCGCGAAGGATCGGGCGCAGGTCCCATTCGCGCGTGCTGAACAGGCAGGGCCGGACCTTGCCGTCGGCCGTGAGCCTCAGGCGGCTGCACGCACCGCAGAACGGGCTCGTCACCGGGGCGATGAAGCCGATGCGCCCCGGAGCACCGTCCGCGAATCTGTACGTGCGCGCGGTGCTCGACGGCTCGTCGTCCTCGCACGCCACCAGAGGGAACCGTTCGTGCACCGCCGCCCGCGTTTCCGCCGCAGGGACCATTCGCGATGCGTCCCACGCGTGCGCCGAGTCCAGGGGCATGTACTCGATGAACCGGAACTCGACCCCGAAGCGTCGGGCCACGCCCGCGAGGTCCGCGGCCTCGTCGTCGTTGAACCCGCGAATCAGCACGGCATTGACCTTCAGCGGCGTCAACCCCTCAGCGAGGCACGCCTCGATTCCTTCCAGCACGACATCGGGCGGAGTGGCCGAGCGCGTCAGCCTGGCGAAGCGGTCCGGCCTGAGCGAATCGATGCTGATCGTGACACGATCAAGCCCGGCCAGCTTCCATTCGCGGAGCACCTCACGGTTCAGGAGCGAGCCATTGGTGATCATCGCCAGTTCAACGGCGGTCTGGCTCCTGATCCCTCCGATGATTGCTCGCAAGTCCTGCCGCAGCGTGGGCTCGCCGCCCGTCAGCCGGACCTTGCGGACGCCCAGCGATTCGGCGATACGCGCGAGGCGCACGATCTCGCCCTCGGTCAGGATTTCTTCGCGCGGCGCGAAGCGCACGTCGGGCTCCATGCAGTACACGCACCGGAAATTGCACCGGTCGGTGATGCTGATCCGAAGATCGCGGATCGTTCGGCCGTGCGAATCGAGCATGCGATTCCCCGCGTGAACCCACGCGGGCGCCGGCGGCGGCGTGTGCGATGTTGCCCGTGCGCCGAGTTCGTCGAGCACCGGCAGCGGGACGCGGGCCTGCCGCACCGGGATCGCGGGGCCGGCGCGGGCGGCGGAATGCTCGGTCAAGATCGTCACCAGGCCGACTCCCGTCTGAATCGCGTGATTCTGCCGCGGCACAACGCCGGTTCGCCGCAGGAGCGCCGCTGATCATAACCGCCAGCCGTCGATGCCGGGCCCACCATCTCGCACGGCCCTCGGCCCCAGCGTTGCTCCGCCCGTCCCTCCAGCCGCGGACCGTGTTTCGCGGCCCGGATACGATGCCCCCGCTCACTCTCGCCGGAGTGGCGGAACTGGCAGACGCGACGGATTCAAAATCCGTTACCCTCAAAAGGTGTGTGGGTTCGACTCCCTCCTCCGGCACTTGAAGGCCCAGCGCATTGGGCGGAGCGGCGGCCGGGCAGTCCGCGAGCCGGGCGTGAGGCCGGGGCTCCTTGCGATACCACACGCCGCAGGGCTGTTTTTCTGCTTGGATCGGACGCTCCCGCGCGAACACGCGCCGGGCCCGCGTTCGGTTTACCGCCCGACCGAGGGGAACGCCGAGATTCTTAGCCGCGCGCCCCCCATGGGCACCAGCGTCAGGTCCACCAACGGCTCGTCGGTCTTCACCGGGCTCTGCGGCAGCGCGCCCGCGAGGCCGTGCTCGTCGAGCGTCCACCCGGGCAGCCGCCGACCCTTGGCACGCAGCTCGATCGGCGCCGCGGCGTTGACAAAGGGCTGATCGTTGGAAGGCCACGGCTTTCGCACGACTTCGAAGGACCGTGCGACATCGGTGCCGTCGATCACCAACGCGTAATTCCACGGAGAAGCGGGGAGAATCTCGAACGAGGGCCACCTGCGCGGGTCGGCCTCCGGCCGCCAGCCCGAATCGGCGATCGCCGTCTTTTCGCTGGAGACGGTCCGGTACTGTTCGTCGATCTTGAGAGCGAAGGTCAGAGGTCCGTAATCAACGCTGACGCTGTCCTTGTTCTGAGCCCATGTCCGGACACTCACGCGCATCGGCAGGAGCAGTGACACCGTGTCCCCGGCCTTCCAGTCTTGCATGAGTCGCACGTACGCGCCCGCCTTGGCCGCGACGGTAACGGGCCTGCCGTTGAGACCAACGGTCGCTCCTTGCGCCCACGCGGGAACGCGCAGGTAAAGAGGGAACCCGCCCGGCGGCGACTCCTTGATCGTGATCTGCACCCGCTCCTCGAACGGGTACTTGGTGTCCGTGAGCAGGGTCACCGCCCCGCCGGCGGCGCCGGCCTTGGCCTTGAGCTCGCCCTGGGCGTACAGAACCGCCGCCAAGCCATCGTCGCCCGTCGCCATCCACGCGTGCTCGGCGTAGTTCACCCACGCGCTCGAGTGGTTGTGCTGGCAGCAGCGGCTGCTGAAGGGGTTCATCAGGAAGAAGGGACCCTCGTTCGCCACGCCCGGTGCGTGGTTCCTGCTGTCGCTCACCGCCTGGTTCGGCGCGGTCAGGTATCGCAGGGCGCGGTAATCGGGCGTGAATGCCGCGGGCATCGAGTTGAACGCCACGTCCTCGGTGTTCGCGGCCCACGACAGATCGCCGGTGATCTCGCTCATCACGAGGTTCGACCAGACCTGCTCCACGAAGCTGCAGGTCTCCGCGGCCTGGTGCGGGTCGGTGTGGCCGGGCCGGGCGTTCTCGTCGGCGCCGAACATGCCCCCGGGGACCTGGCCGTAGCGGTCCCG
Organism: Phycisphaerales bacterium; assembly: GCA_044223975.1. GTDB lineage: Bacteria > Planctomycetota > Phycisphaerae > Phycisphaerales > UBA1924 > CAZCPB01. The sequence goes on along the minus strand of JBGALI010000001.1, from coordinate 70,361 downwards.
GACCATCCTGAAATTCCGACCGGCCGCCTCCACATCGGACCGCTTCCCGCTCTGCAGGGAGTACACCGCAGGCTCTCGAAAGCACTCGGCGATGTTGACCACGTGCCAGTTCGGAAGGTTGTCCGCCTGGCGCCAGTCCGCCGTGTTGCGGTCGATTTTGGTGGCCAGCTCGAGCAGGAACGCATCGCCGGTGATGTTGTACAGCCAGTAGACGCTCGCCAGATTGTCGCCGCCGCGGCTGTTCTCCCAGTAGTCCTTCAGAAACTGTTCTTCCGGCACGCCAGATTGCCACTTGAAGTAGCTCGTCATGAACGGCACGACCCTGGGATCGCCCGTGCGCTCGAAGTAGGCCTGCAGAACCTGCAGCATTAGCATCTGCGCCCACAGGTCGCGCCGGCCGCCGCGAATCTGGATCGGGCCAAAGTCACCGTCCTGACGCTGGCTCCGGAGCGTGCCCTCGATCCAGACCTTCGCCTCGTCGAGCATCCGCTTGTCATCGAGCACGTACGCGAGGCGTGCGTAGCCGCGGAGCCAGTACGGCACCTCTTCCCAGCCGTACTTTCCCTTGCCGTCGGTGCGAAGCCAGGCGTTGTCCTCGCGCGTGAGCCACACGCTGATCTCGCCCAGGTGCCCGGCGAGGCCGTCGCGCTGGAGTTCGAAGGCCTTTCCAAGCCAGCCCGACGGCCGGAACGACGCAACTGGCAGCTTGATAAGCGATCCCGGCTGGAGTGGAGGGCGATTCCCCACGTATGCGTGACTGGCGCTGGCGGCCGGAAAGCGATCGACCACCGTGGCGACAGGGTCGCTCCCGAATGACGCGCGGCAGGCGGCCGCAACAAAGAGCACGGCCCAGTGTGAGTTCTTCATGGACGGACTCCGCACGCATCCCGCGGCGCAGCGCCGTTCGAGTGCAATTGCGCAGCATACGCGCTCAAGGAACTCCGCCGCGGGAAATCACACGGTTCCTGGCACGCCGCGGCGATGCCGAAGGCCGTCATGGGCCGGGAGGGCGCGTGAGCGGAAGCAATGCCCGAAGCCTCGCGTCTCGCAGGAACAACCCGAGCCACACCAGCACGCCGAATCCCACAGCCCCCAGGAACTGCACCTCGCCCAGGCGCACGTGCGAAGCCGTGGCGCCGCCGAGATACCCCGTCAGCAGAATCGCGCCCAGCACACACGTCCGCGGCAGCGCATACAGGATCGCGCAGGCGATCTCGACGATCCCGATGACCAGCGCGAACCGCTCGGGATATCCCAGGTGCGCGAACCCCTCCACCACCATCGGCGGCTTCATCACTTTCATCACGCCGCTGTACACCAGCATCAACGCCGGCAGACCGCTCACGATCCATCCGGCCCACATCAGCTTCTTCGAAACCGGAGCCGTCGGAGAATCCGATCCCATGTTCCCGCACTCCACGCGCTTTCCCGAGATTTAACCCTCGACCAGCACTTTGAACCCGCCGCACACCATCCGCGTGCAGTCGAAGGGCATCTTCTTGGGGTCCATCATCGACCCCAGACGCGGGTCCTTCATCGCCTTGGCGTTCACGCGGTCGCGATGGGCACGCGACTTGAACACGATGAACGAGAACACCACCGTCTCGCCCTTCTTGGGCTTGACCAGCTTGGGGAATGACATCGCCCACTTGACATCAAGGTCGTCCCCCACGCACTCGCAATACTCCAAGGCGCCGTGACTCTTCCAGACCTTGCACCCCAGCTTGGCCATCTTCAGATAGGCCTTGAGGTTCTTCTTGGGCAGGGGAAGCACATAGCCATCGACGTACCGCATTCTGGTTCTCCTGGGCCGGGTTGGTCCCGCGCCGGACGCGCCCGCTCGCTCGCTTCTTATATCGAAAACCTCACAGGTCGGCCAGCGGGCCCGCGCGTCGACCCCGGGTCCGCTCCGATCCCAGTTTTATCGACTCATCCGTCGCGTCCACGACATCCGCACGCCGTGGGTAAGGCGGGACCAACCTCGCACACCGATTCAACCGCTCGATCGAGGGCCGGCGCGGCGTCCGGTCTTTGGCGTACCCGACCCCGAGTCCTTCACCAGGGCCTTGGGGGCGGCGTTCCGCCACGCGGCAAGCATGGCCCTCCGAACGATCGCAAAGCGGGCGGAGCGGAGGCACACCCGAGTTGCTCCTCGCTCGCCCCAGCCCCCCTTGACGGGCGAGAACACCGCGGGCTCCACTTTGACGAAGTGCTCCTGTTCCTCGGGCGTCAGCTTGACCATCCCCGACTCGTCGTCGATCCCGAACAGCGTGGCGAAGATCCTGCCCCGCACCCGAAAATCGGGATGTCCCATGTGAGACCGCTCCACGGCTTCCGGCATCGCCAATGCCAATTGGCGGAATGTGTCTTCAGTCATCGTCGACTCCAAGCCCCGAAGGCGCGTGGTGGACCCCACGGCCGTCTTAGCCACCGCCAAAGTCGTAGATCCTGATCTGCTTCACTCTCGAGCGCCAGGACTCACGAAGCCGGACGTGCTCCGCATCATGCTCGTACGCCTCGTACGCCTCACGCCCGTCAAAGCGGGCTACGAAGCCAACGTCGTACGCGCCGTCCACGGCCGGTCGCCCGATGTCCACCGGCGTGCCCACGCTGAACTCCTCCACACCGGCGATGTGCGCGAGCATCGACCGGGTCTCCACGACGAGAGCTTCGCGTTGCGAGGGGTCGTTGAGCGTGACCAGCACGACGTGGTTGATCGATGCGCGCGACGAACTCGCACCGGAGCACCCTCCCAGCGCCGGCAACCCGACCACCACCAGCGCCATGCACGCGATCGCGATTCTTCGAATCATGCGCGACTCCTTGGAGCGAAGGCGCACCAGTATGCTACGGAAGCCACGGGGATGTTGAAGGCCCCGACCCGGGCGAGTGCGATCCGGCGAAAGGAGCGGGTCAGTCACACGGGGGCGCCGACCCCCGGCGTGAGACCGGCTCCTCCCCGCGCAGCCGGCGTGCGATATCGCGCAGCACGCGCCGATTGAAATTGATCAGGAAATGGCTGAACGCGTGCTGGGCCACCCCCTCGGTGTCAACCCAGATCGGCGCATGCCCGGGCGGAGCGGTTCGGGACGCGCCCACCCACCAGTCGCGCAGTTGCGCATAGCACACCAGCTCAAGATCAGTGCCCGCCAGCCGGCGGTCCAGGTCGGCGAGCACGGCGGAGCCGGTGCGCATGTCCCGTGCCGCGCGGTCGGGCGCAATGAGCGCCGCGAGCTTGGCCCCACCGTGGGGCGTGGCGAGGGTGAACAGGCGCCGGATGCGCACCGGGATGGGTTCCGCGCGAGCCAGACCCGCGGCAAGCAGTCGACCAACAAGGCCGCCCATCGAGATCCCGACCACGTCCACCTCGGCAGGGTCCGCGGAGGGGGCGCTGCCGAATCGCTCACGAATTCGTGCCGCGGCGATGCTGGCCGCCGCGCCGATGTCTCCCGCGCCCGGGTACGCGATGGAAAGAAAGTCCTGCGCCTTGCCGCTCGTCACGGACCGCAGGCGTGCCCCCACGCCCCGGGCCGACGCCGGCGCCCGCCAACCGGCGAGGACGATGACCGGGCGTGACAGAGGCCGTGGCTCCCGGGCCATGCGGGCCCAGTCGGCCTCGACGTCGGCACGCCTGCCGGGGAAATCGGGGTTGTCACGAAACCTGGGCACCGTTCAATCATGGACGGGCGCGGCGGGGTCCTCAAGGGTGAGATCAGTTCCGATGTTGGCCCCTACCGTCACGCCGGGGAGCTCCGGCGGGATTAAGGAGCGCGAGCCCATGCTCATCCGCAGCGTATCGAGCGACGATTTCGAAGCGATTGCGAACTTGACCAACCACTACATCCTCGGCACCGCGATCCACTTCGGGTACGACCCCGTCGCCGCCGGAGAGCTGCGCGAGCAGTGGAACAAGCACCGCGCCCGCTTTCCCTTCCTCGTGGCCGAGCTGAACGGGGAGTTCGCCGGGTACGCCAAGGCCGGGACGTGGCGCGACCGCACCGCGTACTCGTGGATCGTGGAGACGGGCATCTATGTCCGACCCGAGGTGCACGGCCGAGGCGTGGGCAAGGCAATGTACCGCGTGCTTCTGGACACCCTCAAGGCGCAGGGATTCCACGCCGCGATCGGCGGGATCACGGTCCCCAACGAGGCGAGCATCAGGCTGCACGAGAGCGTGGGGTTCGTACACGTGGGAACGGTGAAGCAGGCGGGATGGAAGTTCAACACGTGGCACGACGCAGGGTTCTGGCAAGTCGTCCTGCGCGACCACGACCACCGCGCCACGCCCACCGCACCACCACCCGAAGTACGCGTTGAGCGCTGACCGAACGCCAAGCACAGCTCAGGCGTAACACCCAAAGACCTGTTCCCCTCCATCACCTCCATCACCTCCATCACCTCCATCACCCGTGTACGCCCCGCGGCTAAACTCCCCCAATGTTTCCCCGCAAACCCACGCGACAGATCACCGTTGGCGATGACCGCGTCGGCTTCGTCCACATCGGCGGCGGTCTCCCGGCGCGCGACGGCTCCCCCACCACGCCAGCACCTGTCTCCGTCCAGACGATGACCGCGGGCTACACCCACGATGTGAAATCGTGCGTCGCGGAGATCAACCGCATGGTCGCGGCCGGCGCGGACATCGTCCGGGTCGCCGTGCCCGAAAAGAAGGACACCGAGGCGCTCAAGGACATCATCCCGCAGGTGCGCGTGCCGATCGTCGCGGATGTCCACTTCCATTTCCAGCGGGCGCTCGAGTCGGTCGAGGCCGGCGTGCACAAGATGCGGCTCAACCCCGGGAACATCCAGGACCGCGCACAGGTCATCGACGTGATCCAGGCCTGCAAGGGTGCCCGCGGCGGCAAGGGCATCCCCATCCGCATCGGCGTCAACGAGGGCTCGATCATCGAGCGCCGCGACAAGCAGAAACGCCTGAAGGAACTCGGCCAGGTCTTCAGCGACCACAAGCACGGCTTCCTGCTGGCCATCATGATCACCAAGCTCGAGGAATACCTCGACATCTTCTACGAGCAGGATTTTTACGACGTCGCGATCAGCGCCAAGTCCATGGACGCCGCGCTCGTCATCGACGCCTACAGCGAGATCTCCAAGCGATTCGATCACCCCCTGCACCTGGGTGTGACCCACGCGGGACCCAAGGAGACTGGCTGCATCCGCTCGGTTGCCGCCCTGTCGGGTTTGCTCACCCGCGGCATCGGCGACACCATCCGCATCAGCTACGCCAGCGACCCGGTCTTGGAAGTCGAGGATGGGCTGGAACTGCTGTACTCCCTGGGATTGCGCGAGCGCGTAGGCGTGGACCTCATCGCGTGCCCGACGTGCGGGCGCATCCAGGTCGATCTCTTCACGCTGGTGCAGGACGTCCGCAAGCAGCTGGCCGCGCAGGTCAAGGTGCCCATGAAGGTCGCCGTGATGGGCTGCATCGTGAACGGGCCCGGCGAGGCCGAGGGCGCCGATGTGGCCGTCTTCGCCGGCGACCGGCGCGGCATCATCTACGTGCAGGGCGAAAAGGTCGCCAACGTCCCCGAGCCCGAGATCCTCGCGCGGCTTCTCCAGGAATGCCTCGCGTTCCAGGACCGCGTGGTCCGTGGCGAAGCCAAGCTCGGCGAGAAGAAAGTGGAGATCATCCCGCCCGATCCCATCGGCGAACTCGGCAGCGGCTTCGGGAAGATCGCGGCCGGAGACGTCGAGAAGCGGGCGAAGCTCACCGTGCGCGGCTCGTAGTCGACTTCCCCAAGCGGGACCACCGCACCTCCCGACGCCAGCCAGGAGTTCCCGTCCCTGCGATCCCGGTTCCCCATCCAGCGATGCATCCCGATCGTCGCGCTGGTCCCGCTCTTTTCCGGCTGTGTCCGCTTTGGCGCCGAGAATCCCTCGATGACCATCACCCAGCAGGACGGCGCGCTCGAACTCAGACGGTTGGAAGCCGCTCCCAAGCCGCTGGACCGCCCGGTCGTGATCCTGAATGGGTACCACGGGCTGCCGCGGGTGATCAGCTCCCTGACGAGCAACCTTCGAAACGCCACGAGCGGCCGCGATGAGGATTTTCTCGCGGTCTCCTTCTTCTTCTCCGCCAGCGTTGAAAGCGCCGCCGCGGCTGCCGTCGACGAAGTGAACGAGCGCTGGCCCTCGGTCGATCCCGACTCGACCGTCGAGGTCGACGTGGTGGCACTCTCGATGGGCGGAATCGTCGCCCGCTGGGCCGCGCTGACCCCCGAGCAAAGAGCGGCAGGAGCAAAGTCTCCGGACGGCACCGTCCAGACTCCGATGCGCCGCCTGCGCATCCGCCGCCTGTACACGCTTTCCTCACCTCACCGCGGCGCCGCGATGGCGGAGTACATCCGGATCGACCAGGCCGCGGTAGAGATGCGCGCGGGCTCCGAGTTTCTGCACGGCCTCGACGCCGCGCTCCCCGCCGCCGACTACGAGCTCGTGTGCTACAGCCAGCTCCGAGACATGACCGTCGGCGCCACCCGGGCCGCGCCCGACGGCCGCCCGCTGACGTGGACCGGGGGCACGCTGCTCTTCAGCCACCTCACCATCACGGACAACACCGTGGTGCTGGCCGACATTGCCCGCCGCCTCCGCAACGAACCTCCGCTCGTCGAGCCCGGGGCGCCGCCGAGCGAGGACTGATCTCCCTGGTTCCGTGACCGGCGGTCAGTCCTTGGCGTCCTCGGGGGCCGGGTTCTGGTTGCGGCCCGCCTTGCCGCTGGATTTCTTCTGCTGCTCGACCATCTGGCGGAGCATCTGGCGCAGCGACGCTCCCTGGGCCGGATCGAGCCCCGACTTCTTCATGTCCATCTCGATCCCGGTGAACCACTCCTCCCCCGTGAACGAGTATCCCATTTCATCCGTGAGCCGCTTCTCCATGTCCGGGATGTGACCGCTCCCGTAGAACAGGGCGACGGACTTCACGGCCTTCTCTCGCTGGAGGATTGCCTCCAGATCGTCGAACACCGCCTGGTTGCGGTCGATGACGATCACCTGCATCATCTTCCCCACGCCGCCGGCGCCGCCCGCGCTGATCAGGTCGTCGGCGTTGCTCAAGAGTTCCATCATCATCAGCTTGGCCATCGCCTGGCTCTGCTTGCTCGACTTGATGAGGTTGAGCACGAGCCCGGCGAACTTGGCCGAAAGCGAGCTGCCGTCGAGCATCTTGAACAACGCCTCGCCGGACTGGCCCGAATCGGCGAGCTTCTTCTGCACCGCGTCGACCGAGAGGTCGCTGTTGCGCCAGTTGGGGTGCGTGTAGTCGATCGCCAGCAACTGGAACTCAAGCCCCAGCGCGCTGGCCATCTGCACCTGGATGCCGTCCTGCGATGAACCGATTTCCGCCTTGGTCAGCGGCTTCTGATCGGAGAAGCGGATGTCGGCCGCATCTCCGTCGCCCCCCGCCGTGCCATCGGTGCCCGTGCTCACAAGGTCGAAGGAAATCAGCCCCGGCTTGGAAGGATCGTCGCTCGGTCGTCCGATCTCGACCAGGCGGATGGGGTGCCCCCACCCGTCCACCGCGGCGCCGCGGGCCAGGCGAGCGTACGTCCGCGGCAGGGCGTCAATCATGGCGTCCAGCGACGCGGGATACCCGCCCGTCTTGCTCCGGTGCTTTTCGACCAGGATCGCCAGGAGGCGCAGCCTGCGCTCGGTGAGCGTTCTCTTGGCGTTGTCATCGGGCGCCGCGGCGGCAGGTTCCCCCGCGCCGCTGGGCTTCACACCCTCGTACAGCACCACGTCGCTCTGGTCCAGGAACTTCTGCAGACTCTCGTAGTACGCCTTGTCGCCGATGTGCATGACACCCACGAGGTGGACTCCCGGCCCCTCTCCGTCGCGCGGCTTGAACGTGCGCGACGAAGTCTGGAGCTTGACGCGATTGCCGCCGTCCTCGTCGATGATGCGTACGTAGTCCGCCGCCGACGCCGCGACCGCTCCCGACGCGGGCGGCGCCTCATGATCTTGTGCGACAGCGGTACCCGCGGCACTGCCCAGGCACGCGGCGCAACACAGCATCCCGGCAAGCCACCAGCGAACACGGTCGGTCATGGCGATCTCCAGTTCGGGCCCCGATGTCGGCACGATCGTAGGAATCCGCGCAAAGCATCACTTCCGCGGCCGGTGCGCCGTCGCCGTGAGGCCGCGCCAGAAACCCGGGTGGCGGTCGTACCCCGGATCGCCGGGCTTCAGCCCGTCCACCTCGGGTGTCCGCCATGTAAGCATGACGATACCGGCGACCGCCAGCACCACCCCCAGCACGCCCACGCCGGCCTGCGCCCCCAGCCCCACGTCGGCCTTGCCCGCGACGTACTCGCCGATGTACCCCGCGATCACGGCGCCAAGAGGCATCGCGCCAAAGACCGCGACGTTCACGACCGCGAGGACGCGTCCACGCATTCGGTCCGGCACGAGCAACTGGATCGCCGCGTACGCCATGTTGAACGTCCACAGCCAGAACAGCCCGATCACGAAGATCGCCGCGGCCGTCAGCGGAAGCCAGTCCGACGCCGCGAAGGCCGTGATGGCGATGGCGCAGGCGAAGATCGACAGCGGGATCATGTGGTGCTTGGGGTACCAGCGCGGCATCACGCGCAGCACGAGCACGCCAAAGACCGCCCCGCCGCCCATGACGGCGGTGAGCATGCCGAAGGTGCCTTCCTGGCGGTGCAGGACGTCCTTGACGAAGACGGGCAGCATCCGCTGAGCGGGCGTCGCCAGAAGACCGAACACCACCGACGCCATCAGCGCCGCCCTCGCCCCGCGCTGGTGGAACACGAAGAGCAGCGCCTCGCGCGTCTGCGCCCAGAACGAGTCCGATTCGCGCGACGGCGGCGGCGCATCGGGTGTCCGCGCGATGGCCAGGATCACGAACATGAACGAGAACGTGTTGAAGACGAAGACCGACGTCGCCCCGCCGGGGATGTACGTCATCATCGCTCCCGCGAGCGCCGGCCCCACGATTCGCGCCAGGTTGAACTGGAGCCCGTTCAGCGCGATCGCCTCGGTAAGCTCCTCGCGCGGCACCAGACGCGGCGTCAGCACCTGCCACGCCGGCATGTCGAACGCACCCGTTATCCCCTGAAGGAGCCCGATTGCCAGCAGGACCTGAACCAAGAGGTCAGGCTCGGTGGCCATCCCCCGCCAGCTCAGAACCGCCAGGAGTGCCGCCAGAACGGCCATGACTCCCTGGGTAACCAAAAGAAGCGTTCGGCGGTTCACCCGGTCGGCCAGGAGGCCCCCATAGAGGCCCAGGACCAGGGTGGGGCCCATCTGGGCCACCGCGAGATAACCCATTGAAACCGTGGGTTGCTTGGACACGTCGGCGATCAGCCACTGGATGGCAAGCCCCTCCATCCAGCGCCCGATGTTTGACCCGCACGCCCCCATCCACACGTTGCGAAAATGCCTGTGGCGCAGCGGACCAAACCGCGATCGCTCGGCCGGCCGGACCTCGGGGATATTGATCTCGGGCGAGCCCTGAACGGCCTCGACCTGATCGTACGTCAGTTCACCGACCGCGCCGGGTCCGCGTGAAGTTGTTGAGTTAGGCGCCTCGGAAGGGCGCACGGTTGGGACGTCCATGATCCGTCATGGGCCGCGCACACGGCCGCCGCTCCTTCTCGGGTCGATGTTAGGGGGCAATCGTGTCCCGGATTTGTCCGATGATCTACTCGCGAATACATTTCGGTCCCCGCGGAGCGTTCCGCGGGGGATCTGGGCGAGTGCCGGAGTGGTCAAACGGGGCAGACTGTAAATCTGTTGGCGAAAGCCTACGGGGGTTCGAGTCCCTCCTCGCCCATTTGAACGCCGGGCTCCGCAATCGCGGAGCCCGGCGTCTTCTTTTACCCAGCTCCACGGATGCGGTCGGACCCAGCGCGTCCGCGCGATTCGGGCGGAGCAAGCCCGAGCTCCTACCATCCGCGCACACCACCCGGGGAGACCAGCCGGATGCATCTGAAACGCTCCGACCACGCGCACGGCCCGGCGGTCGTACCGGTCAAGTTCATCCTCGAAGACCCCGAGGGCCTGACCGGGGGCGAAAAGAAAGAACACGACCTCCTCGCCGGAAAAGGTGAGCACCTCCTCGAGGTCGCGATGGAGGCCGGCATCAACATCGAGCACGCCTGCGGCGGCGTATGCGCCTGCTCGACCTGCCACGTGTACATCGAGAAGGGCATGGAGAACCTGAGCGAGGCGACCGAGGCCGAAGACGATCGCGTCGAAGAAGCCCCGGGCCTGCAGCGCAACAGCCGGCTCTCCTGCCAGTGCGAGGTCGTGAAGGAAGGCCAGATCGTGGTGCGGGTCCCGGCGTGGAATCGCAACGCGGTCAAGGAAGTGCCGCACTGATCGGATCGGGCGTAATCGAACGGACGGGGTGACACGATCATGGCTGGACGGTCGGAACGCTTTGGCTGGCTCGAAGTCGACCGCATCGCGGAGTCTCTTGCCGCGCAAGACCCGCAGCGCGACCCCCTCACCGTCAAGTTCACCGAGCTCCGCAGGCTCGTCGAGCAGCTCCCTGGCTTTGCAGAAGAGCCCGGCCACCCCGTCAACGAGAAGATTCTCGAGACCATCCAGATGAATTGGTACGAGGAATACAAGGACCTCAAGAGCGACGACGAAGACTGACACCGCCCCGCCCCGCTCCTCTCGCGCCCGGACATTCCTTGCCCTGAGCCCTTCCTTGCCAAAGCCCCGACAACTCCACGACGCGTATTTCAAGCAGGCGAAGGCGGAGGGGTACCTCGCGCGATCCGCGTACAAGCTCAAGGAAATCCAGGAAAAGAAGCGCATCATCCGCCCGGGCGACCGCGTGCTCGACCTGGGCTGTGCACCGGGGTCCTGGCTGCAGGTGGCCGCGAGGCTCGTGGGCCCGCGCGGCCGCGTCGTAGGGATCGACCTCCAGGAGGTCGATCTTGCCGCGGTTCGTCACGGCCTCGACCGGCCAACCGCCGACATTGTGGTCGCGATTCAAGGTGATGCCTCGGCCGTGGATCCGGGCGTGCTCCTCGACCTGGCGGGCGGGAAGTTCGACGTCGTTGTGAGCGACATGGCGCCCAACACCAGCGGGCACGGCGATGACCATCTCTCCGCTCGCCTCTGCTGGGGCGTGCTGGGATTGCTCCCCACCCTCCTCCGCCGCGGCGGGAATGTCTGCATGAAGGTCCTCGAGGGCGAGGCCTTCCCCGAACTGCTCCGCGATACCAAGGGGCTCTTCGCCGAGGCGGGCGCCACCAAGCCCAAGTCCAGCCGCGAGGTTTCACGCGAGATTTTCATCGTCGGCACCGGCTACAAGGGCTGAACGCGCCAGGCCCGGTCCGCCGGGGGTACGCTCAAGCCCGGCGATGAACTTCCTCGATCCCATGTCGGCGGTGCTCGGCGCGTGCGTCGCCGTGCCCGCGCTGCTGGCGCTCTACCTGCTCAAGTTGCGCCGCCGCCCGGTGCGCGTGGGCTCGACGATGCTGTGGCAGTCGGCCGCGGAGGACACGCAGGCCAATGTCCCCCTGCGCTGGCTCAGGGCATCCTGGCTGCTGATGCTTCACCTGATCATCCTGGGCCTGCTGGTCACCGCGCTCGGACGCCCGACGCTCTCGCGCGGCCCCGGCGCCCGCTCGCGCGTGGTGCTGCTCATCGACCGATCGGCGTCGATGTCCTGCACCGACGGACCGGACGGCGCGACCCGGCTCGCCATCGCCCAAGCCAAAGCCGCCGACCTCGCCGACCGTGCCACGTCGTCGGGCTCTGCGGTCAGTGTCGTCTCTTTCGCGGCCCGCGCCGTCGTGGAGTGCGGGTTCACCACATCCGCCGGCGCTGCGCGCAGCGCCATCGAAGGGATTGCTCCGACCGATCAGCCAGGCGACCTCGGCGCGACATTGCGGCTCGTCGACTCGCTCCTGGTCGATCAGAACGAGGATCGCGCCGAACAGCGGGCAACCGTGTGCCTCCTCAGCGACGGTTCATTCGCCAGCGCCGAGGCACCCTCCCTGGCCGGTGCCGCGGTGTCGTTCGTCCCGGTCGGTTCGAGCGATCCCAGGAACATCGGCATCGTCGCGCTCGCGGCACGCCGCGACTACGAGGACCCCGGCGCCGTCCGTGTCTTTGCGCGCGTGCTGAGCACGCTGGACCACGACCTTGATGTTCCGGTGGCGCTGCGCCTCGACGACACCGTCATCGAACGTCGGGCCCTGCACATCGCGCGCCCCCCTACCCCTCCCGCGGAAAACGCACAGGCCGCCCTCTCCCGCCCGGCGGAAGCGGTGGTGACGTTCCAGGTCCGAACCCCCGCCGGCGGAGCAGCCACCGTCTCGATCGACCGACCCGACACCCTGGCATCGGACAACCAGGCGTCGATCGTTCTCCCACCCGCGCGACGCGCCTCAATCCTGCTCGTGCGGCCGGCGGACGATGCGGCACGCCCGACAATCGTGCCGCCGTGGCTTCTCGAAGACGCTCTCTCGCAGCTGGACGCGGCATCGTTCCGCACCATCGACGACGCCGAGTACGAGCGCCTTACCGCCGCCGGAGCCATGGGCGGCGCGGACCTGTTCGTGTTCGATCGGGTACGCCCGAAGGCCCCCCCGCCGGGCGCATCCCTCAGCTTCGGCGCCGGGCTGCCCATACCCGGCTTGGATTTCCGCACGCCCGCGGCACCCAGCGACGGCGAATACATCCTCGCGTGGGATCGTTCGCACCCGCTCCTGCGCGACGTTGCGCTCGACCAGGTCTTCATCGTGTCCGGGCTCGAGCGAGCCGCGCCCCCGCCCACGGGAGCCGCCGAAGCCCGCGAGCTGGCGACCGGGCCGTCCGGGCCACTCATGCTCTTGGCCAACGACGGCGCGCACCGTCGGCTCGTCGTGGCGTTCGACGTCGCGGCCTCGAACTGGCCGCTCCAGGTTTCGTTCCCGGTGTTTCTCGCCACCAGCGTCGACTACCTCACGCTCCGCGGCGAGGAATCCGCAGGACGAGCATTCACCACCGCCGAACCCGTCGCCGTCTTCGCGCCCCCGGGAGTCCGGAGCTTCGATCTCCGCCGTGAAACACTCGCATCCGCCACGGCGAGCCCGGCAGTCCCGGCCCTGACCGACCCGCCGGTCGTGATCCCCGTAACGGTCGGGCCAGACCGCTCGGGTGACCCGGTGCCGGTCGGGCTGGTCGAACGCGCGGGCCTCTACCGGGTCACTCCGCCGGGCGCACAGCCGTACGTCGCGGTCAATCTGGTCAATGTCACCGAGACCGAGTGCGCCGCCAACAGCGTGGTCAGGGTGGGAGCGGCGGTGGTGGCGTCAGACTCGTCCGGAGATGTGCCGCGCGAGATATGGCTCTGGTTCGTGCTCGCGGCCGCGGCCCTGCTGGCGGTCGAGTGGGGCGTGTACGCCGCTCAAACGCGGGCGTAGCTGGGAGATCAGGCAACCGGCGTTTCCGCCGACGGGCATCTGGTCGGTCGGCGCGCTCGCCCGAAGTTCATCCCGCCAGGCGGCGCTCCCCGTCATCCTCGGGGCCGTCGATGGAGTGGGCCTTGAGCTTCTTGTACAGCGTGGTGCGGTTGATCCCCAGCTGGTCGGCGGTCCTCTGGCGGTTCCAGTGGTTGGCCTTGAGCGCCCGCATCAGGATCCGGCGCTCGGGGTCGCGCAGGGCGTCCTCCAGCGACATGGGCGTCCACGGCGCATCGATCGTTTCGATCGGCGCCGCCTGCGGCATGGCCAGCGAGTCGCCCGCGCTGGGGTCGATGACCTGCGGCGGGAGATCGTCGACGCCGATGGTGGGCCGGCGCGTCAGAACCGCCGCACGCTCCACGATGTTCTGGAGCTCGCGCACGTTGCCCGGGTAGTGGTAGCGGCGCAGCAGGTCCATCGCCTCGGGCGTGAAGCCCGTCAACTGCTTGCCCAATTCGGCCCCGTACCGCTGGAGCATCGACTCGGCCAGCGGCGGGATGTCAGAGACGCGGTCCCGCAACGGCGGGAGTTCGATCTTCACCACGTTGATCCGGTAGTACAGGTCCTGGCGGAACTGGCCCGCGGCGACCAGCTTCTCCAGCGCCTGGTTGCTCGCCAGCACCACGCGTACGTCCACCTCGACGGTCTGCGTGCTTCCGACCGGCTCGAACTTGCGTTCCTGCAAGACGCGGAGCAGCTTGAGCTGCATGCCGGGGCTGGCGCTGTTGATCTCGTCCAGGAAGATCGTGCCCGTGTTGGCCGCCAGGAACCTGCCCGCCTTGTCGGCGTGCGCGCCCGTGAAGGCCCCCTTGACGTGCCCGAAGAGCTCGCTCTCCAGCAGCGTCTCGGGGATCGACCCGCACGAGATCTCGACGAAGGGCTTGCCGGCACGGGTGCTGCGGTGATGGATCGCGTGCGCGATCAGGCTCTTGCCCGTGCCACTCTCGCCGGTCATGAGCACCGTCGTGCGGCTGGGCGCCACGGCCGCCACCAGCTCGAAGATCTTCTGCATCCGGTGGTCCGTCCCGACCACCGACCCCATGGCGTAGCGATCGTCGAGCCGCTTCCTGAGCGTCAGGTTCTCCGAGAGCAGCGCCTGCTGGCGCAGCGCACGCTCCAGGCTCACGCGCAGCTCGTCGTCGACCACGGGCTTGGTCAGGTAATCGCACGCGCCGATCCGTAGCGCCTCGACGGCGCTCTCGATCGTCCCGTACCCCGTGAGCATGATCATCGCGGTGCCGCGGTGCTTCTTGACGACCTGCCGCAGGAGTTCGATCCCGTCCATCCCCGGCATCGACACGTCGGCAACCACCACCGCGAAGGGACGGGTCGCTCCGCCCGGCACGGGCGCCGACTCGGCCTGCGCCAGCGCCTGCAGCCCCTCGGCACCGTTGAGCGCGGTCGTGGGCTCGTAACCCTCGCCCTGGAGAAATTCCGCGAGCGATTCGGCGACGATGGGGTCATCGTCCACGATCAGGACACGGGCTGGGAGTTCGGTGCTCATCTGTGGATTGCCGATACGGGATGGTGAAGCCTTGCCTATGGCGCCGAACTCTCGCCCGGGCCGGTGATGCGCCTCTCTTGGCGTGATCCCGAACTTCGCGCGTTCACGCGTTCCTGGGGAACGCCATCCGCAGCATCGCCCCGGGCCGCGCCGGATCGCGCCGGTCGGCGCGGGGCATGAGCGTGATGTTGCCGCCCAGCTCCTGCACCGCGCCCAGCGAGACCGAGAGGCCAAAGCCGCTGCCCCGGTCCTTGGTGGTGAATCCGTGATCGAAGACCCGCCGACCCGCGCCGGACGGCGGGCCGAGCCCATCGTCGGTCACGTTGATCGCGATCCATCCGCCGTTGGCACGCGGGCCGAGCTCGCCTTCTTCGCGGACGGTGACCTCCACCTGCCCGCCCGGCCCCTCGCGCGGCCGGCCGTGCGCCCGGTGGCATTCCTCGATCGACTCCATCGAGTTGGTGAGGGCGTTGAGCACTGCGGAGTACAGCGGCCCCGCCGCGACGTCGCGGAACTCCTCGGGGAGCTCCACCTTCACGACCACGCCCAGCTCGTCGGCGATGGGGCGCACGACGTCCATGGCGTGGCGCACGGCGTCGTACAGCGTCACGGCCGGTGTTTCAGCCTTGGTGACGATCGACCCGACGCTCGCGGAAGCTCCGCGCATCGCGGCCGCGACCAGGTCGGCCATCTTCTCCATCGCGCCCGCCGCGGCTTCGAGCTGCTGGTGGACGCGGTCGAGCAGTTCGTCGTGCGGGCGGGCCCGCGTCTGGTCCAGCGTCTTGAGCGCCAGCCCGACCCAGCGCATGGAGCCGTCGAGCAGGTTGCCAAGCTCGTGCACCAGCACGGCGACATCCCCCTGCGCGTCGATGGCGTTAACGCTGTTGGGGCTCTTGCGTGCGGCGGCCGCGGCACTCATCCGCTTGGGAGCGCGCCGCCCGGACTGGTCGATGGGTTCACGTCCTTGCATGAGGCATTTGATCGACGCGCTCACCCGCCGACTCAAGCCCGGCGTTGTGAAATCGCCACATTCGACGCGTAAAGTTGCACGACTGCAACGCCCGCGCAGTTTCCGCCGTTGCCGCGCCGCAACCGTCGTCGACGCCGGTGCGTAGCGCCCTGCGTCCCAGGCCCGTCTGTCCGGGCTACGTCAGCCCCTCCTAGGCATCCCGGTGATTCATGGACGACACCACCCTCCTGTGCGAACGCTGCGGCTACACCCTTGAGGGGCTGCCCCACACCGGAGCCTGCCCCGAGTGCGGCGTGCCAATCCGGGAGAGCCTCCCCGCGCGACGCGATGGCAGCCCGTGGCAACGATCGCCCGGCGCTCGCACGTGGCTGCTCACCAACGCCGGCACCGTCCGCTCACCGCGCGAACGTTTCAGATCGGCAACGATCGAGGCTCGCCGCCCGCTCCTCCTGCTGGCCGTGAACTCGTTGCTCGCAGGGCTGCTCGTGGCCCTCCCGTGGACGGGCGTGCTTATCGGCGATCCGTCACGCGGCGGATCGGGCCTCCGCGGCCAGGCTCTCTTTATCATCATGCTGTTCGCTTGGTCGGCGCTGATCGCAGCAACCCTGATGCTGCTGACATTCGTGGAGCGAGCAGGCGTTCGCTTCTTCGCCGCCAGGCGGCGGTGGAGACTCTCTGCCGCGGCAGCGTGGCAGGTGTGCGGGCACGCGTCCGTGGGCTGGCTCGCCGCCCCGCTGACCGCATTCCTTTCTCTGATCGTGCTCACCATCCTCGTGCGCGCGTTCGGCATCGGACCGCAAGGGGTCTTCCGCGTGCGGCTGGGCACGCTGTTCCAGTCGGGTCCGATCGGATGGGGTGACTTCGTGTACTCCGTCGTCCTCGGCGGCAGCGCTCTCGTCGGGCTGCTGGTGTTCGAGGTTCTGGTGTACGTTGGCGTCCGGGAATGCCGGTTCGCCAACGCCCCCGGAGCCGGCGAAGGGATGCGCCCGGCGCCCCTCGAGGCGGCCGTGAAGAGTTCGTGAGAAGGCCGCTTTCGAGTGCAATCAGGCTCGCGGGCACGCAAACCGCCCGTACACTTGACGCAATGGCATTCGGACTTCAAGAGCCGCGTCACTCCCACATCGTGCCCACGACCCCCGGGATCGACCGCCGTTCGTTCCTGGGCGCGGGCGCCGCGCTGGCGGCCGGACTTGCTGCGCCGCGCGTTGCACGAGCATCGCCCGCGCGCACGGCCGATCGCCGCTTTGCCCGCACGGCGCGGAACGTCATCTTCATGGTCTCCGACGGCATGAGCACCGGGACGCTCACCCTCGCGGACATGGCCTGCCGTTCGCGCCTCGACCGCCCGTCGAACTGGGTCTCGCTCTGGCGGCGCGAGGGCGTTTACCGCGCGAGCGCCTTCACCGCCTCGGCCGATTCGGCCGTCACCGACTCCGCGGCAGGGGGCTGCGCGTGGGGCTGCGGCAGGCACATCAACAACGAGGTTCTCAACATCCTCCCCGACGGAACGGAGATGCCCCCGATCCTGCCCCACGCCAAGGCCCACGGCAAGGCCACCGGGGTGGTGACCACGGCCCGCGTCACCCACGCGACCCCCGCGAGTTTTTACGCCAATTGCCCCAACCGCGACCGTGAGAAGCAGATCGCCGCCCAACTCGCCGAACGTCCCATCGATCTCGCGCTCGGTGGCGGTGCCGCCTATTTCACGGCCCAGTCCCTCGCCCCGTTCACGGTCGTGCGCACGCGAGACGAGCTTCTCGGGACGCGCGAGCTCGCCCCGGGGAAGCGACTCCTCGGCCTCTTCGCCGACGAGCACGTGCCGTACGTGCTCGACCGCACCCCCGCCGCCCCCTCGCTCGCCGAGATGTCCGCGACGGCCCTGCGTCTGCTCGACTCGCGCCCCAACGGGTTTGTGCTCCAGATCGAGGGCGGCCGTGTTGACCACGCCGCCCATCACAACGATGCGCCCTCGCTCATCGCAGAGCAGCTCGATTTCGACGCGGCCGTCGGCACGGCTCTGGAGTTCATGAAAGGGCGCGACGACACGCTCCTGATCCTGACCAGCGACCACGGCAACGCCAACCCCGGACTCACGTTTTACGGCCCCGGCGGTGCCAAGCGGTTCTCGCGGCTCACCAACGCCAAACACTCCTTTGACTGGATTTTTGAGCAGCTCGCCAAGGCCCCCGGTGTCAAGGGACACCCCGACAAGGCCGGCGTCGCGCTCGCCGACCTGGTTGGACAGGCCACGGGAGTCTCGCTCGCCGCTCCCGAGATCGAAATGCTCGCGGGCGTGCTGGCCGGGAAGCGCATCAGCCCCTTCGCCGAGAGCAATAAGCCCGAGACCGTGCTGGGCGCGATCCTCGCCGACACGCTCGGCGTGGCGTTCCTTTCGCCCAACCACACGTCCGACATGGTCGAGGTCACGGCGCTCGGCCCGGGCGCCGATTTGCTCCCGGACGTCATTGAGAACGTCGAGCTCTGGGGCCTCATGGTGCGGTCTCTGGCCCTCGAACCCGCCAAGTAGTCATACCCCGCACCGCCGCGCGGGCGAGCACGGTCGCCGGGTCGAATCTCCATTCGCACGAACCCGCGGCTCTATTCCTCGGCCGAACGACTCCTGAGCTTCCTGATCTCGGCAAGCCTCTCGGCCATGGCCTTCTCCGCCCCGCGATCCGTGGGCCGGTAGTACGACTTCTCCACACCCAGGTAATCCTGCCGCCCCACCGCTCCCGCCTCGTCGTGGGCGTACCTGTAGGACTCCGCCGCGCCGCTCCTCCCGCCCGCGCTGAGCTCGCCGGCCTTCCGCACGTTGCCGTCCTTGATGTGCACCGGCACGGGCACGGTCCGCCCCTCGCGCACATCGGCGATGGCCTCGTCGATCGCCAGGTACGACGCGTTGCTCTTGGGCGCCAAGGCCAGGTACGTCGCGCACTGCGCCAGCGTGATCCGCGCCTCGGGCATCCCGATCCGCTCGACGAGCTGCCAGCACGCCCCCGCCACCATGATCGCGCGCGGGTCGGCGTTGCCGATGTCCTCGCTCGCCAGGATCGCCATCCGCCGCGCGATGAACCGAGGGTCTTCGCCCCCCTCGAGCATCCGCGCCACCCAGTACACCGCCGCATCGGGGTCGCTGCCGCGCAGGCTCTTGATGAGCGCTGACGCGACGTCGTAATGCTCATCGCCCGTCTGGTCGTACACCGCGGCCTTCTGCTGGATCGAGTCCTCCGCGGCCTGGCGGTCGACGACGATGGGAAGCGCGACGGCCGCGGCACCGCCGGACTGCGCCGAAAGAACCGCCACCTCCAGCGCGTTGAGCGCCCGGCGTGCGTCCCCGTCGCTCTTCACCGCCCACACGTCCAGCGCCTCGTCGCTCACGCGCAGGTCGAGCTTGCCGTACCCGCGCTCCTTGTCCGAGATCGCCCGCTTCAGCACCGCTTTGATATCGTCGTTCGACAGAAGTTCCAGCCGGAAGAGCGTGCTGCGGCTCACCAGCGCCGAATTCACCGCAAAGAGCGGGTTCTCAGTCGTCGCCCCGATCAGCGTGACCAGGCCGCGTTCAACGTCCGACAGCAGCACGTCCTGCTGCGCCCGCGTGAAGCGGTGAATCTCGTCCAGGAACAGGATGGTCCGCCGACCCGTCGATTCCAGGCGCCTGGCCGCCTCGTCGATGATCTCGCGGATCCGCTTCACGCCCACGCTCGCGGCGTTTTCACGCTCAAAGTACCGCTTGGTGTGCTGAGCGATCACCTCCGCCAGCGTGGTCTTCCCCGTGCCGGGCGGCCCGTGCAGGATGAGCGAGGTGATGGCGTCGGCGCCCAGCATCCGCCGAAGCAGCTTCCCGGGACCCAGGATGTGCTCCTGACCCACGAACTCCTCGAGCGTGCGCGGCCGCATCCGCACCGCCAGCGGTTCGACCGCGCGGCGGGCCTCCTCACGCTTGGGTGCCCAAAGGTCCGACATCACGGGATCCTAGGAGGAAGGCCGGGTCGCCCTTTGTCTTTGCCGCGCAGCCCTCCTCTGATTCCGCACCAGGCCGGAGCTTCTCCACAAATGGCACGCAACCCCAGCTCTCACCCAAGCTCCAAGCCCGCGCCCGAACCTCGCCTCACCAGCCCGAACGCCCCGAGAGGCCTGTCGCTGCTGGCCGGAACGCCGGTCGCACGGACCGCATCGGCCGGCTCCTTCCACGCGGTCAACCCGGCCAGCGGTCAGGCCCTGCCCATCGAGTATCAGCCGGCGACCAGGTCGGAAATCGACGACGCCGCGCGGGCCGCGTGGATCGCGTTCGGCGATTACGTCGATTCCGACCCCAAGCTCCGGGGCGCGTTCCTCGACCGCTGCGCCGACGGCATCGCCGCGCTGGGCGATGACCTGATCCAACTGGCCGCGGGCGAGACCGGCCTGGGGCCCGCGCGATTGGTCTCCGAGCGAGAGCGCACCGTCAACAGCCTCCGGATGTTCGCGGACCTCGTTCGCGAGGGATCGTGGGTCCGGGCCGCGATCGATCACGGCGACGCCGCACGCCGCCCGCTCGCCAAGCCCGACGTCCGCCGCATGCTCCGCCCCCTCGGGCCCGTCGCGGTGTTCGGGGCCAGCAACTTCCCGCTCGCCTATAGCACGGCCGGCGGCGACACCGCCTCAGCGCTCGCGGCAGGCTGCCCCGTCATCGTCAAGGGTCACCCCTCGCACCCCGGCACCGGCGAGCTTGTCGCCCAGGCGATCGCCGCGGCGGTCGAGCAATCGCGCTTGCCCGCGGGGACGTTCTCGTTCCTCCACGCCGGCGGCCCGCGCGAGAGCGAGATCGGCCTCGACCTGGTCCGGCACCCCTGCGTCCGCGCGGTCGGGTTCACCGGCTCGCTCGGCGGAGGCACGGCGCTGGCGCGCGAGGCCGCCGCACGCCCTGACCCGATCCCCGTCTTCGCCGAGATGGGGAGCGTCAACCCGGTGTTCGTGCTCCCCCACGCGCTCGAACTCCAAGCCAAGTCGATCGGCGAGCGGCTGTTCACCTCGGTCACCAACGGCGCCGGCCAGATGTGCACCTGCCCGGGCCTGATCATCGGGGTGCGTTCCGACGGCCTCGAACTGCTGACCCGCACCCTCGCCGAGAGCATGAACCAGACCGGGCCGATGACCATGCTCTCGCGCCGCGTGCGGGCCGGCTTCGTGACCCGGGTCGAGCAGGTCCTGGGCGTCCGGGGCGTGGACGTCCGCGGCGGCTCCCCTCAGCCCGGCCACCGCTCCGGCACGGCCCACGAGCAGGAAACCGGCTTTTCCGTGCGTTGCTCGGCCGTTCTTTTCCGCACGACGTTCGAGATCTTCCGGAAGAACCCCACGCTCGCCGAAGAATGCTTCGGTCCCTCGTCGATTGTCGTGGTTTGCGACTCGCCCGAGCAGCTCGTCGAAGCCGCGGCGCTTATCCCGGGGAGCCTCACCGGGTCGATTTTCGCCGGGGGTCTTGACGTGGTGCTGGCCGCAGACCTTCAGCGGGTGCTCGAGCAGCGTGTGGGCCGGATCGTCTACAACGGCGTGCCAACCGGGGTCGAGGTGTGCACCGCGATGGTGCACGGCGGCCCGTACCCGTCGAGCAACCAGCCCCACACCACCGCCGTGGGCCCGCTGGCCGTCGAACGCTGGTGCCGCCCCCTGGCCTACCAGAACGTTCCCGAGCAGATGCTCCCGCACGAACTCCGCGACGCCAACGTCCGACGCGTCGTCCGACACGTGGACGGCGTGCTGCAGCTCCCGCCCACCGAAGACGGGGATTCCCGCTAAGCTCGTCGTCCGGCCCCGGGTGATTGTGCGGACCCGACCGCGCCCGGGTCGATATGTTCGGATTCTCCCGGTGGAACCGGGATGGTACGGAGACCGCGTGGAGACGCTGGCGAGTGAAAAACAAGCCCTGCGCCGGACCCTCAAGGAGCGATTCGTCGCCCTCCCGGCCGACGCTCGTCAGGAACAGGAGCGGCTGGCGTGCGGCCGGTTCACGGTTTCGGCCTACTTCAACTGCGCCCGCACGGTCATGCTCTACGCGCCCACGCCGGGCGAGTTCGACATCTCCCCGGCGATCCTGGCGGCGCTCGCCGCGGGGCGCACGGTGTGCTTGCCGCGCGTGAATTGGGACCGCGCGACCATGACGCCGCACCTGATCTCCGCGTTCCCCGGCGGGCTGGTGGAGGGGCGCCACGGAATTCTCGAGCCCGCCCTCGATTCGGACGTTGTCGATCCGTCCGACCTTGACCTGGTAGTGACCCCGGGCGTCGGCTTCGATTCGTGGGGCGGCCGCCTCGGGCGCGGCGCGGGGTTCTACGATCGCTTTCTGGCCAGCCCATCGTTCGTCGGGCTCTGCGTGGGCGTGGCGCTTGAAGCACAGATCCTCGAGCGTTTGCCGATGAGAGAGCCCGGCACGTGCGACCTGCCCGACCGGAGGATGGACGCGGTCATCACCGAGCGGCGGATCATCCTGGGAATCGACCGTCCGCGCGTCAGCAGCGCGGACTGACAACACACACGCGGGCACGACGGAGCGCCCGCCATTCGTTCACGGAAGGAGACGCATGGCACTCCCCTCGCAGATCGGACAGAGCGGATCGGGCTCTCGAGTGAGCACCTCGGGCAGGCGCGAACGCAGCGGCCGCACCGTGATGATCGTTTCCGCGGCCGCGATACTCGTGGCCGCGGGCGCCCTGTCCTGGATCATGCTCAGGGGGCGCGACGGCAAGCTGCCGACGGCGGCGCAGCCCGTGACCGAACCGCCGGCAACCACCGGCCTCAACCCGGGTACGCCCGAGCCTGCCAAGCCCGACCTCGCAAAGGCACCGCCCGCGCAGGAGCCGCCGATCAGCCTGCTCTCGCAGGGCACTTCGAAGCCGCCGTCCACCTCGGCCGTCGGGACGCCCGCCGGGGGAGGGGGCCGAGAGCCTGTCGCGGGCGCTGCCGGGTCCGACAACGGCAAGCCAGACGCTGGCAAGCCCGACGGCACACGGCCGCCGCCCACCGACCTGACCCGCACGGGCAATCCGCTTGCGCCGGCCGACACGACCCCCAGCGCCGCCCCGCCGGCCGGGCCAGCGTCTCCGCTGCCCGCCGCCGCGTCGAGCGCCGGAGTCCGGGCCATGATCGACGAAGGCGACCGCAAGCTCAGCGCGGGCGACCCGATCGCCGCCCGCACGCTGTTCAGCCGCGCACTCGCCGATTCACGCACCACGACCGCCGATCGCAGCGCCCTGCGCGAGAAGCTCGGCCGCATCAACGACGACCTGATCTTCTCGAACCGCTACGTCAAGGGCGAGCCATTCACCGAGGAGTACGTCGTCCAGTCCGGGGACAACCCCACGAAGATCTTTCGCAAGCGCGATCTGGCCACCGAGCCCCGCCTCATCGAAAAGACCAACAAGCTCGACGCCACCAAGCTGCGCGTCGGCCAGAAGGTCAAGCTGATCCGCGGCCCGTTCCACGCGGTGGTCCACAAGGCCGATTTCAGGCTCGATCTCTACGCCGGCTCGCCCGACGACCAGGCCAACTGGACGTTCATCAAGTCGTTCACCGTGGGGCTGGGCGAGAGCAACTCGACGCCGGTCGGTTCTTTCGTCGTCAAGAGCAGCTCCAAGCTCATCAACCCGCCGTGGACCAACCCCAAGACCGGCGAGAAGTTCCTCGCCGACGATCCGAAGAACCCGATCGGCGAGCGCTGGATCGGGATCGAAGGCGTTGGTGACGCCAGGCAGTACACCGGCTTTGGGATCCACGGCACGGTCGACCCTGACTCGATCGGCAAGATGAAATCGATGGGCTGCATCCGCATGAACTCGGCGGATGTCGAAACCGTCTACGACCTGCTCACCGAGAAGGTCAGCGTGGTTCGCATCGAGCCCTGATCGCGGCAAACAAGCGTCGTGATTCGGAGGACCGAGCCGGTGCTGTGAGCGCCCTCGCCCGGGCCGTCCTTGGAGGAAGGCAGATCGCTATCGCCTCCCGGATTCGGCGCCGCCGTTTGCGCCGAGCGACGCACCGTGACTGCCAGAGTTTTTCGGGACGTTGCGAGGAGGCGCCCCCCGTCACTCCGTCACTCCGTCACTCCGTCACTCCGTCACTCCGTCACTCCGTCACTCCGTCACTCCGTCACTCAGAAATTAAAGATCGCCTCCAGGATCCGCGGGATGAACCCCTTGGTCGCGGTGTCCTTGATCTGGCCTTCGTTCTTCTGCACCAGAGTCAGGTCCGCGAGCTGGCTCGAGAGCACCGTGTTTGCGTTGGTCACGTCCTCCTGGCGGCACGTGCCCGAGAGCACCATCGTCTGCGATTCCTCGTCGGCCGATCGCGTCTTCTTGGCTTCCAGCACGAGCACGCCGTTGGGCTTTACGTCGATGATCGTCGCCGAGATCTTGGCCGTGAACCGGTCGGCGCGGTCGTACGTGCCCTCACCCTTGAACTTGTTGTGGCTCTCGACGTCCACGTTGACGGGCGTGCCGATGCCGTTGGCGAGCTGAAACTGCAGCAGCGCGGGCAGGCTCGGGAACTGCGTCAGCTGGTCGTTGAGCGTGTAGTTCTTCTTCGTGTCGACCGTCTGGCTGCTCGACTGGACGCTCGTTTCGTTCACGATGATCGTGATGATGTCGTGCGTCTGAAACTTCCGCGCCTTGGGCTCCTCGACGTACATCAGGCTCACGCCCTGCAGCGGCCTGGGCGCCTCGGGCACGCCCTCGGCGTCCACGCGCACCGGCTCGGCCTTCAGGAAGAGGCTCTGCGCCGCGGCGTGAGAGCCTGAGAAAACAGAGATCAGCAGGGCACCCGTGGTCCCGCGCATGTTCATGGCACTTTCCCTTTCTTCACCGCACCGGGCCGATCCACGGGCCGGTCGCCGAGTTCAGCGAATCTGATCCCCTTGGCCGCCTGCTCACGCACCCTCGCGGCGCCGTCGCTCGAGCGCGGCGATGGTGCTCGCGGGGGCGCGTTGGCGACCCCGGCCTCGGGCGTCGCGGGCTGCTCCGCCGCACCGGGCAGCACCCCCACTCCCGTCACCGCCCGGCTCGGCCCGTCCACCCGCGCCAGAAACGGCCTCTTGGCGTTCGGCGTTTGAAACCGGATCGTCTCGCCCTCGCGACCGTTCTCCATCGCCCGCGCGACCGACTTGAGATTGATCGAGCTCGACAGGCAGTACACGTCGACGAGGTCGCCCTTCTTCACCAGCACCGGCGACTCGGCGTCGTTCTCCTCGATGATATCTCCCGGATCGACCCTTCCGCGCGCGACCCGGCCGAGCGCCTTGGATACATCCACGGGGCGAACCGTCGGCGCGATCCATCGCTCCTCGACCGAGAAATTCTCTGCCGTGAGCGCCTCGCCCCGCCGCAAGCCCCCGGTGCAGACCGCCACCGTGCGCTTCACGCTGACGCCCACGCGGACCGATCCCGCCGCCACCTGCCGCAAGCCCTCAAAGACCTTCACCGACACGGTCTGACGCTCCGAGGTGCCGACGAGCTGGATGTCGGCGGTGCGCCCCTCGACGGACGCGTCGAGCAGAGCGCGGTCGGACTCTTCGAACGTCATGCGGACCTCGTCGTCCGCCCCGCCGATCGATTCGCGCACACGCTGCTCGACCATGGCGCGGACCGTGGCCCCCGCGTTTGCCGGTGGCTCCGGCGCGGGCCGCGCGGCAGCCTTCGGGGGCTCCGTCCCAGCCCGCCGCACCGCGCACGCCGACCCGCGCACGATCAGCTTCCCCCAGTTGACGCCCGGCGCCCGGCGGAGTGCTTCCCGCACCGCGTGCGCGTCGATCGTCGCCCAGCCGTCCGCGCCCGCCGCGCCCGAGTCCGGCGTAATCTCGGTCCCCGCGAGCGCCGAGGCCTGGGACCCGGACAGCTCCGCGATCTGCCCGAGCGTGATCGGCCCGTGCGCCGGCAGCTCCGCCGAGTCGCGCAGCGTCACGACGTCCTGCGCCGCGGCGCGCCACGCCGCGCCCGCCACGAGCAGAACCGCCAGGACCCGGACCAGCCGCACCGTCTTCACGCCTCAGACCTCCCCGTTTACGACCTTCGCAGCGTCGCCACGTTCCGCAGCGTGTCGTCCGCGGCACGGATCGACTGACTGTTCATCTCGAACGCGCGCTGGATCCGGATCATCTCGATGAGTTCACGCGTGGGATCGACGTTCGACCCCTCCAGGAACCCCTGGCGCAGCGTGCCGATGTTGTTGTCGCCGGGGTTGCCCGACACGGGCGGGCCCGACGCCGACGTTTCCGTGTAGACGTTCTCGCCGTCCTGCGAGAGACCGGCGGGGTTGATGAACGTCGAAAGTTCGATCGTCCCGATCTCCTGCGTCTCGACCTGCCCGGGGATCGTGACCGAGACCTTGCCGTCCGCGCCGATCGAGATCAATTCCGCGTTGTCGGGGATGATGATCGGGGGATCGAGCCGCCGCCCCTGGTCGTTGGCCATGCACAGCTCGCCGTCCCGATTGACCGCGAGGTTGCCCGCGCGCGTGTAGGCGACGCCGCCCCCCAGGGACTGCTCGACTTGCACACGGAAGAACCCGTTCCCCTGGATCATGACGTCCAAGCTCCGCCCCGTGGTTTTCGGCGGGCCCTGGAGAAAGTCGAGCTGCGTCCCCGAGACCTTCACGCCCAGGCCCACGAACAACCCCGTCGGGGCGATGTCGCCGATCGAGTTCTGCACGCCCGGCGGGACCTTCTCGATGTAGAGCAGGTCCTGGAAGTTGGCGCGGCTGGCCTTGAAGCCGTCCGTGTTCACGTTCGCCAGGTTGTTCGCCGTCACGTCCAGCGCCGTGTTCAGCGCCGAGAGCCCCGTCGCGGCGGATTGAAGTGCGTCGATCGCCATGCCCTGGAACCCCTGTTGCCCGCGCGGCGCCGGCTCCGCCGGAACGCCCGCGGTGTCCGGTCTTACGTGACCCGGCCGAGCTGGTTGATGGCGCGATCCATCAGGCGGTCGGCCTGCTGGATCATGCCGATGTTGGCCTCAACGTCCCGTGAGGCTCCCGTGATCTGCATCATCATCCGAATCTCGTCGACGCCGGAAGCTTCGACGTAGCCCTGCTTGAGCTGACCCTCGGCCTGGCGTCGCGGGACGATCGATCCCGTTGGCGCCCGGAACATCGAGCCGCCGAGCTTGTCCAGACGCGCCGTGTCCGGCACGCTGGCGAGCTGGATCTTCGCCACCGCGCCGCCGTCCTGTCGAACCGTGCCATCGCCGTCGATGGCGACTTTGCCGGAGCCCGCGAGCACGATCGGCCGATTGGCCGTGTCCATGACCGGGTGCCCGGTCGTCACCGACACGAGCCGCCCGCCGGAATCGCGAGTAAACCTGCCGTCCCTGGTCAGCCGGAGACGATCCCCGGTCGAATCAGATTCGTCCCGCACGACGAAGAAACCATCTCCCTGGATCGCCAGGTCCAGCGGCGAGCCTGTCTTCTCCAAAGAACCCTGGGCGAATTGCACCCGGTTCCGACCGAGCGTGACGCCCCCTCCCAGCCGCTCGAGCATCGAGTTGGAGGGCAGGAACATCAGCCCGTCTTCCCGACGCACCGGGTCGCGCTGGCGCGACTCGGGAACATCGGGCTTGAAGCCGACGGTGGTCGCGTTGGCCAGGTTGTTGGTCAGCACGTCCTGCCGGTACATCGCCGTGAGCGCACCGGACGCGGAGATTTGAAGGCCGTAGTTCATGGCACGCTGTTCGGACGGTGTTCCCGGTCCCCGCGCACGGGGGCGTCGAACCCATCACAACCGGCGTGCCAAGGCAGGAAGGCACGGAGCGAAGAAGGCACGGAGCCGCCACGTTGAAGCAGCAGCGAGCCCGGGGAGTGCACAGGTCGTTCCGTGCGCTCATTCGCGCAATCTACGCCCGTGCCAGGGCCCCGGCGAAAAGCTTCCGCCCGGCCAGGCTGGTCACGAAGCCGAACGCCGACAACCCGACGATCACCACCATCACGGCCAGACACGTCGGAGCCAGCCACCCCGGCAGGCCAAGGGCCACCGGGAAATTGGTCAGAACGCCCGCCGCGAAGAACGCCGAGACGAGCATCAGCAGCCCGAAGCGGGAGGTGATGAACCACACCGCGATGCCCGTCCCCACCGCCAGAAGTGCGAACGGCCACGTCACGCCCTGCCCCGGAAAGAGCGACGAGCCGATGACCGCCAGGAAGACGATCGAAAGGACCGCGCAGCCGACCAGGCGCTGCGCCACCGCGTTCTTGATGAGCCGCCCCACCGCCGCGTCCAGCAGCAGGATCAGCAGCGGGAACAGCAGGGCGTTGAAGCACACCGACAGCAGCACCGCGGCCGACTGACGCAGCCCCGAGAGCGTCTGCACGTCGATCGGCTGAGGCTGCATGCGCGCCAGCCCAAGCGACGGCGACACGACCGTGAACAGCGCCACCAGCAACGGGTACGCGCACCCGATCGTCATGCCGATCAGGAGATCGCGCCCCACCAGCGGGTCGCGCCACGAGCCCGACAGCAGGCGGCTCCACGACACGATCGTCTCGGGGCGCTGGCGCCGGATCACCGGCTCGATCGCCATGTAACACAGCCACGCGAGCGCCGCAGTCGCCAGCGCATCGCCCAGCACGCGGGTCAGCCGCTCGAGCACCCCGTCGACCGTCAGTCCGTAGTGCATCCCCATCAGCTTCTGCACGGCCACGATGCCCAGCATGACCAGCGCCAGCCGCATGGCGCCGCGCCGATCGCCCCGCCCGCGCCGGATGTGATACAGCGCAAACCCCAGCGGCGTCCCGAAGAGGGCGAGCACCAACAAGATCGCCGTCAGGAGCTGCCCTGCCCCGTCACGCACCGGCACCGGCTCAGGGATCGCCATCGGCCTGATATCGAAGTAGACGGCCTTTCCCGCCACGGCGCCGGCCTCGACGTGGATCGCCACACTTTCGCGGTCTGGGTACACGCCCTCCCACGCCACCCGCTCGTCGCAGTCGACCGGCGGCGTTCCACGCGGCGGGACTGACTTCAATTCCGAAGGCTTCAACCCGGCCTTGTCCAGGAGGAACGCGAAATCCGCCGGCCCGCTCGCCGTCGCGGTCTTTCCCGATGCCTTGTCGCCGTCGGCAGGGACCGATCCCGCGGCCGCGGCCGGGATCGCCGTCAGTCCGATCAACTTCCCTTTGACGTCGAGCACAACGCGGCTCATCCCCGGCTGCGTCACGGGTGGGTCATCCGCCGTCACTCCCGAAACCACGCCGCGCGGCTGCATGGCCAGGTCGCTCTCGCGGTACCAGAACGACATGGCCGCGGGCTCACCCGTGCTGAGCCTGGCGAAGTTCGCCAGCTCCGTCTTCTGCGGATCCGGGTTCTCAGCCTCGGCGCCCTTCTGGTCCGGATGCCCCAGGCGCGCGAGCTGCGACACCAGCTCGTCATCCTCGGCGAACCCGCGCGCCGTATCGCCGGGGTCCTTCATGGTCCGGACCTTGTCCAGCACGTCCCTGGCCTTCACCGACAGTTCGTCGCGCGAGCTGTCCGACAGCACCATCGCAAAGAGCTTGGTGTTCTTGTTGAGAGCCGCGAGCACCACGAGCGACGCCGCCACCGCGATGAGCAGCGTCAGCGCGATCGGCGCCCGCAAGCTCCCCTGCCCGCCCGAGGCCGCGACCAGTTCCGGGCTCGGAGTCTCGCCCGCCGCCAGCGCCTCGGCAAGCGGATCACCGCCGGGCAGCGCCGCCGACACCGCCAGGGCCGAGCTCGGCCGAAGCATCGGGTCCTTCTCAAGGCATCGCAGGATCACGCGCTCGATCTTGGGATCGATATCGGGCACGACCGCCGAAGCGCTCGGCGGCGGCGAGCCGTGCAGCTTCGCCAGGTGTTCCATCGACTCGGGCCGGTACACCGGTTTGCCCGTGAAGATCTCGTAGAGCACGAGCCCCAGCGCGTAGATGTCGCTCTTGACGGTCACGCCCTGGCCGGCGAACTGCTCCGGCGCCATGTACGCCGGCGTTCCCGCACGCCCCGCCTGGCCGCGAAGTTCCGCCGCCAGACCCGCGAGCCCGAAGTCCGTGATCCGCACGCTGCCGCGCCCGTCGAGCATCACGTTCGCGGGCTTGAGGTCCCGGTGCAGCACGCCCTTGTCGTGCGCGGCCGCGAGACCCGCGCAGATCTGCCTCGATATCTGCAGCGCCTTGTCCGAGGGCAATCGTCCGATGCGGCGCAACAGCGACGCAAGATCCTCTCCGTCGACGTACTCCATCGACAGGAACTGCATCCCGTCGATTTCACCGATGTCATGCACGCGGCAGACGTTCGCGTGCGACACCGCCCGCGCCACCCGCACCTCGTTGAGCATGCGGTCCATGCTCTGGGCGTTGCCCGACAGGTGCTCGGGCAGAAACTTCAACGCCACGGGCTGCGCGAGCTTCATATCGTCGGCCCGGAACACCTCTCCCATGCCGCCCTTGCCGAGCTGGCCCACGATTCGATACCGGTCCGCCAGGATCATGCCCGGCTGGAATCGCCCCGTGGCGATCGACGAACTCGACATTGACATGCCCTGCGGGGGCGCTGCCGCGCCGCCCGGGACCGCGCCGGCGCTGAAGATCCCCTGCCCCAACGTGCCGGGTCCCCGCCCGCCGATCGAGCGCATTGATTGGCGCGATGCTCCGGGCAGAACCGTCGGCGCGTTTGGTATCGCTCCGCCCGGGGGAATCGACTGGCCGATGGGCACCTGCTCCTGCGTCGCCGCGGTGTCGATACCGTCACTCCCGGACGACCGACTCCCGCGGCTGGCAGGGTCCGGCGGCTGGGGAATGGACCAGTGCGTGGCCGTCGGAGCTTCCTCGACGGCAATCTGGAAACCGCACGACGGGCAGAACTTGGCGTCGCCCGGGATCTGGGCTTGGCATGACGGGCACAGGGCCATTCGAACTCCGCTCTCCAAAGCCGGGGAGATAGCCCCGTAGTCAATAGCGTCCCCGATCGAAGTCGCGGGGTCAAATCACAACGAAACTGGCCCTGCCGTACGACCGACCAGACAATAAGGCCGCGAACGCAATGTACCGCCAAGCCGCCGACCTCGCCCGTCGATCCAGGAGTATCCGCCGTGCCCCTCTATGAATACCTCGCCGATGACGGGACCCGCCTGGAATTGATCCGCCCCATCGATCAGGCCGACGCCCCCGTCCCGGACCCCGAACACAAGGGCCGCTCGTTCAAACGGGTGTTCTCGTCCTTCGCCACCCGGGGAGGGGTGCCCGCGGCGAGCGGCGGCACGGGGGGCGGCTGCTGCCCCTGTGGCAAGAACTCGGGCCAGTGCTCCCGCAACTGATCGTCCACCGATTGTCCGCCTTCCAATGCCGAGCTACGGCGTGGCACGCCCCTTGCGTCTCACGCTCGCGTGAACACACGCGCACTCGCTGTAATTCTTGCGCTCGCCTGCGCCGCTTCGGCGCTTGCCGGCGGCACTTCCATCCAGGAACTGGCCCGTATCAAGGGGCAGGGCGAGTCGGTCATCCGCGGACTGGGGCTGGTCATGGGGCTGCCGGGTACGGGCGACTCCGGCAAAGAACTGGCCATGGCCCGCCCGCTTTCCGAAGTGCTCCGCAACAACGGCGACACGGTGGGCACCATCAAGGAACTCGCCGGGACCAAGTCCGTCGCGCTGGTGATCGTGACCTGCACCATCCCGCCCGCGGGGGCGTTGCCCGACGACCGTATTGACGTTTCCATCACGACCGTGAACAGCGCCAGCAGCCTCAAGGGCGGCCGCTTGTACCTGTGCCCGCTGCTGGGCCCACGGGCCGACAGCCGGACCGTGTACGCCTACGCCGAAGGCCCCGTGGACATCGAGGATCCCTCGGCGCCCACCACCGGCAAGGTCCGCGGCGGCGCTCGCATCACCGAAACCACGCGCGGCGAGTTGATCAGCGGCAACACCTTCGACCTGATCCTCGAGCAGCACTTCGCCGGCTGGGGCGCTGCCCAGCAGATCGCCAGCAGCATCGACGTGCAGTACCAGGCCGACCCCAACGCCGAGCACGACTCGATCGCGACCGTGATCGACGACCGCACCGTTCGCGTCATGATCCCGCCCGCCGAGCGGCCCAAGCGTGCCGCGTTCGTGGCCGACGTGCTGTCCACCCCCGTGAATGTGAGCCTGCTGGGCCTGCCGGCGCAGGTGGTGTGCAACCAGCGCACGGGCGCGATCGTGGTCACCGGGGACGTCGAAATCAGCCCGGGGATCATCACCCACAAGGACCTGGTCATCACGACCACGATCCCGGCGCCCGTACCGACGCCCGCCGACCCTCTCACCCAGCGCACCCGCTGGGCCGCGATAAACACCGACAAGTCCAGCCCCACCACCAACGCCAAGCTCGACGACCTGCTGTCGGCGTTCAAGCAGCTCGACATCCCGGTCAGCGAGCAGATCTCGATCCTCCAGATGCTCTCCAAGGCCGGTCGCCTGCGGGCCAAGCTCATCGTCGACTGACTCCGATCACCCCGCGCCCTCCCGCTGAATGGCCATAAACACCATGGAACCCCTCTCCTTCAGCCCCTCGTCCGCCTTCTCGGCCGCCACCGGGTCGGTTGATTCGCCGCGCCTTCCGATCCCTTCGCTCTCCTCCCGCCAGGTTTCCTTCTCCGAACTCCTCGGCCGCCATTCAGGATCCGGCGATTCGGGGCTGACGCCAGAGCAGCGGGCCACCGCCGCGTCCGAGCAGCTCGTGTCCGTCGCCCTGGTGCAGCCCCTGCTGGCCCAACTTCGCGCCACCAGCAACGCCGCACCTCCGTTTGCGCCCACGAGCGCGGAGAAGCAGATGCGATCGATGCAGGACGCCGAAGTTGCGCGGCAGATCACGCACGCCGCGCGATTCCCGCTCGTCGATCGATTGGCACGCCGCATGCTGGATGCCTCAAGCCGCGCGGCATCGGCCGCGCCGATACCGGAGTAGCGCGTGAGCAGGATGCCCGCCAACAAAGCCGCGCTCGACCCGCTTTCGAACGAACGCACCCGCGCGTCGCTCGCGCCCGGCCTGGATGCGCTCCTCACCGAACTGACCACGACGCACGAGTCGTGGCTCGCGGCGGTCCACGCCCACCGCGACGCCGTCCGCCGCGCCGACACCGCCGCCATGGAACGGGCGCTCGCCGCCCAGCACGCGTGCGCCAGCGGTGTCGCGTCGCTGGAGGAACGGCGCCGTGGCCTTGTCGATCGCGCCGCCCGCTTGCCCGAGTTCGCGCCCTCGCCCTCGCGCCCCCGCACGGGCCCCCTGACCCTCGGAGAGATCGCCGCGATCGCGCCCGAGCCGGCCCGTCAGCGGCTGGTCGAACGCGCCACGCGGCTCCGCACGCTCATCGCCGAACTCCGCCACGCCAACTCAACGCTCCACGCGGCAACCTCGGCGCTCCTGGCCCACACCGAGGGGCTGATGCGCCAGGTCGCTCGCCGCCTCAGCAGCGCGGGCACCTACGGCCGCCGCGGCTACGTCGAACCCGCCCCCGCCCTGGCCTGCGCCCTCGATCTCCTGCACTGAGCTGACCATGAGCCTCACCAACGTCTTCGACATCGGCCGCTCCGCCCTGACCGCCGGTCAGCTGGGCATCGCCGTCACCGGCAACAACCTCGCCAACGTCGCGACCCGCGGCTACACCCGCCAGATCCTCGACCTCACCCCGGCGGCGGGCCAGCAGCTCTCCAGCAATACCTACCTCGGGCGCGGCGTGTCGATCAGCGGCGTGCGCCGCCAGATCGACCAGGCGCTCCAGGCCCGCCTGTGGTCGGGGACCTCAGAGAACTCCGGCGCCGAGCTCAAGGCCGGGATCGCCTCCCAGATCGAGTCCACCGTCGGCGGCCTGAACGACAAGAACCTCGCGTCGAACCTGACCAGCTTCTTCAATTCCTGGTCGGAGAAGTCCAACCAGTCGCTCTCGTCCGGCCTCGTCGTGCAGCAGGGTGACCAGCTCGCGGCGTACATCCGCACGCTCCGCTCCGACCTGGTCGAGCAGCGCACGCAGATCGACCGCCAGCTCGGTCAGTTCGCCAACGCCGCCGACGACCTGCTCTCGCGCATCGCCGACCTGAACACCCAGGTCAGTTCCGCCGAGGGCGGCGGCGGCGTGGCCAGCAGCCTGCGCGACCAGCGCGACCAGCTCATCACGCAGCTCTCTGAGCTCATGGACGTCACGTCCGTCGAGCAGCCCGGCGGTTCGGTCGACATCCTCGTGCACTCGACGCCCGTCGTGCTGGGCGGGCAGTCGCGGGGTGTCGAGCTGGTTCGCAAGAACAACGAGGACGGGACAACGGACGTGCACATCGGCGTCAAGGCCACCGGCGAGGAGCTCGACATCCGCTCCGGGCAGCTCGGCGCCTCGCTCGACGGGCGCACGGCGTCGGTGGACGCCACCATCAACCAGCTCGATTCTGTGGCCTCGCAGCTCATCTTCCAGCTCAACAAGCTGCACTCCACGGGCGCCAACCTGAAGAACCCCACCCTGTCGACGGGGTCCCTGGTCATCTCCGCGTCCGATCGAACGCGGGCCATGAACGACCCGGCCAACCAGACCTTCGCGGACCTGCCCTTCAAGGCCGTCAACGGTGGGTTTCTCGTGCAGGTCAAGCAGTCAGCGACCGGGGCCACGCAGACCGTCCGCGTGAACGTCGACCTCGACGGCATCACCTCCACGGGCGCCGCGGGGACCGCCAACGACACCACGCCCGAGCAACTCCGCGCGGCCCTCGACGCCGTCCCCGGCGTCACCGCCTCGTTCGACGCGCAGGGCAGGCTTGCGGTCAAGGCCGACGACGGCTTTGAGTTCAGCTTCGCCGACGACTCCTCCGGAGCGCTGGCGGTCCTGGGCATGAACGCCTACTTCACCGGCACCAACGCTCGCGACATCGGCGTGCGCGAGGACCTTCTCGCAGACCCTTCTCAGCTCCTGACCGGCCGCCTCGTCAACGGCGAGTTCGTCCAGAACGGCACCGCCAAGCAGGTCGTGACGCTCCAGGACGCCCCGCTGACCGCGCTGGGTGACCGCAGCATCCGCGCCGCGTGGAGCGACGCCATCCAGACCGTCGGCTTGACCGCCCAGGCCGCCTCCGACCGGGCCGATTCCACGCGCATCGTCAAGGACAGCCTCGAGGCTCAGCGCGCCGGCATCAGCGGCGTCAGCACTGACGAAGAGGCCGTCAACCTCATCAATTACCAGCAGCAATACCAGGGCGCGGCCCGGCTCATCTCGATCGCCCAGGAAATGACTCAAACCCTCATGTCCCTGGTCTGACTCACCGTTTCCCCACCGCCCGCTCCCCACTCCCGACTGCCCCATGACCTTCATCCCTTCAAATCTCGGCCGCGTCCCCAACATGCTGTCGTCGCAGCTGATCCTCTCCAACCTGACGCGCACCAACCTCTCGATGCTGGACGTGCAGAACCAGCTGGCCACGGGCAAGGCGGTCAACAAGATCTCCGACGATGCGGTCAAGGCCGCGGCAATCCTCGAGCTCAACAACCGGATCGACCGCTCCGACCAGCTCGGCCGCAACATCAGCCACGCGACCGCCGCGCTGAACGTCATCGACAAGGCGCTTGGAGAGGTCGGCGACACGGGTCAGCAGGCACGCTCGATCGCCGGCGAGCAGGTCGGCCTTCCCTCCGACGCGTCGACCCGCTCCGGCCAGGCCGTGGTGGTGCAGTCGCTCATCTCGGGCCTTTTCAATTCCGCGAACCGCACCGGCGTCGCGGGCTTCATCTTCGGCGGCGAGACGCCAGGGCAGCAGCCCTACGAGGAACTCCTGGGCGGCTACCGCTACGTCGGGCGCGGCAACGGGCTTACCACCGAGCTTGGCCTGGCCCAGAACGTCCCGATCACCCTTGGCAACACGCCGGGACTGGGCGGCACCAGCGCCCGCATCCGCGGCAGCGTCGACCTCAACCCCTCGCTCAGCGGTTCCACGCGGCTGACCGATCTGAACGGCGCCCGCTCCCTGGGCATCGCCACCGGCTCGATCGAGTTCACCTTCAACAACGGCGCACGGACCTCGATCGACCTGTCCCAGGCCGACACGGTTCAAGACGTTGTGAATGCGGTCTCAAGCGCGATCAAGTCCTACGAAACCACCAACAGCGTCACCGTGCTCGGCCCCGGCGGGGTCTCATTCAGCGGCGGGGCGCTGTCCATCGACGTCGCTCCCGGCACCAACCAGGTGCAGTTCTATGACGTCGGGACGGGCACAACCGCGCAGGACCTGGGCCTTGCCTCGTCCGCCGCGCCGGTGCTGTTTACGCCGACCTCGGCCACCGGTCTGGACACCGCGCCCAAGCTCACCTGGCGTTCCCCGATCTCTTCGCTCACGGGCGTTTCCGGCCCTCTGGGTTCGATCCTGGTGAAGAACGGGTCCGGCACCGCGACCGTGGACCTGTCCGGCGCGCAGACGATCGAAGACGTCAAGAACTCGATCGAAGGGTGCGGCCTGGGCGCGCGGGTGCAGATCAACGCGGCGGGGACCGGCATCGACGTCTACAGCGAGCTGGCCGCCGGCGAGAAGGGCGCCCTCTCGATCGAAGAGGTCCCGACCTCGAACTACACCGCCACCCGCCTGGGCATCCGGAGCTTCTCGACGTCCACGCTCCTGTCGGACTTCAACTTCGGGCGCGGCGTGGAGATTGTGGATGGCTCCAGGGACCCCATCACCGGGCTTCCCGATCCCTCGCGCGATGTCGACTTCACCATCACGCTGGGGAACCCGGCCCAGACCCAGATCTCGATCGACCTCAAGCCGCAGGACATCGTCTCCGTCCAGTCCCTCATCAACGCCATCAGCGCCCAGGCCGGCCCACAGCTCGCGTCCGCCGGCCTGCCGCCGGGGGCCTTGGTGGTCGGCCTCTCCAACGGGGCCAACGGCCTGACGATCAGCCAGGATCCGTCGTTCACCCAGGCGATCACGGTCACGGCCAAGAACAACTCGCACGCGGCGGACCAGCTCGGGCTCACCAAGGCCACATACAACCCGGCGAGCGCAAGTTTGATCGCCGAGGACCGCGCGAAGGTGCGCGTTGACGGCCTGTTCAGCGACCTGATCGATCTGCGCAACGCCCTAGAGGGCGACGACACGTTTGGCATCGGTGTTGCTCAGCAGAGGTTGGGTACCACCGTCGATCAGCTCGCCCAGACACGGGCACTCGTCGGGGGCTACTCGCAGCGTGTGGATTTCGCGGACAGTCACCAGCAGGAACGAACGACCGTGGACAAGCAGGTGCGCAGCCAGCTCCAGGACCTCGACTTCGCCGAAGCCGCGACCCGGTACTCGCTCCTTCAGACGCAGCTCACCGCCGGCATGCAGGTCGGCGCCCGCCTCTCGCAGCAGTCCCTCTTGGACTTCCTGGGCTGACGCCCGGGACGAACCCGACGCGGGCGAGAGCCCACGGACGAGGATTGGATCGAATCGCCGCCGTCATCCCGGCCATGCCGGCGGATTGGGACAGGACGTCGCCCGGGCAGGGAGCCCGGGGAGTCGATCCGTGGCAGGGCCGTGGAACCCGGAGCGCACCGATGGAAGTGCGGACCACTCGTTTCGGCGTGATCGACATCGCGGAGGACCGCGTGATCACGTTCCCGAAGGGCTTGCTTGGCTTCTCGACTCACACCCGATTCTGCCTGCTGGAGCCCGGCGAGGACGCCTGCTTCTTCTGGCTCCAATCGGTGGACGAGCCGGGCCTGGCGTTCGTCGTCACCGACCCCAGCATGTTCGTGCCCGACTACTCGGTGCCGGTACGGCCCGAGCAGATGGTCGAGCTGAAGCTCAGCAAGCTGGACGACGCGCAGGTCTTCGTCGTCGTCAACAAGGTCGAGCACACCCTGACGGGCAACCTTCAGGGCCCGCTGGTGATCAACACGCTCACCCGCACCGGTGAGCAGATGGTCCTTGCCGAGAAGAAGTGGCACACCCGCCACCCCCTCGTCAAGGTTGCCCCGACCGTTCGCCAGGCCGCCTC
This sequence comes from Phycisphaerales bacterium, assembly GCA_044223975.1. Classification (GTDB taxonomy): domain Bacteria; phylum Planctomycetota; class Phycisphaerae; order Phycisphaerales; family UBA1924; genus CAZCPB01. The sequence continues at coordinate 32,497 of JBGALI010000001.1, read as the reverse complement.
GGCCTGACGCGACGGCCGTTCATCCCGCTTTGTTGACCCTCACCAGCCCGCACGGACGCTCAGGGCGACCGGCCGCGTCGAAGGCGCATTCATCGCGTCTCCGCGTCCGGTCCGAGGAAGGAGACTTTTCCATGCTCGTCCTGTCACGCCAACGCGACGAGACCATCATGATCGGTGACGAGATCGAGATCACCATCGTCGACATCCGGGGCGACAAGGTGCGTCTTGGCATCACCGCCCCCACCCGCATCGCCGTGCACCGCAAAGAGGTGTACGAGGCGATCCGCCGGGAGAACCAGCAGGCCGCCGAGCACGCCGCGTCGCTCGACAAGTCCGACCTGGGCCGCCTGGGCCCGTCGATCTCGCCGGGTCCGGCCCGCCTCCGGACCCAGTCGCGGGCCGGCCGGCTCGCCGCCGGCACGGCCCCGCCGGGCCCGGAACCGGTCATCCCCCAACGCCGCGCGGGCGAACCGACGCCCCGCACCGCCTGAGAAACCCCACCACCCCGAAACGACGCACCGTACCGGAATCGACGACGCCCATCGCAATCACGGAGGATTGCCATGTCCAGAATCAACAGCAACGTCTCGAGCCTGATCGCCCAGTCCAACCTCTCCAAGACCCAGAAGGATCTCCAGCTGCACCTGGAGCGCCTCTCGACGGGCCTGAGGATCAACCGCGGCGCCGACGACCCGGCGGGGTTGATCATCTCCGAGCGGCTGCGCACGGACATCAACGGCGTGAGCCAGGGCATCAAGAACTCCGAGCGTGCCAGCTCGGTCATCTCGACCACCGAGTCGTCGCTCGCCGAGATCAACGACCTGCTCAACTCGATCAAGGGGCTCCTCGTCGAGTCGGCCAACACCGGCGCCAACTCCAAGGACGAGCGCGACGCCAACCAGCTCCAGATCGACTCGGCCATCGACTCGATCACGCGGATCTCCAACACCGCGAGCTTCGGCGGGCTCCGGCTCCTCAACGGCAACCTCGACTACCGCATCAGCGGCCTGCAGACCAGCGCCATCAGCCGCGCCCAGGTCACCAACGCCAGCTTCATCGGGTCCCAGTCGCTGCAGGTGGACGTCGACGTCGTCGCCTCCGCCCAGACCGCGGCCCTCTACTTCAATGGCGGCTCGGTCAACCCCCCGGGCGTCACGCTCTCCACCATCACGCTCCAGGTCGCCGGCAACCGCGGCGTCGAAGAGATCACCGTCCCCAAGGGCCAGTCGTTCGCCTCGGTCGTGTCGGCCGTCAACCGCCTGACGATTCTCACGGGCGTGAAGGCCTCGCTCATCAACGGCAGCGCCAACTCCGGCATCGTCTTCCAGTCCGAGACCTACGGCTCCGACTCCTTCGTGAGTGTCAAGCGCCAGGGCAGCCCGCTCACCACCGGCACCGAGTGGTTCAAGACCCACAAGTTCGCCAACAACGCGCCCGTGGTCTCGGGAGCCTCGTTCAACTGGACCACCCTGACGGGCTCGGGAACTCTCGTCACCGCCGACCGCGACGAGGGGCAGAACGTCCAGGCCCTCATCAACGGCAACCTCGCCAACGGGGACGGCCTCAAGGTGAAGGTCAATTCCAGCGCCCTAGGCATGAGTCTCATCCTCAACGAGAACTTCGCCACCGACCCGTCCTCCGCCAACTCGACCTTCACGATCACCGGTGGAGGCGCCCTCTTCCAACTCGGGCAGGACGTCACCGCCCTCCAGCAGGTCAACCTCGGCATCGCCTCGACCGCTGCCTCCAACCTCGGCGCCACCTCGATCAACGGCACGATCGAGTTCCTCAGCTCCATCAAGAGCGGACAGGGCAACTCGATCTCCGCGAGCGTCGCGCGCGGCGACTTCTCCCCGGGCTCCGATATCCTGAACAGCGCCATCGACGAGATCTCCCTGCTCCGCGGCCGGCTCGGCGCCTTCGGACGCAACACGCTCGACACCAACGTCCGGTCCCTCCAGTCTTCGTTCGAGAACCTCAACGCCAGCGTCTCGGTCATCCGCGACGCCGACTTCGCGGCCGAGACCAGCCAGCTCACGCGAGCCCAGATCCTTTCGAGCGCCGGCAACTCGGTGCTGGGCCTGGCCAACCAGCAATCGCAGCAGGTCCTGCAGCTCCTGGGATAAGCCCTCCGCCGGTCCCGAAGTCCCAATAACACCACGCCCCCCCGGCTTGCCCGGGGGGGCGTTTCGTTTTGGGACGAGGAATTCACCCGACGCGCTGTGACCGCCGCGATTTTCTCGGCTCTTTCCCCTCCGTCGGACTCAACTGACCCCCCACGAGGTCCGATTCACCCCACGATCCGAGTTTCACACTCGGGTCACCGTCGGGCCGGTACGGATACCGGTCTGGCGAGCGGGGTCCGGCGGCGTGCGTCGGGCCTTTCCCGCGAGGACCGGTTCCTGGCGGGCGAGAACACCGGCGGCGAAGAAACGCCCCGCGAACGCGTCGAAGCACACGGAGGTCCTTTTCCATGAGTCGCATCAATACGAACGTTACGTCGCTCATCGCACAGCGCGTGCTCGGTCGGAACCAGTTCGACCTGCGCACCAGCCTTGAACGCCTCTCGACGGGCATCAAGATCAACCGCGGCAAGGACGACCCCGCGGGCCTGATCGCCAGCGAGAACCTCGGCGCCGAGATCAAGGCGACCAACGCCGCGATCGGCAACGCCGACCGCGCCGACCAGGTTGTGAACATCGCCGAGTCGGGCCTGCAGGAAGTCTCCGGCCTCCTCACCGAGCTCCAGGGCCTGGTGACGAGCAACGCCAGCAGCGCCGGCCTCTCGAACGAAGAGAAGAAGGCCAACCAGCTCCAGGTCGACTCGATCCTCCAGACGATCGACCGCATCTCCTCGGCCACCAACTTCCAGGGCATCAAGCTCCTCAACGGCAACTTTGACTTCAAGGTCTCCGGCGTGGCCAGCGGCGTGAGCGACTACCGCGTCAACGCGGCCAAGTACGGCTCCGGCGCGCTGAACGTCGACGTGCTCGTGACCGGCTCGGCCCAGCAGGGCGGCCTCTTCATGTCCGCCGGCGGCTCCAACCTCGACCTCGGCGGCGCGACCTCGTCGTTCGTGATCGAGATCGGCGGCAGCCTCGGCAGCCGCCAGCTGACCTTCAGCTCCGGCACCTCGCTCGCCAACATCGCGGCCCAGATCAACACTTTCAAGGACGTCACCGGCGTCACCGCCGCGACCTCGGGCACGGGCCTCAAGCTCACCAGCACCGACTTCGGCAGCTCGCAGTTCGTGTCGGTGAAGGTCGTCGACGACGGCGGCATCGGCAGCTCGAACAACATCGGCGTCTACAACCTGGCCGACCAGGACTTCAACGCCTCCAAGACCACCCGCCTCTCCTCGTTCGCCAACGCCTCCAACGCCATCACCGACAGCGGCCAGGACGTGAAGGCCACCATCAACGGCATCACCGCCACCAGCGACGGCAAGACCGCCCGCATCAGCACCGACTTCCTCGACGTCGAGCTCACCCTCGACAACAGCACCTCCCAGACCCTGGGCGGCGTCGGTTCGGGCACCGCCTTCTCGATCGTCTCCGGCGGCGCCGACTTCCAGCTCTCCAGCAAGGTCGACATCGGCGGTCGCGTCAGCCTCGGCCTCGCGAACGTCGCCATCCGCAACCTGGGCAGCACCGCCCTGGGCACCCTCGACCAGCTCGGCCAGGGCAAGTCCCTGAACCTGGTCGACGGCGATCTCACCGCGGCCCAGAAGGTCGTCTCCGAGGCGATCAAGCAGACCTCGTCCCTCCGCGGCCGCCTCGGCGCGTTCCAGAAGAACGTCGTCGGCGCGACCGTCCGCAGCCTGGGCATCGCGGTCGAGAACACCACCGCCGCCCAGTCGGTGATCCGTGACGCCGACTTCGCCTCCGAGACCGCGTCGCTCACCCGCAGCCAGATCCTGAGCTCGGCGGCGACCAACATCCTCGGCATCGCCAACTCGCAGCCGCAGGCCGTCCTGCAGCTCCTCGGCTAATCCGAGCCTGACCTCCGCGTTCACGAAAGCCTCTGGCCCGCCGGCCAGAGGCTTTTTTCATTTTGACGCCGCCGGCCTCTACCGCTTTTCTCGCCGGGGGCTTCCGCGCGCCGAAGTACCCCCCGTGACCAAGCCCACCCCCTCCACCACGCCTCTCGCGACGCCTCCGACCCCGACGCCCCGACGGCGCGGACGCCCGCCCGCCCCTCGACGGCCGGTCGCCCCCGCGTTCCAGACCCTCATGGTCACGTTCTTGGCCTACCTGCGCGTCGAGTGCGGCCTCAGCCGCAACACCGTGGGGGCGTACATGCACGACGTGCGCCTGCTGGTTGAGGACGTCACGGCCGCCGGCGCGGCCGATCCCCGCTCGATCACCCCGCGGATGCTCTCGACGCACATCGCCGAGCTGCGGACCAAGCGCTCGCTGAGCGGGACCTCGGTCACACGCCACCTGGCCACGATCCGCGTGTTCTTCCGGTGGCTTCGCGCCCGCAACGAAATCACCGACAACCCGGCCGACCTTCTCGATCGCCCGACGCGCTGGAAAAAGCTGCCCGAGGTCCTCTCGCCGCGCCAGGTCACCTCGCTGCTTGACTCGACGCGCTCGCCGCGGGCACGCCGCACGCCTGCCCTGTCCAAGCCCGGCGCCGAGCCTGGGGAGAGCGGCATCGCGCCGTCCGATGCGATTCGGCTCGACCTGCGCGACCGCGCCCTCCTCGAGCTCATGTACGCCTCGGGCCTGCGCGCCAGCGAAGCCGCGGGCGTGTGCCTGGCCGACTTCGCCGAGACCCTCGGAGTGGTCCGCGTGACGGGCAAGGGCAACAAGCAGCGGCTTGTCCCGCTGGGCGAGCCCGCCAAGCAGGCGATCAGGGAATACCTCCGCGACTGCCGGCCGCGCCTGGCCCGCCCTGACGGGCGCGACAAGGGACGGCTGGTGCTCTCCCAGTCCGGGCGGCCGCTGGAGCGCGTCGCGATCTGGCAGATCGTCAAGCGGCACGCCGCCCTGGCCGGCATGCCGGGCGCGCACCCGCACACCCTCCGGCACAGCTTCGCCACGCACATGCTCGTGGGCGGCGCCGACCTGCGCGTGGTGCAGGAGATGCTCGGGCACGCCGACATCTCGACCACGCAGATCTACACCCACGTGGACCGCTCACGCCTCAAGAGCGTGCACGAGAAGTACCACCCCCGCTCGAGGATGAAGGCGGGGTGATCGACGATGTCGGATGTGGGATGTCGGATGTCGGATGTGGAGGATGATTTCCCACATCCGACACCCGACATCCGACATCCGACATTGAACCGAGGCTACTCGACAGTTCCGAGATACGCCGCCAGCACATCCCGCGCCGCGACCAGGTCCTTCTTGTCGATCATCTCCGTGACCGTGTGGATGTAGCGTGTGCCGACGGTGATCCCGACCGCCCGCGCACCCGCCGCCGCCTGCTGTGCCGCGGCGCCGTCCTGGCCGCCCGCCGCGAGGATCGTCCGCTGGTACGGGATCTTCCGCTTGGTGGCGAGCTTCTCGAACTCCGACACCAGCGTGTGATCGCTGATGAACGAGCTGTCCTTGATGTGCAGCCCGAACCCCTTGCCGTGGAACGTGACGGCCTCTTCCTCCGGCACGCCCGGCGTGTCGCACGCCAGCGTCACGTCGATGCCCAGCCCGATGTCCGGCTGCACCGCGTGCGAGCTGGTCCTGGCGCCGCGGAGCCCGACTTCTTCCTGCGTGGTGAACGCGACGTAGACCTCGCACGCGTTCCCCGATCCGGACGCCTCAAGCGCCCGCACCGCCTCGATCCCCAGCCAGCAGGCCACCCGGTTGTCGAGCGCCTTGCTCACGACCTTGCCGCCGATCTCGATGCACGGCTCGTCCATCACGACGTAGTCGCCGACCTTCATCTTCTTCTTCACCTGCTCCCCGGTCATGCCCGTATCGACGAAGAACTCCTTGACCTCGGGGATTTTCTCGCGGTCCTTGGGGGCCGAGATGTGGATCGGCCGTCCGCCGGGGTTCATCACGCCCTTGTAGTCGCCTGAGCCGGTGCACACCAGCACGCGCCGCGAGAACAGGTTCCGCGTGTCGAAACCGCCCGCCGCGTTCATCCACAGAAAGCCGTTCTTGTCGATCGACGTGATGTAGAACCCGATCTCGTCCATGTGGCACAGCAGCATGACCTTGGTGGGCGCCGCGCCGCTCTTCTTCGATCCCTTCTTGCCTTTGGCCGCCCGCAGCCCCCGACGGCAGATCAACGAGCCCATCGGGTCGGTCCGCACGTCGTCGAACAGCCCCGCGACTTCCTTCTCGATCAGGGCCCGCACGCGCTCTTCGCGCCCCGGAACTCCGGGCGTCTCGCACAACCGCTTCAAGAGATCAAAGTTCACGGACTTTCCTTTCTCTGGGTGCACGCTGTTTGCCGTCCGTCAACAGAGTACCGTCCCCGAAAGCGCTCGACACGCCCCGCCCACCCCCCGCCGGGCTGTCCATCCGCCGCCCTCGCTTGTACCATCCCCGCGGAGAACCCATGGCCCACGCCAGCCCCCTCATCAGACTTCACCAGGAGGCCGAGGCCGCCCTCCGTGTGTACGGCCCACCCGGGGCCACGCCCGATGAAACCATCGAGCTCGTCGAGACCTACGGCGACCTCGATCTTGAGTACGCGTCGCTCCGCAAGCACTGCATCCTGCTCGACCAGCCGCACCGCGGCGTTCTCGAGGTGACCGGGCCCGATCGCCTCGACTTCCTCAACCGCATGCTCACGCAGGACCTCAAGGGCATGGCGCCCTTCAGCGTGCGGCGCGCATTCTGGCTTAACCGCAAGGGCCGCATCGACGCCGACCTGCGCATCATCGACCTGCCGACCCGCACGCTGCTCGAGATGGACGCCCACGCGATCCAACGGACCCTCAAGGGGCTCTCGGCCTACATCGTCGCCGAGGACGTCGCCATCCGCGACATCACCCAGGGCACCCACCGCCTGGCGCTGCACGGCCCCACCGCGACCGAGCTCCTCCGCTCTCTCGCCGAGATCGCCACCGGCGCCGACGCCAGCGGCCCCTCGCTCCCGGAACTCGCGCCGGACCTGGCGTGCACAGTCGTGCTGGCGGGGCACGAGATCATCGTCGCCCGCGACGACTCGACCGGGGAGATCGGCCTCGAGCTCACGGTTCCTTCGGCGCACACCCTCGAGATCTTTCAGCGGCTGGTAGTGACCGGGACCGACCTTGAATCCGGAGCCGCGGCGCTCTCCCCCGCACGCGCCACGTCGCTCGCCGGGCGCGTCCGCCTCCGCTGCGCCGGCTGGCACGCCTACAACATCGCCCGCATCGAGGCGGGGCACGCGCTCTACAACATCGACTTCACCCCCGACTCGCTCCCCGCCGAGACCGGGGTCTTCTCCGACCGCGTCTCGCTCACCAAGGGCTGCTACCTCGGCCAGGAGATCGTGGCCCGCATGCACTCGCGCGGCCATCCCAAGCGCCAGCTCGTGGCCCTCAAGCTCGATCGCCTCACCGACCCTGCCACGAGCGAACCCTACCAGCCCGAGAGCAGCGCGTTCATCCACCTGCCGGGCCCCGGCGCCGCGCCGGGTGAAGCCGTGGGCGTCGTCACCAGCTCGGCGATCAGCCCGATGCTCGGCGCCACGCCGGTCTGCTTTGCGCAGGTGAAATACGAGCACATCGCGCCCGGAACCGAGCTGCGCGTCGCCGTCGGTTCAGCCCTGGTCAACGCCGTGGTCCAGCCGACGCTTCGCTTCTGGAAGCGATGAACCCGGCCGCACGCACCGTGGATGGCCCTACGCCAACGCCGCGGCCATCGATTCGTCCAGTACGGGCGACGTCTCTACCCCGGCCCGCCCACGCCTCCAGCAGTCATGCACCCGGAACTCGTCGCGGGTCTGCGGGAAGTCCAGGCGCAGCTGCGCGCCGCGCGATTCCTCCCGCCACGCCGCCGAGCGCGCGACGATCGCGCCGACCAGCAGCATGTTCTGCGTCTCCCACCCCGCCGGGTCGTCGAAGATCTTGTCGAGCGTGTAGCGCGCCCAGAAATCCAGCATGTCCGTGACGTCGCGCAGCTTGGCGCCCGTCCGCTCGATGCCCACGTTCTTCCACATCGCCCAGCGCAGGCTTGACCGCACATCGTCGAGGTCCAGCTCGCCGTGGTCGCTGGGGCGTATGTCGCTGACCACCGGGATCGGCGCCGGCCGCGCCGGACCGCCCCAGGCGTTCGGCTTGCCGTTTTTCATCTCAACGCACGTGCGCCCCGTGATCTCCCCCATCACCAGCCCCTCGAGCAGCGAGTTGCTCGCCAGGCGATTGGCCCCGTGCAGGCCCGTGCTCGCCGCCTCGCCCGCCGCGTACAGCCCCGGCGCATCGGTGCGCCCGCACAGGTCGGTCCGCACGCCCCCGATCATGTAGTGCGCGGCAGGGTGCACCGGGATGAGATCCGTGGCCGGGTCAAGCTCGAACCGCTTGAGCAGTTCGGCGATCCCCGGGAAGCGGGCCGTGAACCCCTTGAGGTGTCGGCAGTCGAGCCACACGTGCTTGCCGCCCTGCTTGGCCAGCTGGCGCACGATCGCCTGGCTCACCACATCGCGCGGCGCCAGCTCGGCGAGGGGGTGAACGTCGATCATGAAGCGGTGCCCGGCGGCGTCCAGAAGGTGCGCCCCTTCGCCGCGCACCGCCTCGCTGATGAGCGACCGCGCCGCGCCCGGCAGGTACAGCGTCGTGGGATGAAACTGGACGAACGCCATGTCGGCGAGCGAGGCGCCCGCGCGGTACGCCATCGCCAGCCCGTCGGCGGTCGCCACCGGGGGATTTGTAGTCTCGCGGAAGAGCACCCCCGCGCCGCCGCTGGCCAGTATCGTCGCCTTGGCCCAGATGACCTGCAGCCCATAGCGTGGATGGTGCGTGATCGCGCCCATGACCGGCGCACCCGGCTCGTGCGCCGGCGTGATCAGGTCGAGCGCAAAGCACTGCTCGAACACGCGCACGCTCGCCGTGCCCTTGACACGCTCGAGCAGGCAGCGGGCCAGTTCCTTCCCGGTGGCGTCGCCGTCGGAGTGCACGATCCGCGCCCGCGAGTGGCCGCCCTCGCGCCCGAGCGCCAGCTCGCCGGACGCGGATTGGTCGAGCCGCAGCCCCCACCCCAGCAGCTCGCGCACGCGTGCCGCGCCGTCGCGCACGGTCAGTTCGACCGCGGGCGTGTCGCACAGCCCCGCGCCCGCCGTCAGCGTGTCACCGACGTGCTCCTTGAAGGAATCCTCCGGCGCCAGCGCCGCGGCAATGCCGCCCTGGGCCCACGATGTGTTCGACGTCTTGAGGTCGCCCTTGGCCAGCACGATGACCTCGCCGTGCTCGGCCGCGGCCACCGCCGCGCGGAGACCGGCAACGCCCGCGCCGATCACCAGCGTGTCCGTGAAGATCTGCGGCAGGAGGGACGAGCGGAACGGGATCAGGTACCGACGCTCGTCAAAGACAGAGTCCATGACCAGAGTCTAGGGAAAGCTGAACGCAAAAGCCTCGGCGCGCAACCAAGAGGTCGCGCGCCGCCGGTGTGACCGGCACCAACTTTTGATTCCCTCGCCATCGTCGGCGAGTGGCGCCTCAATGGCGGCAGCCGCACCCCTCGCCGCACCCGCCGCCGGACTTCTCGGCCCGCTCGCGTCCATCGGGGCCGACCAGCTTGTCGAGCTTGCACTTGAGGTACCTGGCGTGGTGCTCGAGGTGCCAGGTGGTCATCGCCACCATCCGACGCACGGTCAGCGCACCCCTCTCGGGGTGCATCGCCGCCCGGTCCCACTGCGCCTCGCTCAGCGTCATCAGCCACTGGCCGGTCCATTGACGCACCGTGTGGATGAGCGCGACTGCACCGGCGACCGCGGAGGTCACGCGGTGGTTCCTCGCCTCGGGGCTCTGGTCTTGAACCCGCAGCCCGTAGACGTCGTTGTCGATGAACGCGTTCTCGTCCCACAGGCTGAGCACGGGGTTATCCTCACCCACCGCGCGACGGAGGCGATGGCTCTGCGCCAACTCGGCGTCGGCCAAATGCCCCATCAGCACCCGCACCGGCCACCGGCCCACGTCGGCCTCGGGCATGAACGCACAGTCCAGTTCCTCGGCCGTCAGCTGGAACAGCCGGTGATCGAAGTTCTCGACCCCCTTGCGGTACCGGGCGATCAGTTCGTACACCGGCAGCCGCTCGACGGCGTCCCACTTCTCCAGAGGCGGCAGGCTCGAAACTCCCGGTACGGTGCACGTGGACATCGCGGGTCTCCTTGGACTCCCATAGTACGGGCGATTCAGCCCCGGGTTCTGGTACGATCGGGATCCGCGCCACCCTCGTTCGCCGTCGATCCCAAGCCACCCCCATGCCCAACCGCCGCCTCACACTCCGCGTCGTCACCATGCCCCGGGACACCAACCCCTACGGCACCATCTTCGGCGGTGTCATCCTCAGCTACATCGACCAGGCCGGGGCCGTCGAGGCCCGCCACCACGGCCGGCATCGGTGGGTGACCGCCGCCATGGAACGCGTCGAATTCAAGGCCCCGGTACACCTTGGGGATGTGGTCAATTTCTACACCCAGACCGTTCGTCTGGGCACCAAGAGCGTCACCGTGAGCGTCGAGGTCGAGGCCGAACGCATGGACAGCGAACAGGTCATCCCCGTCACGTCCGCCACGCTGACCATGGTTTCGGTAGACTCATCCGGGAAAGCCATACCGTTCCGGGATCCGCCAACAGCCTGAAAACCCTGCGCACCAGAACCACGGAGCATTCGTCCCGTCATGGACTCCACGTTCGTCTCTACCGAAGTCGTCAACGGCCGACTCATCGCCAGGCTCAAGTGCGAGAAGATCGCCGAGCGTGAGTCCTCCATCATCTCGGGCGAACTCGCGACCGAGGCCGGCAAGCACGCCTGGAAGATCGCCCTCGACATGGAGGAGGTCATGCTCCTGGCCTCCGTGGGGCTCGGCTCGCTCGTGACGCTCAACAAGAACTGCAAGGCCAACGCCGGCAAGATGGTCGTCTTCGGGCTCGGCGCCGAGCTCTTCGAGGTGCTCAAGATCACCCGACTTGATCGAGTCATCACCATCGCCAAGGACCGGGACGCCGCCATCAAAGCGCTTTCCTGAGCCGGTGCACGATGTCCCTCAAGCCCCTTTCCATCTCCCTCTTGAGCGCCCAGGGCGTGGCCATCGCCGAGATCGCGGGCACGTGCTACGAGGGGGGCGACGCGGTCGAGAACGCCTTCGAGCCCGTCACCCACCACGCTGAGCGCCATGGCTGGCGCGTCGCGCTCGGGATGAGCGGGGTGACGTTCCTGAACTCCCGGGGCATCAGCGCCCTGCTCACGCTCCGAGCCGCCTGCGAGAAGCACGGCGGCTGCTTCGTGATCTACGAGCTCTTCGAATCCGCCGAGCACGCCCTCGTCACCCTCCGACTCTTGCCGATCCTCAAGATCGCATCGAGCCGCGAGGGCGCCGTCCGCCTCTGTCTTGAACACCGCCCTCCGGGCAGACCGCAGGCCCCGCCCTCGGCCGGTTCGCCAGGCGCGGCAGCCTCCCGCCCGCCGCGCCTGGCCGTGATGATCTCCGGGGCGGGGCGAACGCTCTTCAATCTTGCTGATCGCATCGCCGACGGGCGCCTGCACGCCGACATCCCGCTGGTCATCGCTTCGCGCGAGTGCGCCGGCGCCTCCCAGGCCCGCGCCCGCGGCATGACAACACACGTCGTCCCGGGGCGCATCCCGGCCGACCGACTCGCCGTGATGCTCCGGGAGTCCGACATCGATTTCGTCGTGCTCGCCGGGTACCTGCACTACGTCGAAGTCCCCCCCGGCTTCGAAGGCCGGATCGTCAACATCCACCCCGCGCTCCTGCCTTCCCACGGCGGCAAGGGCATGTACGGCCACCGGGTCCATGAGGCGGTCCTGACCTCGGGCGAACGCGAGTCCGGCTGTACCGTTCATCTTGTGGACGAGCGCTACGACACCGGCCCGGTGCTGCTTCAGGCCCGCTGCCCCGTCCTGCCCGGCGACACGCCCGATGCCCTCGCGGCGCGGGTTTTCGAGCTTGAAAAAGAAGCCTACCCCGAAGCGCTCAAGCTGCTTTTCAAGCGAGCCGGCATCGACGCCGCGACGAAGAGAACTCCATGATCCGCCCGCCCGCACTCTCTCCCGGCAGCTTTCGAGCACCAGCGTCGTGCCGCGGCAGGCCTCGCTTCCTGACGCTCATGTGGCTGCTCTGGTCCGCGGCCGCGGCGAGCGCGCAGCCCGCCTCCCCCTCCGACTTCCAGAAGATAGATCAGCAGGCCGCGGCGGCGTACAACGCCGGCGACTACGCGAAGTACTCGGAGTTCATGCGGCAGGAGATCAAGCTCCAGCCCCACAACTTCGTGCCGCGCTACAACCTCGCATGCGGCCTCGCGCTGCAGAACAAGCCCGACGATGCGATGAACGCGCTCGTCGATGCCATCGAGCACGGGTTCGTCGACCGGCGTGGCCTTCTGTCCGACCCCTCGCTCCGCCCGCTCCGCACGCGCGACGATTTCAAGGCCCTCCTCTCCAACTGGCCCAAAGTTCTCGAGCGTCATCGCGACGCCGTGGTCGCCGCCGCCCGCGAGCAGTTCAAATCGGGCTACTCCGAAGCGCGCGACGACCGCCTGCGCCTCACGTACCTCTCGGCCTTCGACGAGAAGGGCTTCTCGCAGGCGCGTGAAGAAGTCTCGCGCCTGGCCGATTGGGCCCAGCTCAACGTCTTCCCCGATCTCTTCAACCCCGAGCTCACCCCCACCGACCCGTGGGTCCTGGTCATCCTCCCCAGCCGCAAGGACTTCATGGCGTGGGCCGTCGCGAATTTCGGCCCCGCCGCGCTCAGCACCACCTCGGCGATCGGAGGCTCGTACAGCCACGACCAGAAGCGCCTGGTCACCCAGGACCTGGGCTCGGGGCTGCGCCACGAATTCTTCCACGTCCTGCACTGGCGCGACAACGCCCGCCACGGCCAGACCCACTCCATCTGGGTGCAGGAAGGGCTCTGCTCGCTCGTCGAGGATTACAACGTGAGCGCGGACGGAACGCTCACCCCCACCGTGTCCTGGCGCACCAACATCTCCAAGCGCCTCGAGAAGGCCGGTCTCCTGCTGCCGATCGAGAAGTTCTGTTCGCTCTCGCGCACCCAGTTCATGGCCGCGCGCCCGCTGGCCATGTACGCGCAGGCCCGCACGCTCTTCCTTTTCTTGTACCAGCAGGGCCGGCTCAAAGAGTGGTACGCCGCGTACAACGACACCTTCGACCAGGACCCCACCGGGATGGAAGCGTGGAAGCGCACCTTCCCGATCTCGCTCGCCGATCTCAATCGCGACTACCGCGCCTGGGTCCGCGACCTCCCCGCCGTTCCCGAAGAGATCGAGACCGGCAAGGCCAGCCTCGGCTTCGAGGTGGAAGCCGGCAACGGAGACGGGCCCGTCATTGTCGAGGTGCTCGCGTCGCGCCGCGACAAGGCCAGCCTGATGAAGGGCGACGTCATCACCGCCATCGAGAACCGACCCACCCGCGACCTGGCCGAGCTGGTCCGCGTCCTCTCCGACTACAAGCCCGGCGAGAGCGTGGAAATCGCCTACCGCCGCGGCAGCCGCCACGCGTCCACCACCCTGTCCCTGGTGGCAAAGCGTTAGGAAGGTTCGATACTCGCCGACCCCGCCCGGGGCGTGCCGCGTATCTTCTCCACGATGCACCTCCCCCGGACCATGCCGACGATCGTCATCGCCGTTACGGCGATGTTCGTCGCGGCGTGCGAGGAGGAGAAGATCGTCTACTACCGGCCGATGTTCGCCGGTCTCCCCGGGGTCGAGTCCAACACCCCCATCACGGACACCAAGCCCCTGGGCGCCAGCAACGACCCCCCACCGACGCCCAGCGAAGAACTCACGCTCAAGTCGCCGGACAAGAAGACGACCACCCTCGTCGCCCGCAACGGCCGGCACCTGATGATCCACATCTACACCACGCTCAACGAGGAAAACGAAGCTCTCTTCCTCGATCAGGTGCTCAGCCGCCGCACCAAGGACGAGTACTACGAGCGGGGACTCGATCCGCACGAGGCCTACGTCATCCTCCGCGACAACTTCGATTCCGTGAAAAAGCTCTTCGACCAGATGCCCATGGGCGAGTTCACCCCTGGCATGTACATGGAACCCGTCGGGCCCAACGTCCAGCGGGTCGAGGTCCACGGCAGGGCGGCGCAGGGCCTGCCCTGGACGGGCTTTGACATGATCCGGGAGGGCACCGACTACCGCCTGCGCTGGTTCACCGGCCCGGGCCCCAAGCCCCAAAGGCCCGATCCGGACGACGAAGCTCCCGCGCCGGTTGTCACCGGCCCCAAGCGTGAATAAGGTTCGTCGACGCGGTTGTGGCGGAATTGGCAGACGCGCTAGATTCAGGTTCTAGTGGGGTAACACCCGTGGAGGTTCGACTCCTCTCAGCCGCATTCGGGCCCGCTCAGGCGGGCCCGGTTTGTTTTTGGACCGCTCACATGCGATCGACCGCGGCCTTGGCCTCCGCGAGGCCCTCGCCCGTGCGTTCGCGATACAGCTTGATCGCCTCGATCTTCTTCCCCGCGGCAGCAAGATCCCGGACATCCTGCTCCCACGATTCCGCCGGGGCCGCGACCCCCAGGCTCTGGAGAATCAGGTCGAGCTTTCTTTCGATCCGAGCCAGAGCAAGCCCGGTGTTCGCGTCCGCTCCCGGCGAAAACAAGCCCATGGCTTAGCCTCCAACGCTCGCGTTCAGTGCCGAGCCCCCGTAGATTACCACGATGTCGCTGGTTATCGCGGGAATCGACGAGGCCGGGTACGGCCCGCTGCTGGGTCCGATGTGCGTGGGCATGTCGGTCTTTCGCATCGAACCGTGGCGCGAGGGTGACCCGGCCCCCGACCTCTGGAAGCTCCTCGCCCCGCAGGTGGCCCGCAAGCCCGGCAAGTCGGGCGCGCTCGCCATCGACGACTCCAAGAAGCTCAAGCTCTCCAACGACTCGGCCACCCTTCACCCGCTCACCCACCTCGAGCGTGCCGTGCTCGCCGGCCTCCGCTGCCGCGAAACCGACCCTGCCGCGCCCGCCGACGACGCGGCACTGCACGAGGCCCTGGGCGCCACCCTCGCCCCGTTTGACTGCTACTGCGGTGAGCCGCTCACGCTCCCCGTCGCCTGGTCGCCGGTGCAGGTCGGCATTACCAGCAATCTGTTCCGCGCCGCCCTGCAACGGGCCGAGGTCTCGCTCCTTTCTCTTCGCTGCGACACCATCGGCGAGGACCGCTTCAACGAGACCGTGGACCGCACCGGCACCAAGGCCAGCGTCACGCTCCGTGCCATCGCGGGACATCTGGGCGCCCTGCTCGCGCTCCCCCTGCGCGACGACGACTCGGTCCGCCTGGTGTGCGACCGCCTCGGCGGCCGCACCGACTACGCCGGCGTCCTCGAGCGCATGGCCCGCGAGCTCGACCCGGGCGCGGCCATCGAAACCACCGAAGAAACCGACCGCCGCAGCCGCTACGAGGTCACCATCAACTCGCGCCGCGTCGGCATCGTCTTCCAGACTGAAGGCGATGCCGCGCACCTCCCCGTGTCGCTCGCCTCGATGGTCGCCAAGTACGTCCGCGAACTGGCCATGTCCCGCTTCAACCGGCACTGGACCGCCCGCTTTGCCGCCGCGCGCTCGGGGGCCGGCACCATGACCGAACTCAAGCCCACCGCCGGCTACCGCAACGACGCCACCCGCTGGCTGCACGATGCCGCGCCCATCCTCACCCCCGAAGACCGCCGCATGCTGATCCGACGAGCATGATCCCACATCCCTCTCCGCCCCTGCGGAGGGGGTGGCCAAGGCTCGGCGAGGCCGGGAGAGGCCCGTTCGACGCTGCAACGTTCGTTTCGCCATGGACGACCCCTATCACTATCTCACCCTCGCCGCTCGCCTTGCCCTCCGCGGCATGGGCCACGTCGAGCCCAACCCGATGGTCGGCGCGGTCATCGTCAAGGACGGGCGCATCATCGGGCTCGGTCACCATCGAAAGTTCGGAGACCTCCACGCCGAGCGTGAAGCTCTTGAAAGCTGCCGCAGGCAAGGCCACGACCCGCGCGGCTCCACCATTTACGTCACGCTCGAGCCCTGCTCCCATCATGGCAAGCAGCCCCCGTGCACCGACGCGTTGATCGCCGCCGGTGTTGCTCGCGTCGTCGCGGCAACCCGCGACCCCAACCCACAGGCCGCCGGCGGAGCCGAAGTCCTCCACCGCGCGGGCATCACCGTGGAATTCAGTGATGCGAGCCCCTTAGCCGCGGCAGTCTCGCTCCCGTTCATCAAGCACGTCACAACCGACCTGCCCTTCGTCATCGCCAAGTGGGCCCAGACCCATGACGGCCGCCTGATCACCCGCGCGGGCGAGCCGCGCTGGATCAGCGGGCCCCGCGCGCGCCGCCGCGTCCACGCGCTGCGCGGGCGCGTTGACGCGGTACTCACCGGCATCGGCACCGTGCTCCACGACAACCCCCGACTCACCGCCCGCGATGTCGCGCCACGCCGCGTCGCGCAGCGTGTGATCCTCGACACGCATCTCCGCACGCCCCCCACCGCCGCGATCTTTGGAGACGCCTCGCACGCGCCAGTTCTCATCCTCACGACCGAACACGCGCTCCGCTCCCCTCGCGCGGACGCCCTTCGCGCCAAGAACGCCGCGCTCGAAAGCGTCCCCGCCGTGCCGGACGGCGTGGACCTGCGCAGCGCGCTCCGCACGATGCGCCACAAACATGGCGTGCACATCGTCATGATCGAGGCCGGCCCCGCGTTGCTCGCATCTCTGTTCACCCAGGATCTGATCGACGCCGCGCTCGTGCACGTCGCGCCCGGGATCACCGGCCCCCCGGACCTCAAGGGGCCGCGGGTCGGCCCACCAGGACGTTTCGCCGTGGCGCGTGCACGGGCCGTTGGCCTCGACGTCGAGTTCTTCTACCTTTGCCCCACGACCCCATAGTGCGACGCAGCCCAACGCGTCCGAGGCTGCGCGTGCGCCTCGCTCCGCTACACTGCGCGCCATGGACATGGAAGAGATGATCCTGCCCCGGAGCGGCTCCTTCCGGCACACTTTTCTCAAGCTGCTCCTCGCGGGGTTCGCGGGACTCATGCTCCTTTATGCGTGCCTCGTCGTGCGGTTCCACACCGGACAAGTCAGGCTCTCCCGGAACATCGCGGCAGAGATCAACGCCCCCACCCTCGCCGTCCCCGAGAACCAACGCGCCTGGACGCACTACCGGCGCATCAGCTTGGCGATGGAGCCACTCGCCGACGATGTCGGCAACATGTGGGGCGAATTGCGGCCGGGCGATCCTCTCTGGCCCGAGGCCAAGGCCTACCTCGAACGCAATTCAACACTCATCGACGAACTCCGCCGCGCCACCGAACTGCCCGTCATGGGCACCATAATCACCAACCAGGAAGACCTGGCGCTCCGCTCCGACGGAGACCACACGCTCCCGCCGCCCGGACCGCCCGCCGGGAACCCGATGGCCCTTGGCCTGCTCTACCCCCAACTCGGAAAGTCGCGAGCGTTCGCCCGGCTGCTGAAGGAGGACACGTATTCGGCGGCCGAATCGGGGGATGCGCCGCGGGTCTCCGACAACCTCCGCTCATTGGCCCGCCTGGCGCGTCAGAACATGGGTGAGAACGCCGTCACCATCGAGCACCTCGTCGGGATCGCCGTGCTCTCGCTGGCGGACAGCCTGGCGCAGGAAATCATCGTCCGTCACCCTTCCCTGCTCAACGACGAGCAATGGGCTGCCGTCGATCGGGACTTCGCCGTCGCGGCCGAAGCGACCCCGCTGTCGCTCAACGCAGAGCGGGGATTCCTCGCCGATATCGAGCAGCGGCTGTTCACTGACGACGGCTCCGGCGACGGTCGCGTGAACGCCGACAGCCTCACCACCCTGAGCGAGATGAAGGACGGCAAGCTCAAGCCTCTTGAATTCGACCAACAGATCCTTGGGCCGTTCTTGGTTCTGGGCACCTCTCGCCGTGCGTTCCGCGAGATGGGCGAGTCAATCCATAACGAAGTCCAATTCCAAGCCGGACTGCCCCGCTGGGAGCGGGAGTCTGGCTCACTCGATGATGTCGCACAGTCCGTCATCCCCGAACCTCGTCATTCGACGTTCGAGTATCGAATCGTCTCGATTCTGATCCCCGCCCTTGGAAAGGCCTTGCGAGCCCAGGACCAGATCGCGGTGACCACCCACGCCACCCGCACGGCCATCGCTCTCGCGCGTCACCATCTGCGCCACGGCGTCTACCCCGCCGCGCTCGCCGACATCGACCCCGACCTCGTCACCGACCCCGAACCGTTCGACGTATTCGACGGCCTCCCTCTCCGGTACCGTCTGATCGACGGCTGGCCCGTGATCTACTCCATCGGAAACAACGCGCACGACGACGGCGGGATGCCCCCTGCGCCGCTCCATCAGAACTACGACGCGTTCCATCCTCGCAATGTGGTCGATGGCGATTGGATCCTCTTCCCGCCCATCGAGACCAACAGCGATCGGTTGATCACCACCCCCGGCCCCTGGCCCGCCGACCGTCGCGCTCCCTGAAACCTGCCGGTTTCCCGCAACCTCCCCCATGCCCCGCACGATATACTATGTGAGCCATAGTATGTCCCACGCAACCTTCTATGCCCCCGCCCGTACAACCCTCCGGAGGTAGCCCATGCGCATCGAACGCGAACTCATGCGAGGCGCCGGCCCCGTCGCCGTTCTCAAACTCCTCGAACGCCGCGACATGTACGGCTACGAACTCGCCGAGGCCCTGTCCTCGAAAACCGCGGGCGTGCTCGACATGGGCCAGTCCACCCTCTACCCCATGCTCTACAACCTTGAATCCAAAGGACTTATAGAGTCTTACTGGCAGTCTGCCGCCTCCGAGCGCGTCCGCAAGTACTACAAGCTCACGACCGACGGCAAGCGCCGCCTCGCCGACGACACCCAGCAATGGCGCGCCGTCGCCCAAGCCATGACCGCCCTGGGCATCGTCAAGGCCGGCCTCGCGAACTCCGGGGGTGCCGCATGACCGACACTCCCCGCGGCACGCGAGCACCGAGCGCCATCATGCAGACGCTCTCGCGTCCCATCCGCATCTTCCCGCCGGGCCTCCAGCGCCCCACGCCCGCCGAATTCATCTCCAACGCACGCCTCCCCGAACCGCTCGCCGATCTGGCGACACGCGTCGTAAAGCGGACCGGGCTCTGGCAGTCCGAGCGACTCGACGTCGCCCGCGAACTCATCGCCCACTTCCGCGACGGAACGGAGTCCGGCGCTTCGCCCCAGGACCTCGCCGCGTCGTTCGGCGACCCTGCGCACGCCGCACGCCTCATCCGCCGCGCCAAGAAGCGCTGCCGCCCGCTCCCGTGGCGCGCCGCATCGGCGTTCGCGAAGTTTCTAGGAGTTCTGATCGGGGCCCTCATCTGCTTGTACCTGGCCGTCGCCGCCCGGGCCTTTCTTACCCACCCCACGATCTCCCGCAACTACGTCGCCGAGATTAACGCATCGGTGAACTCAATTCCGGAGGGCGACCGTGCCTGGCCGCTGTACCGCAGCGCCTACCTCGCCCAGCCGCGCATGCCCGAAGAAATCGCCAAGGACTTCCCCCTCATTCTTCCGGGCGATCCGCGCTGGCCCGCCGCGCTCGCATACCTGAAGGACAGCGCACGGACCATCGACCTGCTCCACCAGGGCGCCGCCCGCCCGAGCCTTGGACGGCCCGTCTCGAGCGTCGTGGATCCGGAACTTGACGCCCATGCACGCGTGCTCTCCGGGATCGACCCCGACAAGGCCCACGCCGACGCGTACGCCGACGTGCAGGCCGAGGACCCCAATCCCGACCTTATCGGAGTGCTCCTGCCGCACCTCGGCCAGGCACGACACTTCGCCCGGATGCTGTCGCTCGACGTTCGCGCCGCCATGGAAGCGGGCGATGGCGCGCGGGCCACGGCCGACGTCCACACCATGTACCGCCTCGCCGGCCACATGCGCGACAGCGGCTTCCTCATCGGCGACCTCGTCGCTCTCGCGATCCACAGCCTCGCCGACCAGACCCTTGGAAC
Organism: Phycisphaerales bacterium; assembly: GCA_044223975.1. Classification (GTDB taxonomy): domain Bacteria; phylum Planctomycetota; class Phycisphaerae; order Phycisphaerales; family UBA1924; genus CAZCPB01. Next base: position 12,357 of record JBGALI010000001.1, on the reverse strand, counting down.
GGTGCTCGCCGAAAAGCCCGAACTCCTCTCCAGCACCCAGCTCGCGTCGCTCGCGCACGCCGCGTCGCGCATGCCCATGACGGTCAGCTTCGAGGGCGAGCGCCTATTCATGGCCGATTCGTTGCAACGCATGTACAGCGACGACGGCAACGGCGACGGCCACCTCACCAGCACCGGCGTCCGCACGCTCCGCAGCTACTCCGGCAGACCCGGGCAGAAAACGCCCGACGCCGTCGGCGACGCACTGGAGGTGCCCCTGGTCACGCTCGTCTCGGCCTCTCGGCGCGATGTCCAGGAGCGGTACTCCCGCATGCTCGCCCGCACCCTCGAATACGCCGCCGTCAGGCCGTGGCTCCGCCCCGATGAATCACCCGACGAGGAGGTGGACAGGCTGGGCAACTCGCTCGAGGGCAAGCGTTTCGTGCTCCTGACGACGCTCATGCCGGCCCTCAACCGCGCCGTGTGGGCCCACGACGAGGCGGCCCAGCGGCGCGACGGCGTGCTGACGGCGATCGCCATCGTCCTCTTCCGGCGTACGCACGGCGCGTACCCGACCTCCCTCGGTGACATCCCCACCTCATTGCTCCCCGCGCTCGCCAAGGACCTGTTCGACGGCCAGAGCATCCGCTACACCCTCCGCGACGGCACGCCCGTGGTCTACTCCATCGGCGCCGACCGCAAGGATGACCACGGGCGGGGCGCGACCGACCTCCTGGGAAAGCCCGCGACGCCGGGCCGATGGATCCCCGCCACCCGCGCGGCACAGATCCTCGCCTCGGAACAACGCCCCTCGATCGACGGCGACTGGATCCTCTGGCCCCCGGCGCCCGCGAAACCATCGCCATCGCTCAACTGACAATCGCGCCCGCACCGGCCGGTTTGCTCGCGCTCAGCCGCGAGCCGCGCCGCTATCCTGTCGCGCCATGACCAGCCCCACCCCCGCCGGCGCCCACACCATCTCCCGCGTCCCCGCCGAGTCGCCCCTCTTTGACGTGATGGCCGGTGCCTCGCGCCACGAGATCAAGCTTCATCAGCACGGCTTCATCGCCCTCATCGACGCCATGCCGCGCCTGATCCCCGAGGGCAAGACCGCGGACTTTGCCATCGTGCAGGCCGCCCGCGTCTCCTACGGACAGGGCACCAAGCAGGTCAGCGAAGACCGGGGGCTCATCCGCTACCTGCTGCGCCACCGCCACACCACGCCCTTCGAGATGGTGGAGTTCAAGTTCCACATCGCGATGCCCATCTTCATCGCCCGCCAGTGGATCAGGCACCGCACCGCCAACGTCAACGAGTACTCCGGCCGCTACTCAATCATTCCCGACCGCTTCTATTCCCCCACCGCCGACGCCGTGCGCAAGCAATCGGCGAGCAACCGCCAGGGAGGCGAGGACCGCTTCTCCCCTGACAACCCCGACGACGCTCGCACCGCCGAGCAGTTCCTCGCCTACCTCCACGACGCCGAGTCGCTCCACACCCGGTACCTCGAACTGGCCAAGGGGGGCGTCAGCCGCGAGCTCGCCCGCATCGGCCTGCCCGTCAACATGTACACCGAGTGGTACTGGAAGTGCGACCTGCACAACATCCTTCGGTTCCTGTCGCTGCGCATGGACGCCCACGCCCAGGCGGAAATCCGCGACTACGCGGCGGCGATGTACGACCTGCTCGCGCCGATCTGCCCCATGACCATGGAAGCGTGGCGTGACTACGAGCTGGAGGGCCTGCACCTCAGCCGGCTCGAGGTCGATGCTCTGCGCGATGCCGCCAAGGGAGGCCCGGGAACTCTGGCGAGCGATAACCGCCGCGAGCAGGCCGAGTGGCAGGCCAAGGCCGGTCTCCTGGGCCTGTCGACCGCCGCCCCAGCCCCTCGCTAACGCCCCGCGGCACGCCTGAGTGCGGTCCTGGGGGCCAGCCCGAGGCCGCGGACGGCGCCATCCCGCCGTCTCGGCCCATCTGCCGAAACGGGGCACATAACCCCGTGGGTCTCAAAAGACGCCCTCGCGCCCCGCAGAAAAGCCCTTCTCGGGGTTCCCCGGTACGCCCGGGCGCAAAAAAAGTGCGGGCATCCGCCCACTTTTCTGGCAACCCCACAGTCCTGATGTACTTTCGACGTGGGTTAGGAACGAATCGTTCGTTCACCGTAATCGTGTGTTAGCCAGACAAACCCTGGAAGACTTGCGAGGAGATTGTCAGATGAAGAAGATTGCTGCACTCGTTGCTCTCGCCGGAATCGCGGGCTCGGCGCTCGCCGTCGATACGAAGATCGACATCAAGGTCCGTAAGTTCGGCACCACCGACCCGTGGGTCGATGCCCTGACGCTGCAGAGCGCCAACCTCGTCGATCCGATCGTGGTCGAAGTCGGTGCGTTCTACTCGTTCCAGACGGGCTATGGCTTGGCCACCGTGCTCCACAGCATCACCGGCTCGCCCTACAGCGCCGCCAACGGTGACGTGGCCACGATCCTCGATGACAACCCCACCAGCGCCCTGCACCCCGACGGCCGCGTCGGCAACTTCAACTTCGGTGGCCAGTTCCAGGTCGTCTACCACACCGGCACGTCCGGCACCGACGCGAACCGCTTCCGCATCGGCGCCAGCGGCAACGCGTCCGACGCCGCCGCCGGCGGCATCTCGACCAAGCAGAACACCCCCGTCGCCCTGGGCACGAACTTCGACACGACCAACGGCGTCTTGGGCTACCACTTCAAGCTCTCGCTGGCCTGCTACAACGGTGGCGCGGCTCGCGACATCGTGCTCGACGCCCCGAAGGCTAAAGTCAACTCGTTCACCGTTTACGCCAACGCCCAGTCCTCAACCGCGACGACCATTCTGGCCACGCTGCTCAACAGCGACCCCGCCACACTCAACGTGTCTTGGGCTCCGGCCCCGGCTTCCCTCGGCCTCCTCGGCCTGGGTGGGCTCGTCGCCGGCCGTCGCCGCCGCTGATCCAGCCCTGAGATCCCTGATTATAGGGATTGGTTAGGGTAACATCTCGCGAGCAAGTATTCCGCCCCCGCCCGGCTCAACGCCGGACGGGGGTTTTTTTGTCAGAATTGCGCAAGAACAAGTCAAAATGCCTTGCAAGGTCTAGAGGCCCCGACTAAATTGGGCCCGGGTCAGGAATTTCTCGTTCTTCACCGTTTCCATCCGTCATTCTGCTAGTGAGGAGATTCAAGATGAAGAAGATCGTTGCTCTTATGGCCTTGGCGGGCCTGGCCAGCACCACGCTGGCCGCGAACTCTCAGATCGACATCAAGGTCCGCGTTTACGGCACCAACGACCAGTGGGTCGATTCGCTGACGCTGCAGAGCGCCAACCTCGTCGACCCGATCGTGGTCGAGGTGGCCTCGTTCTACTCATTCTCGACCGGATACGGCTTCGCCACGTCGACCCACAGCATCACCGGCTCGCCCTACAGCGCCGCCAACGGTGACTTGGCGACGATTCTCGACAACGCCAGCAGCTCCCAGCACCCCGACGGCCGCGTGGGCAACCTCAACTTCGGTGGCCAGTTCCAGGTAATCTACCACACCGGCACGACCGGCACCGACGCGAACCGTTTCCGCATCGGCGCCAGCGGCAACGCGTCCGACGCCGCCGCCGGCGGCATCTCGATCAAGCAGAACACTCCCGCCGCCCTGGGCACGAACTTCGACACGACCAACGGCGTGATGGGTTACCACTTCAAGCTCTCGCTGGCCTGCTACAACGGTGGCGCGGCTCGTACGATCACGCTTGACGCCCCCAAGGCGAAGATCAACTCGTACTCGGTCTACGCCAACTCTTCTTCTGCAACCGCGACGACCATTCTGGCCACGCTGCTCGCCAGCGACCCCGCCACGGTCAACGTGTCGTGGGCCCCGGCCCCGGCGTCCCTCGGCCTCCTCGGCTTGGGCGGCCTCGTTGCCGGTCGTCGTCGCCGCTAAACCCCTGTAGCGGTAACGATCACACTGCCTCATAAGCTCCCCGCCCGATCAACCGGGCGGGGAGTTTTCTTTTTGAAGCGAAGAATCAGCCGGCTCAATCAGCCCCACCGCGCCCGGGACCCAGCGCTGCGCACGGGTCCTAGTACTTCAGCACCGCCTGAACATCCCCGAACTCGCGCAGCTTCTCTCGCCCCTTCAGGAACTCCAGCTCGATAAGCACGGTGATCCCCACGATCGTGGCCCCCGTGCGCTGCGCGAGCTGGCAGCATGCTCTGAGAGTGCCCCCTGTCGCGAGCAGGTCGTCCACCACCACCACCCGCTGACCCGTCGAGAGCGCATCGGAGTGGATTTCAAGCCGATCCGTCCCGTACTCGAGTTCGTAATCCGCGCCGTGCACGCTCCGAGGCAACTTTCCCGGCTTCCGGATCGGCACAAAGCCCGCCGACAGTGCCCGCGCGACCGCCATACCGAAGATAAACCCGCGCGACTCGGCCCCCACCACCAGGTCGATCCCCATGCCGCGGAACGGGTTGGCCATCAGCTCCACGGCCAGCGCCATCCCCCGCGCATCCGCGAGCAGAGGCGTGAAGTCCTTGAACACAATGCCGGGCTTGGGAAAGTCCCGCACGTCGCGGATCAGAGTGCGCAAACGGTCAATCACAACGGTCTCCCGATTTTCGTCGCTTCGTCGCTTCGTCGCTTCGTCGCTTCGTCGCTTCGTCGCTTCGTCGCTTCGTCGCTTCGTCGCTTCGTCGCTTCGTCGCTTCCCCCCGAGCATACCACCTCGGCACTTCCCTACACTCCCGCCATGTCGACCCCGGACTCCACCCCCCGCAAGCGTCCCGCCTCGATCGAGGTCGTTGAGCCCATCGGCAAGCGCATCCTCATCCGCAAGGACGAGGACCGCAAGAGGACCAAGACCGGCATCCACCTCCCCGACAAGATTGAGATCCCCACGCTGACCGGGCGCGTCGTCGCGATCTCAAAGCTGGTCGAGCGCGACGAGAACTACCCCGTAAAACGCTACGACCGCGTTCTGTTCAACCCCAAGCAGGCGATCCCCGTCGACTTTGAGGGCGATAACCGCCTGTTCGTGGTGCCCATCGAGGACATCGTCGCCGTCTTCCGCCGCGAAGACGACGAGGCCTGACGGGTTTCCTTGCTTCTTGGGTGTCCCCCGCACGATCTTGGGGGTGGACGCCCGGCCCGCGTCTACCCTTTGCGGGTTCCCACCGAGCATTCCCGTGCACGATCTTCTTCGAAAGCCAATACCCGAGCTTCCGCCGGTCCTCCCCATCCCCACGGTCGCGCGCACGTTCCACACCTCGATCAGGCCCCCGGGCAGCAAGAGCCTCACCAACCGCGCCCTGCTCCTTGCCGCGCTCGCCCGCGGCACCTCGACGCTTCGCCGCCCGCTCCTCGACGCCGACGATGCACGCCGCATGCTCGCCGCGCTCGCCGCGCTCGGCGCCCGCATCGACGCCTCGAACCCCGGGGAGGTCTCGGTCGAAGGCGTCAACGGCCGTTGGCGCACGCCCGGGGCCGGCATCACCCTCGACCTCGGCAACGCGGGGACCGCGACGCGTTTCCTCGCCGCCGCGGCGATCCTGTCGCCCGCCCCGATCACGATCGACGGCAACGCCCGCATGCGGCAACGGCCCATCGGCGAGCTCGCCGCGGCGATCCGTTCCCTGGGCGCCGAGATCGAGTACCTCGGCGGCAAGAACCTGCCGCCCATCCGGATCGTGCCCCCGTCCCACCCCCGCGGCACCGAGCACGCCCTGGCCATCCCGACCACGCAGTCCAGCCAGTTCATCTCCGCGCTCCTGCTGATCGCTCCCTGGCTCGAGCTGGGCGTCACGCTCCGCATGCTCGGCGAGATCACCAGCCCCAGCTACATCGAGATGACGGTCGGGCTCCTCCAGAAACTCGGCGCCCAGGTGCAGTGCACCGGCGATCTTCGCGTCATCCGCGTGGGACCGCCGCGCCTCCCCGCCGGCAGCCCGATGGGCCTGGGCCTCAACGCCTTTGACTACGCCGTGGAGCCCGATGCCAGCGGCGCCACGTACCTCTGGGCCGCGGCAGCGCTGTCTCCCGATTCCTCGTGCACCGTCCTCGACCTGGGCCCCGACTCCCTGCAGGGCGATGCGCAGTTCACCGACCTGCTCTCGCTGATGGGCGCGGTCATCACCCGCCCCGACCACGCGAGCCCGGCCGGCGTCAAGTGCCGCGGTCCCCGTTCGCTCAAACCGATCCTCGCCGACATGTCGCGCATGCCCGACGCCGCAATGACGCTCGCCTCGGTCGCATGCTTCGCCCCCGGCACGAGCGTGCTCCGCGGCCTGCGCACGCTGCGCGTGAAGGAAACCGACCGCATCGCGGCGATGCAGAAAGAACTCGCCAAGATCGGCGTCGAGGTAAAACCGGGCGTGCAGGGCGATGACGGCGCCATCAGCATCACCCCGCCCCGAACCGGCATCGACTGCTCACCGTCGGCGCCGCCCGTTGAATTCGATACCTACGACGACCACCGCATGGCCATGTCCCTCGCCCTGATCGGGCTGCGGCGGCCCAACGTGTTCATCAAGGATCCGGGCTGTGTGGTCAAGACGTATCCTACGTTCTGGCAAGACCTTGCGAGTCTCTGGCAGGACTGATTCGCCGGCCGCGGACGTGCGGCGCCGCGTCCCGGGGCCTCACCCCATGTCGCTTCAACACCCGCGCAGGCTGGTGGCCGTGCTTTCGCGGCAAGACGGCCATGGTCAAGTCTGCAGCGCACACGCTCGCTTCAGCGGTCTCTCTCTTCCCGGCCGTTCGCCGCTCCACCGGCGGCGCGATACATTGCGCGTGCTCCGCCTTCGAAAGGGCCGCCCATGCCTCCGCTCGTCGTCCTCGGCGCCAAGATCCAGTGCACGATGGCCATCCCGCCCGCGCCCGTCGGCACGCTCACTGTTCTCCCGGTCAACAAGGTCACCGGCTGCGAGGTGCCCGCGGCCAACATCATGGACAACAAGCCGATCGTGAACATCGCGCCGTTCCCGCTCTGCCATGCGCCCGCCAACCCCACGGTCATCGCCGCCACTTCGGCCGCGCTCGGCGTCCCCACGCCGGCCGCGTGCGTGCCGACATTCCCCGGACCCTGGACGCCCGGGGCCACCAAAACCATGATCGGTGGGCAGCCGGCGCTGCACGCCGGGTGCACGCTCGCGTGCGCGTTCGGCGGCACGGTCAGCATCGCCTACGCCGGGCAGGCCAAGGTCCAAGCGTCGTGACGGCGCTCGTCACGCGGCCGCCCGCGACAACGGCGCACCGACTCCCGCGCCCCGCTCGGCGAGCACCCGCGTCAGTTCCGCGTCGAGCGCTTCAACCCTGAACGGCTTGGCGACGTGCCCGTCCGCGTGGAGCGGCGCCCCCGTCCCCCCCGCCTCCACCGAGTACCCCGTCATCACCACGATCGGCGCCCCCGGCCGGAGCCGTCGGATCTCGGACACCAGCCTTGACCCGCTCAGCCCGGGCATGGTCAGGTCCATCAGCACCACGTCCGCCGGGCGGTCCTGCCTGAGAAACTCGAGCGCCGCGTCGCCCCCCGGCGCCACGCCGACGGTCCATCCGAGCGAGCGCAGGAGCTTCTCGGTGACCTCGCGAATCGCCGGCTCGTCGTCGACGATCAGCACCGACCCGCGCCGCGCGCTGGCGAGCGCCTTGGGCTCCACCGTTCCGCGCTGGCACGGGCTCCACGGCAGGAAGACCCGGATGACCGTCCCCTTTTTCGGCGTCGATCGCACCGAGATCGCGCCGCGGTGGCGCTGCACCGTACGCAGGGTCGCGGCAAGCCCCAGCCCGCGCCCCGCGGGCTTGGTGGTAAAGAACGGGTCAAACATGCGCCGAGCCGTGGCGTCATCCATGCCGCAGCCGTCGTCCTCGACCTCCACGTAAGAGTACCGGCCCGGCTCGGCGCCAGGGTCGCCGAGCTGCGCCCTGTCGAAGACGCCGTTGCCGGTGCGCACCGTGATGCGCCCGCGCTCGCCCATCAGCGCGTCGGACGCGTTGGTGAGCAGGTTCATGACGACCTGCCGCAGCTGGGTCGTGTCGCCCGTGGTCCGCGCGCCGTCCGGCGACGCGCAGAACTCCACCGTCGCCTCCGCGCTGACCCGGGCCCCCAGCACGCTCACCATCTCCCGCCCGATGTCCTCGAGGTTCACCGATTCGGAGGCCAGGCGGGCCCGGCCCGCGTAGGCCAGCAGCTGCTGCGTGAGGTCCCCGGCGCGCTGGGCCGAGAGCACGATCTGCCCCGTGAGCCGCGTGGTTTCCTCCGCGTTGCCGGCAACCATCGGGATCAGCTCGGCGTTCCCGAGGATCCCCACCAGGAGGTTGTTGAAGTCGTGCGCGATCCCGCCGGCGAGAAGGCCCAGGCTCTCCAGGCGCTCGGCCTGCTGGAGCCGCGACTCCATCTGCCGGCGCTCCTCCTCGGCCCGCACCCGCTCGGTGACATCGCGGTTCAGCGTCAGGATCGCCGGTCTCCCGTCGTACTCGATCGCCGAGGCGGAGACGTCCACGTCGATCAGCCTCCCGTCTCGCGACCGCTGGCGGAACTGCGCGTTGCGCAGCCCGCCCTCGGCCAGCGTGTCGGCGATGCGCCGCTCGCCCGCCTCCGCGTCCACCGTCACGCGCCGCAGCGACATGCCGATCAGCTCCTCGCGCGGGTACCCGTACATTTCGCACGCCCGCTCGTTGGCCTCGAGCACCACCCGGTCCTCAGGACGGAACACCAGGATCGCGTCGTGCGACCGGTCGAAAATCTCCTGGTACCGCCGGCGGCTCCGCGAAAGTTCCGCCTCCGCCTCGCGCACGGCCGTGACATCCAGGATCAGCCCCTGCCACAGCACACCGCCCCCCGCCGATACCGGGACCACGATCGAGTGAAGCCAGCGGTACGCGCCCGACGCGTCGCGCAGGCGGAACTGCGCGTCGAACACGCTCGGCCCTTCCCGTGCTCGCTCGGTAGCCGCGTCGTACCCGGCCACGTCGTCGGGGTGGATCTGCTCGCGCATCGACACGCGGTAATCAGCGCCGGGGTCCAGGCACGGGAAATCCCGCTTCCATTCCGCCAGACGCTGGTTCCCGAACCGTCGCTCGCGCTTCCCGTCCGCGCCCACGAAGTAGGTGTACACCAGCCCCGGAACATTGGCCGCGATCGCCCCGTACTGCGCCTCGCGCTCGCGCAAGTCGCGCGTCCGCCGCGATAGCGCACGCCGCAGCGTCACGTGCCACACCGCCCCCGCCAGACCCAGCGCCACCGCCACCACGCTCACCCACGCGGCAACCCGCGCATGCACACTCGCTTCCCGCGCCGGCCGACTCTGGTACCGCGCCACCCACCGGTCGTACAGCCGGTCGTAGGTGCCGTTGTCGGAAATGATCTTCAGACCGCGGTTGAACTCGGTCGTCAACGCGTGGTTGCCCGACCGGACCGCCATCGCGAACGCGCGGCAGAACCGATCGTCCTCAAGCTCGTCCCACGTCAGATTCTTGAGCCCGCACCGCTCAACCTCGACCCGCCCGGCGATCTGCGTCGTCACCGCGTAGTCGGCCTTTCCTTCGGCCACCGCGGTCAGCGATTCCGCCAGCGAAGAATACTCGGCGCAAAGAATCCCGCGCTCGCGGCACCACTGGTTGGCGATCCCCGACTGGGCCACCGCCACGCCCCGGCCCCGCAATCCCTCCGGCGACGTCACCACGTCGGTCTCTCGGCGTCGAAAAACCACGCCGCGCGTGATCAGGATCGGCGACGTGTATTCGACCCGCTCGAGGCGCGATTCCATGATCGACACCGCGGCTTCAACATCCACCCGGCCCGACTCGAGCGCCACCAACGGCTTCTCGTCGATCAGCGGAATGAATCGGCACTTCAGCCCCACCGCGCTGGCGGCCTCCTTGGCCACATCCACCGCGAAGCCCTCAACCTCGCCCGAGTCGCTCCAGCGGAGCAGCCCGCGCACGAGGAACGGATTCGCCACGCCGACGACGATTTCCTCTCGCTCGGAGGCGTGCCGCGCCGGATCATCCGCAGCGCAGCCGGCGCGCACGCAGCCCGTCATCGCCGCCGCCACCGCGACCGCACGTCCCCACCGCGCGCACGCGCGCTTCCATTCCCATCTCTTCGCGAGCATGCCCGGCCTCCGGCCGCGCTGTCGATCGAGCGCGGTCCGTCCATGGATCGACCGATAAAGCACCCCCGTTGACGCGTGCACGCGATTTCTATCCCGAAAATCGCCCGAATGACCCCGGGGTTTCGCCGCCCCGCGCCGCTCCTCCCGGCCGCCCCGGTCCGCAACCTCCGTTCTCGCCGACCGGCACTTGGTCGTTCTATTCTTCCCTTCCACGTCCCGGCCTCGATCCGTGGTAACCGCCCTTCCGGAGCCCCCCATGCCCGTCATCACGATGTCCAACGGCAAACTCAACGTTCCCGACCAGCCCACGCTCCCCTTCATCGAGGGCGACGGCACCGGCCCCGACATCTGGAAATCCTCCGTCCGCGTTTTCGATGCCGCGGTCGCCAAGGCCTACGGCGGCAAGCGCAAGATCACCTGGCAGGAAGTCCTCGCCGGCGAGAAGGCATTCAACAAGACCGGCAACTGGCTCCCCGATGCCACCCTCGACGCCTTCCGCACCTGCCTCGTCGGCATCAAGGGCCCGCTCACCACGCCCATCGGCGGCGGCATCCGCTCGCTGAACGTCGCGCTCCGCCAGATGCTCGATCTCTACGTCTGTCTCCGCCCCGTGCGCTGGTTCAAGGGCGTCCCCTCTCCCGTGAAGCGCCCGCAGGACTGCGACATGGTGATCTTCCGAGAGAACACGGAGGACATCTACGCCGGGATCGAATGGGCCGCGGGCACGCCCGAGGCCGCGAAGGTCCTCGAGTTCATCGAGAAGGAATTCCCCAAGGACTTCAAGAAGATCCGCTTCGGCACCAAGGCCGCGGGCGACGCGTGGCAGAAGCAGCTCGAAGCCGTCGGAGCCCCCCACCGCGACACCCCCCTGCAGGTCGGCGTCGGGCTCAAGCCCGTCTCCTTCCTCGGCACCGAACGCCTCGTGCACAGCGCGATCTCCTTCGCCCTCAAGGAGAAGAAGAAGGTTGTCACGCTCGTCCACAAGGGCAACATCATGAAGTTCACGTCCGGCGCGTTCAAGGACTGGGGCTACCAGGTCGCGGTGAAGGCCTTCCGGGCCCAGGTCGTGACGGAACGCGAGTCGTGGATTCTCGGGAACAAAGAGTCCAACGCCGACCTCTCCCCCGAAGCCAACGCGAAGATGATCGACCCCGGCTTCGACATGATGACCCCTGACCAGAGGGCCAAGATCGTCAAGGAAGTCGAGTCCGTCCTCGCCGCACTCTGGGCCTCTCACGGCGGCGGCAAGTGGAAGCAGATGCTGATGGTCCGCGACTCCATCGCCGACATCACCCTTCAGCAGGTCCTCACCCGCCCCAAGGACTTCTCCGTCATCGCCTGCATGAACCTCAACGGCGACTACCTGAGCGACGCCCTCGCCGCTCAGGTCGGCGGCATCGGCATCGCCCCCGGCGCCAACATCAACTACATCACCGGCCACGCCATCTTCGAAGCCACCCACGGCACCGCCCCCAAGTACGCCAACCTCGACCAGGTCAACCCCGGCTCCGTCATCCTCTCCGGCGAGATGATGCTCCGCTACATGGGCAGCGGCGGCGACGCTGATTGGACCAAGGCCGCCGACCTCATCATCAAGGGCATGGACGGCGCCATCGCCGCCAAGACCGTCACCTACGACTTCCACCGCATGATGGAAGGCGCCACCAAGCTCAAGTGCAGCGAGTTCGGCACCGCCATCATCAAGCACATGGGCTGAACGGCATCGTCAACACAAGCCTCTACGAGCCCTTCGCGCAAGCGAAGGGTTTTTCGTGCGCCTCGCCCCAATCCCCTACCCTTGATTCCGATGCCCCACGAAGGCCCAAAACGCGATTCCATCGTGGTCCCCGTGGCATTCTCCGTCGTTTTCGCCGCCTCGATCACCTGGGCGATGCAACCGCAACGGACTGGCCCGATCCGCTGGCAACCCATTCTCCTCGGCGTCGCGGCCGCCGCGCTCGCTTCAGGCACCACCATCTGGGCCATCAACCGTCACCGCGCCAAGACCTACCGCCCGCCCTGGTGCTGCCAGAAATGCGGTTACGACCGCACCGGCATCGCCGCAAATGCCATGTGCCCGGAGTGCGGGGCCCACGCATCGCAAACATGAAACTCCCCCGCCGCGCGACCTCGGCCGACAATCCAAAATCCCAGTTCCTCTACCAGTTCCCCGAGTTGTAAAACACCTCCCGCACAATCTTCTCCCCCTTCACCGTGTACACCCCAACCTCCGTTTGCGTCAGCTTTTTCCCCGTCGCCCG
>JBGALI010000021.1:0-100026 GCA_044223975.1 Phycisphaerales bacterium | reverse complement strand
GTCTTGAGGTCCACCCCCATCACGCACAGGATCGTGTTGATCGCCGCGATCCCCTCGCACCCGGCCCGCAGCGCCGCCCGCGCCGGGTCCTCGATGTGCGTGATGTTCGGCGTCATCTTCGCCCACACCGGCACCTTCGCCACCTTGTTCACCCAGCCGCACACCTCTTCAAGAATCGCCGGGTCCTGCCCCATCGCCGCGCCCATCTTCCGCTCCGGCAGCCCGTGCGGGCACGAGAAGTTCAGTTCAAACGCGTCCACCCCCGCGTCCTGGCAGCGCTGCACGATCTCCTCCCACGCCGCCTTCCTGAACTCCTCCATGATCGAGGCGATCAGCACCCGCCCCGGGTACTTCTTCTTGAGCTGCTTGAACTCTTCGATCCACGTGTCAAACGGCCGATCGCTGATCAGCTCGATGTTCTGCCACCCGACGATCGTCTCGCTCCCCTTGGCCCCCACGCGCATCCGCGCGTACCGCGGCGCCACGTTCACCACTTTCGATGCGTCCAGGCTGATCGTCTTCGCGATGACCGCGCCCCACCCCTCATCAAACGCCTTCCCGATCACGTTCGCGTTGGTCCCCGGCGGCCCGGACCCGATCACGAAGGGGTTCGGCAGCTTCAACCCGTCAACCACAACACTCAGGTCAGCCATGGCCGTTCTCCGAGCCGAGGGCGGACGCCGAATTCCCAGCGCCCGTGAATTCCGCAGTATACAGACACGCCCTTCCCGTGGAACTCAATCCGAACCTGGACTCCCCGCCAGCCCGCGCCGCGGGCGCCGGCCGGTAGCCTCGGGTGAAGCGAGTCCGCGAGCGCAACCCGTGGACCGCAGCTCGTAGCTCCTGGCAAGCCCGCGCTGCGGGCGAAAGCCCGCTCAATCAATCCCACGCTTCGAATCAGCCACTCTCCGCACCCCATCCCCCTTTGTGCTCTTCTCGTCTTTGTGGTTCAATCCCTTCCCCCCCACACCGACACCCATGCCCCCCACCCTCACCATCTACAGCAACCGCGTCGTCACCGGCTCCACCGTCGGCCCCGCCACCGTCTCCATTGACAACGGCCTCATCACCGCCGTCACCCCCGGCCCCCGCACCAGCTGCACGCTCGATCTCTCGAGCCTCGTTCTTATGCCCGGCCTCGTCGACACCCACGTCCACATCAACGAGCCCGGACGCACCGACTGGGAAGGCTTCGCCACCGCCTCCCGCGCCGCCGCGGCAGGGGGCACCACGACCTTCGTCGTCATGCCCCTCAACTGCTCCCCCGTCGCCACCACCGCCGCCGCTCTCCTGGAAGAAGCCGCCGCGGCAGCCCAATCCTGCATAATCGACTACGGCCTCTGGGGCGGAGTCATCCCCGGCAACGAGCAGCACCTCGAGGCGGTATGGAACGCCGGCGCCCTCGGATTCAAATGCTTCATGGCGCCCTCGGGGATCGACGAATTCCCCAACGTCACCCGCGCCGATCTCGACCGCGCCATGCCGATCCTCGCCCGCCTGGGCGCCACGCTGCTCGCCCACGCCGAGGACCCCAAGCTGCTCGCCGCGGCTGCAACGCGGGCGACCCTCGGGCGCGAACCGCAGTCGTACCGGCGCTATCTCCTCTCGCGCCCTCCAGAGTGCGAGGACCGCGCGGTCGCGAACATGATCGAACTCTGCCGCGCGACCGGCGCCCGCGCACACATCGTCCACGTAGCCTCGCGCGGCGCGATCCACCTGCTCGCCGCGGCCAAGCGCGCCGGGATCTCCATCACCGCCGAGTCCTGCCCGCACTACCTCACCCTCGCCGCAGAAGACATCCGCGACGGCGCCACCACCTTCAAATGCGCCCCGCCGATCCGCCCGGCAGAAACGCGCGAGGCCCTGTGGACTGCGCTGCTCGACGGCACGCTCGACCTGATCGCCTCCGACCACTCGCCCTGCCCGCCAGCGCTCAAGCTCCTCGGATCGGGCGACTTCTCCCGCGCCTGGGGCGGTATCTCCTCGCTCCAGCTTTCGCTGCCCCTCGTCTGGACCGAAGCACGCCGCCGCGACAGCGATTTCAGCCATCTGGCGCGCTGGCTCTGCGAAGCACCCGCACGCCTCGCCGGCCTCGACGACCGCAAGGGCCGCATCGCCCCCGGCTTCGATGCCGACCTCGTCGCCTGGGACCCCGACGCCGAGTTCACCGTCCGCGACTCCGACCTTGAGCATCGCCACAAGCTCACCCCCTACGATGGCCGCACGCTCCGCGGCGTGGTGCGTCTCACCATCCTCGGCGGGCGCGTGATCTTCGACGCCGCACAGTCCGCCGCGGCACGATTCCCAGAAGGAGAACGCGGGCGATGGCTGAAGCGAACCCGCCACAACCCGACTTCGCCCAGCTGATCGACCTCGCCTCCGAGCGCCTCGGCGGACGCGCGATCGTCGCCAACGACGAGTTCTTCGCGCCCAAGGACAACCTGCTCAAGCCCGACAAGCCGATCTTCATCCCCGGCAAGTTCACCGAGTTCGGCAAGTGGATGGACGGCTGGGAAACCCGTCGACGCCGCGAGCCCGGGCACGACTGGTGCATTGTCAAGCTCGGCCTCCCCGGCACCGTCCGCGGTTTCAACATCGACACCGCGCACTTTAGCGGCAACCAGCCCGAGTCCTGCACCATCGAGGGTGCCGAGTTCCCCGGCGACCCCGGCGCCGAGGAGGTCACCGGCCCCGCCGCACGCTGGACACCCGTCCTCGACCGCACCACTCTCGGCCCCAGCGCCGAGCATTTCATCCCCGCCGCCGAGTCCACCGCGGGCAAGCGCCTGACTCACCTCCGCCTCAACATCTTCCCCGACGGCGGCGTCGCGCGGCTCCGAGTGTTCGGCGAAGTCCTCCCCGACTGGGAATCGATCAGGCGCTCGGGCGCGCAGGTCGATCTCGGCGCCGCCGTCAACGGCGGGCTGGTGGTCGCGGCCAACAACATGCACTTCGGCTCGCGCCACAACCTGATCATGCCCGGTCGCGCCGCCACCATGGGTGACGGCTGGGAAACCCGCCGCCGCCGCGGCCCCGGCTACGACTGGTGCGTCGTCCGTCTCGGCCACCGCGGCGCCATCCGCAAGATCGAGGTCGACACCAACCACTTCAAGGGCAACTTCCCCGAGAGCTGCATGATCGAGTGCTGCGATGCGCCGCGCACACCCGCGAACGAGGTGCCCGAGACCGGATGGCGCGAACTGCTGGCCCGCACCAAGCTCAAGGCCGACAACCGCCACTTCTACGAGCTCGAGCTCGCGTCGGGCAACGCCTGCACGCACGTCCGCCTCAACATCTATCCCGATGGCGGCGTCAGCCGGCTGCGCCTCTTCGGAAGTCCGGCCTGACGCCGAACGCAGCGCTCGAACGCGCAGGACGCAACGCCCCATGAGCAACGGTCTCGCCAGGCTGAACGCGATGAACGCCCGGGAGGCACGCGCGGCGTTCATGAAGGCATGCGGGTCTCGCGCCTGGGCGGAGTCCATGACCTCGCGCCGACCGTTCACCGATTCCGCTTCGCTCCTTGCCGCGGCCGACGCAGTAGCGGACGCGCTCTCGCGCGACGACTGGCTCGAGGCTTTCTCGCACCACCCGCGGATCGGCGAGACCAACCTCACGCAGCCGAAATTCGCCCCCACCAGCGACATGTCGCGGCGCGAGCAGTCCGGAATGGCGCGCGCCAGCGACGAAACTCGCGCTGCCTTCGCCGAGGGCAACCGCGCGTACCAGGCCAGGTTCGGCCACGTGTTCCTGATCTGCGCCACGGGCAGGTCCGGGGACGAGATGCTCGCGCAGCTCCGCGTTCGCCTGGCCAATGATGCACCAACCGAGCTGCGGAACGCCGCCGCGGAGCAGCGGAAGATCACCCGCCTCCGCCTGGAAAGGATGCTGAGCGAATGAGCGGGATCAGCACGCACATCCTGGACACTTCGCGCGGCACGCCGGCCACGGGCGTGGACGTCACGCTCGAGCGCGAGGATGCGCCGGGGCGCTGGACGGCCGTGAACTCCGCGTCGACCGACGCCGACGGACGCGTGAAGTCGCTCCTGCCCGCGGGCACGGCGCTTGGGGCGGCAACGTACCGGCTGCGCTTCGAGACCGGCGCGTACTTTGCCGCCAAGGGGGTCGCGACCTTCTTCCCGCGCGTCGAGGTCGCGTTCGTCGTCGGGGACACGGCGCGCCATCACCACGTCCCGCTGCTGGTGAGCCCGTTTGGATACTCGACCTACCGGGGAACCTGACATGGTCAAGCGATCTCGCACAAAGGCCGGCACGGCAGTGCTGGGCCAGAACAACTACGGCAAGTCGCGCGTGCGGCTCGTCAAGGTCTTGCGCGCGGGGAAGCGGCACACCGTCCGCGAGCTGAGCGTGGACATCGCGCTCGAGGGCGACTTTGCCCCGGTCCACGCCGGCGACAACGCGCTGTGCCTGCCGACGGACACCATGAAGAACACCGTCTACGCGCTGGCCAAGGACCACCCGCTGGACTCGGTCGAGTCGTTCGCCGTGCACTTGGGCAGGCACTTCGTCGACCGACTGGCGCACGTGCGGCTGGCGCGCGTGGGGATCTCGGAGGTGCCGTGGGACCGCGTACGCCTCGGCGGAAAGGACCACCCCCACTGCTTCACCAAGGGCACGGAGGAGCGGCACACCTGCGAAGCGGTAGTCGAGCGGCCCGGCGCGGCGGTCTTGGGCGGGGTCGAGGGGCTGGTGATTCTCAAGTCGACCGACTCGGCGTTCTCGGGGTTCATGAAGGACGAGTACACGACGCTTCCGGAGGTGCGCGACCGGATCATGGCCACGAGCGTGTCGGCGAGCTGGCAGTACTCCGGGCTGACCGGCGAGGGGGACTTCGCGGCGCGGCGCGGGGCGATCCGACGGGCGCTTGTCGAGGCGTTCGCGGGTCAAAAGAGCGAGTCGGTGCAGCAGACGCTGTTTGCGATGGGCGAGGCGGCGCTAAAGGCCTGCGGCGAGATTGAAAGGATCCGGCTTTCGCTGCCGAATAAGCACTGCCTGCTCGTGAACCTGAAGCCGTTCGGGCTTGAGAACCGGAACGAGGTGTTCGTGCCGACCGACGAACCGCACGGGCTCATCGAGGCGACGATCGAGCGGCGCTAGTGCGCGACGCGGCCGCGGAGGATCTCGACGAAGGATCTGGTGCTGATTTCCTCGGGAGTCAGACCGGTGGCTTCGGCTTCGGCCTGCGTGATGGCGCGGCGGCGGAGGCCCTGGATGAAGAACGTGAGGAGTCCCTGCGCGGTGGCGGCGTCGTCGAAGATTCCGCCGCCGGCGCCGCCCACAAGCGTGGCCCGCGCGGCCTTGTCGACGAAGTTGCGGAGGCGGGCGGTCGCCTCGGGGAGGAACTCGAGGAAGTAGGAGTAGACGGCGGCGTACCGGACGGGGAGCTGCGCGGGGTTGAGGTCCCAGCCCTGGTACCAGCCGTGCGCGAGCGAGCGGCGGACGTGCTCGAAGTTGAGGCGCCAGGCGCTGTGGACGGCGGCGCGATTCTCCGACAACTGCCCGGGTGAGAGCGTGCCGCCCTCGGGGGCGCGGTGCGGCGCGGCGGGCATGATGTTGGTGGCGCCGTCGGAGAGGAAGAGGCCGCTGGCGCCGAGCGAGACCTGCATGACGTGGCGCGCAAAGTCGCAGGCGCGGTGGTCGATTTTCTGCTGGTGGGCGGTGACGCCGCAGCTTGCGGTGTAGTCGTAGACCCCGAGCGCGGCGGCGATGCAGCGGCCGCGGGAGGCGCGGACGAAGCCGGGGAGCGGGCAGACGCCGTGCGCGTCGATGACGGCCTGGGTGGTCTCGACCATGAACTCCATCTTGAGGGAGTTTTTGGGAAACGTGCCGGCGTTCTCGAAGAGGTCGCAGAGGTCGGCCATGGTGGTGACCTGCCGCGCGGAGACGACCTTGGGGAGCATGAGGACGAAGTTGTCGGGGAGCTTTCCCCCGGCGTGCGCGGCGAGGGTGGTGAGGAAGATGTCGAGGGTGCGGATGCCGCGGGCGTGGGTGTCCGGGCCGAAGTTCTTGATGCGGATGCCGATGAAGGGCGGGAGGGATTTCTCGGCTATGCCTGCCGCCACTTCGCGCGCGGCCTGCTCGGCGCAGGCGTCTTCCTCCGCGTCTGGCCTGACGCCGTAGCCGTCCTCGAAGTCGATGCGGAAGTCTTCGACCGGCTCGGTCGAGAGCTTGGCGAGGACGCGGTCGTAGACGCCGATGGCGAAGGCCGCGGCGGGGTTGGCGGCGGCGGAGGCCGCGCTCCCGTGGGGTGGATCGCGTCGGAACTGCTCGAGGATGGAAGCGGCGCCGGCGGCGGTGTCGGGGAGGGATTCGCAGCCGCGGAGGCCGATGGCGCGGGCGAAGCTGGCGAAGTCGGGGGCGTAGTCGCGGAGCGAGGCGAGGGCGAGGTCGCCGAGCCGGCGTGCGGAGTCGCGGCGGAAGAGGTGGGCGCCGCCGTAGATGGTGTGGACGGGCTGGCGCCCGATGGGCTCGCCGGGATAGATGCCGGCGTAGTCGGCGTTGGAGGCGTTGAGGCGGGCGAGGATGGGGGCGAGCTGAGCGGGAGGGAGAGAGGGAGGCATGGTTGGGGAGAGTAGCGGTTGTGGCTGTTTGAAGGATCCGTTACGCTCTGCGCGGACCGCTTGCGATGGTCGAACGGGTGTGACCGGCGCACCGCGCGGGGGACGCTCTGGCTCGCTCTTCTCGCCGCGGCTCGCGCCCCGATGAGTCCGGCGGAATTCGGGCGGGAAGACCAGCCCCGGGAGACCACGACGATGCCGTTTGACTATTACCTGAAACTCGAGGGCATCGACGCGGAGGGGTGGGAGCGCGGGCGTGAAAAATGGATCCCCGTGCTGGGGTTTTCCTACGGCCTCCAGCAGGTCCGGCGCGGGCTGGCCTCCGACGATTCGCAACTCTACGGCAGCATTCATTTCTCGGGCTTGACCGTCACGAAGATCGTCGACGAGACGACGCCCCAGCTCCACAGCGCGTGCATCACGCACACGAGCATCAAGGGCGGGCAGCTCGATTGCATCAAGAACACCAGGTTTGGGACCCACGTCTACATGTCGTACATTCTCACCAAGATAAACATCACGGCGATCACTCAAAACGCCCGCCCCGCCGAGGAGGGCAAGCTGTCCCCGCCGCTCACGGAGGAAGTCTCTCTGGTGTTCGACAAGGTGGAATGGGCCGCCACGCCGTACGGCCCGGAGGGCCGACCCGGGGCCACACGCAAGTTCATGTGGAGCTTTGACGCCACCAAGAGGTCGTGACGTCGGGGAGCGGCGCGCCGTGACGCGGCACGGCCGGTTCATGCACGGGCCGCGGCACGGCAATCCAGAATCACCGGCGCTGTGAGACGGTCTTTCACAGAATCGCGCTCTTCCGAGCACGGTCGCAACGAGCCTGGAACGAAGTGACGGGGTGCGTGGACGACGCTCGCCATCCCCCGGACCGCTCACTGCGTTCGCGGCTCGTACGTGAACGATTGGCGCGAGAATCACCGCGCATCTGGATGACACGCTTGGGGTGGCGCTTTCCACGGGTTTGGCGGCCGCGCAGAGAAAAGGCCCGCGGGACGTGTCCCGCGGGCCTTGGAGAATCGTGTGTTTCAGACGGTCACTGAGCGGTGTGCTCAGCGGCGGCGGCGGAGGGCCATGAGGCCGCCGACCGCGAGGACGCCCGCGGCGCCGGGGGCCGGGACGGTGTCGTACTGGACGGTGAGGGTGCCGGACTGCCAGATGCCATCCCAGTCGCCCCCGAAGTCGTCGAAGCCTTCGAAGTACTCGAGGCGGAGGATGCCGTCGGGGCCGACGTTGAAGTCGAGGGCGATGCCGACGAGGTCGACGACGCCGCCGGAGGAATACACGGCGGTGCCCGGGAAATCGTCACCGGCGCCGGGGGAAAGGAAAACGCCCGTCGACTGGGCGCTGTCCTCGAAGGCGACGCTCAGCTCAGAGAGATACGAGGGCGAATCGGCGAAGAGGGTCACGTCCCAGCCGATGCCGATGACGTGCGAGTTGGCGCCGATGTTGTAGTTGTTGACGACGTTGATCGGCGCGCCGTATTCGTCGTTGGAATTGATCCCGGCGACGTTGATGTTGAGCGTAGAGACGGTGCGGCTGGAGAAGCCGGCGCCGACGCCGGTGTTGTGGCCGGTCCAGAGCGTGCCGGTGTTGGCTTCCTTGGCCTGTGCGGCGCCGGCGGCGACGACGAGGGCCATTGCGATGGCGAACTTACGCATGATGCGATCCTCCCATGGCGCTACCCCCTCGCGTCGTGGCGAAGGTGCAGCGCGGCTACAGATGACGTCCCGCGGCTGGAAAGGCCGCGGAACTCGGACCGCGATGGAAGGGGTGTCTTGTCTCTCTCCCTGCCGCTCGCGTGCGTGGAACATCCACGCAAGCGAACAGCATACCGGGATGGCAGGGGCGGACCAAGTGCCTTCTTAACGCTTCTCAAAGTTTTGTGGGGTATTTTCCTACCCCGTGATTCCAGAGTGGAGGACGTTGCGGCGCCCGGGAAACGGGGCTCCGACTTCCAATTGGGGAAAACCCCTGTGCGTAATTCCGTGAGAACGGGGCAAAATGCAGGGCTCCATTGCAATTGCAAATGCTGCTGTGGTAATTGGTTAGCGCTTGGTTATCGAACCTGCTTGAAGGGTGTCAGAGTTCGAGCGGGACGATTTCGAACCGTTCCACATCGACAAGGCCCAAGTCAGTCAGCTTGAGCCTGGGAATCACGGGCAGGGGAAGAAAGGACAGAGGCATGAAGGGGTCGGCGTGGGGACATCCCATGGCCTTGGTAGCGTCGAGGAGCTGGCGCTGCTGCTCGATGACGGTGTCGGCGGACTGATCGGACATGAGGCCGGCGATGGGGAGCGGGAGCAGGGCGAGGACCTTGCCGTGGAGGACGGCGCATTGACCCCCGCCTGCCGCGGCGAGAGCGCGGGCGGCGGTGAGCATGTCGGAGTCGCTGGCGCCGACGATGGCGAGGTTGTGGGAGTCGTGGCCGACGGTGCTGGCGAGGGCGCCGTGCTTGAACTTGAAGCCTTTGGCGAAACCCAGGCCGATGTTGCCCGTGGCGCGGTGGCGCTCGATGACGGCGAGCTTGAGGAGATCGCGGGCGGGATCGGCGCGGTGCTCGCCGTTGACGGGGTTTGCGGGGAGCACGAGGGAGTCGGTGACGAGCTGGTCGGGGAACATGCCGATGACGCGGAGGGACTTGGCGCCGGTGGCGGGGATGCGAAAAGAGAGTTCGGAAAGATTGGGAGGAAGGCGAAGGGGGATGCGGACGGAGTCGGGACAGCGCGTTGGAGAGCCACACCACCGGAGAGCTTGATTCGGACCCGAAGAGGTAGATGGGGTAGCGGCAGGTGGGACACCTGCCCCACTAGACCGGGTAGATGCTCCGAACGGATCTCGAAGGCACGTTTCGTTTTCGGCGACGAGGTTGCCGCGGAAGTAGACCTGGCGCGGGGTGGGCTTGTTCAGGTCGTCGAAGACGATGAGATCTGCGAAGCGGCCTGGGGCGATGGCGCCGAGGTCGCGCTGGCGGTAATGCTGGGCGGTGTGGAGGGAGGCCATGGCAACGGCGGTCGCTGGATCGAGGCCGAGCGAGATGGCGCGGCGGACGACGTGGTCGATGTGGCCTTCGTGCTTGAGGTCGGCGGGGTGCCGGTCGTCGGTGCAAAAGGAGAAGCGGTGGGCGTTGGCGGGGGTGACGATGGGGAGGAGTGCTTCGAGGTTGCGGGCGGCGGAGCCTTCGCGGATGTAGATGTGCATGCCGCGGCGGAGTTTTTCGAGGGCTTCGTCGGGCGTGGTGCATTCGTGGTCGGAGGAGATGCCGGCGGCGAGGTAGGCGTTGAGGTTTTTGCCACGGAGTCCTGGTGCGTGGCCGTCGACGAGGCCCTTGCGGAGGCCGAGGTCGACCTTGGCGAGGACGCTGGGGCGAGCGGTGATGACGCCGGGGAAGTTCATCATCTCGGCGAGGGCGACGACGCGGGGGTCGTCGAAGAGTGGCTCGAGGTCGGCGGCTTCGAGCTTGGCGCCGGAGGTTTCGAGGTGGGACGCGGGGACGCAGGAGGGAAGAGCAAACAGCGAGTTGAAGGGGAGATCGCGAGCGTCGTCCATGATGTAGCGGATGCCGTCGAGGCCCAGGACGTTGGCGATCTCGTGGGGGTCGAAGACGGCGGCGGTGGTGCCGTGCGGCAGGGCGAGCTTCACGAACTCCGAGGGCGGGAGCATCGTGGACTCGACGTGCATGTGGGCGTCGATGAAGCCGGGGGCGAGGAAGGAGTTTTTGAGGTCGATGGTGTGCGCGGCGCGCGAGTAGTCGCCGATGCCGGCGATGCGTCCGGTGGCGGCGTGGACGGCGAGGTTGGAGGACTCGATCTCGCGGGTGAAGACGTTGACGAGGCGCGCGTTGGTGAAGAGGAGGTCTGCGGGTGCGTCGCCGCGGGAGATGGCGAGGAGGTCGGGGGAGATCATGGGCGGCGCCGGGGGTGGAGAGCAGAGGTGGAAAGGGTAGAGGCAGGTGGAACACCTGCCCCACTAGATTTGGTAGAAGAAGTCAGGGCGGCGGTCACGGATGCGCGGAGCGGGCCAGCCATGCCACGACATCATCGGGTGTGTTGAGGTTCACCGCAACATCGGGGTCGTCGACTTCGATGAGGGTGATGTCCGGGGCGATGAGGTGGTCCAGGCGGAGCGTCGAGGGGTGGGCGGCGTCCACCGCAGGCATGATGCGATCTGCGATCCACGTCCATGGGAGGAACACCGGGTGACCCCGCGAGCCGCGGAACGATGGAACGGCGACGCGGCCCGAAGTGGCGAGGCGGTGCCATACGCGCGGGGCCGGTGCCGGTGTATCAATGGGAAGGACGAAGAGGCCTCCCGCACGGCGCTCGGTACAGCCGCTTCGAATGATGTAGAGGCCGGCAAGAAAGCTCATGAACATCGGCGCGTTGTCGCCCCCCCAGGCCGTCGCCATCGAAATCCCACGAGCAGCCGGAGCATCCGGGGGGTTGGAGAGCCCGGGAACGCCAACCGGGACCATCCAAAGAGTGCGGCAGAGCACGCGTTCGAGCCGCTCGCGCTGCCACTCGAACCACGGCCTGCCACCGACGTTCATCACGATCTTGTGGCCGCCCATGCGCGAGCCCTTGCCGGCGCCCAGCACGAGAATCGCGAAATCGGCATCAGCGGGTGGCAAGTTCTTTCGCTTCCATCAAGATCTGAGCGGCCATCGAGATGGCGACGAGCTTGGGCTCTTTGCCGGTGTCGCCGACGCCGATGGGGCAGTGGACCCTCTGGACAATCGATTCGTCGAGGCCGGAGGCGACGAGGCGACCGAAGAGGCAGACGCGCTTGGAGCGGCTGCCGATCAAGCCGGTGAAGGCGGGCGGAGATTTGAGAAGGGCGCGGAGGATGTCGAAGTCGGTGTCGTGCGAGCAGGTCATGACGCAGGCGAGGGTGGCGCCGGGCGACTGGTGCGCGAGGGCGACGCCTTCGTCCCATGAGAGGACGCGGCGGGCGCGGGGGAACCGATCGGCGGAGTTCCAATCGGGGCGGTCGTCGACGATGGCGAGGTCGAGGCCGGCGCCGTCGAGGAGATCGGCGAGGGACTGGGAGACGTGGCCGGCGCCGAAGATGATCAGGTGGCTGCGCGGGCCGTGGAACTCGAGGAAGACCTCCATGACGCCGCCGCAGCACTGATCGGCATCGGCGCCGAGGACGAACTTCTCGGTGAGGCACGAGCGGGTTTCGAGGCACTTCTGCGCGGCATCGAGGACGAGCAGCTCAAACTGGCCGCCGCCGACGGTGCCCACGAGGCCGTTCGAGCCGGGGCGCCAGATCATCTTGGCGCCGGCGTCGCGCGGGGTGCTCCCCTGGGTCCTGATGACCGTGATGAGGACGAAGGGGGAGCCGGAGGCTGAGAGGTCGACGGCGGTGCGGAAGATTTCGTGGTCGGTGGTCACTCGCGTCTCACACTACGCCGGGGCATTTGCCGCGGAGGCAATGGTAGAGGACGCGGCAGAGGACGGTTTCGCGGTACTCGGCGGTCGAGCGGATGTCGTCGATGGGGGCGATGTCCTTGCGGGCGGCGGGGAGGAAGCCGGTTGGGGAGGAGATGGGGGCGGAAGAGTCGAGGAGAGACTCGATGGTGCTGCAGCGGACGACGGTTGGGGCGACGCTGTTTGCGACGACGCGCCAGCCGCGGGCAGAGTGGGCGATGGCGAGGCCGACTTTCGTGATCGCCTGGGCGCGGCGGGCGCCGACTTTTTCAAAGGCGGTGAAGGCATAGGAGCGGCGCGGAAGTTCGATGGCGGTAATGAGCTGGTCGGGGCGGCGGCGCATTTTCTTGTACCCGAGGTAGAAGTCGGAGAGGGGGATTCGTTCGTCGCCGGTGCGCGAGGTGAGGACGACGGTCGCGTCGTGGGCCATGAGGGCGGGGACGCCGTCGGCGGCCGGGGAGGCGTTGATGATGTTGCCGGCCCACGTGCCGCGGGACTGGATCTGGATAGCGCCGACCTGGCGGGCCGCGGCGGGGAGGAGCGGGAATTCGGCGGGAATGCGCGGGTCGCGGATGACGTCCCAGTAGGTGGTGAGGGCACCGAGGGTGAGGGTGTCTCCGGTCCAGCGGATGGCGCGGAGGTCGGAGAGAGCGGAGAGGTCGAGGTAGTCCTGATCGTGGGCAGGGAGATTGGTGGGCCAGTGGACGAGGGCATCGGTGGCGCCGGCCAGGGGGATGAGGGAGGGGTCGTCTGAGAGGAGCGCGAGGGCTTCGGGGAGGGAGCTGGGGAGGAGGGCGCGCATCAGACGCCGCTCCCGGATGCGCGGAGCCAAGCGTTAATGCCGTCCATGATGCCGTCGTAGCCGGTGCAGCGGCAGAGGTTGCCGGCCATGAGTTCGCGCGCGGTGTGGGACTTGAGCAGGTCGGGGTTACGCGTGATCCAGTGGGCGGTCATGACGACGCCGGGCGTGCAGGCCCCGCACTGGGTGGCGCCGGTGGCGAGCATGGGGGTGAGTTCATCGCGCGGGATGGATTCGATGGTGCGAATGTCGCGCCCGCGGCACTGGAAGGTGGGGACGAGGCAGGAGTTCACGGGTAGGCCGTCCATGTGGACGGTGCAGGCGCCGCACTCGCCTTCGCCGCAGCCTTCCTTGGTGCCGGGGAGGTTGAGGGCGTAGCGGAGCGTGTCGAGAAGGCGGTCGTGAGGGGAGATTGGGACAGAGACGGGGGAGCCGTTGAGAGTGAAGGAGATTTGGAGAGAGGAGGACATGAGTGGGTGATGAGGTGATGAGGTGATGAGGTGATGAGGTGATGAGGTGAGCGGATTGTTGCGAGTGAATTGAATTCGTGCGTTTCGTATGTTGCGGGGGCGGGTGTAACGGCTGTCTCCCGCTGCGCGGGCTCAGGGGGATGATGTGCGTGAATTGGAGGTTGCGGCCACGTGCGCGTGGTGCGGGGGATTCGAAACCATCAAGGACATGAGGCGTTCTGGAGTGAGAGGGATGGTGGCGGGTTCGACGTTCAGCGCGACAGCGACGGCGTTGAGGATGGCGGGGGCGGGGCCGTCCATGGGAAGTTCGCCGACGCCCTTGGCGCCGCCGCCGCCGAACTGGTAGGGGTTCTCGTGGAAGACGACGCGGAGCGG
Source organism: Phycisphaerales bacterium (assembly GCA_044223975.1). Taxonomy (GTDB): domain Bacteria; phylum Planctomycetota; class Phycisphaerae; order Phycisphaerales; family UBA1924; genus CAZCPB01. The sequence goes on along the minus strand of JBGALI010000021.1, from coordinate 86,363 downwards.
TGGAAGGTCGTCGCTGGTGGGGATGATGTAGTTGGTGAGCTGGTTGTTGATCATGGCGCCGTCCTTGTAACGGCATTCTTCCATCAAGGCCCAGCCGATGCCCTGCGCGACGCCGCCCTGGACCTGGCCCTTGGCGAGCGTGGGGTTCAAGACCTTGCCGATGTCCTGCGCGGCGGTGAAGTTGATCACGCGCGCGGTGTACGTGCGGAGATCGATCTCGACCTCGGCGATGTAGGCGCCCCAGGCGAAGGTGGCGTAGGCGTCTCCCTTGTACGTTTTTTCGTCGAAGTGGATGCCGGGCGGGGGCTCGTAGGTGACTTCGACGCGGAGGAGAGAGGGTGATGGAGGTGATGGAGGTGAGATGCTCGCGGAGGACTTTGCCTTGGTCTCATGCCATGCGATGATGGCGTTCTTGATCTTGGCGCCCTTGGCGTCGACGGGGAGCGCGAGCTGCTGGCGAAGGGCGTCGCAGGCTCGTTCGATCAGCCGCCCCACCACCATCGCGGTGCGGGAGGCGACGGTCGGGCCGGAGTTGGGGACGCGGAAGGTGTCGGGGTTGGCGACGATGATGTCGCGGGGGTCGTAGCCCAAGGCGTCGGCGGCGACCATGGTGAAGATGGTGTTGGTGCCCTGGCCCATCTCGGTGCTGGCGGCGAGGACTTCAACCTTGCCGTCGGGGAGGCCGGCGACGGCGAGGCGGGAGTTGAGGTAGACCTCGCCGTTGCCGGTGAAACCTGCGCCGTGGAGGATGGTCGCAAGACCGATGCCGCGGCGGAGGTAGGGATGCGAGGCGTTGAACGTCTGGTGCTCGGTCCGCTTTGCGCGCACATCGGCGATGCGCACGGCTTCGTCCATCATTCCCACGCGGTCGGTGCCGCCCTTGATGACCTGGCCGGTGGCGGTGGTGTCGCCGTCGCGCAGGAGGTTGATACGGCGGAGCTCGATGGGGTCGATGCCGAGCGTGCGGGCGATGACGTCCATGTGGCGTTCGACGGCGAACTGGGTTTGCGGGGCGCCGAAGCCGCGGAAGGCGCCGAAGGGGACGGTGTTGGTGAGGATGGCGCGGCCTTCGACGCGGACGTTGGGGCAGGAGTACGGGCCGGCGGCGTGGATGATGCCGCGGGAGAGGACGACGGGCGAGAGGGTGACGTAGGCGCCGCCGTCCATGAGCACGTCGATGTCCTGGGCAATAAGCCTGCCGTGCGCATCGAGCCCGGTGGTGTGGCGGATGCACGCGGGGTGGCGCTTGGTGGTCGAGGCCATGTCCTCGGCGCGGTCGTAGATGATCTTGACGGGGCGGCGCGACTTGAGGGCCAGGAGCGCGGCGTGGAGGGCGATGGTGCTGGGGTAGTCTTCCTTGCCGCCGAAGCCGCCGCCGGTCGGGGACTGGATGACACGGACGCGCGAGGCGTCGCGGGCGAGGGCGTGCTTAAGGGCGTTCAAGACGTAGTACGGGCACTGGAGCGAGCCCTTGACGACGACCACGTCGCCGGAGGGACCGTCTTCGATCCACGCGGCCATGCCCTGGTTCTCGATGTAGACGTGCTCCTGGGCGCCGGTTTCGTAGATGCCTTCGATGACGTGCGCGGCAGACGCAAGGGCGCGCTGGACATCGCCCTTGGTGATCGAGAGGTGCTTGATGAGGTTGGCGGGCGCGCGCTGGATTTGGGAGGGCGCGGGCGGGATGCGGTAGTCGAGGTACGCATCGTCGGGCTCGACGATGACCTTGACGGCGCGGACGGCGCGGCGGACCAGTTCGCGATCTGCGCCCGCGATGAGGGCGACGGCCTCGTGGATGTGGCGGGTGTACGCTCCCGCCAGAACAGGCTGGTCGTTCTCGATGAGGTAGGTTTCGTTGGGGCCGGGGATGTCGCGGTGATCGACGAAGGTGAGCCTGGACCAGTCGATGCCGGGGTCGAGGCGTATGTCCCTGATGCGGCCGCGGGGAGAGGGAGAGCGGACGGTCATGCCCCAGAGACAGCCCTCGATGGGGTCATCATCGATGTAGCGCTCGGCGCCGGAGAGTTTGGAGAGGCCTTCGAGGCGGAGCATGGGGTCTAGAGTACGAGATCTCGGGCACCCTGGAAACGGGCTTCTCGCTCTACGGTTCCTTGCACGGCACAAAGGAGTGGATCAGTCCCTGCCTTTTCAACTCGTCGAGTGTCGTCGGAGAAATTGCAGGCCCCACCACAACGCAATCGGCGCTGAAGTTGTCGCACGCCTGAAACTGAAGCACTCCCTCGCGCACGATCGCGATATGGACGATCGCACGCTTCAACCCGGCGGACATGATCTGCTTGAACACGGGTGCGATCGCATCGGGACCAAGGTCCAGGACGACAGAATCAAGCGGGGGAATCGATGTAGAAGGCCTTGGTCTTCCGAGCGCGTCCGCGGACGATTCAGTGCAATCGCCGAACCGGCACGCGGACAGACTCCCTTGCAAGGCAATCATGGAATTGCCAGCGAGTTCCACCATCATGCGATGGAGAAACTCCGCCTTTTTCCGTGGAACGACCCGGTAATACGCGCCAGTCCGCATCTTGGATCAATCGTAGTTATCCGTGATCTCCGCCGCGGAGCATCTGGATGGCGTGGGGGAGGATGTCGAGAAGGGTGTTGAGGATTTCGGTGGAGCCCTTCTCGGAGCCGGGGAGGGTGAGGATGAGGGTTGAGGAGATGGTGCCGGCGACGCCGCGGGAGAGGAAGGCAAGGGGCGAGGCCGTCAGGCAGCGGAGGCGGGCGAGTTCCATGAGAGGAGCGTGCTCTCGGTCGAACACCCGGCGGGCGGCTTCGGGAGTCCGATCGCGGGGAGAGAGGCCAGTGCCGCCGGTGGAGAGAATGAGGTCGAGCTGGTCGTCGGTGCGGGCCCAGCTTCGGAAGTGCTCGGCGATCATGTCCGGCTCGTCGGGGATGCAGGCGGTGCGGAGAATGTGGGCGTTCAGGTGGGCCTGGAGGATGCGACAGAGCGCGGGGCCGGAGGTGTCCTGAGCCTGGCCGTGGGAGCAACGGTCGCTGATGGTGAGGACGGCGGCGCGGATGGGGCCGTTCATCGCCTGGTTCCTTTCCGCGCAACTGGCGCGATGTAGTGTCCGGAGCGGCCGCCGCGTTTCTCGAGGACGCGGAGGCCCTCGATGGCCATGCCCTTGTCGATCGCCTTGCCCATGTCGATGACGGTAAGAGCGGCGACGGCGGCAGCGGTGAGGGCTTCCATCTCAACACCGGTGCGGGCGTGGGTGCGGGCGGTGGCGGTGATGCGAACGCGCCGGCCGGTCAGCGCTAGCTCGATGTCCACGCCGTCGAGCGGGAGAGAGTGGCAGAGCGGGATGAGTTCGTCGGTGCGCTTGGCGGCCTGGATCCCAGCGAGGCGTGCGACCTCGAAGACGGGGCCCTTGGCGAGGGAGTCCTTGCGGATGGCGCGGGCGAGCGCGGGGGAGACCCGGACAAAGGCCTCGGCGGTGGCGGCTCGCTCGGTGACGGGCTTGGCGCCGACATCAACCATGCGGGCCGAGCCGGATGGGGAGACGTGCGAGAGGGATTTGCGAGCGCGGGGTGCGGGCATGTGCTGACAGTGTCTGCGATTTGTGTCGGCCGGGCAATCCCCGTGGAACGGCGGGTAGGCATCGCGACCGATAGACTTGGCGCGTGAAGATCGAAGTCCTTCTTTTCGGGGGTGCGGCGGCGGCGGCGGGAGCTGACCGGGCCTGCGTGGACGTGCCGGAGCCGTGCACGTGCGCGGCGGCGATGGCCAAGTTGCGGGAAATGCAGCCGCGGCTGGGCCGCTTCGTGGACGCGGGGCGGCTGGCGGTGGATCACGCGTTCGCGGGGCCGGAGCGGGTGATCCGCCGTGGGGAAGAGGTCGCGCTGATCTCGCTGGTGTCGGGCGGATGAAGATTTATGTCACCATCACCGAAGGGCCACTGGCGGGAGGGAGGGCGGTCGCGATCGACGGGGCCGGCGCGGCGGTGGTGTTCGAGGGGATTGTGCGCGGGATGGAGGACGGGGCGCGGATCGCGGGGCTGGAGTACCGGGTGTACGAGCCGATGGCGTCGCGCGAGCTGACGCGGCTGGCGGAGGATGTGGCGGGTCGGCACGAGCTGATCGCGATGGACGTGGAACACAGCCGCGGGACAGTGCCGGTGGGCGCGTGCTCGTTCCGGCTGCGGGTGTGGTCGGCGCATCGCAAAGAGGCGCTGGCGGCGATGGACGAGTTCATCGACCGGATGAAGCGGGATGTGCCGATCTGGAAATCGGCGGTGCCGAGTCCGGCGGGGTGAGGGGCGATCGCGGCACGGGGAATCCCTGAGCGAACGGGCGACGGTGAATCACGGCGCGGGTGCGGGCGGCTGATTACGCTTGTGCTCGCGCGGTGCGCGTTTGAATGCTGGATTTGATCAGGGCCGTGCGCGGCCCGTGGAGCGTGGCATGGCACGACTGCTGGAATTCCAGGGCAAGGCGATTCTCGGGGCGCACGGGGTGGGCGTGCCGCGGGGCGGGGCGGCGCGCACGGCGGAGGAGGCGAGGAGGATCGCGGCAGAGCTGGGCGGGACGACGGTGGTGAAGATCCAGGCGTGGACGACGGGTCGCGCGGCGATCGGGGGCGTGGCGTTCGCGAAGACGGCCGACGAAGCGGCGATCGCGGCTGGGCGGATGCTGGGGATGAAGGTCGGGCAGTTCGCGGTCGAGAGCGTGCTGGTCGAGGAGAAGATCGACATCGCGCGGGAGCTGTTTGTATCGCTGACGATCGATGACCGCGCGAAGGCGCCGGTGATCCTGTTCTCGGGGACGGGCGGGTCGGGAATCGAGGAGCGTGCGGCGAGCACGTCGCGGCTGGCGTGCGATGTGGCGCGCGGGCCGGACGCGGGGGCGTTGAAGAGTGCGGTGACGGCGGCGGGCGTGCCGAAGGAGCATCGTGCGGGCGTGACGGGTGCGATCGGGAAGGTGTTCGAGATCGCGCGCGCGGTTGAGGCGAGGAACGTTGAGATCAACCCGCTGGTGATCACGCGGGATGGGCGGGTCATGGCGGCGGACTGCCGCGTGACCATCGATGACTACGCGGTGTTCCGGCACCCTGAGCTTGGGATTGAGATCGCGCGCGAGTTTGACCACCCCCCCACCGCTCTCGAGAAGATCGCGTACGCGGTGGAGCAGGCGGACCATCGCGGGACGTTCTACTTTGCGCAGCTGGCGACGGAGGCGGCGGCGGGGTCGCGCGGGCTGGTGGGGTTCCACGGCGCGGGGGGCGGCGGCAGCATGATGTCGATGGATGCGCTGACGCACGAGGGGTTTACGATCGCGAACTTCACGGATACCAGCGGGAATCCTTCGGCGGCGAAGGTGTACCGGGCGGCGCGGATCATTCTGAGCCAGCCGGGGCTGTGCGGGTACTTCGGGTCGGGGTCGGGGGTGGCGAGCCAGGAGCAGTTCTGGAGCGCGTACGGGCTGGCGAAGGCGCTGTGGGAGGTTGAGATTGATATCCCGGTGGTGGTGAGGCTTGGGGGGAATACCGAGGATCGGGCGGTCGAGATCCTGCAGTCGTTGAAGGGGGCCGTGCCGGCGGTGATTGAGGGGTACAAGAAATCGGATCCGCCGGCGAAGATCGCGGCGCGGTTCAGGGAATTGAGCGACGAAGCGACGAAGCGACGGAGCGACGGAGGGTGGAAGCCACGGGGCGCGCGGCGGCCGGGGTTTGTGGGAGGGAACGGCGCGGTATCGTTTGGGGTGAAGGGTGGAAGAGTCTGGATCGATGGCGCCGGTTGGAAGAGGAACGGGGCCGCGATCGTGTCGCGGGCGAGCGGCCTGTTAAAGGATGATCGCGGTTCGCCTGCGCTCGCCGTGAGCGCGGAGGAGTTTGGATCCAAGGACAGCGAGATGATCGCGTGCGAGGTGGAGTGTCGGAGGGATGGTGTGGAGGGTGTGTTTGTGGAGCTCGAGATCCCGGGGCTTGAGCAGCACACAGCACACAGCACACAGCACACATAGGAGGGGCGTGGCGATGGGAAGGCTGCGGAGTGAGACGCTCGATCGGCTCGAGAACTTTGCAGACCGTGTCATGGACGTCGTCGAGGAGCTTGATCGGCAGGGCAGATCGAAGCGCGTGGTCGAGCAGCTCGCCGGCAGCGGGACGTCTTCGGGCGCGAACGCCTTTGAAGCGGATGAAGCGATGACGAGAAAGGACTTTGCCAAGTGCCTGGGCATCGTGACGAAGGAACTGAATGAGACTCGGTTTTGGCTTCGCCTGGTGGGACGACGTTCGTGGATCCAGGCCAAGCGGCTCGACCCTCTCGTCCGTGAAACCGAGGATCTGAAATCGATGTTCGGATCGATGATCGTGCGAACACGACGGCGCGATGCGCTGCCCCCCAAGAAGTGATGTCGCGACCTTTCGCTCGCGTGGCTCGACTCCTGCTGTGTGCTGTGTGCTGTGTGCTGTGCTGTGTACTGGCAGATTTTCCTTCCCGCCAAGGACGACCGCGATGGCCATCCTCATCGACGAAACCAAGCGTGTGATTGTGCAGGGCATCACCGGGCGCGAGGGGCAGGCGCGCACGCGGCTCATGCTGGACTACGGGACCAAAGTCGTCGGGGGCGTGACGCCGGGGAAGGGCGGCGGGGAGGTGCTCGGCATCCCGGTGTTCAACTCGTGCGCCGAGGCGGCGGCAGCGGTCGGGCCGGTTGACATTTCGGTGCTTTTCGTGCCGGGGCCGGCGGTGAAGGCCGCGGCCCTGGACGCGATTTCGGCGGGGGTGAAGCTGCTGGTGCTTGTGGCGGATCGGGTGCCGGTGTGGGACGCGATGGAGATTGCCGCGGCTGCGGCGAAGACTGGGGCGAGGTTTGTCGGTCCCAACACGCTGGGGGTGGTCAGCCCGGGGCGCGGGCTGGCGGGGATGATCGGAGGGCGGGCGGAGTCGGCGCGGCAGTGGTTCAAGCCGCCGCGGCCGACCGGGGTCGGCGTGATCTCGCGTTCGGGGGGGATGGGGACGAGCACGGCATACTACGTGGGGCAGGCGGGGGTGCGGATCTCGACGATCGTGCACGTTGGGGGTGACTCGGTGCTGGGACTGCGGATCCCTGACGTGGCGCTGATGTTCGAGGAGGACGCGGCGACGGACGCGATCGTGATCTTCGGGGAGATCGGCGGCTCGCAGGAGGAGGACCTGGCGGCGCTGATCAACGCCAAGAAAGTCACCAAGCCGGTGATCGCGTACATCGGGGGGAAGGCCGCCAGGAGCGGGACGCGGTTCAGTCACGCGGGGGCGATCATCGAGGGGAACACGGGGACGCACGCGGGGAAGGTGGCGGCACTGCGCGGAGCGGGCGCGACGGTCGTCGACGCGTTCGGCGAGGTGCCGGGCGCGGTGGCGGGCGTGCTGCGGGCGCGCGGCAGCCGGAGCCTGATGAGCGAGGCGGAGATGAAGGCCGTGTGGACAACGGCGGTGACGCTGATCGAGCCGAACAAGGTGGCGGTCCGGGGCCACGACATCGCGGGGCTGATGGGCAAGGTGAGCTTCGGCGCGGCGGTGTACCTGATCTTGACGGGGAAGATGCCCGACGAGCGTGTGGGGCGTCTGATGGATGCAATCCTGGTGAGCAGCATCGATCACGGGGCGACGCCGCCCTCGTGCTTGGCGGCGCGGACGGTGGCGAGCACGGGCGCGAGCCTGTCGCAGAGCGTGGCGGCGGGGATCATGTCGATCAACAGGCATCACGGCGGGGCGATTGAGGATTGTGCGAGGTACCTGGGGGCGCTGGTTGAGAAAGCAAGAGCGAGGGCACAACGCACAGCACACAGCACACAGCACACATTGGAAGAAGTAATCGATCTGGTTGCCGGTGAGGAGGTGGCTCGGATCAAGTCAACGGGCGACCGGATCAGCGGGTTCGGGCATCGGGTGCACACCAAAGACCCGCGGACGGTGCGGCTGTTTGAGCTTGCCGCGGCGGCGGGGCTGGGGGACGCGGCGGGGACGCACATCGGGGCGGCGCGGGCGGTGGAGCGGGCGTTCGCGGCGATCGGGAAGCCGCTGCCGATCAACGTGGACGGAGCGGTCGGAGCGATCCTGGCGGACCTGGGGATGGACCCGCGGGTGTTCAACGGGATCTTCATGATCGCGCGGACGCCGGGGCTGGTGGCGCACGTGACGGAGGAGCAGACGCGGGAGAAGCCGATGCGGCGGATCGACCCGGTGAATCATGCGTATGACGGGCCGGTCGGGATTTAAGGCATGTGCTGGAATTGCGGGCCTGAAAGGCCCCGCCCCGGGCGTGTATCCTGCGCGGATGAAACGAATCACCGCCCTCGCACTGCTGCTTGTACTTCCTGTCTTGGCCAGCGCCCAGCCAGCGCCCGCGGCGGCGCACAAGACGCGCAACGTCATCCTGTTCATGTCCGACGGCCTGCGCTGGCAGGAAGTGTTCACGGGCGCGGACGAGCGGCTGATGAACAAAGAGAACGGGGTCGAGCATCCCGAGCCCCTGCGCGCAGCGTACTGGCGCGACACTCCCGAGGCGCGGCGCGAGGCGCTGATGCCGTTCGTGTGGGGGACGATCGCCCGGCACGGGCAGATCTACGGCAACCTGTTCAAGGGATCGAGCGCCCACATCACCAACGAGTGGAAGGTCTCGTACCCGGGGTACAGCGAGGTGTTCTGCGGGTTCAAGAACCCGTACGTGAAGGACAACAAGAACATCCCCAACCCGGAGGTCACGGTGTTCGAGTGGCTGAACGGGTTGCCGGCGTACCACGGCAAGGTCGCGGCGTTCGGGGCGTGGGAGTTGTTCCCGACGATCTTCAACACGCAGCGGTGCGAGTTTCCGGTGGACGGCGGCGTCGGACCGGTGACGTTCGGGACCACGAACGAGCGAATCGCGATGGCCAACGAGCTGCGGGCGCAGGTGCCGTGCCGCTGGGGAAACACCACGTTCGACGCGATGGTCTTCAGGACCGGGCTGGAGTGGTTCAAGCTCAACAAGCCGCGGGTGATGTTCATGGGGATGGGCGAGACGGACGAGTGGGCGCACGAGGGGGAGTACAAGCAGTACCTGGACGCGGCGCACCGGGTGGACGGGTACCTGAAGGAGTTGTGGGAGACGGTGCAGTCAATGCCCGAGTACCGGGATTCGACGTCGATCGTCGTGACGTGCGACCACGGGAGGGGAGGGGACAACGCGCCGGGGTACGAGGGGGGCGAGCTTGCCAAGTGGCGCGATCACAACAGCAAGGTGGTCGGGGCCGAGCAGATCTGGATCATGGTGATGGGGCCGGACACGCCGGCGCTCGGTGAGCGCGAGAACGTGGAGGCGGTGACGCAGTCGCAGATCGCGGCGACGATCGCTTCGCTGCTGGGCGAGGACTACAACGGGGCGCAGCCGCGGGCGGCGGGGGCGATCAGGGATGCTCTGCCGGGGACGGGAAAGTAGAGCGGGCGCGCGGACAAGCAGAGCCGACCGGGCGGTGGGCACCGCGGACGACTGAACCTCGCGCGAGGCGCGTTCGTATCGCCGGGCATGCTGTTCATGGTCGTCGAGCGTTTTCGGGGCGGTGATCCGGGGCCGGTGGGCGAGCGCTTTGCGCGCTGTGGGCGAATGATGCCCGAGGGCGTGGAGTACGTGGCGAGCTGGGTGGAGGCGGCGACGGGACGGTGCTTCCAGGTGATGGAGGCGCCGGATGCCGCGGCGTTGCGGCCGTGGATGAAGGCTTGGGAAGACCTGGTCGAGTTTGAGGTGGTGCCGGTGCTGACGTCGCAGGAGTATTGGAAGGCGGTGCGCCGCGAGGGGTGACGCGTTGCCTTCGTAGCCGTGGGAACGACCGGGCCGACGAAGGTGATGCGGCGCGATATCCTGTCGGCATGAGCCAGAAGCACACGACCAAGGACATCGCGACGCTCTTCCCGAACCTGATGGACATCAAGGATGCGGCGCTGCGGGACAAGGTGGCGGCGGTATGGGATGAAGCCCTCACCTCAGGCTGCGGCGGCAAGGGGTGGACGTTCGACGAGATCCGGGCGATTCCCTTCACGCTGCTGGCGGGGAAGATCGACCTGCGGTTTGTCGAGCACCTCAACTCGTGCTGCAAGCAGTGCATCGCGATCAGCAAAGTGCTGGGCGAGGTGTTCGGGACGCGGGTTCCGGTGAACCTGGATTACCTGATCGCCGGCTCGCTCCTGGCCGACGTCGGCAAGATGCTCGAGTTCGACAAGAACGCGCAGGGCGGGGTGATCAAGGGGCACTACGGCGACATGCTGCGCCACCCGTTCAGCGGCGTCGCCCTCTGCTACAAGCACGGCATCCCCCCCGAGGTCATGCACATCGTCGCGACCCACAGTCACGAGGGGGACAAGGTGGAGCGGACGATCGAGAGTTGGATCTTCCACCACGCGGATTTCATCGACTTCGATATCGCGAAGGTGCTGGGGAAGCAGGCCAAGTAGCGCCGGTACGATCGTCCATGAAGGTCGACCTTGCCGCGGCGTTCGCGTCGTTCACTGACCACTGGTCGCCGAGGGTGGCGGCCGAGCTCAACGGACAGTGCGTCAAGCTCGTGAAGTTCAAGGGCGCGTTCGTGTGGCACCACCACGAGCACGAGGACGAGATGTTCCTCGTGCACCGCGGGCGGTTCGTGATGGAGTTCCGCGACCGGAGCGTTGAGCTGGGCGAGGGGCAGTTCCTGGTCGTGCCGCGGGGCGTTGAGCACCGGCCGGTGGCGGAGCAAGAGGTTGAGGTGGTGCTGTTTGAGCCGGCGTCGACCCTCAACACGGGGAACGTGGTGAACGACCGGACGGTGCGTCAACCGGGGCGGTTGAGCGGCTGACCGCGGGGCGCCGTCGGCGACGGGCGTGTGCGCGGATCAGGGGTACAGCCGCAGTTCCGTCCGCTCGAAGTCGAGCTCGATGCGGCTGAACTTCGAGAGCGTGGCGTTGCCCAGGATGCCGATGGGGGTCGGGCCTTTGAAGCGTGCGAAGAGCGGGAGCGCCCCGACCTGCACCGGGGCGTCGGCGATGTCGGTGCTCCCGAGCGCGAGAGAGTGCACGGAGGCGGGGCGGAGCTTCGAGGTGGCGGGGCCGATGCCGCGGACCTCGCGGGATTCGCCGGGCGCGGCTTGGGCCGTTTTCGCGGCGCGTTCTTCGAGGATGGTTACGGGCGAACCGGAATCGACGATCATGCAGACCTCGACGCCGTTGACCTTGGCGCGGCAGTAGGCCCGCGAGCCGAGGATGGCGAGCGGAATCGTCGCCTCGGCCTGATCGGGGTCGGGCTTGCCGAGGCGCATGGGCGCCGTGGCGCCGGGCCTGGGGTAGGGGAGCGAGACGATGCTCGCGCGAGAGAGCAGATCGAGGCCGAGGATGCCGACCACGCCCTCGGCGACGGGGGGCAGCTCGTTCATGACCATGACTTCGACATCGCGGAAGGTGATGCCGCCGATGGTCATTTCGGGGAGGCGTGCGATGCCAAGAGGAGCCGCGGCGCCGGTGGCGCCCCCGAGCTCGGCGGCGAGGCGCTTCACGCCGTCGGCGCTGTACTGGGCCGTGACGGCGGGGTCGATGGCGACCCCGGGGGGAAGAGCGCCCTTGGAGACGATGGTGGTTCCGGCCGCGAGGTCGATGACGAAATCGCCGGTCGCGCCGCCTTTCACGCTGCCCGCGGCGAGGTGATGTCCGGAGACGAAGCGGACGGGCGCGTCGCCGACGAGGGCCGCCGCGGCGGGAACGCGGGACTCGAAAGTCGTGGTGTAGATGACGCAGTCGCCGGGCTGGAGGGGAACGGCGCCGCCGAAGGGATCCTCGATCACGCCGACGCGGTCGGGTTCGACGCGGTCGTAGGCGCGGATGAAGGAAGCGAGCGTGGTGCCGTCCTGGGCGCGGGCGGAGACATGGATGTCGAGCGCCCGGAGTTCAGCGGCGGGCGGCACGGGGCGCTCGAAGCGGCGGCCCGCGGCGGTGGTGACCACGGAGAGCGTGCCTCCGCGGCAGGAGGCGACGGTGGTCGGGGAGGACGCGGACTGCACGATGCCCGCCGAGCCGCCGGGGCCGGGCGGGAGGATGACGTCGATGAAGCCGTCCTTGCCGAGCGTCCACGAGACTTCGGCGTCATCGGCGATGTGGACCTTCTCGATCGCGATCGACTTGTCGGCGCGGCGGAGGATGAAGACGTCGGCGTCGGCGCGGGCGAGGAGTGACGGGCCGAGCAGGGCGAGCAGCGACGATGCGAGCGTGAGCGGACGCGGCATGGTTGTTCCTTTCATCTGCGGCCGCGTGCGTGGCGGCGCGGATCACGCCAGATTCGATGCGCCCGCGGCGCGCACCCGTCGCTTTTCAGCAGACCAATTGGTCGGTTTCCCGGGCCCTTGGGCGCAGGCGCAGGAGCCCGCGGCCCGTCTTTTCAAGGGCGAAAGCGCGTTCAAACAGGATTTTTGTATCGTCTTTGCGCTACGATCGGTGCGATGAAGACCATTATCGAGCCGTTCCGGATCAAGAGCGTCGAGCCGATCCGACTGACGACGCGCGAGCAGCGCGAAGGGATTCTGCGCGAGGCGGCGTTCAACCCGTTTCTGATTGCCGCGCGGGACGTGATCATCGACCTCCTGACGGACTCGGGGACGGGGGCGATGAGCGCCGAGCAGTGGGCTGGCGTGATGCGGGGAGACGAGTCGTACGCGGGGGCGGACTCGTTCTTCCGGTTCCGCGACACGATGCGGCGCGTGACGGGGTTTGAGAACATCCTGCCGACGCACCAGGGGCGTGCGAGCGAGCGGATCCTGTTCGAACTCGTGGGCGGCAAGGGGCTGGTGGTCCCCAACAACGCGCACTTCGACACCACGCGGGCCAACATCGAGCACTCCGGGGCCGAGGCGGTGAACCTGCCGATCGCGGAGGCGAAGGACCCGAAGAGCCGGCACCCGTTTAAAGGGAACATGGATATCGCGGGGCTGGAGGCGCTGATCGCGCGGGTGGGGCGCGAGCGGATTCCGCTGGTGATGTGCACGGTGACGAACAACTCGGGGGGCGGGCAGCCGGTGAGCCTGGCGAACCTGCGCGAGATCCGGCGCGTGTGCGACAGGCACAAGCTGCCGTTCTACCTGGACGCGTGCCGCTTTGCGGAGAACGCGAGCTTCATCCAGCACCGCGAGGAGGGGCAGCGGAAGCGCAGCGCGCGGGAGATCGCGCGGGAGATGTTCGACCTGGCGGACGGGGCGACAATCTCGGCGAAGAAGGACGGGCTGGTCAACATCGGCGGCGTGCTGCTGATCCGCGACAAGGCGATGTTCCAGCGGGCGTGCAACCTGCTGATCCTGACGGAGGGGTACGTCACGTACGGGGGACTGGCGGGGCGGGACCTTGAGGCGATGGCGCAGGGGTTTGAGGAAGTGCTCGACGAGGACTACCTCACGTACCGGCTGCGGAGCACGGAGTACCTGGGGGAGAAGCTGCTGGCATCGGGGATCCAGATCGTCGAACCGCCGGGGGGTCACGCGATCTACATCGATGCCAGGGCGTTCGTGCCGCACATCCCGCCGGAGCAGTTTCCCGGGCAGGCCGTGGTCTGCGGGCTGTACCGCGTGGGCGGCGTGAGGGCGTGCGAGATCGGGAGCGTGATGTTCGGCGGCGCGGGGAGGCCGAACCCGGCGATGGAGCTCGTGCGGCTGGCGATCCCGAGGCGCGTATACACGCAGAGCCACATCGATTACGTCGCGGAAGCCGCGGCAGAACTGCACGCGATGCGTGCCAAGCTCCGCGGGATGCGGATCACCGAGGCGCCAGAGGTGCTGCGGCACTTCACGGCAAAGTTCGAAGAGATTTGAGAGCGCGGCTCGCCCGGGGCGGGCGGCGACCGAACGATCACTCCCGGGCACATCGGGAGGATTCACCATGCGCGGACGAGCGTTGATCGGAGCGGTCGCGGTCTTGATCGTCGGCGCGGCGGGGCTGGGGCTGGCGCGACGGCACGACGCGGTGGTGTTCGATCGGGATGTCACATACGTGACGCGCGAGGACGCGAACGGCAAGGTCGAGCTGAAGTTCAACATCGCGCGCCCGGCGGGCGAGGAGAGGAACCGCCCTTGCATCGTGGCGATCCACGGCGGTGCGTGGCGCGCGGGGGACCGATCGCAGCTGGACGCGCTGGTGCAGGGGCTGGCAAAGGAGGGCTTTGTGGCGGCGACCGTGTCGTACCGGTTCTGTCCGCAGCACCGGTTTCCGGCGCAGGTGGAAGACTGTGCCGCGGCGGTGCGGTTTCTCAGAAAGCACGCGGAGGAGTACGGGATCGATCCCGACCGGATCGGCGCGATCGGATTCTCCGCGGGGGCGCACCTCTCGATGATGCTCGGTGTGCTCGACTGCGGCGACGGTATGGGGATCTGCGGCGAGGATCCGAAGGACACGGGGAAGGTGCAGGCGGTCGTGTCGTTCTTCGGGCCGACGATGCTGGGGGCGAGCGATATTCCGGTGCAGTCCAAGGGACTGGTGGCGGACTTTGTGGGGCCCGAGCCGGAGGGTGCCGCGGAGCGGTGGAAGGCGGCGTCGCCGGTGACGTACGTCACGCCGGGTGATGCGCCGATCCTGATGTTCCAGGGGAGCAAGGACCCGCTGGTGCCGGTCACGCAGCCGTCGCACATGATCGAGGCGATGACGAAGGCGGGCGTGGCGGGGCGGGAGGAGATCATCGCGGGGGCGCAGCACGGCTGGGGCGGGGCGGACCTGGAGCGGACGCTGAAGGAGTCGAAGGAGTTCTTCGAGGTGAATTTGAAGGCCCCCCCGGCGCCGCGCGCAAAGTCCAAGAAGTGATGACGACTTCGGGCGCTCGGCGCATCCAGTGGTGCGGCGTGTCGTGGCTTGGCTGAGGGCGTGTGCGCGGCGCGTCGACAAGGGAAGGCCGCCATATGACGACCGCTTCTGAGCACGTATTGGCCTTGGGGCGTCGAGTTCTTGAGCCGTACGCGCGGCTGCCGGGCGTGGCGTGCGCGGCGATCACGGGGTCGAGCACGGAAGGGCTTTCGGACGAGCATTCCGACCTCGACACGACGGTGTACTACGACGCGTTCCCCCCGGAGGCGGAGATCCGAGCGACCCGGGGGAGGGTCGGCGGGTCGGAGCTGGTGCTGAACATGGGGTCGTATGCCGAGGGGGAGTTCCTGGAAAGTTATCGCGTGGACGGCATCGAGGTGCAGATCGGGCACACGACGGTCGCGGTGTGGGAGCGGGACATGCGACGGACGCTTGCGGGCGAGGAGCCGGGAAGCCCGCTGCACAAGGCGATGTCGGGGACGCTGATCTCGATCGCGGTTTCGGGTGAGGAGCGGCTGGAGGCGTGGAAGCGGGAGATCCGCGCGTACCCGGAAGCGCTGCGGGTCGCGATGGTGGAGCACCACCTGCGGTTCTTTCCGCTCTGGGGCGTGATCGCGCGGCTGGAGACGCGGGATGCGGGGCTGTGGATCCGGCAGGCGCTGGTGGACTCGTCGTTCAACATCCTGGGCGTGCTGGCGGGAGTGAACCGGAAGTACTTCACGTCGTTCCAGTTCAAGCGGAGCACGGCGTTCATTGATTCGCTGACGGTGGCCCCGGCCGGATTAGGGAAGAGGTTGGAAGGGCTGTGGCACGTGCCGGCACGCACCGCGGCGCACGAGCTGAAGAACCTCGTCGCGGACACGGTGGAGATTGTCGAACGCGAGATGCCGGCGATCGACACGGGCGCGGCGAGGAAGGCGCTGCGGCGGGATGACCGTGCGTGGAGCGCGGTGTAGCGGGCGCGAGACGCGGGCGTGCGGCGGCTCGCGCGAGTCGACCGTGATCGGGCGTCGGTCCGTCCAGACGGTCGTTCAGCGAGCGGACCCCTCCGCCGCAGAGTTGGCCACCACACCGTCGGGCGCGGCGCCGTGCAGCATGCCGTCGACCTGCTCGAGCGTCAGCGGCTGCACGTCGGCGAGGGCCTTGATCTTGCGGGTGATCTCGCGGATCTCGTCGTCGTGAAGCGTGAGGCCGAGCTGCTCGGCGCGGCTCTTGACGGCGTTCCAGCCGGTGAGGCGGTGGGCGATGTTGACGTAGCGGGAGAGGCCGAAGTCCTCGGGGCGCAGGGCCTCGTAGGTGGTCGGGTCGTTGAGCACGGCCTTGGCGTGGATGCCGGCCTTGTGGGTGAAGGCCGCGAAGCCGGTGATGTAGTTGTTGAAGGGAACATCGACGCCGACCAGCTCGGCGACGGCCTGGTCGATGGTGCGGAGCAGGGGGAGGTTGTACTTCTGCACGCTGGCGCGGTCGACGGCCGCCAGACGCGCAACGAGCCCGCCGAGCGAGGTGATGCCGTTGCGCTCGCCGATGCCGAGAACGGTGGTGTCGATATGCGTAGCGCCGGCCTCGAGCGCGACAAAGGCGTTGGCGATGGCGCAGCCGGAATCGTTATGGCCGTGGAACTCGATGTCGGCCTTCACGCGGCGGCGCAGCTCGCGGACCAGCTCGTAGATCTGGCGCGGCGAGCCGACGCCGACGGTGTCGGCGACCCCCACGCGGTGGACGCCCAGCGCATCGGCGGCCTCGTAGACGCGGAAAAGATCCTCGGGCTCGCTGCGGAGGCTGTCCTCGGTGCTGAATCGGACCTCGACGCCGGACTCGAGGAGCATGGGGATGACATCACGCGCGATCGAGATCACCTCGTCGATGGTCTTGCCGTGGCTGAAGCGGCGGAGGTGCGAGGAAGTGCCAATGACGACGTCGACGCCGTCGACGCCGGTCGACAGCGCGACCCTGGCGTCGTCGGGGTGGCAGCGGATGTGAGTGAGGACCTTAGCCTTGAGGCCCAGACCCGCGATGGTCTCGCAGTCGCCGCGGCTCTGCGGGGACGCGACGGGGCTGGTGAGCTCGAGGTACTCGACGCCGAAGTCGTCGAGGAGACGGGCGAGGTGGACCTTCTGGTCGGTGGTGAAGAAGGCATTGGCAAACTGCTCGCCTTCGCGGAGGGTGGATTCGATGATCGAGAAGGGGGGGACGGTGATGGGGCCGAGCATGGGGTCTCCTGAAGTCGGATGTGGGATGTGGGATGTCGGATGTGAAAACGTGGTTGTCGGATGACCTCCACGCGAGGTCAAAAACGACAAGGCCCGCGGCTGGTGCCCGCGGGCCCGAAATCGCGATGTGGGGATCGCTCAGACGGAGGGCGCGGACGGCGCGGCGGGGCATTTGCCCTGTTTTTTCAGCGATTTGGCCGTGGCGCGGCAGGACCGCGGGGCGTGCTGAAGGGCCGTGATGGCGTGGCGCGTCGTCATGGGTCGTCCGAAAGTGCCGGGGCGGCTGCCGCGGCGTGGGTCGAGTATAGGCAGGGAGTGCGGAGTCGTGGGTGACCCACCGGCGAGGCCCCAGCACGACCGAGAGTCATGGCGGTTGGTTCATCCGGGAGGCTCTTCGGTCTTGAGACGAAGGGCGCGCCGGCGGGCGAGTTGCTCCGCGAGGGCGCACCCGCAGATTCCTCCGACGAGTCCGAGCACGTAGACACTCCAGCGTGGATGTTCGAGGTCCCCGGAACGCCCGAGGATCAACACGCCGATGAGCGCGCCGACAAACTCGCCCACGAACCAGAGCGCCACCAGGAGGAGCTGATTCCAGCCGGGCGCGACGCCCGCGCCGCGCATGATGCGGCCGATGGATTTCCAGAACCGCACGATGGCCATGATCTCGAACACCGCATCAGCATACTTGGCGGTTCGTGCACACTCCATCGCACCTGCCGTGGGTTTCCGGGGCCGGCGTGCCCGCATCGGCGGTAACGCGGCCCGCGGTGTTACGATTCCCGCCATGGCTACCCCCCCACTCACGCTGGTCGAGAAGCTTGCGACACGTCACGCCGTGGGGCTTGCGCCCGGGCAGGTGGTGCGCAGCGGCGACTTTGTCACGATCCGGCCCAAGCACGTGATGACGCACGACAACACGGGCGCGGTGATGCCCAAGTTCAAGCAGATCGGCGCGACCAAGATCCACGACCCGCGCCAGCCGGTGTTCGCGATCGATCACGACATCCAGAACGTGACGCCGGAGAACCTGGGGAAGTACGCGAAGATCGAGGCGTTCGCGAAACTGCACGGGATCGACTTCTACCCGGCGGGTACGGGGATCAGCCACCAGGTCATGGTCGAGCAGGGGTACGTGGTGCCGGGGTCGATGGTGGTCGGGAGCGACTCGCACTCGAACCTGTACGGGGCGATGTGCTGCCTGGGGACGCCGGTGGTGCGCACCGACGCGGCGAGCCTGTGGGCGACGGGCACGACGTGGTGGCAGGTGCCGCCGGTGGCGAAGGTTGTGCTGAAAGGCAAGCTGCGACCGGGCGTGGTGGGCAAGGACGTGATCGTGGCGCTGTGCGGCCTTTTCAACAAGGACGAGGTGCTGAACCACGCGGTCGAGTTCCACGGCGAGGGCGTCGCGGGGCTGTCGGCGGACCAGCGGATGTCGATCGCGAACATGACGACCGAGTGGGGCGCGCTGGTCGGGCTGTTCCCGTTCGACGAGGTGCTCAAGAGCTACCTCTACAAGCGCGCGGACTACTTCGCGCTGGGCAAGCGGCCGGGCACGCGGAACCCCGCCTCGCTCGGACGGTACACGCGCGCGGACATCGACGGGTGGTGGTCGGAGCGGGCGGCGCTGGCGGCCGATGCCGGCGCGTCGTACGCGATCGAGCTCGAGCTTGACCTGTCCACCATCGTGCCGAACGTGTCGGGGCCCAACGACGTCAAGACCATGCACGCGCTGCCGGAGATCGAGGCCCGGCGCGTGAAGATCAACAAGGCGTGGCTGATGTCGTGCGTGAACGCCCGGTTCGAGGACATCGCGTCGGCGGCGGCGATCGTGAAGGGGAAGAGGGTGGCCCCGGGCGTCGAGTTTTACCTTGCCGCGGCGAGCGCGGAGGTTCAGGAGCGGGCGGTGCGCGAGGGGCACTGGCAGGCGCTGATCGACGCGGGGGCGATCGAGCTGCCGCCGGGGTGCGGGACGTGCATCGGGCTGGGCAAGGGCACGATCAAGGCGGGCGAGGTTGGGATCAGCGCGACCAACCGGAACTTCGAGGGGCGGATGGGCGATCGCGCGGGCTTGGTGTACCTCGGATCGCCCGGGGTGGTGGCGGCGAGCGCCGTGGCCGGTTACATCTGCGCGCCGACGAAGTACGAAGAGAGCGTCGCGAAGACCTCGGTGAAGCGTTCTCCGCCGGCGGCGCTCGGGGCGGGCGGGACGGTGAAGGTGATCGACGGCTTCCCCGCGAGCGTTCGCGGCAGGCTCCTGTGGCTGGACAAGGACAATTTGAATACCGACGGCATCTTTGCGGGCAAGCACACGTACAACGACGCGATGACACCGGAGCAGATGGCGGCGGTGATCTTCGAGAACTATGACCCGGCGTTCAAGGGGCTCGCAAAGCCGGGGGACGTGGTGGTGGGCGGGCTGAACTTCGGCACGGGTTCGAGTCGCGAGCAGGCGGCGACGGCGCTCAAGCACTTCGGGATCCCGTGCGTGATCGCGGCCAGCTTCAGCGAGACGTACAAGCGCAACGCGTTCAACAACGGGTTCGTGGTGTTCGAGTGCCCGGGGTTGGTGGGGTACCTGAGAGAAGTGACGAAGGGACGGAGTGACGGAGTGACGAAGCCGGAACGGCCCGAAGCGCAGGGGGTGGAGCGGGCGAAGACCGTGGTCGCGGGCGAGATCGAGATCGATTACACGCGGTCGGTGCTGAAGTTCGGCGGGCGGGAGTTTGCGTTCCCGGCGTTGTCGCCGGTGGCGCAGGAGCTGGTCGTGGCCGGTGGCGCCGAGGCGGTGATCAAGCGGCGGCTCGCCGGCGCGTGATGGCCCGGACGTGAGCGCGGTGGTCGGGCTATTTCAGCGGGAGCATCGCGTTGCCCGTGTTGTGCGCGTCGTGCCGGAACGTGGGCCATCCCGGGTTCTTTGGAGATTCCTTTCCGGCAAAGCCCGTGAGACAGACGGCCATCCCGTTCCCCTTGTCGTAGTCCGGCGGCCCGGCGGGCTCGCCGATGACAAGGAACACGTCGAGCGTGCCGTCACCGTTGAGATCCGCGATCGCCGGTCCATGGGCGCCGCTCCGGGAAGCGGTCCCCGTGGCCTTGGCCACGTCGAGCTCGTAGACCGCGGCACCGTCGCTCGCGCGGAGCACGCGGAACAGGCCCGTCGCCGTCAGGTACGCAAGGTCGGGCGCGCCGTCGCCGTCGAGGTCGGCGACGGCCACGCCGCGCGAGACTTCACCCGTCGGCGAGCCGGGGTTGGCGGGCACGGACCAGATCACCGACCCGTCGCGACCGCGCAGCGCGGTGATGCGGTCGGAGGTCACGATGACATCCGGAGACCCATCCGCATCGGCGTCGACGATGGTGGCGGGAGCCATGAAGTACTGATCGCCGGGGGAAGCCTTCCATAGCAGCTTCCCGTCGCTGGCGCGGCAGGCGTACACCTTGCCGTCGTAGGAGTCGAACGCGAGGTCCAGCGCGCCGTCGCCGTCCAGGTCCGCGACCGCGGGGCCATGGTACATGTGGCTGCCCGTCTGCACCGACCAGAGTTCGCTCCCGTCCTTGCCGCTGACGCAGTGCAGGCGGTGATCGCCCTTGAAGTTCGCCGCGATGATGTCCGCGGCGCCGTCGGCGTTGACGTCCATGATGACCGGGCAGGACTGGACTGCACCGGGAGCGACGTGAAGCGTGCGGCCGAGCGTGCCGTCGGCGGCGTTGATGAGGTGCACGTTGCCGCGGAAGGTTCCCACGGCGATCTGCACGTGACCGTCAAGCTCGCCGATCCACGGCGGCGTGTCGATGCACTCTGGCGCCGGGAACTGGCAGGTCCACTTGAGCGTGCCGGCGGCGCCGTCGAACGCAAGGACGCGTGAATAGTTGGAGACCGGGATGACCAGTTCGGGCTTGGAATCGCCGTCGAGATCGACGAAGCGGCACGAGGCGTCCAAACAGGCTTTGCCGGCGTCGTAGTGCCAGAGTTCGCTGCCGTCGTGACCGCGAAGAACGCGGACCTTGGAGTCTCCGAAGTAGGTGCCGAAGGCGATGTCGGGGCGGCCGTCACCGTCGGCGTCGGCGATGGCGCTTCCTCCGAAGGAGGTGGAGCCCAGCGGGACCTTCCAGAGGACGGTGGGTGCGGCGGGCTCTGCCGCGACGGCGGCCAGCGCTATCGCGGTCGCGTGCGCAATGAACATGATTCACTCCCGTGCGGACGGTTGGAGGGGCTGGGCGTGCGGCAGGAACGTGCGCAGCATACCGGGCACCGAGGTTCCGACCCGGATTGGGTGAGCCTTGATTCCGTGCCTCTCACGGCCGGTAGAGTTCGGACTCGGGGATGCGGCAGCAGGCCTCGCAGCCGATGGCGCGCCACGAGAGCAGCTTGATCGCGGGGGCGCGGTACTCGCTCCGGACGTGCTCGTCGTGGCACAGGTCGGTGCTGAGGTACTTTTTGTTGCTGTCGGGGAAGACGGTGGTGACGATCGCGTCGTCGCCGAGCGTGTCGAGGAGCGAATCGGCCCCCAGGAAATTGGCGCCCGAGGAGATGCCGACGGCGAGCCCGACGCGTCCGAGCGCCTGAGCGGCGAGGATGGCGTCGCCGTCCCAGACATCGACGATCTCGTCGAGTTCGTCCAGGTGGACGATCGAGGGCACGAACTCGTCGGAGATTCCCTGGATGCGGTGGTGCCCCTCTTTGCGCCCGGTGCGGAGGGTGGGCGAGTTGGCGGGCTCGAGCGGGTGCACGAGCACGTCGGGCCAGCGCCGGCGGAGGGCGCGGCCCACGCCCATCACGGTGCCGCCGGTGCCGATGCCGGCGATGAACGCGTGGCATGGCATGCCCTCGAAGCCAAGTTGCGCGGCGATCTCCGGGCCGGTGGTGTGCTCGTGGGCGCCGATGTTGGCCGGGTTGTCGAACTGGAGGGGGAGGAAGACGTTGGGGTGCGTGTGCGCGTAGTCCTCGGCGAGCGCGATGCTGCCGCGGAACCCGCCCTGGGCGCTGGAGACGGGGATCACCTCGGCGCCGAGGGAGATGATGAGGCTGACGCGTTCGCGGCTCATCCAGTCGGGCATGTAGATGCGGACGGGGTGTCCCAGGGCGCGGCCCATGGCGGCGAAGGAGATGCCGGTGTTGCCGCTGGTGGCCTCGGCGATGGTGTCGCCAGGCTTGAGGGCGCCGGACTCGCGGGCGCGGCGGAGGATCCACAGGGCCATGCGGTCCTTGATGCTGCCGGTCATGTTCTTCTGCTCGTATTTGGCGAAGACGCGTCGGCGGCGGCCGCGGAACTCGTAGTGCAGTTCGATCAGCGGCGTGCGACCGACCATCGCGTTGAGCGCGTCGAACTCACGGACGGAGCGCTCCGAGCGGCATTCGCACTGGGCGAGCGGCGTGCTTTTCTGGTGGTTCATGGCCGGTCCGTGTCGCATGGCCGGAGTACGACCCCGGTGGATGACAATTACGGACTATGGTATCCTCAATCCAGCGCCGGCGGCACGCGCCGGGTCGCGAGGGGGTGCAGGGCAGAACGCGTACGCTCCTGCGTCGAGCACAGTGCCTTGGGCACGGACCAACATCATGCCCGCACGCGAACTCCTGACCATCCCCGGCTTCGCGGACCCGTTCAGCAGCCTTTCGCACCTGCTTGCCGCGGGGGTGTTCGCGGCGTTGTCTGTGCCGCTGGTGCGCAAGGGGCTGCGCGCGAGTGAGGCGGAGGGGCGGGGCTGGCTGAACGGGCGGACGGCGGCGCTCGTGGTCTTCGCGTTTGCGGCGGTGCTGCTGCTCAGCATGAGCGGGGTGTTTCACCTGCTGGGGCCAGACGGGCACGCGCGCCCGGTGATGCAGCGGCTCGATCACGCGGCGATCTTCGTGCTGATCGCGGGGACGTACACGCCGATCCACACGATCCTATTCCGCGGGGTGTGGCGTTGGGGGATGCTGTCGCTGGTGTGGACGCTGGCGGCGGCGGGGGTGACGCTCAAGTCAATTTACTTTGAAGACCTGCCGCGGGGGCTGGGGCACGGCCTGTACATCGCGATGGGTTGGCTGGGTGTGATTTCATTCTCGGCGCTGTGGCGTCGTCTGGGAGCGCGAGGACTAGCGCCGCTGCTGGCGGGCGGGGTGGCGTACACGGTCGGGGCGCTGATCGACGGGATCGAGCCGCGGCCGCTGGTGTCGGGGGTGATCCGGGCGCACGAGATTTTTCACGTGGCGGTGCTGGCGGGTCTGGGGCTGCACTGGTGGTTTGTGTGGGGGATTGCGGACGCGAGGATGCCGGGGGTGGGCACCGTGAATCCCGAGGCTGCATTTACGGCGCCGCTTCGCGATGCCGCGTGATTACTTCCGGGGTGTCTGCGTGACGGTGACGAGGGTGGTGTAGTCCGGCGCTCCCGGGGCCTTCATCGCAATCTCCTGAGCGATCGTGCCCCCCTCCATGATGCGAAGGATCCACCGGTACGGGACCTTCTGCCCGGCCTGCGTCCGTTCACCTTCGAACGAGAAGGTCTTTGTCGCAGCGTCGTAGTCGCCAGTCGCCGTGATCGCAACATTGCCCTGCGACTCGACGGACCAAACGGTGTACTTCCTGGCGTCGGTGTCGTACCCATAGACGGCGAGGCGCTCGCCCTTGATCTCTTCGTCAGGCGCCGAGGTGCTCTCGAGCTTCACGAACCGCTTGTTCATGATCCACTGGCCCTTCCCGGTCGAGCGCACCTGGATGACGCCCTGGGGCAGGCGAATGTCGGAGACCTGATCGAACTCGCCCACGAAAGGCGCCAGGGCGCCGAGCTGCTCGGCGGGTCCGGGCAGCATGGCGGCCATCGCGACGAATTGCTTCTTGAGCTCGGCGGCCGATGGCTTGGGGCCGGGTTGTGCCTGCGGGACCGGGGGCTGGGCGAGGACGGCGAAGAGAGAACAACCGAGGACTGAAACCGCCAGCATCGCGATGGACTTGGGACGCATGATGGGCTCCGGTAATTTGGGCCGGCACTGCAGCCGTTCACGATCATCATACTGGCCCGATCGTCGCGTGTCGGAGTATCCTGTGGCTCCAACGGATCGCATTCTTGAAGGAGGCAGCGTCATGGCCAAGTACAGCATCGCCTGGATGCCCGGCGACGGGATCGGCAAGGACGTGATGGACGCGGCGCGCTTGGTGCTCGACGCGATGAAGCTCGACGCCGAGTATGTGCCGTGCGACATCGGGTGGGAGTTCTGGTGCAACGAGGGGAACGCGCTGCCGGACCGGACGGTGAAGGCGCTGCAGGGGACGACGTGCGGGCTGTTCGGGGCGATCACGAGCAAGCCGCAGGACGACGCGAAGAAGGAACTGGCGCCGGGGCTCAAGGACAAGAACCTGGTGTACTTCTCGCCGATCGTGAAGATGCGGCAGATGTTCAACCTGCACACCAACATGCGGCCGTGCAAGAGCTACGCGGGTAACCCGCTGAACTACCGGGGGACAAGGCTGAACAACCCGTCGGGCGAGGACGTGATGATCGACCAGGTCATCTTCCGCGAGAACACGGAGGGGATGTACGGGGGGGTTGAGTTCTACCCGCTGCCCGAACCGGTGTACGCGGCGCTGTGCGCCAACCCGAAGATGAAGCCGTGGAAGGACAAGGGGCTGGAGAACGTGGCCCTGTCGACGCGGATCATGAGCAAGCAGGGGTGCACGAACATCTGCCGCCAGGCGTTCGAGTACGCCAAGAAGACGGGGCGCAAGCGTGTGACGCTGGTTGAGAAGCCCAACGTGCTGCGCGAGACGGGCGGGCTGATGACGCGGATCTTCCGGGACATGGCCAAGGAGTACGAGTCGGCCCAGGTCTGGGCGGACGAGGCGAACATCGACGCCATCTGCATGTGGATGTTCAAGAACCCGCAGGACTACTCGGTCTTGGTCGCCGAGAACATGTTCGGCGACATCGTGAGCGACCTGTGCGCGGGGCTGGTGGGCGGGCTGGGGTTTGCGCCGTCGGCCAATCTCGGGGACAAGTACGCCGTGTTCGAGCCGACGCACGGCAGTGCGCCCAAGTACGCGGGCCAGTACAAGGTGAACCCGCACGCGATGCTGCTGACGGCGAAGATGATGCTCGAGTGGCTGAAAGAGAGCGACAAGGCGGCGCGGCTGGAGTCAGCGATTGCGCGCGTGATCAAGGAAGGAAAGGTCCGGACGTACGACATGGGCGGCAAGAGCACGACGCTGGAGGTGGCGAAGGAAGTGGCGAGGTTTGCGGGGTAGCGCCATGGGCGTCTGGTACCAGCTCTACAACGCAACCCGACGAGAGCGAATCTCGTTTATGCGTGCAGGAGGCTCGAATCGACGGGAGCTCGCCGGGAACCCGGTTTCGGCGGCCATCGTGGCCTACTACCTCGTGTCGTGTTCTGGGGATTCTGTGTTTATCGGTGGAGACAAAGACGCTTGGCTTCGAATGGATATGGATCGCGCCGATGCTGAGCTTTGGCCGGACGTTGAAGCCCGCGTGATAAATGAACTGGAAGTCGACGGCGTTCTGACCGACCGCGGACCTCTCCTGCCGGATGATCCGGATGTGCACGTGCACCGATTCGAGTTGCGGTGGATATCCAAGGCCGAAAGTGGGCCGGTGTTCTGGCCACCACCTCACTGACTCCGGTTTCAGTAGATAATTTCAAATCCGCCATCGGGCACTGCCGCGGCGGCGGCGAAGCTCCACATCGGCACGCCCTCGGCCTTGCCCGCTGCTCCTGTGATCGGCGCGCCCTTGTCGTCGTAGACCTGCCACGCCAGCGCGGTGCCCTTGGTGGCGCGCTCGGTCCAGACCAGGAGCAACTGGCCGCGTGAGTTGGCGACGATGCGGGGGTGCTTGCGGCCGTCGCCGGCGCCTGGGGCCGGGAAGGGCTTGGACACAACTCCGTCGCTCGCGGCGCAGCGCGAGCCCCAGACCTGTCCCTTGGTTTCCCACGCCAGCAGCGTCGAGCCCGCGGGGCCTTCGGCGAGGGAGCAGCTGGTCATGGGGCAGGCGCCGATCGGCCACTGGTCGAGGATCCGCGGCACAAAGGTCAGGGCGCTGGGGATGTTCTCGGCGCAGTCTGATCGGAGCAGGACCACATCGCGGGCCTTGCCGGCGCGTGCCGCGCGGTAGAGCATCACGACCCGGCCACACGGGTCGGCGTAGGCGCCGGCGGCGCAGCAGGCGCAGGCGCCGTAGTCCTCGGGGGTGATGGGAGTCTCCGGGGCGAATGCCGCGCCCTCGTCAGTCGAGCGCGCGACGAACATGCGGCGGTAGGCCTCGCCGTGGTTGCGGGCGGCTGGGTCGTCGGCGTGCCAGGCGATGGTGACGGCTCCGAAGCGGTCGGCGGCAACCACTCCCCCACCGTCGAGGTCGCGGGTGCGGGTGATGATGTTGCGCTGGGGCTCGAACGCGCCCTTGAGGTCCGAGCGCGAATACCACAGCGGGAGATTTGCCTGCGCATCCTTGCCGCTCGCCGAGGCGAGGGACCCGTTCCAGACGACGTGGAGGCGCCCGTCCTTCCCGAGCGACATCGAGGGGCCGCGGATAGCGCCCATGGCGACGGCGCTGCCGGGTGTCGAGTTGATGCGGACGGGAGGGTCGAACTCGGCCTTGCCCGCGGGCCGGCGGAGGTATTGCAAATCCGAGCTTTCGGCCTTGCCGGAGAGACACACGATGTGGAGCGTGCCGTCCGAAGACGTGGCCGCGGCGGGCTGGAGCCGGTCGGGCCCGAGGCGCGTGACGGTGACCTTGGGCGCTTCGGGCGCGACGGGCTGCGATGGTGTTGCCGCGACGAGCACGGCGGCGAGCAGGGCGGTGATCATGCTGCTTCTCCCGACACGGTGTTCCATCCCCTACCGGGCAAGGTTAGGGTGGCGCCTCGGACGAGGACGGCGCCGGGGACGGCGACGGCAGGGCACGCAATACCACGGGAACCGGCACGTTGTTCTCGCGGAGGGCCGCCCATGGTCGTTCTGCGCTTTTCCGCCCGACTCGCGATCACTTCGGCGCTGCTCTCGATCGGCGTGGTGCCTGCCGCGGCACGCGACAACGTCTTCTACAGCACCGTGATCGAGCACTTCGGCGCGTGGGACAAGGATGGGAACGGCGAACTCTCGGCTCGGGAACTCGACGCGCTCGTGGTGGACGGTTCGATTACGGGCGCTCCCGCCGCGGCTCTCGGCACGCTGAAATCCTTCAGCCGCAGCACCAAGGTCGATCTGCCCCCGCTGACGCGCTCGTACTTCGACGAGCGGACCGCGGCGATCTCCGCGGGCGGCAAGCCCACTCCGGGGATCGAGGCCAAGTTCGCCCGAGCGCTCCGGCGGATCTCTCGCGCGCAGCGCGGGGTGTTCGGGGATTCCGGGCCGACCCTCGAGACCTGCCGCCAGGGGTCGCTGGGCGACTGCTACTTCGTGTCCATGGTCGGTGGCATGGCGTGGCGCCACCCCGACGACCTCAGGCGGCTCATCGTCGAGAACGCGGACGGCTCGTACATCGTGTCGTTTCCCAACGACAGGACCCGGCGCGTGCCGCGGCTGACCGATGCGCAGATGGCGCTCACGTCCAGTTCGGGCAACGACGGGCTCTGGCTCGCGGTGCTGGAGAAGGCGTACGGCTTGGTGCGCAACGAGGCCCTGGCCGAGGAGAAGCGGAACGAAGAAACCACGGACGCGATCGCCCGGGGAGGGTCGATCGGGCCGGTGATCCGCCTGCTAACCGCGCACACGACCTCGCGCGTCAACCTCAAGTCGCTCCGCAAGGACCAGGGCACGCTCGACGACGGGCTGTCGAAGCTGCGCGAGCGGTTCTCGGCGGCCGTTGCCGCGGGAATGCTGGCGGGTGTTTCATCCCCCAAGGAGGGCACGCCCCCCGGCGTCAGCCCCAATCATGCGTACGCCGTCATCGGCTTTGACGTGGCGACCGACAGCATCCGGCTGTGGAATCCGCACGCGAACACGTTCAGGCCCAAGGGATCGCCCGGTCTCGAACACGGCTACCCGACCAAGGGGGGCGTCTTTGAAATCCCGCTGAAGGAGCTGGTGACGGTGTTCCACATAGCCACGTTCGAGATCGACCAGCCCGACGCGGTGACCCTGCCAGGGCCTTGATACCACCCCGACGGCCTGCAACTCGGTGTTGGCGCGGATTAAACGTCGGTTGTATAGTGGCGTGCGATGAGTGACTTCTTCCGTTCCGCGCTGCGCTCGACGTGGTCCCGCAACAGCGCTTACGCGCAGCGCCTCGTGGGCGATCTGTCCGCCGCGCAGTTTCTGGCGCAGCCCGTGCCGGGGCGCGTGATCAACCATCCGGCGTGGGTGCTGTGCCACCTGAACGTATACGGGGAAATCGTCGCTCGGGTGCTGCGCTCCGAGGTGGTGGAAGATCCGCTGGGCAAGCCGTTCGCCCGCGGCTCGAATGTGACGCACGTTCCGAGTGACTACCCCGAGCCGCCCGCGATCGTCGGCGCGTTCACCCGCCTGCACGAACAGGCCGGCGCGGCGCTCGACGCCGCGCCCGACGAGCTCTTTGCATCGCCGGTCCCGCTCGATCGCCTCCGGCCCGTCGCTCCGACGGTCGGCGCACTGCTCGTCATGCTCATGGTCAAGCACGAATCGTTTCATCTCGGGCAGCTCTCGGCGTGGCGGCGTGCGATGGGGCTCGTGCCGGTCGAGATGTGAGGTCCGGCTGCTGCGGGGCGAGCGATTCCTGCGGCGAGCATGATCGACGTGACGTGTGAACCGGTGCGTCGGCTGCCTGGCCGTGCGCGTGCGTGAGAGGCGCCCCGGCGCTCGAACTCGCGCCGCATGGCCACCCGTGGATTTCACGGAGGTGCGGGCGTGCGGTGTGCTCCGCTAAACTAGCCGCATCGCTCTGCGTAACGATCGACGCGCCGCCTGCACGAGAGGAACCGTCATGGGCAAAGCCGCCGCCGACCCGAACAAGAAGTACGTTTCGCACGCGCTCGCCGAGTGGGCGTGCGCCCTGAGGTACGAGCACCTCTCGCCCGCCGCAATAGAACGGGCCAAGCTCTTCTGGTACGACTCGATGGGGTGCGCGCTGGGCGGGAGCCAGCAGGAGGACTCGCACATCCTCGTAGCGCACCACAAGGAGATGGCGGGAGGAGCGACGGAGCGACCAAGCGACGGAGCGACGAAGGGGTCCGGCCCCTGCACGTTGTTCGTGTCAGGGTTCAAGACCAACCCGGTGGACGCGGCGTTCGTGAACAACCACATGGTCCGTGCCATGGACTACAACGACATTTACTGGAAGGCCGACCCGTGCCATCCGTCGGACATCATCTGCGGACCGCTGGCCTTGTGCGAGATGCTCGGCAAGTCCGGCAAGGACCTGATCCTCGCCACCATAATCGCGTACGAGGTCGAGCAGCGGCTGTGCGAGTTCGGCGTGCCGGGCGTGCGCGAGTACGGGTGGCACCACGCGACGCTCACGGCGTTCGCCGCGCCGATTGCCGCGGGGCGGGTGCTCGATCTCACCGTCGACCAGATGGTGCAGGCCATCGGCATCTGCGCCTCGCGCACGTTCACGCCCGGGGCAGTAACGGCGGGCAAGCTCACGAACATGAAGAACACGGTGGACCCGTGGGCGACGCGGATGGGCGTTGAGTCGGCGCTTCTGGCCAAGCGCGGGTACAGCGGGCCCGAGCACATGATCGACGGCAAGGAGGGGCTGTACGCGGTGTTCGGGCACGTGCAGTACAAGGGCTCGCCCGCGAGGTTCGACACCAACATCCTGCTCGACAAGCTGCCGAAGTCGGCCGGCGATCACTACCGGATCCTCGATTGCGGCATGAAAAGCTTCCCGATCGAGGCCCTCAGCCACGCACCGCTCACGGCGATGATGAAGTGCGTGAAGGAGAACGGCCTCAAGCCGGCGCAGGTGGCGGAGATCAAGGTCGAGGTGATCGCCCGCGCGGCGGACATTCTCGGCGATCCGCACAAGTACCGCCCCGACAGCAAGGAAACGGCGGATCACTCGCTGCCGTACTGCATGGCGGTGGGCCTGGTGGACGGCATGGTGACGCCGCTGCAGTTCAAAGAAGCGCGGGTGATGGACAAGAGCCTGATCCCGGTGATGGACAAGGTGAAGGTGGTCGCCAATGACGAGTTCGAGGCGCTGTTTCCCAAGTTCCAGCCCAGCCGCGTGACGATCACGACCACCGACGGGAAGAGCTTCGCCACGCGCGTGGACGTTCCCAAGGGCGACCCGCGCGACCCGATGACGGCCGAAGAGATCGGTGTGAAGTTCCACGCCCTGGGCGATTCGGTGATCGGCAAGGCCGCGTGCGACAAGCTCGCGGCGGCGATCCTGGGCCTGGAGAAGCTGAGCAACGTGCGCGACCTGACCGGGCTCGCGATCCGCGCGTGAGGTGCACCTTTCCGCGCGTGCGGTCACAATGAAGTCCGGGTGAGCAGGATGTTCCTGGAATCAGCGGCGTGGGGCGCCGGTGGCTGGTATCGTTCCGGGCACGGGGAGTGGGCCACGTACGCAGGAGCCTCGACTTGACCGCACTCGAAACCGCCGAATCACACCTGCTGGTCGTCTTCGGCGCGACCGGTGACCTTTCGCACCGGAAGCTCCTGCCGGCGCTGTTCCATCTCAATTCCGATCCTCGCCGCGCGGAGCGGCACGCCATCCTGGGTGTTGCCCGTGCCGCGCTCACCGACGAGCAGTTCCGCGCACAAGCGATCGACGCGCTGGTCGCTGCGAAGGTTGATCGCGCCGCCGCGGAGGGCTGGTGCCGCGAGACGATCTTCTACCAGTCGCTCGGGGACTCGTCGCCGGTCGCGTACCGGGCGCTGTCCGACCGGATCGCGCGGATTGAGAAGGAGCGCGGTCTGCCGGGCAACCGGATCTTTAACCTCGCGCTGCCCCTGGCCGCGTTCTCGCCGACGGTAATCGCGCTGGGCGGGGCCGGCCTGAACCGCTCACCGGGCTGGACGCGCCTGGTCGTCGAGAAGCCGTTCGGGACCGACCTGGCTTCGGCGCAGGCGTTGAACACCCTGATCCACACGCACTTTGAAGAATCGAGCGTGTACCGCCTGGACCATTACCTGGGCAAAGAATCGGTCCAGAACATCCTGGTGTTTCGGTTCGGGAACGCGCTGTGGGAACCGCTGTGGAACCGCGACCGCGTCGAGAAGGTCGAGATCACCGTGGCCGAGGACCTTGGTATCGAGGGCCGCGGCAGCTTCTACGAGCAGGCGGGCGCGGTCCGCGACTTTGTCCAGAACCACATGATGCAGCTCCTGTGCCTCACGGCGATGGAGCCGCCCGCGGCGCTCGAGGCCGATTTGGTCGCCAACGAGAAGATCAAGGTCCTTCGCGCCATCCGCCCGCTCTCGCCCGGCGACGCGGTGTTCGGGCAGTATGCCCCGGGGAAGATTGGCGATAAAGCGGTCGCGGGATACCGCGAGGAGGACGGCGTTGCGCGCGAATCGCGGACGGAGACGTACGCCGCGGTGCGCCTGCACATCGACAACTGGCGCTGGCAGGGCGTGCCGTTCTTCATGCGGACGGGGAAACGCCTGCCGCGCAAGGTGTCTCGGATCGTGATCAGCTTCCGCTGCCCGCCGGTGGCGGTGTTCCACCCGTTCAACGCCTGCCTGCTGCACCGCAACCGGCTCGACATCGCGCTGCAGCCCAACGAGGGGTTCAATCTGTCGTTCGAAGTCAAACACCCGGGCGCGGGGCTCAACGTGCAGACGCAGGAGATGCGGTTCCGGTACTCGGAAGTCTTCGGCGCGATCCCCGACGCGTACGAGACACTGCTGATGGATGTGATGCGCGGCGACCGCACGCTGTTCGTGCGATCGGACGAGGTCGAGGGCTCGTGGAAGCTGTACGACCCGCTGCTGAGCAGTCCGCCGCCGGTGCGCCCCTACGCGGCAGGATCGTGGGGACCGGCCGAGGCCGACGACCTGCTCCACGCGTGGGGATCGGAATGGACGCGACTGTGAAGCGACGGGGTTGAACGTCGATCTGAACGCCGAGATCCTGGGTTGCTGCCATGCCCGAGCCGACTCCGCCGCCGAATCAAACGCCTCCCCCACCACCCTCATCGACGCCAGGCCTGGCGGCGCTCGGAGGATCGGTGTTCGGGCTGGTCACATCACCCCTGCGCTCGAAGCTCTTCCTGCTGGCGGGGATCGCGACGCTCGCCGGCGCGGGAATGATCGGCTGGGCGGGGATGCACGATGAGGCCCCGGGGGCGTGGGCGCCGTGGTGCGTGAAGGTGGGCGCGAGCTTTATCGCGGCGTTCGTGTTCGCGTACCTCCTGAAGCGTGCGATGATTGCCGCGCTGCTGATCGGGGGCGTGCTGATCGCCGTCGCGGTGGCGCTCAACAAGCTGGGGCTGGGCGTGTCAAGCGAACACATGGACACGATCGACCGGGAGATCCACGCCGGCACGGAGGCTGTGCAGTCGGCGGCGAACTCGGCGTGGCAGACGGTCAAGGCGCACCTGCCCAGCAGCGGCGCCGCGGGCGTCGGTCTATTCACCGGAGCGCGGCACAGGTCGACGCCTTCGTAGGTGCGGCTCAACGGCGCGCGTCGAGACCCTGCCAGCGCTTGGTCCATTTTTCTCCCTGGGCGCTCTCGACCACGAGGAAATCGCCCTCGCGCCGCGAGACCAACGGCTGGTTGTTCTCATCGCGCAGGTAGCGCTCGGCCATGATCCCGGAATCGACGAGTTCCTTGAGCGACTCGGGCAGTCTGCCGTACGCAAGGCGGAACGCGTACACCGCGCGCCCGATGCCGAGGCGGACGAAGTGTGCTTCGTGGTGCGTCTTGACCTGGCGCGTGGCCTCCGGAGGCAGTTTCAGCAGGCTCAGCATCTCGACCGCGAGCGAGCCTTGCGCGCCTGCCGCGGCACGGAACGAGATCGTGTGCTTGCCCTTGGTGAGCGTAAGGACGCCGAGCGACAGGTCTGCCTCGGCTCCTTCAGCAGCGCGGAGGGACGCGGTGATCGCCTTCTTCCCGTCGATCTCAACGTCGTACGCGCCGTACTCGGGACCCGTTGCGCCGGTGAGGCGTGCGGCGTAGCGGCCGTCATCGGCGACTTCGAAGGGGAGGGTCAGCACCGCACCCGTCGTCGTGTTGGGCCACAGCAGCATCGGCCGCGCGCCGAACAGGCCGGACGTGTCGATCTTCACCGGCACATCGCCGGTCGCCTTGGCGTTCCTGAACGCGCGGACGAAGTGATGGCGCTCCCACGGCACACGGCGCTCGTTCCACGCCGGCATGCGAGCAAAGGGCTTGGGATCGCCGTCCTGATACCAGAACGCCACGCTGCTGAAAAAATCGGGGCGCTCGATGAAGAAACCCTCGGTGTCTTCCGCCCGGTTGCCCTTGTGCTCGATGGCGACCTTGAGCGAGGTCGTGAAGTTCACCGGGTCGGGGAGGTGCCAGCGGTAGCACACGCCGCTGTCGCCCGCGGAATCTCCCTGCCAGCGGGGCGAGCCGAACCAAAGGCCAGTGCGCGAACGGAATCCCCACGCGTCGTTGAAGTAATCCTCGCTCCCGGTGCCTTGAAGGCTCGGGACCGCTTCGCCGTCGATGTAGAAGAAGTCGTCACCCTCGCCGAACCACCCGTTCTGCGCGGAGGTCACGGAGAGAACCGTGCCGACGTACAGGCCGCGTCCGCGCAGGTCTGCGAGCGTGTAATCACTCCCCGCGGCCGCGGGGTACTCCTGGCGGTATTGCGCGTGAAAGTACGGCGTGCCCTCGGGCACCTGGTCGACCTGGGTCCAGTCGACCTGCCAGTAGAGGCCGGTGCCGCGGTCGGGGTTGTCGTTGGTGACGACAATCCTCGCGGACTTGGCGAAAGGCATGCGCCAGGAGCAGGAGAGCGCGCCCGTCGGCGAGACCTGCACGGGCATGCTCTCGACGACGGCGGGCTTGCCCTGCCCCACCGCGAAGAAGTCGCCGAGCGGCGCCTCGACCGCGGGGTCTTTCCGGCCGTCCCAGTAGATCCGCAGGCTGAGGGCGTTGAGCTCGCCGACCCACCCGGCGTGGCTGGTGAACCACATGTGCGTGATCACGCCCGGGCCTTCGAGCACCGGCATTTCGACCGACTCGCCGGGCTGGAGCCACGTCATGTCCAGGTTCTCCGTGTGCCAATCGGGCTGCATGTTGCTCGACACGCGCCGGTTGCGGCCGATGGGGGCGTTGCCGAGCACACTGAGCAGGTCGGTCCTGAGCGAAGCACCCGCCTTCGCGGCCGGGGCCCTCGTGCTTTCGATCCATGCCGCGTCGTTCATGTACGCGCTGGCGTAGGCGTAGGTCATCTCGCCGTCGCGGGCGCCGTGGGCCGAATTGCGGAAGATGAACACGCCTCCGCCCGGCATCGCGGCATCGTCGCGGTACCCCACCAGCAGCACGCTATGCCCGTCGCGCACGCCTTCGGGCGGCGGAGTGTTCAGCACGTTGTTCTTCCACTCCTCCTGCTTCGGCCAGCGGAACCCGCCGCACACGGGCCAACGCGCTCGCAGCGTGCGTTTGATTTCGTCGAGGTGCGCCAACGTCAGGCCGGTGCTGACGTCCCACTCCTTGATCCAGTGGAGTCGAAGGCCCGCGTCCTTCATCGCCCGCGCGCCCTCGGTTGCGACGTCACCGGGCTTGAGCGCCGGGTCAAACGCGTCCCGGTACGGCAGTTCCTTCTCGGTGCAGATCCCGTAGGCCGCGAAGCCCTTCCACAGGTCGGAAAAGAATCCGCCGTCGTGAGCATCGCCCGCGGCCTGGTTGGACGCCCAGTTCAGGTATTCGACACTGAGCCGATCGTGCGCGAGCCCCGCACTCGCGGCGGCGTACTCGAGCGCCTGGGTCACCACAAAGACCGAGCACGTTCCCCTCGCTCCCTGCGTGCGGCGTTCGATGTGCCAGCGTTCGAACGCGGGGCGCAGATCGACCCGACCGGTTGAAGCACCGCTCGGAGTGCCGCCGGTCGGCGGCTCGCCCGCTGCCAGCGCGTTCACCGACCGCGTCGCCGCCAGCGCGATCATGGTGACCGCCGCGGCCTGACAACACGCACGAACGCGGCTCGACAGACATGAAAGCATAGATGCCGTCTCCCGCGCGATCCGACGATCAGTCGCGGTCGCGTCGACCGCAGGATAATCTCGACCAGGGACGCGTGCGACCGCGGCCCGGGCAGTTCAGTGCCGAAGACGCCCTGCGTGCCAGCCACGGCTGCGATTTCGTTACACTCCCGGCCAATCGTCCCGGGGGAGGGTTCCGGCATGCCGCGGTTTGAGCAAAGCGTTCTTATGTGGGGCGTTGTTCCATGAGCGACGACCTGCCGACCACACCGCTCCCGGGTCCGCCGGACCCGGACTCCCACCCCACCGGGGCTCTGCACTCGGCGGCCACGGGCGACATGGGCCCGGGCGCGGCAGCTCGCTCCGGCCCGCGCGTCCCCGATCCGGGGCTCACCGACAAGCAGATCGGGCCGTACACGATCCTCTCGGTCCTGGGCGAGGGCGGCTTCGGCGTGGTGTACCTGGCCGAGCGCACGCAGCCGTTCCAGCAGCGCGTGGCGATCAAGGTCATCAAGCCGGGGATGGATTCGGCGGCGGTCATCGGACGGTTCGAACTCGAGAAGCAGTCGCTGGCGGTCATGGACCACCCGAACGTGGCACGGGTGCTCGACGCGGGGACGACCGAGTCGGGGCGTCCGTACTTCGTGATGGAGTACGTGCCGGGCGAGTCGATCACGAAGTTCTGCGACTCGCGCGGGTACAACCTCCGCCAGCGCCTGGAGCTGATGAGCCAGGTCTGCGACGCGGTACAGCACGCGCACCTCAAGGGGCTGATCCACCGGGATCTCAAGCCCGGCAACATCATGGTCGAGCTGGTCGACGGCACGGCGATCGCCAAGGTCATTGACTTTGGTATCGCCAAGGCCATCCAGCAGGACGCGCTGGCCGAGAGCGCGTTCACGCTCGAGGGCATGCTCATCGGCACGCCCGAGTACATGAGCCCCGAGCAGGCCGGGGGCGAGCTCGACATCGACACGCGGACCGACATCTACTCGCTCGGCGTCATCCTCTACGAGCTCCTCACGGGAGTGCTCCCCTTCGACCCGCGCGACCTGCGCTCGCGGGGGCTGGCGGAGATCCAGCGCATCATCCGCGAGGTGGACCCGCCGCGGCCGAGCACGCGCGTGGGTGAGACGGCCTCGGCCACGAGCGCCGTGGCGCGCGACCGCAAGACGCAGTTCAGAACGCTGGAGCGCACCCTGCGGCGCGAGCTGGAGTGGATTCCCCTCAAGGCGATGCGGAAGGACCGCGCCCGCCGGTACAAGACCGCCCAGGAGCTCCGCGACGACATCGCCCGCTACCTGACGGGGCAGGCCCTCACGGCGGGGCCCGAGAGCAGGCTGTACCGGGCCCGGAAGTTTGCCTCGCGGAACCGGGCGGGGGTTGCCGCGGCCGCGGTTGTCCTCGTGGCCATCGTCACCGCCTCCGTGGTGTCCGTCCGGTTCGGCATCCGCGAGCGGGACGCCAGGCTCGCGGAGTCCAAGGCCCGCGCCGAAGCTGTGACACAGCGCGACACGGCACAGACCGTCAACGACTTTCTCATCATCGACATGCTCGGCGCCGCCAACGCCGAAGCCGAGGACGCGGCCCAGGCCGACCCGGACATCAAGGTCGTCACCGTTCTCGATCGCGCCGCGCTGGCGATCACCGCACGCCTCATGGACCGACCCCCCGTCCGCGTGCCCGTCCTCCGGACGATCGGTCAGGCCTATCTCAACATCGGCCGCCCCGCCCAGGCGCTCCCGTTGCTGGAGGAGGCGGTCTCGGTCGACGACGCCTCCCACGTGCTGGACCGCGACGCGCGTGACTGGCTCGTGATCTCTCTCAGCGAGTGCCTCTTTCGTCAGCAGAAATCGGAAGACGCCATCGTGCGACTGGGCGCGGCGATCGATTCCCGGCGTGCGGCCCTCGGGGGCAGCCAGCCCGACGCCCTTCTGGCCCGGCTTCTGCACACCCTCGGTGGCGTCAATAAGTGGGGTGGCAAGTACGACGAGGCCGAGCGCGCGTACACCGAGGCTCTTGAGATTCGCACCCGCGTGCTCCCGGCAGAGAGCACGCCAATCCTTAGCACCACCTACAACTTGATCGGCATCGAAGAGGCTCGCGCCCGCGCGGACCTCTTTGCCGCGTACACCGCCAAGGACGAGGCCGCCAAGAAGCAGGCCATCGACCGGATGCGCGAGGTCCGCGACCGCATGCGATCGCTCGCCGACCGATGCACCGCCTCGCTGGGCCCGACCGCCGACACGACGCTCGCGGCGCGGGGTGAGGTCGCGTACATGACCAATCTGACCGGCGACTACGAAGCGGGCATCCGGCTCTACACCGAGCTGCTCCCGGCCATGAAGCAGGCCCTCACCGACCATCACTGGCGCGTGCTGATGTGCTCCGCCAACCTCGCCGATGCCTACCGCCGCACCCGGCGGCACGAAGAGGCCGTCGTGCTTCTCAAGGACCTGGTCGAGCTGTACCGGCAGGTTCGCGGCCCGACGTTTGGCGAGACCGTTACCGTGACCGAGTGGTACGCCAACAGCTTAGAGCAGACGGGCAAGCCCGATGCCTCCGCCGCGGCCCTCGAGCGGCTCTTTGGGGATCTCAAGAACGGAGGCGCTAAGCCATTGCAACTCAAAGCGTTGGCGACGGGCATCGCCGCGCTGTACGGTCGGCAGGGCAAGTCTGACCCGGAGCATTCCTGGCGGCAGACGGCGGCTGAGTTCGACGCGCCCACGCCCCGATGAGGCGGATCCGCATAATTGCTTGATCAGAATTTGAGTTTCGGTAGACTCTCGCGCTTGACGTCGGCGTTGTTTCCGGCGCGGGTGGGTTCCCGCGCAAGACGCCTCGAGGGGAGCAGACATCGTGCAAAGCATTCGTTCGCTGTTTGACGCTCGGCGCGTCGCGGGTCTCGTCGTTCTCAGCACGCTTGCGCCGGCCGCGCTCGCCAACTTCCCGGTTGTTTACGACCAAGGCTTCCCATACTTCAATGGCTGGGGTCTGGCGCGAAAGTCCGTGAACGGGTCCGAGGTTTTCGCCAACGGCTTCAACGGCTTTGGCGGGTTCGGCACCTGGGACACCTCCAGCATGGACGGCAACCTCTCGGGGAGCGGGAATACCGGCGGTGGCATCGGCGGCCCGCCCCCCGCGTTGACGTACACCAGCGGCAGCTTCAGTTCAAACTTCGCCGAGAGCAGCATTCTGACCATCTCGGGGGGCGTGAACTCCATCTACAGTCTTCCCGGCTTCATCGGCCCCGGCGAATCCTCCAGCGCCTCGGGCGGGGGCGAATTCAATTTCAGCTTCACCGTCACCGACACGATCATCGCGCAGTGGAGTGGCAACCTGGCCACGTTGAAGCGCAACGGGGTTGCGCTCGCTCTCGGCGGCGCGGCGGTATGGAACCTCGAGCCGGGCCTCTACCGCGTCGAAGGGTCCTACGCCGGCTACAAGAACAACGTCGGCGGCGCCTTCGGCGAAGGCGGCGACTCCGGGGCCGGATTCACTCTCACGATCGGCATCCCGGCGCCATCCTCTGTCGCGCTGCTGGGCCTTGCCGGGCTGGGCGCGATCCGACGCCGCCGCTGAGTTCACTTCGCGCCCGGCGGGTTGCTGCCATTCCCGCGGGCGGGTGACGATGGAGTGCGGGGCTTGATCTCGTAGGCGTTCACGACCGCGCCGTTGTCCTCGCGCTCGCGGCGCCGGGCGTCGGGCGGCTGTTCCAGGGCGGAGCGGACGAACTCGACCTGGGCTTGGTTGGGGTTCATGCGCACGCGAAGATGCCCGGGGCTGCCGAGGATAGTGCCGGACGTGTACCCGTACTCCTCGGCGCTGCGCGTGCCGCCGC
This sequence comes from Phycisphaerales bacterium, assembly GCA_044223975.1. GTDB lineage: Bacteria > Planctomycetota > Phycisphaerae > Phycisphaerales > UBA1924 > CAZCPB01. The sequence goes on along the minus strand of JBGALI010000021.1, from coordinate 47,503 downwards.
GGGGGTTGCCGGGCTGTGGCACGCACTGGTACACCACGCCGTCGAGCTCGCTGCGGACGTACATGTGATCGTGCCCGTGGAAGACGGCGGCGACGCCGCGCTCGACGAGGAGGCGGTGAATCGGCATGGGCCAGCCGGCGCGATGGGCGGCGAAGCCTTCGGAGCCGTCGGCGTTCTTCCCGCCCCACTCAAAGTACGGGGCGGCCTCGACACCTCCGCGGGCGTCCCGCCCGAGCCCGCCGACGAGGTGATGGACGAACACGAACTTGAACCTGGCTTTCGAAGCCGCGAGGGTGCGGTCCAGCCAGTCGTACTGACCGCGGCCGAGGGTGCGGGTCCAATTCTCGTCGGTGCTGGAGTTCTGCGCGGCCTGCGCAGCACCCTTGGGCCCGCGGGCGCGAGTGGCGGTGAACCAGAACGGGTCGAGGACGACGATCTGCGCATCGCCCCACTCAAAGGCGTAGTAGTTGGCGCCCTGCCCCTTGGCGAGCGAGGTGCGCCCGGTGTACATGGGAGGTTCGTGGAGATCTGTTGCGGAGTAGATTTGGGGCGGCGGGAACAGGCGCGTCCGCTGGGCAAAGGACCACCCCGCCATCTCGTCTGGCCCGGCGGCCGCGTACCCCCACTCGCCGTCGTGGTTGCCGAGCACCATGAAGATCGGGGCCGAGTGGCAGAGCTGACCGAAGTAGTACCGCTGCGCGATGTACTGCGGCAGGGCCTCGTGAAAATCACGGCGTTTGTCGGTCATGAACGTGTCGCCGAGGTCGACGTGAAAATCAGGCTTGTCCGCCAGCGCGTTGGCGAGCGTCCGCTCGTAGACCGCGGGGGTCATGTTGCTGTCCAGGTGCGAGTCGGCCTGGATGGTGAACGTGAAGGCCCCCGTGTGGCCCGCCTTGCGCGGCGTGTGGAACGAGTACGGCGGGCTCAACGCGAAGGCGGCACCCTTCGCGGGCGCTTTCGTGGCCGCGTCGGGCCCTTCCCGGTAGCGCCACCGGTAGGAATACCCGGTGTCGTGCGCCAAGCCGTCGAGCACGAAAAGCTCGGGCACGCCGGCCTTGAACGGCTTCGAGGCGGTTCGCCGGTCCAGCGTCCCCGCTTCGGTGCCGAACTCGATGTAGCCCTCGGTGTCGGCGTAGCTCAGCACGCTCACGGTGATGGATGTCGCCGTCGGGCGCACGAGCACAATGTCGAACGGGTGCGCCGGCACGTCGGTGTGGAACGCGCTCATCTCCGCGATGAGCCCGCGTCCGCTGGCCTTGCTTTCCGGCTGCTCCGACATCTTGCTTTCTGATCCATCGCCCGGCGCTGCGTACGTGGAAACAAGCGCCACGACGCCGAGCAATATCGACGCGACCAGCGTCGAGGAACGGGCCACGGCGGTTCGACTCGGCCAGAGTGACATGTGATTCCTATCGATTCCCCGGGCGCTCGTAGGTCACATCGAGAGTCGCGGCCGCGAGGGTCTTGTCCTTCATCGCCGCCAGCAGGCCGTCCATCGTGACGCCGGCCGCCGCCCCGTCCGTCGCTGGCGACACCGTCGTTTCGCTCAAGGCGTAAACGGTGAGCGTGTACTTCTTGGGGCCGGGGCCCTTGGAGCACGGGGGCGCATACTCCGCGCGCCGATTCACGGTGTTGATGCCGCGGTCGCCGATCTTGGTCTGGCCCTTTTCGAGCGAGGTAGTGTCGGCGGGGAGGTTGTACAGCACGAGGTACACGTGCTTGTCCTCTCCCGGGCGATCACCGGGACGGGGAGGGCCGGGGATGTGGTGCATCGTGATCGCGAAGCTCTTCGTGCCCGCGGGGGCTGTGGCCCACGCCAGCGGCGGGGAGATGCTCGCGCCGTCGCACGTGAACTCCGCGGACAGTCTGGCGTCGTCGCCCACCGCGGGGCTGGTCAGTTTGAAATCAGATGTGGCGGCCTTGAGTGCGGGGGTTGCTGGCTGGGCCTGCTCCTCCGGCGGGGAGGAAGTACGGTCCCCCGGAGCGCCGTCGCGTCCGCGGCGCCGAGTACGGTCTTTGGCATCGCCATCTCTCTGCGGGGGCCGGTCACGATCGGGACGAGCCTGGTACGTCTCGGTCTTTGTGGTGCCGTCGGGGTCGACGAATTCGAAGATGTACTTGCCCCCGCTTTCGATCCGAAAGTTCACCAGGTGCTTCTTGCCGGCGAGGGTGTACTCAAGCGACCACGACTTCTCGGCAAGTGCTTTGAAGCCGGTGATGGTGGTGCCCCGCAGCGGCTGGAGCCACTGACGGACGGGGTTGGCTCTGGGCTGCGGATCGATCTGGTCGTCCTTGACGGTGACCTTGCCGCGCACGCCGCCGTTGATGTACGGGTAGGCGATGCTGGCGTGGTAGTGGTACAGCCCGCGCGAGCCGTCGGTGTTGACGCCGAAGTGCCCGTTGAGCTCGTCGAGTTTGGCCGTGCTCCCCAGCGGGCAGGCCTTCTCGGTGCCCTTCTTCGCGATTGGATCGAAGAGCCCGTAGAGGGGAAAGCCGTCGAGCGCGTACGCGATCGGCTTGTCCCTTCCGACGATCTTCTGAAGGGCCAGCGGCGCGATGTGATAGTGGTAGTCGTCGGCCCGGCCCGCGTGCCCGCCGTACTCATCGAGCTCGCCGACCTTGAACGTGTCGTCGCCGCGGTTGTTGAGCGCGTTGAAGATCGGCACCCCGTTGGCGGCCAGGGCGATGGCGCCGCGGAAGAGCTGCGTTTTCCCCGAGATCGGCTTCTCGGCAAGTTCCGGCTTGAGGGGGATCCGCCACGCGTTGTCGCCCGTGTAGACCTGTGGCAGTGGGACCTGCTGCTGCCAGCTCTTGATGCCGACCATGAGCGGGTGGGTGACGGGGGCGTGGGGCAGGCCGTCGGACTCGACGTAGAGCCACTGCTCGTCCCACCGGGTCTTCACGAACGGCGCAAAGAGCTCAAAGGGCGCGGCCTGCGACGGCCTTGCCGGGTCTGCCGAAGGGGCAGCGGCGGTATCGGTCCCGGCCGAGACGGCTGACGCGGCCAGACGCTCGTTGAGAGCCTTGATCTCGGCGATGCGGCGCTTTGCTTCGGCACGGTCAGGCTCGGAGAGTTCCGCCATCGCGAAGACGACAACATCGTCATTCTCTCGCTCGACGCTGACCATGCCGTCACGCGCGGTGAGGAAGGACCCGCGAACGATCTCCCGGGTCCGGGCGTTGGTCCAGGTGCGGACGGACGCGGGGCCGGCGTGAGCGTGGGGCTCGACGGAGTGGTTCCCGTGCTCATCGGGGGGGTGAGCCGCGGTCGGGTAGCCGAAGAAGAAGAACGCCAGTGAGACGAGAACTTGGTTCGTGCGATTGAGCATGGTCCTGCCTTGTGTTGCGCCGGGCAAGAATGCTCGCGGGCACTCCGCACGGGAGAACGTCTGGGTTCGGGGCGCGCGTCAGCCGCCACCCTTGCCTCCGCCGCGCTTGCGACCAGCCGGCGCTGGCGCGGTCGAGGGATCACCCATTCCGTAGGCCGGGTTGGGCACGGCGCGCTGGGCGTGAACGGCGTCGAGGTACGCGTCAAGCCTGGCCTCGAGTTCCTTCACCTTGTCTGGCTTGGAGGCCGCGAGATCGTCCTTCTCGGCCCAGTCCGTGGACATGTCGAAGAGCATGCGATGGCCCGTCTCGTCGACCCGCAGCAGCTTGAGATTGCCGACGTAGATCGCCGACGCCGGCCCGCCATTGCCCAGGTCGTAGTGCGGGAAGTGGATCACGATCTCTTCGTGCGGGCGTTTGACCGTTCCGTCGCCACCACCCTTGAGCACCGGGACCAGGCTCCCCCCTTCGATCGTGAGCTTCTCGTCCTTGGACTTGGGATCGACGGCGATGGGTGCGCGGGCGAGGTCCGCGAGCGTGGGGAGCAGGTCCATACCGGTGGCACGAACGTGGCTGATCGTCCCAGGCTTGATTCCGGGGCCGCGCACAATGAACGGAATTCTGACGCCGCCCTCCTGCACGCTGCCCTTGCCGCGGGCGAGCGGCGCGTTGGCTTCGCCACCGCCGCGGTTCCCGCCGCCCCCACCACCGCCGCCGGGCGAGCCGTGATCGGTGCTGAAGAAGATGTATGTGCGGTCGGCGATGCCCAGCTCGGCGACGCACTGCATGACGCGCCCGATCGCCTTGTCCATATCCCGCATGCCCGCGGCGGTGAACATCGCCTTGCCCTTGAGGCCGGGCATGAGCGCCTTCACTTCGGCGAGCGACTCGGGCGTGACCTCGTCCTCGTTGGAAGCGCTGTAGTGCGAGAGCTGGAGGAAGAACGGCCTTCCGGCCTTGGTCTGGGCCTCCATGAACGCGAGGCCCTTGTCGGTGATCGAACGTGATTCCACGGGGTTGGGCTTGGCGTTGTGGGCGGGGCCGTCGTTGTTGTTGGCGCCGTCGGTCTCGTCGAAGCCGTGGCGCGCGGGGCTGGCGCGTCCGACGTGCCACTTGCCGAAATGGGCGGTCGCGTAGCCGCCGGCCCGCAGCACGTCGCCGGTGGTCTTCACGCCGGAGGGGAGTTCCATGTCGGGCTGCGGCGCGATCATGCGCTGCAGCAACGGAACGTCGGCGTCTGCCTGTCCTTTGCCCGGCGCGGCCGGACGTCCCTTGGCGCGATCCTTGCCATCGCGCTGGTTGCCGCTCTCGTTGACGTACGTCATGTGAAGCTTGGCCGGGCTGATGCCGGTGAAGAAGCTCGCCCGCGACGGCGTGCAGCGCGGGCAGGTTGCGTAGAAGTCGCTGAAGCGCATCCCCTGGGCGGCCAGCTTCTCGAGGTTGGGCGTGAGCCCGTCGGCTTGCTTGGACGTCGGCACCCGGTCGTCCATCTGGACCGACGTGCTGGACCATCCGTGGCCCTCGCCGAGGATAAAGATGAAGTTGGGCGCGGCCGCCGAGCCGGCTCGATCGGGTGGCGACTCTGCCGTTTCAAAGTGACTCAACGCTGCGCTGGTTGTCACCAACAGCACCAAGGCGGCAAGTAGGCAACGGCGCATCCTGCTTCCAATCACGCGCGGGGTCGCGAATCGGGGGACAGTTTGAATCCCCCGTCGTCACGACAAACGCGGTCCGCGGAAAGGTATTGCCGCGCGGTCACGACGCTCTGGCATTGGCCGCGCCCATGTAGTCCCCGGGCAGCGAACGGCGAACAACAGACATTGCGTTGGGTGGCCCAAAGACTCGCCGCGTGGCGCACGCCCCTCGTTCAGCGCGCGCCCCTCGGAACTCCCTGTCGCCGCCGCACTATGGGGAACGTGAAGACCGAGATTGACGCGTCTCCCAAAAACGACGGAAGTCCCGAGAGGCTCGGGACTTCCACAAGCGAGGCGGACGGGACTCGAACCCGCAACCACCGGATCGACAGTCCGGTACTCTAACCAATTGAGCTACCGCCCCGAAAAACAGACGAAAGTGAGTCGATCGAATTGTCGCCCGCGCCTCGGACCGTGATTACAGGCCGGAGCGGAGCAGGAGGAATGTAGTCGCGCGCGGGTCGGTGTCAAGTGACCGCGGCCCCGGCGAACGATCGGGCGTCTTGCCGCGCCCGATAAGCCTTACTTCTTGAGCTGGATCTTCCCCTGCTCCTGCAGCTCGAACGGGTTGCCGTCCTTGCCGACGCGCGACGCGGCCTGCCACATCATGACGCACGCGACGAGCAGGAAGGCGACGGCGACGAACCCGAGGGCGGCGTAGACATCGGGCGAGGCATTGCGCCGCGCTCGTCCGCCGGGCATCTGCATGCCGAACTGACTCATGGTGCTGCTCCGAAGGGCGACGGGCGGGTGGCGGGCGCGGGCCCGGTCGCGGCCCGGCGCGACGCGATCACTTGATGACGCTCAGCACGAGGTCGCCCGAGCGGACCTCGACGGGCTTGCCGTCGGTGGCCAGGCGCTGGTTGATGTTCTCGATGCGGCCGACGGACCACTTGAGATCGGTCTGGACGATGATGAGGTTGGCGACGAAGTTATTGTCGCGCACGATCGCGAGCTTCATGTTCTCGCGGACCTGGTCGTTGCTGCCCACGTTGATCTGGGCGAGCTTGGCCTTGGACGCGGGGTCGAGCATGGTCTTCTCGATGCGGCCCTGGATCGCCGTCTGGGGAACGAACACGCCCGCGTCGGAGCCCTTGGACGTCGAGAGCCCGGACCCGCCGCTCTTGAGCGAGCTCTCCTGGGCCAGCTTGGCCTCGGCGAGCTGCTCCTGCAGGGCGCGGGTGGTCTGCGTCAGCACCTCGCGCTGGCTCTCGAGGTCGCTGAGACGGGCCTCGAGGTCGAGCGACTTCTTGCGGTAGTCGATCTCGTTGTCGCGGAGGGTCGTCACCTCGCTGCGGTAGCTGGAGATCATCGAGGCCTGGGTCTTGGCGAGCTCCCCCAGCTCGGCGATCTTGCTCTCGATCGACTGGCGGGCCGTCTCGGCCTTGTTCTTCTCGGAGAGCAGCCGGGCGTTCTCCGTCTGGAGCTGGTTCTTCTCCGCCTCACGCTGGGCGATCTCGCCCGAGAGCTTGTCGATCTGGGCCTTGGATTCGACCTGCTGGGTCTTGGCCTGGGCGACCTGCGTGTCGAGAGCGGCGCGGGCCTGCTCGCGGAGCGCCTGCTCGCCGGCGAGGCTCTGCGCGATGCGGTCTTGGTTGGCCGCGTACGCGATGGTCAGGGCGGCCAGAAAGACGCTCAGCACCGCCGCGAACACCACCAGGATCTTGGTCAGAATGTGCACATTGCGCTCCTCAAGGTCTGTCGTCTCGGGCTCGCGCCGTTCCGCCGCCCGTGTCTGATTCGCCCGTCCGTTCCACCGCGCGTCGACCGTACCGCCGAGCGGGGGGCCGATTGTAACGCCTTCACGCCCGGTTCGCGCGTCGGTGCCAACCCCTCTCCTCAAAGCCTTCCGCAACCCGGCGTAAGCATCGACCGAACAAGCACCGTCCGACGACACCGCGCCGGTGCGAAGTGATACCGCACCCATCCATTCTGTGTCAAACGGCCGGCGGTTCCGCCGCGCCGGGAAGGGGGCTCGATTATCGCGAAGGGGCGTTGTGGGTCCGGGTGCCGTGCAACGTGTCGATGATGTTCAGCACGCCGTGGGCGGCCGACACGCGCACGCGCGGGTCGGCGTCCCCGAGCATCACCTCAAGGTGCGCCAGGGCCTCGGGCGTGCCGATCTCGCCGTACGCAAAGGCCGCCTGCGAGCGCAGCGCCGGGATGGTGCTGGCCCAGAATTCATCGGCGATAAAGCCACCGCGCACGATCCCGATGCGCGCCAGGGCGGTCGCCGCGGCCAGACGCACCTCGGCGCTGTACCGCTGTCCCTGGGGGTTGCGGTATTCGGCGACGTAGATGAGCCGGTCGATCGAGGCCCGATCGCGGAGTTCCCCCAGGATCTGCGCCGCCAGGGCTGACGCCTCGAGCTCCTCGGCGCGACCGGGGTAAAGACCCGAATACACCGCGTTGATCGCCTGGTAGTCGCCCAGGCGCACCATCGCCTCGGCGATCTGGAGTTGAAGGAGCTTCTCGTCGACCTGCGTCGACTTGGGCGCCCCGTCGTGCGCGGCCTGCTTCAGCAGGGGCAGGGCGGTGGGGTTCCCCATCATCCCGAGGATGGTCGCCGCGTGAGCGCGGACCTTTGTCGAGGGCGACGAGAGCAGCATCGAGGCCAACGGCGAAGGATCGATCTGATCTCCGCACATCGTCAGCGCGTAAATCGCGGCGGAATGGCAGTAATCCGACGGGTCATCCAGGAGGGGGCGAACGGAGGACACGAGGTCACGGTCCTTCAGCCGCCCGACCGCCATGGCGGCAACGGTGCGCACCGCGGGGCTGTCGTCCTTCAACGCCGCCGCGAGCAACGGCTCGGCGCGCGCCGGCATCTTCATCGACGCCTCGACGGCGTTGGTGCGGACCTCGGCGCTCGGGCTTCGCGCGGCGGTCTCGATCACACCGATAGCTCGCTCACGCAGTTCCGACATCACGATCCGGTCCGAGTAGTTCTTCACGACCACCGGGGCCGTGGGGATCGACGTGCCCGACTCGGCCGGCTGGGCGGATTCGGTTGAAGGCTGCTTGGACGCCTGGCTGGAGGACTTGCTCGTGGACTGGCACGCGGGCATCGCGGCGAGCACGCCCCCCAGCGCCGCGATCGCCGCCAGAGGAGCCGCCGTTGTCCGAGTCTGACGCTTCATCGCTTGATCTCCGGCCTTGCGGCGCCGTCGCCGCCCGCTCGTTTCCGCCGCCACGCGACCAGGTTCGACACCACGCCCACGGCCGCCAGCAGCGCCCCCGCCGCCAGCGCCGGCCCTCGGAACCGGTCGCCGTGCCGTAAGTACGTCGTCTCCCCCGACGGAATCGGAACAGAAACGGAAAGTACGCCGTCGATATCGGTCGTCCGGGCCTGCCCGTCCACACCTTGCTTCAAGACGCGACCGTCCTGGTCGATGGCCGCCGAGATCCCGGTATTGGCGGCGCGGATCATGGGGGTGCCAAGTTCCAGACACCGCCACCGGGCCGCCTGCAGGTGCTGCTCCCGCCCGCGGTCGGAGTCGGCGAACCATCCGTCGTTCGTGAGGCACGCCAGGACGTCGGCCCGGCGCGAGCCGCCGGCGCCCACCAGGAGCCGACACTGCGTGGCCCAAGTCGTTTCGAAGCAGATGGGCGTCACGATCCGGACCGGCCCGAATTCAGTTGGCACCTCGAACACCGTGGGATCGGTCCCGGCCTTGAGATCGAACGCCATCCCGTTGCCGCCGAACGCCAGGAGGCGGTCCTGGAGCCACTTCCACCGGCCGACGACGGGCATGTACTCGCCCATGGGGGTCAGCGCCATCTTGTCGTAGCGCGGCCCGGCGATACGCCCCTGTTCAAGAAAGAAGACGCTGTTGTGGCGTCCATCGAACTCCAGCCCGACGCCGCCGCCGTCGCGATGGATGACGCGCAGCCCTTCCACGCCGATGCCGCCGACGAGCATCGGCACATCCAGTTCCAGCGACAGCCCCAGGAGCTGGTCCGCAAAGCCCGCGAGCAGGACCCGGTCGGGGGCACCGTCGGCGCGCCGGATCGGGAGGCCGATGCCGTTGTCGCGGAGCGTGCGCACCGCGTCGGCGTCGAGGAAGAAGCCTGGGAACATGGTCTCCGGCCACACAATCACTTGGGGCCGCGGGGTTGCCGCGGCGGCCCGGCGCGTGAGCTCGGTCCACCGCGCCATGTCGCGGACGCGCTCCTCGATGGTCCAGCCGATCTTGTTGCTCTGCGGGAGGTTGGTCTGAACGAGACCGGCGTTGAAGGACCGACCTGTGACGTGTCCGCTCGGCAAGGACGCCAGCAAGAACGCCAGCCCTGCCGCGGCAAAGAAAGCCGCCCCGCGCCGCCAACGCGGGCGGGAGGCGACAACATCCAAGAACGCCCCGGCCACCCACGCCACCATGAAGCTGACAAGGTACTCCCCGCCAATCCTCGCCGGCGCGGCCAGGCCGGGCGATTCGATGAGCGGCTGGGCGAGCTGGAACCACGGGTACCCGTTGAGCACGATCTCACACCGCAGCAGCTCGACGAAGACCCACAGAATCGGGAACGTGAGCGCGATCGGCACTCGCCGCAGATGCGTTCGGCACACGGCGAGCAGCCACGAGAACAGGAACGGGTAGAGCGACAGGTACACGCACAGCGGCACGTACCCGGCCGCGGTGATAGCGTTGATGTAGCTCATCTCGTAGAGCCACATGGGCAGCGAGCCCAGCCCGACGAGCAGGGACATCCGAGCCGCGCGGGGCGCGCCGGCGAGCGCCGCCAGCGCCAGCGGCAGCGGCGCGAGCCAGGTCAGAAACCACCATCCAAAGGGCGGCAGGCTGAGCGCCGTCAGCGCCCCGTACGCGGCGCCGGCCAGCACGTACCACCACCAGCGCACTCGTCCGTGCGGGCGATCGTTCTCGCCGAGTTGCGGCTTGGCCGGATCGCTCACTTCACTTGCCGGCGTAGTCGATGATGCGCGCGATCTCGGTCCGCAGTTGCGCGCGAGGCACCACACGGTCGACCATCCCGCTCTTGAGCAGGAACTCCGACCGCTGGAATCCCTCGGGCAGTTCCTGGCGGATGGTCTGCTGGATCACGCGCGGCCCGGCAAACCCGACGAGCGCCTTGGGCTCGGCCAGGATCACGTCGCCGAGCATCGCGAAGCTGGCCGTCACGCCGCCGGTGGTCGGGTCGGTGAGCACACTGATGAACAGCCCGCCCGCGTCGTCGAGGCGCGCCAGGGCGGCCGAGGTCTTGGCCATCTGCATCAGCGAAAGACCTGATTCCTGCATGCGGGCCCCGCCCGAGCCGGAGACGATCACCAGCGGCAGGTTGCTCTCGGTCGCGTGCTCGATCGCCCGCGTGATGGTTTCGCCGACCACGCTGCCCATCGAGCCCATCATGAAGGTCAGGTCCAGGACGCAGAGCACCGCTTCGCGACCCTTGATGAACAGGCGACCGGCCTTGATGGCGTCCACCGCCCCGGTGCGGACCTGCTCGGACTGGAGCCGGTCCTTGTAGCTCTTAAGGTCGCGGAAGTGCAGGGGGTCGGTCGGGGCCAGGGCGGTGAACATCGGCTGGAACGAGCCCGGGTCGGCGAGCTGCTTGACGCGCTCGGCGGCGCCGATCCGGAAGTGGTGCCCACACTCGGGGCAGGCGTGCAGGTTGGCCTCAAGGTTCTTGCGGTAGACCATCTTGCCGCAGCTGGGGCAGCGCAGCCAGAGGCCCTCGGGGATCGTTGCCCGGCGCGCGGGGCGTACTTCCTGCCACGTCCTTGTCGAGAGCTGGGCCATGAATGGAGTTCCTCTCCGTACTTGGCGGTCGCGGCGGGAAAACACGCCGGGCCCGAAAGCCCCAACCCGTACCCCGTCACGAGCGCCCCAGCGGTCCGAGAACCCGGGATTCGCACCGGCGGCAACCCGCCGGCACGCCGGGTTCACCGAGCCGCAGAAGCCTTCAACAAACCAAGACGCTCGCGAAGACGCGAGCAGTCAACACTCAGACGCTCCACCCCGATTCCTTGGGCCGCGAGCGTCCACAGTTGCGAAGTCGGCACATCCTGGATCCAGCACCGCGCCAGCCCGAAACAGACGGGGCGGAGCACGACCGCCAGCGTCCCCGGCTTGTCGGCGTGTTTGGGCACAAGCTTGCGGAACACCTCGAGCATGCGTTCGCGTGCTTCCGCCATCGGCTCGCCGCCCGGGATGCTCACCTTGGCGGGGTCTTCCTTCCACGTCCGGAAGGTGGTGGTGCAGCGATCCTCGATCTGAGACTCCAGAACACCTTCCCAGAGCCCAAAGGCCATTTCCCGCAGACCGTCGGCGACCTTGACCTTGCACCCGCTCACGTTGGCGACCACCTTGGCGGTCGTCAGGGACGCCTCGCCCGGGCCGCACAGCACCATGGACAGAACCTGACCCCGCAGAACGCGGGACCGGGCGTGGGCTTCGTTGAGGCCACGCTCGCTCAGGGGCAGGTCCGTGCTCCCGCACAGACGCCCTTCTTCATCCCACACGGTCGGACCGGCGCGAACCAGCCATACCGCGGCATGTGTCGAACGGGCCATACGTGCTCGCCAGCCTCCGCCGGCGGCTCCTGCGATCCCGACTTCGTCCCGACGCCCGGGCCTCCGCTCGGTATCGCGGCGATCTTGAACGGGCAAAGTCTAGCAGGAGGGTTTCGGCGAGCAACCGCCGAGAACTTGATACCAAATATTAACCAAACAAGGCCTTCTGGGCCTGAACTCGGCCTTCACGAACCCCGAAGGTCGCCGATCGCGCCCGCCCGTGCCGCCGGTTCCAGCCCGAAAATCGCCGAGGCGGCGACGATGACGTCGCACCCGGCGCTGCGCACCGCGGTTGCATTGCGTCCGTTGATTCCGCCGTCCATCTCCAACCGCTGATTCGGTCGGAGCCGCGGCTTGATCGCCCGGGTCTTGGCCAGCGTTTCATGGATGAAGCTCTGCCCGGAGAACCCGGGGTTCACCGACATAACCAGCACCAGGTCCGCCAGCGCCAGGTATGGCTCGATCCGCTCGACCGGCGTCGGGGGATTGATCGCGATACCGACGCTCATCCCCTTGGATCGAATCTCCCCGGCCAAAGCCTGGGCATCCCGCTCCCCCACCGCCTCGACGTGGAACGTGAGGTGGCTGGCGCCCGCAGCGGCGAAACTCCCGACATACTGAGCCGGGTCCGTCACCATCAGGTGCACGTCGAGGAAGACCCCCGGGAGCGCCCGGGAAAGGGACAGGCACAAGGCAGGACCCATCGTCAGGTTCGGGACAAAGTGCCCATCCATCACGTCCAGGTGCAGCAGGTCGGCGCCGCCCCGGATGACCCCGCGGCTGTCCTCCCCGAGGCGGGCAAAGTCGGCCGAGAGGATCGACGGGGCCACCAGCACAGGCCGGGTGGGCTTGATGAACAGATCGGATCTGAAGGTGCTGACCTGTGCGTCCGCCATGGGCAAGACTGTACCCGATTTCCCGCCGGTTTCGCCCTTGAGTGCCGCGGCACACGATGCGTCGAGTTCGCCTCGGACTTACGATCCGCCGGCCTACCGGGAGAAGTCATGCCGTCACTCGCCGATGTCCGTTCACGCCTGGCCGTGATCCAGCAGGATCACGTGCTGAAGTTCTACGACCTCCTCACGCCGGGCCAGCAGCGGGCCCTGCTGGAACAGGTCGAGTCGATCGATCTTGAATCCCTGCCGCGCTGGGTGCAGACGTACGTCAAGCACAAGCCGACGTTCGCGCTCCCGCCGGAAATCGAGCCCGCGCCGTACTACCCCCACGACCCGGCGTCCGCGACACGCCCATGGGACCGTGGCGCGATGAAGCACGCCGGCGAAGACCTCATCCGGCGCGGCAAGGTCGGTGCGTTCGTGGTCGCCGGCGGCCAAGGCAGCCGCCTCGGGTATGAGGGCCCCAAAGGCTGCTACCCGGCTGGCGCCGTGACCAACAAGCCGCTTTTCCAGATCTTCGCCGAGGGCATCCTGGCCTCGCGCGCCAGGTACGGTGCGGCGATTCCCTGGTACATCATGACCAGCCCGCTCAACCACATGGCCACCGTCGCGTTCTTCAGGGAGCACCGGTTCTTCGGGCTCCCCGAGTCCGACGTGAAGTTCTTCCCGCAGGGAGTCATGCCCTCGCTCGACATTGCCAGCGGGCGGATGCTGATGAGTTCGCGCCACGAGATCGCGACCAACCCCGACGGGCACGGCGGCGCGATCCGGGCTCTGAACGTGTCGGGCTCGCTGGACGACATGAAGAAGCGCGGCGTGGAACACCTGAGCTACTTCCAGGTGGACAACCCGACCGTGCGCGTGATTGACCCGGTGTTCCTGGGCCTGCACGCCGCGGCAGCGGACTCATCGGGTGAAATGTCGAGCAAGATGGTGCCCAAGGCGTCGGCGGAGGAAAAAGTCGGAGTGTTTTGCCGCGTGAACGGGAAGACGGAAGTTGTTGAATACTCCGATCTTCCCGCGGCCCTGACCAACGCGCGCCTTGGCGACGGCACGCTGAAGTTCCTCGCCGGCTCGATCGCGATCCACATCATCGGCGTGGCATTCATCGAAAAGCTGGCGACGAACCCGGACTTCGAGCTGCCGTTCCACCGGGCGGAGAAAAAAGTCCCGTGCATCGACCTTGAGACGGGGGCGTCGATCAACCCGACGTCAAACAACGGGGTGAAGCTGGAGAAGTTTGTGTTCGATGCGCTGGCCCGATGCCGCGCCTCGATCGTGTACGAGACCGACCGGGTCGAGGAGTTCGCGCCGATCAAGAACGCGACGGGGATCGACAGCGTTGAATCAAGCCGCACGCTCCAGACCGAGCGGGCGGCGCGATGGCTGGAAAGCGCCGGCCTCAAGGTCCCGCGCAGGCCCGACGGCGCTGCCGACTGCGTGCTGGAGATCGCGCCTTCAACCGCGATGTTCCCCGAGGACCTTCGCGGGGCGTCACGACCGCGCGAGATCCGTCGCGGCGAGCGGGTGGCGTTGTAGCCGTGGACGCCCGGTTCGCTCAGTTCCCGCGAGATCTGGCGAGCCGCGCACGGACCGTGCGGTTCGGTGACATCCCGGTGCTTCTCGCCCACCCGGACTGGACCTCGCCCGCGCCGGTCGTGATCTGGCTGCACGGGCGCACGGCCAACAAGGAGCTCGACCCCGGACGATACTTGCGATGGATCCGGGCCGGGATCGCGGCCTGCGCGGTCGACCTGCCCGGGCACGGCGAGCGGGCGGTTCCTTCGATGCAGAAACCCGGGGCCACGCTCGACGTGATCGAGAGGACGCTCGGCGAGTTGCCGCGCGTGATCGATGCGCTGGCCGGAGCGGACTATCGCGGGCTGTTCGATCTCGCCCGTGCGGCGCTCGGCGGCATGTCCCTGGGCGGGATGGTCACGCTGCGGCGGCTGTGCGATCCGCACCCGTTCCGGTCGTGCGCCGTCGAGGCGACCTGCGGGTGGCTGGCGGGGCTGTACTTTCCAGCACAGAACGGTCCAAATCCCGGCGCTCGCTGGCTCGTCGATCACGATCCTGCGCGCGTGCGGACGCTCGACCCTGCCGAGCACCTGGCGACGTTCGCGCCGGTGCCCCTGCTGGCGCTCCATTCGGAGGCCGACCGGCTTATCCCCGCGGCAACACAACGGGAGTTCATCCATCGCCTGCACGATCGCTACGCCGCGGCGGGCGCCGCTCGCGATCTGATCCAGTTCACGACGTGGCCCGAGACCGGCGCTCCACAAGAGCACGTCGGCTTCGGACGATTCTCCAACGACGCCAAGAACATCCAGACCGAGTTCCTCGCATGCACGCTCGGGGCCCGCGCCGCGTTCTGAGATACGACCGGGATGACCGGCCGCGGCGCGACCATCAGTAGCTGATACTCTGGGTCGACGGATGGCCCTGACCGCGAACAACCCCGCACGCTCCGCGCGGCGCGCCTTGGCGCTGCTGCTGTTCATCAACCTGTTCAACTACATCGACCGCTACATCCTTGCCGCGGTCGAGCCCATGGTCCGCGACCAGCTTCTGGCGGCCGATGACCCGAACGCCAAGACCAAGATGGGCTACCTCACGACGGCCTTCATGGTCACGTACATGCTCCTGGCGCCCGCGTTCGGGTGGCTCGCCGACCGCACCAGCCGGTGGACGATCATCGGCATCGGCGTCATCCTCTGGTCCCTGGCCTCAGGCGCTTCGGGCCTCGCCCACACCTACCTCCTCCTGCTCCTCACCCGCGTCTTCGTGGGCATCGGCGAAGCCGCGTACGGGCCCACCGCCCCCACCCTCATCGCCGACATGTACCCCGTCGAGCGCCGGGGCGGCGTGCTCGCGTGGTTCTATATGGCCATCCCCGTTGGCACCGCCATCGGCTACGCCTTCGGCGGCCTCATGGCCAAGCACCTCTCCTGGCACTGGGCCTTCTACCTCGTGGTGCCCCCGGGCATCACATTGGGCGTGCTGGCGTTTCTCCGCAAGGACCCGGTCCGCGGGATGTCCGACGCCCCCGCGGCACGCCCCGCGGCGCGTCCACGCCTCGCCGATTACGCAGAAATCTTCCGCGTCCCATCCTTCATCTACAACACCCTCGGCATGACCGCCATGACCTTTGCGGTCGGCGGCATCTCGTTCTGGATGCCCACGTACATCCTCGAATTCCGCGGGCTGTCCGACCCCGCCGGAGTCAACACCACCTTCGGCGCCATCGTGGTTGTCGCGGGCCTGAGCGCCACCCTGCTCGGGGGCTACACCGCTGACAAACTCCGGGCCCGGTTCCCCGGTTCGTACTTCCTGGTTTCGGGCGTCGGGATGCTCCTGGGATTCCCCTTCTTCCTGGCCACCCTCTACGCGCCGTTCCCGCTGGCGTGGGTGCTCATGTTCGCCGCCGTGTTCTGCCTGTTCTTCAACACCGGGCCGTCGAACACGATCACCGCCAACGTCACCCGCCCCGGCGTCCGCGCCAGCGCGTATGCCCTCACCATCCTCTCCATCCACCTCCTCGGCGACGCCATCAGCCCCGCGATCATCGGACGCGTCTGCGACGGGACGCGCTCGCCGACCCACCCCAAGGGCGACATGAACACGGCGTTCCTGATCGTGGGCGGGGCCATGGTCGTGAGCGCCGTCTTCTGGCTGCTGGGCGCTCGTCACCTGGCCCGCGACACCGCCCGGGCCCAGCAGGTCGGATGATGCGCCGCCGCGGTCGGCCCCACCTTCGCACTTTTGTCACACCCCCTACGCTCCGTCATGCCCCCCACCGCTCCGGCTCCCAAACTCTCCGAGGTTCCCACGCCCCAGGGCCGCTTCGGCGCCTACGGCGGCTCGTACGTGCCCGAGACTCTGGTCGCCGCCCTGCAGGAACTTTCCGAGACCTACGAGCGAGCCTGCGCCAACGCCGCGTTCTGGGACGAGCTTCGCGAACTGCTCAAGAGCTTCGCCGGGCGGCCGACCCCCCTGTACCGGGCCGAGCGCCTGACGCAGCACGCCGCGCAGATGAACCGCAAGCAGGGCGGCATCGGCGAGTGCGCCACGATCTGGCTCAAGCGCGAGGATCTGGCCCACACCGGCGCCCACAAGATCAACAACACGCTCGGTCAGGGGCTGCTGTGCCGCGCCATGGGGAAGCGGCGGATCATCGCCGAGACGGGCGCGGGCCAGCACGGCGTCGCGTCGGCGACGGCGGCGGCGCACTTGGGGCTTGAGTGCGACGTCTACATGGGCGCCGAGGACGTGCGCCGCCAGCGGCTCAACGTGATCCGCATGAAGATCCTCGGGGCCCGCGTCATCGAGGTCGACTCGGGCTCGCGCACGCTCAAGGACGCCACCAACGAGGCCATGCGCGACTGGATGGGCTCGGTCGAGAACACCCACTACATCATCGGGTCGGTCGTCGGCCCCCACCCCTTCCCCATGATTGTCCGCGATTTCCAGTCGATCATCGGGCAGGAGACCAAGGCCCAGTCGCTGCGCCTGTTCACCAAGCTGCCCGACTGCATCGTGGCGTGCGTGGGCGGCGGCTCCAACGCGGCGGGCATCTTCTTCCCCTTCGTGGACGAGACGAAGGTCGACCTCGTCGGCGTCGAGGCCGGCGGGCGCTCGAGCGAGCCCGGTCAGCACGCCGCGTCGATCTCGGCGGGCGCGCCCGGCATCCTGCACGGGTCGCTCAGCTATGTGCTCCAAGACCAGTTCGGGCAGACCGCCGACGTGCACTCCTGCTCGGCGGGCCTGGACTACCCCGGCGTGGGCCCCGAGCACGCGTACTGGCGCGACGCCGGGCGCGTGAAGTACACGACCTGCACCGACAGCGCGGCCCTCGAGGCGTTCACGCTGCTGGCCCGCTGCGAAGGCATTATCCCCGCACTCGAGACCGCGCACGCGATCTCTGAGGGCGTGCGGATCGCCTCGAAGCTCAAGAAAGACCAGAACGTGGTGATCTGCTGCTCGGGCCGCGGCGACAAGGACGTCGAAGAAGCGGCCCGTCTGCTCAGCGCTTCGCCGCCCGGCTGAGCACGCCGGAACGGGCCCGCGTCAGGCGCGACACGCCCCACGACCACGCCGCCTCGCCCCATTCGATGAAGCGGTGGGCACGCAGCCACACCCGCAGACGCTTGAGCGTCGCGTCGTCGGGCTCGCGCCGCAGGGCACGCCGGGTCCAGTACCGCGACCGGGTGAACTGCCCGAGCTTGAGGTACGCCAAGGCCAGGTTGTGCATGGCGGCGATGTGCCCGCGCTCGAGCTCGACCGCGCGCCGCGACGATTCGATGCCGCCCGCCAGGTCGCCCGACTCCAGCCGCGCGACCCCCAGCCGGTGGTGCGCCTCGGAGTCGTCGGGCTGGCGCTGCACGAGTTCTTCCAGCGATGCTTTGGCCTGCTCGAGCATGTCCGCGTCCAGCAGCGCGCCGCAAAGGTCTGAAAGCACCCCGGCGTCGAGCGTGCCGGGCGACCGGCCGCGCCGCTCGCACACGCTCTCGAGCAGTTCGCGCGCACGCGCCGTGGCCACCGAGCGGCCACGCATCAGCAGGCGTGCGGATCGCACGGCGGCGTCCGAGTCGGCCGCGTCCAGACGGACCACCGCCTCGAAGTGCCTGATCGCTCCCGCAAAGTCGCCCGAGCGCTCGGCCAGGTCGCCCAGGGCAAAGTGCGCATCGGAGTTGGCGGGCTCGAGCTCGAGCACGCGCCGGAGCTTCTCGCCCGCCTCCTCGCGCCGCCCCATCCGTTCCAGGAGCCCCGCCAGATCGAGCAGCGTCTCGACGTCGCCCGGGTTGCGCCGCAGCTCGAGCAGGTAGAGCTGGCGCGCACGCTCGGGGCGGTCGGTGCTCGCGTACGCCCGCGCCAGGCTCGCGTGCACGCCCGGCAGGCCCGAGTCGATCCGCGCCGCCTGGCGGAGGCACCACACCGCCCGCTCGTGACGCCCGCGCTCCAGCAGCGAGTCGGCCATCGCCGCGAAGATCTCCGCGCCCGCCGGCTCGTGCTGCTGCGCGAGGTAGAACACCACCTCCGCCTGCTCGTGCTCTCCCAGACGGGCGTGGGCGTCGATCCGCTGCGCGTACGCGTCCATCAGCGAAGGGTCGAGGGAGCACGCCTTCTCGAGCCACCCCAACGCCTCGCGCGGCCGCCCGGCACGCAGACAGTTGGTGCCAGCGGCCAAGGCCGAGTTGGGATCCTCGGGCTGGAGCTTGTGCGCCTGCTCGAAGCACAGGATGGCGTCGGTGAAGCGCCCCGACGCCTCGAGCGTCAGGCCGAGATTGAAGTGCCATTCGCCCTGGTACGGGTCCAATGAGATCGCGTGCCGCAGCTCGCTCTCGGCCTCTTCCCAGCGCCCGGACTCGTAGAGCTCGTGGGCGCGCTCGGCGTGTTTTTCAGCGTCAAACCACTCGTTCATCGCTGTCGCCCGGCTCTGCGCCACCTCCGGCGCGCCGCGCGGCACGCCACCCGTCAGAGTTTAGGCCGCGACGCCCGCCCGAACCGGCCCATAGCATCCCGCGATGCGACGCCCGTCCGCGATCTTCGGCGCCATAACCGTGCTGGCCGCCGGTGCGCCGCTCGTGGCCGGTGCAAGCCCCAAGGCACCCGGATGGCACCAGCCCGCCCCACCCTCGCCCGATGACGTCGTATCGCTCGCGGCGACGATCCGCAACCGGTCGCTGACGCCCGAGTCCCGCCTGCGCGCCGCCGAATCTCTCGTGGGGAGGGCGGGCGAGCCTGCCGCGCGGCAGGAGATCGCGCTCCTGCTCGACCCGGGCGGCGCGGGAGCCGCCCTCACGGTCGAGGCTCTCGCGAAGGCCATGGTCGCGCCACCTGAGCTGATCCCAGCGCTGCGGACACTCGCGGAGCGTTCCCCCGCTATCGAGGTCGCTCCGGTGCTTCGGGCCGCGTCCTCCGTTCGCACCAGGGAAGCAGCGGCGCTCCTTCTCGAGTTCACCGACGCCGCCCAGCCCCCGGAAATCCGGATCGCCGCCTTCGACGCGCTCGCTCGCCTCAGCGGCCGTGCAGACCTGAACACCAGCCCCGAGCGCTGGCGCGAGTGGCTGGAATGGGTCCGTCCCATGTCGGACGCGCGCTGGGAGGCCGAGCTGGTCTCCGGCCTGGCGAGGCGGGGTGACACGCTCGCGGCCGAGGTCCGCTCCGCCAGCGGACGCGTGCTCGACGCCCTGCGGCGGCTGTACCTCGCCACCCCGCCCGCCGAGCGTTCCGGCCTCCTCACGGCCATGCTGTCCGACGAATCAACCGACACCCGCGCCCTGGGCTTCGAACTCGCGTCGCGTGAGCTGTCGGCATCGCGCCGGCTGGACGACTCCGTCGGCGAGGTCGCGATGGAACTGCTCGCGCACCCCGACCCGGGCGTGCGCGCAAGCGCCGCGGCACTGGTGAACCGCCTCAACCCGCCGCAGGGCGAGGCCCGCGTGCTGGAAGCGCTGGGGCGGGAGACCGAGCCGGGCCCCGCGTCGGCGATGATCCTCGCGGCCGCGCGGCGGCCGAGCGCCGAGGGCGTTGACGCCGTCTTCCGCTGGCTCGACAAGCGGGGCCCGGCGTTCGGTGCGGCGGTCGACGCGACCTGGGCCCTGCTCCGCGGCGGACATCTCACGCGCCCGGACGATGCCGCGCGCGTGCTGAGGGCGCTCAAGGCCACCCCCGACGACCAACTCACGCCCTCGTGCTGCGCCATCCTGAGCGCCATAGGCGGCAGGGACGGCTTCGATCGGCTCGCGAGCCTGCTGCGCGGCTCGTCGCCCTCGCTCCGCGTGGCGGCGGCGCAGGCGCTGGTTCTCTCGCCGGAGTCCCTCGACGACATCCTCGCCGCGGCACGGGACGAGCCGCAGCTTTTCGAAGTTGCCGCGCAGGGGGTGATGATGCACCGCCCCACCGCCTCGGCGTTCCGCGCGCTGTCCGTGCTGCCGGCCCCGACGCCCGAAGCGCAGCGCCGCGCCCTGCTGAGCGTCGCCGCCCAGCTCCCCGCGACCGATCTGCTCGAGGTCGCGCGCGAGTCGGGGAACGACATGGCGCTACGCGAGTCGTACCTCACTCTGCTGGCGTCGCCGAACCGGATCCTCTCGGAGCGTGCCGACCCGGCCAAGCTCGAGGCCATCGCCGAAGGCGTCGTGCTCCTGGCGCGGACGCGCATCGGCCTGGACCGACCCGACGGCGCCGTCGCCGCCCTCGACGCCCTGCCCGAACTTTCCGACCTGGTCGACCACCTTCGTGTGTCGCGCCTCCGCGCCCTGGCGATGCTGTGCCTCAACCGCATCGAAGAGGCCGCGGCGCTCGGCGCTCCGGCCAGCGTCTGGCTCGACGCCCTGGAGCGTTGCGTGAACAAGCCCTTCGCGCCCGCCCTGGCCGAGGAAATCCGCGTCCGCTTTGGAGCCGATCTGGCGTCCGACGAGGCCGCTCGCTTCGCCCACTTGGCTGAGCTGCTCCCGCCGCTCCCGCCCAGCCCGGAAGAAAAGGAATTCGTGGGCCCGCCGGCCCCTTCGGGCAAGTGAGAGCATCGCCGCGCCGACGCGGTGTGCGCCCGAACTCACGTCCTCGCTTACTTGCCGCTGCGGCTCGGCCAGCGGAATCGGCTCAGCAGCACCCGCACTGGCCCGACCGCTTCTGCGCGGTCCGCGCCGCTCTCGTTCGAAGGGAGCAACCCGATGGCTTCGGTCGGCGTCGAGAATCCCGCGACAGGGTCCAGACCCCGCTCCAGCCAATTCTCCCACGCCCGCGGCAAGCGTCGTTCAAGGCGAGCCACGGGAACACGCGGCTCCTCGGCGCTCAGCCCGGTCAGAAGTTGGTAGCCGATCTCCACCACCGACCGGACCTCGTCGCGCACGCTCTCGGGGCCGAGCAACGGGGTGCCGCGAAGTCGCGGCGCCAACCCGTAGAACTCGATGGCGGCGCGCCCGTGACGGTCGACCTGGACCTGCCCAAGGCTGACCGGCCCATTCCCGCCGAGCGATTCAGCCGCCTCCAGCCCCTCAAGGATGTGCACGACGGCCCGCTCGGCTTCGATCGGGCCCATGCGCCCGCCCTTGAGCTCCAGAAGCATGTCGAGGGAGACGAGGCCTTGGTGATTGCCGGTGTACGGGGTGACGGCGACACCGCGCCCCCCGGGGCAGACTCCAAATTGCTGAATGGGGAGCAGGTGCGAATCACTAACGACCGACACGGCTTCCACGGCCTCCAAAAACCGCCGCTGCCCGGCGCGGTCGTGGCGCTCGGGGAAGTAGTGAACAACGTGGCTGGTGTGCTCGAACTCGTGACGGGCGAGCCAACGCTCGGAAATGGGCCCGGGCGCCAACGGCCGGATCAGCTCGTAGGCTCCGAATCGCTGAACTTCTCGGCCCTTGTCACGCAACACCGGGCTCCGGATCGCGAATGATCAGATTACAAACCCATATGCAACCGCGATTTACGGAAAATCGCCCGTTCCTCCCCGGATTCGCAGGCCGGCAGGACCGCGGCACTATATGTCCCCCGCCCGGCTCAGTCTGCTTCCCGGGTTTGAACCCCAAACGTTCGCAAATGGCGTGCCGACGGCGCCCCAATTTCTCAGCGGACGCGCACGACACTGCCCGGGAACCGCCGCCCCGAATCCCATGCCCCTATTCCTATACTTCGCGCGCTCGGAGAAGCCTCGCAGGGACTGCCGCGAGATGCTGTTGACGCCGGGCCGAACGCAGGAGTTCCCATGACGACCGCCCACGCGCGCCCGAAAGTTCCCTCGACTCCCACCGCCCCCGCGGTCGCCGAAGCCAAGCCCGCCGACCCTCTTCACCTCATCGACGTCGACCACGTCCAGTTTTACGTGGGCAACGCCAAGCAGGCGGCGTTTTTCTACGCGCACTGCTTCGGCTTCCAGATCGAGCAGGTCGGCGACCTCACCACCGGCTGCCGCGACATCGCCCACTACCTCCTCACCCAGGGCAACATCCGCTTCATCCTCTCGACCGCCCTCTCTGTCGAGCACCCCGCCGCGACCGAGGTCGCCATGTACGGCGACGGCGTCAAGGACATCGCCTTCACGGTGTTCGACGCCGAGAAAGCCTGGGAGAGAGCCCTCAGCAACGGCGCCCAGGCCGCCTACGACCCGCACACCTTCAAGGACTCCCGCGGCACGGTCACCATGGCGGGCATCAAGTCCTTCGGACGCCTGCGTCACACCTTCGTCTCGCGCACCGGCGAGTATGATCTCACCAAGGTCAAGCAGGGCGGGCTCTTTGAGCCGCGCTTCAAGCGCGTCGATGGCGGGGTCACCGGCGTCTCCTCCGCGACTGCCGCGGCGACCCGCTCTCCCTTCTCCGATGCCGGCGAAGGCATCCCCCCGGGCGTCGGCTGCGCCCCCCAACTCGGCACCGGCCGCGCCATCCTCGCCATCAACGAGCACAACAAGAAGAACCCCTGCGGCCTTAAGTTCGTGGACCACCTCGTCGGCAACGTCGAGCAGGGCCGCATGAACCACTGGGTGAAGTTCTACGAGAACGTGCTCGAGTTCTCCATGTTCAAGCACTTCGATGACAAGGACATCTCAACCGAGTTCAGCGCCCTGATGTCCAAGGTCATGTCCAGCGGCAACAACCTGATCAAGATCCCCATCAACGAGCCCGCCGAGGGCAAGAAGAAGAGCCAGGTGCAGGAGTACCTCGACTGGCACCAGAACACGCCGGGCGTGCAGCACCTGGCCTTGCGCACCGACGATGAGCTTTCATCTATTGCCGCACTGCGGGCCCGCGGCGTGGATTTCCTGACGCTGCCGGATGCGTACTACGAGCAGGTCTGGAACCGCGTCGACAAGATGCTCACCGCCCACGGCCACAAGCCCGTGCGCGAGGACCACGAGGCGGTGAAGAAGCTCGGCATCCTCGTGGATGCGGACGATGAGGGGTACCTGCTGCAACTCTTCACCAAGCCCCTGCAGGACCGGCCGACACTGTTCTTTGAGATCATCTGCCGGAGGGGGAGCCAGAGTTTCGGGAAGGGGAATTTCAAGGCGTTGTTTGAGGCGTTGGAGATGGAGCAGGAGAGGCGGGGGAATCTGTGAGGAGCGACGGGGATCCGCTAATCGAGCATCTCTATCCCGCTTTTATGGCCTTGGTGCGGGACTTCATCAATGCCGCGACTGGGGCAGCCGCCAAGTTGCGCAACGAGTTTGGTACTCAAGACCTGCTGGGAGGGTGGCATCAGAAGCGGATCCCTGAGCGCGGCGTTCTGAGCGACGGAACAGAGTTCTATTTCCACGGCATTGGCCTTTGCGTAGAGCGCTCCGGAGTTTGTGTGGACTTCGACTTCGGTCCCGACGGGGAAACCGACGGCTTCGATGCATGGCGGTTGTGGCTATTCGCGCAAGCGCGCGTCCGAGAGCATCCCCAACTGCAAGAGCTAGACCGCATCGAATTGGTGCTTGGGGCGCTCGTGGCAGCGCGTGCGGTGCGCGGACACGACACGTTGTTCTATCTGCCCAAGTAAGGTTGGCACACCAACCCCCCTTTGTCCCGCGCTCGGGTGCGCGGTCAGGGGTCCTCTATCGGGTCCACTCCCCCACCATCAAAACGGCGCCCTGAACCACTTCCCTCCGGATAGCACGAAGCCGCCCTGGAAGTTCTGCACCTGCGTGTCCTGGTACGGCACTTCGATGAAGCCGACGCTGGACAGGAACACGCCCGGGTAGTCCATGTAGAAACTGGTCGGGCTGACCACCGTGCTGCTGGTGGGATAGATCCTGTTCCCGTTCGCGCAGTCGATAGCGGGCCACGACGGCGTCCGCACCACGCACGGCGCCTGGAGCGTCACCGTGAGGCGCGACTTCCCCGAAACCCTCGAGAGCGTCACGGTGTAGCCCGTGAGCGGCCGCGGATCGGGGAGCCCCGCTTCCCACCGGGTCAGGGGGCGGCGCGGGAGCGCTGGGCTTGAGGATCGACGGTTGCTTACGTGGGCACGGGCGTGGGCTGGGCATCGCCGATGTGGAGGCCGAGCTCCCACATTGGCGCGGGTTCCGATCTCCTCGGCGGTTCATCGCTCCGCGCTACTCCGTCCTCCCGCGCTGCCTCTCCTACTCCGCCACCCTTCCTCCCGCCGCCGCCGAGCACCCCCGTTCACACCGCGATCTCAACCTCCCCCTCGATCTCCACCGGGATATTGAAAGGCAACTCCTCCATCCCGACCGCGCTGCGAGCGTGCGCACCGACGTCGGGTCCGAAGAGTTCGAGGATGAGATCCGAAAACCCGTTGATCACGCTCGGCTGCTTCTGGAATCCCGGCGCCGAGTTCACCATGCCGAACACCCGCCCCCATGCGGTGATGCGGTCCAGATCGCCGATCGCGCGCTTCAAGCTCCCAAGTATGGAGAGCGCTGTAAGCCGCGCCGCGTGGTAGCCCTGTTCGACCGTCAGATCGCGCCCAACTTTCCCCAGCGGCTCGGCGAATGAGCCGTCGGCGTTCTGGGGGCCGTGCCCGGAGATCAGGGCGCGGGTGCCCACAAGGCGCACAAACTGGAACGGCAGCACGACGTCCGGCGGAGGGCGGGTTGGCGGCGGGAGCACGAGGCCGAGCGTGCGCAGGCGATCTTCGACATTGGGCATGGGATTCAGCTCACATCGGTTGAACTTGGCCCTCACACGGCCTTCAAGAGACGTGAGGCGGGCGTGACGGCGTCCGTGGTGCCATGATATGGGCGACCGATGCTCGGTCGGGCGCTCCCTTGATTCCGCGTTGGCAACTCAATGCAATCGGTGTGCCGCGAAGCGTTGAGACGATTGTTGATTGACGAAAGTGCGCCCGCTCAATAGCCTTGGGTCCAGCGGCGTTCGTTTCCGCCCGGGAGCTTCCGGGAGAACGTCGCGGGAGGGACGACAATGAGGTTCGAGCGCAGATCCAAGGCGTTCGATGCGTCGGTGCTCGCCCTCTGCGGCGCCGGCGGGGTCTGCCTCGGCGGGATCGTGGAAACGACGTACATCCACCACGGCCTCAACTGCTACGCCGACGGGTACGTCCAGAAGGACGAGACCCACTTCCGCGTGGACCAGTACGCGCCGCAGAACTACACGCCCCCGCTCAATGTCTCGTCGGTCGCGTCGTTCTCGTCGACCGACAACTACGACGGCGCGTACTACGACGCGTCGTACTCGGTCCACTTTGATTTCGCCGAGTCGCCGACCGAGTTTCATTTCTCCGTGTCCAGCTCCGCGTCGGCGCACGCGTCGGTTGATGCGTCCCTGCTCCACGGGCGGGCGCAGGCGATGTCGAACGCGGGCGGACGAACGACGGTTGACTTCCACGTCATTTCCGGGCCGGTGCTCTACACCGGCACGCACGAGCTCACTGATTTTTCGGGCCTGCTCAGCTTCCCCAGCGGCAGCGTTCTCGCGCCGGGGTTTTACACCGTCGTGGCCACCGGCCACATCTCGTCGACGAACCTCTCCGCGGGCCCGGGGGAGAGCCTGAGCCAGTTCGACAACGCCGCGCTGAGCTCGTTCCACTTCACGGCGATTCCCGCGCCTGCCTCCGCTGCGGTGGTGCTGGGCGGGTGGCCCGGGTTCAATGTGTTTCGGGTACCACTGGGTCGCCGCGTCTCCCCGTTCTCTTCTCCCTCCGGTGCTACTGCGGCGCACCAGTGCTACCTGTTCTACAGACTCTCTTCGGTCCCTCTCGCACGATGCGTAGAGGCCGCGTAGAACGCGTAGCACGACTGCGCCGCGAGGAGAGCACGGAGATGGCGAGGAACGAGTAGACGCGGCGATTCGTGGCACCCGGCCACCCGCCGAAACGGTCAGCCGCCGCGCGTCATAAGGTATTCAGGAACGTGCGAGCGTGTTCCACGATCTTCTGGGCGTACAGCGGTCTGCGTTCCACGTCATCTTCGTACTCACTTGCGAGCCCTACGAAGGGCAGAAGCGATTCTTCCCCGGGCAGCGCATGGGAAATCTCCCACCAGATCTGCCTCGCTCCCTCGTACGGATGAACCGTGCCGTTGACGATCTGTGCGGCAAGCCAGCGCGCAATGGCCATCCCTGCCTGCGCTCTGGTCGGAATGGCAATATTCAGTTCGTGCGCGGAAGCAATCACGAAACGACGGACTTCATCGGCATCGTCACAGTCTGCGACAGCCAATCGGCGTAGAGAGGGAGAATCGAGCCCTTGCTCGAGCGCGGCAACGGCCTGCGCGGGAAGTTCTTCACGTCGCAACAGCCCAAATACATACCTGGCGACGACGAGATCGAACTCCATGGAACGGCCCTCTTGGGCGGCCGGCTGCGCCAGCCTCACCGCCCCGCACCACCGCCGGCGGCGGGATTGTACAGCCTTCGGTCCGCGCTCATCCCCGTAGCGCCGAGTGGCCCGGATTTCGGTACCATGGTCTCTCACGCACCCGCTCATGCCCGACTCAATTACTTCATCTCCCACCCCCGACTACGGCCTCGACGCCCCCGGCGCCGTTCGGAACCTCTTCATCATCGGCGGGCGGCGTGGTCACCGCTCTTCGTGACCACGCACCGACTTCCGCATCATCACCTGCCTCCCCCCATCACTGAACACCACGCTGTCCATCATGTGGTTGATCAAAAACACCCCGCGCCCGCTCGGCTTCGACAGGTTCGCATCCTCCAGCGGGTCGGGCACCGCCGCGATGTCGAAGCCCGGCCCCGGATCGCGGACCACGATCACGAGTTCGCCCGCTCCCCCCGCCAAGCTCCCAAGCATGGAGAGGGCTGTAAGCCGCGCCGCGTGGTAGCCCTGCTCGACCGTCAGATCGCGCCCAACCTTCCCCCGCGGCTCGGCGAATGAGCCGTCGGCGTTCTGGGGGCCGTGCCCCGAGATCAGGGCGCGGGTGCCCACAAGGCGCACAAACTGGAAGGGCAGCACGACGCCCGGCGGAGGGCGGGTCGGCGGGGGAAGCACGAGGCCGAGCGTGCGCAGGCGATCTTCAACATGGGGCATGGGATTCAGCTCACATCGGTTGAACTTGGCCCTCACGTGGCCTTCAAGAGACGTGAGGCGGGCGTGACGGCGTCCGTGATGCCATGACATGGGCGACCGATGCTCGGTCGGTCGCCCCCTTACTTCCGCGTTGGCAACACGATGCAATCGGTGTGCCGCGAGGCGTTGAGTCGATTGTTGATTGACGAAAGTGCGCCCGCTCAATAGCCTTGGGTCCAGCGGCGTTCGTTTCCGCCCGGGAGCTTCCGGGAGAACGTCGCGGGAGGGACGACAATGAGGTTCGAGCGCAGATCCGCGGCGATCGGTGCGTCGGTGCTCGCCCTCTGCGGCGCCGGCGGGGTCTGCCTTGGCGGGATCGTCGAAACGACGTACATCCACCACGGCCTCAACTGCTACGCCGACGGGTACGTCCAGAAGGACGAGACCCACTTCCGCGTGGACCAGTACGCGCCGCAGAACTACACACCCCCGCTCAATGTGTCGTCGGTCGCGTCGTTCTCCTCGACCGACAGCTACGACGGCGCGTACTACGACGCGTCGTACGCGATCCACTTTGATTTTTCGCAGTCGCCGACCGAGTTTCATTTCGCCGTGACCAGCTCCGCGTCGGCGCACGCGTCCGTCGATGCGTCCCTGCTCCACGGGCGGGCGCAGGCGACGTCGAACGCGGGCGGACGAACGAGCGTTGACTTCCACGTCATTTCGGGGCCGGTGCTCTACACCGGCACGCACGAGCTCACCGATTTTTCGGGCCTGCTCAGCTTCCCCAGCGGCAGCGTTCTCGCGCCGGGGTTCTACACCGTCGTGGCCACCGGTCATATCTCGTCGACGAACCTCTCCGCGGGCCCGGGGCAGAGCCTGAGCCAGTTCGACAACGCCGCGCTGAGCTCGTTCCACTTCACGGCGATTCCCGCGCCCGCATCCGCCGCGGTGGTGCTGGCGTCCGGCCTGACGTTGCCGCGCCGTCGAAACCGGGCGTAAGGTGCGGGACCCCGCGCCGCCCGTTCGAGGAGCCCGCTCCATGCCCGATGAGATCGAACTCTCCGAGAAGCTCTCGCGCCTGATCGACACCGCACTGGAGCACGGCTGCGAGGCCATCGAAGAGGGCGGGTCGCCGGCGCCTTTCGTGCTCAGCGAGCGCGGCAACGAGCAGTCGCTCGCCCGCGTCATCGACGGGGCGGGCAAGGAGAGCGTTGACCTGGAGGCCTCGGTCGCCAAGGCCCGGGACCTGGGACGCGCACGGAACCAGGGCGCCGACCGCGTCGCCATCGTCTACGACGCGCGGATCGGCGACAAGGACGGCGGCAAGGTTGACGCGCTCATCGTCGAAGTTTTCGAGACTAACCTGCCCGCCACCTTGGTGCTCGCCCTGCCCTACCAGCCCGCCGAGCACCCCGACGGGTTTGGAATCCTCGGCGAGGTCGAGATGGTCGACCAGCACGACCCGCTGTGGTGAGCGCGCACGAAAGCCCCGCGACCGGCGTGCCGATCGCGGGGCGAGAGAGAACACGCGCCGACTACCACATCGCTCGCATCTGCACGCGCGGACGATGGCGCCCTCACGCGTCCGCGCACCCGCCGCGGTCGCGGCGCAGGCGCTTCATCGCCTTGCGCGCGTAGTCCTCGTCGAGACGCGCGATGGCGTGCCGACGCAGGTCCAGCGTGCGGTGCTTCTCGCCGCCGTCCTCCACGAGCACGAACGGCAGGCAGACGGCGACCACCCGCAGCGGCACGCCCGCCTCGTCGGGCGTGAGCGTCACGCGCACGGTCGTCTCGCGTCCGAGCAGCGGGTCGCACAGCGCGAAGATGTTGATGAACTCGTGCGACTCGCGCAGGACCGCGACGTAGTCGCCGGGACGCACGTCCTCGGGGGGCAGCGGCCTTGAGATGGTGAAGACTTCGGGCATGACGATCACCTTCGCAACGCCCCCTTGCCGCGCACGACAAAGGCAGGGGCGATTGCCCTGAAAATCACTGGAAATTCGATGAACTCGGGGGCCGTGCGCGGGCGTCAGCCGATCGCGGACGCCGCGTCACGATCTTCGCGCAACGCCACTTTCGGACTCTTGTCGAGCCGGAAGGAGTGGCCAAGATGAGCGCGAAGTTGCACGGCAAAGCTCCCGGAGGTCCACGGAGTATTCGGGCCCCGCGCGCACCGGTCAAGCGGACGCCGTCACCACTGGCCCTTGTGCGGCCGGCTGTCGATGTTCCACTTGCGGCGCACGTCCTCGGTGTTGCGGATGATGTCGCGCTGGCGCTCGTGCGTGGCGTGCCCGTCGGCCCAGAGGATGTTGGGCCCCTTGAAGTGGCGCGGGCTCGGCCACTCGTCGTCGGGCCCGTCGTCGGGGTCGAGCGCCGTGTCCCACACGCCGTTGGAGCGGCTGTCGCCCATCATCACCAGCTGCGACGGCACCACGACCGAGATCTCTCTGGCCTCGCCCCACTCCTTGGTCCCCACGTGCGCGCCCAGCCCGAGGTAGGGCTTGGTGAATTCGCGTACGCCGCCCCAGTCGTTGTAGCCGTAGCTGAACCACGACTGCGAGGTCAGGTGCTTCTCGCCGGCTTCATAGCCGTACTCGGCCTTGGCGCTCGCCTGGTACTGGTACACCCACTTGCATTCGGGCTCGCTTGACGGGCACCAGAAGACGCGGGGCTCGCCGCCGACGTAGGGCCTGAGGCGCGGCGGCCAGACGATGTAGGACTCGGCCGCCGTGTGGTGCCCGGGGAAGAAGGTCCGGTTGTCGGTCTGGTAACCGCCCATGGCGATCCCCAACTGGCGCTCGTTCGAAAGGCAGGCCGTCCGCTTGGCCGACTGGCGTGCCGCGGCGAGCGCCGGCAGGAGGATGCTGATCAGCAGCGCGATGATCGCGATCACCAGCAGCAGTTCGATCAGCGTGAACGCCCGCGTGCGCACGGAGGTACCCCTGTGTCTGTGGCTCATTCGACCATGAACGGCCGATGAAAGCAACGCCGGCAACCCCGGGCGCGTGCGAGCAAGGCGGTGGAACGGCTCTCCCGCCGGTACTCTGCGCGTCGCGTCACCGCGGGCCCGCCAGCCTCATGGAGGTGCTCGGCATGCGAAGTTTCGGGATCTTCCTCATCGTGATGGGCGTCGGATCGGCGGTCCTGCCGTACCTGGGGATGCAGTTCATCCTGGTGGCGTGGATCGGCACGTGGGGACCGACGGTCGCGTGGCTGATCCGGGGCGCGATGGTGATCGTGGGGCTGGGGCTCATGGGGCTGGCCACGCGGTCGAACAGCCCTGCCGAACCGCCGGCCCCGACGCCGCGCGCCTGACGCAAAGTCAACCGAGCGCTCAGGTGATCCCCTGATTGGGCGGCTCGTCGGACTCGGGGTCGGGGCCGTACCGCTTTACGCCGTTGGGCGACACCGGGAAATACTTGGTTTCCACGTACCGCAGCGCCACCAGCGTGAAGAGCGTCGCGCCCGCGAGCATCGCGGAGATCGAGAAGAGCCCAAGGCCGCTGGCGGCCCCCACCGCCGCGACGCACCACACCGCCGCGGCCGTGGTCAGCCCGTAGATCGTGCCGCGGTTCTGGATGATCGTGCCCGCGCCCAGGAATCCGATCCCGCCGATCAGCCCCTGGAGCACGCGGCTGATCTCGGCCTGGCCGGTGTTGTTGGGCATCAGGGCGAATGTCTCCAGCGCCAGCAGGACGAAGCCCGCGCTGCCAACGCTGATCAGGATCATCGTGCGGATCCCGGCGCGGTGCCGGTACCACTCGCGCTCGAGCCCTATCGCAGCGCCGAGGCCGATCGCGCTGACCAGGCGCAGCGCAACTTCCGCGTTCGTGATTGCGTTCATGACGGCTCAGAATACAGACAAACACCTGCCGGTGCGCGAAGGAACCGTGTGCTCCGCGGGCTCGCGCCCGGTGGCAGCGTGGCCGAACGCGCTATCGGGGCGATCGCCGGATCACGGAGACTCGAGCGTCACCGTCACGTCCTGGGCCTTGCCGGCGCGGACCACCGTCAGCACGAGCGACTCGCCCGGCCGGCGGGACCGCACGGCCTCGCGCAGGGCCGACACCGTGGCGTAGTCGCGCCCGTCGATATGCGTGACGATGTCGTACCGCTGCAGGCCGGCCCGCTCGGCGCTCGATCCGAACGACACGCTGGTGATCATGCACGACCTCGTCGCGTCGACCCCGGCCTGGCTTGCCGTGGCGCTCGAAACGTCGGCGAGCTCGACACCGAGGCGAGGCGTTTCTTTCCGGTGCTCGTTCACTTCGACTTCGTCGCCACCCTTGACGACCACGATGCACCCGCCCGACAAGAGGCTCAAAGCCCCCACCCAAGCCAGCATGATGAATGGACCCGCGCGCATGAAACCCTCCTTCCGGTTTGACTATCTTCTCGGATCACCGGCTTGGGGAATCGTCCGGGAACATTTCAGGAGCGATCCACTCAGCGGCTCGGAGGTCGCAATGAAGTCGGTGGTGGCTGAGAGGGGACCGGCCTTTCTTGGTCACTCACAAAACCCTTACATCCCGGTCGATTGGGCCTCATGTGCCTGAATTCAACTTCATGCAAAGAGAGCTCTCGTGCGCGGTTTCTCGCGGGAATTGTAATTATTCTTGGTCAAATCAGTCTGCTGAAGTATCTTTGTCCGTGGGGTGAATTCCTCCCGCAGCACCGTCTGACCACCTCCGGTCTCCACTCCCAGCGGAGCCGAGGTGGCGAGGGCCGGTGAATGCGCGGGGTGTTCGCCCGGGACTAGAGAGAGAAGAAGAGAGAGAGGAAATCACATGGCTTCGAATGCACGCGTGAGCGGGTTGCTGCTCATCGGCCTGGGCGCTGCCTCGCTGGCGGCTCCGGCGATGGCGGCGGATGAAGTGATCTATTGGAACAACGTGCTGCTGTCGGCGTTCCGTCTGGACTACGGCACGGGCTGCCCCTGCCCTTTGGCCCGGGCCGGCGCCATGACGCAGATCGCCGTGTACGAGGCGGTGAACTCGATCGATCGCACGCACCAGCCGTACTACTCGTTCATTGACGCCCCGCCGACGGCCTCGAGGGAAGCCGCGGTGGCCGCCGCGGCGCACGGCGTGATGCTGACGCTGTTCCCCAATTCCACGACGTCGTTGAACAACACCTACGCGGCACGCTTGGCGCTTATCCCCAACGGTCCTGACAAGGACGCGGGGATCGCGGTGGGTGAAGCCGCGGCGGCGGCGTGCATCACGCTGCGTTCGGAGGACGGCTCCCAGAACGCCGAGCCGTACACGTTCGGCTCGAACCCCGGCGACTACATCCCCACGTCAGCGAGCAGCTTCGTCTGCAGCAACGAGTGGGTGCACGTTGCGCCGTTCTGCATGCCCTCGAGCACGCAGTTCCGCAACAGCGGCCCCCTGGGCCACTCGGTGATGAGCGAACTGCTCGCCAGCCCCGAGTACGCGCAGCAGCTCAACGAGGTGAAGGATTATGGCTCCCTGAATAGCGCGGTGCGCACCGCCGAGCAGACGCGGATCGCCTTCTTCTGGGCCAACGACCTCAACGGGACGTACAAGCCGCCGGGCCACCTCTTCGCAATCACGCGCATCGTGTCTGAGGAGCACGCGCTCTCGCTCTCCCAGAACGCCCGACTGTTCGCGCTCGTGGGGCTGGCGATGGGCGACGCGGCCGTTGTCGCCTGGGACATGAAGTACGGCACGAACATCGACCTGTGGCGCCCGGCCACGGCTATCTGGAAGGCCGACACCGACGGCAACGCCGCGACCACCGCCGATCCGAACTGGAAGCCGCTCAACCCGTTCACGCCGCCGTTCCCGGCGTACGTCTCGGGGCACGCCACGTTCGGCGCGGCGCACGCGGGCGTGATGGCAGAGTTCTTCCATACCGACAACATTACGTTCACCGTCGACTCCGAAGACCCCTATTACCACGGGCTCCCGTCGCACCCGCCGCGGACGTTCCACAGCTTCTCCGAGGCGGCGATCGAGAACGGCCTGAGCCGCGTGTACCTGGGCGTTCACTTCCGGATGGACGCCGAAGACGGGAACGCCGCGGGATTTGCCCTCGGACACTCGGTGGGGCAGAACTTCCTGCTCCCGCTGTGCCCGGCGGACATCGACGACAGTTCGTTCGTGAACGGTGTCGACTTTGACATCTTCGTGAGCGCGTTCGAGGCGGGCGACCCGTCGGCCGACTTTGACGGCAATGGCTTCGTGAACGGGGACGACTTCGACCTGTTCGCGTACCACTTCGTCGCCGGTTGCTGAACCCGCGGCCTCGGTGCGCTGCCGCTCATCCGTCGTCGAGCGCGCGGAGCATCGAGATCGCCTCATCCAACGTCGGGACGACCGCGCCGGGCACACGCCCGGCGCGGTCCATTTCATTCAGAAGGAGCAGGTCCTCAAAGTTTTCGGACTGCTCGAGCCGGCGCCGGGCGCGAGCGCCGAGCGTGCCCGCGCGGTAGGCGTGGGCGTCCATGTGGTGCTCGATGAGCCATGCCGTGCGCTCCGTGATCGCGCCGTCGAGCGCGGCCAGCGCGGCGCCGACGTGGTCGGAGGGGTCGATCCCCTTGCCGACGTCGTGCAGGAGTGCCGCGAGCATGAACTCCTGGTCGTACCCGCGGGCGTCGCGGGCCAGCTCGAAGACCTGCAGGCTGTGAAAGAGCGCGTCGCCCTCGGGGTGGAAGGCGCGGCTCTGGCGCACGCTCTCCAGCGGGCGCAGGAGCGATTCGTAGAGGTCCCAGACGCTCTCCTCCTCTTCTTCTCGCGCCAGCGCGGCGTCGATGTCGAGCTGGGGGTTGGCGTCGCGGAGCACCGCTCCAAGCTCGGCGGCGTCGGCACGCTCGATGCGCTTTCCCGTGATCGAGCTCTTGAACGGGTAGCTCGCCTTGTCGGAGGCGTAGACCGTCAGCTCGACGGGGTGGCGTGAGCGCACGTGGATGTGCGTGAACACACGCTCCTCGTGGTGCTTCAGAACTCTCTTGCGCTCCACCTCGCACGCGTAGCCTTCGGCCGTCAGCACGTCGGCGATCAGGGCGGGGCTGTCGCAGAACACGTGCAGGTCGATGTCCGAGCCGCGCCTGACGTGCCCGGTCAGGACGCTTCCGATGACACGCGGCTTCCAGCGTTCGAGCAACCTAAGAAATCGGAGCGCCTCGAGGCGCATCGCTTCCAGCTCGCGCAGCCGCCCCTCGCCTTCGACGAGGTCGGCGAGCAGCAGGATCTGCTCGCGGATCTCGGCGTTGGAGGGCAGGTCGCGGACGCGGTCGGAGCCTCCGACGGCTTTGGCGGCCTTGCGCTTGGCGGTGAAGTATTCCGACTCTTCGCGCGCGTACATCAACTGTGCCGCGCGGAGCGCGATCTCACGTCGAACTCGTGGGTCTGACATGTGGTGAAGTGCGCCGAAGCCCGTATTCGATGCGGCGCGGGGCGTGCGGCCGTTCAGGCCGACAGCACATCTTACCGATGTAGGGGGTCAATTCAAGCACGATCCGCGTGGGCACCGCGCCCGCGCCGGAGCCCGGAGCTCGACCGCGATGGCCATCGTCACGCTCACCACCGAGATCGCCGCCCCGGCCGAGCGCTGCTTCGACCTGGCGCGGCACGTCGGGTTCCACGTCGAATCGATGCAACGCACGGGGGAGCGGGCGGTAGAGGGCACGACCAACGGTCTGTTGTCGTTCCAGGATGGGGTCACCTGGGAGGCACGCCACCTTGGTCGACTCTGGCGGTTGAGCGTGCGGATCACCGCGTTCGATCGGCCGCGATTCTTCATTGACGAGATGTCCAAGGGGCCCTTCCGCTGGCTGCGTCATACGCACCGCTTTACCGAGATCGCCCCCGGCCGCACCCGGATGGAAGACGACCTGCGCTTCGCGTCCCCGCTGGGCGTCGTGGGCGCGGTATTCGATGGGGTGTACCTCGCCGGGTACATGCGGTCGCTGCTTGTGGAGCGAAACGAAGCGTTGCGCGCGGCGGCGGAGTCGGACGGGTGGACCAAGTACCTCCGCAACCCAAGCGCGTGACGGCGGGCGCGGGTACCTATTCCGCTCGGGTGTGCTGCGCGGCTGCCACCTCCACGACCGCCCCACCGCTCACTAGGGGCGGGACGGGCTTGCCGCGTCGAGCTTTGTCCCTGAAATACCGGGGCGCAGGCGGCCAACAATCGGGCATGGGAGGGGCGCACTGGCAATCCACGATCCCGTTCGACCCCCGGCGGATCGGCGCGGCCGCGATTTACTGCTCGGACGGCCGGTACAACGAGCAGTTCGACGAGTTTCTGCACGGCCACTTGGGGCTGCCGCGGTACGACCGGCTGGTCGTGCCCGGGGGCCCGGGGGTGCTGGCGGGGCACGTGGAGTCGATGCGCGATCAGGAGAGCCTGGAAGAGCAGATCGCGTTCCTGGTGCGATCGCACGAGCTGGAGTGCGTGGTGCTGATTGCGCACGAGTCGTGCGGGTACTACGGGAAGAAGCTGTCGATCCCGTCGTCGCGGGTCCGTGAGGCGCAGAGGGCCGACCTGGTGAAAGCGGCGGAGCGGCTCCGGACAATCTCGGTGCGGCTCAGCGTGGCGGCATACCTGGCGGGAGTGCACGAGGGACGGGTGTCGATGACGCCGGTTCCGCTCGACGCGCCGGGGTGATCACTGTGCGCTGAGGAACCGATCCACGACACCGATGGCGTAAGCGCCGGCGATCGCGCCCAGGAACCGGGGGAAATCGATGTGAGCCGCGTGGTCGGCGGCGTCGCTGATCGTGCGCACGACGGCGAAGGGAACGCCGTGCTCGTGGCAGACCTGGGCGACAGCGGCGCCCTCCATCTCGACGCAAAGGGCCGAGGGCAGGCGGCGCCGCAGATCGGCGGCCGCGCCGGCGCTTGAGAAGAACCGGTCGCCGGTCGCGACATCTCCGACCGCGATGCGCGGGACCGTTATGCCAAACTCGGCGCGGGCCGCGGCGGGGATCGCCCGGTTGAGCCCGTCGGCCACGAAAGCCGCGGCCGCGGCGGCGAGGCGCCGCGACAGTTCAGGATCGGCGCGGAGCGCCGTGACTCCCAGGAGCGGGATCTGCATCGGCGGGAAGATCGGCGAGGCGTCCAGGTCGTGCTGGTACAGATCGCGGGCGACGACGATGTCCCCGATGCGCAGCGCCGGGTCGATCGCCCCGGCGACACCGGTAAAGACGATGTGCGAGACCCCGAAGGTGGAGATGAGGTGCGTGGCCGTGGTTGCCGCGGCAACCTTTCCCCAGCGGGACTCGACCACCACGGCGTCGTAGCCGCGCAGGCGCCCGAGGCGGAAGGCACGCCCGGCCACGGTGCGCGCGGTGACCGCGCCCATGGCGGCGACGATCGACGAAACCTCTTCGGGCATGGCGCCCATGATGCCGAGTGTCACGCGGGATTGTTGCGCGCCGGCGGGCGGCCGCGCGGCCCGCGCAGAAAAACGCCCGCGCTGGAGGCGCGGGCGCTGGTCGAGCCGGGGTGCGCTAAGACGAGGGACTCAGTCCGTCTTGACGGCGGCCAGGAGCGACTTGGCGTTCTGGTTGGTCGGATCGAGTTCCGCGGCCTTGGCGAAGCAGCGTGCGGCCTCGTCGTTCTTGCTGAGCTTCTGGTCCACCATGCCGAGCATGATGAGCGTGCGGGCGCTGGGCTCGGCCGCGACGGCCTTGATGAACGCCTGGCGGGCTTCCTCGAGCTTGCCTTCACGCTGGAGCTGGAGGCCCTGCATGAGGTGGCCCTCGACGCGGCGCGGGGCGATCGCGACGACGCGCGCCGCGGCCTGGCGGACGCGGATCGGGTCGTTGAGCTGGTACGCGACGTTGGCGAGTTCGATCCATGCCTGCACGTCGGCCTGGCCGGCGTCGCCGTTGGTGAGCTTGATGAGCAGTTCGCGTGCTTCCATGGGGCGCTGGACCTCGACCAGGCAGCGGACGCGGAGGTGCTGAAGGTCACGGCGCTGGAAGGTGGTGTCGTCGTGGAGGATCT
This sequence comes from Phycisphaerales bacterium, assembly GCA_044223975.1. Classification (GTDB taxonomy): domain Bacteria; phylum Planctomycetota; class Phycisphaerae; order Phycisphaerales; family UBA1924; genus CAZCPB01. Next base: position 10,146 of record JBGALI010000021.1, on the reverse strand, counting down.
TGGCCAGGTTGTACTCGGCATCTCCGAACTGACCGCTGGCGATCTGGGCGCGGATCAGGTCCTCGGTGATGGCGATGTCGTCCGGGGCGAGCAGGTGCGACTCGCTGAAGAGGGCCACGGACTGCTTGGCATCGCCCTTCATCATGGCGATGTGCCCGAGCGTCTGCTTGACGCCGGCGTTGTGCTCGAAGGTCCCGCCGCGCGAGTTGAGGTACTGCTCGGCCTCGTCGAGGCGCTTGAGGTCGACGAGCATCTCGGCGGTCGCGATGGCGTACTGCGGGTTGGCGGGGTCGAGGTCCGCGGCCTTGCGGTAGTTCTCAAGCGCGGTCTCGGACTGCTGGATGCGCTCGAACGCGATGGCCAGGTAGTAGGGCGCATCGGGGCTGTTGGGGTCGAGGGCGGCGGCCTTGGAGAGGGCCTTCATGGCCGCGTCGATCTCGCCCTTCTCCATGAGGATGCGCCCGTGGAGCACGTGGCTCTTGCACACGTTGCCGTTGATCGAGATCGAGCGGTTGACGGCCTTCTCGGCCTTCTCGAGGTCGCCGGCCAGGAAGGCCTGGTTGGCGGTCTGCCACTCGGTGGCGGCCTTGATCTCGAGCATGCGCTCCTTGGCGCGGGACTGGTGCTCGGCGGTGAAGTTGCCCTGCATCCCGCAGCCGCCGAGGAAGCAAACGAAGAGGGCGGCGCACGCCCCGATGGTTCGTGCGGCCGCCCTGTGGTTCGTACGCGTGCGGGTCGTCATGGTGAGAACTCCCTTGCTGGGCTCCCCTTCACGACGCCCGAGTTTTCCGGGCGTGCTCAGCGCTGACGCTGGGCGGAGGAGAGCGTGGTCTTGTGCGACTCGGCCTGGTTGAACACGGTCTCGCACCAGGTCACGAACTTGTTGAGCTGAGCGACGATCTCGCGGGCGGCGGGGTTCACGCCGACCGAGGCGCCCTTGGGGTCGACCGGCGAGTGCTTGGGCTCGACCGGCTGGGCGTCATGGCTATCGGTCGGGGGAAGGCTCGGGTTGAGCGGCTGCGTCGAATACGCGGGCGCCAACTCCTTGCCCGGGGCGACTTCCTCGTTCTGGTTGGGGTTCTGCGCGGGCTGGGCGTCGGACGGGGTCGGCTCGGACTGGTGGGGCTCGGCCGCGGGCTCGGTTTCCGGGAGCGGAGCGGGCTGGAAGAACGGCTGGGGCTGCTCGGCCGGGGCGAGTTCGTCGGCCGGCTCGACCGGCTGCTCATCGACGGGCTGAACCTCGACCGGCTCGGCGTTGGTGGGTTCGGTGCTGGTCGGTTCAGTGCTGCTGGGTTCAACGTTGGTCGGCTCGACGTTGACGGGCTCGGACGCGGCCGGCTGCACCTCGACGGGCAGCACCTCGACCGGCACGGCCTGCTCGGTGTCGACGTTCGACACGGGCTTGCCGGGGTCGACGGTCGACGGGCCGATCACGCTGTCGATCGAGAACGTCTGGTTCAGGCTCTCGACGGCGTTGTCCTGCGGGGCCGCGGGGGCCTCGCTCTTGAGCATCACTTCCTTGTTCAGGATCGAGTCGAGGATGCTGCGGTCGGGCCAGGTCTGCTTGGCGCCGCCGAGGCGGTCACGCATGGCGATCGCGTCCGGCTGCATCGGGTTGAGGGCCAGCGACTGCTGGATCTTCCAGAGGGCCTCCTGCGTGTTGCCGGCGTCGGCGGCCTTCTGCGCCTCGATGAGCTTCATGCCCGTCATGCGGTCGCGGCTCCAGGGCAGCAGGCCCTCGCGGGTGCCGACGCGGACGCGCTCGACGTAGTCCTTGCCCTTCTGGCCGGCGTCGGCCAGGGTGGAGTCGTTCACGATCGACGGCGTGATGAGGAAGATGATCTCTTCGCGCTTGGTCGTGTCGTTCTGGCCGCGGAACGCCGCGCCCAGGAAGGGGATGTCGCCCAGGAACGGCACCTGGCGGCGGCCGCTCTGGGTGGATTCCTTGAAGAGGCCGCCGAGCACGATGGTCTGGCCGTCGCGGACGAGCACGTTGGTCGTGAGCTCGTTGGTGACCTCGTCGGGGATGGTCACGGTCGCGCCCTGCGAGTCCTTGCTGTCGCGGATGATCGCTTCCGAGACCGAGGGCTTGAGCTCCATGCGGATCATGCCGTCGGTGGCGACAAAGGGCCGGAAGTAGAGCTGGGTGCCCGTGTCGAGGAACTCGACCGACTGGGTCGTGGTCGTGTCGGTGCTGGTCGTGTTGAGGTAGCCGACCTTGCGACCGACGAGGACGCGCGAGGGCTGGCGGTTGAGGGCGAGGATCTTGGGGTTCGAGAGGATGTTGGTGTCCGTCACTTCGTCGAGCATCTTGACGAAGACGGCGACGTCGTTGTCGATGAGGCCGAGCTTGAGGGTGCCCGGGCCCGCGGTGTTGCCGGAGCTGCTCACGATCGCGCCGCCCTTGCCGTCGGCGATGCCGGGGGAGGGTGACTTGGTCGGGACGATCAGCCCCTCGACGGCCGTGAGGGGCGAGGCGAAGTCGGTGAAGCTGAGGTCGCCGATGATCGAGAAGTCAACGCCCCAGGCGTTGTCCTCGGTGAGCGACGTCTGGAGGATCGTCGACTCGACGAGCACCTGCGCGGGGCGCTGGTCGATCTGCTTGACCAGCTTCTCGATCTCGTCCACGTGGTTCTGGTAGTCGTAGATCACCAGCGTCGACGTGTTCGCGAACTCGTCGCTGCCGACGGGCACGTTGGCGACGTTGGGGAAGTCCTTGGTCTTGCCGTTGGTCTTGATCTGCCCGCCGTCGGAGAGCAGGGGCTTGACGAACTCGGCGGCGTCGATGGCGTTGAGGTAGTTGAGGTTGATGACCTTGGAGACGCGGATCCGCGACGCCTTCTCGATCTGCTGGAGCTCCTCGAGCGTGTAGACGTAGATGAAGTTGCCCTTGTCGATGTAGCCGTAGCCGTTGACGTGCAGGATGGCGTCGAGGGCCTCGTAGAACGTCACGCCGTACAGGTCGGCCTTGACCTTGGCGTTGACGTTGTTGCTGGCGACGATGTTCCGCTGGCTCTGGATCGAGAGCATCTGGAGGACGTTGGCCAGGTCCTCGTCGTTGACGTGCAGGTCGACCACCAAGTTGTCGTCCACCTTCACCTTGGCGTTCTGCGCCGTGGTGCCGGGGCGGGCGGTGCCGGGGTCGCCGTGAAGGACCATCCCTCCGCCGGTGGCGGTTTCACCGCCGCCGGCCTGGACCTGGCTCGCGGCCGGGAAGCCCTGGCTGGGCACCACGCCGCTGGCGCTCTTGCCCGGGTGGGCGGGCGCCGCGGCGGAGTTCTGGGCCAGGCCCGAGGAAGCGCCGGCCGTCACGGCCAAGGCGGCCGCGGAGCAGGCAAAGGTGTTGCGCACGGGGTGGGAGACGCGATTCGAGTGGTGCCGCTTGGCCATGGACTGGTCCCTCGGGATGGTTTCGTTTCTGCGAGAGGTTCGGACGAGCCGGCTGGGCCCGGTGCCCATGGCGGTCGATCGCCCTCCTTCCCCGCTCCGTCCCGAGATGTCGTCCGAATCAGGCGGGAACTTTGGGCACACCGGGGGAAGGCGCGTGAATTGGGAGGGTCGGGCAAGCTCTGCGGACGGAAGGGTTTGGAGATACCGGGCGTAACCCCGCGCCGCGGTCCGGCGGGCCCCGTTCACCCCGCGGGCGCCGTGGTTTTCGGTCGGTGCCCCACGCGCGCGGCAGGATCACCCCCGGCTCCACGTTGGTCCGGGGGTGCGATCGGAACTTCAGATGGTCAGGGAGTGCGCGCCGGCGCTGCGCCTCAAGGCGCGGGCGGGAGCGTGCGCTCGGGCGTGCTCTGGGGCGCCGGCCCGACGCGGGGCTCGGCGAGCACGGTGCGCGGGATTCCCGCGACCAGGCGCAGCTTGGCCCAGATGAGCAGGCCCACCAGCAGGAGGGCCAGCCACACGGTCTTCATCGATCGGGTACGGCGTAGACGCATGGTGAGGACTCGGGCTCAGCCGCTGGTGCGCTTCACGGTGATTCGGCCGGTATAGGCCTCGACCGTGATGGTGAAGGCCTGCTCGGAGCCGGTGACCTTGATGACGCCGTTGGGCGACGGGCTGTTGCCGCCGGGCTCGGTGACGGGACCGCCCATCTCGTCGAAGATCAGGCTGTCCCCGCCCCCGTTAAAGTCGACGGACACGAAGGCGAAGTTGCCGAAGTCGTTCCCGGCCAGGCGGGTCTGCCGGATCGTGTCGAGCGATTCGTCGATGGTGCTGCCGTTGACCTCGACGACCGAGTACCGGTTCTCGGTGGGATGAAAGACGATGGCGCGGCCCTTCTGGAAGGCCAGCGAGTCGGCCTGGGCCTCGGCGATGTCGGCCACGATCGTGCGCACCGCGGCCTGCACGCGCAGCACGCCCGTGCTGCTCATGTTGGGCACCACCAACGCGGCGGCGATCCCCAGGATCACCACCACGATGAGCACCTCGACGAGCGTGTAGGCGCGCACGGCGGGCGGACCCTCGCCGATGCGCCGAATTGATCGGGCCACCGTCATGAAATTCTCCCCTCCCGACCGCGGCTCACTTCGACGGCGCGGGGACCGGGGCCGGCTTGCCGCCGCCGTCGCGGGGCATCTCCACGACCTTGACCGGCACCGCGCCCTTGAACTTGGAGTCCAGGCTCGTCAGGCGCTGGTTGATGCTGCGGAGCTCGGCGATGATGTCCTTGCGCTGGTCGGCGGCCGACACGCGCGCGTTCAGCTCGGTTTCCTCCGGAGGACCGGCCAGGGCCGTCGAGCCCAGGTCCACGGGGGACGGGGCGCTGGGCCGGGCCTGGTTGAACAGGAGCAGGCCGAGCAGCACCGCGTTGGCGGTGAGGACGATGTTCAGGTAGCCACCCCGCGAGCGGGGAGCGCCGGTGTGTGCGGTGGTCATGCTCATGCCATCGGCCTCCAGAGTGCGCTCGATGAGCCCCGGTCGGGGGATTCGTTCCATCGTGGCGCCCGGTTATCGCGGGTACGCGTTGTCGAAGGCGTCGAAGCCGGCCGCCCAGACCTCGCCGGTCGTGCTGTTGTACACCCAGCCGTGGTCGGTGACGTAGCCGGCATCGGCGGCGTTGCTCAGGACGATCACCTTGGACGCCGCGGGCGGGACCCAGAAGTTCTTGGGCTGCTCGCGCATGTACACGGGCAGGAGCGGACCCCACGTGCCGTCGCCGGCGGTGACGGTCGGGTAGGCGCCGCTGTTGGTGGCGTAGTAATACGAGAGGGCCCGGCGCACGCGCGAGAGCTGGTCGAACGTCGCGGTCTCGGAGCTGTCGCCGACGGCCCGCGCGAACTGGGGCACCACGACCGCCGCCAGGATGCCCAGGATCACGACCACGATCAGGATCTCAACAAGCGTGAACGCGCGCCGGAGATGACGGACCATGAACTTCCCTCCACGTCGAGCGCGGACCACGCCACCGCGTGAACACCGCGCCCTCGCCCACTTCCGAAAAACGCCCGGCCCCGTGAAGGGCCGGGCGTCTGAGATCAGATCAGACCTTCGTCGAGCGGCTCAGGTGCCGGTGCGGACAATGCCCGCGGCCTCGTCGAAGTTGTTGGCGCCGAAATCACCGGTCGTCTCGTCATAGGCCCACGCGGACGCGCCGTCGCCGTCCATCTGGCCCGTGGCGGCGTCGAACGTGCCGGCGGCAACGTCGGACGTCTGGGGGCTCATGGCGGGGTTCTTGGGCGCCGCCTTGAGGTAGCCCTTGTCGATCATCGCACCCCAACCACCGGGAGCGCCCGAGGTGGGAGCGGCCGTCAGCTCGGCCATCGTCGGGTACGCACCCTCGCGGGCGCGGAACAGCTCGAGCTGGTTCTGGATTTCCTTGATCTGGGCCTTCAGGTTGCCGGCCTGGCTGTCCTTGGTCGCGTTGGCGAACTGCGGGACAACGATGGCGGCGAGAATGCCCAGGATCACGACGACGATCAAGATTTCGACGAGCGTAAAAGCCTTGTTCCGACGCGTACGCATGCTGGAGCTCCTTCCAAACGTCCGTGGTTGACTGGCGCGAGGCGTGCAAGCCGCGGCCGCGACTCCTCTGCCGTCCCCTGACCAGCCCGCCACGCACGGGCTGACCGTGCGGCACCGGGACCTTCCCGATGCCGCGTCGCCGGCCCATCCGCACACGCGGGTACAGGCCGGCGCACCGACGGAGACGCGACGCGCTGTCGGCGTCAACCTCGGCTCGTGAGAGATCGACGGGGATTCACGCCGGGATGAGCACCGCGCAAGGACTGCCGCGCCAACGCGACGACTGTGACGCGTGGGCAAGTTCGGAGCGGACCAGGTGAAGGGCGCAGCGGTGTTATCGCGCGGAGAGAAGGGACGGAGGCACGAACGCACGCAGGCACGAAGTGGGAAAAGAGTCGACGAGACCCGAGAACCCTTCCCGGGCCTATTCGGTGTCTTCTCCGACTCCGTGCCTGCGTGCCTGCGTGCCTTCGAGTGCTCCGGTACCCTCCTCAGAACCTCTTATGGGCCGGCTTCTCCTGCGGCCCACCCACACCAAGGATCGCCCGCGCCAGGCGCAGGTCCGCGGGGCGCGTGATCTTTATGTTCCGCACATCACCGTCCACCACCACCACGTGGGGGAACGACACGCCCTCGCGCCCGGCGGGTGTCGAGAAGAGCCGCTCCACCAGGCCGGCATCGTCGGTGCCGCTGAGGTCCTTCTGCGCGTACGCGCGGCGCAGGAGCGCCGCCTCGAACACCTGGGGCGTCTGCACGGCGAACACGCCGTCGCGGTCGACCGTCCGCTCGACGACCCGCCGTTTGGGGTCTTTGGGTGCCGCGTCCTCACCGAGGATTGCGGCGAGCGGATCTCGTCCCTCGTCCGGGGCGTCCTGCTCGCGCACGCGCTTGAGCGTGTCACCAACCTCCACGGCAGGGATCACCGCGGGGAATTTCATCGCGGCGTCGAACACCCGCTCGATGAGCTCCAGCGACGCGCAGGGACGCGCGGCATCGTGCACCGCGATGTGCGTGCAGTCGTCGGGCAGCTGCGCGAGCGCCCGCTGCACGGTCTCCCAACGGTGGATGGCGCCCCCGACGCACACGGTCGCGCCCATGATCGACAGCTTGTCGGAGTGGCGGGCCTTGAACTCGGCGTACGCCTCGGGGTCGGCGGGGCCCGGAACCACGATTGCCCCCACCACCCAGTCGGGCGATTCGGGCTTGGTGAACATCTCGACCGAGCGTTGCAGGACGCTCTTGCCGCCGAGCTCTTCCTCCAGCTTCGAGCGCACACCGCCCGCTTGGGAGAAGCGTCGGGAGGAGCCCGCGGCAGGGAGAATCACGCCGATCTTTGCTGGCATGGACGGGCTCCGGGAGCGGGCGCGGTGGCACCCGCGCGGCCACCTCCAGCGTACCCCACGAGGCATCGCGGCGTCGAAACTCTCCCGGTGCTCATCAAGGTTGACGCGGGATACCATGACGCCCGCCCAACCAGGGAGATCGTGATCATGCCGCAGGACACCACCGCCACCGCCCCCGCGAGCGACGCCGTCGGCCACCTCGGCCAGGTCGGCGCCGACGCCGCCAAGACCGTGAGCCACTGGACCGAACGCGCGACGTTCTACTCGCTGGAGTACGGCCCGAAGATCCTCGGCGTGCTGGTGGTCCTGCTGGTCGCATGGATGGCGGCCCGCTGGGTCCGGAGCATGGTTCTGACCGGCCTGACCAAGGCGCGGTTCGACATCACCCTGGCCAAGTTCTTCGCCAACATGTCGCGCTGGATCGTGCTGGGCCTGGGCGTGCTGGCGTGCATGGAGACCTTCGGCGTCAAGTCGACGAGCCTCGCGGCCGTCGTCGGCGCCGTGGGCCTGGCCATCGCCCTGGGCTTCCAGGGCACCCTGGGCAACCTCGCCGCCGGCGTGCTGCTGCTGGTGTTCCGGCCCTTCAAGATCGGCGACACCGTGATCGTCGCGGGCCAGACGGGCGTGGTCGACGGGATCGACCTGTTCACGACCAACCTCGACACCGCCGATCACCGCCGCATCATCATCCCCAACGGCGCGATCTTCAACGCGATCATCGAGAACACCTCTCACCACCCGCGCCGGTGCGTGACCGTGACGGTGCCGGTCTCGGGCGCGGCGGACATGGACCAGACGCGCGCGGCGCTGATGGCCGCGACGCAGCGGCTCGCCGGCTCGACGCCCGGTGTGCTCCGCGAGCCCGCGCCGGCGGTGACCTTGGCCGAGGTGGCGCCCGCCGTGACGTGGAGCGTCGCGGTGTGGGCGGAAACACCCCAGTTCGGGGCCGTGCGGCAGGCCGTGCTGCGTGAGGTGAAGCTGGCGATCGACGAGGCGGGCATCGCGCCACCGCCGCCCACGATGCACATGCACGTGCAGTCGATGCCCAAGAACTGAGCAGGGACGGCGAGATTCGGGCCCAGAACACGTTCGGCGCGAACGACGGCCCCGCCCGTGCGTATGATGCAGCGTCGGAACGCTCTTTTTCAACCTGGGGCCGAACTGGATTCGACCGGGCAGGGAACGTTTGTCGTGGCGCGTCGTGGAGCATGCCGGCCACGTAAAAAGCATGCAACACAATAATTGAGCGACCCTACGCTCTCGCGGCCTAATACAGGCCTCGCGATCCGCTCTTGACGCCTGATAAGGGGCGGATCGAAGACATCAGGCTGGCCGTCGCGCGACACTCTCGGGCGCGACGGTGAGAAAACTCCGCGAGCATGGCTGAAAGGGAGGGCGTCGGCGCCCGCCCTGATTGCCGAGATCAAACCGCCGAACACACGCGTAGAGGCGGCAGACCGACTGTCACGGGACGGGGGTTCAATTCCCCCCGGCTCCATTCTTCCGAAACTCCGGGACTTGCGGAAACAAGCCGCAAGTCCCGGAAATCTGCGGAGTTCTGCGCTTCGGCCCGCTGCGCGCCATTTCCCTGTTTCCGCTCGTTTCCGGCCCCATCCGACGCCTTCCGCTGCGCTTGGCGCTGCGCGCAGGCCGTGGCCTTCGCCGCCCGCTCGAACAGTTCGTCCGGCACGGCGTTGGCGTAGTGCTTGCCGCTGATGGTGATGCTGTGCCCGATCCACCGGCTCACGGCGAACTGCGGGAAGGTCATCGCCCATTCCTTCTCGCACGACGATCGCAGCGTCTGCCACAACCGAGCCCACGGCTCGACGCTTGCCTTCGCCCAGATGCGACGGACGCGGCGAATGACGGCCCCCTTGCCGCCGATGGTGACCAGCGGGGCTTCACCTTCGGGCATCGTCTCGAAGCGGTCGCGCAGCAATGCCATCAACTTCGGCGTGATCGGGACCACCCGCTGGTCGTGGCCTTCCCACCGCTCGGTCTTGGGGCTGTGAACCGTCAGGCGTGCCCGCTCGAAGTCCACGTCGGCCCAGGTGAGGCGGTGCGACTCGCTGGGGATGCGCAGCCCGGCGTATCGGGCGAGGCCAAAGAGCAACCGCCATTCCGCGTCGGGGCAGGCGTCGATGACCCGCTGGATCTCGTCGGGGGTGATGTACCGGGTGTACTTGCTCGGCGTCGGCCCGCTCTTGAGCGTGTCGAAGGGGTTGGCATCGATGACCTTCCGGCGCTTCGCCTCGCCGAGCATCGTCTTGACGTTGCCGCAGTGCGTCCGGATGGCCGCCTCCGACAGGCCCAGGTCTTTGAGCGACCGCCGCCATGCCGTCGCGTCCTCGGGCATGATTTTCCGCAGCGCCTTGTCCTTGTCGAAGAACGCGAGCAGTTTCGTCTCCGTCTGCCGGAGTTTGCGGGTGCTCTCCGGCTTGAGGTCGTCCTTCCGTTCCGCGATGTACCGCTCGACGAGCGTGCCGATGGTGGCGCTCTGCCGCTCGGGTACGAGCCCGACCGATGCGAGTTTGGCGTACAGGCGATCCTCGAGCGACGAGAGCCAGCGCGAGGTATCGTCGGAGGGCGAGTGCCCATGCAGCGCGGCCGCGGCGAGGTCCTCGACGCGAACCTTGAACGCCTCGGCGTAGCGCTTGGCGACCTGGCCGAGCGTGATGTGCCGCGGGTTGCCCGCAGCGTCGTGGAAGGTGATGAACCGGCTGCCGTTCTTGCGGGTCGTGATGCTCGCCATCGGGCGGACCTCCGTGTCGCCAGTCAGGCTCGGACGGGCCGAGTGTCAAGCGGAACTGGGGGATTCGGGCGGAATGTGGGCGGA
>JBGALI010000043.1:0-2016 GCA_044223975.1 Phycisphaerales bacterium | reverse complement strand
CCGCATCCGAAGTCCACCACAAACCTTGGCTTGAGCTTCATGATGATCGGAACCGCAAGCTTGCCGGGGGTGGTCGAGCCGAACGTCGACCCGGGCTAGGCGGCCAGTGCCACGTACTTGGCCCGCTCCTTCTCGCGGCGTGTGTCGAGTGTGGTTGGGGACGGGGGGGTGGTCATTCGGCACCTCCGATGTAGAGGTTGAACTTGCGGTCCTCGTCGGCGGGGTCGGCGATCTCGATCAGGCTCATGGCCTCGAAGACCCACACCGGCTTGCCCTTGCTGTTGCGCTCGCAGGTCAGCTGCACGCAGACGCCCTCGGGGATGGGCACGAGCTTGGGTTTGAGCGACCGCGCGGGCGGGCACTTGGGGAGCACGCCCGGCAGCTCGCACACCGGGCCGAGCCCGAGCAGGCCACCGAACCCGGAACCGGGCTCCGAGTCGTTCATGTGGTGGGCCTCGAACCGGTTGAGCGCCAGCCGCGTGGGGTCTTCACCGCCGCTTGCGAGCTGGGACGACAGGCCACCCTCGATGGCCACATACCGGAGATAGGTCTCGCTGCCGGGGTTGCCGTCGATCCGGGCTTCTACCCACGGATATCGCCAGCGGTTGCGCTCGGTCGGGATCGCCTGGGCAGCGCCGAGGATCGCGGTCACGCGCCCGGGCGACGGACGGCCGAGTTCAAGGACCGCCCACTTCTCGCCGGTGCCCTCTTCCTTCCAGAGGATCGGGATCCCGCCCATTGGCGTGCTGGTCAGGACCGTCTCCTCGGCCGCCAGCTCGCAGGTCGTATCCGTCTCGTTCGTGATGAACACCCGGGCCACCGTCACGCCGGTGAGCACGCAGCGCCCGAGCTTGTTGGGCTTGATGGGCTGGAGCGCGACGACGAACGCTGGACCGGCAGTCTCCTCCGTGGCGATGTCACCCGTCAGCGGCGTGCGGCTCTGGAATGTCCGTTCCTGGTCATCCTCGCCGGGCTCGACGAGCACGCCGGTGATCGCCAGCGCGTGGTACGGCTCGATTTCCTCGCCGGAGTCGTTGCGCACCAGCACGATGCCGCGCTGCGCCGATTCCATGAGCGGGCCGGCGACGGCCTCTCCGCGACCCTGACGCTGGCGCAGATCAACCGCCGCATCGACAAACGCGTTGTATGCGCCCGCGGGGAGGCGGAGGGGATCACCGGATCGGACTTTGCGGAGGTCGTCAGGCATGGTTGAAGGGACTCAGATCCCCAGTGCTCCAAAGTTGGCGTCGTCGTACACACGCTCGACGTAGGCGGCGATGGGCTTCTTGATGATCGCGCCGGACCCGGTGTCCTCCGCGTCGGCGTAGCGGACCCACAGGTACTCCCACCCCTTCTTGTTGATGCCGGTGATGGAGCCGACCGAAAGACCGGTCTCGTTCGGACTAGCCGCGAACCGGAAGGTGATCTCCCAGTCGTCGTCGGGACCGTCGCCACGCTTTGAACCTGTCGCACCGAGGAACAGCACCTCGCCGGGCGCAAAGCCCTTGAACCCGCCAGCGTTCGTCTTGCCTGTGCAACTGAAGATCGCCCCCTTGTACGCCCCGGTCACCTGCGCATCGCTGAAGTAGTGCGTCTCAGAGAACTGGTACACAGGCACGGTGATGTCCACGCCGTCGACGCCGTCGGCGGTCACGCCGATCGCGCCGCCAAAGTCCGGTGCGGTCGACCCCGACGCCGCCCGCGCCTGCACCGTGTCTTTGCTCTGGGTGATGTGCTGCGTGCCGCCGCCGGTCTCGAAGTTGAACGAAGCCTCGCTGGGCGTGGGGGTTCCGCCGCTGTCGCTGGAGCCATAACGGACGGTCACGTCCCACAGTTGCGGACCGAGCGGTTCGATCTGCACGTTCTGCCGGGCCAGACTGTCGTAAGTCGCGGGCGAGGCGGTCTGCGCCGCGTTGCGGGCCACGAGATCATCCGCGGTGCCGCGCACGATGTACCCGAGCTCCGCAGAGGACTGCGAGACTTGGTTCGCCTTGGTGGAGCGGCGGCTCTCGAACT
>JBGALI010000020.1:0-104419 GCA_044223975.1 Phycisphaerales bacterium | reverse complement strand
GAACAACCGCTTCGCGCCCGCCGAGTCGTTGACGGACATCCCGATCATCCCCACCAGCTCCATCGGCCGGGCCGAAGGCCCGTCCCGGGCGAGGATTTCACGGATAATTTTCTCGGCTTCGCTCGCACGCCCGGTGTCGGCCAGAACGCGGGCATCTTCAAGCGAATCCGCCGTAGGTGAACCGTAACGCGCCGGTGGCGGCGTGGCCGCCGGTGGCCGCGCGGCGGTCACCCCGCGAACGGCCGGAGAAAAAGCCGGCGCCGCGCCGAGCGAGGGAGTCCGCCCGGCGGCCGGCGATGCCGCATCGATCCTCTCGAGCGCGAACGCGTGCGGCGCGGTCACCGCGCGAAGCGGCGCCCCGGCGCGCACGATCTGCTCGGCGTGCCCGACGAACAGCAGCCCGCCGACCGCAAGCTCGGCGCAGATCGACTCGACCAGTTGCTCGCGGGCAGCGGCGTTCAAATAGATCAGCACATTCCGGCAGAAGATCACGTCGCACGGCCCCACGCCTCGCAGGGCGCCGGGGCTTGTGATATCCGCGCGCGTCAAGCGCACCATGCTCCGCACCGCCGCTTCAATCTCAACGGTGTCGCCCGATCGACGGAGAAACGGCACCGCCCACGCGGGGATCTCGGTGCGCACGGAGGCGGCGCCGTACACGCCGACAACGGCCGTGTCGAGAAACCCGCGATTGCGGTCGAGCGCTTCGACACTCACGCGTTCGCGCGGCCAGCCCGCGTGCAACGCCGTCATGGCCATGCAGTACGGCTCCTGGCCCGTCGCGCAGCCGATGCTGAGCATGCGAAGCGTCGGCACCCCCCCGGCGAGGCGGCGCTCAAGGCACTCCAGCAGCAGGTCATACGAGCGCGGGTAGCGGAAAAGCCACGTTTCCGGCACGGCGATGCCCGCGATGAGCCGATCGAGTTCCTCGGGAGAGCGCGCAAGCTCGGCGAGGTACTCCGATTCGTCGCCCCCCAACGCGCTCAGGCGCTCAGCGACCAGCGACTCAAGGCCCGCCCCCTCGAGCAGCGACGGCTCGATACACGAGTTCGCCTCAAGCCAGCGCCGTACCGAGGTGTGAATCATGCCGCGCCCTCGGTCAGCCGCTCGGTCATGACCGCGGCCTGCTCGGGCGTGAAGATCTCTCCGGCGTTCACCAGTTGCACCTGGCCCCAGCGTGTCTGCGCCAACGGCCCGAGGAACCGGGCCGCGTCGGTCGCAAACCCCGGATGTCCCCCCGCGGCCTCAAAGTTCGTGCGCTCGATCTCAAGCACGTTCTCAACCCACAGACCGACCGGCCACCCGACGGTCGCCGTGTCCCCGGTGACCCGGACCACGAGCACACGATTGGCCATGCGATCGGGCTCCGGCGTCGCACCCAGCAGCCGCACCGCGTCCACGAGCGGGATCAGCGCGCCGCGGTAGGAGAAGAGGCCGCGAACCCAATCCGGCGTGCCCGGCACGGGCCGGCACGAGACCGGCGGCAGGACCTCGACGACAGAGCGGGCATCAATCGCCATGAGCAAGCCCGCCGAGCGCCAGATGACCGCGAGCGTGCGCACCCCTACTCCTTGAGCTTGAACTGCGCCACGGCCTGCCGCAGCACCGCGATCGCCGACTGAAGGTCCGTAGAAGCCCGCCCGAACTCCTGCACCGACTGCATGGTCTGGTGGGCGTTGGAGGACAGCGAAGCCATGGCCTCGCTGATCTGCTGGGCGCCCTCCGACTGGGCCTGCATGGACTCGTTGACCTGCTTGAAGCTCTCCGTGCTGCGGTTGACCCGATCGATGATCTCGGTGAGCTGCGACCCGGCGGACGCGACATCGCGCACGCCCCGGCGCACCTGGTCGGAGAAGCGGTCCATCTCCATGACCCCCGAGGAGACCGCGGCCTGCATCTGCTGCACCATCTGCTCGATGTCGAGGGTCGCCGACGCCGTCTGGTCGGCCAGGCGCCGGATTTCGCGGGCGATGACCAGGAAGCCGGCGCCGAACTCGCCGGCCTTCTCCGCTTCGATGGCGGCGTTGATGGAGAGGATGTTGGTCTGGTCGGCGACCTTGGTGATGGTGGTGATGACGGTGGTGATCTTCTGGGAGCGTTCGTTGATCGCGCCGAGCTTTTCGGCGATGGAGGTGGTGGCGCGGTCGAGGTCGTGCATGACCGATTCCATGCCCTGGAGCCCGGCGCGTCCGGTGCCGGCGAGGGCGGCGGTCTCGGCCGCGTTCTGGCTCACCGATTCCATGGTGCGGACCAGGTCCTTGCCGGTCGCGGAGATCTCTTTGACGGCGGCGGCGATCTGGCTGGACGCGGCACCGAAGGTGGACGCGGAGGCCTCCTGCTGCTTGCTGGTCGCCGAGATCTCGGTCGCGGTGGAATTGAGGCGGATGCCGGCCTGCTTGACGCTGCCCACCAGGGAATTGAGGTTGCCGTCCATCGTTCGCATCGAGTGGATCAACTGCCCGGTCTCGTCCGAACTCGAAGCCTCCCCGATGGGCTGCGTGAGGTCACCCCGGGCGATGCGATCAGCGACCTCCGCCGCCAGCCGCACACGCCTGCTCACGGCGCGCGTCACGGCGAACATCAACCCCCCGATCAGGAGCAACCCTGCCGCGCCGATGGAGACATTCCGCAGAACGGCCGCGTCCGCGGCCCGCAGCACGTCGGCCTTGGTGCGGCGCACGACCACATGCCAGTTCCCGGTCTTCACCGGACTGGTGGAGTAGATGCAAGTAGCGTGCAGAACCGGATCGTCAGCCTCAAAGAGATCGCCGCCTTCCTTATTCGATTCCCAGAGGTGCTCTTGCACGCTGTAGGGAGAGTCCTTCAACTCCTTCATCAGCAATTGACTGTTCTCCAGCGTGCCGCTGCCATCGTCCGTAGTCGCTGCGATCACGACGCCGTTCGAAGCAACGATGAACACGTCCGTCCCGAGCCGGGCCTTCATGTCTTTAGCGACACTTCCGATCCGCGCCAAGTCCCGGTCGACGCCGACCACGCCCATGAACTTCCCTTGGATGACGATCGGGCACGAGTGCGACACCATCCCCATCCCACGCTTTAAATACGGCGCCGAAATGCAGGGGGTGGACTTCCCGGTGCTGGCAAACTGACTCTTGGGGCCTTGGTAGAACTCCATCGATTCCATGCCGGTCCGCGAGAACAGGGTCTGCGCGCCGACGGCCGGGTCGTACCAGTACGGCGCAAACCGCCCGGCGGCGTCCATCGCTTCTTTGGGTACGTCGCCCCCCTTGAGCGCGGCGGCGTCCTGCCCGTCGGCGTTGGGCTCGTAAACAATGAAGGTGCCCACGGTTTGATTGAATTCAGCGTCGGTCTGTCGCGCAAACTCAACGCTCGGAGCACGCAGTCCGAACATCCCGTTCGCCTGAGCAAACGCCATTTCGGTCACGAGCGTGTTCCACCTCTCGTTTCGTATGGTGAGTTCCGTAGCGGCGCTGTCAGCGCTCAGATCCAAGAGCCGTTCCTCCGCCGCCCGAAGGTCCCGGTAGCTGTCGATCGCGCTCATCGCGACAATCACTCCGATGATCAGGATCGAGGGGACACCCCCGAGCAGCATCATGCGGCCCGAAATCGTGCTGAGGAGGAAGCTCTTGGCCATGGCTTGGGCGGACCTTTCTGCCAGCGGCTCGGACCATGCGGAACGGATCGCCAACCGAAGGCGATGCCTCCGCGCAATGCTGGACAAGAAGCATAGTGACCACCGGGAGCACGCAACCGGACGCGATCGCGCGAGTTCCGACCGGTGGAGTACACCGAGAGACCTGCCGGCCCAACCGGTGGCGCTCTTGGGGAGATCGTCGCGGCATCACGGTCGATCCAGCGTGAAATGGCGGATAGCAGGGCTCGTGGGCGCACCCTACCGGGGGCGCGGAGGGCGAGCGAGCGCCCGAGGCCGCCGGGAGTTACACTGGATCTCGCCGCATACAGGCCTTGGAGAACCACCATGAAAGTACTCGCTCTTGCCGCGATCATGAGTGCCGGAGTGCTCTGGACGTCGATGGCCCTTGGACAGGTGCCCGAGGACCTCGCGGACCGCAAGGACTTCAAGGCCCTCCGCGCTTCCAGCGCAGACCCCACGGGCAAGAACGGCGACGCTCGCCCCATCGGGCCGGGGGACACGCTCACGCTGGCGGACATCAAGGGGACCGGCCGCTTCACGCACCTGTGGATGACCATCGCCGCCCAGTCGCCCGATCACCTGCGTGAACTCGTGCTCCGCATGACCTGGGACGACGCGGCGACGCCCGCGGTCGAGTGCCCCATCGGGGACTTCTTCGCCCAGGGGCCCGGCAAATACGTTGAGTTCCAGAGCGGGCCCGTGTCGGTGGGCGGCCAGATGGCGCTCAACTGCTACTGGCCGATGCCGTTCAAGAGCCACGCGGTGGTCTCGGTGACCAACGAAGGCGCCAAGCCGGTCGACTCCTTCTACTACAACTTCGATTACCGCCTCGACAACGCACCCAGCCCGAGCGCCCGCTACTTCCACACCCAGTACCGCAACTACTTTCCCGCGCCCAAGGGCGTGCCGCTGACGATCTGCGAGGTCAAGGGTGCTGGTCACTTCGTCGGCACGGTCATCACCGTGCTGACCAACAGCGACGGATGGTGGGGGGAAGGGGACGACAACTTTTTCGTGGACGGCGGGAAAACGCCGGCCATCAGCGGCACGGGCAGTGAAGACTACTTCTGCGGCGCGTGGGATTTCGGGCACGCGTTCCAGACCCCTTCGTTCGGCGTAACGTGGTACGACAACGCGGGCAAGGGTGGGGAGAAGCGGGACATCCAGAATACGGTGTACCGCTGGCACATCCAGGACCCGGTCCCGTTCACCACGTCGCTCCTGTTCTCGATGGAGCATGGCCGGGGCGGGTGGGACGAGGACCGCGCTCCGTTGCGCAACCACTACACGACGCTCGGCTTCTACTACGTGGATCACCCCGAAGGTGATGGCCCGCGCGTGCCGCCCTGCGCGGCACGGATCCCGCAACTGCTGCCCCTCCCGCCGGCGAGCGAGGCGCCGGCGAAGTGACCGGGGACCGAGCGTTGCCCCGATCCGTGGCGAAAACCAAGTGCGTTCCGATCGTCGGGGAATGGGGTTCTGCTTCGCCTTCTCGGCGGATCGGCGCGACCGCGAAGCTCCGGGGCACTACGGCGACTCCCGACGAATCTCGGACAACGCGACGGAACAGGAACGGAGCGAGGCTTCGAACTCCTCATCTCCAGGACCGAGTTGATCGCGGCTGCGGAGGCGACTCCAAAGCTCCAGGCCGCTCGCCGCGGCATCCTCGCCGGCGCGAGCTGCCTGCCGGCGATGCTCGGCGTCAACGCCGGCGTGCTTGGCCAGTGTCAGCCACATGCAGGCATAGTTCGGCAAGGATTCTGCGAGCGTGCGCGCCCGAAAATCGTCGGTCGGGTCCTCGGCCAGCAGGAGTTCCAGGTCATCGATGGCCCGGCGTGCCGCGTCGACGTCCGCCTCAACCCAACCCGACGGCGCGCTCAGGCGGCCCAGCAGGATCCTGGCCGCGCCGCCGTGAACGCACCGGGTAAAACTCGTCTCGTGATCATCGGCCAACGACTCGAGCGTGGCGATCACCGCGCGTGCGGCCGCGGCGGATTCCCCGGGTGACGTGTCGGCGGTCACGTCGGCCAGATAGCGGTACGCCATGGCCAGCTCGCGCGTTTCCTGGGGCGAAAGAGGTCGTGCATCGCGCAGGCCGGTCAGGATCGAGACGGCCCGGTGCGCATCCGCCGACTGCCGTGCAGGGTCCGGCTCGTACGAGGCTCGAACGGTCAGCGAACGCGCCAGACGACGAACGAGGACCGACTGTTCCTGTGGGGAAAGCCTTTGTCTCGTGGGCCACATCGCGTCGACTACCGCCACCGACCAGTCCAGATCCGCCATCCGTTCAGCGAGAGTCCGCGCGGCATTGGCACGACCTTCGAGGTAGCTGGCGAGGGCTTCGGTCGGACCGAAGGCCAGCGGATCTCGCGTGCGCACCCGGTCGATGATCGAAATCGCCTTGTCGTAGCACTCGATCGCCTTGGCGCGATCGCCCAGATTCGCATTGCCCGGGGTCCCGTAGGTTCCTGCCAGCTTGCGCCAACCGTTCGCCAGCGTCGCCTGGATCTGGGCGTCATCGGGCGCAGAAGCTCCGAGTTCGTCCATAAGCACAACGGCCTGCTGAGTCAGCTTGAGCCTCGCGTCCGCCGACCCGGGCAGGGCGTACACGGCCGCGTAAACCTCCTCAAGGAGCGCGTTCGCGGTGCGCTCGAGTTGCAGGACGTGCTGTCGCGCCTCGCTCTCCGCTCGCGTCGCGCGCACGGCCTCCCATGTCGCCGCTGCGGCGCCGAGACCGAGTGCAAGGACGCCCGCACCGGCCGCGGCGACCAGCGGCCTGTGCCGGCGTGCGAACGCTCGCAGCAGGTAGGCGGTCGTCTGCGGCTTGATCGACACCGGCTCACGCCGTGCCGCCCGGCGCAGGTCCGAGGCAAACGCTCCGGCGCTCTGGTAACGGCGTGCGCGGTCCTTCTCCAGGGCGCTCAGGAGCACGGCGTCGAGATCGCCGCGCAGCGCGGGATTGACACGCGACGGGCGGATCGGAGCCGCACGCGCGATGAGTTCCACGGCGTCGACTATGGTGGTGGGCCGGTGCTGGTACGGGAGCCGGCCCGTGAGGACCTCGTTGGCGATCACGCCCAGGGCGTACACGTCCGATCGCGTGTCGACGTCCGTCGGGTCGCCGCCCACCTGCTCGGGGCTCATGTAGGGGATCGTGCCGATCAGGCTGGTGCCGCCAGTGACGATCGTGGCTCGGGCATCGGCGTTCGTCAGTCGCGCGACCCCGAAGTCGAGCACACGGGGCCTGCCGGAGGAGTCCACGAGGATGTTGGCCGGCTTCAGGTCGCGGTGTATGACCCCGCGCTGGTGGGCGTGCTCGACCGCGTCGCACACCTGGGCCACCAGCTGGAGGCGCGTCGGGAGGTCGAGCTCCCGAACGCCCTCGGTGATCGGCACGCCGTCGACCAGCTCCATCGCGAAGTACGGGATGCGGTGCGGCTTGCCCGCCCGCTGGACCTCGATCTCGCCGGTCTCGAAGATCTGGGCGATGCCGGGGTGCTGCAGTCGCGCCAGGGCCTGCGACTCAAGCGCGAACCGCCGCGCCGCTGTCGCGGACACGAACACGCCGCCAAGCACCTTAAGTGCCACGAAACGGGCCGGGCTTGCCTGGCGCGCGCGGTAGACCGCGCCCATGCCTCCGCGGGCGATCAGGCTCTCGATGGTGAAGCGGCCCGCCGCGGTGCCCGGAGGCAGGTCCGGCTCGGCGGAGTCCTCGCCGTCGCCCCCGAGCTCGAGTGCCCCGAGCATGGCGGGCAGGGGAGATTCGAGAAAGTCGGGCGACTGGCGGTCGAGGTTGAGCATGCACTCGACCTCGGCACGCAGTTCGCTGTCGCCGGCACAGGCCCCATCCAGGTAGCGGTCCCGGTCGATCGTCGGCAACTCAAGCGCTTCGCTGAACGTGCGCTTCACCTTCTGCCATCGATCAGCGTCCACGACGCTTTCCTCCGCGCGCCGCCGATGTCGCTTCGCCGACAGGCGCGCCACTCTGCTTGCGCTCGTCCTTGCCGTGCATCTGGCGGAGGAGCCAGGCCTTGGCCGCCCGCCACTCGCGATCGCACTGCCGGACGGAAAGGTCCAGCAACTCCGCCACTTGTGCCATCGAGCGTTCGGCGAACACGCGCAGACGCACGATTTCCGACAGGCGGGGGTCCATCGCGTCCAAAGCCTTCAGCGCCTCGTCCAAAGCCATGAGCTCGCTCGGTCCCCATGCAGAGAACCCGAAGATGAGAGCCGTTGCCGGGTGCGGGCCAAATTGTACCTCGCGGCGCGTCCGCCGCTTCTTGGCCTCGTCGATCAGGATCTGCCGCATCGCGTTTGCCGCGGCACCGTAGAAGTGTCTGCGGCTGTCCCACCCTGGATTGCCGCGCCCGAAGAGCTTTACATAGGCCGCGTGCACCAGCACCGTCGGCTCGAGCACGCGCCCCTTGGACTCCTTCGCCAGCTGACCCGCCGCGAGCTTGCGAAGCTCGGCGTACACGCGGGGAAAGATCGCGTCCACTGGACGGACTCCGACCGCGTTCACGGCGCGCGTGATGGTGCCAGGATCAGTCAATGCGACGCTCCCCATCTCGGCGGGTAATTCCTCGCGCGCCGTCGCGACACCAGAATAGCCGAAAAAGTCTGGAACCAATGTCGGGTTCCTATGGATTATTCGTATGTGCGCGTTCGCTGAATTCTGTCGCCATGCTCGCTCCATCAAGCCGAGTCTGCTGAACGGAAGGGGCCAGGGGGCAATCAAGCTCCGAGGGCGCTCCCTTCGAAGATTCCAATTCACGGTCTGCCACGAATCGCCATGCGCGCAGTTCGGGGGCTCAGGGTTGCCTCCACCTCTGGAGATTCATGCGAGCACTGGGGATCCCGGCTGTTGAGGGAGGCCCGCGCCGTGGACCGGCTCGGCACAGGATCACGTGCCGATGCGCCGCACACATGGAACGGCGTGGTGGCGCGAATGCGGGGACGGAACAACCTTCTTCGCGCTACCAGCCCGGATCGCCCCCGATCAGTTGCCCCCCGCCGGTTGGGGCGAGGTGGCTCCGGGCGCCGGGGGCGAATTCCGCTGGCCGGGCGCTCCTTCACGCCGTTGGCCGCCACCACCGCCGCGCTGTGGCCATTCCTCGTCCGTCGGGCGGGGCAGAAGAGTGGGGGCGCAGGCCAGGTTGTACGCCGTGACGGCGGCGCACGTCGCCGACTGCTGCAGGTACTCCGGGATGGCCTGGTCGAGCCGGTCGTACTGGGTGTGGTGCGTGTGGTTGTAGTCGGCGCGGCCGGATTCGTCCCAGAAGAATCCGGGGACGTGCTCGCGCATGAACGAGTTGTGGTCGCTGCCCATGACCTGGTTGAACACCTTCTCGCGGTGGATGTCGACGTCCATGAACTTCTTGTCCGCCTCGCTGTAGAACAGCCCGTTCACAGGAGCCGTTGCCGCGGCCAGGTATGGCACTTCCGAATCCACGCACGGGAGGCCGCCCTCCCAGTTGGTCCCGCCATCGTCGACCAGCACCGCCGAGATCTTGTCCAACTGCCCGCTCTCTTTGAGGTGCTTCACGTACGCCGCCGAGCCGAGCAGCCCCTGCTCTTCCCCGGTCCACAGCACGAAGCGGATCGTCCGCTTGGGCTTGGCCTTCGCCGCGGCAAGGATGCGGGCGGCTTCGAGCGTGACCGCACTGCCCGTTCCGTTGTCGGTGGTGCCCTGCGCGCCCGGCCCGTTCCATGAGTCGAGGTGGCCCGACACGATCACCACCTCGTCGGGCCACTCCGTTCCCTTGATCTCGGCGATCGTGTCGTAGACCGGGATCGGCCCCTTGGTGAACGTGTGCGGCAGGTCGAACTCCGCCTCGACGGGCGTGCCATCGGCGAGGCGAGAGTTCATGCAGTCGCAATCGGATTGACGAACGGTCACGATCACGTCCGGATTGAGCTTGTCCGGATCGAGCTTGTCCCAGCCGGGCGCGCCGCCGGTGAGCACCAGTTCCCCGCTCGAAGCCAAGATCCAGCCGGCGGGCTGCAGCGCCAGGACGCGCTCCTGCATGGTGGGGCCCTTCTTCGGCGCCTCGGCGGCGACCTTCTTGGCGGTGTAGGACATGATGCCGCCGTTGTCCGGAAGGGTGGTCTGGCCTGTGAGCGTGTCGCCTTCAAGCGTGAGGGTGTAGTCCCGGTTGCCGCGAGGCGATTCCGTGCGGAACTTCAGCTCGTGGGTGTCGGGGTTGAAGGTGGCGCTCAGCATCTCGCTGGTCCGGAAGCCTCCCAGCGAGATGGTCCCGGTCACCGCCTTGGGATCGACGAGTTTCACATCAAGCGTGAACGGCATGCCGTCGGGCGCTGGGCCGCCGGTGAGCGTGCCCTCGTAATGCGTGATGTCCTTGTCGACGGGCGGTGCGTTCTCGTCCGCGGCCTGCCCGCTGCTCCACTTCTTGCGGATGTCGTTGAAAAGCTGCAGGTGCGCGGAAGCGCCGCTCACGATGCCGCGCCGGCCGGCCTGGTTGGGCTTGACGAGAATCCAGGAGCCCTTCACCTGGTCCTTCACGGCGTCGAACTGCTCGTCATTCTCGGGCAGCTTGACCACGCGCCCGCGGACCGGGCCGTTCGTGCCCGCCGTCCAGGCAAGGGTCGTGAACTCCATGTCCCGGACGGTGCGATACTCGGGCGTAGCGCCGCCTGGGTTGCGCACGGCAAGGATCTTGCCGGTCGAGGGTCCGCGGTCGAAACGGGCCGAGATCTGACCCCACTGCCACAGTCCTTGCAGGTCGTGGTCGGGCGACGATTGTCCGTCTGCCCCTCCGAACGACGGGATGAAAAGCCCCCATTTCTCGAACTGATCGCGACCCCACCGGTTGGCGACTTCCGCGTTCGTCGATCCGGTCAGTCGCGGGCCGATCACGGTCGAGAGGTGCGTGAGTTGCTCCATGACCCGATTGCGGTTCTTGCCCTCGTCGATGATCCGTTCCACGGTGGCCGGGTCACCCATGACCACCGCGGGCACCGGCTCCTGCTTCCCGTCGATGACCGCGTACATGCTCGGCCTGCCGACGCGAGCCGGCTCGGTTGAGGTGCTCGCGTCCGCTCGGGTCGATTTCGTCGGGACGCCGGCCGTGCCGGCGGGTTCGGACGCGCACCCGACAAACGTGACCAGCATCGCGGCGGTCAGGGGCATGGCCAGCGCTGTGGACCGGTCGCGGAGTGTGAACGGCATGACGATCTCCAGGAATGGTGCCCGAGGTTGGCGGTTTCCATGATACTTGAATCCCGCGATGCGCACGACTCTTGGATTTCGTGGCGAAGCGGACATGCAGCGCGGCAAGAGGACAGGCACGTCCGCAAGGAATGTCCTGCGCGACGCGGGACAAATTCCTGGTGTGTTTGGCATGCGTGGCCCCATCGCGATCGACGCCACGTCAATGCCACCTTCCTGATCCTTTCGGCCCCCGTCCAGACGAGCCTGAGCCATCGCCCTCCCCGGATTCCCAACGCGGGTGACGTGCGCACTCGCCGGCGTCAACCTCCTCTGGGCCTGCCGATTTGCCGGATTGCCCCCGTGGCTCAAGGCTGACCTCAACACGCGCACTTGTGTCTATCCGTTCGTCGACGCGAACGGGCCACGTCCAGCCAGCACCAATCGCGGGCACAGAACGATGAAGTGGGCGGAGAGCGCCGGTGTGAAATCTGCCTGAGGAAACGAAAAAGGGCTCCGGCATGAAGCTGGAGCCCTTCGCGGCGAGTCACGTTGAGGGGGGTCAACGCGTCATGCGCCGATGGTGCAAGCTACCCCCAGTTTTCTTTCCGTGCCAGAGGTATTCACCCCCCTTTGCCCCACTCCGAGGGGCGATCTCGCTGAAAAGCGACGGCGCAGGCGTGGAAACCTGACTTGGATGTCAGCAGCGCTTTCACCGCCAGGGCCGATACAGGAGGGATTCTCGATGGCCAGTGCGCGAGCAAGGCGGTCACTCCGCCGTTCGCCCCGCCCCACAGGACCCCAAGTCCTCGGCCGCAACGCAAACATTGCGCTCGAGCGTTGCGCGCCGTTGAAGCGACGACCGAGTGGTGGAAGAAAATTGGACAGCGGCGTTCACCAAATCGTGCCAGGTCGTCTTTGACGGAGCCGCGCGGCGAGCTCCGTCCCCGCGGGTCTTTGGCCTTTCGGCCGGAGCACTCCCGCGCGGTTCGCCCTTCGAGAACAACTCGTGATCCAGCGCGTGAATTCGACGCCCCCGGATCGACGTGGTTGTCACGTGGGCCTTCCCCGCGATCACTGCGCGATCGTCCATTCAAGCGCACGACACGGCGCATGACCGAATCGAGAAGCTCCCTTCGGCGCAGGGGATCACCCCTGTTCCAGCCCCATCGCCGCCGCACACGTGTGGCGTCTGTGCTGTTCGGATATGATGGGAAACAGACGCGCCCGTGGCGTGAGGGGGTCGCGTGTGCGAAGGACTTGCCTGACGCGGGCCGGAGGGGAGTAATGAGAATTTGTCGCTCAGCCGGGTCTGTCCTCCGCGTTCGGATGAAGGAAACTCCAGGGGCGTGGCGCGCGGGCGCTGTGACGGCGATGGGGCTGATCCTGCTCGCGGCAAGCGCTTGCGAGCGGCCTGAAGCCAAGGCCCGCGTCACGCCACCGCCGCCCGAGGTCGAGGTGTGCAAGGCCCAGCAGCGCGACGTGCCGATCGTTGGGGAGTGGCTCGGAACGGCCGAAGGACTGGTGAACGCGGAAGTACGCTCAAAGGTTCAGGGGTACTTGCAATCGCAGGAGTACACCGAGGGCGCCGTCGTGAAGGCGGGCGATCCGCTGTACACCGTGGATGCTCGCCCGTTCGAGGCGTCGCTGGCTCAAGCGAAAGCCGATCTTGCGAAGGCCGAGGCCGAGTTGGGCAGGACCCAGCTCGATGTGGCGCGACTGACCCCGTTGGCCCCTTCGGGGGCGGTGAGTCAGCAGGAGCTCGATAACGCCCGCCAGCAGAACGAGGCCAACAAGGCGGCGGTCGAGGCCGCCAAGGCGGCGGTGGATCAGGCCGCTCTCAATGTCTACTACACCAAGGTCATCTCGCCTATCGATGGCGTGGCCGGCATCTCGCAGGCTCAGGTCGGCGACCTCGTGGGTGGAGTAGGCGGGATGGTGCTCACGACCATCTCCACGCTCGACCCCATCCGCGTGTACTTCCCGATCAGCGAGCAGGAATACATCCGCGTCGCCGAGAACATAAACAAGTTCGACCCGAAGGACCCGGACGAGAAAACGTCGCACAAGCCGCTGGACCTCATCCTGTCCGATGGCACGCTCTACCCCCACAAGGGCGTGATCGACGTGATCAACCGCCAGGTGGATCCAACGACCGGCACCATCAAGATCGTGGCGAAGTTCCCCAATCCGGGGAACATTCTCAGGCCCGGCCAGTACGCCCGGGTGCGGGCGGTCACCCGGACCCGGGTGGGCGCGCTCCTGATCCCGCAGCGGGCGGTCAGCGAACTTCAGGGTGATCGGCAGGTCGCGGTGGTGGGGCCGGAAAACAAGATCATCATCAAGGAAGTGACGACGGGGGAGCGGATCGGATCCGACTGGATCATCGAGAAGGGCGTGGAGCTCGGCGACCGTGTCGTCGTCGAGGGTGTTCAGAAGGTCCGTGACGGGATGACGGTGATTCCCAAGCTTTTCGACCCAGACTCCCGGCCGGCGGGCGCCGGGTCGAAGGCCAACACCCCCGCGAAGGCGAAGTAGTACCACATGGCCAAGTTCTTCATCAACCGGCCGATCGTGGCGATGGTCATTTCGATCATCATGGTGATCGCCGGCGCGGTCACCATCACCTCGCTGCCCACCTCGCTGTTCCCGAACATCGCGCCGCCCGAGATTCAGGTCAAAGCGACCTACACCGGCGCCGACGCCGAGACGATCGAGCAATCCGTCGCCACGCCCATCGAACAGCAGATGAGCGGTGTCGACAACATGAACTACATGTACTCGGTCAACGCCAACAACGGCGCCATGACCCTGACGGTCAACTTCGGGATCAAGACCGACCCCAACACGGACCAGATTCTCGCCCAGATGCGCCAGTCGCAGGCGGCGTCACAGCTTCCGCAGGAGGTGACCGCCGCGGGCGTGACCGTGCAGAAATCCACCAGCGCGCCGCTGATGCTCTTCTGCCTGTACTCCCCCGACGGCCAGTACGACGCCGAGTTTCTCGCCAACTACGCCTACATCAACATCAACGACCAGCTCCTCCGCGTTCCCGGCATCGCGAGCATCACGATCTTCGGAGCCGGCCAGTACGCGATGCGCCTGTGGGTGCAGCCCGACCAGCTGGCCAAGTTGCAGATCACGATCCCCGAGATCGTCGACGCGATCAAGCAGCAGAACACCGTCAACCCCGCGGGCCAGATCGGCAGCGAGCCGGTGCCGCCCGGGCAGGAGTTCACGTACGCCGTCCGGGCCCAGAGCCGTCTGTCGTCGCCCGAGGAGTTCGGCAACATCGTCGTTCGCGCCAAGACCGACGGCGCGATCGTCCGGCTCAGGGACGTGGGGCGCATCGAGCTGGGCGCCCAGGTGTACAACATCCGCGGACGCCTCAACGGGAAGCCCGCGGCGGTCATCGCCCTCTACCAGCTCCCCGGGTCCAACGCCATCGACGCGGCCAAGGGCGCGCGAAAGCTGATGGACGAACTCAAGACCCGGTTCCCCGCGGGTCTTGACTACGCGGTCGCGCTCGACACGACGCTCGCCGTCACCGAGGGCGTGAGCGAGATCATCAAGACGCTCGAAGAGGCCTTGATCCTGGTCATCATCGTCGTTTTCCTGTTCCTCCAGGGGTGGCGAGCAACCCTGATCCCGCTCCTGGCCGTGCCGGTGTCCCTCGTCGGCACGTTCCTGCTGTTCCCGGTGTTCGGGTTCTCGATCAACACCCTCTCGCTCTTCGGGCTGGTGCTCGCCATCGGGCTGGTTGTTGACGACGCGATCGTCGTGGTCGAGGCGGTCGAGCACCACATCGAAAAGGGCCTGACGCCAAAGGAAGCAACACTCAAGGCGATGGAGGAGGTCACCGGCCCGGTGATCGGGATCGCCCTGGTGCTCTCGGCGGTCTTCATCCCGACCGCGTTCATTCCCGGCATCACCGGCCGACTCTATCAGCAGTTCGCGGTCACCATCGCCGTGTCGGTGATCATCTCCGCCTTTAACGCGCTGACGCTCAGCCCGGCTCTCTCCGCGTTGCTGCTTCGCCCCAAGAAGGAATCCAGGGGCCCGCTGGGCCTGTTCTTCAAGGGGTTCAACAAGGCGTTCGGCTGGCTCACCGGCGGGTACGTGGGAGCGTGCCGCGGGCTCATCCGGGTTCACGTCGTGAGCATGCTGATCCTTGTCGGGTTCGGCGTCGCCGCAGGCTGGCTCGGCGGCAAGATCCCGACATCGTTCCTGCCGGAAGAAGATCAGGGGTATCTCTACGTCGGCGTGCAGCTGCCCGACGCCGCATCGCTGCAGCGAACCGACGCCACCTGCCGGAAGATCGAGGACATTCTGAAGGACACGCCCGGGGTGGAGTACACGA
The DNA here is from genome assembly GCA_044223975.1 of Phycisphaerales bacterium. Lineage (GTDB taxonomy): Bacteria > Planctomycetota > Phycisphaerae > Phycisphaerales > UBA1924 > CAZCPB01. The sequence goes on along the minus strand of JBGALI010000020.1, from coordinate 89,254 downwards.
CCACGGTCGTTGGCTTCAGTCTCCTCAGCAGCGTGCAGAACACCTACAGCGGGTTTTTCTTTGTAACGCTGAAGCCTTGGGGCGAGCGGAAGGCTCCCGAGGAGCAGTACGGCGCGATCATGGCCCACCTGAACGGGAAGCTGCGTCAGATCCCCGAGGGCATCGCCTTTGCGTTCTCTCCCCCGGCCATCCCAGGCGTTGGCGCGGCCGGCGGCTTTACCTTTCTTCTCGAAGACCGGGCGGGAGGGAAGATCGAGTTCCTGGCGGAGAACGTTTCGAAGTTCATGGAAGCGGCCCGCCAGCGGCCCGAGATCGCCGGCCTGAACACGACATTCCTCCCGTCAGTCCCGCAGGTCTTCGCGGACGTCGACCGGGACAAGGTGCTCAAGCAGGGCGTCGAGCTCAGCGCGGTCTACAAGTCGCTCCAGACCTTCATGGGCGGCCTTCTCGTGAATTACTTCAACAGGTTCGGCCGCCAATGGCAGGTGTACGTGCAGGCCGAAGGGGAGTACCGCACCGAGGCCGAGCACGTGGGGCAGTTCTACGTGAAGAACAGGGACGGGCTGATGGTCCCTCTGTCCTCCGTGACCCGGATCGAGCCCCGCTCGGGCCCCGAGTTCACCATGCGGTACAACCTGTACCGTTGTGCGCAGCTCAACGGCAGCGCCGCCCCGGGCTACAGCTCCGCTCAGGCGATGAAGGCCCTCGAGGAAGTCTTCGCCGCGACCATGCCCAAGGAGATGGGGTACGACTACATGGGCATGTCGTACCAGGAGAAAGTAGCGCAGCAAGGCGTTCCCCCGATGGTCATCTTCGGGTTCTCGCTCCTGTTTGTCTTCCTCATCCTCGCGGCGATGTACGAGAGCTGGTCGCTCCCGTTCAGCGTGCTGCTGAGCACCCCGATCGCCGTGTTCGGGGCCTTCGGCGGCCTGCTGCTCCGTCACATGGAGAACAACGTCTTCGCCCAGATCGGCCTGGTCATGCTCATCGGCCTGGCCGCCAAGAACGCGATCCTGATTGTGGAATTCGCCAAGCTCGAATACGAGAAGGGCAAGCCCCTGATCGACGCCACCCTCGAGGGCGCCAAGCTCCGCCTGCGTCCCATCCTCATGACGTCATTCGCGTTCATTCTGGGCTGTGTCCCGCTGGCCACCGCGACCGGCGCGGGCGCGGTTTCTCGCAACGTGATGGGAACCTGTGTCATCGGCGGCATGGCCGCGTCCACCGCCCTGGCCATCTTCCTCATCCCGGTGTGCTTCTACGTAGTTGAGAGGCTCTCGGGAGGCAAGCCGGGGCCGCACGCACCACCGACGGCCGCGAGCGGCGCCGAGCCTGGAGGCGGTCATTGAGCACCCCTGGCTCCAACCGAAACGCGGCGACTGCTCTTCTGCCAGTCTCTGCCGCGCTCGCCGTGCTGGCGATGCCCGCGTGCATGGTGGGCCCGGACTACAAGAGACCGCCGGTCGAATCGCCCGATTCCTTCCGGGACGGCCCGGCCCACCCCTCTCCGAATTCGCTGGCTGACCTGGCGTGGTGGGACCTTTACAAGGACCCGGCGCTTCAATCGCTCGTGCGGGAATCGCTCGCGAACAACTACGACCTCCGGATCGCGGTCGCCCGCATCGAGCAGGCCCGCGCGGTCGAGGTGCAGACCGCCTCGCCTCTGTACCCCGAGCTTCGATACGACGCCGCCCTAGGACGCGGGCGCAACGCGTTCCTGGGAAACGCCTCTCCCAACAACGGTTCCACCGAGTCGGGCGCCCTGTTGCAGCTCGGGGCATTCTGGGAGATCGATCTCTGGGGACGCATCCGACGGTCCGACGAGGCGGCCCTCGCCCAGATTCTTGTCGCGGAGGAAAACCGCCGCGGTGTCATGCTCACGCTGGTGACCAGCGTGGCGCAGTCGTACTTCGAGCTCCTGGAACTGGACACCGAGATCGAAATTGCCCGTAAGAACGTCGCGTCATTCGAGAAGACCCTGGACCTGTTCAGCCGCCGATCCGGGGGCGGCGTGGGCAGCAAGCTCGAGGTCTTCCGGGCGCAGGCGAACCTCTCGCAGGTCGCCGCGACCATCCCGGACCTGCAGCGCAAGGTCGCCATCAAGGAAAACCAGATCAACATCCTGCTCGGGCGCACCCCCGGGCCCATCCAACGCGGGGTGCCGCTGACGCAGCAGAGCATGCCCATCGAAATCCCCGCGGGCCTGCCGTCCACGCTGCTCGAGCGGCGGCCGGACATCCTCCAGGCCGAGCAATCGATGATCGCGGCGAACGCCCTGATCGGGGCGGCGACGGCGGACTTCTTCCCGCGGATCGGGCTGACCGCGATCTTCGGCAAGATCAGCAACGACCTGTCGGCGTTCTCCGACAGCACGTCAAACGCGTGGTCGCTCGCAGGAACGGTGACCGGGCCCATCTTTAACGCCGGGCGCACGCAAGCCCAGGTCGATCAGGCCGTCGCCCAGTACCAGCAGGCTCGCCTGCAGTACGAGCAGACCGTGCTGAACGCATTCGGCGAGGTCGCCAACACCCTGGTCACTCGCGAAAAGCTAACGGGCATCGAGGCTCAACTGCAGCAGCAGGTCTTCTCGCTCTCGCAGGCCGTCGACATGTCGCGCGAGCGGTTCGATGTGGGGCGGTCGACGTACTTTGAGATTCTCGACGCGCAGCAGCAGCTCTTCCCCGCCGAAACGTCTCTCGCCAGAACCCGCGCCGACCAGTACATCGCGGTCATCCAGCTCTACCGCGTCCTCGGGGGCGGCTGGAATCTCAAGACCGAGCAGTGGAGCGAGGCCAAGTCGGCCGCGGATCACTGACGCGTGCACATCTCGTTCCGCACGCTCACGCCGCGGCGTGAACCGCCGGATCATCCCGCTCAACCGTCAGCCAGCTCGGGTCCGCGCCCGGCGTCTGCGTAGCGGCGAGAAGCCACGAATCGCCGACCTTGGCGAACGAGTTGTTGGCGTACACCTCGCGGCAGGGCCCGTTGTTGGGTGTTTCAACCATCGGGCCCTCGACCGCAATCGGGCCCTCGGCGTGCGCGATCCGCCTGACGTGGTTGAGCACGGCCGTTTCGATCCCATACCCGAACACGCGGCAGCTCAGCACGAACACCGGGATACGGATCCGGTCGGGCAGTCGCTCGTACATCAGGACGCACACCGTGCCCATGTCGCCGAACTTGTCGGCCGACGAGGCGATGAGCACACGCCTCTCGCCCGACTTCTCCCAGTGCGTGAGTTCCCGGAGGGTGATGCGGCTGCCGCAGGTGTTGAACTGGTTGGTGCGGTTCACGAGCTCGACCACGCGCCGGTGATCCTCCGCGCCGGCAGGGCGGATCCGGACGCGCAGGCCGAGCGTGGCGAACATCGCGGCGGGGTCCTCGGCCGCGAGCCGTTCGTCGAGGTGCTTCTGCCGCAGCTCGCGTTCCTTGTAGAAGCGGGTGCGGTCGGTGTCGTCCTCGGGCGACGTGAATTTGGCCCAAAGGTCGAGCAGGCGCCACGTGCGTGCGTCGGTGGCGTCGACCGCCGCCAGCCCGGGGTACGCGCCCGCCACCATCTCCCGCTCGTCGGGCCGGTCGTCGACGAACACGAAGTCCTTGGGCTTGAGATTCAGGAAATCGGCCAGGCGGCGCGTGTTAACGACCTTGGGATCCCAGGTGATCTCCGAGGCCACGAAATCGTCGGGGCCCAACGCCGCGCCGTCCCACCGGATGTTCTTGGGATCGTTCTTCGAATTGATCGCCAGCACGATGCCGCGTGACTTGAGACGCTTCAGGACCTCCTGCCGGTCGAGGTGCTGCTCGACGACGCCCTCGCCGATCACGCCTTTCCAGAGAGTGTTGTCGAGGTCGCACATGACGAGCTTCTTGCCGCGGAGCCGCGCGTGCACGGCGATGATGTCCCGGTACTCGGCCGCCACGTGCATGCCCAGCGTGGCCGGGTGCTGCACCGCCGAGCTGTAGAACTCCCTCCCGAGCGAGAGCTCGCTGTGGCGGGCGAGGATGGGTAGCTCGTCGAGCACCGAGAGGTGCCCGAGCGTCGCTCGCGACCGGTTCTCCACGTGCTCGGCGATCGCGGGGTTGATCATGTCGCGGGCGATCGCTCGCACGCGCCGGGTGAGAATGCAGCGGGCCAGCTCGGCCGGCGAACCGTCGTGCCTGCGGATGTTGACCGTGTTGTGGATCAGCACGGGGCACTCGTAGAACTCCGCGAGCACGTCGATCGTGGCCCGGGCCTCGGCGAGGGAGCTGTCCACGAGCCGGCGCACCGCCTCCCGGCCGTCGATGGCCCGGCGCCACTCCATGAGGCGAGCCAGGTCCGGCGACTGCTCGTAGGTGAACGGGCTGAAGAAGACCAGATCGAACTTGCGCGCGGCCATCGCCCGCGCGGTCGAACGAACCTCCGAAGCGCTCTTGGTCGCCAGGTACACCGGCTCGAGCGACACGCCGTCCTCGAGGCAGGGCACGGTCAGGAACGACATCACGTCCAGGTGCAGACAGTCGCCGATGAGCAGCACGCGCAGGTTCTTGGACGCCTTGGCCGAGAGCACGCCCTCGACACCCTTCAGGAACCGCTCCAGCACCGCCAGCTCACGCTCGCCCGAGTGCGGTCGCATCGCGTCGAGCACAGCGGCGGTGTCGCGAGCGGGGATGTCGCGCCGGAGGTTCTGCTGCTCCTCCGCGGACGCGGCCGGGTCGTAGACCTGCTTGAGTTTCTCGCCGATGTACAGATGGCGATAGCGGTCGTCTCCCGTTCTGAAATGGAGCGACATGTAGTCGACGAACGCGAAGAGCTCACGCCGGAGAAACTCGTCGCGGTCGGCGGCGATTTCCGGGGCGTACTTCCGCCAGGACTCGACCGATTTCAGGAGCCCCGCCGCCGCCGTGACGCGGTGGTGGGCGAGCGCATCGCCGAGTCTCCGCTCGGTCTCGGGTTCACGCACGCCCGCGAGGGAAGCATCATCGGCACGCATCATGCGGGGATCACCTTCGGGCCGTTCCTGCTGACGGAACCGTTCCGTCCCGGGCCGCCCGACACTTCAAAGGTACGCGCCCGCGTCCTTATCGGCAATTTCACGTCGGGCGCTTTGCTCCCTGCCAGCAGCCCCGTAAGTGGATGCCGCTCATCGGCGGGTTCCGGTGGTACTCCGCCGCATCGAATCGGTCGCGGGCACGGAACAGGGTCGCGCGAAGCAAGGGGTCGATCATCCTGCCGACACTCGTGACGCCCAGGATCGCTGGTCCGGCCGTCCAACCCCCGAGCCAGGTCGTAGTCGCGGCAGTGAGGAGCAGGACGTCGAACGCCACTCCCAACACGGCCGACAGCATGCCCGGAATGGTCCTCTCCGTGGTGGCCGTCAGTTGGGGGGCGGGAGCGTCTCGGGGTGGGACGTGGTTTCGCCGCCGCGCGAGTCCGGGGTCAGGACGGGGAGACGAATGACAAATTCGCACCCACCGTCCTCGATGTTTCGCACGTTGATCCTCCCCCCGTGAAGTTCCGTGATGCCTTGGGCGATGGTCAGCCCCAATCCGTGCCCGCGTGCGCGTTGGGCCTCGTCGGCCGCCTGGACGAACCGATCGAACAGCTTGTCGAGCAGTTCCGGCGGCACGCCGGGGCCGCGATCGCGCACCCGGATCTCGACCTCACTTCCCGCGGTGGTGACGCAGATGTCCACGGCTTGACCCGGAGAACTGAAGCGGATCGCGTTCCGCACCAAGTTGTCGACCGCCACGCGGAGAAGTTCCGCGTCACCCGAGACCAGCAGCGAATGGCCGTCGGTCGCCAGCTTCGGCACCAGTTGGACGTCGTGCTGGCGTGCCATTTTGCGGCAATCGGCGATGGCGTCCATCACGAACTCGTTCGTGTCGGCGGGGCGAGAGACCGGGAGGGCATTCCCCCCCCGGATCCGCGTCAGCGTGAGGAAGCTCTCCGTCATGCGCCCCAATCGTCGGGTCTCGTCCGTTACGCTCCGCACGAACTGCAGGGCCTCCGGCGAAAGGCCGTCGGTGCGCAGGGTCTGGGCTTCCGCGAGCAGGGTCGCGATCGGAGTCTTGAGCTCGTGCGAGACGCTCGAAACGAAGCGGTCCTGGGCCTGGAACGCGTTCCGCAGCTTGGCGCGGGTCTCCTGCAGATCTCGCTCCAGGGCGGCCACCTCCGGCGGGGTCGCGGTGGGCTCGACGTCGGTCTCGATGGACTCGGGAGCCAGCGTCTCGCTCAGCCGACGGAAGTGCTCAAAGGGTCGTATGGCCAGCCCGCCGATCATCCACCCGGAGATCGCCGCCGCCAGCATCCCGACCGGCAGGCTGAGCAGGAGCACGCGCTCGGTCTGGTCGATCACGGTCCGGTAGTAGGTGTCGCTTGTGGCCATGAACAGGACGTAGCGGGCGCCGTCCGGTGATTCGAGCGACTCAAGCACCCCCCGCGCCTGTGTCGCACCGTGCTCGTCGGCCAGCCCGGGGATCTCGATCTTGAACGGGCGGGGCGGGAGCGCCGCCCCGCTTCGCGGCAGGAAGCCGACGAACTCCGCGCTCAGCGCCGGCCGGATGTCCGACGCGATCACGCTCCCGTCGATGGAGTACAGCGTCACCATCCTCGCCTCGCTGAGCACGAAGCGCCGGGCGGCATCGCTGAAGGATCGAAGCAGGTCGTCGCTGATCTGAAACCCCGCCTGCCTGATCCTGTCGGCGATCACATCGGCGCGTTGCCGCAGCCGCTGGTCGAAGAAACGGTTCACCGCCGCGCGCTGGTAGAACAGGAGAACGCCCATCAGCGTGACCTGAATCGCGAAGGAGATCGCCAGAAACCACAGGGTGAGCTTCGCGCGAAGAGAAAGGCCGGGGAGGGGCTCCGCGGAGCGGGCGGCCGGGGTCATGACGGCACGTCCACGACCCCGAACCGGTAGCCCACGCCCTTCACCGTGTGGATCAGCGTGCGTGCGAACTCGCGGTCGAGCTTCCGACGGAGCGTTGATACGTACACGTCCACGACGTTGCTCGTGGCCTCGAAGTTCATGTCCCAGACCTTCTCGCCGATCTGGGCGCGAGACACCACACGGTCCGGGTTGCGCATCAGATACTCCAGGAGCGAAAACTCCCGGTTCGACAGCTCAACGGTCTGGCCCGCCCGGTGCGCGATGCGCGTGTAGAGGTCCAGCTCGAGATCGTCGCAGCGGAGGTAGCGTGACTCGGACGCCTCGCCGCGTCGCAGCAGCGCGCGGATCCGCGCGAGCAGTTCCTCGAACTCGAACGGCTTGGTCATGTAGTCGTCCGCGCCCGCGTCCAGGCCCGCCACCTTGTCGCTGGTGCCGCTCAGGGCAGTCAACATCAGGACCTTGGACCTGGCGCCCCGGCGGCGGAGGTTCCGGCACACCTCGACGCCGTCGCGGTCCGCCAGCATGAGATCGAGCACCACGACGTCGTACGCGCCGGAGGCCCCGAGGTCCTCGCCCTCGAACCCCGAGTGCGCGACGTCGGTCGAGAAGCCCTGTTCGTGCAGCCCCTTCTGAATGGCCGCGGCCATTTTGGGGTTGTCTTCAACGATCAGCACTCGCATCCGTTGCCTCCCCGTTCGTGTTCCGGTCGCGGGGCACTCCGCGCAGTATAAGGCGAGAAATTCCAATCGAAAGGCTAAGTTACGCGGCAGGGATGAGGCGGATTTCATGCTGCGCACTCGCACGCGTCGGACATTTGATCGGGCCCACTCGCTCGTCGTCGAAGCTGCCCTCAAGTACTCCTCCAGCACCGACGTCGCGGTGCTGGCCCGAGACGGGACAAAGATCGGGCCGTCGGGAGGTTCCGATCGCGTCGCTACGATCGGCGCTCGGCTCGCCGGCATGTGACGCCGGTGGTATCCGACCGGAGCGATCGACATGGCCAATCGTGTTCTTGAACTTCTCGCCCGGTTGTCACCGGGGCTGCCCGACCCGCTGCCCGAAAATCCCGTTGAACTTCTGGAGACGTGGCAGCGTGAAGCGATCCACGCATCGAACACGCCGAACCCGACGGCGGTGGTGCTCGCGACGAGCTCGGCCGACGGGGATCCCTCCGCGAGGGTCGTGCTTTGCCGCGGCCTTGACGGCGCGAACGGAACGATGACGTATTTCACGAACCTCGTCAGTCGGAAGGCCGCCGACGTGGGAGCCAATCCCCGGGCCGAGGTCGTGTTTTTTTGGGATCACGATTCGCGCCAGGCCAGGATGCACGGGCCGGTGACGGCGGTCGACGAGGCGGAAGCCCAGGCGTACTTTGCCTCGCGCCCGTTGCTCTCGCGGCTGGGCGCGTGGGCCAGCGATCAAAGCCAGCCGCTCGAGTCGCGTGCCGCGCTCGCCGAAAAGCTGCTCGCCGTGATGGACCGATTTGGCGTCTCGCTGACCGATCTGGCGCTGTCACGCCACACGCCCAACGTGCCGAAACCGCCGCATTGGGGTGGCTTCCGGCTGTGGACGGACCGTGTAGAACTGTGGACGATGGGCGCGGGGCGGCTGCACGATCGCGCGGAATGGCGTCGAACACTGACGGCACGGCCGGAAGGGTTCGAGGGCACACCGTGGCGTTCCACCCGGTTGTGTCCCTGACCACGGACCGGGCCGAGGGCTCAGCGTGCCTGCGTGAGGCCGAAGCGCAGGCGTATCCGGTGCTCGATCACCGCGAAAACCCACTGGTCGATCGCCATGCCGACAGCGATCATGACGAGCATAACGGCGACGACCTGGGCGACGTCGTTGAAGTCGCGCCCGATGTTGAGCAGGAACCCCAGCCCGCGGCGCTGCGTCAGAAGGATGAGTTCGGCGCCCAGCAGTGAGCGCCACGCGAACGAGAATCCCTGCCGCAGCGTGCCCGCGAACGCGGGGAGGCACGCGGGGAGAAGCACGTACAGGTACAGGCGTGTGCGGCGGGCGCCCAGCATCCTCCCGGCGGCGCTGTAGGTCGGCGGTAGGGTCCTCAGCCCGTCGCGCATCGCGATCGCCATTGAGAACACGCTGCCCATCACGAGCACGAACAGAATCCCTGACTCGGTGATCCCCAGCGTGAGAATCGCCAGCGGCACCCAGCACACGCTCGGAAGAGTCTGGAGGCCCAGGAACACGGGCCCCAGAAGTGAATTGAGAAACGGGAGGCGCCACAGGGCCAGCCCGAACACGAGCCCGAACCCCAGCGAGACCGAGAACCCAATCGCCAGACGGCCGCCGCTCACGGGCAGGGCGCGCACGAGCGGGCTCTCGAACACCGAGCCGCTGCGCTGTTCCGGCGCCCCCGCCTCGGCGTCACTCTTGAGCGGCCAGCCCTTGTGAAGTTCCTCTCCGAAGTACGTGCGGATGTTGAGCATCGCCAGCGTGGCGTCCAGCACGTGCGACGGCGCGGGGAATACCCAGGCCTTCCACTGCACCGCGCGGTACGCGCCCTCCCAGAGCGAGAGCGCCAGCACCCATACGAGCGTCAGCTTCGCCGCTCTAACGAGCGCCGGCTTCAAATTCGGCGTTGACACGGCTGACCTCCTCCTGGATCTCGGCACGGACGAGGCGGCCGATCTCGCTGAGCTGAGGGCTGTCCATCGGGCGCGGGTGTGCGAGGGTGATCGGGAACTCTTTGCGGATGCGGCCCGGGTGAGAGCTCATGACGATCACGCGATCCGCCAGGCGCACCGCCTCTCCCACGGAGTGCGTCACAAACAACACGGTTTTGCCCGTGCCCGACCACACCTGCTGGAGCTGGCCGTGCAGCAGGGTGCGGGTCTGGGCGTCGAGAGCGGCGAACGGCTCGTCCATCAGGAGCACCGCCGGGTCGACGACCAGGGCTCGGGCGATGGACACACGTTGACGCATCCCTCCTGAGAGCTCGTGGACGAGCTTCCCGCCGGCGTGCGAGAGATTGACCATCTTCAAGGCCGCGGAGACCCGCTCCTCACGCTCCGCGACCGGAACGCGCAGCATGCGCAGGCCGAACCCGACGTTCTGCGCGGCCGTGAGCCAAGGGAAGAGTCCGTGCTCCTGGAAGACCATCGCCCGGTCGGGGCCGGGTCCAAGGATGGGCCGCCCGTCGAGCAGCGCCTGCCCGCGCTCGGGCTGCAACATACCCGCCGCGATGTTGAGCAGCGTGCTCTTGCCGCAGCCGCTGGGCCCGACCACGACCACGAACTCTCCCGGCTCGCACCGGAGCGTGATATTGTCGATGATGATCGCCGAAGAACCCGTGAAACGCTGCTGCACCCCGAGCAGTTCCAATCGACCGCGGGCGGCCGCATCCAGCCCCCGTGCACGTGGGGTCGATTCAGCCGGGTTGGGGCCAGCGGGGCCGTTGCTCATGCCGGTTCATTCTCGCTTCACTTCGGGGGGCCCGGAACCTTTTCGGGCGATCCGATCTTGGACTGCACCCGAGCGAGCAGGGACGTGTCCACCAGCGTGTTGACGTTGGGCACGCCCTTGGCGTGCCCGAGGTCAAACGCCCACTGCGCAAAGGTCTTCATCGACTCGGGAAGAGGGTCGTTCGTGAACTTCACGCGCGCCAGGGAGTCGGTGATGATCTTGGACGAAAGTTTCTTGCCCGTGAGCTTCTCGAGCGCACTCTCGAGCTGAGCGGCGTGCTTCGACGGATCGGCAACCAGCCGCGAGGTCCATGCGCAGTGCGATTCAAGAAGCTTCTCGACTACGTCGGCGTGGTTGGCCAGGTACTCCGGCGACACGACGATGAGCGTCAGCACAAACGTCTTGTCGGGCCAAAGATCCTTCTCCTCACCGATCGCCTTCGCGCCCGCATCGGCGATCAGGCGCGATCCCCACGGTTCGACCGCCCACGCCGCGTCGATCTCCCCGCGCGACATCATCGACGCCTGTTCCGAATTGGGGACCGGGATCACGTTGTCGGTGTTGGACTGCCCGAGCACCTTGAGCAGGTAGTGCCGCGCGGAGACGTCCTGGGTGTTGCCGAGCTGGGGCGTCGCAACCCGCTTGCCCTTCAGGTCCTCCATTTTCTCGATGCCCGCACCGGCGCGAGCCACAATCACGACGCCGTTGGCCGCGACGCCGGCGATGACGCGGATTCCCTTGCCGCGGCTCTGCAGGTGGGCGTTCAGCGCCGGGCTCGGACCGACGTAGCCGATGTCGATCTCGCCGGCGAAGAGGGCCTCCACGAGCGAGGGGCCGGCGTTGAAGATGCGGGTCGTCAGCTTGGCGGGCGCGACGGCCGCGGCAAAGTCGCCCGAATCGACGCCGAGCACCGCTTGCGCGTGCGTGACGTTGGCGAAGTATCCAAGGCGGACCTCATCGGCGGAGCGGGTCGACCCTTCGCCGGCAACCGCTGGCGCAGATGTGAACACCGTCGCGCACAAGGCGATCGCGCCGAATGTCCGGGTGGCAAAGCGCCCGACGCGGCTGCTTGAAGAGGAGTTTCCAGGTCGGAGGGTCATTCCTGATTCCTTCCGGGGATGAGGAGCGGGAGGGGAGATCGGTGGTCATCGTACGAGAAAACACGATTGTTCGTGACTCGAGGTGCTTCGCAGGATCGGCGGGCGGGAAGCTGGTCCCAAGGACGAAGCCACCGAACCGGGGAATTCCAAGGGGCGACATTTCAAGACCGGAAACTCGCTTTCTCGTGCGCAACGTGGGGCGTGGGCGGTTATTCTGACACTCAAGGGGCCCTCGTGAACGCACTTTGTATCGGCCATTGCATGGCGTCCGTTTTGGTGGCGCAGACCGCCCCGTCGCACGACGAGCCGCTTGCCCGGTACGACGGTCAGAAGCTGGTCCGGGTCCACCTTGATTCACCGCGCACTATCACGGTGCTCGAACGGATTTCGCCGGATTGCTGGTCGCACGAGATCGGGGTTGGATTGGACGCGGACTACCGCGTCAGCGGGCAGGAATTGGCGGCATTGGACCGGGCCGGCGTCGTCTACGAGGTCGTGATCGACGACCTCCAGAAACCGGTCGACGAAGAGCGTGCGCGGTTGCGGGGCGGCGGGCCGGGCGGGCGTTCCTGGTTTGATGACTTCAAGCCGCTCGACCAGGTCAGCACCTACTGCGATCTGCTGGCCGCGAACCACCCGGGTGTGGTTGAACGCCAATCGGTCGGGCACTCGCTCGAGGGGCGTGAGATCTTCGCGCTCAGGATCTCCGGGCTGTCGAGCGCCGAGGGCAAGCCGGCGCTGTTCTTCGACGCGACGCAGCACGCCCGCGAATGGATCTCGGTCGCCTCGGTGATGTACCTGGCCGACGCGCTCTCGAATGGGTACGGGACCGATCCTGAGATCACGAATCTGCTCGATTCGTTCGTGATCTACCTCATCCCGGTCGTGAACCCCGACGGGTACAACATCACGTGGACCACCGATCGCTACTGGAGGAAGAACGCGCGTGTGGTCTTCGACAAGGTGTACGGCGTCGACCTCAACCGCAACTGGGGCTACAAGTGGGGAATGGCGGGCTCGAGCGCTTCGGCCTCGAGCGACACGTACCGGGGCACCGCCCCGTTCTCTGAGCCCGAGACCGCCGCGATGCGGGACTACATCCTGCAGATCCCGGGGCTCATGGCCGCCATCGACTTTCACAGCTACGGCCAACTCGTGCTCTCTCCGTGGGGGTACACACCGACGCCGCCGACGACCATCGGCTCGTACACGTCCGTCGGCAACGCCATGAAGGCGGCGATTCTGGCGTCGCGCGGGGTCCGGTACACCGTCGGCATCTGCAACACCACGCTGTACGCGACCAGCGGCTCGACGCCCGATTGGTTCTACGGCGAACTCAACGTGCCCGCCTGGACGATCGAGCTGACCCAGGGCCCGTTCGTGATGCCGCCCAGCGCGATCGTGCCGACCGGCAAGCTCACGCTCGCGGCGGTCATCGCGCTGGCCGAGCACGTCTGCCCTGCAGACATCGACGGCAACGGCTTCGTGAACGGGGTCGACTTCGATGACTTCGTCGCGTGGTTCGTCGCGGGGGATATCCGTGCGGACTTCGATCACGACACGTTTCTCAACGGGGTCGACTTCGACTCCTTTGTGGACGCATTCGTCCGCGGCTGCTTCTGACCCGGCGGCCCGGTGATTACCCGGTACACTCCGCCCGATGCCCGACCCAGCACCTTCCGCCGCGCCCCGAGACCTTCCCCGCCGCATCGGCTTCTGGGGCGCCTCGGCGGTGATGGTGGGGATCATCGTGGGGAGCGGAATCTTCCGGACCCCGACCTCGATCGCCCAGGAAATGGGAAGCCCGCTTCTCATCCTGCTGATGTGGCTATTCGGCGGCGTGCTCTCGCTCTTCGGCGCGTTGACGTACTCGGAACTGGCCACGATGTACCCGCAGTCCGGCGGTGTGTACGTTTTCCTGAGAGAGGGATTCGGCCGGCCACTGGCCTTCGTGTTCGGCTGGACGTACATGCTCATCACCAAGCCTGCGGCGGCCGCGGGCATCGCCGTCGTTTTCGGCGAGCACGTCAACAAGCTGCTGGGTACGAACTGGGACGCAAGGTGGATCACCACCGTGATTCTGGTGGTCCTGACAGTGATCAACGTACGGGGCGTCCGTCTGGGCACGGGCGTCGCCGGACTGCTCACCAGCGTCAAAGGTCTTGCCCTGATCGCGATCGTGGTCCTGGGCGTGGCACTGATGAAGGGCTCTTCCGCGAATTTCACTGCCGTGGCCGCGCCCAAGAGCGTGGGCCTGGCGATCGTGCCCGTCATGTTCAGCATCATGTGGACCTACGACGGCTGGAGCGACGTGGGCGCCATCGCCGGGGAGGTCGAGCAACCGCAGCGGAGGTTGCCGCGCATCTACCTCGCGGGGACGGCCGCAGTCACGCTCCTCTACGTTGCGGTGAACGCGGTGTACATGTACATGGTGCCCCTGCCCGAGATGGCGGCGACCACGACCGTCGGGCCCCTGGTCATGGAGCGGATCGTCGGCCCGGCCGCGGGAGTTGCGGTGGTCGTTCTTGTCTTGGTTTCAACCCTGGGCTCTACGCACGGCAGCATCCTGACCGGCGCTCGCGTGACTTTCGGTCAGGCGCGAGACGGGCTTTTGTTCAGGTTTCTCGGCCGGGTTCATCCCCGCTACGAGACCCCGGCCGTAGCCCTGTGGTCGCAACTGGCCCTCTCGATCACGGCGCTCTGGTTGCTCCGTGATTTTCAGCAGATGGCCGACACGTTCATATTCACGATGTGGATCTTCTACGGTCTCGCCGCCGCCGCCATCTTCATCCTGCGCATCAAGCGCCCCGACGTCCCGCGTCCGTACCGCTGCTGGGGGTACCCGGCGGTGCCGGCTCTGTTTATTCTGGCGTCAGCGGTCATGACGGGCATGTCCATCTATCAATCACCCGGTCAGACGCTCCCTTGGATCGGGCTGCTCGTCGCGGGAATACCCGTCTACTACCTGTGGATCCGATTCTGGCCGGCGGTCCCCGCGACCACCGTGGACTGACGCGGCCGCCGGCCGAAGCCGGGAACGCGCGATCAGCCGTGCATGAACCGCACGATCTCGTCGGGCAGCTTCTTGATCCCGCGCCGCACCGCCTTCTCCCCGGCGTACTTCAGCGACTTTCGCATGCGCGTGTGCACGCGGTCGGTTACTTCAAGGCCGCGTTCCTCCATCGCCCGCACCGCGAACGCCCACGCGTGGTACTCCTCCAGGCAGCGGGGCTTGTACACGTTGAACCCGATGGCGTGGTGCCCGATCTCGTGCAGGAAGATCGCCAGCGACATCGGGCTCTTGGGCTTGGGCGCTTCGATCAGCCGCTTGACCCGGCCGTCGTGGTACGTCAACTCCCACGCGACGCCCGACATGCTCTTTCGCCACTTCCGCACGCGCACGCCGTAGCGGGCGAGCATCTCCGACACGATCGCGTCGTACCGCGCCTGCGCCCCGCCAGCGCTGCGCCTGGGTCGGCTCGCCCGTGGGGCGGGCACGCGAACCGGGCGCGGGGGCGCTGCCGCGGGCTTGGGGCGCAGGGCCGCCGGCAGCAGGTCCCACAGTGTCTGCACGAATCCGGTCATCCCTGACTTCTCCCGATGAGCCGGGCGCCCGCACCCAGTCTTCGCCCGCGGGCAAACTCGCCCCACTCCATCGATCGCTTTCCCGGCGGCTGAACTTCCAGCAACCTCAGCATAGTTCCGGCCCCGCACGCGACCAGCCCCGCCCGGGCGTCGACAAGCCGCCCCGGGAGTTCTTGGGAACCCCGCGGCTCAACCTTCACGCACTGGACCTTGAGCGGCGTGCCCTGAGCCGTGCCGTCCTCGCTGAGGAGTACCGTCACGCCCGGCCACGGGGTGAGTCCGTGCACCCGTCGACGGCATTCTTCGGCCGGGGCGCTGAAGTCCAGCCACCCGTCCTCCTTGCAGAGCTTCGAGGCGAGCGTCACGAGCGATTCGTCCTGAGGGCGACGAGTCACCGTGCCCCGCTCGTACGACGAAAGAACCTCCAGGACCAAGCGCGGACCGTCGGCGGCCAAGGCGTCGTGCAGTTCGCCCGCCGTGGTGAGCGGATCGATGGCTCGGTGCGACTGGCCGAGCACCTCGCCCGCGTCCATCCGGTCAGCCAGTGTGATCACGCTGTTGCCAGACTCGGTGTCGCCCGCGAGGATCGCCGCGTTGATCGGCGCCGCCCCGCGCCATCGCGGCAGCAGCGACGCGTGCAGGTTGATCGCGAACACGCCCTCAAGCAGCCCTGTCCCGAGTTTCTGGCCGAAGGCGATCACCACCCACGCCTGGGCGCCCAGACCGCGGAGTTCGGCGACTACTTCCGGCACATTCACTTTCAATGGCTTGAAGAGGCGCACTTCCGGTACGTGCTCGTTCGCCCACTGCGCGATCGGGGTGGGTGTGAGTTGTCCGCCGCGCCCGGCGGGCTTGTCGGGCTGCGTAACGATCGCAATGACCCGGTGTGCCGAGCACAGCGCCGACAACGTCGGTGTTCCAAAGGCGCCAGAACCGAAGAAAACCAGGTCCATGCTGTCTCGCAATCCATTGCGGTAGGGGAGTCGGTTCCGGGCGCTCTGACACCCATGAGCCTAGCCGTTGCCGGCCCGCTCAAGGTCCCGCACTGCGCGACGGTTCTTGAGGCGCGACATCTGGGTCATGCGGTCGATGATGAGCACGCCGTTGAGGTGGTCGGTCTCGTGCTGCCAGCAGCGTGCCAGCAGCCCGGCCGCGCGGCGGGTGAACATGGTGCCGTCCAGGCCGGTCGCGCGGATGGTGATCAGGGGCGGGCGGAAGACCTGCCCGCGGATCTCCGGCAGGCTCAGGCACCCCTCTTCGTAGGGCTCGAGCTCCCCGGCGGGCTCCAGCAGGACCGGGTTGATGTACACCCCCGGCTCGGCCGTGCAGGTGGGGGGGTCATCGGAGAGGTGCCTGTCTTCGTCGGCGGGCACGTGGGCCACGAACAGCCGCCAAGGAAGCCCCACTTGGGGTGCCGCCAGTCCAATCCCCTCCTCCTCGAACATCAGATCGATCATCCGGCGGGCGACTTGGCGCACTTCCTCCGTAACCTCCCCCACGGGGCTTGCCTTGCGGCGGAGCACGGGCTCCGGGTACGTCAGGACGTGCAATGCGGCAGGATCCACGCTCATTCTCCCGATGATATCTCCCGACTCAGGCCCCGTATCCGCGCCGGACCGAAACGCGAGGGGCGCAGGGAGCAATCGCGCCAACCCCGCGTACGTTTACTAGAATCTGTGCTCGTGCCCCGGGGTGTCCGGGGGCGAGGTCGAACCCAAGGTGTGAGGGAGTTCGCTTGGCGATCTTCGGCTGGAAGAAGTCTGGTGGCGGGGACCAGGGCGGCGAGGCAACGCCCCCGGGGGCGGGCGGCAACGGTTCCGGCGGCGGGGTGCCCCGCGAGCCGGAAAAGGCCGCCAAGTTCTTTACCCATGCCCGCACCGCCCACGATTCGACGAACTACGAGTACGCCATGCAGCTCTGGCTCGGGGGCCTGCGGTTCGACCCCGGGAGCATGAACGGCACCGAATCGTTCCTCAGGTCGGCACAGGCTTTTGTCAGCGAGAGCGGGGGCAAGCGACCCGGCAAGGATGTGGCCAACGCTATTTCCGGGCGGACCGAGGTGGACAAGTACCTGGGCGCCCTGCTGGACTGGGCCGTCAAGCCGCAGGACTCGGGGGTCGGCGTGAAGGCGTTCGAACTCGCGGCCGGGCTCCAATTAGCCGAGCCGGCGTACTTCGTGGGCGAATTCGTGCTTGGCGCCGCGATGCAGGACAAGAAGCCGCGCAAGGATGTTCTGGTCAAGGTGATGGACTGCTTCGCCAAGCTCGGGGCCTTTGACCGCGCGCTCAAGGCCGGCGAGTTCGCGTACCGGCTGGACAACACCGACGGCGCCCTGGGCGCCCACGTCCGCAACCTGGCCGCGCAGGCGACCATGAACCGCGGCGGGTACGACAAGACCGGCGAGGCCGGCGGGTTCCGCGCCAACATCCGCGATGCCGACAAGCAGCGCCAGCTCAACGAGTCCGAGCGCATCGTCAAGACCGACGAGGTAAAGGACCGGGTTCTCGCGGGCGCGGAGGAAGAGTTCAAGAAGCGGGCCGACGACATTCCCACGCTCAAGCGGCTGGTGCAGGCGCTCTTGGAGCGTGGCAAGCCGGAGGATGAGGAACGGGCGTTGGGTCTTCTGGGCGAAGCGTACGAGCGCACGCGCCAGTATGAGTTTCGCGCCAGAGCAGGTGAGATTCGTCTTCGGCGCCAGGCCCGTCCGGTGCGCGAACTGAAGGCAAAGGTCGAGGCCAGCCCTCAGGACCAATCCCTGAAAGATCAGTTGGTCGCGGCCCAGACGGCGCTGACCGAAGCGGAAGTGGCTGAGTTGCAGGCCAAGGCCGAGGCGTACCCCACGGACCTGACGATCAAGTTCCAACTCGGGCTGCGGTTCTACCTGCTGGGCAAGCACTGGGAGGCGATCGAGCAGTTGCAGGAAGCCCAGAACGAACCCAAGAACCGGGCCGAGGCTCTCGGCGTGATGGCGGAGGCATTCCTGAAGGTGGACTATCTCGACGAGTCGATGGAGACCTTCCGGCGGGCGCTCGACGCCAAGGACATTCTGCCCGCCGTCGCGATGGAACTCCGCTACGGGCTTCTGACTGCGCTTCAGAAAAAGGCCGAGACGGGCCGCGACCTTGGCGCGGCCGAGGAGGCCGAGAAGCTGGCGTCGTCGATCGCGATGCAGCAGATCACGTACAAGGACATCCGCCAGCGCCGCGAGGCCCTGAAGAAGCTCGGCGCCGAGCTGCGGGCCAAGCCAAGCGCGTAGCGGTTCGCAAGCATGCGCAAGGCCGTCGCCATCATCCCCGCGCGCCTCGGGTCCACGCGATTCCCGGCCAAGGTGCTCGCGGACGCGACCGGCAAACCGCTGATACGGCACGTCGTCGAGGCCGCCTCGCGGGGCTCGATGATCGAGCGTGTGGTGGTCGCGACCGACGATGAACGGGTGCGGGCAGTGGTCGAGAGTTTCGGCGGCACGGCAATCATGACGTCGCGGGACCATCCCAACGGCACGAGCCGTCTCGCCGAAGCCGCCCGGGCGCTCCGGCTGGCCGACGACGCCGTGATAGTCAACGTGCAGGGCGACGAGCCCGAGATCGAAGGCGACGTGATCGACGCGGCGGTGCGGTCATTGCTCGACGCCGGGGCCGAAGTCTCCACCGTGGCGTCGCCGTTCGGGCCCGGCGAGGATCCGTCCGATCCGAACATCGTCAAGGTCGTGCTGCGGCGCGACTCGACAGCGCTGTATTTCTCCCGGTCACTCGTGCCCCACGCTCGCGCGGGCGGCGTGCCCGCGGCGTCTCTTAAGCACGTCGGGCTCTATTGCTATCGGGCGGCGTTTCTTCACCGGTACGTGGCGCTCGAACCAACACCGCTCGAACGGTCGGAAATGCTCGAGCAACTCCGCGTGCTCGAGCACGGGTTCCGCATCGCCGTCGCGGTGCGCGATGTGCGCACCGTCGGCATCGACACGCCCGAGCAGTACGCGGCGTTCGTGGCACGCCACTCGCAACGTTGACGCGGCGACCGGCGCCGTGTCAGCCCGGGTTCTTCGCCGCGGGCGGAGCGAGCGTTTGATTCAGGCGCCGGAGGCAGTCCTTGGCGTCGGCGCGGTCGGCATCGCCGAGTCGGGTGGCGGCCTTCTCGAGTGCCGCAACCCCGCGCGGGTCACCCAGGTCCGCGAGCCCCTGGCGTGCCGCGGCACGAACGCGGACCTCCCGGTCGTTCAGGAGTTCGACGAGCCGCTTGAACGCCGCGTCGCGTCCCTGAGCGCCGACCTTGCCGAGCGTCTCGGTGGCCTTGGCGCGGGTGCGGTTCAGAACGCCCTCTTGAGTGAGAGAGATGACGGTCTGCGCCTGGCCGGGGGCACCGAAGTCCCCCAGGGCGCCCAAGCCGGCCTGACGCAGCACGTCGTCCTGTGAGTCCGTCCGGCAGGCCAGGAGCACCGGTCCGACCCGGTCCGTGGCCCGGAGCTTTCCGAGCGCCGCGACCGCGGCCGCACGTGTCTTCACCGAGGGGTCCCGCTCGGCAAGTTCAGCGAGCAGGGCCACCGCTCGTGCTCGGAACGCTTTGCCGTCCGCGTCGTCGCGTGACGCCGCGGCGTCGCCCAACGCCTGCACCGCGGCCTCGCGCACGCTCGGCGGCGTGAGCTGCGCGGCGGCAAGCGTCTCGACGTGCTCGACGTCCTTCATGGCGGCCAGTGCGCGGGCGGCCTCGCCGCGGAAACGCGGGTACGCGTTGCGGTCCATGGCAATCGCAAAGAGCGTGCTCGCGGAGTCCTTGGAGTGTTCACCTGCCCCCAGCGCCCGGGCGGCCTGCACACGCGACGCGTACGTCGGACCGTCGGCGAGCTGCGCCAACCACTGCGCCTGCGACACCGCGATCTTCATTCCCGCCAGGACGCTCAAGCCCGGGTCCACGGCGATGATCCGAGGTTCGCCGGAGAGCACGACCTTGCCGGTTGCCTTCCGCCCCTGCACGTCCACCTTGAGCCACGTGCCCGCGGCGGTGCCGGTCCCGGATCCGGTGTCGATCCACACGGGCAGCGTGAACTCGAACGCCGGGTTGTCGGCATCGATGTTCTGGGTCTGCTCGACGTCCACGCGAAGCTCGCGGGTTGCCGCGTCGAACGCGGTACTGATTTGCAGCGTCGGAACTCCCGGGCGCAGGCACCATTGCGCGAAGAACTGCTCGAGGCTGTCCCCCGATACTTCTTCGAGTGTCTTGCGAAGGTCCGACGTCTCGACATCGCGGTGCTTGAACCGATCGACGTACGTCGCGATCCCCCTGAAGAACACCTCGTCGCCGAGGCGTGCGCGGAGCATGTGCAGGATCGAAGCGCCTTTCGTGTAGGGGTTGGCCGGGCGGCGGAACGCCTGCCACGGGTGGTCGTAGACTTTGCTCACCATGGGCTGCGCGTACGGAGCCTCGGGCCTGTCGTTGGCGATGATCGCATCAAAGAACCCGCGCACGTCGGTCTCGTACGCGTTCGTCCCGCCCTCGGGGCCGTGCCGCTTCTCGGCCCACAGCGCCGACATGTACGTCGCGAACCCCTCGTTCAGCCACACGTGCTCCCAGGAGTTGCACGTGAGCAGGTCCCCGAACCACTGGTGCCCGAGTTCGTGGCTGATGAGTCCGTCGAGATCGAACTCCGCCAGCGCCTGGGGCGCGATGATCGCGGTGTCGTAGAGCGTCGTGGCGCTGGTGTTCTCCATCCCGCCGGCCGCAAAGTTCCAGACCACGCACTGCGCGTACTTGCACCAGGGGTACGGCTCGCCCAGCCGGGCACCGAGCGCCTCGATCATCGCGGTGTGCCGAATGCGCGCACGTCTTTGCCGCGTTCTCGGCACGCACACGGGGATACCAGCAGGTCTCCACGCCCACGTCCACGATGCCACCGTCACGTCCATCGACACCACAGGTAGTTGACGATTGCCGTTGGCCTCTTCATCCTGCATCCAGTGGAAAGACTCGGCGGGGAGCATGACCGACCCGCCGAGCTTGTCCTTGGTCGTCCGGATGATGTTGTCGTGGCCGATGAGACGTCCGTTGGAGCACACCGTGAATCCCGCCGGAACGGTCACTCGCAGCTCGGAAGTCAGTCGCTCGTTGGGGAAATCGTGGCAGGGGAACCAGTAGCTGTTGGTCTGCGGTTGCCCCTGCGTGTGGATCTGCGCGGGGCGGCCGGGCCAGGCGCTTGATTCGGGCGTCCAGATGAGCCCCGAGGGCGGGTTGTTGACCGAGTACGTCGTGATCACGGTCGTCCGCTCGCCCGGCGCCGGGGCAGGGTCGAGCTGCACCTTGAGCATTTCGCCGTCGTACTCGAAGCTTGCGGTCCGCCCGGGTGACTCGACGCGAGAGATCTTCAGGCCGCGTGCGTTGAGGTTGAGCCCGTTGAGCGCCCATCCGACGGGGGTGACCGTGAGCGTCTCCACGCCGTTCATGGTCGGCGTGTTCATGTCATCGATCGACAGGTCCAGGCGCATGTGATTGATGTCGACGATCCGGTGCGGCGGGAAGTTCGCCAGGCGCCGGCCGGTCGCTTCGTCGAACGGGATGCGGCCCGCGTGTGGCGCGGCCTCAGCCCCGAGGGCCAAGCCCAGGCAGTGTGAGCACTCCTCGACACCGATCGTTGTACGCGTGTGCGAGACCGCATCGGCGCGGATCTCGGCATCGACAGACCCGGCGCCCCACGCCGAACCTGCCATGCTCACGAGAATGCCGGCGCTGATGGACAATGCAAGTGGTCGCGGGACGTTCGTCATGAGCGGGATCTCGACTTGGTGACGCGGGCGCGCGGCGGTCGGTTCAGCGGGTGAGAGCGACGCGCAGGATCCGAAGAGGAAGCACGGGCCGACCATTCCGAGGCGGCCTGGCGTGCGGCGGCTCCCGCGTGCGAGAGCCGCTGCCGCGACCGTTCGGATGTTGCACGAGTTGGCCGCCGCCTCGCGGACGGTGGGATCTTCCGCGGGGTCCGTGGCAAGGAGCAGGAGCGAGGCGGTGGCGGCGGCGTCGGACGAATCCTGCGACGCCAGCCTTTCGGCCGCGCGCACCCGGGCAAACAGGGTAGTGCCGTCGCGCAGTTCTTCGAGCCACATGGCCAGGGGTTTGCGGATCGTGGACGCCCCGAGCACCGTCAGGTTCGGATCAACGCTGACGTCCTTGGGCCGCATGCCCGTCTTGAAGTTCGCGGTGACGTGACGCGAATCGACGCCGACGTACACGTACTCGGACGATCCGTCCTCGTACTTCAGGAACAGGGGCAGACGCACCTCGTAGGCGGGGTTTCGCCAGTCAATCCGCTGCGTCTGATCGACGGTGACCGCCAGTCCTCCGGTCGAATCGTCGTACTGAAGGTCGATCTCGAACCGCGGCAGCCCGGGCCGGTACGCCCACTGATCGAAGAACCGCTCCAGGCTCTGGCCGGAAGCCTCCTCCATGCAGTGGCGGAAATCGTCCGTCTCGGCGCACCGGAACTTGAAGCGATCCAGGTACAGGCGCGTCCCCTGCGTAAAGACGTCGTCTCCCAGTCCCACGCGGAGCATGTGCAGGAGCATCGCGCCCTTGGAGTACACGTCATCGGTCTTCTGGATCGCGTCTTCGGCGTTGTCGTAGCGGTTGCTCACCAAGCTCGGGTACAACGGCGCGTAGCCGTGGTTGGACCCACGCTGGGTGCGCATGAAGGTGAGAATGGTCCTCTGGTACGCGCGCCGCCCGGCGTCGCTCGCGGGGGCGATGACCGGGGTCGGGCCGTCGGCCGCGGGTGCAAGGTCGGCCCCGCCCTCGCCGGGCTTGATCAGATCGACGGCGGGTTCGGCAGGCTTGGGTGACGTCTCCGCGGGCGGCGGTGTGGAGGGCGCGGCAGAAGGGGTGGGGGGGCGCTGCCGCGGCGTCTCCGGAAGCGGGCGTCCCGCCGCGGCCAGGTTGGCTTTTTGCTCGTTCCAAAGAGCTTCGCAGATCGACGCCCACCCCTCGTTGAGCCACAGGTGTTCCCACGACTTGCAGGTGATCAGGTCGCCGAACCACTGGTGCGCGAGTTCGTGGGAGATCGTGTCTTCCACCCCGCCGCCGGCCCCGCGCCCCCGTGCGGCCTGCATATACAGCGTGGTGGCGCTGGTGTTCTCCATGCCTCCCCAGATAAAGTCGCGGCAGATGAGCTGGTCGTACTTGTCCCAGGCGTACGGCTCGTCGAACTTGGCTTCAAAGTACGCCACCATGTCGGGCGTGCGCCGGAAGCGCTCGCGCACGGTCTCCTCCGTGCCGGCCGGCGTGTACACGTGCATGGGCAGGCCGGGGCGCGCGGTCTGCGGTCCGCCGATGTCAACGACGGCGAATTTCCCGATCACCAGCGTGACGAGGTAGTTGCAGTGGGGCTTGTCCTGGAGCCAGTGCCACGTCACTCGCCCCGCGCTCGGCGTGTCGGCCTTGCGCTCCACGAGGTGGCCGTTCGAGCAGACCTCGTACCCGTCCTCGAGGGTGACCACCATCTCGGTCGTGAGCTTGACGTTGGGGAAATCGTGGCAGGGGAACCAGAGGTGGTTCTCCTCCGACTCCCCCTGGCTGTGTATCTGGGGGAACTGCTCCGTCAGCCCCGGCGCGTCGGGTCGGCCCTTCGACCAGGTCAGGCCGTTCCCGTGGTTCTTGGAGAAGTCGCACTCGTACTCGATCGTGATGTCAGAATCGCTCCCAGGCTGGATCGCGGGGGAAAAATCGATCCAGAGCTGTTCGCTCTCGCGCCGGGAGGGCGTGACGGCCCCGTTTCGGAGCACACGCTTGATCTCTATCCCAGGGCCCGCATCTAGGCGCATGGTCGGGCGGGGGTTCCCCACGGCGGTGACCTTCAGAGTCTCCACGGCCGAGAAGCGGGCCTGCTGAATTTCTGGGATATCGATCGCCAGGCGCATGTGCCGGTAATCGAACTGCGGCGAAGGGGGCCAGTGAGCGAGGTCGCGACCGGTGGGCGGATCGATCCGTCGGTCGACGCCTTCGGGTTCGTCCTGAGCGAAGCAACTCCCCCCGATTCCCGCGGCTGCGAGCGAGCACAGGACGCAGGAAAGCAGACGCCGATGCGTGATCATGACGGCTCCTTGAACGACGCGGATCGGTTCGTAGCCCGCAGAGACGTGAAGATTAGCCCCCGGACGGGGGCCCGGGCGCGGCCGTCTCGCCTCGCCGCGGATTGCCTACGCGCCGGCTCCAAACGCCGTATGATGAGACATGCCCCCCTCGCATGACCAGCCTGACGCGAGCCGACAAGGACGTGAGGCCTCGCGGAACTACCTCGCGCCCAGCGGCACGGGGGGTTTCGAGGGGACGCGCCCCGGCGACATGGTGGCCGCGGTCGAGAACGCCGACTCGGAGTTCTATTCGCCGATCCCTGACGGCTACCAGCGCGGCCATCACCGCTACGTGATCGTGCTGGGCACGGTGATGTCGGGCTTGGGAAAGGGCATCTTTGCTTCCAGCCTGGCCAAGATGCTCAAGGAGAAGGGACTTGTCGTCGCCCCCATCAAGATGGAGGGCTACCTGAACATCGATTCGGGCACGCTCAATCCATACCGCCACGGCGAGGTGTTCGTCCTCGAGGACGGCACCGAGTGCGACATGGACCTGGGCACGTACGAGCGCCTGCTCGACCAGAACCTCAGCCGCCGGAACTTCATCACCAGCGGCCAGGTCTTCAGCGAGATCCTCGAGCGCGAGCGCCTGGGCAAGTACCTCGGGCGCGACGTGCAGATGATCCCGCACGTCACCGGCGAGGTGAAGCGCAAGCTCCGCGAATTGGCCGTCCGCGGCGACGGAACCAAGCCCGCCGACGTGGTCTTCGTTGAGGTGGGGGGGACGGTCGGCGACTACGAGAACGGCTTCTACATTGAGGCCATGCGCGAGCTGGCGTTCGAGGAGGGGCCCGGCTCGGTGTGCTTCGTGGCCCTGACGTACATCATCGAACCGCCCGCGCTGGGCGAACAGAAGAGCAAGGCCGCGCAGCTTGGCATCAAGCGCCTGATGGAGGCGGGGATCCAGCCGCACATCATCGCCTGCCGCGCCAGCAACCCGTGCTCGCCGAAGGTCATGCAGAAGATCGCGATGTTCAGCAACGTGCCGCTGCGGCGTGTGTTCAGCATGCACGACCGCGACAGCATCTACACGATCCCCGACGAGATGCGCCAGGAGGGGCTCGACCGCGAGATCATGTCGCTGCTGAACCTGCACGACCGAGCCGACGTCTCGCACGAGGACAAGGCCCGCGAGCGCTGGACGAGCTTCGTCCGCAAGCTGACCACGCCCAAGCCCAGGAACGTGGCCATCGGGCTCACCGGCAAGTACGCGCACCTCCGCGACGCCTACGCGTCGATCGACAAGGCGGTCGAGCACTGCTCGGCGCACCTGGGCTGCCGCATCGACCTCCGTTGGATCGAGTCCACCGACATCAGCGACACGAGCGTCGCGGCCGAGCTGGCGGGCCTCGACGCGGTCATCGTGCCCGGCGGGTTCGGTAAGCGCGGCGTCGAAGGAAAGATCTCGGTCGTGCGCCACTGCCGCGAGAACGGACTCCCGTACCTGGGCATCTGCCTTGGGTTCCAGGTCGCGGTGATCGAGTACGCGCGTCACGTGCTCGGCCTGACCGGCGCCAACTCGACCGAGTTCGACCCGGGCGTGACCGACGCGGTGATCAGCGAGTTGCCCGAGCAGAAGCGGATCGAGGGCCTCGGCGGCTCGATGCGGCTGGGCGGGCAGGACGTGCTCCTCAAGCCGGGGACCCTCGCCCACTTCCTCGCCGGCGGGCGCAGCCAGGTTCGGGAGCGGTTCCGGCACCGCTACGAGGTCGAGCCCGCGTACGTCGAGCGGCTGGAGGCCGCGGGGATGGTGTTCTCCGGTCGGCACCCGACGCGCCCGATCATGCAGATGCTGGAACTCCGCCGTCCCGACTCGGGCGACTCGCAGGCCGGGCCGCGCACCACGCACCCGTTCTTCATCGGCGCCCAGTTCCACCCCGAGCTGACCAGCCGACCGCTCCGCCCGCAGCCGCTGTTCATGGGGTTGGCGGCGGCCGCGATCCGGCACAAGTACGGTTGGCCCGTTCAAGGCGCACCGTTGCCGGTTGATTCGGAAATCTCGCGCTGGCTGTGGACCGATTCGCCGCTGCACCAGCCGGCGTGAAGCGAGGCTCGAGGCGTGATTGGAGCATCACGGTTGCCTACCGGTCGATGTTGACGGCGCTCAGCGTGCCCCGATAGCGGCGCCGATCCGTGGTTGACGCTGGAGCGCCGCGGCCGCGTCGTGCAGCAGGCACGCCGAGAAGCGCTCGACCCGTCCCTCCCCGACCAGCGCGTTGTGTACCAGGGTCTGCGCGTACAACTCCGCGTCCATGGCGTCCCGAAGCACGGCGAGCATGACGAACACGTGAACCGCCCACGGGTGACCCGTCGCGTTGTCGGGCTGGGTTTCATCGATGAGCGACCGCGCTGCGCGCAGGCAGCGGTCGAGCAGGCGCGGGCACCGGCGCTCCGCCGCGTGGTGCCAAAGTGCGTGCAGCGCCGAGAGTTCCGACTCGGTGTCCGTCTCGATGATCCCGCGGCGGCGCGACGCGAGCAACGGGGCGCCGGGGCCAGGGTCGATGATCGCCCAAGGATTGGCGTCGGGCGTGTGCAGGGCCCACCAGAGCCGAACATCCGGCGTAGCGTCGTCCGGCGGCGTGCCCGGATCGACCGCGAGCATGCGAGCCAGGAGCGGCCGGTCCGCGGCGCGCTTGTGTCCGTGCGCATCCGCGAAAGCGCCGACGAACGCGCCGGCCGCCGACCTGTCCGCGCCGGATTCGAGCGGTGTGCCGATCAGCGCGGGCGCCGCGAGCGCCCTGAGTTGCTCCGCCCAGCGGTCGATCCGACGATCCGACTCGTTCACGGTGGGGGCTCCTCAGGTCAGGGGGCGCACCTCGCGCTGCACGCCCTCTACGAACCACTCCATGCGTGGCGTTTCCTGCGGCATCGGGTCGGCTAACCCTCGCGTACAGCGAGCCTTCCAGGAGCCCGAGAACCGTGCCGCGCCGTCGGAGGCGTGCCACTCCCCGGGAGCCCTGGTCTCGTGCCACTGGTGATACACGATCGCCGACGCGATCCCGACCGCGCCCCGGAAGCCGGCCTTGTAGATGCGCCGCGAGAAATCGTCGTCCTCCTGGCCGTACCCGCGGTACTCCTCGTCGAACCCGTTGATCTCGACCCACGCCCGCAGTCGTACGGCAAAGTTGGCGCTCAAGAGCTTGGGCTTGTGCGGCTTGACCATCCACGAAAGGCCGATCCGGCGGAGCAGCAACGCACGGTCGTACCGGCGCTGGCGCGATTCAAGGAGCGATCGCTGACCGGTCGTGATGGCGGCGGGCGGTTCGCCGCGCCGGACAGCGCTCTCATCGAACGCGTCGGTCTGCTCGCGCGACAGGTCCACACGGAAGCCGATCACAAGGTCCGCGTCGGCGAGCAGCGCCTCGTGCCGCGCGGCCCAGTCCCGCGCGGGGCAGCAGTCCCCGTCGAGCAGGGCGAGCGAATCCTCGTGCGTCGCGCCGCAGGCCAGGGCCGCCCGCACCGCGTTGTTCCGCACCTGCGACGCGGCGCACACGCCGACACTCGGGCGCTGCACGAGCCGGATTCCGCCGGGCAAACCGGCGGCAAACTCGGCGCTGCATGCCCGCACCAGTTCGCGCACATCCTCGCGGTCGTTGTCGCACGACACGATGACCAGGTCGGGGCGGCGCGACTGCTCCGCAACACCGAGCAGCGTCCGTCGCAGGTGACGTGTCGTGTGCGTGGTGACCAGCTGGTGGAGCCCCGGCATCGCATTACGCTAGCAACCTCGCCGGCAAACGTCCGATCACCCGCCGACACACCGGTCGGCGGTTCAGGTTGCGCGGGGAGCGACGTAAGCGCGGGACGCTCCGGCGCGGCAACCGGGGGAAAGAGGGCGGCCGGGTGCGCCGGCGACGCGGATCGGCCGATCTGGGAATAGGGGTCTTGCCCCACGCGGGGGAGCTGCGGAATGAGCACGTTGTCGTCGAACTCAAGGTCCGGCTCGTCGCACGAGCCCTCGGGCGCCTTCCTGGAAGGACCGGAAACTCCCGCTCGCGCCCGTGCCGGGTCACGCCCCCAGGGCAACAAGTTCGACGCCGAGATGGACTGCACCGAGCTCGACGACCGCATGCGCCCCGGCCGCATCTGGGCCTGCCGCGCCCGTGAACTGAGCCGCGCGAACATCATCCTGATCTCGCGCCGCATGTGCTACGTGGGGCGGATCCTCCTCATGGCCGTCCACCTGATCGACGACGCGCCCGTCCCCCTCATGGGCCGCATCGTCGGGTGCGAATACGAGGCCGACGGTCTCTACCGGGTCGACCTCGACCTCCTGCCGATGCCCGCGGCTGGCGCACACCGCGAGTGGGTTACGGCCCGCGGGCGTCGCTGAGCCGCACCGGTCCGCCTAGCGTTCGCCCCGTGAAGATCGTCACGACCAAGGCCGAAATCGACGAACTGGCGCGTCCGCTCGTGCTCGTTCCCACGATGGGGGCCCTGCACGCGGGCCACGCCTCGCTGATCGAGCAGGGCGCCGCGTTGGCCCGGGAGCGGGGCTGGGCGGGCGGCTGCGCCGTCACGATCTTCGTGAATCCCACGCAGTTCAACGAGAGGTCCGACTTCGAACGCTACCCCCGCACCATGGACGCCGATGCGGCCGCCTGCGCCGCGGCAGGGGCGTCGTGCGTGATCGTGCCCGACGTGGCCATCGTGTACCCGCACGGCCTCGACGTCGGCGTGCCCGAGCTTCCGGCGACGGCCGTTCGTCCTCGTCTCGAGGACGCGCAGCGCCCCGGGCACTTTGCCGGAGTGTGCCAGGTGGTGCGCCGGCTGTTCGAGCTGGTCCGCCCCGGGGCGGCCGTGTTCGGGGAAAAGGACTGGCAGCAGCTTCAGGTCGTGCGGGAAATGGTGCGGAGATCGACCATCCCTGTGGAGATCATCCCCGGCCCGACGGTGCGCGAGCCTGACGGGCTGGCGATGAGCAGCCGCAATCGCTTCCTTTCACCCGACGACCGGCGGCGTGCCGGGGCGCTGTCGCGGGCGCTCCGTGCCTCGGCCCTCGAGCGCGACCCTGACCGAGCGGAGGCGGTCATGGCCGAGGTTCTCGCGTCCGAGGCGATCACCCCGGACTATGGCGTCGTCCGCGACGCGGCCACCCTGGTACGGGAGCCCGGGTCGGTTCCTGGCGTCCGGTATCGGGCGCTCATCGCCGCCAGAGTCGGGGCCGTGCGCCTCCTGGACAACACCCCCTGGCCCGGATAACCGCGCCCTCTTGTCAATGGGTTGAAGCCGGGCGTGTAACCCTTCGATGAACATGGGCCGCGACCGATCTGGCGCGAGCCGAATCATCGAGGTGAATGATGCAGACTCCTCCCGACCGTCACGACGGAACCTCCGCCACGGCGCACCGCGACCCGCGCGAGAGTGGCGTGATCGCCAAGCTTGAAGCGGGTGACCGGAGGCACGACGGCCGCTCGCCCTTCGTTTCCCGCGTGGTCGTCACCGTGCTCGGGGACGGTGATGCGCCGGTGGAATCTTGGGAGTGCACCTCGCACAATCTCAGCCGCGATGGCCTCGCGTTCAGCCTGCGCCGGCGCGTTGAGATCGGCTCGCGCGTGATCGTGGAGGCTCCGTCGTCGATCCCCGGGCGGAACGTGTCGTACTTCGGGGTGGTTCACCAGGTGCGCCAGGTGGCCCCGGACAACTTCGTGGTGGGCATCAGCTTCGAGCCCATGCCCGCTAACCCTGGCATTCACGACTGGCTGGCCCGGCGTCCCACACTCCCGGACGAGTAGCGCGGCAAGACAATCGCTCCCGGCTTTGCTAGCGTAGAGCGTCCCGGCGGAGTCCTCGCCGGACGCTGTTCTGCTTTTCCGGGAGCCGCGCCCTTGCTCAAGACGCCACTTCACCAGTTCCACCTCGACAACGCCGGGCAGATGGTCGACTTCGTCGGCTGGGAAATGCCCATCCGCTACTCCGGCATCCTGGAGGAGCACCGCCAGGTCCGCACCAGCGGCGGACTCTTCGACGTGTCGCACATGGGGCGCGTCAAGGTCACCGGCCGGCACTCTCGCAAGTTTCTCGAGCGCCTGTGCACCCGGCGCATCAGCGATATGCAGGCGGGGCAGTGCCGCTACTCGCTGGTGTGCAACGAGAAGGGCGGCGTTCGCGACGACGTGATCGTGTACCGCTTCGATGAGGACGACTTCCTGATCGTCGTGAACGCCTCCAACCGCGAGAAGCTGCTGGGGCACTTCGAGGCGGTCCGAGCCGCCGGGGACCTGACCGTCAAGATCGACGACCAGACGCTCGATACCGCGATGATCGCGGCGCAGGGGCCCAAGGTCATCGAGATGGTCTCCAAGTTCAGCAAGGAGATTCCGACGCTGAAGCGATACCGCTTCACGGTCAAGAACCTGGTCATTGTGAAGCTGATCGTCAGCCGCACCGGCTACACCGGCGAGGACGGCGTCGAGGTGATCCTGCCGGCCAACATGGTCGGGATGGCGATGAAGATGCTGCTGCAGGGCGTGGATTTCAAGGATCCCAACGCGATCATCAAGCCGGCGGGCCTGGGCTGCCGCGACACCCTCCGCATGGAAGCCGCGATGCCCCTGTACGGGCACGAACTGGGCGAAGAAACCAACGCCCTCTCGTGCGGCGTCGACTTTGCGATCAGCCTCGACAAGGACCAGCAGGAGCGCGGCGAGAAGTTCGTCGGGCAGGACGCTCTGAAGAAAACCGCTGCCGAGGGCGGCCCCGCGCGAAAGCTCGCGGGTCTGGCGCTCGAGGGCAAGCGTGCGGCACGCCAGGGCAACGTCATCAAGTCCGGCGATCGCGAGATCGGCGTGGTGACCAGCGGATGCGTCAGCCCCACGCTGGGAATGCCGATCGCCATGGGCTTCGTCGATCGCGCCAAGTGCGAACTCGGGACCCCCGTCGCGGTGGACACAGGGCGCGGCGTGATCGAGGGCAAGGTGGTGGCGATGCCGTTCTACAAGGCGCCCAAGTAGTCTTCCCGGGCCGGGATTGGCCAACAGGATCGGCGACGGCCGCGGGTTCGCGGTTGCCCCTCGCGTCCGAACGCGCCCGGCCTTCGTATGATCGGGCATGCCCCGCCGCCTGTATCTGGACAACGCCGCGACGAGCTTTCCCAAGGCTCCCGGTGTCGCCGAGGCCGTGCACCGGTACCTGACGCAGGTCGGGGCCACGCCCGGGCGGGCGACGTACGCCGAGTCGCGCGAGGGAGGGCGGATCATCCGCCAGTGCCGCGAGCGGATCTGCCGATTGATCAACGGTGAAGATCCCGACCACGTCGTGTTCACGCTGAACACGACCGATGCGCTCAACGTCGCGATGAAGGGCGTTGTCGCCCACCGCCGCCGTGCGAACCCCGATCGTCATGTGCACATCATCACGAGCGCGATGGATCACAACTCGGTGCTCCGCCCGTTCAACGCCCTGTCGCGGGACGGCGTCTCCTGGACGTGCGTGCCGGGCGACGCCGAGGGATTCATCAGCGCGGCCGATGTGGAGCGCGCGATCGGGCCCGACACGGCCCTGGTCGCGCTTTCCCACGCCAGCAACGTGACGGGCTCCATCCAGCCGGTGGAGGCGGTCGGGGAACTCTGCCGCCAGCGCGGCGTGCTGTTCCTGCTCGACGCGGCACAGTCGCTGGGGCACATGCCCGTGGACGCGAGAACGACCCGCGCCGACATGCTGGCGTTCCCGGGCCACAAGGGGCTTCTCGGCCCGCTGGGCACCGGCGGCCTGTACCTGCGCCCGAGCGTCGAGGAATTGGTCGATACGCTCCGCGAAGGCGGCACGGGGACCGCCTCCGAGCTCGATCGGCAGCCGGCGTTCATGCCCGACAAGTACGAGCCGGGCTCGCACAATGCTGTGGGGATCGCGGGGCTCTCCGAGGCGGTCGGGTGGCTCCTCGATCATGCCGTGCCGGAGAACTTCGGGCACGAGCGGGAGCTGGTTTTCGCGATGCTCGCGGGGCTCCGTGCCCGCGGCGTGCGTCATGGGCCCGGCGATGAATCGGATGCGCCGTCGGGCCCGCTGGCGCGGATGCGCCTGCTGGGCCCCACCGAGGCGGCTCGGCGGGTCGGCGTGTTCTCGCTCGTCCACGACACCGCAAGCCCGCACGAGATCGCGGCGGTGCTGGAGAGTTCCTTCGGGATCCTTAGCCGCCCCGGCCTTCACTGTGCCCCGCGGGCCCATGCCGCGATGGGCACGCTGCAGGAGCGGGGGGCCCTGCGCCTCAGCCTGGGACCATTCGTCACGGTCGAGGATGTGCGGGACACCTGCGAGGCGCTCGCGGAGATCGCGGCGTCGCTGTCCCCGGCCGCAGCTTCGACTTGACCCGGCGTGCGTGAATACCCTCGCGTCATGACCACGCCCGTCCGAAATCCCAAGGACCGCCCGACCCTTTCGGTCACCGGTGATGTCTACGCGATGCTCGTAACCGGCGACGAAACCGGCGGAGCCTACACGGTGTTCCAGTCGATCGTCTCGCCCGGCGGCGGCCCGCCCCTGCACACGCACACGCGCGAGGACGAGAATTTCTACATCGTGGAGGGCGAGGTCACCTTCGCCATCGCGGGGCGCACGGTCGTCGCGCGGGCGGGCGACGTTGTCCACGCCGTGAAGAACGTGCAGCACACGTTCACGAACAAGACCTCGCGCCCCGCCAAGATGCTGGTCACCGCGATCCCCGCGGGCATCGATCGCATGTTCTTTGAGATCGGGGATGTACTCGCCCCGGGTGCCACGACCCCCGCGCCCATGACGGAGGCGGCCATCGCCAAGGTAATCGAGGCGTGCCCGCGCTACGGCATCGTGCTCGCCCCGCCGGCTTGATTCACGCCTGCTTTCCGTCCGGTTTGCCGCGGAACGCAGAGCGAATCTCGGTGGTACGCTGCGCTGATGCGTCACCGCTCCTTCCAGTGCGTCCGTCTGATCCCGTTGGTGGTCCCGCTTGTTCTGGCCGTCGTCCCGTGGACCGCGATCGCTCAGCCGGCTGCGGCTGCAGCGACTCCGCCGAGCCTCGCGGCTCCCGTGGACGGCCGCGCCGTCCCCACGCCCGACCAGGCCGCGTGGCAGGACCTCGAGCTGGGCATGTTCATCCACACGGCCCCGCAGACGTGGCAGGATTCCGAGAGCGACAACCTTTCGACTCCCATCGCGGCCATCAACCCTGAGAAGCTCGACACGGACCAGTGGGTCCGCGTCGCACAGTCGCTCGGAGCCAAGTACATCGTCTTCGTCGCCAAGCACGAGGGCGGGTTCTGCTGGTGGCAGACCGACACCACCGATTTCTCCGTGAAGCACACCCCCTGGCGCGCGGGCAAGGGCGATGTGCTCGCCGATCTCTCCACCTCTTGCAGGAAGGGCGGCATCAAGCTGGGCGTGTACCTCTCGCCGCAGGACCGCAAGCACGGGGTGGGCGTCGGGGGGAGGGCCAACGACCCGTCGAAGCAGGCCGAGTACGAGCGGCTGTTCCGGCAGCAGCTCGACGAGGTTCTGTCGCGCTACGGCGAGATGGTCGAAGTCTGGTTCGACGGCAGCCTGGTCTTTGACGTCGGGGACATCCTGGCGAAGCACGCCCCGCACGCGGTGGTGTTCCAGGGCCCGCAGGCGACCATCCGCTGGGTGGGCAACGAGGAGGGGGTCGTGCCCTACCCCGCGTGGAATGCGGTCAAATGGCCGCGCGAAGACCGCAAGTGGGGGGACTACACCGGCGCCGACGGCGACCCTGCGGGCACGCGTTGGCTGCCCAACGAGTGTGATGCGCGGATACGGGCAACTTGGTTCTGGCACACCGACAACGCCGCGACGCTCAAGACGGTCGATCAGCTCATGGCCATGTACTACGCCAGCGTGGGGCACGGCGCCGTGCTGCTTCTCAACAACACGCCCGACCGCAGCGGGCTCATCCCCGAGGCCGACGTGAATCGCTCCGCCGAGTTCGGCGCCGAGATCGCTCGACGGCTGGGCGTTGCCGCGGCGTACACGTCGGGGCACGGACCCGAGCTGTCGGTCCAGCCGTCCAGCCCCGCGCGAATCGATCACGTCGTGACGATGGAAGACACCACGAAGGGTGAACGCGTGCGGAAGTACGTAATCGAGGGGGAGATCGACGGGGTGTGGAAGCCGCTCGCCGAGGGCACGGCCATCGGGCACAAGAAGATCGACCGGTTCGACCCGGTCACCGTGACGCGCGTGCGGCTCCGCGTCGAGCAATCTGCGGGCGAGCCAGTGATCAGGAAGTTTGCTCTCTACCGCGCGGTCGAATGAGCTTGGCGACCGTCACCCGCCCGTGCCCGTGACTTCGATCCACTTGGCCTCGGTGTGGCGGACGATGGCTCCGGTCGTCACGTAGATGATCTGCTCGGAGATGTTGGTGCAGTGGTCGGCCATGAGCTCGCACTGGCTGGCGATCTCGTGGAGACGGAAGGCCATCTCGACGCTCATCGTTCCCTTGGCGATGCGGCCCTCGGCGTCGCGAAGGATCGCGCTCTTGAACTCCGTCACGGCGTGCTGGCTCTGGAGCACGACCTTGGCCAGCAGCGGGTCGGCTCGCGCGATCGTGGTATTTACGTCCCGGAGGATTCCCACGACGCTGTTGGCGATGACCCGGAACGTGGGCGGGAACTGCGGGGAAATCTGGCGCAGCGGCTCGACCATCTCGGCCACGTCCACCGCGGCGTCGGCGATCCGCTCCAGCTCGTTGTTGATCTTGACGATCGTCAGCACCCAGCGGAGCTGGCGGGCGTCGAGCTGCGCCCCCTCGCGCGTCGCGTCGGTCAGGAGGTCCACCGCGGCCTTCTCGAGCTCGACATCGACGCGGTCGATCTCGTCGTCGCGCTGGCACGCTTCCTTGGCCTTGGCGGCGTCGCAGCCAAAGACCGCGCCGAAGGCCAGCTCGGCCTGCGCCTGAACGCGCCGCCCCTGCTCGACCAGCGCGGCCCTGAGCCGCTCGACCCGCTCCGTGAATTGCTCCGGCGTCGTAGCCATCGAATTCCCCGGTCCGTCGCGAAACCGTCTGCGAGAACGATACCCTGCCCGAAGGCGGGGCGATGACGCGCCCCTATCCTCATCGGCTTTGACCCGCCGCGGGCTCGCAGGAACGCCCCGGATACCCCCAGGGTCGCACTTTCGGAGCTTCCCCATGCCGTTCGACATTGAAAAAATCCACGCCCGCCAGATCCTCGACTCCCGGGGCAACCCGACGCTGGAGGCCGAAGTCACCCTTTCCAGCGGCGTGGTGGGCCGCGCGGCGGTGCCCTCGGGCGCCTCGACCGGCGAGAACGAGGCCGTTGAACTCCGGGACGGGGACGACAAGGTCTACCTCGGCAAGGGCGTCTTGAACGCTGTCAGCCACGTCAACCGTCGGATCGGGCCCGACCTGCTCGGGGCCGACGCCCGCGACCAGGAAGCCATCGACGCCCGCCTCATCCAGCTCGACGGGAGCCCCAACAAGGCCCAGTTCGGCGCCAACGCGATCCTGGGCGTGTCGATGGCCGTCGCCCGTGCCGCGGCGGAGGCGTCGTGCTTGCCGCTGTACCGCTATCTCGGCGGCAGCGGGGCCAAGACGCTCCCGGTGCCCATGTTCAACATCTTGAACGGTGGCAAGCACGCCGACAACACGGTCGACTTCCAGGAGTTCATGGTCCAGCCGTGGGGCTTCGACACCTTTGCCGACGGCCTGCGGGCGGGTGTTGAGATCTACCACACGCTCAAGAAGGTGCTCCACAGCCGCGGCATGTCCACGGCCGTTGGCGACGAGGGCGGGTTTGCCCCCAACCTTAAGAGCAACGAGGACGCGCTGAAGCTGATCGAGGAGTCGGTCGAGAAGGCCGGGTACAAGTGGGGCGAGCAGATCTTCGTCGCCCTCGACCCGGCGACCAGCGAGTGCTGGAACGAGGCCCAGAAGAAGGGCAAGGAGGGCTACATGATGTTCAAGTCCTCCAAGGAGATCGTTTCCAGCGACCAGATGATCGACATGTGGGCGGGCTGGTGCGAGCGGTACCCGATCCGCTCGCTCGAGGATGGGCTGGCCGAGAACGACTGGGCCGGCTGGAAAAAGCTCACGGCGCGCCTGGGCCAGAAGGTCCAGCTCGTCGGCGACGACCTGTTCGTGACCAACAAGAAATTCCTGCAGCGCGGCCTGAACGAGAACTGCGCCAACTCGATCCTCGTCAAAGTCAACCAGATCGGCACGCTCAGCGAGACCTTCGAGGCGGTCAACCTGGCGATGCGCAGCGGCTACTCGGCCGTGCTCTCGCACCGCTCCGGCGAGACCGAGGATTCGACCATCGCCGACATCGCCGTCGCGACCAACTGCGGCCAGATCAAGACGGGGGCGCCCTGCCGCAGCGACCGCAACGCTAAGTACAACCAGCTCCTGCGTATCGCCGAGGAGCTGGGGGACCAGGCGGTGTACGGCAAGGTGACGTGGAGGAAGTGAGCGGGCCTAGAGCTCCACGCTCTCTCCCCACTCAGGGCTCGTGACCTTCGCCTTCATCCCGACCTCGATCAGCCCGCGGAGCACGCCGCGGGCTTTTTCTTCGCCGTGATTGAGGACAAACCGCGGGATGCCCCCGTCCACGAAGCACCGGGCCCAGTCGAGCAACTCTCCCTGGCCCGCGTGCGCGGAGAATCCGCCCAGCGTGTGCACCTTGGCACGTACGGCGATCCACTCGCCGTTGATGCGCACGCGGCTGGCGCCGTCGACGATCTGCCGGCCCAGCGACCCGGCCGCCTGGAAGCCCGCGATCACCACGTGGGCATCGCGCCGCCACAGGCCGTGCCGCAGGTGGTGAAGGATTCGTCCGCCGTTGCACATGCCCGAGGCCGCGACGACGACGAAGCATCCGTGCATGTCGTTGAGCTGGCGGGACTCCTCGCTGCTGGCGGTGCAGTGCAGGTCGGGGATGAAGAGCGGGTTGGTCCCCTCGCCGATCAGGCGCAGCGTCTCCGCGTCCATCTGCGACTGGTACTTCTTGTACAGGTCCATCGCCTTGATCGCCATGGGCGAGTCGAGGTACACGGGGAACTTCGGCACGCGCCCCGAGCGGGCCAATTCACCGAGGTAGTAGATCATCTGCTGCGAGCGCCCGACCGCGAACGCCGGGATGAGGATCCGTTCCTTGGACCACACCGCCTGCTTGATGATCTCCTCGAACTCGGCCACGGTCGCGTCCAGCGGCTGGTGGTTGCGGTCGCCGTAGGTCGATTCCATGACCACAAGGTCGGCGTGGCGCAGATTCGTCGGGTCGCGCAGCAGCGCGGCGCCGTGGGGGCCCACGTCGCCGGAGAAGACAATCGTCTTCGTGCCGCCCTTCTCCTCAACCCTCAGCTCGATGCTCGCCGACCCGAGCATGTGCCCGGCGTCGACCCAGCGGGCCGTCACGCCCGGCGCTACCTCGCGCGGTGTCTCGTACGGCACGGGGCGCAGCAGCGGGAGCACGCGGTCGACCTCGGCCTCCGTGTATAGCGCCTGCACCGGCGGCTTGCCCTGGCGGGCGCGGCGGCGGTTGTTCCGCTCGACGTCGGACTCCTGCACCCGGGCCGAGTCGCCGAGCATGATGGGGCAGAAGTCGCACGTCGGCGGAGTCGCGAAGATCGGCCCGTTGAAGCCCGTGACCGGCAGCAGCGGCAGGCGGCCGACGTGGTCCACGTGCGCGTGCGTGAGCAACACCGCGTCCAGGCGCGGCCCGTCAAAGGGCGGGATGCGGTGGTTCCGGACCTCGCTCGTGACGCCGCCCTGGTGCAGGCCGAAGTCGACGAGCACCCGGGCGCGGTCGGTTTCAAGGAGGGTGCACGAGCCCGTGACCTCGCCCGCGGCGCCGAAGAAGGTGAGCTTCATGCAGACACGGTATCAGGGGCGGAGGCTCTCAGCCCACGCGACACGGCCTGCGTCGCTCGGCTTCGTCGGCGATTGCGGGAAATGAGAGGAGTCGCCCCGCTTGCGTGCCGCGCCGGTGTCACGAGCCGAGTCTGCCGCGGGCGCTCTTGATCGCGTCTGCCACGGCGTTGGGGCCTGTTCCGCCCATGATCTCTCGCTTCGCCAGGCACGCTTCGAGCGTCAGGCACGCGAACACGTCCTGGTCGATCTTGGCGGAGAACTCGCGGAAGTCGGCGAGCTCCAACTCTTCCAGCGGGACGCCCTTGGCCAGCGCATGCCGCACCACCTTGCCCACGATGTCGTGCGCCTCGCGGAACGGGATGCCCTTGCCGACCATGTAGTCGGCTAGCTCGGTGGCGTTGGTGTACCCACCCGCCGCGGCCTTGCGGCAGCGGGCGCGGTCGACCTTCAGCCCCTCGATCACGCGCGTCGCCATGCGCACGCACATGGAGAGATTCTCCATCGCGTCAAAGAGCGGCTCCTTGTCCTCCTGAAGGTCCTTGTTGTACGCCAGGGGCAGGCCCTTGATGGTGGTGAGGAGCGTGACCTGGGCGCCGATGATGCGGCCGGCCTTGCCGCGGATGAGTTCCATCGCGTCGGGGTTCTTCTTCTGGGGCATCAGCGACGAGCCGCTGGTGACCGAGTCGTCCATCTCGACGAAAGCAAACTCCTGCGACATGTACAGGATCAGGTCTTCGGCCATGCGCGAGAGGTGCACGGCGCACAACGCCGCGGCACCGATCGCCTCGACCACGAAGTCGCGGTCGCTCACCGCGTCGAGGCTGTTGGCGGTGGGGGAGTGGAAGCCAAGGTCTGCCGCGAGCTTGGCGCGGTCGATGGGGTACGCGGTGCCGGCGAGAGCGGCAGAACCCAGGGGTGAGCGAGCGGCGGAGTTCTTCGCGGCAGCCAATCGCTCGGTGTCGCGACCGAGCATCTCGAAGTACGCCAAGGCCCAGTGCGCAAACAGCACCGGTTGGGCCCGCTGCAGGTGCGTGTACCCGGGCATCACTGTCGCCTGCTCACGCGTGGCAAGATCGACGAGCGATTTCCGAAGGGCGCCGAGTTCTACGGTTCGCTCCGCGGCCTCGTCAACCACCCAGAGGCGCAGGTCGGTCGCGACCTGGTCGTTACGGCTGCGACCGGTGTGGAGTTTCTTGCCGAGGGGTCCGAGCTTGGCGATGAGCTGGCTTTCGACCCACGAGTGGATGTCCTCTTCCTTCGACGCGAGCGGGAGCTGGGGGTTCTTGCAAACCTGATCCTTGAGGTCGTTGAGGGCGACGGTGAGCGATTCGACCTCATGCGACAGCAGCACGCCGGCGCGGCCGAGAGCGTTGGCCCAGCAGATCGATCCGAAGATGTCCTGAACGGCGAGGCGGTAGTCAAAGCGCAGGGAATCGTTGAAACGGCGGAAGAGGGGGTCGGCAGCGCCTTCGAAACGGCCGCCCCAGAGGGCGGCGCCCTCGCGCGCGGGTTGTGTTGAAGGGTTTGTCACGGGTGGTTGGGGGTTCCTACTTCAACCCCTGCGCCTTGAGCGCCCGGATCCGTTCCGGCAGACTCAGCAGCTTGATGAACCCGCCCGCGTCCTTCTGTTCGTAAACCTCGCCCTTCTCGAAGGTCACGATTTTCTCGGCGTAGAGCGAGTGCGGGCTCTTGCGGCGCACGGTGGTGGCGACACCCTTGAAGAGGCGGACGACGATCTCGCCGGTCAGCTTCTCGCAGGTCTTCTGTGCCGCGGCCCAGAGGGTCTCGCGGTACGGGGTGAACCAGCGGCCGTTGTACACGGCCTCGGCAAACCAGAGGCCGATGTGCTCCTTCAAGTGGCGTGTCTCGCGGTCGAGGACCATTTCCTCGAGGCCGCGCAGGGCATCGACGAGGATGGTGCCGCCCGGGGTCTCGTAGATGCCGCGGGACTTCATGCCGACGAGGCGGTTCTCGACGAGGTCCACGCGCCCGACGCCGTGGGCGCCGCCGATGCCGTTGAGCTTGTCGATGATCTGCCATGCCTCCATCTTCTTGCCGTTGAGCGCGACGGGGCGCCCGGCTTCGAAGGAGAGCGTGACTTCCTCGGGCTTGTCCGGCGCCTTCTCGGGCGACACGGTCAGCATGTAGCAGTCCTCGGGCGGCGGGTTCCACGGGTCCTCGATGGCGCCGCCCTCGTGGCTGATGTGCCAGAGGTTGCGGTCGCGTGAGTAGATCTTGGTGGCGCTGGCGGTGGTGGGGATATTGCGGGCCTTGAGGTAGTCGAGCATCGCCATGCGGCCGGAGAGCTTCCAGGTGTCGAGCCGCCAGGGGGCGATGATCTCCATGTCGGGGGCGAGGGCGGCGTAGGCCGATTCGAAGCGGACCTGGTCGTTGCCCTTGCCGGTGCAGCCGTGGGCGAGGGCGGTGCAGCCGAACTTGCGTCCGGCCTCGACCTGGGCCTTGGCGAGGATGGGCCGGGCCATGGCGGTGCCCAGCAGGTAGCGGCCCTCGTAGACGCCGCCGGCCATCACCGTCGGCAGCACGAAGTCGTCGACGAATTCCTTCTTGAGGTCGACGACGGCGCAGTCGACGGCGCCAGAGTTCTTGGCCTTCTTCTCGACGCCGGTGAGTTCGTCGGCGCCCTGGCCGACATCTCCGACGACGGCATAGACCTCGCAGTCGAAGTTTTCTTTCAGCCAGGGGACGATGCAGGAGGTGTCGAGTCCGCCGGAGTAGGCGAGGGCGATTTTCTTCTTGGGCATGGGTGTTCTCTCAGGTCCTGGGAATCGGCGATGGTACGCGAACGGAAGGCGGGATTTCCTAGCTCTGTCCCAGGATGTGCACCATCAGCGCATTCTGCACGTGGAGTCGATTTTCCGCCTGGTCGTAGACGATCGAGTTGGGCGAGTCCATGACGGCGTCCAGCACTTCCGCGCCGCGGTGGGCCGGAAGGCAGTGCATGAACTTGGCGTCCCTGCCGGCCTTGGCCATGAGCGAGGGCGTCACCTGGTAGGGCTGGAAGGCCTTGCGGCGCTTGGCGGCCTCGTCGGCCGAGCCGGCACCCTGGCCCATCGAGACCCACACGTCGGTGTAGACGGCGTTGGCGCCCGCGACCGCGCCGGGGTCGTTGGTGAGCGTGATGCGCGAGGCCGAGTGTCGGGCAAGGGTCTCCACCTCGGCGACCACGCCCCGCGGCGGCTCATAGCCGGTCGGCGTGATCACGGTAACATCGGCGCCCAGGATGGCGCAGGCCTGCATGAGCGAGTTGGAGACGTTGTTCCCGTCGCCGATGTACGCGACCTTGAGCCCGCCGAAGCCCGCGCCGGTGCCGGCGAAGTGCTCACGGAGCGTGAAGAGGTCGGCGAGGGCCTGGCAGGGGTGATGCAGGTCGCTGAGGGCGTTGATCACCGGCGACTTTGCCGCGGCTGCGAGTTCCTCGACGACGCTCTGGGCGTAGACGCGGGCCACGATGCACTGCACCCAGCGCTCGAGGTTCTTGCCGTAGTCGACGATCGACTCGCGCTCGCCCAGGCGCTGCGCGGAATGGTCGATGTAGACGACGCTGCCGCCGAGCTTCTGTACGCCCAGTTCGAACGTCACGCGCGTGCGGAGCGAGGGCTTTTCGAAGAGCAGGATCACGCTCTGGCCGTCGAGCGCACTGCGGAAGGCGCGGGGCTCGGCCTTGACCTTTGTTGCGGTCTCGAAGACGCCGAGCACTTCCTCGCGCGAGAGGGAGGTGACGGAGAGAATGTCGCGGCCGGCGAGGCACCCGGGCTTGGTGTTGATGGTCTTGGCTCCGTCGCGCTTGGCTCCCGCTGCCGGCGCGAGGGGCGACGGGCTGGCGGGTGCGGTGGTGCTGGTCGTTGCTTGAAGCTTGGTCATTTCGATTCCTTGGCCGTCGCTGCTGCGGACGGGTGTGCGTCAGGTCTTGGCCGCGTCGGGCACGATCTCGGTGCCGACACGTTCCCCGGCTATCCATCCAATGAGGTTCTTCGGATCTTCGGCGCTCAGTATCACGACGGGCACGCCGCGCTCCACCACGACCCTGGTCGCGGCGCGGCTCTTGGGGATCATGCCGCCGGAAATTTCGCCTGAGGCGATCATCTGCTCGATCTTCGCGGGCGTGAGGCGAGGGCACAATCGGCCCGTGCCGTCCTTGATGCCGGAGACGTCGGTCATGAGCACGAGCGCGGAGGCCTGAAGCGCCCCGGCGAGGCCTGCCGCGGCATCGTCGGCGTTGATGTTGAGGAGCCCCCCCGAGCGGTCGATGCCGATGGAACTGACGACGGGGAGGTAGCCGCCCTCGACGAGCGTGCGGAGCAGGGCGCCCTCACCGCCAACGACCTCGCCCACGCGCCCGAGATCAACGGGCGTGCCCGCGGGGGTGCGGGTCATGGTCGTGCAGCGGGCGACGCCGGCATCGCCGAGGCAGAGGCCCACGGCCGTGCCGTCCGCGGCTCCGCTTGCCGCGTTGATCGCGCCGACGAGCCGCTTGTTGACGCTCCCGGCAAGCACGCCGGCGATGAGATCGATCTGGTCGTCGGGCGTGACGCGGAGGCCTTCGCGGCGTTCGACCGGAAGGTTGAGGCGTTTGATGAGGGCGTCGACGGCCTTGCCGCCGCCGTGGACGATCACGACGCCGGACCTTGCCGCGAGCCCGACGAGCGCGGACCACAGCGGCCGCAGCGCCCCGATGTCCTCGAGCGTGCTCCCGCCGATCTTGATGACCACGACCCCGTTAC
The DNA here is from genome assembly GCA_044223975.1 of Phycisphaerales bacterium. Lineage (GTDB taxonomy): Bacteria > Planctomycetota > Phycisphaerae > Phycisphaerales > UBA1924 > CAZCPB01. The sequence goes on along the minus strand of JBGALI010000020.1, from coordinate 46,606 downwards.
TCACCGCGTCGCTCCGATTCCGATCCTCTTCGTCACTCCGTCACTCCGTCCCTTCTTCCCCCCCAAGCCCGTCGTTTCTCCGAAGCCCAGCCGGATGTTCATGCACTGCACCGCCTGACCCGAGGCGCCCTTCACGAGGTTGTCCAAGGCGCTGACGATGATGGCGTGCCCGTGCGTCTCGTCCACGGCCCACCCGATGTCGCAGAAGTTGGTCCCCTTCACATCGCCCACGCTCGGCCAGGTGCCGGGCCTGCTGAGGCGGACGAAGGGTTCCCTGGAATACGCGCTGTTCAGCGTGTCGCCCAGGCGTGCGGCGTTCCAGCCCGGGGCAAGGTCGACGTGGATGGTCGAGAGGATGCCGCGGTCGTAGGCGCCAAGGTGCGGCGTGAACACGGTGCCGGTGCCGCTGAAGGCGTCGATCTCGGGCTGGTGGCGGTGCGAGAAGACGCCGTAGGGCTGCAGGCTGAGTTCGCAGTACATCGACTTGAGCGCCGGCGCGCGGCCCGCGCCGCTCACGCCGCTGGTCGCATCGATGATCGGGCGGCGCCCGGGGGCCACGGCGCCGGCCTTCACGAGCGGCGCCAGGGGCAGGATGGCGCTGGTGCAGTAGCAGCCCGCGCACGCGACCAGGTCGGCTTTGGCCACGCGGTCGCGGAAAAGTTCCGGCAGTCCGTACGCGGCCTTCTCGAGCAGGCCGGGCTGCGTGTGCGTGAAGCCGTAGTGCCTGGGGTAGAGCGAAGCGTCCTTCAGCCTGAACGCGGCGGAGAGATCGAAGACGTTCACGCCCGCCTGCAGGAGGTGGGGGGCCAGCTCGAGGCTGGCCTCGTGCGGGGTGGCGAGAAAGACCGCGTCGGGCTTGCACGCCAGGATGCTCGTCGCATCGCCCGCGAGCAGGGGCAGGTCGATCCTGCCGCGGGAGCGGGTGAAGACGTCGGAGAAGGCCTGGGGCTTGGCCGCGTCGTCGGCCCTGCCGCGCGAGGCGGAGCCGAAGAGACCGACGATGGTGGTGCGCGGGTGGTCGAGCAGGATCGAGACGAGCTCGGCCCCGCTGTACCCGCCGGCGCCGACGATGGCGATCCGGGTCATGCGTCGCTCCCGGCGCCGTGGCGGACGACGCGGCGGCGCGGCTCGCCGCCGTCGGCGCGCCGGCCGGCCAGGGTGCGGAGCTTGCGGAGCAGCTGCGACGCCGCGGCGGCGGAGGGGCAGGCGACGAAGATGGTGTCGTCGCCCGCGACGGTTCCGACCACGTGCGGAATTCGGGAGCGGTCGATCTCGTCGCCGAGCACCTGGGCCCGGCCGGGGCCGGTGCGGAGGACGACGAGGTTGCCGGCCTGGCCGGATCCGGTGAGGAACTCCTCGAGGATGCGCTGCAGCTCGGGAGCCTGCACCGCTGGGACGCCGCCGGAGGGGCCGGGGAGGGTGTAGCCGTCGTGGCCCTTGAGGACGCCAAGGTCGCGGAGGTCGCGCGAGAGCGTGGCTTGGGTGGCCTCGATGCCCTCGGCGTGGAGCAGGCGCTGGAGGCGCTGCTGGTTGGTGACGCGCTCGCGCTCGAGGATCTCCCGGACCCGGCGCTGGCGCTTGGCCTTCTCGCTCATGGCATAAGTATGCAGTCAGTGCATAGGGAAGTCAAGGGGGAGGAAGTGACGGAGTGACGGAGTGGGGGAGGGGCGAAGTCGTCGAGAGGACGCGATTCCTAGCTTCGTCACTCCGTCACTCCGTCACTACGTCACTATGTCACTTCCTCAACTCCTCCACCGTTCCCCCCGGCACCCAGGTTTCGCGGCCGTCGAGCAGGCGGACTCGGGACCAGGCGCCGCGTTGCTCGAGCACGCGGCACTCAACGCCGGCCCGCAGCGGCTGCTTGAAGGACGCCTCGTAGAGCCCCTCGCCCGGGCCGCTGCGGCCGATCACTTCACTGGCGATGATCACGCCGTCGCGGGTGGCGCGGCGGTCCCAGTCGTCCGCCGCGAGCAGGGCGCCCGCGACCAGGGCCAGCGACGCGAGGGTGGCGCCGGCCCACACGCCGGGCCTGCCTCGCCACCATCGGAGGGCGGCGGTCGTCCAGGCGCCGAGGTATCCGCCGACGGCAATCCACAGGAGCGTGGTGCGTCCGAGATACCCTCGCCAGGTGAGCAGGAGTTCGCCGACGCGGGTGCGGATGTCGGGCTCGACGCGAAGTCCGACCTTGGCGCGTGCCGCGGCGAGCGACGCGCGGACCGAGGCGTCCTGCGGACGGAGGCGCTCGGCGCGGCGGAACGCGGCGACCGCGTGGCCGAGGTCGCCGGCGAGCAGGCTGGCGTTGCCGGCGTTGATCTCCAGGGCGTGGTTGCGCACGCCGGTGCGCGCGGCGATCTCGCGATAGCCCGCGCTGGCGCGTGCCGCGGCCTCGGCGGCGGCTCCGGGGTCGCGCGAAGCGAGGTCGACGGCCTTGCGGAACTCGGCGTTGGCGTCTTCGAAGACCTTGCGGGAGTCGAAGGCGGGCGGCGCAACGACGGCGGGGGCGGGTGCTGGTGCCGGAGCGGGCGTGGTGTCGGCCAGGCACAGGGAGGCGACCATCAGCGCGATGCCGCCGAAGAACGATCGCGCAGGGTTGAGTGCGCTTTGCATGTTCATGCCGCCGCTCCTTCCGTGGGGCGCCCGCTCAGGACCTGCCTGGCGCGTGCCGCGACGGTGCTGAGGTCTCCGAAATCACCGCCGAAGCGTCCGGCGTCGCACGCGGCCAGGACGCGTCCGATCTCGGCGAGGGCGGGGTCGCCGGGCGAGTCGCAATCAACGGGAGTGACTGCCGCGGGCTCGATGTGCAGGACCGCGCCGGCGTAGCGGCGAAGTGCCCCGCCGATGGTGGGCGCGTCGGGCGTGCCGGCGCCGAGGGCTTTGAGGGCCTCGCGCCTGGCCCGGGCGATCCGCACGCCGTGCCCGCCGCGCTGGCGCCCGATCCGCACGAGCGTGGCGGCGAAGAACGCCAGGGGCGGGGCGATGAGGGCGCCGGCGATCACGGGAGAGCGGACCATGTCCATGAGACCGCCGCCCTCGTCGGCGAGAACCCAGGCGCCCTCGGCGTTGGCGACCAGGCCGGGACCCGCGCTGTCGAGGGAACTGGCTGGCGTGATGGGGACGGGGAGCGCGGCCCCGGCGCTCACGGCGTCGGCGGCGGTGACTTCGCGGGTGGCGCGAACGGTGAGGGGCAGAGGGGCGGACCTGATGCGCTTGTACACGCCCTCGCGCGGGTCGAAGCTGGCGAGCTCGATGGGCGGGATCTCGGTGACCTTGGCGTCGCTCACGCGGATGGTGGTGGAGAAGGCGCGGGGCCCGACGAGATCGCCCGAGTCGGTGTGCCACCCCTCGCTCGAGAGTTTGAAGGCGCCGAAGCCCGGCACGGTCGAGAGGTCGGGGGCGACGACCCTGTCGGTGGGGTCGGGGCCGTCGACCAGGAGCTTGAGCGTGATGGGGTCGCCGACGCTCACGGTGCGCGGCTCGGCCATCGTCTTCATCGAGTAGTTGCCCACAAGGCCGCCGAAGTCGGCGGGGCGTCCTTTCTCGGGGAGGGGCTTGACGTTGATGGTGACGGGGTTGGACATGGATGAAGCCCGGCGCGCGCTCGAGCGGTCCTCAAAGATGTCGAACGGGCTGCGCTGGCGGGCGCCGACGTCGAACGTGATGCTGACGGGGCCGAGCTCGTGCCGTCCGGCGTCCTTGGGGACCACGATGAGGTCGAACGTGAGCGTGCGCATGGTCTTGCCGTTCACGGTCTCGTCGCCCCAGACGCCGACAACGTTGCGGCCGAACATGGAGACTTCGGCGGTGCGGTCGTCGCTGCCGCGCTGGCCGGTGGGGACGCGGTCGCGGGGCGTGGCGAGGTCGAAGTCGGCCTGCCCGGGCATGCGGGAGAAGGAGACGTTGGAGACGCTGGTCGCGAGGCCCCAGACGATGCGGAGCCGGGCGGGCTCGCCGACGTAGAGGTCGTCGCGGTCGACCTTCATGCGCAGGAAGAATTCGTCGGACTGGTCGGGGCGAACGGCGGTGAAGCGGAGCGGGGCGGCGCTGTGCACCTTGCCGTTGATCATGACTTCGGGGCCGGGGATGGTGAAGGTGCCTTCGCGCGACGCGGTGAGGCGGTACTGGAAGACGTAGCCCTGGGTGACGCGCTCCTGGCGCTGCCCATTGATGATGGAGGTGAAGCGCGAGGAGGTGTCGCTACCGCCGGCGAACTCGGCGTCGATACCGTCGGGCACGCGGAGCATGGGGCGGTCGGGGGCGTTGCTGCCCTCGACGGTGACGGTGAGGTCGACGACGTCGTTGACGTAGACGCGGGGGGCGGAGAGCTGGGCGGTGACGCGGACGTCGCCGGCATTCTGGGCCAGGGCCGGGCGGGGGAGGCACGCGAGCACCGCCGCGAGCCCGGCAAGGGCCAAAGTGATCGCACGCACGAGTTGAATCTTCATGAGGTTCATCACCAATCCCTATCCACCGGTGTGGGCTTGCCCTGCATGGAGGGGATCAGCCGCTGGCGGGCCTTGCGGGTCTCTTCCTCGCGGTCGAGGAGCTTGGCGGCGAGCGGGTCGCCCTTGGGCTTGTCCTTGGGCGGCTGGGCGGCCTGCTGGCCTTCCTTGCCGTCCTTGCCATCCTTCTGGTCCTTGCTCTGGGCCTGCTGCTGCTCCTGGCCCTTCTGGTCCTGCTGGTCCTTGGACTTCTCGTCGGAGGACTTCTCTTCAGCAGCCTTGGCCACGGCCTCCGAGGCCTCGCGCAGCTTTTCGGCGGCGGACTTCTGGTGCTCCTTGGCCTGGTCAAAGTCGCCCTGCTTGAGTGCCTGCTCGGCCTTGGACTGTTCGGACTGGGCGTCCTTCATAGCCTGCTGGGCGCGGTCCATCTGCTCAGAACCGGGCTGCTCGGACTTCTGCTGCTTCTCCACGTCCTTGGCGGCGCTCTGTGTTTCCTTGCCCACCGACTGCTGTTGCTTCTGTGCGTCCTTCTGTGCGTCCGCCTTCTGCTCGGGCTGTTGTTCAGCCTTCTGCTGGTTCTGCTCGGTGTTCTGCTCGGCCTTGTCCTGCTTGTCGGCGAGGTCTTTGAGCTGGTCGGAGAGCTTCTGGCGGTCCTGCTTCTTCTGCTCGTCCTTCTTCTGCTGCTCCTGCTGCTTCTGCTGGTCCTGCTGCTTCTTCTCTTCCTGCTTCTGGCGCTCCTGCTCGTCCTTGATCTTCTGGATCTCCTGGCGCGTGAGCTCCAGGGCGCGGCCGCCGTCTCGGTCAGACGGCGCGGCGTCGACGCAGGCGCGGAAGGCGCCCTCGGCCTGTTCGAGGGCCTTGAGCTTCTCGGCGGGGTTCTGTTCCACCGCGGCCCGCGCGTGGAGCGAGCGGCCGAGGTTGAAGGCGGCGTCGGCGGCGATGCGCGGGTCGTCGGCGTTGGCCACCACGTCCTTGAGGACCGCCTCGCCGTCGGGGATCTTGCCCGCCTTGAGCAGGGCGCAGCCCCGGTTGTACGCGGCGGCCGAACCGGGCCCGGGGCGTGCCTGCTCGTAAAGCTTGGCGGCGTCGTCGTAGAGGCCGCGGCGGAACTTGCCGTCGGCGAGCTCGAGGAGCTGGACGCGGTCGGGCTCGTCGGCACGCGCGGAGGGCGCGAGGGCGATGGTGGCGAGCGTGAGCGCGAGCATGCGCAGCGCGGCAAGGTTCATGCGTCGGCCCTCCGCACGGCCCCGTCGCCGAGCACGGCGTGCAGGGCCACGAGGGCCACGGCGGCGCCGAGGAAGAGCTGGAAGAACTCCTCGAAGACGCGCCGGTCAGCGCCGTCGGTCCGGGCCTTGGGCGCGGTCGCGATGAGGTCGCGGTAGACGCGGTCGAGCTGGATGGTGCCGGTGCCGATGTTAAAGTACGCGCCGCCGGGCGTGGCCCGGGCGATCTGGGCGAGGGTCGAGGTGTTCTGCTTGCTCACGACCGCCTTGCCCTGGTACTCAAGAGCGTGGGTGCGGCCGCCCTCTTCGGTCACGGTTACAGGTGAGCCTCCCACCTCATCGCCCAGGCCCAGCGTGATGATGCGGATCCCTTTCTGTCCCGCGGCCTCGGCGGCCTGCACGGGGAAGCTGTCCTGGTCCTCGCCGTCGGTGATGAGGATGATGTCGCAGGGGCGCGACACGTCGTCGCCGATCACGTCGGTGGTAACGGTGCGGATGGCGTCGCCGATGTTGGTGCCGCCGCGGCCGACGCTCAGGGGCGAGAGGTCGTCCAAGGCCAGCGAGAAGAAGGCGTAGTCGAGCGTGAGGGGGCACTTCACGACGCTGGCGCCGGCGAAGGCGACCAGGCCCACGCGGTCGCCCTGTATCTCGCCGACCAGGTCCTTGATCCAGAGCTTGGCGCGGCCGAGGCGCGAGGGCTTGAGGTCGTCGGCGAGCATCGAGCGCGAGACGTCGACGACGAAGACCAGGTCGCGCCCGTTGGCGGTGACCTGCGTGAGCTTCGGCTCGCCCTGCGGGCGGGCCAGGGCGATGGCGGCGGCGGCCAGGCCCAGAGCCAGGGCAAGCGCGGAGGCGCCGGCGCGGAGCATCGAGACGCGACCGGCGAGAACGCCCGACATCGCGCCCGCGAACTTCCGCGCGGCGCGGCGGCGGCGGGCGGTCGCGCCCCACAGCACCAACAGCGCGGCCAGCGCCGCCCACGAGCCGTGCAGCCAGATGGGGTCGCCCAGGTGCGTCACGCGATGCTCCTGAAGAGGGTGGCGCGGAGGAGCGCGGCGGCCAGCGCGCCGGCGCCGCCCCACATCGCCCAGGGGGCGAAGAGCTCGTCGTAGAGCGTCGATTCGGGTGTGTGCAGGGCCGCACGCTCGAGGCGGTCGATGGTGGTGTACACCTCGCGGAGCGACGCCGCATCGGAGGCGGGGAAGTAGCGGCCGCCGGTGGTCTCGGCGATCGCCTTGAGCGTTTCCTCGTCGACTCCGCCGCCCATGGGGATGCTGAGGTTGCCGAAGACGCCGCCCATGCGTGCCGCGCGCTCGGAGCCCGCTCCGACGCCGATGGTGTAGACCTTCATGCCCCATTGCTTGGCGAGCCCCGCGGCCTGCATCGGGTCGATGCCTCCGGCGTTGTTCTGGCCGTCGGTCATGAGCACGATGACCTTGCTCTTGATCGGGCCCTTGTTCGCGCTGCCCGCGGCGGCGCTGTCGGACGCGGCCTCGGGGCTCGGCGCGGGCGCGTTCTTGGCGTCCATGTCCCGGAGGCGGGCAGCGGCGAGCGCCAGGCCCTCGCCGATGGCCGTGCCGTCCTCGCCGCGCACAGTCGCCAGTCGCGTCTGCCCGGCGAGCTTCACCAGGATCTCGCGCGAGCGGGAGAGGGGCGCCACGGTGTCGGCAAAGCGGGCGAATGAGACCAGGCCCACGAGGTCGTCGGGACGGCCCTCGAGCCCCTTGCCGTCGCCGAGCATGAAGTCGTGGATGAGCTTCTTCACCGCGGCGATCTTGGTGGTGGCACGCCCGCCCTCGGCCTCGATTTCCTCGTTCATGCTCCCCGAGCGGTCGAGCACGATCTCGATGGCGATGCCCTCTCCGGCCTGCGGCACGCGCCCGATGAGCTTCTGCGGGCGGGCGAGCGCCACGATCAGCGACGCGAGGGCCGCGAGCATCAATAGCGGAGCGGCGAAGCGCAGGCGCACGCGCCATGTCGTGGGCACGCCGACCAGGAGGGAGTTCGACGAGAAGAGCACCCCCGAGGGTCGGCGGCGGTTCCAGACGAACACCAGGACCGGGATGATCAGCAGGAGCGCAAAGGCCCACGGCGAGGCGAAGCGGTCGATCATGCTCCACCTCCCGCGCTGATCGGTGCGGGCGAAGGCGATGATGAGGGTGGTGGGGCGGAGGTGATGCGCATCACGTCCTCGCCCAGGTGGCGGGCGACGCGGGGCTCGGGCTCCGTGCCGCAGAAGCGGATTTCTTCGACCTCGCGCTCCAGCGTCCGACCGGCCGCGGCGGACGGGCCGCCCTCGTGGGTCGGGTGCTCGGCGATCCAACCCGCGAGCACGGCCGCGGCGCGGTCGAGCGCGCGGGCGGCGTCGGCACCGGTCCAGTCGTGGCGCGAAAGGGTGCGCTCGAGCTCGAGGCGGGCTATCTTCCACGCGTCGGGCAGCGGCTCGGGGGCGCGGCGTCGGCGGCGGGCGATGACGACCGCGCCCGCGGCGGCCAGCGCGAGCACTCCGCCGGCGGCGCCGATGATGGTCCACGGGTGATCGTTGGTCGCGGTCGAGTCGATGATGCCGCGTTCGGCGCCGATGGTCTTGGAGGCGGCCGAGTCGTCCAGCAGCGATTCGACGCGGACCTTGAGCGGGGCGGTGCGAAGGGTGCGGCCGGGGGAGCCGCGTTCGTCCTTAACGCGGAATTCAAGGGCAGGGATCTCGTACTCGCCGGGGAGGAACGGCTCAAGAACCACGTCGGCGCCGCGGGCCATCCCCCCGGCCGCGCTGCGGCGCAATTCGCGCGGGGCCACCGACACCACGCGCCAGCCGCCGAGTTTCTCGCCGATCGAAGGGAGCGGCGGGAGCGAGCCGTCCTCGCCCGGGGGCGTATCGAGCGTGAGCGCAAGCGTGAGGCGGTCGGTGAGGGCGATGCGGTCGCGATCGACCGAGGCGCGGGCGGAGGCAAGTCGGTCGTCGGTACGCGAGACCAGGGGCCGGGGCGATGCCAGAGGGTCGTCAACGCCCGAGGCGGTGAGGACGGGCGCGGCTGTCGCGAGCGCGAGGATGATTCGAGAGGCGATGTTCATCCGTGCACCCTCCGCCGCTCGCGCAGCCGGAAGTACGCCGCCAGGTCGCGGACGAAGGGGCGGTCGGTGGACACTTCGATGCGGTCGACGGCGCAGCGGCGCAGCGTGTCGCGTACGTCGCGCTCGCGTTTCTCCGCCGCGGCGGCGTAGGCCCGGCGCACGGCGGCGCTGGACGAGTCGACCGTCCTCCTCTCGCCGGTCTCGGCGTCGCGGAGCTCGATGAGGCCGACGGCGGGCAGCTCGCGCTCGCGCGGGTCGCCCACGGTGACGGCGACCACGTCGTGGCGTGCCGCGAGCAGGCGCAGGGGCGACTCGTAGTCAGCGGCGATGAAGTCCGAGACGATGAAGACGACGGCGCGGCGGCGCAGCACGCGCCCGACGAAACGGAGCGTCCCCGCCAGGTCGGTCGCGCCGCCGTGCTCGTGGTAGCCCAGGAGCTCGGTCATCACACGCACGGCCTGGCCCATGCCGCGCCCGGGGGGCACGAAGCGGTCGATGGTGTTGCTGAAGATGGCCAAGCCCAGGCGGTCGCTGTTGGTGGTGGCGGCCATGCCCAGCACCGCGGCGAGCTCAACGCCCACGCGCGACTTGGCCCGGTCGCCGGAGCCGAAGGCGCCCGAGGCGCTGCGGTCGACGACGAGCATGACGGTGAGCTGGCGCTCCTCGCTGAAGCGCTTGATGAATGCGCGGCCGGTGTCGCTGGAGCGCGCGGTTACGTTCCAGTCGATGGCGCGCACGTCGTCGCCAGGCTGGTACTCGCGGACCTCCGCGAACTCGACGCCCTGCCCCCGGAACGCGCTGTGATACTCGCCGCTCAGCACGTTGTCGACGCGCCGGCGGGTGCGGACCTTGAGCCGGCGAACCTCGCGCATCAGCTCGTCGGTCAGGAGAGTGGGGGACGAGGGGTTGGCGGACGCGGCAGGAATGGGAAACTCCTACGGGATGATGCGGTCAGTGGGGGGAAGGGAGAGGGGGTGATACGGTGAACGAGGATGCGAATCGACCGGTTGCTGGCTCGATCACCGTCTCACCGTTTCACCGTCTCATCCTCTCACGGCGCCGGCACCTTCTCGAGCACTCGCCTAACGATGTCCTCGCCCGTGACACGCTCGGCCTGGGCCTCGTAGCTCACGACCACGCGGTGGCGGAGCACGTCGGGGGCGACGGCCTTGACGTCGCCGGGGGTGACGAACGCGCGGCCCTGGAGGAAGGCGCGGGCGCGGGAGGCCAGGGCCAGGGCGATGCTGCCGCGGGGCGAGGCGCCGAACTCGATGTAGCGGGCCAGGTCGAGCCCGTGCTCCTTGGGCTGGCGGGTGGCGTGGACGATCTCGACCATGTAGTCGCGGAGGCGCGGGTCCAGGCGGACCTGCGCGACGGCGGCGCGGGCGGCGCGGAGCTCGTCGAGACCGATGATGCGCTCGTCGAGCTCGGGCACTCCCGGCGTGGTGACCATGTCGACGATGGCCCGCTCCTGGTCGCGGAGGGGGTAGGTGATGTTCAGCTTCAGCAGGAAGCGGTCGACCTGGGCCTCGGGGAGCGGGTACGTGCCCTCCTGCTCGATGGGGTTCTGGGTGGCGAGCACGAGGAAGGGGTCGTCGAGCTTGTACGTGGTGTCGCCGATGGTGACCTGGCGCTCCTGCATGGACTCCAGCAGCGCGCTCTGCACCTTGGCCGGGGCGCGGTTGATCTCGTCGGCCAGGACGATGTTGGCGAAGATCGGGCCCTTGCGCGGCGCGAACGTACCCTCGCGCGGGTTGTAGATCAGCGTGCCGATGAGGTCGGCCGGGAGCAGGTCGGGGGTGAACTGGATGCGCGAGAACTTCGCGTCCATCGCCCGCGCCAGGGTCGAGACCGTGAGCGTCTTGGCCAACCCGGGCACGCCCTCGAGCAGCACGTGCCCGTTGGTCAGCATGCCGATCAGCAGCCCGTCGATCATGGCCCGCTGGCCGACGATCCGTTTCTCGACCGCCTTCACGAGCCGGTCGATCATGGGGCTGAGGCGTTCGATATCGCGCGCGGTGCCATCTGTTGCCGTCGTCATGCTCGATGGTACTCCGCCGCGGCTGGTCTTCGTGAGATCCCACGAGACGCCGGGCATTACGCAGGGATGCCGAATGCCCAAGCATCCGTCACGCCGGTGCGTGAATGGGGTAAGGGCCCGAGAGGGCGGCGGCATGGTCCGCGGCAGGCCTGATGGCCGTTGGCCGGGGCCGGGTTACCGGCTCGTTCAGGGAGAGCGGGGAGCCTGCGCTTCTTCCTGTGCCGCGAGCATGTCCGAGTAGCTGCACGAGATCGGCTCGCCGAGCGCGTGACCTAGCTTCTGGCGAAGTTCGGCGAGCGTCTGGTGACACTTGGCGACGGTGTTGCTTGGGGAGACGAGCGATTCGAACTCCAGGAACTGCCCGAGCCCCTCGACCGTGTCAAGGTGGATTCGGGTGGCGCCGAGCATGAAGAGCTCACGCGCCTTCTTCACCACGACCCACACGGGGAGGGGCGTGATCCCAAAGCGTTCCAGGGCCTGGGCCTCGGAATAAATGGTGTAGTGGCTCAGCTTGGGCTGCGAACGGTTGTCGCGGTCGTAGAAGATGTATTCAACCGGCTCGCCGGGGCACTCTCGCTTCTTCAGCCGCCCGCTGGGAACCCGGAAATACGTATCGGTCTGCTCCATCGCGATGATCCAGGTTGCGCCCAGGGCGCGGCAGAGCGAGCGCGCCAACGCCAGGTCGCGCAGCTCGGCCTTGAACTCAACGTTGTGCATGGATGCTCCGCGAGCCAGTATGAGATCGTCCGGGAAGGGCGCCGTTCGGCGCAGGCCCGCGCGGTACCGTCATCATGGTGCGCGCAACCGGCACGCGACGCAAGAATAACCACTCCGCGACGATGGGTGATCGGGCGTTGAGCCCGAAGATCAGGGCGGTCCCCCGGGTCACGAACTCACCTTACTCCCGCCGCGCCCAGCTCCTTCAGCAGCCGCGCCTCGTCCCAAGTCTCAACGCCCAGCTCCCTTGCCTTTTCCAGCTTGGACCCCGGCGAGGTGCCGACAATCACCAGGTCCGTATTCTTCGACACGGACCCGGATACCTTCGCTCCCATGGACTCGAGCAGCTCCGCGAGGTCCTGCCGCTCGTAGTGCTCCAGCGTGCCCGTCAACACCACTTTCTTGCCCACGAACGGTCCGTTCAACCCGTGGGCCGGGGCGGAGCCGGGCTTGGTGTAATCGTGCGATCTCAGATCAACGCCGGCTTCGCGCAGTTCTTCGAACGTGCGACGCGCGGCGCGGCTGTGCAGGTAGGCGTGCACGGCGGGGGCGGTGTCCTTTCCCAGGCCGGTCTCGGGGCGGTCCTCGGCTGCCGCGGGAAACCCGAGGGCAATCGCCTGGTCCTTCTTGAGAGCCTTGGGCATGAGTTGATCGATGCTCGCGGCGAGCAGCGCATCGATGTCGGGGAACATGCGGGCCAGCAGCTTGGCGGTGGCGTCGCCCACGTGGCGGATCCCGAGCCCCGCCAGAACCCGCCCAAGCCCGCGCGATTTGGCGGCTTCGATGCCGACGAGCAGGTTGTCGACCTTCTTGTCGCCCATGCGTTCCAGCGCGACCAGCTCGGGGTGGTGCGACTTGAGGCGGAATATGTCCGCGAAGCTGTTGAGCGGAACCTTGGACTGCGACCGGATCTGGTCGACGGTCTGCTCACCCAGCCCGGCGATGTCCATCTGCTTGCGCCCCGCGAACCAGATGAGCTTCTCGCGGATCTGCGCGGGGCACTCGGGGTTCACACAGCGCCGGCCGCTCTCGAGGCCGGGATCCTCGGTCGCCTCGGGCGGCTCGATCTCGACGGGACCCTCGCACTCCGGGCACTTGTCGGGCGCGACGATCGCTTTCGCGGCCCGCGGTCGATTCGCGAGCACCACGCCGACGACGTACGGGATGATCTCGCCCGCCTTCTCGACCTCGATCGTGTCGCCGACCCGGATGTCCTTCTTTCGCACTTGCCCGTAGTTGTGCAGCGTGGCGTGCTGCACGACGGTGCCCGCGAGCAGCACCGGCTCCATGACCGCCCGCGGCGTGATCTTGCCGGTCTTACCGACCTGGTGTTCGACGCGGAGCAGCGTGGTCGTCTTCCGCTCCGCCGGGTACTTGAACGCGATGATCCACCGAGGGCTCTTTGTCGTGGCGCCCAGGCGGTCCTGCAGCGCGAACGAATCGACGCGGACCACCATCCCGTCGGTGGCGCAGTCGAGCCCGCGGCGCAGACCGTCGAACTCCTCGATCGCTCCCAACGCCTCGTCGATCGTCGCACACGCCACGGTGTGCGCGTTGATCGGGAGCCCCAGCGCGCGCAGGGACTCCAGGAACTCGGAGTGGGACCTGGAGAACGGCCCGCCGGCACGATCCTTCACTTCGCCGCGGCCATGCACGGAGAACGCCAGGCGCCGCGTGGCGGCGACCCTGGGATCCAACTGCTTGAGCGCGCCCGCGGCGGCGTTGCGCGGGTTCATGAACACGTCCTCGTCCGCGGCGTCGCGCTCGGCGTTGATCCTCTCGAACTCCTTCAGCGGCAGGTAGATTTCACCGCGGACCTCGAGCACCGCGGGCACCTCGATCGGATTTGCCCTTCCCCCCTTGGCGTGGCAGTGGAGCCGGAGCGGGATGGTCCGCACGGTCTTGGCAACGTGGGTGACATCATCGCCGGTCGTGCCGTCGCCGCGCGTGACGGCGCTGACCAGCACGCCCTTCTCGTAACGGAGCGAGAGCGCGACACCATCTATCTTCGGATCGCACAAGAGACGCGGAGGTTCGCCCGCACCATCGAACAGCCCGCCGGCGCCGAGGCCCTTGAGCACCCGCGCGTACCACTCGCGGACGTCGGCCTCGCTGTACGTGTTGTCGATCGAGAGCATGGGCACGGCGTGCCGAACGCTCTTGAAGCCCTTGATCGGCTCGCCGCCGACCCGGCGCGTCGGGCTGGTCGGATCGTCCAGTTCAGGATGTTTGCGCTCCAGTTCAAAAAGCTCGGCCAGCAGCCGGTCAAACTCCGCGTCGGGCATGATCGGGGTGGCGTCCGCGTAGTACGCCCGGTTCGCCCGTTCCAGCAGCGTTCGCAGCTCGAGGATTCGCGCCCGTTCCGTTTCCGCGCTCATGACCCCATGGTACCTCCGGCTCGCACGCGCCGCCCCCGTGCGAGTACCATGTCACGGATGACCCAGGCCGGCACCATCATCGACGGGAGCGCGCTGGCCAAGCGGTACCGCGACGAGATCCGTGCGCGGGTCGCCGCGGTCAAGGCGCGTGCCGGCGCCGTGCGTTTGGACGCCGTCCTGGTGGACGCCGGAGATTCCGCGGCCCGGGTCTACGCCGAGAATCAGGGTCGCACCTGCGCGGAACTCGGAATCGAGTACCGTCTGCACGAACTGGCAACGGGATCGACCTACGACGACATCGCCGGACGGGTCCTTCTCCTGAACAGCGAGGAACGCGTCACTGCGCTCATGGTGCACGTGCCCCTGACGGAGGGCGTTGATCCGTACCGCGTGCAGCGCTTGATCGCACCGGAGAAGGACGTCGAGGGCGTCAACCCGGCCAACATCGGCAACGTCGTGTACGGCCGGTCGTCGCTGGCGCCCTGCACCGCGCTCGCCGTGATCAAAATGATCGAGTCCACCGGCGTCCCGATCCGCGGCAAGCGGGCTGTTGTGGTCGGGGCCGGCGACGTGGTCGGCAAGCCGATCGCCGTGCTCCTGATGCGCCAAGAGGCGACGGTCATCTCCTGCAACAAGTTCACCGACGACCTGGTGAACCTGACGCGGACCGGGGACATTCTTGTTGCCGCGGTCGGCAAGCCGGGGCTGATACGGGGTGGGATGGTCAAGCCCGGCGCCGTGGTGGTCGATGTCGGGGTCAACCGGGTTCATGCCGAAGGCGGCAAGATGAAGACGGTCGGCGATGTCGCATTTGACGAGGTTCGGCCCTTGGCTTCGTTCATCAGCCCGGTCCCGGGGGGCGTGGGGCCGATGACGGTCGCGATGCTGCTCCTCAACGTCGTGGAAGCGGCCGAACGCCGCGCCGGCGTGCATCATTGAAAAAACCCGTTGATCGGCAGGCGGTTCTCCCGCCGAAGGGTGGGGGGCCCGCGGTCGGGACGATGCGCCCCGTGAATACCTATACTGGACGGTCGGGGCAGGGCTGCCCCGCCGTTTGCCCAAGGAGTCTCTGATGTACCTGCTCGCCTTTCTGAACAGCGTCATGTCCTGGGACATGGTGATCATCCTGGTCATCGGTCTCCTGCTGTTCGGCAAGCGTCTGCCCGAGGTGGGCCGCAGCCTTGGCCGCGGCATCATCGAGTTCAAGCGCGGACTCAAGGGCGTCGAGGACGACATCGAGAACCAGTCGAGCAAGCCCGGCAACGGGTACCGCGATCAACTGCCGGCGTACCGCCCGCCGTCATCGCCGCAGGGCGAAGATCTGAGGGTGAGGCATTCCGAGACGGTCCAGCCGGGTATCGATCCGACGCAGGGCAAGTCACCCACTGGCGACTGAGCCTCCCGACGATTGTTCGAACACGTTGGATCGGCGTGAATTCGGAACGACGCGAGCACGCCGTCGTATCATGCCAGCATGCTGATCCCAGTTCTCGCAGCGTGGGCGTGCTCTCCCGGCGTCGCGCCGCTTCCCGAAATCCAGGTGACGGCCGATGACGTGCGGATCACGGAGTCCTGCCGCGTCGTGGTGCCGGCCGGGACCGTCATCGCCGATACCAACGGCGACGGTGTGATTCACGTCGACGCGGACAATATCACGGTGGAGTTCGTCGAAGGCAGCGAACTGCGTGGCGCTCGCGCCGGAACGCCGTGGGATCAACTGTCCGGAACCGGCATCCGCATCCACAAGCACTCCGGTGTCACGGTCAAGGGCGCTCGCGTCCACGGGTACAAGGCCGGCATTTCCGCGACGGCCGCCGACGGTTTGGTCATCGAGGGCGGTGATCTCTCCGACAACTACCGTCAGCACCTCAAGTCCACGCCCGCCGCGGAGGTCGGCTCGGACTGGCTGTTCCCCCACGACAACGACAAGAACGAGTGGCTCTCGCAGCACGGGGCCGCGATCTGCATCGAGGATTCGTCGAAGGTCTCGGTCTCCGGAGTGCTCGTCCGCCGGACACAGAACGGGATCGTCCTCGACCGCGTGAACGACTCGAAGATCTTCGACAACGACTGCTCCTTCCTCTCGGGATGGGGCCTGGCGATGTGGCGGTCCAGCCGCAACATCGTCTCGCGGAACGCCTTTGACTTCTGCGTTCGCGGCTACAGCCACGGGGTGTACAACCGCGGCCAGGACGCGGCGGGCATTCTCTGCTTCGAGCAGTGCACCTTCAACGTCTTCGCCGAGAACTCGGTCACCCACGGCGGGGATGGTTTCTTCGGGTTCGCGGGGAAAGAGGCGATCGGCGAATCGCCGGCGCCGTACCCCGAGTTCCGCTACGAACGGCGAGGGTGCAACGACAACATTCTCGTCGGCAATGATTTTTCGTACGCCGTCGCACACGGGATCGAGATGACCTTCAGCCAGGGCAACCGGTTCGTCGAGAATCGGCTGGTCGAGTGCGGCATCTGCGGGATCTGGGGCGGCTACTCCAGCGGTACGGTCATCTCCAAGAACATCATCGAGCGCAACGGCGAGATGGCGTACGGGTTGGAGCGCGGCGGCGTTAACATCGAGCACGGTTCCAACAATTTCATCATCGACAACACGTTCCGAGATAACTCCTGCGCCGTCCACCTCTGGTGGGACGACGACGGTGAGCTCCTGAAAAAGCCCGGCGTCGCGGCCAACGGCCACGTCGTCACCGGAAACGTGATCGCTCGCAACACCTTCAACCGCGACAAGATCTGCCTCCAACTCCGTGACACCGGCGCCGGGCACCTGACGGACAATTTCTTCGTCGCGAACACGCCCACAGACGTAGGAAAGGCGGTCGAGGCGCCCCGAGGCGCCGAGCCCAGGCTGGAAGGGGCCAATCCTGCTGTTTTGCCCCCCAAGTTCGAGGCGATCGGAAAGGCACGGCCGGTGGGGGCCCGTGCTGCCTTGGCCGGACGGAAGAACATCATCATGGACGAATGGGGCCCGTGGGACCATCAGAGCCCCTCCGCCCGATTCCGTGGCGGTTCGGGCGGCGCAGTCGAATTCGAGATCTTCGGACTCGCCGGATGGGACGGCGCCGCTAGCGCCGTTGGCTCGGTCCGGTCCGAGCGGGTCGGGAACGGCCAGGATTTCTCGTTCGAAGTGGCGACTTCACCCGCCGCCAGGATCGGCGTGGTTCCCGGGTCCCCGACGGTCGTCACACTGATCGGAGACGGCGGCGTCTGGAGCTACGACGTGACCGCGCGAAGGCCATCCGAGCCCGATCGCCGATGGAAGGGGACGGTGGTCTCCGCGGCATGGGACGTCGTCGTGTTTCCTTGGACCAAGGAGACCGACCCGCGCGAGAATCTCGACGCGTGGCGTCGCGCGGCCGATGGTCCCGACGCGGTGCGCGCCAGGCTCAGCGCCCTTGACTGCCGCTTCGCAAGTCGCGGCCCGCGCGACCTGAAGTGGTCCGAGGAAGTGTCCAAGCGAGGGCCGGGATCAGACCATTTCGGGCTCCGGGCGACCGCCCGGGTGGCGTTCCCGGCGGGCGACTGGCGTGTTCGAACCACCAGCGACGACGGAATCCGCGTGATGGTCGATGGAAAGGCCGTGATCGAACGCTGGGACTGGCACGCCCCGACGCAGGATGCCGGGATCTTCCACAGCACGGGTGACCCGGTCACCGCGGAAGTGGAGTACTTCGAGATCGACGGCTACGCCATACTCCAGCTTGAATTCGAACCCGCGCAGGCGGTTCCGCCCGCCCCGTGAGACGCGATCCATGAACGCCTTCACACGCCCGTGGCACGAGACCGACGAGTTCTGGCACCTGCTCGAACCGGTCATCTTTAGCGCATCCATCCGCGCCAACGCCGCATCGGAAGTCGAGCAGATCGTTAAACTCCTCGGGCTGGCGGCGGCGGCGCATGTCCTCGACATGCCGTGCGGTCCGGGGCGTCACAGCCTGGAGTTTCTCAAACGCGGGTTCAGAGTCACGGGCGTGGACCGCACCGTCCGGTACCTCGACGAAGCGCGTCGATCCGGCGAGGCGTTCGCGCCCCGGGCCGAGTGGGTGCGTGCGGACATGCGCGAATTCCGGCGGGACGGCGGGTTCGACGCCGCGATCAACCTGTTCACGTCGATCGGGTACTTCGATGACCCCTTCGACGACCTCCGCATCCTTCGGAATTTCGCCGCGTCTCTGAAGCCGGGTGCCCCGCTCCTGATCGACATCATGGGACGCGAGGTCCTGGCTCGAACGTTCCGTGAAAGGGAATGGCGGGAGCTCCCCGACGGTTCGATCTTCCTCGAGGAGCGGCGCGCTATTCGAAACTGGACCCGCATCGCCAACCGCTGGCTTCTGATCCGCCCCGACGGCGCTCGCTACGAGTCGCGTCACGAATTACGACTCTTCAGCGGGCAGGAACTCGAACTGCTCCTCCGCGACGCAGGGTTCGGTTCGGTGCGGATCCTCGGTTCCTACGCGGGCGTGCCCTACGACCAGAACGCTCCGAGGCTGGTGGCCGTGGCAACGAAGTAGCCGGTCGGTGTTGACCAGCGCGCCCGATCAGTGAGGCGTCGCCTCGAGCTCCGCGACAAGCGATCGGACTCCCGGGTCCGCCGGCGACAACTCCGCCAGGAGTCGTGCGTACCCGAGCGCACGATCGATCTGGTGCTGGTCGCGGCTGATCGTCGCCAGCGCGACCAGCAGGTCCCGGTCCGCGGGCCGCCGACGGTGCGCCAGGTCGAGGACGGTGATCGCTTCGTCGGGATGCCCCGTGCCGTTCAACGCTACTCCGAGCACGTACGCGATCCCGGCATCGTCGGGCGCCAGCTCGGCGGCTCGGCGCAACTCCGAGAGGGCCTCGTCGCGCTGCTCGCGGCGCACCAGCAGCAGCCCCAGGGCGTGGTGCAGTTGAGGGCTTTGGGGGTTCACACGCAGGCCTTCGCGGAGCTCCCGCTCTCCCTCGTCGTCCCTTCCGGTCCGGCGCCAGACTTCCGCGAGCCCGATCCGTGCCGGCACGAACTGGGGGTTGAGCTCGAGGGCTCGACGGAACCGGCTCACCGCGGCTTGTGCATCGCCCTCGATCACCGCGAGGGAGCCGAGGTTGGTCTGCCCTTCCGCGCGGTCCTGATTGACGAGTTGCGCGGCGCGGTATTCGGCCGCGGCCCGTGCCGCGAGTTCTCTCTGTTCGGGGGTTCGGAGCGAGCCGCTCATACCCAGGAGATACCAGTCGGCGTGCAGGCGCACGCTGCGCATCGGGTCGGACAATAGAGTCGACGCAAGTCGGAGCCCGTCGGCGGGCGGGAGGGTCGCCAGTGCCCGCGCTGCAGCCCCGCGCACGAGCGGGTCGGGGTCGGTGGCACTCCCTTCGATGAGCCCCGCGCTGCCAGGGCTGAGGAAAGCAGGAAGGAGCGCCAGGGCCGAGGCGCGAGCGATGGCCGGCTGCGCGCTGTCGAGAACAAGCGCGGACAGGCGTCGCTCGGCGTCCACGTGCCCCGTGCGCCCGGCGTGCAGCGCTTCACCGTAGTGGGCCGGCGCCGGCTTGCCGGGGCCCCGCCAGTCCGCCACCTGCGCCGCCGCCCACGCGTCATCGCGGTCCTTGTGGCAGCCGGTGCACGCGTTGGGAGAGCCGATCGCAAGCGACAGGTCCGGGCGCGGCACGCGGAAGCTGTGATCCCTGCGGGCGTCGATCACCATGTAGTTCCGCGCGGGCATGTGGCAGGCCACGCAACTGGCTCCCTCGGAGCCGGCTTGGTGATGATGATGTTCGGGCGAGTTGAAGTACGACGGCCGGTGGCACGCCGTGCAGTAGTTGTCGGGCGAGCCTGTTCGTTTCACGCCGTGCGGCTCGTGGCAGTTCGAGCACGTGACTCCCGCCGCGTACATCTTGCTCTGGAGAAACGACCCGTACTCGTACACCTCGTCCTGCTGCTGGCCGTCGGTGAAGTACAGGCCCTCGTCGAGCAGGGAGGGGTCGTGCGTATCGGCGAGCGGTCGACCGGGGGGGCACGGGTCGACGAGGGCGGCCCGGCGCGCATGACACCGGGCGCACGCTTCGATCTCCTCGTGCGATGTGCGTGGCCGTACGCGCTGGGCCGTCGGCTTGGTCTCGTCCAGCCGCCACGGCCACTCCTCACGGTACAGCCCCACGGTGAGTCCCTTGAGCGCGTCCGGGGCGGCCTTGGTGCCCTTGGGCGCACGCGCCCACTCCACGTGCCGGGACCCTGGGCCGTGGCACGCCTCGCATGAGACGTTGATCTCCGACCACCTTGTTTCGTACGCCCGCTTGTCCTCGCGCCAGTTCTTCTCCAGCCCGGTCGAGTGACAATCCGCGCACATGAAATTCCAGTTGAGCGCCGGCCCTGTCCAGTGCAGCACGTCCCCCGCGTGCACGGGATCGTCGGGGTGGAGGTGGAACCATCGCTGCCCGCCCTCCTGCGCCGGGCGCGTGTCCCACGCGATGTCGAGGGCCTGCAAACGTCCGCCCGGAAACTCGATCAGGTACTGCTGCATCGGCGTCACGCCGAACGTGTACTTGATCTCAAAGTCGGCGAGCGAACCGTCGGCCCCGTCCGTGTTCACGAAGAACTTCCCGCCACGACGGAAGAACGTGGAGGTTGTTCCGAATTGCGTGAGCGCCGCGTTGTCGAAGCGGCCCAGGACGGTGGATTCGCTGGCGGGCTGCATCGCCAGATCGTGGTGGGAGCCCTTCCACGCCGCGGCTTCGTTCGCATGGCATTCCGCGCACGCTCGCCCGCCGACAAAGGTCGGAGCCGCCGCGGCCGCGCTGATCACCGTGCTGCGACGGGCCGGAGTTCCGGGCCAAGGGCGGATCCACAGGCAGACCAGCACGACCAGCGCCAAGATCGCCAGGCCAACGGCCCAGCGCAGCGGCGAGCGCTGTGCCGGACGGCCCGCTCCGCTCGGGGCGTTCGAACCGGGCGGCGCGGATCTGTCGCGCGATATTCGCCGGCTCATTCGGTCGCCTCCACCGGGTGGGCCCCGCCCGTAACGCCCGGGAGATCCGTGCGCGCCGGTTGGAGTTACGGTACCGTCGCGCAGTTCCGTTCGCCAGAGCGCGGGGAAACCACGGAGGGTGAGGCCTCCGCCCACGATCAGTACCGCGAGCGGTCTCTCCGAGTCCAGCACCCCGAACGGGCCGCGTGTATGACGATTGGTGCGCGATCGCGCTACGTGAGCAGGTAGTCGATGAACAACGGCCCCACCTGGATGTTGGTCGCGCGGCGCTGAGACGCTCTCCACGCCGTCCATTGTGCCGCGCTGGCGAGGTCGCGCAGCTCCGCCTCGGTTTCCTTGGACTTAGCGTTTGCCGCGTCGTCCGCCCAGCCGAGGTCCGACCGCACGACTCGTCCCTGGCACCGTTCAAGCAGACGCTTGTACAGGGGGCGAGCCGGCATTTTCCACGAGTTCTTGGGGTGGCGCGTGAGGGCGACCGCCCGGTCAACCGGGATGAACGCCGCGAGTTCGTCCTGCCGGGTCATGAGCTCGAGCCCGCGCTCCTTTGCGGTCGCGTTGTGGCTTGCGTGGTGCCCGACCTTGTAGAAGACCGTGCGCTCGAGGAGGTTGGACGCGGTGACGTCGGTCGGGTTGCCGGCCGCATCCTTGACGCGCCATTTCATACCCGGGTCGTGCCACGACAGCCAATTGCCCAGCTGCGCGTCGGCCGGGAAGAGCAGGACCCGGCCGTCGGCGATCCGCTCGATCGCCAGGGCGAGGCTGGTGTTGTTGGTTAGGTCGTCGAGCTGCAGGGCAAGGTCCGAAATCACACCGAGCCAATCGTCGTCGATGCTCCGCCAACGCTCCGACGGACGGAAGTACGACGGGTACCACGTTTCCGGGCCGCACAGCCGCGGCGCCCGCATTCGCGCGTCGAACGGCATCTCGCCCTCGTCCTGGGTCAATTCGGCGGACGTCGTGGGCGGGGCACCCGGCGCCCGGCGCGCCGCGCCACGGAGACCCGCCGACACGCCGTAGAGACCCGAGATCCCCGTCTCGCCCATGTTGGCCAGCTTCGCCTCGTCGTACGGCGGGCCGAGCACGTAGAACCGGAATCCGGGAATGAACGCGGGTTCGATGGGCGCCTCACCGGGCTTGTGGTAGGTGGTCGTCGCTCCCAACCCCGCCCGCACGAATTCCATGCCGCTGTTCACCGATTCGCTGAAGTCGCTCGCTCCCAGCGCTCCTTGCCCGCCGTAGAACTCCAGCATCCCGCGGGCGCTCGCCCCGACCACGCTGCTCTCCGGTGCCGTGTGGGCCGCCGCGGCCACCGCTCGCCCGAGATCGCGGGCGTACTTCTTGATTCCCTTGGCCAGGTCGTCCTTGGGATTCTCCGTCCAGGCGAGCCAGACGTTGTCGACGGTCGCGCCCTTGAGAGTCCCCGATTCGGTGTGGAAGGCTTTCACGTGATCCCAGTGCTCGTGCGTCGCGACCACCAGGTCGAGGTGACTCGAGGCGCCCCGCTTCGTGGTGCTCATGATGTCGGCGACCACGCTCTTGAGACTGACGCCGGTGGTGGTGGCGCCGAGCGTTCCGCAGTCGATGAGCATGTGGCGCTCGTTCCCGCCCACGTCGAACGTGATCAGGAAGCAGTCTCCCAGCCCTTGCCGGTACATTCGGACCCGAACCTTCGGCCCCTTCGTCGACGCGGACCGCGTGTTCCTGGGTTTCTTGGCCATAGTCTCACCTCCCTCCCCGGTGCAGCAGAGCGAACGGTTCGAGTCCGTACCCGCCGTGGCGAGCGCCGCAATGGAGGGAAAGCGGCGAAAGGCCCAGGTAGGTCGCCCTCGTCGAGTCGTACGCCCGCAGCGCGTGCTCCTGCTGGCGGGCAAGGCGTGCGTCGCTCGAGAGGCTCTTGCGTATGCAGTAGCGCACCTTGCGGCTCCGCAGGTTGGCCACGATGGCGCAGCCGCCCTCGAATGACATGCTCGGGCCCCGGGGATCGTCCGCGTCGACAGGGACACTGCGGTTCTGCAGCAGCCCGAGCAGGAGTTGCGGTTCGATGTCCCCGTCGGGGCCGGCCCGCAGCGCGAACCGGGCGCTGTGCACTTCGAACGCGGTCCGGGGATCGAGCCCGAGAAACGCGGCGTCGTGCAGGCCGTCGGGCCCTGATCTGAAATGATCCTCGAGCCACCCGTGGAGTTCGCGGCGCATCGCACGCTGCAGGTTGAACACTTCCTCTCTCGACTTCGCGTACGTGTGCCCCGTCGCGTAGCGGCGCAGCCGCTCGAGGCCGTCCTCGAGCGCGGCCGAGGGCGGCCTTGCCTCGTGCTGCGGGCCGCGCCAGAGCAGACTTTCCACGCTGAGCGTGCGGAGATCCTGCGGGTAGATGCCCCGCCTCCGGAACGCCTCGACGAAGGCCACGCGGTAGTTCAGATCGTCATCGGGCACGAGGTCGACGTCCGCGGTGATGACCGCTCGCAGGTACTCGCCGAACGTGATGTCGGTGGGGGGGCAGTAGTCCAGGGCGCGGATGCACATGGTCAGGACGTGCCCGGCCGCTTTCGCCGCTTCATCGGCCAGCCTCCGCACAAGGTCGGGGTGGATCGCCCCGGGGCGGAGGACGCCGGTGCCTTCGGACGCCAGGCGAACCAGGTCCAATGAGCGGTTCTCGTAGATTGACAGGAAAGCGTCAAACACCGCACCGACCAGGATTGCGCCCCGCGCGTGCGGCTCAAGGGTCTGGTCGTATTCCCCGGGGCTTGGCTCGTGCGTTCGCCACACGCCGCCGACCCGCTCCCCGATCGCGTTTCGCAGCGCGCCGCGCATCCCTGTCGAGCGTCCAAACTGTCCGGCGAGCTCGCCGAGGAGCGAACGCTGGCTCCTGATCTCGCCGCGCGTCGCCGAGATCTGGTGACGCAGGATCTCGGGAAACGTGAAGTGCTGGAGCAGCGCCACGATGTCCGCGAACCCCTCGTGGAAGGCCAGCACGTCGGGGTTGCTCGCCAGGAGGAACCGGCGGTGCATGCCGTCGAGTAGCGCATGCGTGGTTTCGTGCGCCAGGATGTCGTGCGACAGGCACGTGAACACCCGCCCGCCGGGGAGATGGTCTGCCCGGTCGTCGCCGGTGGCGTTGAAATACCCCATCAGCAGGGCCACCTTGTCGGGGGAGTAGTACGCGTTGGCCTCGCGCAGGGCGTGCGGATAAATCCGCAAACGTCCGACGAAACCCGAGTCATCGTGCTCGTTGACCGGGTTGGGCTGGGGCCTCCACAACGCCCGGCGTCCCAGCGCACGCTCGAAGTTGGCGATGGTCAGGCTGCACACCGCGTACGCCATCTGCTGGTGAAACTGCGGAGTTCCTTCGCTGGGCGCCAGCCCGTCCTGCGCCAGCAGCATCGGATCATCCAGGTTGATCGGCTCGTAGAAGCACCCGCTGGCGGGGTCGACGTCGATGACCTCGACGTATTCTCCTACCGGGCCGGGCGCCAGCTTCTCCCATCCCACGTGAAAAACCATCTGGCTGATCGGGGCGGTGTCCAGTTCCGTTGCCAGGCTCGGATCCACCGCGTAGCCGCGAAGCCTGCGGAACGTGGGGGTGGGAGGTGTGAACGGTGCCGCGGCAGTGGCAGCGGGGAATGGCGCGAGCGCCGGCGCGGGTGTCGGGGGTCTGGGTTTGCGTGGCGGGCGACCTGGGCGGGCAGGCCCTGCACTTCCCCCTCCGCCCCTCGCCAGCAACTGGTGCACCTTTTTCTGAAGCGCCTCGGATGCTTCCGGGTGTGCCTCAACAAGTTCCAGGAACTTCCGGATCTGGTGCCCGGGCACGTGCTGGGGATCGAGGTCGGGATCGGTCACTGCTGTTTCGAGCGGGCTCGGCTCGTCGGTCCGGCTCCAACGCTGCGCGAGCTGAGTCGCTTCAAGCGCGAGCATCCGATCTGAAGCCCCGCCCGCAACGCCCAGCCCGGTGATCACCCGCAGGAATGAGAACGAGGCGGAATC
This sequence comes from Phycisphaerales bacterium, assembly GCA_044223975.1. Taxonomy (GTDB): domain Bacteria; phylum Planctomycetota; class Phycisphaerae; order Phycisphaerales; family UBA1924; genus CAZCPB01. Next base: position 21,793 of record JBGALI010000020.1, on the reverse strand, counting down.
CGCCGGAGTCTTCGAGAGCGACCCGGCGTCCACGGGCTCGATCGAGAGTGCCCGTGCCGCGCGGAGCATCCCGTTGCCAAGCTTCTCAGCCCTGCCGCCGTCCGCGCTCCGGTCGGCGCTGGCGAACAATGCCCGCCGGACCATTTCGGCGCGCATCCACGGCTCGGGGTACTGATTCAATCGCTTGGAGTGAGCTTGGACATAGAGTGCCGCGGCCGCGGCAACCTGCGGTGTGGCCGCCGAGGTGCCCGCGCCGTCCATGTCGACGATCCCCGGGCATCCGATCTGGGCCCACGGCACGTTGGGCGTGCACGCCGCCAGGGCCGTCGCCATCTTGCTTTCCGGACCCCAGTTTCCCTGCATGGTGCCCAGCGACAGGCCGTAATACGGCTTGCGGTCCGCCATGACCCCGCACGCCGCGATCACCCGCCGGAATCGTGCCGGGTACACGATGAAGTGCGTGGGCACCCCGAAGAACCCCGCCGAGAAGTTGTTCCCCGCGGCGGTCACCAGCACGACCCCGGCCTCGTATGCGCGATTGACCGCGTCCGCCCACGCCTCGGACGCCACCCCTCCCATGCTCATCGAGAGCACGTCCACGCGCGTCGCCGCGTTGGCGCACAGGTCCGCGACGTACGCAAACCCCTGGGAAACGGTGCTCGTTGAAACCTGGACCACCGAATTGCCGACGCGGACGGGGACGATCCGCGCCGCCGGCGCGCCGCCCAGCGTCTCGTCGAAGTCATATTCCGCGTTCGAGAAGCGGAACCGCGCACCCGCGAGCAGGCTGAGCGTTCCTGTGCCGTGCCCGGGGTTCTTGAGAACGCCCTTGATACCACGGTCGCGTGCGTCATTCGCCGCATCGGCGTCGACGAAATTCCGCTGCAGTGCCGCGTCGATCTGGTCCTTCGGAAAAGTCAGGTGGTCAGGGTCGTACCCGGTGTCCAGATGAGCGATTCTCACCGTGACTCCCGCTCCCGCCGCCGCTGCGGCGATTCGAGCGGAACGAAGCTGGGAGAAGGCGTCGTCGAGGTGCCACGCAAATCTCCGCGGAGTTCCCGGAAGGTCGGGCTTCTGATCGTCGAACGCGCACGCGTCCTTTGAGAGTCCCAGTGCGCCCGGCTCGCGCGGCCTGTCGAAGGGCCATTCCTGCACGAGATCCGGCTCGACCATCTCGGGCATAGCGCCTGCGAGAGATGCCCGCGAGATCGCCTTGTGCGCCGCATCCCACGCGGACGCATCGAGCGATCCACTGGCCAGCCGCGCCAGGTGCCACTCCGAACCGCTCTTGGCGACGCCCGTTCCCGCTTTGGCGACCTTGAACAGGGGTTCCAGTTCAAATCTGGCGCCCGCGGCGCTCAGCGTCCTGGATTTCCGGGAAGCCCCGATCGCCGCTCCGGCCCCGGCGGGCAGTCGCACCAGAAACCCCTTGCACACAGGAATTGCCATGGCATCCTCCGTCAGGCACGGTGTGTGGGGAGGGGCAGGGCCCGCGACGGCCCTCCTCGAAGCCGGGCCTGGAATCAAGCGACAACATACCCGGTGGTTACCGCAGCAGGCTGCCGCGCGGGTCGGTTAATGGAGAATCTCTGCTGTGGGACCCGCCACGGACACAGATCCGTGGGTGCGGGAGCCCCGCGTTGATCTCGGACACACAGTTCTGTGGAATGGTGCGAGGCGCGGAGCCGCCCTGGATTTCGGATACCATCCATCCCCGTGCGTCGAAAGGGGCGCGGCCTGCACATCGACCAGCGGATGAGGAAACGACGATGGAACTATTGAAGCAACTCCGCCAGCACTTGCTCACGGGGGTGTCTTATGCGATTCCGTTCGTGGCGTGCGGAGGAATTCTGATCGCGGCAGCTTTGGCGTTTGCGCCGATGGGGGCCAATCAGGCCCCGGACCCCTCGGGTGTTCCCGCGCTCATGTTCATGCTGAAGATCGGCGTATTGTCGTTCAAGTTGATGCTGGCGGTCCTGTCGGCGTACATCGCGTACTCGATCGCGGGCAAGCCCGGCCTGGTGGCGGGAGCGATCGGCGGGTTCCTGTGCAACGACCTGAATTTGCTCGCGTTCTTTCCTGACGCGTCCAAACAGCCGGTGAGCGCGGGGTTCCTCGGCGCACTGGTGGCGGGCCTGCTCGCAGGGTACGTGGTGGACTTCATCAAGAAGGTGCCGACCCACAAGTTCGTCAAGCCCATCATGCCCATCCTGGTCATCCCGATCATTTCGTCCCTGATCGTCGGAGCGGCGATGGTGCTGGTGCTGGGCCCGCCGATCGCCGAACTGATGACCAAGATGAGCGCCGGCCTTCAAAACATGCAGACCGGCAACGCGGTCGTCCTCGCGGCCCTCCTGGGTGCCATGATCGCCTTCGACATGGGGGGGCCGGTCAACAAGGTCGCGTTCGGGTTCGCCTCCGGGCTTCTGGCACAATCCAACCCGAATTTCACCGTGATGGGCGCGGTCGCCGCGGCCATCTGCACTCCTCCCCTGGGGATGGGGCTGGCCACGATCATTTCCCGAAGGCAGTGGACCGAAGAGCAGCGTGAATCGGGGTACGCGGCACTCGGAATGGGGACGATCGGAATCACCGAGGGCGCGATCCCCTTTGCCGCGTCTGACCCGCTCCGCGTGATCCCGTGCATCATGCTGGGCTCCATGACGGCCAGCACCGTGGCGATGCTCGGCGGCGTTGGCGATCACGCGCCGCATGGAGGACCCATCGTCCTCCCGGTCGTGGACAATCGCCTGATGTACGTGGTCGCGATCGTGGCGGGAACGGTGGTGACGGCGGTTGCCATCAGCGTGCTCAAGAAAGTCTGGAAGGCTCCGAGCGAAGCGGGCGCATCGGCCTGATCACGCTGCCCGAGCCGAGAAAGGGACCGACGGATGAAGATTGTTGCGGTGACCGCGTGTCCGACAGGGATCGCGCACACGTACATGGCGGCAGAGCAGCTCGAGAAGACGGCCAAGGCGCTGGGGCACCAGATCCACGTCGAGACGCAAGGAGCCATGGGCATCGAGAACGAGCTCTCGAAGAAGGACATTGCCGAGGCGGAGGTCGCGATCTTCGCGGTCGACATCGACGTCGAGAAGAAGGACCGCTTCGACGGAAAGAAGATCGTGAAGGTGGGAGTGGCGGAGGCCATCAAGAATCCCAAGGGAGTGCTGGCCAAGGCCGGCGCCTGAGCCTGGAATCGGCCCGGGTTGGATGGCCGCGGCTCGCGGGGCACCGGCGCGTCGCGTGCGGAGCGGACGGATTCTCGAATGGCGACACGGATCGAGTACAGATTCACCTGCACCCTCAAGCACGGCCTGCACGCCCGGCCTGCGAGCATGGCCGCCGAGGTGGCGCGCCGCTTCGCGGCCGCCGTCACGATCGTCAAGGAGGGCGAGGGCACGCCCGTTGACGCCAAGAGCGTTCTCTCGATCGTCGGGCTCGACGTGAAGATGGGCGATGTGTGCGTGGTGGTCGGCGTGGGCGGCGACGCAGCCGCGGCGATCGCCGCGTTCAAGGCGCTCGTGGAGGGGCCCCTCGGCGAGGGGGACGAACTGCCCGCGGCCGACTCGGTCGATTCATCCACGACCGTCGAGGCCCGACTTCCGATGGGGCTCCGGAATTTGGACATCAAGCACGCCGCCGGGCGATCCGTGTGCGCCGGCGTGGGGATCGGCGTGGCGGTCACAGCCTCGGGGCTCTCGCTGCCGCCCGAGGCCCGTGCGGCCCGAGCGACCTCAGCCGCCCGTGAGCTCGACGACGCGCAGCGCGCGGTCGCAGATGTCCGCGAGGAACTGCGGCGGCGTGCAAGCGCGGCAGGTCCGCGATTCGAGGCCGACCTCCTGCGGGCCCACGCCGGGATCGCCGACGACCCCGCGCTGTGGTCGGAGATTCAGCGGCGTATCGAAGCGGGGGCCACGGCGCCCCAGGGAGTTGTCGACGCCGGCGAGCGATTCGCGGCGCAGCTGCGCACCGCGGCGACCGCGTACATCCGTGACCGCGCCATTGACGTGCAGGACGTGTGCATGCAGCTCGTGGACCGCCTGCTCGGCGGTGCCGCGGCTTCGACGCAGGTGCGGTTGCAGCGTGATAGCGTGGTGTTCGCGGAAGCCCTCACCGCCAACCAGCTCCTCCACATGGACCGGAGCCTGCTCAAGGGGCTCGTGCTCGGCCGGGTGGGCGCCACGTCGCACACGGTGATCCTGGCGAGATCGCTGCGCATCCCGACACTGATCGACGTGAACGATGCTCGCAGCGCCGCGAAGCCGGGCGAGCACGTCGTGGTCGACGCCGACGGCGGGTTTGTGATCGCGCAGGTCGGTCCGGAAGTACGACGATACTACGAGCGCGAGCGCCGCACACGCCTCAGGCGGACTGCTCGCCTCGTGCCATCTGCCCAGAAGCCCGCGATCACCTCCGACGGCGTGCGCCTCGAGGTCGGCACCAACGCGTCGACCCCCGAAGAGGTCGCCGCGGCGATCGCGGACGGCGCCGATGGGGTCGGACTCTTGAGGACCGAGCTTCTGTTCCTCGACCGAGTGGCAGCGCCGACCGAGGACGAGCAGTTCGAGGCGTACAGCGCCGTCGTTGCGGCCGCGGGCGGGCGACAGGTCATCATCCGTACCTTTGATATCGGCGGCGACAAGCCGGCGGCGTACCTGCGCATGCCCCACGAGGAGAACCCGTTTCTCGGGGTTCGCGGCCTTCGCCTGTACGAGCGGAACACGGGGCTCCTGCGATCCCAACTGCGGGCGATCATCCGGGCATCGGCCCGCGGCCACGTGAAGGTGATGGCCCCCATGGTCGCCACGTCGGCGGAGGCCGCGTGGTTCAAGTCAAGGGTCCGAGAGGTTCAGGGGGAGCTCCGATCCGCAGGGATCGGATTCGATCCGGCGATGCCTGTCGGGGTGATGATCGAGATCCCCGCGTGCGCGCTCACCATGAATGAACTCTGTGATGAAGTCGAGTTCTTCAGCATCGGCACCAACGACCTCTGCCAGTACTGGATGGCGGTCGATCGCGGCAACCCGGGCGTCGCCACGCTCTACAACCCGCGACAGCCTTCGTTCATACGCCTCCTCCGGACCATCGTGCAGGCCGCCAAGGATCGCGGCAGGTGGATCGGCATCTGCGGCGAGATGGCCGGTGACCGGCTGAACCTCCCGCTCATGATCGGCCTCGGCGTGGACGAGATCAGCGTCGCGCCGGGGGACGTGATGCCGCTCAAGTCCGCCGTGAGGGACTCAAGCGTGGAGCGATGCCGTGAGGGCATCGATCAGGCCGTGGCGTGCCGCGACGCAGTCGCAGTTGAGACGGTCCTTCGGGCCGTCGCGGCGGGATCCGGCGCGAGCGAGCCGGTGCTCGCCGCCGAATTGATCGAGATCGGTCTCGACGCCGCCACGAAGGCAGAGGCGATCACGTCTCTGGTGGACATCGTGTTCATCGCTGGGCGCACGGACCGTCCCCGCGAAGTCGAAGAGGCCGTTTGGGCGCGTGAGGCGACCTATTCCACGGGCCTCGGCTATGGCTTTGCCGTGCCGCACTGCAAGACCGACGCGGTGCGGTCCCCGACGCTCGCGGTCGCGAGGCTTGCCGCGCCCGTCGATTGGGGATCGATGGACGGGCAGCCGGTGAGCGTCGTGATGCTCCTGGCGATTCCGGCCTCCGACACCACGGGGGCGCACATGAAGGTCTTCGCGAAGCTGGCGAGGAAGTTGATGCACGAGGAATTCAGGGACGCGGTCCGTGCCGCGGGCAGTGCCGGGGAGATCGAGTTGAAGTTGAGGGAGGAGTTGGGGATCGAGTAAAGACGCGTCCGCCCACGGCCCTGCGGCGAGCATGGTCGCAAGGCCCGAAACCTGTTCGTGCTTTCGATCGGCATCGCGAATGCCCGAACCGATGAGCAGGGATTCTGCCCTATTTCGCTCACCTGTCCGTGCCCGCACGCCGCGTACCATGCCGGGCCCTGCCGCCCCATTCTTTCGATGGAGACGTCCGATGACCCGTGTTCTGGCCTCCGCGTTTTCGTTGCCGCTCGGGATCGCCGGCCTCGCGCTGGCCCAGACCGGAGCGAGCGTCCCCGCGCCGCAGGCGGCCGCCACGCCCTTGCTCAAGGCGCCCACCGTCGACTTCACGAAGCAGCCCACGCTCTACGTCGTCGGATACGCGCACCTCGACACGCAGTGGCGCTGGACATACGTGGACACGATCCGGGAATTCATTCCCAACACCCTGCACGACAATTTCAAGCTGTTCGAAAAGTATCCGGACTACGTGTTCAACTTCAGCGGCTCGCGCCGCTACCGGATGATGGAGGAGTACTACCCGGCCGACTTCCAGAAGATGAAGGGCTACATTGCCGCGGGACGTTGGTTCCCCTGCGGCTCGTCGGTCGATGAGAACGACGCGAACGTGCCCTCGGCCGAGTCGCTGGTCCGCCAAGTGCTGTACGGCAACAAGTACTTCCGTGCCCAGTTCGGGATCGCCAGCGAGGAGTACATGCTGCCGGACTGCTTCGGCTTCCCCGCGGCGCTCCCCAGCGCGCTGGCGCACTGCGGTCTCAAGGGGTTTTCGACGCAGAAGCTGACCTGGAACGCGGTGGTCCCGATCCCGTTCAAGGTCGGCACGTGGCTGGGGCCTGACGGGCACGGCGTGGTGTCGGCCCTCGACCCGGGCGCGTACGTCGGGCAGGTCACCGAGAACCTGGCCAACAGCAACGGCTGGGAACAGCGGATGAAGGCCAGCGCCGAGAAATCGGGACTGCTCGTCGATTACCACTACTACGGCACCGGCGACCAGGGCGGGGGGCCCACGGAGCGATCGGTCGCGATGGTCGAAGAGAGCGTCGGCACCAAGGGAGCGATCAGGGTCATCAGCGGTCCGGCGGACTGGATGTTCAAGGCCCTGACCCCGGACCTTGCTAAGAAGCTGCCCGTCTACCAGGGCGAATTGATGCTCACGGAGCACTCCGCGGGCTCGATCACTTCGCAGGCGTACATGAAGCGGTGGAACCGCAAGAACGAGCTTCTCGCCGACGCCGCGGAGCGGGCCTCCGTGATGGCGTCGTGGATGGGCGGTCGGCCGTACCCGGCGCAGAAACTCGAGGACGCGTGGTACCTCGTGCTGGGCTCGCAGATGCACGACATTCTGCCCGGGACGAGCGTGCCCACGGCGTACGACTATTCGTGGAACGACGAGGTCCTTGCCGCGAACCAGTTCTCGACCATTCTCGAGGACGCGGCCGGGGCGGTGATCTCGGGTATGGACACCCGTACCGATGCGAACGCCACGTGCCTCGTGGTGTACAACCCGCTCTCCTGCGAGCGTGAGGACCTCGTTGAGGCGGACCTCGTCGCGCCGAAGGGGGCCGCCAAGGGGGTCACGGTCGTCGGGCCCGACGGCAAGGCTGTGCTGGCGCAGGTGCTCGGCCGGACGGGAGACACGGTTCACATCGCGTTCCTGGCCAAGGTCGCCCCGGTTGCCTTCAGCGCCTACCAGGTGCAACTCTCTCCCGAAGCCGCCGCTTCCGCGGCGGGACTGAAGGTTTCTCCGAGCGGGCGCGAGATCGAAAACGAGCGGTACGCCGTCAAGATCGATGACCACGGCGATGTGTCGTCCGTCTTCGACAAGGCCGCGCGGCGTGAACTTCTGTCCGCCCCGGTACGCCTCGGCCTGCACTTCGAGAACCCCAAGCAGTGGCCGGCGTGGAACCAGGACTGGGCCGACCGTCAACTCCCCGCCAAGGCCTTCGCGGGCGCCGATGGCATGGTCACCACCAAGGTCGTCGAGTCGGGCCCGGCGCGGGCCGCGGTCGAGATCGTTCGGTCGGCCGAGGGTTCGACATTCACGCAGCGCATCCGGCTCGTGGGCGGCGACGGGGATGCCGCGGCACGGATCGAGTTCGACACGGACGTGGACTGGCGCACGCGTGAGCGCAGCCTCCGGGCCGCGTTCCCCCTCTCGGTATCGAATCCCAACGCGACCTTTGACATCCAGATCGGCACCGTGGAGCGCCCCAACTCGCACGAGAAGCAGTTTGAGTACTCGTTCCACCAGTGGTTCGACCTGACCGACTCCAAGGGCGACTACGGCGTGTCGGTGATGTGCGACAGCAAGTTCGGCTCCGACAAGCCCAGCGACAACACGGTCCGCCTGACGCTGCTCCACACGCCGGGCACCCGCGGCGGGTACCCCGACCAGGGGAGCCAGGACCTGGGCCGTCATCACGTGCTGTACGCGCTCACCGGGCACACGGGTGATTGGCGCACCGGGAAGACCTTCACCCAAGCCGAGCGGTTGAACCAGCCCATGATCCCGTTCAAGGCGACGCCGCACGAGGGCAAGCTCGGAAAGACCTTTTCGTTCGTGAAGTCCAGCGAACCGGCCGTGGCCATCACGGCGATCAAGAAAGCCGAGGCCGGCGACGAGGTGATCGTGCGCCTGCGCGAGCACAGTGGCAAGGACGTCAAGGGCGTTCGTATCGGCGCGGCCCGCCCGATCCTGTCCGCCCGCGAAGTCGACGGTCAAGAGCGAGAGATCGCCCGGGCCGCCGTCCAGAACGGCGAACTCGTGGCGGACCTGAAGGGCTTCGAGCTGCGCGCGTTTGCGCTCAAGTTCGGCGAAGCGCCCGTCAAGGCCAACGCGGTCGAGTCCAAGCCGCTCGCGCTCGCGTTCGACACCGACGTGGCGAGCACCAACGCCGGTCGCGGCGACGGTTCGTTCGACGGACAGGGAGGATCGATCCCCGCGGAGCAATTGCCGGCGTCGTTGGCGGCCGAGGGTGTGACCTTCGAGTTCGGCTCGACCGCCGAGGGAAAGAAGAACGCGATTGTGTGTAAGGGCCAGGAGATCGCGATACCTCAGGGAGGGTTCGATCGCTTGTACCTGCTAGCCGCGTCGGACGGTGACGCGGAGACTAGCCTCCGGATCGACGGGACCACGGTGCCGTTGAAGGTGCAGAACTGGACCGGGTACATCGGCCAATGGGACCACCGCGACTGGCCCGGCGACACGTCGGACCCGCGCTACCCGTGGGGGCGCACCGACGTGACGGGGATCGATCCCGGGTATGTCAAGCAGGACTCCGTCGCGTGGTATTGCTCGCACCACCACACGCCCAAGGGCGATGCGCTCTACGAGTACTGCTACCTGTTCAAGTACGCGATCGATCTGCCGCCCGGGGCTAAGTCGGTCCGTCTCCCGGACGATCCGCGCGTCAAAGTGCTCGCGGCCTCTGTCGCCAAGGTCGGCCCCGCGCGAGCCCTTGCGGCGGCTCCTTTGTTCGACACTCTTGCGGATCACGCGCAGGACAAGCCGCTGATCACGCCGGGTGCAGGCTCGTTCAGTGATGCCACGGATGTTCTGGTCGGCCCTGGCCTCTACTGGCGCGACGGCGCGATCCGGGTGACGACGGACGGCAAGGACCCCACGGCCCAGTCTCCGGCGTACACCGGTCCGATCACCCTGAGCCAGAGCGCGACCGTGAAGGCGGCGGTGGTGGGGACCGACGGTAAGCTCGGGCCTGTGGCGGTGGCCCAGATCGAAGTAAGGGATGTCACGCCGCCCCGCGTGCTCCGCGCCGAGGCGATGTACCAGGCGCCGATCCTCCGTATTCAGTTCTCAGAGCCCCTCGCGGCGGTAGCCTCGGAGACGGCGCACTACGTCATCGAGCCGCCCATCGCGGTCTCTAAGGTCGAGCTCGGCCCCGACCGGCGGTCCGCGGCATTGACGCTCGCGTCGGCGCCCGAATCCAAGCGTTCGTACAAGCTCCGCGTTTCAGGGGTGAAGGACGCGTCGCCCGCGGGCAACACGATCACCCCGGTCGAGATCGATTTCGCGGTGCCCGGACCCGTGTACACGCTCGACAAGGTCGGGCCGGAGCAGATGGGGACTTCCGTGCGTGACGTGCCGGGGCTTCCGGTCAAGGCCGGCGATCCCTGGACCCTGAACATGTTCGTCAAGATGGATAAGCAACCGGCCAATCGGACGATCATCGCGGGCTTCGGCAAGTGCGAGCAGGCGTCCGAGGGCGGCGCGCGCTACATGGCCAAGTTCGTCAACGGCGTCCAGTTCTGGAGCCACAACCGTGACGTGTCGGGCGGAACGCCGCTCGATGTGGGGCGCTGGCAGATGCTGACCGCCACTTATGACGGCAAGACCCTGCGTTTGTACAAGGACGGCGTCAAGATCGGCGAGCGCCAGGCGCAGCTCTCCGACGACGAAAACGTCGTGAACATCGCTCCGGCCGACCCGTGGGAGAAGAAGCGGAAGTTCGAGGGCGAGATCGGCGGTCTATCGATCTGGGGCGCGGCACTCGGCGACGAGGCGGTCAAGTCGCTGGTCGGCACGGCGCCGAAGTAGCAGGTGGGCACGCCGGGAGGTCGGATGCACCGGTCCACCTGGGCATTGCTCGCGCTGAGTGTGTCTCTCGCACTGCTCGCCCCGCGTGCGTGGGCGCACCCGGGTGTCTCCACGACGGCCGTGGTCAAGGTCGAGGCCGACGGACGCGTCACGATCAGCATCGTGCACGATGTGCTGGCGTTCGCGCTCAACGACACCTCTCAGAACGTGCCCGATGCGCCCATGTACGAACTCCTGCACTCGCCGGACGATGTGCTCGGGGAGGCGATCGCGGCGTCCCGCGAGCGGTTCAAGGTGCTGTTCCGGCTCCTGGCCGACGGGCGTCCGATCGAACCTGAACTGGGTCAGTTCCCCAGCGTGGACCTCGTGAGGGCGTGGCAACTCGAGCACCCCGACCGCCGCTTGCCGGTCAAGATGGACATCGTTGCGCACGGACTTCTGCCGCCGGGGACGCGCAGGATCGCAGTGAGGTTCCCGGAAGTCATGGGTGACGTGATCGTGACGTTGGATCGCCCCGGCCTCGAACCGCTGACCCTCCCGCTTCGTCCCGGAGAGATTTCACCCGAGTTTGAACTGCGCCGCAGGGCCGATGTGCCCGGCGCCGCCCCTCCAGCCGAAGGCGCGGCACCGAAGAGCGCCGCGCCCCTGTCCGTCGGCTGGTTTGAGGTGTTCCGCCGCTATGTTGTGCTGGGGTTCACGCACATCATCCCGCTGGGCGCCGACCACGCCCTGTTCGTGCTGGGCCTGTTCCTCCTGAGCCCACGCTTCAAGACCGTGGTCTGGCAGATCACGGCCTTCACCGTCGCGCACTCGATCACGCTGTTCCTGACGACCTTCAAGGTGCTCACGATTTCATCGAGGATCATCGAACCGACGATCGCCGCGACCATCGCGTTCATCGCGATCGAGAACCTGTGCACCACCAAGGTCCATTCGTGGAGGGTTGCCGCGGCGTTCGTGTTCGGGCTCGTTCACGGCATGGGGTTCGCTTCGGCGCTGGCGGAAGTCGGCCTGCCGACCGGCCGACTGGTCGCGGGAGTCGTCGCGTTTAATATCGGCGTCGAGTGCGGCCACCTTCTGGTGCTGGCCGCGGCGTTTCTGCTCCTGGGCTGGTGGCGCGATCGACCATGGTTCCGACGGCGGGTGGCGATCCCGTGCTCGTTGGCGATCGCCGCGATCGCCCTTTACTGGATGATCGAACGCCTGATCGTGCCCGAGTGACCATTTCGCAGACCGCGAGTGGTACCGACCCGAGCCGTGAAGCGATCAGACATCCACGCGCTCGAAGCGCACACGCCCCTCAACCAGTCGGGCGAAGTACCCTTCGATCGCGTCCACACCCGTGACGCGGTGCACAAAGGCTGCCGCGCGGACCAGGTCTGCCCGCTGCACGAGTTCCAGGCGCGGCTCCTTCAGGTCCAGGCGAGTCGCGTAGAACGCGCAGCCCTGGTGCGCGATCAGCACCACACGCTTCAGCCCGTGGACTTCCACCAGGAACTTGAATTCATCGACGACACCCTGCTCCTCGAGATGCGCCTGAGGGTGCCCCGCCAGGCACGCCGGCCCGCCCGGCAGCGAAACCCGGTCGTAGCGCGGCAGCCCAAGCCCATTCTGAAGGAAATCGTCGAAATGCTCGCCGACGCGGCCGTCCGAGCAGTACAGGGCGGCGGCATGAATGCGGGCCCGTTCGTATCGGACCGGACTCTCGTAGTTCATGGAGGACTCCTTGCCGACCTTCGATCCCGCGGCAGCACGCGTCGGGGGACCAGAGTCTACAACGAAGTCCGGACGGGTAAACCCGCCGGTGAACAATGCCTAATCCTGAGGAATCAACGACTCGACCACGTCCCGAGCGTGGTACGACAGGCGATCCGGCGCAATGGACGGTCGGAGGCACTCCAGGTCGTCGCCCGCGGTCAGCAGCGGTGGTTCCTCATACCCGTCGGGCCTGCGCTTCAGGCGGATGAACGAGACCGCGCGTGGAGCGCGAGCCGGCGTATGACGCCTTAGGTCTGGACTCCGAACGCGGCGCGTGACCTTCAGTTACTCCGGAACCCCTGGACACGGCGCGCCAGCCCCGGGAAAGGCCCGGCGAGGAGGGCGCGGCTGCCGCGAACAGGACCGTTCGGTCCTATGGTGAATCGTCGTCCCGCCCTCGCGCCCGCGGCGCACGGGCGAGATCACAATCGAAAAGACGTGCGCCATGCTCACCGTCCCAGCCACCCAGCCCACCGCGTACCGGCACGGACACGCGCTGCTCGACAACCCGTTCCGCACCAAGGGCACCGCGTTCACCGATGAGGAACGCTCACAACTGGGGCTGCTCGGTCTCCTGCCCCCGCACGCCGAGTCGCTCGAACAGCAGACCGACCGGGCGTACGAGGCCTTTGTCACGCGGGCCACCGCCCTCGACAAGCACATCTACCTCCGCGCGCTCCAGGACACCAACGAGGTGCTGTACTACCGGCTCCTGCTCGATCACATCGAGGAGATGATGCCGATCGTCTACACCCCGACCGTTGCCGCGGCGTGCGAGCAGTTCTCGCACATCTACCGCCGGCCGCGCGGGTTGTTCGTGTCGTACCCGCTGCGCGACCGCATCCCCGAGATCCTCGCCAACCGCTACGGCAAGGAGATCGACATCATCGTCGTGACCGACGGCGGGCGGATCCTCGGCATCGGAGACCAGGGTGTGGGCGGGCTGGGCATCCCGATCGGCAAGCTCTCGCTCTACACGCTCATCGGCGGCATCCGCCCCGACCGCACGCTCCCCATCGTGCTCGACGTGGGGACCAACAACGCCGATCGACTGCGCGACCCCCTGTACCTCGGCTGGCGGCACGAGCGGCTGAGCGGCAAGGAATACTTCGATTTCATCGACCAGTTCATCAGCGCCGTCAAGGTCGAACTGCCGAACGCGTGCGTGCAGTGGGAGGATTTTCCCAACAGCATCGCGTACACCCTGCTCAACACGTACCGCGACCAGGTGCTCAGCTTCAACGACGACATCCAGGGCACGGCCGCCGTCGCACTGGGCGCGGTGCTCGGCGCGATCGCCGTCACGGGGCGACCGCTGCGCGATCAGACCGTGGTGATCCTCGGCGCCGGCTCTGCCGGCATCGGTGTGGCCGACTACCTCTGGCGCGCCATGGTTGAGGACGGGCTGGCCGAGGAAGAGGCAAGGGGTCGCTTTTGGATCATCAACCGAGGCGGCGTTCTGCACGCCGGTCGCACCGACCTTTCCGCGGAGCAGCGGGCGTTCGCCCAGTCAAACGAACGCATCGCCGGGATGCCGCGATCGGCCGCCGGTGTCGTGGGCCTTGAGCAGGTGGTCCATTCGGTCGCTCCCACGATCCTGATCGGGCTGTCGACTCTCGCGAACGCGTTCTCCGAACCGCTGGTGCGCGAGATGGCCCGCAAGACTCCGCGCCCGATCATTTTCCCTCTCTCCAATCCCACGTCGAAGGCCGAAGCGACGCCGGCCGACCTGATGAAATGGACGGACGGGCGGGCCTTGATCGCCACCGGCTCGCCGTTCCCGCCCGTCAGCGACGGCGCCCGCACGATCGCGATCGCGCAGTGCAACAATGTCTACATCTTCCCCGCGATCGGACTGGCCCTGGCCGCGTGCAGGGCGCGGCGCGTCTCCGATTCCATGTTCCTTGCCGCGGCCCGAGCGCTGGCCGAAAAATCGCCCGCGCTCATCGACCGCAACGCACCGCTCCTGCCGAGCCTCCGCGACCTTCGTGCGGTCGCGCGCCACATAGCGGCGGCGGTGGCAGAGCGGGCGCAGGCGGAGGGTCTGGCCCCGGCCATGGAGCGTGACGTGTTGGAGCGACGAATAGAGGCGGCGCAGTGGACGCCCGCGTACGCGTGACGTGACTGCACCGAGCCGGGTGGGCCAGGGCGCGCGAAGCGAAACGCAAACCGTCCTGGAGACTCGACCCTATCGTGGTGCATGCACGAGTTCGTTCCACTCCAGACGCTCGCCGCGGGCATGCACAACCTGCCCCTGTTGACGACGATCGCCGCCGCCTTTGCCGCGGCGTGGGTTCTCGGCCTGATCACCCAACGGATCGGCCTTTCACCGATCGTTGGCTACCTGCTGGCGGGCGTGGTGATCGGCCCGTACACGCCGGGGTTCGTGGGGGACGAGCACCTGGCGCAGCAGCTGGCGGAAGTCGGCGTCATCCTGATGATGTTCGGGGTCGGGCTGCACTTTCACCTGAAGGACCTGATCGCGGTGAAGAGCGTCGCCATCCCCGGCGCCGTCGGGCAGAGCCTGGTCGCCACGGTGCTGGCGATGGTGGCGTTTCACTACTTCGGCTGGTCGTGGAAATCAGGCATGGTCATCGGCATGGCGATGGCGGTCGCGAGCACGGTGGTGCTGCTGCGTGTCCTGATGGACAAGGACATGCTCAACACTTCGCACGGGCATGTCGCCGTGGGGTGGCTCATCGTCGAGGACATCTTTACCGTCCTTGCCCTCGTGTTTGTGCCCATGATCGCGGTCGACGGGATTGTCCCGGCGCCGGACGCGGCGGGCGCCGTGAGCGCTGCCGTCGATGCGGCCGCGACCGGTCCGGCCGGCGTGGCCGCGAGCGGCGCGGGCGGTGGGGGGCTGGCGGCGATCGGCTGGGCGATCGCGAAGCTGGTGGCGCTGGTGGCGATCGTGCTCTTCGCCGGCTCGCGCGTCGTCCCGTGGATTCTCGCCAAGGTCGCCAAGCTCCGGTCTCGCGAGCTGTTCACGCTGACGGTGCTGGTGCTCTCGATCGCGATTGCGGTGGGATCGGCGGTTGTGTTCGGCGCCTCGGTGGCGCTCGGGGCGTTCCTGGCCGGCATGGTGGTGGCGCAGTCCCCCACGAGCCACCAGGCGGCCGCGGACGCGCTGCCCATGCGCGATGCCTTCTCCGTCCTGTTCTTCGTCGCGGTGGGAATGCTCTTTGACCCGGCGTTCCTGCTCGAGCAACCTTCGATGATCGCGATCGCGCTGGGGATCGTCCTGGTCGCCAAGCCGCTCGCCGCGTTGATCATCGTTGCACTCATCGGCTATCCCGCCCGCACGGCGCTCACCGTCGCGATCGGCCTCTCGCAGATCGGCGAATTCTCGTTCATCCTCGGGCAGGTCGCTCACGAGCACGGATTGATCCCGGATGAGGGACGGCAAATCCTCGTTGCCGCGGCCATGATCTCGATCACTCTGAACCCGTTGCTCTTCGGCTCGCTCGACCGAATCGAGCGGTGGGTTCAGCGGCGACCGGCGCTCTGGAAGTTGCTCAACGCCCGGTACGAGCGGAGGCAGCGGTCCATCAACGCGCTGGCGCAGCCGGTCATCGCGGCAACGGAGAAGCCGCTGGCGGTGATCGTCGGGTACGGACCCGTGGGCCGCGTCGTCGATGCGCTGCTGTGCGACGCGGGATTCCATACGGTCATCGTCGAGATGAACATGAAGTCGGTGGAAGCGTTGGCGAAGTCGGGTCGGACGGCAATCTACGGCGACGCCACGCGTCCGGAGATTCTCGATCAGGCGGGGGTCCGCCGCGCGACATTTCTGGTGGTGACGCTCCCGCACTCGGCCAGCCGCGCCGACCTTGTCCGTGCGGCCCGCGAGCAGAACCCCTCCGTGACCATCGTTACTCGCGCAAGGTACCTGGCCGAGGGCGAAGCGTTGCGGCTGGCCGGGAGCACCCGGATCGTGTTCGAGGAGGGCGAGACGGGCATCGCCATCGCCCGACAGGTGATGGAGCTGCGCGGTATGGACGCGCCGACCATTGACCGGATGCTGGACGCGATCCGGAGTCTCTGGAAGATGAAGGAGTCGGCGCCGGGCTCTCCGCCGCTCAGGACGCAATGAGCCGCGGGGCCCTCGTGTGAGCCTGCGTGTCGGTGTGCCGCGCTCGGCATTTCCTCCGACTTTAGGGAATCCGCGGCACCGTCGACCCATGGGCGCCGATCTGACCGAAGCGCCGATCGTGCGGTCCTGGCCCCGGGCCGTCTTTTCGCGCTCGCACGTTGCCCTGCCTGTCCCGCTATCGACCCTGGTGTACGGAGCCTCTGACCCGGCGTCGCCCGCGCGGCTGCCGCTTGCGACGCTCTCGCTGCGTGGGGAGAGCGGCGTGCTGACGCTGTCACCGGCGCTGCTCATGCGTACGCGATTCAACCCGTTCTGCGAAGGGACCGAGAACCGGAGTGCGGCCTTGATCGCGGATCGTTCGAAAAGGTGACGTCGTGCCGCGGTGTGACCTCACAACGTGAGCGTCGCGTTTCGGGCCTCGCGGCGAAGAGCTCTCGCGCGTGCGGTACCCCGCCAGCGGAGTGTTCCTTTGGAGGGAGCGGAGTTGAAAAAGCTGATGTTTCTTTCGAAATGTCCCGAGCGACGGCCCGCCAACCGGTGAAGAACATTTCAATGCCGGAGGGAGGCTCGCTTGAAGCGTTTTATTTTCACCGTCCTCGTGGCCTTGAGCATCGCACCCGTGCCGCTCCGCCTTGCCGCGGCCCAGGCGCCAACCGATGACGCGTTGGTCGCTCGCATCGATGACCTTGCGGCCAGGGAACTCGCAAAGCCCGGCGCGGTGGGCCTCTCCGTTGCCGTCGCTCGCGGCGACAGGGTCATTCATGAGAAGGGATACGGCAAGGCCGATCTTGAGCTCGGAGTGCCCGCGACCGATGCCAACGTGTTCCGCATCGCCTCGGTGACCAAGCAATTCACTGCCGCGGCCATCGTGCGGCTCGCCGAACAGGGCAAGCTCGCACTCGACGACGACATCACCAAGCACATCGACTACCCGACGCACGGCAGGACGATCACCATCCGCCACCTCCTGACGCATACCTCCGGCATCAAGAACTACACCGATGTCCCCGGCTTCTTCGAGACTGTTTCCCGCGACCTTCCCCCCGAGAGGGTCCTCGACCCGGTCCGCGATTTGCCCTTGGACTTCGAGCCCGGGACCAAGTGGTCGTACAGCAATACAAACTACCACTTGCTCGGCATGATCATCGAAACAGTCACGGGCGTTCCCTACGCCAGGCACGTGCAGGAGGAACTCTTCACCCCTCTCAACCTCCGCCGCACGCGATACGACGTCGCGACCGACATCATCTCAGGCCGCGCTCGCGGCTATGGCGTCATCAACGGTGCGCCCGTGAACGCATCGTACCTGAGCATGACCATCCCGTATGCCGCCGGGGGTCTGCTCTCCAGCGCGGGCGACCTTGCGCAATGGCAAATCGCGCTGCGCGACGGCAAGGTCGTCTCGAAGGAGTCCTACAGACAGATGACGACGCCGGCGAAACTCTCTGACGGATCGTCGGCCCCGTACGGCTTCGGCTTGTTCATGAGCGATGTGGACGGTCATCCGAACCTCATGCACGAGGGCGGAATCCCGGGCTTCAACGCGATTCTCGTGTACTTCACGAACGAGCAGCTGACCATCGCCGTGATTTCCAACAGCCCGGCCGCATCCGCGGGTCTGCTCGCGGCGGGAATCGCACGTGAAGCCTTCGGAGTCCAGGCCGGGCACTGAGAAACCTCGCACCGCGGCTTCACGTGCACCCGGGGATCGGAAGGCAACAACGCACGCGAGGCCGCCGACCTTGGGACGACCGCCCGTGTTTGCCCGCGGAGTATGTTGTTGACGCACGTGGTCGACGATCGCGATCGCGATCTCGCGGACAGGCGTGCGGGCGAGGAGCGCAGCGTCGATGCCCCAGCGCAAAAGTCGACTCGATAAGGTGACGTCGCTGCTCGGCGAACTGAACCAATTCCGACGTGAGGCGGCCGCATTTCTGCGTCGAGCCGATCTACCACGGTGCCCACTTCACATCGCCACGATTCTGGAAACAAGCCACTCGAAACTCCGGGGTCCGTTCGACCCGGTGTGGCAAACCCTCGCTTCAAACTCTTGGGGTACAGTTTGGAGTACAAGCGTCCGGTGTGGGCATGAAAGAGGCACCTGCGGGTCAGCGCCAGCCGCCTTCGGCGTAGCGAGACGTAGAATTGGCTGGCTCGGCTGTCCGGTCCGATTCCGGCGGCAACAACCCGCTGGCGCCGTCTCTCGGGATATAGCCATTTTGCAGTCCCGACGGCCACACGATGTGCCGCCTCGGCTCCGAAAATTACGACTTCGTCGCGGCGCGCTGATCGATCTCTTGGGCCGCTACCCCGCGCCTCGGCGTATCGGGGGTGGAGCCGCGGACCATGCGGCCCCCGGGAGCGGCAGATGCGCACGTTGCGGTACACCTCCAACGTCCTTGCGATCGGAACATTGGCCCTCACGTCGCACGGTCAACAGCGCCGGAAGTCCCGAGCCTCTGGAAGTGCTCGACGCCCGTCCCAAGCCCGCCCCGCCTGCCCAGCGACCGCCTAGGCCGCAACGGTGGCGCTTTGCAGGCTATGACCTAGTGGTGGAAAGGGCGCGGCATTCAGGCGATTCTGTGGTGTAGGTGACACCGCGTCGCGTATGATCCTCTCGGTACCGGCCGATCGATACTCACTCTGACGAGCGGCCCCACTCATCATGGCAAGCCGAGGAGCTTTGCCATGTTTGCGCGTCCTGCTTCGCGTGCGTTCGCTTCTCACCTGCGGCCCTCGGGCTGCCGAGCCTCACTGCTCGGGCGGTGGGCGTTCGCGTTTGCGCTCGCTGGTGCTGCGTTCGCTGCCTCGGCCCAGTGGACCGTGATTAACCTACACCCGGCGGGCGCGACAAATTCCAGTGCCAACGCTGCCAGCGGCGGGCAGCAGGCAGGAACGGCTGCGGTGGGCGACTTCTACCACGCAGGTCTGTGGAGCGCAACGGCGCTCTCCTGGATCGATCTGCATCCAGCCGAAGCGACGGAAAGTTCGGAGGCATTCGCCGTCAGCGGCGGCCAGCAGGTGGGCTACGCGTTCACCTCGTTGTATGAGGCCAGTCTCTGGAACGGGACGGCTGCATCTCGCGTAAGTCTGCACCCCGCGGGCGCGACCTTCTCGATCGCGAGAGCGACCGACGGCGGCCGACAGGGTGGGGTGGCCACGATCGGCGGCTTCGACCACGCGAGTGTCTGGAGTGGCACCGCCGCATCCTGGGTGGACCTGAATCCAGCGGGCTCGATCGATTCAAACGTCAACGGCATCAGCGGATGGAACGGGGGTCAGCAAGTCGGCTATTCCCAGATCGGCGGACCGCCGCACGCCGGACTCTGGCGCGGCACTGCAGACTCGTGGGTGGACTTGAATCCAGCGGGCGCCGACTTCTCGTTCGCGCTGGCAACGGCCCAGGGAGTCCATGTCGGCGCCGCCAGTTTTGGAGGCGTCCAGAAGGCCGGATTCTGGAGCGACTCGGCGGCATCGTGGGTGAGCCTCCACCCCGCGGCCTCAACCGGGTCTCACGCGATCGCCGTCGGCGGCCTGTGGCAGGCGGGGTTCGCCACGATCGGCGGCCTCCAACACGCCAGCCTGTGGAGCGGGACAGCGGCCTCGTGGATCGACCTCTCGACCGTCCTCCCTACCGGGTTCACCGGCAGTTCATCCACGGGGATCGCAAGCGACGGCGCGAATCTTTACGTCACGGGTGTCGGCTTCAATAGCGTGACAGGCCGCGAAGAAGCCCTGCTGTGGACGAGGGCCATCCCCGCTCCTGGCGCAGCGGGGCTGTTCGTCCTCCTCGGTGGTCTCGGGTCAATGCGTCGCCGTCGCTGAGTTTGTGTCGGTGCCGATCATGCCGACCTAGCGTCATCGGCAACATCCCACCTGAAAATCCACCCCCGAGCCATGCGACCCGGGGGTTATGCGAATAGCGGGGGCCCGCTATGCGCGCCGACCACAAAATGAGCCGGCCAACGTGGGCCCTTTGAGCCGGTCTCTGCGGACCGTTTTTTGGCAGCATTTTCGACTTGTGGCGTAGCGAACTCGTCCTAGTTCGGGAGGATCGCACAGCCACCTCCGGGTGCTCAGGAGTGTGTTCGCACGCTGTACGCAGTCTCTTGCCTGGCTTCAATAACGCCGATAAGGTTGTACATCGGATTGAGGCCCGACCTTTTGCGATGTGGTAGCCCGATGCAGCTTCTGACCCGTCTCATTCTCGTTGCCGTGCTCGTCGTTCAGTCCGTCCCCGGACTGAACGCAGTGCAGTGCGATGGGATGACTGCCGTTGGGTCGGTTGGTCGCTTGCCAGCACCGGATCATTCGAAAGCGTGTCCCCACTGCTCCGGCGGCAATAGCACCGACTTCGCCGCGTGCCCAACTGGTGATTCAGTCTCCATATGCCACTGCGGCGAGCCCCGGCAAGATGAGCCGAAGGCTCCGCCGAGCGATTCCAGGACCAAGCAGGTCCAGCAGCTCCTTGTCATTCTGCCGGCGCTGATGGGGTTCCTCCCGCCGGAGCCGATGCCGACTCCGGCGGTGTGGTCCTCCACG
Organism: Phycisphaerales bacterium; assembly: GCA_044223975.1. GTDB lineage: Bacteria > Planctomycetota > Phycisphaerae > Phycisphaerales > UBA1924 > CAZCPB01. Next base: position 1,038 of record JBGALI010000020.1, on the reverse strand, counting down.
GATCCGTCGCCCCACCGGCCAACCAACTCCATTCAGTCGCTCCTGTGTGTCTGGGTCGTGTAGGTACCAGGCTCCTTAGCGTCATTGCGCGCTGAGGTCATCGGTGTCTCACGATTCCGGCCGCTTCCATGGCTGTTCATGCCTGGAACGCCGGTCCCATCCCCCACAATATGGAGCCCCCATCATGTCCTTCGACCGCACCGCACGTGCGTTTCGTTCGGGGAGCCACCCCCCCACGAGCGCGCCCTGCGTGTCCCGCTCACATCGTGTTTCGACTGCTCTGACCATTTGCTCGCTCTCGCTCGCGGGGCTCTCGGGCTGCGCCTTGACGCCCTCGGGCACGAAGGAGGAGCAAGCCCGCATGCACGAGGCGGGCAAGCCGTACGAAGAGCCGTTCGAACAACGAGCGCTACCTGAACTCCCGGCGCCTCCTTCGTGGCAAGACGTGCTCCAGCGTGCATTCCTCGCCAACGGCGACCTTGAAGCGTCGTACTTCGAGTGGAAGGCGGCGGTGCAGCGGATCGAGATGGCATCCGCGTACCCGAACTCCAACCTCCAGTTCGGCTACTCGTACATGTTCTCCTCCGAGCGCATGAAGTCCTTCGACCGCCAGACGTTTGCGTTCGGCTTCGACCCGTCGATGAACCTCTCGTTCCCGACGAAGGTCCAGCAGAAGGGCCAGGTCGCGCTCGACGAGGCTCGGACCACAGCCGAGAGATTCCGTACGGCGAAGTTCGATCTGCAGCGCCGCGTGCTCTCGTCTTGGGCGGACCTGCAGATGTTGGAGCAGAAGAGACGCATTCAGCAGGAACAGTTGGCCCTAGGTCATCTGACGATTGACGCGACCCGGGCGAGGGCTCAGGCCGGCGGCGTGCAGCGGGACCTGCTCCGCGCCGAGGCCAGCCTCCGCACGCTGGAGCACGTCTTGCCACGAAGGAGGCGCCGGGAGTTCAGGTAGCGCTCGTTGTTCGAACGGCTCTTCGTACGGCTTGCCCGCCTCGTGCATGCGGGCTTGCTCCTCCTTCGTGCCCGAGGGCG
>JBGALI010000037.1:0-14217 GCA_044223975.1 Phycisphaerales bacterium | reverse complement strand
CCCACGCGTCGAGCGCGATGCCGTCGATCTCGTCGTTGCGCCCGCGGCGAAGCAAGGGCGTGCAGACCTGGTCGGCCTCGATGAGCTTGAGATCAAGCGAGACTGGCGAGCCCGCCGACGCGATGCCGGGGTTGTTGATCAGAAGCGCGAACGCCTCGCCGCTCTCTGCCCGGGCCAGCCGCATGGTGCGGAGCTTTCCGGGGAGGTCGACCGCCCGCGACCACTGTTCGAACGCATCCTCGATGCGAGCATTCGCGTCGGCGTCGTCAGTGAGCATCTGCAGCCGGGGACCGGTGCCGATGGTGTCGTTGGCGAGCGTGAGGACGATGCCCTTGGCATACGAGTTGTTGGCGACCTCATAGCGAGCGCGGTTGCGGAGGACGCGACGGACCTCGGGGTTGATCGCGGCGTTGGGCGACAGACCGTCGGCGTTGGCCCAGTGCTTACGGTTTTCCGGCGTGGTCTTGGCCGAGTCGAACTTGGCGACGACCAAACGACGGCCGCCGCGCGATCCGCCTCCGTGCGGAGTACGCGACGCCGCCGGGGAGGGAGAGGCGGTCTGCGTCCCGCGACCGACCCGGCTCATGATGTTGGCGATGGCTTTCAGCATGGACGGGTCAGACAGAACCGGGGGGGACGATCTTGGCGAACTTGATGCCGAGGCCGGGCTTCCTCGCGGCGGCCTTGGACGCGAGGTAGCGGTCGGCCTCGATCTGGTCCTTCAGCGGGTGCTGCTCGACGGACTGGCCGTCGACGGAGGCCTTGGCGGGCTGCTTGGTCGCCTCGCGCAGGGCTTCGTCATCGCTGGAAGGGTCGGGGGGCACACCCGTACCTCTCTGATCCAGCCGCCGGGATGTCGCGCGGAAAGTGGGCGGCGAGCCGAGTTCGACTACCGGTAGCGTGCGATCACCCGACCGGACGCTCGACGGTCGTGACGCGCCGCCCGCAGTGTCGGCATTGCCGCCGACGCCGAACAGCCCCGCTCGGGGCTCCGCGGGTGGAGAGCACCTCGAAGTGCTGGCATCCGCACTTCGGGCAGACCAGCCCCTTGGGCAGCGGGCTGGGAACGGGGCCGGGCTTGGGTGATGGCCTGATCATCATCGCGAGCGCCCCTTCAGCGCTGAGAGCTTCAGCCGCGGCCTCGCGACGACCTTGGCGTCCGTCCCGAAGAGCACCGCCCCCTCCATCGACGCCGCCACGGCGGTGCCGACCAGGCAGTCCAGCCAGTGGTTGTCCAGCCCCTCGACGCGGAGCTTCCATTCATCCACCGTGCGGCCACGCCCTTCGGTCCGCACCCGGTACTCGCTGGTCAGGTGCTCGGCCAGAAGCCGGTGGTGCTCGGGCTTGTGGCCGAACAATGACAGCCCTCCCGGGTCGCCCATGGGCACCGCCAGCCGCGCATGCACGAACGACTTCCAGAAGTTCGTGTCGAAGAGCACGTGCCGAACGGCTCGTTTGCCGGTGACCACCGGGACGCGCCAGTTCAGCCCGACCCGCTCGCCGCGCTTGCGCTTGTAGTCACTAAAGGGGAGGCTGCTCGCGCCGACATACCTGCCGTGGCTGGGCGTCAGCACGCTCGCGTGCGGGCTCTGGCGACAGAACTGATAGACCACGTCCGTTGACGAACCCCAGTTGGCGTCGATCAAGCACCGGTCGATCCGCACCATCGCGCCGTCGTCGCGCCGCCATTCGCGAGCCACAGTCGCCTCGATGAGCCGCTCCAGACCGCCGTAGATCGCGCCTTCAACGCCAGCGCGTGGCGAAGCGGCCCCGAGCGTCCGGCGCACATCCCGAAGCGTGAAGTACGCCTGCTTTTGGTCCGGCTCGGTGCCATAGTCGATGATGTGCCCCGTGAAGTCGTCCTCCCAGGCGGCCACGAGGTAGAACAGTGCCTTGCCCTGCACGTCCACGAACATCGTCAGGTGCGAGCACCCGAGCGGGACGAGCCCTCGGGTGTGCCCGTTCACCTTGGCGGCGATCTGGTCGGCGCTCAGCAGGTCGTCGGCGACTTCGACCTCCGGGAGCGGTTCGTTCTGGTACTCGGCAAAGAACGCCGCCTCGTTCTGAAGCCGCAGATTCATCGCGTGCTGCACGGCGGACAGTTCGTCGTGGTTGAACCGCTCGGGCCAGGCGATCACCGCGCCGGCGTCCATCTCGGCGCGGTGGGTCTTGTAGAACGCGGTTGCCTCCGCTCCACCCCGGTCGGCCTTGAGTCCCTCGGCTCGCAGCCGGGCGTACTCGGCCCACAAGCGGTCTGCGGTGGGGAGCGAGTACACCATCTTCGTCCGCTCGCCCTGCCACTGCGGGTGCTTGTCCCGGTCCAGGATGCGGTCGGCAAGGTCGTCGGGGCGGACCACCGTCAGCGTCATGAGCCCGGCGATCTTCCGGCCCGGGCCGGCCAGGCCCAGGATCGCGCCGGCGAGGATGCGCTCGCGGTTGGCGCACTGCGACGGCGAGCGGGCGCTCTCGTCGGTTTGCGGATCGTCGATCAGCACGAGCGACGGACGGACGCTTACGCCGTCAACACGCTTGTGCTTCATGCCGCGGATGCGGCCGGTGATCCCCGCCACGCGGATGATTGCGCCCGACGCCGCCGAGCCCGGGATGGTCGGCAGCACGATCTCCCGGGCTGTCCACCCGATGTGTGTTTGCTTGCCCTGGTAGAGCTGGCCCGAGGCGCGCTGGTGAATGCCTTCGAGCGAGCGGATGGGGTGGCAGACCTCCGGGAAGTCCGCGCCGAGGATCTCGCTGTTCTCCAACTCCGCCTTGATCGACTCGAGCATCCCCGCCGCGTGCTCCTCGTCCGAGCCGATGAGCGCCACGAACTCGCGGTGCCCGTACAGCATCGCCCACAGGCATGCCACCTCGCACAGGCTGGTCTTGCCCGAGCCGCGTGGCATTGCCATCGCGAACAGCCCGCCGTCGAGCACGGCCTGCTCGATCTTGGCGATGACCTTCAGATGGTCGCCCGACCACCTGAGGTGGAACGTCTGCCCGAAGTACGTCTCGCAGAAGTACCGGAAGTCCTTCGCGGCCCGGGCACGCCGCGCGGGGTCACCGACGGGAGGCAGGTCGCCGATGTCGCGGCCCGACAGCGAGAGCATGGCGTTGCGGAGCCGGGCCCGCTCCTTCATCGCCTCGTAGCCCGTGAGCCCCTCGGGCGTGCGGGCCGCCTCGGCCAGGGCCTCGTGCCGCGTCGTCACCAGCCACGCGACGTAACGGAAGAGATCGACCTTGCCCGCGTCGCCATCCGCCGCGACGCGGAACCCCGCGCGCGTGCGATGCCGGTGGAGCTGCCGCTCGCTGATCACCTCGCCCAGCGGCGTGCTGTTGAGCAGCCGCGCGAGTTCGCCGGGCCTGAGTTGGCGCGGGTCAATCGCCACCAGCACCCCCCACAGACATCTCCTTCACGAGCCACGCGGCGTAGTGCACGAGGTTGATGGTGCCGTTCGCGTTCGTCGGCGCACCCGCGTCGATGTCGGCGCGGAGCATCTCCTCGGTGACGGGCTTGCCCCCGATCCGAGAGAGCACGCGGGCGGCGTCCGCGACGCCAAGCGCGGCGGGGTTGAGCCGGGACATTCCCTGTGCATGCTCGGGACTAGGCGCGTGTTCGGGAGTCATCGCGGGCCTCCCGCGCACAGTTGCCCACATCGCGGACGCAGTTGCCCACATGTCGCGGAATGACGGCGAAACCGCCGCGGTTTGCCTTGCCTCGTGGCGAATGTCATGGCTTCATGTGTCACAACGCGGGGCAAGCACCCGCGACGGAGACCACGAACATGAACGCCCCGCAGAACGCCAGAAAGAACACCAAGCCCAGCCTCGACGGGATCAGCAAGCAGAAGGCCCTCGACGCCGAGATGGAATGGGCCAAGGTCGAACTGCTGCTGGAGACGCTCGCGACCCGCAAGAGCGACAGCCTCGACTTCCACGAGATCCCGGTGTGGTCGATCCGCGACCTGGTCCGCCACGCCTTCGAGGCCGGGTACCGCGAAGGCCTGCACACCGGATACCGCCAAGGACGAGGCGACGCGGCTCGCGAGGCCGCACGCGAGGAGGCACCGACCAGCCCCCGCAACCCCGAACTGCCGACCACCTGAAGCCCGCGCAACGCGGGCTTCTGTGTTCAACGGACCACACCAACGCATAGGAGCAAGTAGATGACCACCCGCAAACACAACCGCACGCCCGCCCCCCAGCAACCGACCGCCGCTGAGACGTACGCCACCCGGCGGAACGACATCGCCCGGCTGATGGACGTCCTGCAGATGGAACTCGACAAGCACGCCGAGGCGGCCAAGGCCGACCCGCGCAACTGGGGCCGAACGGGCGACCTCGGGAAGGTCCGCAGCGACCTGATCGACCTGGTCGGGTTCATGAGCGGGATGGACCGCGAGCATGTCGAGGCCTTCCTGAACGACGCCGAGTGACCGCCACCACGGAGACACGCCATGAAGATCAAGCACATCGTCATCGAGGGCAGCGAGGAAGACATCACGGTGCGAGCCACGGCCGACGGCGCGGCCGCCAGCGTGGTCCGTATGAGCCGCGCGCAAGGCCGCGTCGACAAGGTCATCGCCGAGTTCCGCCGCGATGAGAGCCGCGAGGCCCGCTACGCGAAGGCCGCCGAGGTGGCCAAGCACGTCTACGGGCAAGACCGCCGGGGACAGGCGGCCGCCACTAACTCGATGGTCCACGACGTCCTGAACGAGATCGAACGCGTCGCGGGCTGCTGAACGCCCGCTCAACCACGGAGACCCGCCATGAACGAGACCGACCTGCAGACAACGCTGCTGTCCCTGATCCAGAACCTCCTCGACGCCCGCGAAGAGATCGAAGGCGAAGACGACGACATCGCGCTGGCCGACATCGCCCGCGACATGGTGAGCGAGGCCGAAGGCCTGGCCCACGCCGACACCTTCGACGGCGCGCAGTTGCTCACGAGCAACAAGGGGCTGGTCCTGCGGATGGAGGACGGCTCCGAGTTCCAGATCAGCATCGTGCAGAGCCGCTGAACAACCGCACGCGGCGTCGCGGGGAACCGCGACGACCACGCTTCCCCGCCGCGACGTGCGGCGGGGGATCCAACCTCGAGTTCGGAGACGACCATGAACACGAAAACGAAGAAGCCCAGCAGCACCCCCGCGATGAAGCGAGCCGTCGGCCCGGGTGGCAAGCGCATGCCCAGGCGCAAGCCCGACGCCACCGCGTCGAGCACGGAGCGCCTCCGCAAGGCGGCGCTCGCCGAGATCAACGGCCGGTTGGCGGGCGGCAAGCAGGACCACGAGGTCCCCAGCGAGAAAGAGGTCGCCAACAACGCGAACGTGGATGCGGCTGCCAAGGGGACGAAGGCCAAGAGCGAGAAGGCACCCAAGACGGCCAAGGCCCCGAAGCCCGCGAAGGAAGCCAAGCCCAAGCGGCTCAGCGCCCTCGACGCTGCCGCGCAGGTGCTCGCCGCATCCGAGGTGCCGATGCGGGCCAAGGAGATGATCGCGGCGATGGAGGCTAAGGGCCTGTGGCGCTCGCCCGGCGGCAAGACGCCTGAGGCCACGCTCTACGCCGCCATCATCCGCGAGATCGCTGCCAAGGGCACCGCCGCACGGTTCAAGAAGCACGAGCGCGGCGTCTTCGTCGCCGGGAAGGGAGCCTGAACCATGACCGCGACGCCCGCCCCCAACCACGAAGCGCAACTCGAAGCCGTGCTGCAGGCCGCGCTCTACCTGCTCGGCGCACGCCAGGACCAGATGCTCACCATCGAGGAGTGGACCGACCTCGCGCGGGCGGTCGCCGCGTGCCAGGAGCGGAAGACCGCCGACTACCTGACCGAGCACGACCTCGAGGACGTCGCCGAGCGCTACGCCCTCGAGTGGGATGAAGCGACCGACGGCCCGCTGCCGACCCTCGACGAGTGAGGCACACATCACGCCTTGCTCCCAGCCGCGACGCGTGTCGCGGCCTTCTCTTCGGCCACAGCGTTTGCGCCAACTCGCTCCGCCTTGCGGCCCGTGAACTTCTCCCAGCGCTGCACGATGACATCGCAGTACAGCGGGTCGAGTTCCATCAGGTACGCCCTCCGCCCCGTCATCTCCGCGCCGATGAGCGTGCTCCCGCTGCCGCCGAAGAGGTCGAGCACGTTCTCGCCCGGCCGCGACGAATACTCGATGGCGCGGCGGGCCAACTCGACGGGCTTCTCCGTCAGGTGGACCATGCTCTGCGGGTTCACCTTCTTGATGCTCCAGGTGTCGGGCACGTTGTTGGGACCGAAGAAGCGGTGCGCCGCGCCTTCCTTCCAGCCGTAGAAGCACCACTCGTGGTTGCCCATGAAGTCCTTGCGCGTCAGGACCGGGTGCTCCTTGATCCAGATCACCGCCTGGCTGAAGTACAACTCCATCGCCTTGAGCACCGGCGGGTAGTTGGCGCAGTTCGCGTAGCCACCCCAGATGTAGAACCCGCCGCCGGGGATCAGCACGCGGGCGATGTTGCCGAACCACGCCGCGAGCAGGCGATCGAACTCCTGGTCCGAGACGAAGTCGTTGGCCAGCGGCCGGTCCTTGGCCCGCAGCTTCTTGTGCGTCGGCTTGGACTTCTCCGGGTAGCGGTGCAGGTCCGCCGACTGCTGGTCGCCGGCGCTCGCGTCCTTGCGCTGCGTGGCCGTGAACGACGACAGCCCGGCCGCGATCGCGTTGTTACTCCTCGGCTCGACCTTCACGTTGTACGGCGGGTCAGTGTTGACGAGGTGGATCGGCTGGCCGCCCAGCAGACGATCCAGGTCTTCGGGCTTGGACGAGTCGCCGCACATCAGGCGGTGGTTACCGAGCACCCAGATGTCGCCGGGGACCGTCGTCGCGGCGTCCGGCGGCGCGGGCACGTCGTCAGGGTCAACGAGCCCCTCGTTGCCGGCGGGAGCCATGATCGCCGCGAGGTCCTCGGCGCTGAAGCCCAGCAGCGCGAGATCGAAGTCGACGCCCTTGAGGTCCGCCAGCTCGATGGGCAGCAGTTCCATGTCCCACGAGGTCAGGGACGCGACCTTGTTGTCGGCGATGCGCAGCGCCTTGACCTGGTCGGGCGTGAGGTCGTCGGCTCGGATCGTCGGCACTTCTTTGAGCCCGAGCTTCCGAGCCGCGCGGAGCCGCGTGTGCCCGGCGATGATCACGCCGTCGGCGTCGATCAGGATCGGGATCTTGAAGCCGAAGGCCTCGATACTCTTGGCGACCGCGTCGATGGCGGCGTCGCTGATGGTGCGGGGGTTGCGGTCATACTCCTTGACCGCGTCGATGGGCAGCGTCTCGATGTTCATAGCGATCTCCGTCGGAAGCGCGGCGGGGAACGCCAGCGCAAAGCGTCCTGGTGGCCCGCCGCACATGCGGTGGGTCCGGGGATCGGTGGATCGCTGGATGGCTGGATCGCTCGGGCGACGGGCCCGTCCGTTGGGGCGTTCAGCGCAACAAGTCCCGCCCGCTACGGGGCCCGCCCGTTGGCCACGGGTCCGCCCACGTTGGCCCACGTCGCGTCGTTGGCGGGGCGGCGTACCAACCCCGCGACGGGGCCGCCCCGCGCTCGGACGGCCCAAACAAACTCTGTCGCCAAGCGCGGCTGTTCCCGCGGGCCAAGCGAAGCGATTCCTGGCGGGAAGGAACCATGCCCCTCAGGTTTCCCCCTTGGTAGGCTTTCGGCTGTAAGGCTCCCACTAGGCGCAGCGCGGCACGCGACCTGCATGGGCGAACTCGTCGGGGGGCTTCTTTCACCTTGTTTCACCATTTCACCCCCCCCTCGCGCAGACACACACAGACGCGCACGCGGGGGTGGGGGAAAGAAGGTGAAAGAGGGAAAGAAGTGTGTGTATGTGTCTAGAGCCCGCATTTTGCCCCCTCTTCTTTCACCCTTCCTTCACCTTCTTTCTCCGCCAAGCGGTAGATCAAGGCCGACCGGCCCGCCGTCGACTCCGATTCCACGAGCACGTCCCCGCGCTGCACGAGCGTGTCGACGAGGTCGTGGAACGAGCGGGAGTCCATCTTCATCCGCTTGAGAAGCACGCTGTGCGGCAGCGCGCCGTTCGGGGCTTCGCGGATCTTGCGCATCGCGCGGAGCGCGAGCTCGTCGAAGGGCGTCTCGGCGGCGTGGTTGGCGGCCATGAACAGCATCCGCCTGGTCTGGTGCATGACCAGCCGCGACGCCCACCGCACCGCCTCGACGCCAATGGCGGGCTCCTGGTGATTCTCGCTGACGGCATAGAGCAGCGCCAGCTTGCGGGTCTGCTCGCTTGCACGCCCCCACACCGTCGTCGCGACCGCGTCGCGCCGGGCTTCAGCCTCGCCGTACGCATCCTCGGCTGCCCGGCGAAGCTCGACGAGCAGCCCCCGGGCTTCGTCGGTGTGCGGCACAATGCGCGGCGTTGGATGGTCGTTGGCGAGGTTGCCCGGGCCTGGCCGCAGGTCCGACCACCACTTGGCCGTTGCGAGCACGCGCTCGGGCAGATCGCTGACCGTCGGCTCCTGGCCGGGGCCGCGCGGGCCGGATTCCAGGATCAGCATGCGTGCGAACAGGCCGTTGGTGAGCATCCGCTCGGACAGCGCCGCGTAGTAGTGGTTCGGGATCGCCGTTCCGAAGAGCACCAGGCACGGCTGGTTGATCACGCCCGGCTCGCTCTGCCCGGCCTTGCGGCGCATCGGGAAGACCGAGTTGGAGGCCGAGTACATCGTCAGCAGCGTGCCCATGATCGACTCGAACCGCGCGTCGCGGGCACGGTTGATCGACTGCAGCAGCCCGTCGATCTCGTCGGTCTGGAAGAGCATCGACGGCGTGCCGTGGAGCGCGTCCTGCACGCCTTCGCCGGACGCGAGTCGGTCGCCCAGCCCCGTGCCGAGGCCGACCTCCCGGAGCACGCGGGCGTTGATCTTGCGGGGCCAGTCCTTGCCCGAGGACGAGTGCGCCAGCCCGAGCAGGTACATGTTGGTGCGGTTGTCGCCTGGGTCGCGGACCTTGCGGCCCGCGAGGAACGCCTGCAACGCGAGCGCCCCGCAGAACGCCAGCGTCTGGCTGGGGTAGGGCGCGGTGGCGAGGCAGTAGTCCATCACCTCCCCGACGAACCCGGGCACGCGGAGTGCCTCTGGCGGGAGCAGACCCGGGTCCTCCGGCGGTGGCGGCGACGGCGTATCCACCACCGCCGGCCGAGCCCGCACGACCAGGCGCGAAAGGTCAACGCCGCCGAGGTCCTCGGCTCGATCGGCGTCGCGCAACCACCCGTGCGGACGGTCGTGCGGCTTGCTCGCGGCATCGGTGACCTTGTGCCGCAGTTCCTTTTCCGACCACGGCGGCTCGCACCGCGGGTTGTACCGGTCCCACAGCAGCGAGAACGCCGCCTCCGGGTCGAGCCCGAAGCCGTGCACCATCGCCGTGGCCGCCGCGTACGTCTGGCTATGCCCACCCGAGCCGGAGATCGCCGGCGGGATGCGGTCGAGGTAGGCCGCGGCGCGGCGGAGCAGGGCGTCGCACGCTAGGAAACGATCGCTTCCTAGTGACCGCGGCTGTGAAACGATCGCTTCCTTGCGCCCGTGCCGGGCTTCGGTCACGGCGTCGGCGAGCGCCGCGACGGCGGCAGCCAGTTCGCCAGCGTCGACCACGGCGGGCTCCCCGTCGAGCGGGTCGTAGGGCTCGCCGCTGGGGTGGATGCTCGGGCCGACGACCGTCTGCGCCCCGGTGCTTCGAAGCTCGACGATCATCTTCTTGGACACCGGGTCCTGGTGCTTGCGGGTCTTGATCCCCTCGCAGATGTACCACCAGTGCGACGCGGGTTTGCCGGGCCGCCCGGACGTCGCGCCCGTCGGCGGCAGGAACTTGGGCGCGAGCGCCACCGCCTCCTCGCAGTCGAGGTCCACATCAACGAGCCAGCCGCTCGGTTCGCCCAGCAGCACGCCAATGTTGCCGGTGCCGTTGAAGTGCGCCGGCAGATCGCTCGCGGCGAGGCGCAGGTCCGTCCACCCCTTGAGCACGGGGATCTTCTTCCGCGCCGGCACGGGGATGACCGCGTACCCGCGAGCGAGGTACGTGCGCGCCGACTCGAGCAGGATGGAGGGGCCATCGCTCATCAGAAGGGGATCTCGTCATCGGGGATGCCATACGTCATGCCCGCGGGCTCCGGCGGCCGGTCCGGCAGGCCTTCTTCGCTGTCCAGTCGCGGCGGCTTGTCGCCGAGCACGTGCTGCGTGACGCGCTCGAAACGGTCGCCGGCCTTCTTCTCGACGGTGATCGAGAGCGTCGGGGCGAGCGCCCCGGCCTTGGCCATCTCGACCGCTTCCTCGGTGCTCTGAGGGATCGGCTCCACGGAACGGGCTCGCCACCACACCTCCGCCTTGGTGCGGGCATATCCGGTGTGGTCGAAACAGATCCACTCGCGGAAGAAGCGGTTGAAGCCGACGCGGTACTCGACGCGCATGGTCCACGGCGCGCCGGGGTCGTAGCGCTTGTAGTGCACGTCGTACGTCGTCTCGCTGACGCGGTGCTCCTCGCGGGTCGTCTGGCCGCTGAGGATGCCCTCCGTGCTGGCCTTCGCCTCGTGCTGCTGGCGGTTGGGCTCGGGGAACTGGTGGCCGCACTGCGGGCAGGTCTGGTAGCCCGCGGCGATGAGGGCCTGGCAGTTGGGACACTCCTTCGCCGGAGCTTCGCCGTCACCCCGGTCGTCGGTGGCGATGCGGATCGCGTCCACCGGCCCGTGCCGGAGCACGTTGCCGCCGAAGTCCAGCACGAGGCAGTCCGCCTTGCCCGGGTGGAGCCGGAATCCACGGCCCACCATCTGGTAGTACAGGCCCGGGGACATGGTCGGACGCACCAGCGCCACGCAGTCGATGTGCGGCGCGTCGAACCCAGTGGTGAGGACGTTGACGTTGCAAAGGTACTTCAGTTCGCCCGAACGGAAGCGCCCGAGGATCGACGCCCGCACGCCATCAGGCGTGTCGCCGGTGACGAAGCCGCACTCGCTGCCGTGCTTGGCTTTGAGCACATCGACGATGTGCTGCCCGTGGCGGATGCCCGACGAGAAGATCAGCGTGGCGCTGCGGTCCTTCGTGTGCGCGGCGATCTCAGCGCACGCCCCTTCGACCAGCCCATCCTTGTCCATGAGGTTCTCGACCTCGCTGGCGACGAACTCGCCGGCGCGGACGTGCAGATCCTCTGTGCTGATCTTCTGCAGGCCCGCCTTGGTCTTCAGCGGCGAGAGGAATCCCTGCACGATGAGCTCGCGGACGCCGACCTCGTAGCAGACGTGGTTGAGGATGTTCTCGGGGGCGCAGATTGCACCGGATTTGAGGCGGTAGGGCGTCGCCGTCAATCCGATGACGCGGACATGGGGGTTCACCACCTTCGCATCGGCGATGAACTGGCGGTACATCCCGTCGTCCTCGGCGGGGACCATGTGCGCTTCGTCGACGATGATCAGATCGACCGGCCCTAGATCGCACGCCTTCTTCCAAATGCTCTGGATGCCCGCGACCGTGGCGCTGTAGCCGAGGTCCTTGCGCTTGAGCCCCGCCGAGTAGATGCCCACGGGCAGGTCGGGGGCGATGAGCCGGAGCTTCTCGGCGGTCTGTTCGAGAAGCTCCTTGACGTGGGCCAGGATGACGACGCGGCCGTTCCATTGGCCGACCGCGTCGCGGCAGATCGTCGCGATGATCGGCGTCTTGCCCCCGCCGGGCGGGATGACACCCCAGGGGTTGACATCCCGCTCCCGGAGGTGCGCGTAGACCCGGTCCACCGATTCGCGCTGGTAGGGGCGGAGCTCCATGCGGGGCCCCGAGGTCGTCGCGGCGATCATCAGCGCGCCACCTCCTCGGGCAGGGGGAAGTGCTCTTGGGTCGCCGCGTACAGCCTGGAGATCGCCTCGCCCTTGAGGAACGCGACGAGGGCCCGCTGCGTCTTGGTGTACCGCTCGTGCCCGGCCTGCCGCGAGTGGCCCGCCTTCTCGCTCAGGAACTGGCGGAGCAGCACCACGGCCACGGCACCGCCCTCGGGCACCACGCCGGTGCCGAGCATCCGCCCGAACTCGCGGAGCCGGTCGTGATCGCACGAGTAGTACGCCCGTCCGATGACGGCCCGGGTCGAGGCGCACGCAATCGCGCGCACGCGCGGCAGCACCTCGACCGCGAACTTGACCGCGGCGGCGTGCTTGCCCAGCGCGTCGGCCGCCTGCGAGGACGTGAGGGCGACGGGCCCGGCGAGCCCGCCGAGGATCGCGCGGAGCACGGCCATATCCGTCGTGCCCACATCTCCGTGCCCGCCGCTGAGGCGCAGGACGTCGCAGAGCGTGCGGGGCTTCCCGCAGTCGATCGCCATCAGCGCCTCGCGGGTGACGTTGCGCCACACGTGCATCTCGACCGATGTCTCGGACATCACCACCGCCCAGAGCCGGTGCTGGCCGTCGAGCAGGATGCCGCTGGGGTCGAAGGCGATGCCCTCGTGCGTCAGCTTCCACTCGCCGCTGGTCATGTCGCGGGCGAGTCGCTGGACGTGCGCATCGCTGACCTTGCGGTTGCTGGTGTTGGCGTTGTCGAGCCAGTCCATCGCCATCGCGGGGGTCACCAGCACGCGGGTGACCGTCGGCCCGGGGCCGGAAGGGGGAAGCGTGGCGTTGCGGGAGGCTCGCCGGGCCCGCTCGACAGCGGTGTCGGCGGCGGCGGTACCGTTCAGGGCGAATCGCGGGGTCATCGTGGTCATTCGGAGTCTCCTTCAAGGCATTGGGTGAGTTCGGGGATCAGGGCGCGGACGAACGCCGCGCCCAACGTGCTCAGCAGGCTGCGGGCCGCCCACCGCGGGTCGTGGGGCAGCTCGATGGCCGTTTTCTTGCTCGGGGTGGAGTGCCCGCGGACGGGCGTCATCGCGGTCGGGGCGAGGCCGACGCGCGGGCGGGAGTCGGTAGCCTTGCGGCGGCCGATGTTCTTTGTCTTCATCACGGCGGTCGTACCGTGCTTCGTCGTGTATGCGCGCTCCGGCTTCGCGTTCTCACTGGACGATTCGTCCAGTGAGCCCCGGACCCGGTTCACCAGGTCGTGGCTGACGCAGCAAAGTCTTGACACCTCCCGGTTCGACCACGGATTGCCATCGTCGTCCGTCGCGACCAGCTTGTTGGTCAGCATGGTCAGGACGGCCTTGCGCTTGTCGGCGTTGGTCCGTCGCAGCCCGTGCTCGACGTTGGCCGAGAGCGAGTGCAGCACGGCGTCGCGCAGCGTGCCCTCGCGCACATCGGCGGCGATCGTCTCCCGCCCGCAGCGCCGGTGGGCGTGGAACCGGTGGAAGCCGTCGACCAGCCACAGACTCGCGCCGTCGCGGACCACCACCACGGGCGGGAAGACCGCGCCGTCGCGCAAGGCCTCGGCGTACTCGAGAACCGTCTCGTCAGAGATCGCCTGCCGCGGCTGCGTGCCGCCGTTGATCTTGAGGCTCGTGAGGCTCAGTTCTTCAATGCTCATGCTCGGTCTCCAATCCCAGGTGAGCGATGGGCTCGATCACCACCAGCACCTTGCCGCCCGGCGTCACCGGGCCGCGTTCCACCACCAGCCGATCGATCTGCGAGTCGTCGCGGTACGCCCCGCCCTTGGCCAGCGCGTCCAGCAGGGCCTTCTGCACGTTGTCCAGGTCGCGGCGGCGGTGGTCGGGCGGGCAGACGGTGACACGCACCTCCAGCCGCCCGTTCATCCGCACCACCCGCCCACCCGCCATCGCCGCGAGGGCGGCGCACACGCGTGCGCGGTAGCGCCGCCCTTCGCGGCTCAGCACGGTCCTGGAGCCCATCCGCCGCCAGATGTGGTTCACGCTGGGCGGGTACGGGAGCTCGAGGACGCGACCAGATGGACTTGGGGGGGTCAGCGCTTCCAGGGCGGCGTGCTCCCCGGGCCGACGCCGACGGGAGCGCGGGCGCTCATTGGCGCGCCGCCACCGCCCTTCTTGGCGTAGCCCTTAATGACGTTGGTAAACTCGCCGTTGTCGTCGCGCTTCTTCAGCCCGACGTTGATCTCCAGCGGGACGTTGTGGAGCTCGACCGAGTCTTTCGGCTGCATCACGCCGATGGCGCGGCAGATGGCCGAGAGCTCGCCGCGGGCGATCTTGACCGTCATCTCGCTCTTGTTCTCGAGGTTGAGGCGGGCCCAGACCAGGCGGCCCTTGAACTCGCCGTCGATGATCTGGAAGGTCAGCTGCAGGTACTTGCCGCCGCCGGTCTTGGTCGGCTTG
>JBGALI010000019.1:0-110312 GCA_044223975.1 Phycisphaerales bacterium | reverse complement strand
CGGATATCGGTGAGTTTCTCGACCAGCCGGTGAAGACGTACAGCTCGGGCATGATGGTGCGTCTGGCGTTCAGCGTGCAGGTGCAGGCGCAGCCGGAGCTCTTGATCGTCGACGAGGCGCTGGCGGTGGGGGACAACCTGTTCCAGAAGCGGTGCTACCAGCGGCTGGCGGAGCTGCGCGAGCGCGGCGTGACGCTTCTGTTCGTGTCGCACGCGCAGGAGACGGTCCGCACGCTGACCAGCCGCGCCGTGCTGCTGCATCACGGGACGGTGCGGGCGATCGGCGACCCGGGCGAGGTGTTGCTCGATTACCGGCGGCTGCTGCACGCCGAGGAGCGGCGGTGGCTGGATGCGCGCCTGGCGCAGGAGGCGACGAAGAAGGCGAGTGCCCCGGCCGCGCCGGCGGATCCGGCCCCCGTTCCCGGGGCGCCGAGCGCCGGCGACATCGACCGCCTGAGCTTCGGCGACCTTGACGCCGAGATCACGACGGTCGAGATCCTCGACGGGGCGGGCGAGTCCTGCTCGGTGTTCCACCCCGGCGACCTCATGCGGTTCCGCGTCGGGTTCCGAGTCCGGCGCGAGATGGACCGGCTGAATGTCGCCCTCCGCGTGCGGAGCAAGGAAGGGGTCAAGGTGTACTCGTGGGGCACGCTGAACCAAGACATCGCGATCTGGGCCGGGAGAACCAAGGGCGCGGTCACGTGGGAGCGGGTTTTCGGACCAGGACAGCACACGGCCGAGTTTGAGTGCCGCTGCGTGCTGGGGGGCAATTTCTATGAGGTGCAGGCGGCGGTGTCCGAGGAGAACGACCGCTACTACCAGGACCAGCGTATCCTTCACTGGCGCGACGAAGCCGCGTTTTTCCAGGTGCTCATCGATCAGCGTGAGTACTTCTTCGGCGGCATGTGCGACCTGGGGATGAAGGCAGTTGTCAGCGACTGATTACCGATCGCTTTACGAGCAGTACTGGTCCCGTCCCGACCGCTGGGGGAGCCATTCCTTTGGCGATGCTCGGGCGCTGACGGACCAGATCCTGACCGTGTGCGGTCCGGGACGCGTGCTCGATGTCGGGTGTGGGATGGGCCTCCTGGTCCGCACGCTTCTCGCTCGGGGCGTGGACGCGTTGGGGGCGGACGTGGCGGCGGCGTGCGTGGCGCACGGCAACGCCGGCGCCCCGGGGCGCTTTGTTGAGGGCTCGGCGGTCGCGCTGCCGTTTGACGACAACTCGTTCGAGACGGTGGTTTCGACCGATGTGCTCGAGCACCTGACCGAGGCCGACGTGGACCGTGCGATCGCGGAGATGGCGCGGGTGGCGCGGGGGACGCTCTTCGTGCGTGTCTCGACCGAACCCGATCGGGACAAGATGTGGCACTTGACCGTCCGTCCCCGCGAGTGGTGGGAGGGCCGGTTCATCGCGGCGGGACTTCGCAAGCATCCCGCGTCGAACAGGGTGGTGCCGTACAACGCGCTCGACCGTGAGGGCTGGCAGATCACGCTGATGTTCGAGCGGCGGCCAGCGGCGGCAGGATCGCTCGTGCCCAAGCCCACCGTCGCCGGAGAGAGCGGACCCTCCGATGCGCTCAGCGAGCACGGGCGTCGGTCCGACGCGCGCATCGCTCGCTACGGGTACGCGATCCCGTTCGTGCGCCCCGGCGACGTTGTTCTCGACGCGGCGTGCGGGATGGGGTACGGGTCGTGCATCCTGGCGCGCGGCACCGGCGCAGCGCGGGTCATCGGCGTCGACAGCGATCCCGGGGCGGTCGCGTACGCGAGGGCGTGCTACGCGGACGATGCGGCGGCGCCCGGCACGGTTGAGTTCCGGGAGGCGACGCTCCCTGATCTTTCCTTTCTGCCCGACCGCAGCGTGGACCTGGTCGCGTGCTTCGAGACGCTCGAGCACGTGCCCGACCCGGCGGCTCTGCTCGCGGAGTTTGAGCGCGTGCTGACGCCCGGCGGGCGGCTGATCGTGAGCGTCCCGTGCGACTGGACCGACGAGAGCGGCAAGGACCCCAACCCGCACCACCTGCACGTGTACACGTGGGACCGGCTGGGATCGGAGGTAAGCGCCCGGTTCCTGCTGGAGCGTGCCGCGGCACAGACCGCCGGCGGCGGAATGAAGCTCACGGGCGCACGCCGGGCGATCATCGACGTGACGTTCGCCGAGGACGCAGCGCCGGACGGGGCGCCGCCGTCGCACGATCTGAAGAACCCGCCTCCGGCGGAGTGGTGGCTGGCGGTCGCGATGAAAAGCCCGATCGGCGCCGACAAAGGCGGGTACCGCGAATCGGCGTACGCGGATGCGCCGCGCGAGGCGGGCTACCACCTCACCTCGTTCGGGCGCGACTACGACAACCCGTGGCTGGTGCGGTCGATCGTCTCGATCGGCTCGCGTGCCACGCGCCCGGCGCTGCTGCGGCGGCTGGCGCGCGAGGTGATCGCTACCGGCCGCGCCGGGTCGCCCGGGGTGGGCGCGGCGCTGTGCGTGCTGGCGTACCAGGAGCTCGAGCGGTTCGGGCGCGGCGCGGCGGACGCCGCGACGATCGGCGACCTGCTCCGGGCCCTGGGGGAGTTTGACGGTCGTGCGGACGACACGCCGCACGGGTGGCGGTGGCGGATCTCCAACCGCTACGCCGCGGCGCTGCTGACCGAGTGCCTGGGCGATCGCGCGGGGGCGCGTCGGCTGTTCGAGGATTGCGCGTCGATGGACTGCACGCGCTTCAGCCCGCTGCTGGCGAGCAAGACGGTCGACGCCGCTTTCCAGGCCGGCGCCATTGCCGCGGCCGACGGGGACGCGGACGGGGCGCGGGTGGCGTGGGTGCGGGGCGTGCGCGAGGCGCAGCGCGTGCTTTCGGGCCCGTGGCTCAACGTGATCGGCGACCCGGAGCGACCGGTCAACTTCGGGCTGCCTGAGGTGGCGATCGTGGCCGAGGCGGCGGGGCGGTGCGCGTACGCGCTCGACATGCTCAGCCGCCGCCCGGCTCCCTCGGCGCAGGTGTGGGTGGCATCACAGACCCAGAGCGTGTCCGACTTGCGGCGTTGGGCGCAGCGTCTGGACGATGCCCGCGGCTGGCTTGAGCTCGAGGTGGACCGGCACCGCGGCATCGCCGACAGCCACGCCAAGACCATCGCCGAACTGCGGGCGTGGTGCGCCCAGCAGGACGAGGGGCGGGCGTGGCTGGAGAGCAGCGCCGCCCGGCACGAGGCCGCCGCGGCTGAATTGCGGGAGCGAATCAAGGCGGTCGAGTCCGGGCGCGAGGAGCTCCGCCAGTGGTCGGCCAAGCTCGCCGAGGCCAGGGACTGGCTCAGCGATCAGGTGAAGCAGCGCGACGCGACGATCACCGAGCTCCGCCGGTGGACGGCGGAGCTGACCGAGGGCCGGGACTGGCTCGACGGGCAGCGGCGCACACTGGCCGCCGCGCTCGAGGAGCGGCAGCGCGAGGCGACGGTCCTGCGCGAGAGGAACACCGAGCTGGATCGATCGCGCGCGGCGCTGGAGCGCGACGTGGCGGCGCTCCGCGAGGGGATCGGGGCGCGGGATGCCGGGCTTGCGGAACTGGCGGCCCGGCTCGCATCGGTCGAGGCCCTCCAGCGCGAGACGGCGCGCCGGGTCGCGGAACTCACGGCTCGGAACGACGAGCTGGACCGGTGCCTCGTGGCGCGCGAGCGTCCTCGGACCCCTGGCGTTCCGGCGGCCGACCCCGGCGCGAGCGGGATCCCCGCGGCGGCGGTCGTCGAATCAAAGCCGGCGGGCAATGATGGGGGGAACGGAGAGGCCCCGCCGCCGCCCGTGCCGGAGACGCCGGCCCGGGTCGGCGTGCCGGACCGGCGGTCCCTGCCGCGGCTCAGGAACGCTCCATGATCGACCCGCGCCGCCCAGACTACACCGACATTCCCGCCGGGCCGCGGCGCCCGCGGTTTGACTACGCGCCGGCCGGGGAGCGTGCACCCGAGCCATTGGCCACGGTGTTGACGCCGTTCTTCAACGCGGGGGAGCGGTTCCGGGAGACGGCGCGGAGCGTGATGGCCCAGTCGCTGCAGGCGTTCGAGTGGATCATCGTGAACGACGCGTCGACCGACCCGGTCTCGCTGGCGGTGCTGGACGAGTTTCGCACGCTCGACCCGCGCGTGCGGGTGATCGACCTGCCGGCGAATTCCGGCCCGGGCGCGGCCCGCAACGCGGGCTTTGCGGCGGCCCGCACCGAGTACGTGTACCAGCTCGACGCCGACGATCTCATCGAGCCGACGACGGTCGAGAAGTGCTTCTGGTTCCTGCTGCGCCACCCCGAGTACGCGTTCGTGCACACGTACGAGGTGGGGTTCGGGGCGCAGAGCTACCTGTGGACGCACGGCTTTCACACGCCGCAGATGTTCCTGAACGAGTGCCCGGTCGGGTCGCACACGGTGATGGTGCGCAGGAGCGCGCACGCGGCGGTGGGGGGGTACGACGAATCGATCCGGGGCGGGATGGAGGATTGGGAGTTCTTCGTGCGCGCCGCCGACCGCGGGCACTGGGGCGCGACGATGCCCGAGTTCCTCGCCTGGTACCGGCGCCGCAACGACCACGGCGAGCACTGGGCCGACTGGGACGGGGCCGACCGGCAGAAGGCGTTCCACGACGGGCTCAAGGCCAAGTACCCGGAGCTGTACTCGGGAAAGAAGGCGTTCCCGCAGATCGCCACGAGGTGGCACACAGCGTTCGAGCAGGTGGCGCGGGAGCTGCCCGCCGCGGCGCCGCTGGGCAAGCTGCGCCCGCGCCTTCTGATCGTCGCGCCCTGGCTGCGCATGGGCGGGGCGGACAAGTTCAACCTCGACCTGCTCGACCAGCTCGGGCGGCTGGGCTGGGAGGTGACGATCGCGTGCACCGTGCGCGCGGCGCACACGTGGCTGCCTGAGTTCAGCGCCCGCACGCCGGACATCTTCCTGCTGCACCATTTCCTGCGGCCGGTCGATCACCCGCTGTTTGTCCGCCACCTGATCGAGTCGCGCCGGCCCGACGTGGTGATGGTGAGCAACAGCGAGCTTGGCTACATGGCCCTGCCGTACCTGCGCTCGGTCTGCCCGGGGCCCGCGTACGTCGACTACGTGCACATGGAGGAGGGGTACTGGAAGAACGGCGGGTACGCGCGGTACTCCGTGGGCGCCCACGAGCAGCTGGACCTGACGATGGTGACCAGCGAGCACCTCAAGCGCTGGATGGTCGAGCGCGGCGCGGACGGGGAGCGGGTCGACGTGCGCTACATCAACGTCGACCCCGAGCAGTGGAAGCCCGACCCGGAGCTGCGGGCCCGCGTCCGCGCCGAGCTGGGCGTGGCAGACGACGTGCCGCTGGTGCTCTTTGCCGGGCGGCTGACGGCGCAGAAGCAGCCGCGCGTGCTGGGCGCGACGTTCAAG
The DNA here is from genome assembly GCA_044223975.1 of Phycisphaerales bacterium. Classification (GTDB taxonomy): domain Bacteria; phylum Planctomycetota; class Phycisphaerae; order Phycisphaerales; family UBA1924; genus CAZCPB01. The sequence goes on along the minus strand of JBGALI010000019.1, from coordinate 104,922 downwards.
GAGCTGTCGGCCCGCGGCGAGAAGTTCCTGGCGGTGATCGCCGGCGACGGCGAGGACCGCGCGTACCTCGAGAAGTTCGTGCGCGACAACCACCTGGGAGAGTGCGTGCGCCTGCTGGGCGAGGCGTCGTCGGCGCGGGTGCGCGAGCTGATGGGCGCGGCGGACATCTTCTTCCTGCCCTCGCTGTGGGAGGGGATCGCGCTGGTCCTGTTCGAGGCGATGGCCGCGGGGGTCGCGTTCGTGGGTGCCAACGTGGGCGGTCAGGCCGAGGTGTGCGGCAAGGACGAGGGTGTGCTGATCGAGCGGTCGGGCGGCGTGGAGGGCGAGGCGGCCCGCTACGCGGACGAGCTGGGCGCGCTCCTGCGCGACCCGGAGCGGCGGGAGCGGCTGGGGCGGGCGGCGATGGAGCGGATCCGCGGCTCGTTCACGCTCGACGCCATGGGCGACGGGGTTGCGGCGTCGCTGCGGCGGGCGATCGACCTGGCGGAGCGCCGGCCGCGGACGGTGCTGGGCGCCGGGTTCGGGCACGAGAGCGCCGACCGCGCCGTTGAGTTCATCCGGGTGAGCGAGCTGTGCGACTGGCTGTGGGCGGAGCGCGAGCGGGCGCGAGCCGCGCCGCAGCCCGCCGCGGCATCGTCGATCGAGGCCCGGCCCGCGTCGGTGCCGATCCCGTCTCCGGCGCACTCGGGCGTGTTCGAGGAGCTGATGCGTATCGAGGGCTCGCGCACGTACAGGCTGGTCCAGACGGCCAAGCGTTCGGTGCCGTACCGGGCGTTTGCGCGATTGCGGTTCGGCGCCGACTGGCGCCTGATCGAGCCCGCCGAGGACCCGGTGGCGCGCCTGGCGCGCATCAAGAACAGCCGCGCGTACCGCCTGATCGAGGCGTTCAAGCGGACGATGCTCTACGACGCGTACGCGCGGCGGCGGTACGGGCCGGACTGGAAGCGGTCGAGTCACGCGTAGAACGATGGCCACCGACACCGCCAGCACCGGCCGGTTTGGGCGCGGCGTGGCCGCGGTGATCGCCGCGCTGGGCCTGTGGCTATCGGCAACGGCGGCGGTGATCGCGTTCGACGCGTTCGCGAACAGCCGCGCCGCGCAGGACCAGGACAACTACCACCTGATGGCGGTCCGGACGTTCGCGGCCGAGTTGCCCCGCGCCGACCTGCGTGACTATCGCTCGGCGACCACGCCGGGGTACCACCTGGCGCTCGCGGAAGTGTCGCGGTTCATGTCGGACGAGCCGCGCGTGCTTCGGGCCTGCGGCGCGGCGTTCACGCTGGGGATGCTGGGGCTGCTGGTTGTGCTCGGCGTGCGCCGGGCGGGCGGGGTTTCGGCGGGCGCGCTGGTGCTGCCGCTGGCGTGCTCGCTGTACGTGTTCAGCGCCGGGGCGTGGATCCTGCCGGACAACGCGGGGTGGCTGGGCGTGCTGGCGGTGCTGGCGATCGCGATGTTCCGCGTGCCGACGGCGCCCCTGATCTTCGGCGCGGGCGTGGTGCTCCTGCTGCTGGTGCTGTGCCGGCAGATTCATCTGTGGGCGGCGGGGGTGCTGTGGCTGTGGGCGTTCCTGGGCGGTCCGGACGAGAACCCCGAGGCGCGCACGCGCGTGCGGCGGCTCGGGATGGCGCTGGTGGCGAGCGTGCCGGCGTTCGCGGCGGTGGGGGCGTTCTGGCAGCTGTGGCACGGGCCGGTGCCGCCGCTCTTCCAGGGCGGCGTGCACGACCCGGTGGTGGGCAAGACCTCGCCGAAGAACTCCGGCGGCAATCCTGCGACGCCCGCCTTCCTGCTGATGCTCTTCGGCGCGTACGGCGTGTTCTTCCTGGGCTTCCTGCGCGAGGGGCTGCGGCGCGTCCGCGCGGGGCAGACGCTGGCGGTCGCGGCGGTGACGGTCGGCATGATCGCGGGGCTGGTGGTGGCGCTCGTGCCCGAGACGACGTTCAACGCCGACGCGGGGCGGTATACCGGGTTCTGGGCGCTGGTGCCCAGGCTGCCTGTGGTCGGCGGGCGCTCGCTGTTCCTGGCGGGCGGCGCGGCGGTGGGGGGGGCGATCGTCGGGCTGTGCCTCGCGAGCCTGAGGCGGCGCGAGGCGTTGATCGTGCTCGCGGCGGTGCTGGGGTTCATGGCGGCACAGAGCACCGCGTTCGCGGCGTGGCAGCGCTACATGGAGCCGCTGGTGCTGATCGTGCTGGCGCTGGTGGCGATCATGGCGAGCGAGTGTGCGGAGGATGTGCCGCCGGAGAGGGGCGTGTTCGGCGCACTGGGAAGGTGGCGTGCGCTCGGCCCCGTCGCGCTGGGGCTGATGCTGGCGGCGATCACCGTGGCGAGTTTGAGAGCGGGCAGCGCTGGGATTGGGTAATCACGGGATTGATCCCAAGCGTTTGGCGATTGATTCGTTGGCCCTCCGGGCCGGGGGCCGCAAATCTTCACACATCCAGTTCCAGGGGCTTGCGAAGCGCTGCGCCCCTGGCAACGTTCGGTCGCCCTCCGGGCGAAGAGATCAGGCTCGGCGTCAGAGTCCCAGCCGCTTGATCACCTTGGTGCGCTGCTCTTCGTTGAGGATGCTCATGAGTTCGAGGAGGAGCTTCTGCTGCTGCTCTTCGGTGGCGTTGAAGTCGGTCTTGCGCGCGAACTCGAGCGACATCTGGCGGACGCGGGCCTTCTGCGCTTCGGTCAGGTTCAGGTCCTGCGTGAAGTACGCGATCACGATGCCGCCGGTGTACTGCTGGCGGGCGAAGGATCGCTCGATCTCCTTGCCCAGGATCGCCAGGCGTTCGGCGATCACGATCTCAAAGCGTGTGCGTTCCTTGCCCTTGTCGTTCTTGGTGCGCTTGCCTTCGGCGACGATCGCGTCCCAGTACTCGTTCATCAGGGCATCGAACTTCTTCGCGGGCTCCTCGGGGAGCGCGGCCTTGACCTGCTCCCACAGCGACCCGCCCTCGCGGAGGGGCGCGAGCTTCTGGAACGCCTCGAGGCCGAGCATGGCCTGGTCGAGCTTGTCGTTGCCGCCCGCCGCGGCACCGAACTTGGTGAGCAGGTCGAGGTTGCCGGAGACGAAGTCGTCGATGATCGCGTCGCGCTTGTTGATGATGGCGCGGACCCTGGCCTTGATGGCGTCGTCGAGTTCGAGCCGGGCGATCGCGGCTTCTTCGGGCGTCATTTCAGGCCGCCGCACCTCGCCGTTGAAATCGACCGCCACGATGCCCTGGGGTCCGGCTTTGGGCGCCACCTTGGGCCCGGCGAGCGCGGGGGGCTGCTCGGCGGCGGGCTTGGGATCGGCGGCGGGCGCGGGCTGGGGGGCGGGCGGCTGGGCGAGGGCCGTGATGGCCATGGCGACCGGGGAGACGACGGCGAGCAGGCGACCGTTCATGGTGAGTTCTCCGCGGGCGGCCAGAGATTATTGGGGGGAACACGGGTCGGCATTTCGTGGGGTCGGGATGGAGCTTGGCGGAGGTATTGACAGCGGGAGTTCGCCCGCCATTTGGTGGCGGGTACACTGGCCCCGGCCCGGCGGAAGCCGCGGCCGACCTGAATCACACCGCCCGACCAGCCCCCGAGCCCACCCATGATCGCCGACACGCGCACGGAAGCCGCGACGCCACCTGCCGACGCCGAGCAGTTCGTCCACCTCCATCTTCACACCGAGTACTCGCTCCTGGACGGTGGGAACCGCGTGGACCGGCTGGTGGCGCGGGTGGCCGAGCTTGGGATGAAGGCCGTGGCGGTGACGGACCACGGCAACATTTTTGGGGCCGTTTCGGTCTACCAGGCGTGCAAGGAGAAGGGGATCAAGCCGATCCTGGGCGTCGAGGCGTACGTGACGCCGCCCGACAAGCCGCGCACGGACCGGACGTACACCGGCGGCGGCGAGGGCGGGTACCACACGGTGCTCTTGTGCGAGAACAACACCGGGTGGCAGAACCTGCTGGTGCTGTGCAGCGAGGCGTACCTCTCGGGGTTCTATTACAAGCCGCGCATCGACCGCGAGCTGCTCGAGAAGCACAGCGAGGGCCTGATCGCGATCAACGGTCACCTGGGGAGCGAGATCGGCGAGCACCTGCTGGACTACGAGCGGACGGGCGACGAGAAGCACTGGCTGGCGGCGGTCGAGAGCGCGCAGTGGCATAAGCGGGTGTTCGGGAAGAACCGAAGCGACGAAGCGACGAAGCGACAAAGTGACGGAGTGGAGGGATCCGGCACTTCGTCACTCCGTCACTCCGTCACTCCGTCCCTTCCTCGCTTCTACATCGAGCTCCAGCACCACATCCGCGAGCAGAACTCGATCAACAAGCACCTGATCCGGCTGGCGCGCGAGCTGGACCTGCCGCTGGTGTGCGACAACGACTCGCACTTTCTTCGGGCCCAGGACCACGACGCGCACGACACGCTGATCTGCATCTCGACGGGCAAGAACAAGTCCGAAGAGAAGCGGATGCGGTACCCGGCGGAGCTGTACGTGAAGTCGCCGCGCGAGATGCGCGAGATGTTTGCGCAGTACGGCAAGGAAGGAACGGAGGCGTGCGACAACACGATCCGGATCGCCGAGCGCTGCAACGTCGACCTGCCGCTGGGCAAGAACAACGCGCCGATGGTGCGGGTGGTGGTGAAGGGCGAGGAAGCCAAGGGGAAGAAGTCCAAGGGCTCGGACCTGCCGCGCCACGATGACGCGAAGTACGCGGGTGACCTGACCGCGTGGTACACGGACTTCTGCACGCGCGTCGAGGTGGTGCCGTTCGACCACGTTCCCACGCCCGAGGAGATGGCCGAGGCCAAGCAGGAGTGCGATCGGGCCCTGCGCTTGCTGTCCGACGCGGGCTTTGTGTGGCGCTACGGGCCCGACGGCGAGAGCGTGTCGCCCGAGCGCGTCGAGCAGCGGGCGCGGCTCGAGCGCGAACTGAAGATCCTCTGCGACAAGAACATCGCGGCGTACTTCCTGATCGTGTGGGACTTCGTGAACTGGGGGCGGCAGCACGCGATCCCGTCGAACGCGCGTGGATCGGGCGTGGGCACGATGGTCGGGTACGTGCTGGGGCTCTCCAATGCGTGCCCGGTGCGGTACGGCCTGCTGTTCGAACGCTTCACCGACCCCGATCGTTCCGAGTTCCCCGATATCGATATCGACCTCTGCCAGGACGGGCGCGGCGAGGTCATCAACTACGTGCGCGAGAAGTACGGGCACGTGGCCCAGATCATCACGTTCGGGACGATGAAGGCGAGGGCCGCGATCCGCGACGTGTCGCGGGTGCTGGCGATCTCGCTGCCGGTGGCCGACCGCATCGCCAAGCTCGTGCCCGAGCAGCTCAACATCACGCTCGACGAAGCGATCACGCAGGAGCCCGACCTCAAGGGCCTGTACGAGGGCGAGCAGCGAGCCCTGGACAAGATCAACGAGCGGATCGGGCCCGAGCAGCAGATCGACGCCGACACGGCCCGCTCGCTCATCGACAACGCGCGGACGCTCGAGGGCCAGGTGCGGCACGCGGGGGTGCACGCCGCGGGCGTGATCGTCGCCACGCGCCCGCTCCACGAGATCGTGCCGCTGTACAAGCAGCCGGGCGAGGACAGCGGCACGGTGACGCAGTGGGACGGCCCGACGTGCGAGAAGATGGGCCTCCTGAAGATGGACTTCCTCGGCCTGCGCACGATCTCGGTCGTGGAGCGGGCCAAGAAATTGATCAGGGAGGGGCTGGGGGAAGAGGAGATCTGGGCGGCGGTGGGGCGAGCCCATGACTATCGAGGCAATGTCGGATGTCGGATGTCGGATGTCGGAAGCAAGGCATCGGTGCGGGGAGCTTCTCCGACATCCGACATCCGACATCCCACATTCGCGCATCCCCTCGACCTCGACCGCCTCACCTTCGACGACCAGAAGGTCTTCGAGATGTTCCGGCGCGGCGACACCACGGGCGTGTTCCAGTTTGAATCGGGCGGCATGCGGCGCCTGCTGGTCGAGATGAAGCCCGACCGGCTCGAGGACCTGATCGCGGCCAACGCGCTCTTCCGGCCGGGGCCGATGGATCTGATCCCCGACTACAACCGCCGCAAGCACGGGCAGGACGATGTGCCGCGGGTGCACGAGATCGTCGACCGGTACACCGCCGAGACGTACGGCGTGATGGTGTACCAGGAGCAGGTCATGCAGATCGTGCACGGCCTGGGCGGGATCAAGCTGCGCGATGCGTACACGCTGATCAAGAACATCAGCAAGAAGAAGCACGACAAGATCGAGAAGGAGCGGCCCAAGTTCGTCGAGGGCTCGCAGAAGCAGGGCCTGACGAAGAAGCAGGCCGAGGACCTCTTCGAGCTGATCCTGAAGTTCGCCGGCTACGGCTTCAACAAGAGCCACTCGACCGGGTACGCGATCGTGGCGTACCAGACGGCGTACCTCAAGACGTACTTCCCCAACCAGTACATGGCAGCGTTCCTCACGTACGAATCGCAGGCCAGCAAGGTGAGCGAGTGGACGCCGTACCTCGAGGACTGCCGCCGCACGCGCTTCATCGACCCGGCGACGGGCGCGGTGATCAAGACCGGCGTCGAGGTGCGCCCGCCCGACATCAACCTTTCCGACGCGGACTTTGCGGTGGTGTTCGAGGGCGACGAGCCCCGCACGGCAGCGCACGGCCACGTGCGCTTCGGCCTCAAGGCGATCAAGGGCGTGGGCGAAAAGGCGATCGAGGAAATCATTGGGGAGAGAAGTGACGGAGGGACAAGAAGTGACGGAGTGACGAAGGGACGAAGTGACGAAGCCGGAGAGAAAGCACAAGGTGCTCGTACCAAGAAGCGCGGCGACGATGCGGCGTCTTCCACTCCGTCACTCCGTCACTCCGTCACTGCGTCACTTTCCCCAGCCCTCACTCCGTCACTGCGCCCCTTCACCTCCCTCTTCCAGTTCTGCGAGCGCGTGCTGGCGCGCGGGCCGGGGATCCTGAACAAGGCCACGATCGAGGCGCTGGTGAAGTGCGGCGCCTTTGACGGGGTGCACGGGCGCGAGAACCGGGCGGCGATGCTCGCGACGATCGAGCAGGCGGTGAGCGCCGGGCAGAAGATTGCCGCGGACAAGGCGTCGGGGCAGGGGGCGCTCTTTGGGTTCGGAGAGCCCGAGGCAGGTCCCGCGGCTGCGCCGGCCGGGGGCGGGCTGGCCAAGGCCGCGCCGTGGAGCGAGACTGAGTCGCTGGCGCACGAGAAGGACGTGCTGGGGTTCTATGTTTCCAGCCACCCGTTGGAGATGTGGCGCGAGTGGTTCAGCGTCTTTGCGACGCACACGACGAACACCGCCAAGGAAGCCGCGCAGGACACCCGCGTGGTGATGGCCGGGCTGGTGCAGTCGGTGCGGGCGCTGGTGGTGAAGTCGGGGCGCTCCGCGGGCCAGAAGATGGCGATCCTCACGTTCGAGGACGGTGGCGGCGCGATGGATTGCGTGCTCTTCACCGACAACTACACGCGCTTTGGCCACCTGGCCGAGGCCGACAAGACCGTCTTCCTGCTCGGCCGGCTCGATCGTTCGCGCGGCGATGCGCAGGTGATCGTCGAGCGCGTCGTGCCCATCGACGGCGTGCCCCTGCTCCCCGGGCGCCTGCAACTGATCTTCGACGACCTTCGCCTCAACGGCAGCGGCCAGTCCACGCTCGAGCGCGTCGCGGCGCTCTGCAAGGAAAAGGGCAACGGCGGCGCGGCAGGGTTCCCCGTTGAACTCGTGGTGCTCTCGGGCGCGAGCGCCGTGGTGCTCGCGACCGATGCGCGCCTGCGCGTCGCGCTCGATCCGCCGCTCGTGAAGGAACTGGTCGCGTGCCTGGGCTCTTCGTGCGTGCGCATCGTCGGCGGCGTCACGGCCGAGGTCGTGAACGGCAACGCCAAGCCTTGGGAAAAGAAGAAGCGCTTCGCAGAGTCTGAATCGTGACCGGGCGCCTCACCGCAGCACGCGCATGACCTGCGAGACCAGGAGCGCCAGCGCCGTTGCCGCGCCCAGCCAACTGAACCACACCAGGTACGCGATCGCCTCGCGCCGGTGCCGCCGGGTTCGGTAGTAGAGCTTGTCCCACAGCACCAGCCCGACGAGGGAGAAGACTGCCGCGAGGGTTCCGCCCAGCAGCGGCACGGGCCCGGCGGCAATGCCGAGGAACGCCACGCCCGCCCCGAGCACCAGGCCCGTGGACAGCCCGAGGATGCCCGCCGAGTACGACCGCGGCAGCCGGATCACGGGGTGCACGTGCAGCTTGAGTTCCGTGCCGCATTCCGAGCACGCGCCCGACACACTCCCGCGCAGGTTGTACCCGCACTTGGGGCAGGGCACATCGCGCCCGACCAGGTAGAGCTTCAAGAGCTCGGCATCGTCGGGCGCGGCCATGGGGGCGAGTGTACCGAACTATCCTTTCAGCATGGCCCGCCGCCGTACCAACATGCCCCGCAACGCCGGCCCCGGCGGGCGCGATGACGAACCGAGCGAGGCCGATCTCGAGCAGTTCGGCGGCGTCACGCGCACGTGCCCGGAGTGCGGCACCGAGTGCTACGACGATGCCGAGGTCTGCTGGAAGTGCGGGCGCGTGTTCATGGGCGGCGACCAGAAGCCCTCGCGCGCCGCGTGGTGGGTGATCGGCGTCATCGCGCTGCTGATCCTGGTGATGACGGTGATCCAGATCGTGTTCTGATTCCAGCGCGCCGCGGCGCTGGCGCCGCGCGGACGGCGTGATAGAGTTGAACGCGGGAGGCGGCGGGCTCCCCGAGGAGGTTTCACGGCATGATATGGTGAACATCGCTCGTCCCGGTTCGTTCTTCCCGGGTGGCCGGTGGTTTTCGTGGCGGCGGCGCTCGCGGCCCCGGCGCTCGCGGACATCCCGCCCGACTACGACTTCCAGTGGGTCACCATCGGCAGCCCGAACAACCCGGCGTACCCCGGCGACCCTGACTTTGGCACCAACGCCGGGCGCGGCTCGGTCTCGTACGCCTACCGCATGCCCAGGCTCGAGACCACCACCGGCCAGTGGATGGAGTTCATCAACACCTTCGCCACGCGCGGGTACAACATGTCCGACGCCGTTCCCCTGTGGTGGGGAGCGACATCGAGCGGCAGCGGCTTTGCGCTGCGCTCGGGCATCGCCTCGCCGCAACTCGTGCCCGTGCAGGGGATTACCTGGCGCTGGGCGGCCAAGTTCTGCAATTGGCTGAACAACGGCAAGTCCACGGATTACAACTCGATCCTGAGCGGGGCCTACGACGCCTCAACCTTCGGGAGCGGCGCCGGCGGCACGTTCACCGACCAGCTCACGCACTCGCCCGGCGCCAAGTTCTGGATCCCGACGTTGGATGAGTGGCTCAAGGCCGCGCACTACGACCCCACCAAGAACGGACAGGGCGGGTGGTGGGAATACAGCAACAGTTCGGACACCGCACCGATCCCCGGAGCGCCGGGAGTGGGCGAAACGTCGGCGGGATATCGCACCGACGGGCTTCCGCAGTGGGATTACCCACTCGGGTCGTATGCGAACACCAAGTCGCCTTGGGGACTGCTGGATCTGAGCGGCGGGGCGCAGGAATGGCTAGAGGAAACGGAAGCGGCATCGCCTCGCTTCAGAAGTCTCGATGGGACGTTTGCCGCGTGCTTACCTCCTTACCTGGACGCAGACAAGGCTGGCTTTACTGATGGCGCATTTCCGCAGAGCCACGGCGCTGCGGGATTGCGCATTGCGTCCAGCGTCCCCTCGCCGGCGGGCATGGCGATGATCTGCATTCTGTCGGCTTCGGCCTGCATCACGCGAAGGCGGCCATGACCTGCCGCTATGTCCACCGAGTCGTCGGAGCGGCACGCTTCCGCCAAAGGGCCTTTTCCGTTTGACCATCTTCCCCGCCGTTTTTGGCCGATAAACTCCCCCGATGACCACCCCCCCCAAGCGCGCGCTCGTCACCGGGATCACCGGGCAGGACGGGTCTTACCTCGCCGAATTTCTCCTGGCCAAGGGCTACGAGATCCACGGCATCATCCGCCGCTCCTCGAGCTTCAACACGCGCCGGATCGACCAGATCTACCAGGACCCGCACCAGGGGGGGAAGCTCAAGCTGCACTTCGGGGACATGTGCGACGCCAACACGCTGGCCAAGCTGATGCAGCAGGTGCGGCCGCACGAGGTCTACAACCTTGCCGCGCAGAGCCACGTGCGCGTGAGCTTCGACATGCCGATCTACACCGCCGAGACGGTGGCGATGGGGGCGCTGAAGCTGCTCGAGGCGGTGAAGGAGTTCCAGAACGACTCGGGCCAGCAGGTGCGGTACTACCAGGCGTCGAGCTCGGAGCAGTACGGCAAGGTCGTCGAGATCCCCCAGAAGGAGTCGACGCCGTTCTACCCGCGCTCGCCGTACGCCTGCGCCAAGGTCATGGCCCACTGGTGCACGGTGAATTACCGCGAGGGCTACAAGCTCCACGCAAGCTGCGGGATTCTCTTTAACCACGAATCACCGCGGCGCGGCGAGACGTTCGTCACCCGCAAGATCACGCGGGCGGTGGGGCGGATCAAGATGGGCCTGCAGAACAAGCTCTACCTGGGCAACCTCGAAGCCCGGCGCGACTGGGGCTTTGCGGGCGACTACGTCAAGGTCATGTGGCAGATGCTCCAGCAGGAGAAGCCCGACGACTACGTGATCGCGACCGGCCGCACGGCGAGCGTCAAGGAATTCTGCGAGATGGCCTTTGCCCACGCGGGCCTGGACTACAAGGACTTTGTCGCGTTCGACCAGCGCTACCTGCGCCCGGCCGAGGTGGACATTCTGCAGGGCGACTCGACCAAGGCCCGCGAGAAGCTGGGCTGGCAGGCGACGACGACGCTCGAGCAACTGGTGGCGATGATGGTGGACGGGGACCTTGAGCTGGCGAAGCGCGAGAAGACGCTCCGGGATGCGGGGCATGTGCTGCCGTCGATGACGGGGCATGACTCGTAAGCGGGGCGGGAGGCCGCGCGGCGTGCGGACGAGGCCGAGCCAAGGGAAAACCGGGTGCGGACGTGTTCGACCGCGGACGTGACGGCCGCGGCGGGCGATGTGGTTATGGGGGTGAGGGGCCAGATGGGTGTGGCTTTGGGAGCCCGTCGGGGTGGTGTGCCCCGCGGTCGAAGCCGCGCACAGGGCCGGGTACGGGCGGGTCTCTTGGTCAGGTTTGTCCGGGCGAAGCTAAGGATCGGGCTGCGGGCGGGCGGCGGGCGTGTTTTGTGTTGGGGTGGGGAAGACTCCCCGCTATTCTGGACGGAGGGTCCGGCGCCGCCGGGTCTTCCTAGACTTTGCCCCCCGGTCTCATCCCCCACGCCCCTTCGAGAGCCAGTTCATGCCAACCCGATTGATGCGTCGCTCGGCGTCGTGCGCGATCGCCGCCGTGGCCGGTCTTGCGTTCACGCTCCCCGCGTTTTCGGATATCTACGACCCGCCCGCGGGGTATTACGCGAGCGTCACCGGCACGGGGGCCACGCTCAAGTCGACCCTGCGCACGGCGATCAGCGCGGGCTTTATTTCCCGTTCGTACGGCGATGCGCGCTACGCGCTGCCGATCATCGACCGCGACCCGAACAACGCCGCGAACGTCATTCTCGTGTACAACGGAGTCTCGGTGTCCGGCGCGTGGGACCTGGGCGTGACGTGGAACCGCGAGCACACCTGGCCTCAGAGCTTCGGCAACACGAGCACGACCGCTCCGCAGTACAGCGACCTGCACATGCTCCGTCCGTGCACGCCGAGCCTGAACTCGTCGCGCGGCAACAAGGCCTACGGCCCCGACCCGCTGTGGGACGCGAACCGGCCCGGCACGCCGATTGATTACCACGGCGAGGCCGCCCGCGCGATTTTCTATGCCGCGACACGCTACGGCGACCCGGCGGGCTCGACGACCACGGGGACTTTCGTGCTCATCAACGGCCAGCCGTTGACGGGCGAATCGAAGATGGGCGATCTGGCATCACTCCTCAAGTGGCACTACGAGAGCCCCGTCAGCGAGCGCGACCGCAAGCGCAACCAGACGGTGTACGCCCAGTCCCTCAACCCGACCTATTACCAGAACAACCGAAACCCGTTCGTGGATCACCCCGAGTACGTCTGGGCTATCTGGGGCACGCAGCCCAACAACTCGACGATTTACGTCGGCGCAGCACCGGCCGCCGACGGTTCGTCGTCTGTTTCGATCAACTTCGGAACGGTGATCGTGGGCGCCGGGCTATCCAATCAGAACGTCACGATCAGCAAGTCCGGCTTCACGCCGACCACGTTCGACATCACCGCGTCGGGCGCCGCGACGTCGTCGTCCGCCGTGGCGCGGCAGGCGTTCACGTACAACGCGCAGAGCCGCGTGATCAGCGTGGGCGTTTCGGGCGCCGTCTCGCCCGGCGGGTACGCGGGCTCGCTCACGATCAACAACACCGACCTGACGTCCGCAGGGGCGGGCCAGGGCGTGAACGACGGCGACGACACGATCAATGTCTCGGCGACGGTGCTGGCGCACTCCAACGCCTCGTTCGACGCGGGGTCGGATCAGAACTCCTTGACGATCGACCTGGGACGGTTCCGGGCCGGAACGGGTCTTCGGGCCCAGCCCGTCTCGGTGCACAACCTGGTCGCGGTCGCGGGCTTCACGGCCGCGCTGGACATTGATTCGATCAGCGGCTCGGGCGACACGGGAGTGACAGCCACCGATCTGGCTGCCGCGGCGGGGATCGCCCCGGGCGCCAGCGAGGACGCCAGCGTGTGGCTCGACACGTCGGCGCCGGTCGGCGCCTACCAGGCGGTGTACACGATCGCGGTATCGGACCAGAACCTGGCGGGGGCGGGCGTCGGCCCGGCACTGACGCTCACGGTCATGGGCGAGGTGGTGTGCGCTGCCGACATCAACATGGACGGGTTCGTGACCGGCGATGACTTTGACCTCTACGTGGGCGCGTTCTACTTCGGGGACGCGCTGGCGGACTTCAACAACGACACGTTTGTGTCCGGTGATGACTTTGACGGGTTTGTGGTGGCCTTTGAACAGGGATGCTGATCGGACGTACATCCGGGGTCATACGCCCTCGATTCGTGGACGAGAATCCATTCCTGGAGCATGTATTAGCCTGCAACACTCGAGCCTCCTGCAACGCATGGTGAGAGTGCGCTCGTTCGGTGCACTATTTGGGTGGCGTTAGGATTTCTGCCGCAGTTTCGAGGAGTTTCGTTCCCGCACAAGGTCATCCCCCCGATGTCGGGAGGGTGCATGATGCCGGGGTTATTCACTCAGGTCGCTCGTCGGGCACTGTCGTACACGAGAGGTTAGAAATGAAGAACGGGATTTTGGTTGTGGCCGGTGCGTGCGTCGGCCTGGGAACGCTGTCGGGCGTGACGATGGCCCGCGGCACCGACGGGGACTGGCGCGAGCTGGTCGGCGACGGGCGCGACGCTGCCGCGCAGGTTATCCAGGACATGAGCACGATCGAGGAGGGGCATGCCCCCGGTGTTCGCCCCTCTGAGGCGAGCAACCTGGGCGGATTCGCGGCCTGCTTTGACCCCAACGGCGACCACAACCTTGCCGCCATGGCCGACCTCCAGCGGCGCATGTACGAGGCGTGGCTGAAGGAGAACCAGAGCCGCTACCAGACCGGCACGCGCTGGTCCGGCGGCAGTTTCGGCTCCACGGGCGACCCGATCACGCTGTACTGGAGCTTCGTGGGCGACGGCGTGTCGATCTCCGGCGGTGCGGGCGAGGCGGCCAGCGCCAGCAACCTGTTCGCCAAGATGGACGCGTTGACGGCACGGGCGACGTGGGTCTCGCGGTTCCAGTCGATCTTCGACCGCTGGTCGCAGCTGGGCGGCATCAACTACGTGCGCATCACCGTCGGCGGCAACGACTGGGACGACAACGCCGCGTGGGGCTCGGGCTATGCCGCCAACCTGCGCGGGCACGTCCGCATCTCGATGCACCTGATCGACGGCGGCAGCGGCATCCTTGCGTACACGTTCTTCCCGCAGAACGGCGACATGGTGTTCGACTCGGGGGACGCGACGGCGGCGAACTTCGGCAGTTCGACCAACCAGCACCGATTCCTCCGCAACACCGCAGCGCACGAGCACGGCCACGGCTTTGGCTTTAACCACGTCTGCTCCAGCGACACCAACCAGCTCATGGAGCCGTTCCTGGCCACGTCGTTCGACGGGCCGCGCCAGGACGACATCCGGGCCATCCAGAAGTACTACGGCGACATCAACGAGCCCGACAATACCCCCGCGACGGCCGTGTTCGCGGGCAATCTGGGCGTCAGCACGATCAGCCTCGGCACCGTCCCCAACCCGCCCACGGGCACGAACGACACGGTCAGCTCCACGCTCTCGATCGACGCCAACGGCGAGGTCGACTATCACAAGATCACGACCGCGAGCATTCTTCTGGCCAATTTCACGCTCACGCCGGTGGGCTCGACGTACGACAACAGCACGCAGGCCGCCAGCGGCTCGTGCAACTCCGGCACGCCGTTCAACTCGCTGACGGTCGGCGACCTCCAGTTCGACCTGATCGCCGCCGACGGCTCGACCACACTCCTCAACGTCAACGCGCAGCCCGCGGGCACCGCCGAGACCTACACGGGCGCCCTGCTCAGCCCGGCCGGTGACTTCTACTTCAAGGTGTCCAAGGCCGACTCGGCCAGCGGCCAGGTCCAGCTCTACAAGGCCACGCTGACGGGCACGAGCGTGCCGACCATCACCGCCTCCGACGGCACCTCGTCGACGCAGGTCACCGTGTCGTGGACGGCGATCCCCAACAACACCGGCTACAAGGTCCTCCGCAACACCGTGAACAACATCGCCACGGCCACGGCGATCGTCACCGGGCTGGGCACCAACACTTACAACGACACCACGGCTTCGCCGGGCGTCCCGTACTACTACTGGGCCCAGGCCGCCCAGGGCACCGCGACCTACCGCACCGTCGCCGGCCCCGACACCGGGTTCACGACGGTCCCGACTCCCCCCGGCGCCTTCTCGCTCTCGACGCCCGCGGACTTCTCGATCGACCTGAGCACCACGCCCACCTTCACCTGGACTGCTTCCAGCGGCGTGACCAGCTACACGATCAATCTGTCGGCCGCGGCTGACCTCTCGGCGCCCTTCTTCACCCAGTCCGGCATCGCCTCGACCAGCTTCGTGCTGCCCGGCAGCGTGCTGACTGATTGCGAGCAGTTCTACTGGGGCGTGACGGCCGTCAACGCCGGCGGGAACACCGCGTCCACGCCCGCGTCCTTCAACGGCCAGACCCGCATCCCCGCCGACTACGACCACAACGGCTTCCTCAACGGCGATGACTTCGACGCCTTCGTGGCCGCGTTTGAGGCCGGCGACCCGTCTGCTGACTTTGACGAGAACACGTTCGTCAACGGTGAGGACTTCGACGGCTTCATCGAGCACTTCGTCGCCGGCTGCTGAGCCGACGCACGAGCGGTTCGATTCCAGCGATCCTTCGACCGGCGCGGCACACCAGCCGCGCCGGTTTTTTTATGACCACGCCGGGGCCCGTGGCGCTTGCGTGACGCTCGTCGCCGCGGGCGGGCCCGGTCCTTCATCGCTCGCGCGCCTTTACCGCTCCATGGCCGGCCACTCAGGCCCGGGGTCGAAGGGCGAAGCGCCGGTGAACCCTTCCGCCAGGCGCCGCACGCCCGCCACCACGGGAAGCAGGGGCTGGCTGATCCGCTCGAAGACGGGGCCGGGAACGTGCACGGTTCCCCAGCGTGGGCTGCGCGTCTTCATGGCCGCGGCGTACCGCTCGACCGTCACCGCGCGGACCGCGTACCACCGGCCGCGGTGCTCGAAGACCTCCTGGAACAGCGCGTCGGGGGGCTGGTCCTCGCACCAGTAGAGAAACACGAACGCGGCAAGGAACTCAGGGCCGAAGAGACCCGCCCACGTTCGGAGCGACCGCACATCCTCGAGCGTGACCCACGACTCCAGGCGCGGCGAGCGCAGGGCGCCCGGGGCCCCGCGTGCCGAGCCCGCCACGCGCCGTCCCTTCACCTCGACCAGCAGGTTGCTGGCACGCCCGTCGCCGGAGCGGCCGGAGTCCGACGCGCCGTACAGCACGAAGTCGAACGACTTGAGCGAGGACTCGCGCCCCGGGTCGTCCGCGGCGCGGACCGTCAGCGGCGAGCCCTCGGGCATGAGCGCCTTCTTGGCCTCGTCCACCGCGACGTACGGCACCCGCTCGGCGCGGAGGTACTGCTCGAAGGCCTGCTCGTAATGGTGCCGCCGCTGGGCCACGGGGGGCAGTCTACCAGCGCACGGATGCCCTGAATAAGCGATCCGGCCCCGTTCCGGCCCCGATTCGTGCGACGTTCGTCCGACGGTCGACGAAGGCGTGAGGCCGGTTTCAGGTCCCCGCCAGCGAGTCCAGCACGATCCGGATCCCCGGCGGCTGCGGCGCCGGGCCGGCGTCGAGAACCTCGCGAGCCGCGGTCTCGGTGC
This sequence comes from Phycisphaerales bacterium, assembly GCA_044223975.1. GTDB lineage: Bacteria > Planctomycetota > Phycisphaerae > Phycisphaerales > UBA1924 > CAZCPB01. The sequence continues at coordinate 88,476 of JBGALI010000019.1, read as the reverse complement.
GCAGCGTGCGGACCATGCTCCGGTGCGTCGCTTCGATCACGAACACCGTCTTGGCCCCTTCGAGGTACGCCGACGAGCACGCCACGACGCCGTCGCCCAGTTCGCGCGTGAACCGGCGGCAGGCATCCAGCAGCTTTTCCGTCCGCTCCTCCCCGAGGATCTTCACGGTCGTGGGAGATTCCAGGGCCTTGTCGAGCCGCAGGTCTTCCGCCGTGGTGACGCGACCGATCACGACGGTGATGGGGATCTCCGATTCCGGCGGCAGCGGGCGGGTGTTCAGCTCGGCCAAGTAGGGCGAGCCGGGCATCAGGTCGTCGCCGGCCTGCCCGTCGCCGTCGCCCCCGTCGCGGAACAGGTCGCGGACGTTGTGATTGTCCGAGTCGACCCAGCGCAGCACCTGCTCGCGTATCTGCCCCAGCGACTGCAGCTTGGCCAAGGGCGAGCCGGCGTTGGGCGTGCCGAGCATCACGATCGAGGTGAGGTCGGGGCGGTCGGAGTGGCCGCGGGCCGAGCCGGCGTACAGCCCCTGGCGCGTGAGCGCATCGCGGGCGACCAGCCCGCCCATGGAATGGCACACCAGGTCCACGCGTGCCGTGCCGCGGAGACGAAGTTCCTTGAGCGCCGCGTCGAGCTCGTCGGCCGAGCGCGCGATCGCCTGATCGTTGGGGTACTCAAACCGCATGATCCCCGCCCCGGAGATCCGCGGGTCGGCCGCGAGGGGCGCGGCAAGGTCGTTCCACAGGTCGCCGATCTCGTCGAGCCCGTGCACGAGCAGCACGACCCGCGACGGCGTCTTCTCCCCCTCCGCCAGCGCGGTCCACACCGGCGCCTCCGCGACGGGGGTCTCGAGCCGGTACAGGCCGCGCAGGCGCACCATCGGGGGCTGATCGCCCAGGTGCTTGACGACGAACGCCTTGGAGCTGGATTCAAGCTCGCCCGCCTGAGCGATCAGGCGGTCCCGCCATCGGGCCGCCGTGTCTTTCCACGAGCCCGCATCGGCGGCGGCCTCGCTCTGGGCGGGGGCGCGCGACGCCATCGCGGCCAGCGCGGCCACGGCGAGCGAGAAGGGAACACCCGAAAAGAACTGACGCTTGGAGCGCATGCAATTTCCCCGATTCAATCCCCGCCTGATGATTGGCCGAACTCCGGCCGGGCTTTCAGGCCCCTGGGAGCGTCCGGCGCGGGTGAGGGTCCGGATATCGTACGAACGGCCTGCCGTTCAGGCAGCCCGGGAGCACCGGGGCTCGCCAAACACGTCCCGTTCCTACCCTTTCGGTCATCGACCTTGATTCCAACGCGACCACCCGCCCCAGCGATGCCGCCGTCGCCGCCGTCGAGCGGGCCCTGCGCGAGGTGTGGCACAATCCTTCCAGCGTGCACCGGGCGGGGCAGGCCGCGCGTCACGAGATCGAACTTGCCCGGGAGAAGGTTGCCGCGCTGATCGGGGCCGCCCCGCGCGACATTGTCTTCACGTCCGGTGGCACCGAGTCGATCGACCTGGCCATCCGCGGCGTGCTGGCGGTTTGGCGTGCGAACCCCACGCGTGAGCGCGGGGCCGCGGCGACGGTTCAACCATCGGCGAGCGTCGAGGTGCGTCCCTCGCTCATCACCTCGCGGATCGAGCACGCGTGCGTGCGCGACCTCGTCGAAGACCTCGAGAAGGCCGGGCGCGTCCGCGTGCGCTGGGCGGGTCTGCAGCAGGGGGGCGTGGTTGACCCGGCGAGCGTGGCCGCACTCATGGACCCAACGACGGCGCTGGTCTGCGTGCAGTGGGCCAACAACGAGACCGGCGCGGTCCAGCCGCTGCGCGAGATCGGAGAGGCCTGCCGCGCACGGCGCGTGCCGCTTCTGTGCGACGGCGTGCAGTGGGTCGGGAAGCGACCCGTAAGCGTGGAGGAAGACAGTCCGTTTGATCTGCTCGCCGTGTCTGCTCACAAGCTCCACGGCCCCAAGGGATTGGGGGCCCTGTGGATCCGTCCGGGCACGAAGCTCCGCCCCGTGATCCACGGCACGCAGGAACTGGGTCGGCGCGGCGGGACCGAGAACGTTCCTGGGATTGCGGGCTTTGGTGCCGCGGCAGAGGAAGCACTGAAGTGGCTGGAGGGCCCGTCGCGTCGCGATGCGGGTGCGGCGCTCCGCGACCGATTCGAGCAGCGCATTCTCTCGGCGCTGCCGGAGGCGTCGATCAACGGCCCGAGCGATCTGCCCGGCGTGCACGCCGACGCTCGCCCGCGCCTGTGGAACACCACCAACATCGCCTTCCCGCGCCTGGAGGCCGAGGCGCTGCTGCTGCTGCTGAGCGAGCGCGGCGTGTGGGCCTCGGCCGGTGCCGCGTGCTCGTCGGGCTCGCTCGATCCCTCGCCGGTGCTCCTGGCGATGGGCGTGCCCCAGGAGCGGGCCCACGGCTCGCTGCGCTTCAGCATCTCGCGGTTCACCACGCAAGACGAGGTCGACCGCGCCGCCGAGATCGTGCTCGACTGCGTGCGCACGCTCTCGCGCTCGATGACGGCGTGAACCCGCGGGGAACGATCAGTTCGGGGAAGGCAGCCCGCGCTGCAGCACATCGCAGAACTTCTTCATCAGCTCGCGCTTGCTGAGCGATCCGGCGATCACCTCCGCGGCCCGGTGCCCCATGGCTTCGAGCTCTTCGCGCGGCGTGGCCATCATTTCCTTCAGCACGCGCTCGGCGCCGTCCACATCGCCGTGGTTGATGTGCCATCCCACCCTGTGCCGCTCGATCAGGTCCGAGACGTGGCACGGCGTGGGGCCCAGCAGGAGGATCGGCCGCGACACCGCCATGGCCCCGTACACCTTGCACGGGTGCACGATGCCCACGACGGAGTCGCCGATCGAGACCACATGCACGTCGGCCGCGGAGAGCGAGAAGCGGATCTTGTCGAAGGGCTGGTACGGCAGGGAGCGGATGTTCTTCACGCCCTTGGCGACCTTCTCCTCGACCTCCTTCTTGCCGCCACCGCCGCCGATGCACATGACGACGAGGCGGTCATTGTCCTGCAGGCGCTCCGCGGCGTCGAGCAGCGTGCGGATCGGGTTGGCCGGCGAGTGGTTGCCGGAGTACATCACGACGAACTTGCCAGTCGTCTGATCGCCCAGCTTCTGCTCGGCGCGGAACGGGTTCTCGGCGTGGGGGATGCGCTCGAGCTTGTCCTCGTGCGGCCACGGCGGCATGGTCGCGGTCTTGGCGGCGACGTCGAGCTTCTTCTGCACCCGCGCGCCCATGAAGCGGTCGAGCACGACGATGTCGCTGGAGCGCCGCAGCGTCCAGCGGTTGAACATGTCAAAGACGCGCACCGGGAGCGACTTCTCCCCCAGCACCTTCATCGCGACCATCTGGTCGGGGTTGAGGTCCATCAGCCAGTACTTGAGCGGCACGCCGCGGAGCAGCGAGATGAACACGCCGCCGACTCCGCAGAACGGCGGGCTGGTCGACACCATGATCCCGCACAGCCCGCGAGTGAACAGCCCGCGGATCGACGCCTGGATCAGGAAGAGCCACTGGGCAAAGAGGCGCACCGCGATCGACCCCTTGCCGAAGCTCGACAGGGGCAGGCGCCGCACGTCAACGCCGTTGCGCATCTCGCGCGACGCGTACTGCTTTGAGGGGTCCTCGTACCCGCGCGCCGCGGCGTACACCACGACGCGGTAGCCGCGCCGGGCCATTTCCTCGGCCGCGTCCGCGACGTGCTGGCCGACGCTGGCGGGGTCGGGGACGTAGACCTGGGAGATGATGAGGAAGGTGGGTTTGGGCACGTGGGGATCCTCGCCCGGCATTCCGGGGAAGAGAGAATAGATCGGCGTGAACACCCCCGCCCGCGCGGAGAATCGGGACGGCGCGGGGGAGGGGCTATTTCTGCCGCGGAGCGATGCACCGGACCAGCACGGCCGTGACGTCATCGTGCTGGGGCTCGCCGGCCGCGAAGGCCTCCCGGTCGCGGTCCAGGGCCTGGGGGATCTCTTCCAACGGGCGGTGGGCGTGGCGCAGCAGCGATTCTGACAGGGCCGATGTGCCGTACTGGGCCCCGTCCGTCCGGCCGGTCTCCATAAACCCGTCGGTGGACAGGAGCAGCGAATCCCCCGGCTCGAGCTTCAGGCGCGTGGGGTGATCGAAGTCAATTCCGGGCGCGATCCCCAGCGGGGGGCCGTCGCCGCCGAACGATTCGACGGTTCTGGTGCCGGCGCGGAAGAGCAGCGTCGGCCCGTGCCCGGCGGAGATCAGGTCGATCTCGCCGGTGGCCGGGTTCAGGAGCGCGAGCGCCAGAGTTACGAACCGGCCTTCCGTGAAGTCGTCGCTCACCAGCCCGTTCAGCCGGGCCATCGCGTGTGCCAGACCGTTGGTGGTCGGGACCGTCGCCCGCGCGTATGCGCGGCAGACGGCCATCAGGATCGCAGGGCCGATCCCGTGACCCGTTACGTCCGCGATCATCACCGCCACACGCCCGTCGGGAAGAGGGACCCAGTCGTAGTAGTCGCCGCCGGTCTCGTCGGCCGGGCGGTTGAACCCGACGACCTCGAAGCGGTCCAGCCGCAGCGGCTCGCGCGGCAGCAGCCCGGCCTGGATGCTCCGCGCCAGGTCGAGCTTTTCGCGCACGCCCACGAGCTCGGCCCGCACCCGCGCCTCGCGGAGGCCCGCGATCACGTGCGTGCGCACCGCGCCCGACACGAACGCCGCGACCAGCCACGCGATCACCACCGCCGCCGTGTACGAGTAAGCGACCTGCGCCAGCCCCGGTCCCAGGCCGGGTGTGGCGTGCACCGCCCACGACGTGAGCGCGCCGTGCTGCACGCCCGCCAGCACGGCGCCGAGCACGCACAATTCCGGCCGCAGGCGGAGAACGCTGGCGCACGCCAGGATGGGGTACACGAGGATCGCCGGCGCTGTCACCGCCCGCAACGGCTCAAGGTCGGACGTCGTCAGCAGCACCACCATCAGCGCCGACGGCAGCGCCGTGTCGACGACCACCGTCAGGGCCCAGAACCACCCCGGCAGCAGGCGCTTCTCGCGCTCCGCCTTCCCGACGAGGTACGCGCCGATGAGCGCCAGGGCGCCCGTGACGACCGCCAGGGCCAGCGTCGCCGTGAACGTGCGGCCCACCAGGATGGCCCCGCCCAGCATGTGGCGCACGATGGTGATCGTCGCCATCACGCCGACCAGGCCCGCGACCAGCCAGATCCTCAGGCGCTCGCTCCGCTGCAGCGCGGCGCTGAGCGCATCCACCAGGTCCACGGTGGAGCTGCGTGCGGGCGCGGCGTCGGGGCCGGGCGTGGTGGTGGTGTCCGGGTCCACGAGCTGAACGATATTCGCCCCGCGGGAGGGCGGGTCGGCAGGAATGAAAAACCCCGGCCCTTGCGGGGCCGGGGCTCTGGATGTTCAGCCCGACGCTCTTGCGATCACCGCCCCTTGCGGGCGACTTTCTTCTTGCCGCTGGACTTGGTCTTGCGTGCGGCGCTCTTCTTGGATTTCTTGCCACCGCCCCAGCCGGCCGGGATGCCCTGCGACCAGGTGTCCTTGAACTGGCTGTCGGGGTTGTACCCGTCGCCCGGGATCGGGTGCGAGCCCTTGGTGAACGTGCTGATCGAGCTCTTGTGAGCCGTCTTGGCGTTGTACTTGGCGGTGAACTCGTCGTAGATCCAGCGGTAGGTCTTCTCCATGCCGTCCTTCAGACGGGTATCGGGCTCCCATCCCAGGTACTGCTGGATCTTGGTGTTGTCGCTGTTGCGGCCGGCGACGCCCTTGGGCGCGTCGAGCTTGTAGTGCCGCTGGAGCTTCACGTTGCCGATCGCTTCGGCGATGTCGACGAGCTGGTTGATCGACACCAGCTCGCTCGAGCCCAGGTTGATCGGCTCGAGAATGTCCGAGTGCGTGATCATCCGGATGCCCTTCACGCAGTCGTCGATGTACATGAACGAGCGGGTCTGCGTGCCGTCGCCCCAGATCTCGATCTCGTGCTTGCCGCTGACCACGGCGGCGATGACCTTGCGGCAGATGGCGGCCGGGGCCTTCTCGCGCCCGCCCTCCCACGTGCCGTTGGGGCCGTAGACGTTGTGGAACCGCGCGACGCGGGTGTTGATGCCGAAGTCCTCGCGGAAGTGGCGGCACATGCGCTCGCTGAACAGCTTCTCCCAGCCGTAGCCGTCCTCGGGCAGGCCCGGGTACGCGTCGGCCTCCTTGAGCGCCGTGATGTTCGGGTCCTTCTGCTTGTCGGCGTTGTAGACGCAGGCGCTGGACGCGTAGAAGAAGCGGTCGATGCCGGCCTCCTGGGCCGCGAGGATCATGTGCGTGTTGGTCAGGACGCTGAGCATGCACAGCGCCTTGTTGTTCTCGATGAAGCCCATGCCGCCCATGTCGGCCGCGAGCTGGTAGACCTCGCTCGCCCCCTTGCAGATCGTCCGGCAGACCTTGAAGTCGCGGCAGTCGCCCTTGAGCGGGCCGGCGAAGTTCTGTGCCTTGCGGTGCACCTGGTACCACTCGTCCAGGGGCTTGATGTCCGCGCACCGGACCGTGTACCCCTCGCTCAGGAACTTGGCGGCAAGGTGCCCGCCGATGAACCCGCCCGCCCCGGTGATGACGACCACGCCCTTGGCCATTTCGATGCTCCTCCGACAGGCCCCGGCACTTCCCCGAGGCCCGCTCTTCTAGAAGTCACACGTCCGAATACCCGTCTTCCACCCGAAGTCCCGCCGCCCGGCCCTTTCAGGGGCATCCCGGGTACGGAGTATAGGGTCGAGAGGTTCGTTCTCGGCCCTGCGGCGCGCACTCCTGAACATCAGTTTTCGGCCGGTTTTGGGCGGGACTTCATGGGGCGGGGAACCAGGTCGAAAGAGGCGTAATCCGCCGAAACACGCGTGACGCATGCATCGCGCCAGTTTGGGCCGGACCGCCCGGGGCGGGCGGTAGACTGTGCGGATGCTCGTGGCGGACTGGCCGTTGATATCCCTTGGAGCGATCCTGGGTGGAGCCGGGCTGCTGCTTCTGGCTCGCGGCCTCTTTCGCGATCGGGGAGCCGGTACTCGCCGCTGCCCATGGTGCTGGTACGAGATGGTCGGCGTGCCGGGGTGCGTGTGCCCCGAGTGTGGGCGCGAAGCCGCGACGGAGCGGAGTCTGTTCAAGCGTCGGAGGTCGTGGCGGCTCGCGATGCTCGGGTTCGTTCTCGTCCTGAGCGGGACCATCTTGGCAACGCCGGATCTGCGGCGGGACGGCCCGTTCGGGCTTGTGCCCTTCCGGGCGCTTGTGGCCATGCTCCCGCCGCTCGGCCCGAACGACGCAGTCCTTCTGTTCAACTCCTCGTCACTGCGGACGCCGGCGTGGACTCCGGCCGACGAAATCTCCAGGAGAATCGCACGCGACGGTCTCACCTCGGATTATCTCAAAGCGCTGATGAAGCAGAAGGGTGTGCTTGTCGTGCGCGATCGGTACGACGCCGGTGCGCCGATCTGGATCGAGTTCCGGCGCCCCTTCTGGCTCGATCTATCCACGACGGTCCGCGTCAAAATGGTTGGGAGCGACTGGGCGCCATTGCACCTGGGGGAAGGTGAAGCCGACTTCTTTGCAGGAATGCCGTCCACCGTCTGCACGGGTGAAATCGGGATTGCTCCTGACGTCGGCGAGGAGGTTGAAATCGAGGTGTCCGCCACGCGTCGGTACTCGACTGGCGGCGAGGTTTGCGCGCGGATGACGCTTCCGGTCCGCATCGTGAAGCCGGCCGTGGTTCGCCCCGTGCCGTCGCCGCTCATCGAACGCTACATCGACGCCCACCTCTTCCCCGGCGCGGGGGCCACGGTGTGGGATAAGGACCGTCACGTGCTGCTCGTGTTCCTTCTCCTTGAGCACGTGAACGATGAGCCCGAGACGAAGGCTGCCGCGGGCGTTCTGGTGGAACTCCTCCGCGACGGAGCGCCGGTCGGAAGCGGCAGGCTGCTCCTCTCACGCGGCCTGACATCGGCGGACCTCGCGGACCGGGCCGAGATCGACCTCGCACCGGACGTTTACGGGCAACTGATGGCCACGCGCACAAGTCCTCGGTGGAGCGTGCGGATCAGCGGGGACGCGCAGGCGTCGGCGAGGGACATGGCCGCGACGCGATTCTGGGCGTGGTCGCGCGAATTGCCCCTGAGCAGCATCTGGGGATTGACAGGCACTGAGCGTCCGATCTGCGACATTCGAGAGGGCGACGGTCGCTAGATGGGGAGCATGTCCAGCCCGCTGAGCCCCAGCGGCTCGCGCGAATAGAACGGCTCCCCGGCGCTTGTCCCGATTCGCGACCCGAAGTATGCGTCCCCCGTCGCCACCATCTCCGGCACCGCGCGGTTCTTCTCGTTCAACGCAAACTGCGTGCGGTACGCCTCGACCGCCCGCCGCTTGGCCGCGGCAAAGCCCGTTGTGTCGACAATAAACGTCGGGTCCGGCACGCGCCGCAGGTGCGTGCAGTAGTAGTGGAAGAGCCACTTGGGGTACACCGGCGCCGCGCCGCCATCGCCCGGCATCGAAACGCCCGTCAGCTTCGCATCGAACCGCGCATCCTCGGCGATCCGCGTCACCGCCAGGTGGTCCGGGTGCGCATCCAGGAAATGCGGCACGAACACGATCGAGGCGCGGTGGGCCCGGTACACGCCGGCGACCTTGTGGCGGGCCTCGATCGTGTGCTGCACCTCGCGGTTCTTGAGGTCGAGCATCACACGCGATAAGCGCCCCTTCGAGCCCGCGGGCGGGGCGAGTTCCTTGAGGGCAGCCGCGGCCTCGTTCAGGCGCGTCGGGCGATCGCCGATGGGCGTGGGGCAGCCGTCGGTCATGTCGCAGATCAGCACGTCGTGTCCCTGCGCGGCAAGCTTGGCGATGGTGCCGCCCATGCCCAGCTCGGCATCGTCAGGGTGCGGGGCGATGATGACAATTTGGGAAGGCATAGAGGTTTGGAGGCGCGAGCTGAAACGAAATCTCCCAGACCAGCCCTAAGCGTCCACCATAATTCTGCACGTCGTGCCTTCCTACTCGTCCTCGCTCTTCACCACCACCAGGCCCAGCAGCACGGGGGTGCCGTCGGGGTTCTTGGTCTCAAGCTGCACCAGGACCAGGCGCTCGGGCGTTTCGGTCGCGAAGAAACCGCCGCCGCGGAACGTGTCGCCGAGGTTGTCGACGAAGTCGTCCAGGGGCACGTTAAGGCTTTGCCCTGCCGCGAAGCCGTCGATCGGGCGGCTGTATCGGCCGTTGAGCCACAGGCGCGACGGGCCGTACGACACCGCGGTGGTGTTGGTCAGCTCCATGTGCTTGGTCTGGCGGAACACCTGCACGTCGAGCGTGCGGCTCTGGCGCATGTCGCGCGGGTAGACCGGGCCGGGCGTGGCGGGCCCGCTGGCGCACCCGTCGGCGACGGCCGCGGCGATCCCGATCGCCAGTGCCGCGAACATCCGGGATCGATTCCTGTCGGCGGGCGTGGTCATGGTCCTATCGTCGCAGCTTCGGTGCGTTCGGGCAAACGGCGATCCGAGCGAAAGCGGGTTCCTTTTCAGGGCGCGTCCGTCGCAATAATCACCCATGTCCGTCGAAGGCGCCCGACTCAACGCCACGCCCCCGTCGCCCGCCATCGCCCCCGGCGCGGCGGACATCGACGTGCGCCGGGTTGCCGAGGAACTGGGAGCCCGGGGCATGGACCCGCGCGTCCGGGCCGTGATCCCTGCGTTCGATGCGCCGTTCTTCCAGGCCGGCCTGGCCGGCTATTCCGATGCCGCGATGCGCATCGTGGCCCGCCGTCACGGCTGCCCGTTCTGCGTCACCGAGGCCCTGCTCGACCGCACGCTCCTGGCCGGCGGGCGCGGCTTCACCAAGGCCGACCTGGGCGAGCTTCACGACAACATCCCCGGCGGCGAGGAAGACCACCCGCTGGCCTGCCAGATCATGGGCTCGGACCCGCTGGAGATGGCCGCGTCGGCGCTGAAGGTCGCCGAGCAGGGTCGGCGCGGCGACAAGGCCTACCGGCTGATCGCCTACCCCGACGGCAAGCTCCCCTCGCGCGATGAGCCCCTCCGCCTCCCCGGTGGCGAGCAGCTCGCACCGCGCGACGAGGACGGCTCGTGCGGCGAGCCCGAGGACGACACCTGCGAGACCACGATCGACGAGATCAACGCGGTCGGCGGGTCCGAAGTGCCTCTCTCCGATCCTTCCACTTCGTCGCTCCGTCGCTCCGTCGCTCCGTCGCTCTCTTTCGAGACCATCGACATCAACCTCGCGTGTCCGGTGAAGAAGATCCGCAACAAGGCGCGAGGCGGGCACTGGCTGGCCGAGCCCGCGGGGGCGATCCACATTCTGGAAAAAGTCCGTGAGAGCCTGCCGCGGGAGATCGTGTGCACGGTGAAGCTGCGCCGCGCGTTCGACGACACGCCGGAGATGGCGGCCAACGCCCAGCGGATTCTGGATGCCGCGTTCGGCATGGGCTACGCGTGGGCGACCGTGCACGCCCGCACGGTGCAGCAGAAGTACATCGGCCCCTCGCGGTGGGACATCCTGCGCGAGGTCGTCGCGCGCAATCCCGGGCGCGTCATCTTCGGCTCCGGCGACATCTGGAACGCCGCGGACATCTTCCGCATGGTCGCCTACACGGGCGTGAGCGCCGCCGCCGTCGCCCGCGGTTGCATCGGCAACCCCTGGATCTTCCGCCAGGCCCGCGACATGATGGCGGGGCGCGAGCCCTCGGCGCCGACCATCGCCGAGCAGCGGGCGGTGCTCGAGGAGCATTTCCGTCTGGCGCTGGCGACCAACGCGCGGACGCGCCGGGCCGAAGAGTTCACGGGCATGACGATGCGGAAGTTCGGCATCCGCTTCGCGGTGCACCACCCGCGGGGCGAGGACGTGCGCCGGGCGTTCATCGCGGTGCACTCGCTTGAGGGCTGGCGTGCGGTGCTGGATGCGCACTACGCGCTGGGCGATCACGAGGGCGTGCGGCCCGGCGGGGCGATCGCTCACGTCCCGATGTGAGTGCGCGACGTCGGCATCACGCGTGGATCAGTCGTTCGCGGCTTCCTTGTCCTTGGACTGCCGGTCGGCCCGCTTGCGCATCGACTCTTCGAGGATCTTCTTCCGCAGCCGGATGCTCTTGGGCGTGAGCTCGACCAGCTCGTCGTCCTCGATGTACTCGAGGGCCTGCTCGAGGCTCAGCTTGCGCGGGGCCTTGAGCGTGACGGTCGCTTCCTTGTTGCTGACCCGCATGTTGGTGAGGTGCTTGGTGCGGGTGATGTTGATGGTGATGTCGTTGTCGCGGTTGTGCTCGCCGACGATCTGGCCCTGGTACACCTTCTCCTGCGGCACCACGAACATGACGCCGCGGTCGGCCAGGGCCTCGAGGGCGTAGCCGGTCACGCTGGCGGTCTCGAGGGAGATGAGCACGCCCTGCAGGCGGTGCTGGAGCTGCCCGCTCACGGGCGCAAAGCGCAGGAACGAGTGGTGCATGATCGCCTCGCCCTGCGTGGCGGTGAGGATGCGGCCGCGCAGGCCGATGAGGCAGCGGCTGGGGATCTCGAACGAAAGGTGCGTGATCTTGTCGCCGCGGGGCTCCATCTTCTTGAGCTCGCCCTTGCGTCCGCCGACCAGCTCCATGACCGAACCGACCGCGCTGTTGGGCACGTCGACGACCAGCTCCTCGACGGGCTCGCACTTGACGCCGTCGATCTCCTTGATGATGACGATCGGCTTGCCGACCGAGAGCTCAAAGCCCTCGCGCCGCATGGTCTCGAGCAGGATGCCCAGGCTGAGGACGCCGCGCCCGGAGACGACGAACTCGTCGGCGGTGCGGCCGGTGGCGACGCGCATCGCGACGTTGTGCTGCAGCTCGCGCTCGAGGCGTTCCTTGATCTGGCGGCTGGTGACGAACGTGCCGTCCTGGCCGGCGAACGGCGAGTCGTTGATGCGGAAGAGCATGGTCATCGTCGGCTCGTCGACGTTGACGGTGGGCAGGGCAACGGGGTTCTCGGGGTCGGCGATGGTGTCGCCGATGTCCACGCTCTCGAGGCCGACCATGGCGCACAGGTCGCCGGCGATGACCTCTTCGACGGGGACGCGCTTGAGGCCGGAGAACTGCAGGAGCTGGGCCAGCTTGCACTGCACGATCGAGCCGTCGCGCTTGATCACCGCGACGGGCTTGCCGGCTCTGAGCACGCCCGCGAATACGCGCCCGATGCCGATGCGGCCGACGTAGTCGTTGTAGTCGAGCGTGGTGACCAGCGCCTGCGTGGGGGCCGTGACGTCGGCCGCGGGGGGCGGCACCTCGCGCACGATCGCCTCGAAGATCGCCCGCATGTCGGAGCGCTTCTCGTTCAGATCGCGCGAAGCCCAGCCGTCGCGCCCGGAGCAGAACACCACGGGGAACGACAGCGCGTGGTCCTCGGCGCCGAGCTCCACGAGCAGGTTGAAGACCTCGTCCACGACCTCGGTCGGGCGCGCGTCGGGGCGGTCAACCTTGTTCACCACCACCACGGGCTTGAGGCCAAGCTCGAGCGCCTTGCCGAGCACAAACTTGGTCTGCGGCATGGGGCCGTCGAAGGCGTCGACGAGCAGGAGGCAGCCGTCGGCCAGGCGCAGCACGCGCTCGACCTCGCCGCCGAAGTCGGCGTGCCCCGGCGTGTCGATGATGTTCACGCGGTAGTCGACGCCGTCCTCGCCGTGGTAGGTGACGGCGCAGTTCTTGGACAGGATCGTGATCCCCCGCTCGCGCTCCAGCGGGTTGGAGTCCATGATCAGGTCGTGCTGGCCGCCCGCCAGCTTCTCCAACTCTCCCGCGCGGAACATCCCCGACTGCTTGAGCAGCTGGTCGACCAGCGTGGTCTTGCCGTGGTCGACGTGGGCGATGATGGCGACGTTGCGGATGGAGGGCGCGGCAACGCCGGGGGGTGATCCGGACGGGGTGCGCGAGGGGGCTGAGGTCATACCGCTATCGCTCCATCACTCCGGGCCCTCGGGAGGGCCCGTACGGGAAAGGCGCTGGCCCGCCCGCTGAGCACGGGCCGGACGAGTGGTCGCCGCTGGTTCTGGTGGTCGGACGCCGGACGCCGGCGACGCGCGCACAGGAACTATAGGCCGCGCAGGGCTGAAAACCCGTCCGAGAACCCCCCTCACGCCCGCCCCAGGCGCCACGCGCGGCGCGCCCGCGCCCCCATCGGGCCCGCGGGGGTGGCGGGACTTGTTCTGGATTCGTATCCGCGGCACATTCTCATCACGACACGCGAGCGGCCCGCCCCGCCCGCGAGCCGCGACCGGAAGCAAGAGAGGACGCAACGGAGCCGTACCGCCCCGGGCTGTCCCTTCGCGCCCCGGTCCATGACCGACCGCAAGACAGGGAGAGAGACATGGCCCGTTCCACCGCCGTCCTAGCCGCCCTCGTGCTCACGTCCGTCGCCGGCCACGCCTCCGCCGGCGTCCTGTTCAGCGACAACTTCGAGTCGACCAACCGCAAGGCGCAGTGGTCCAGCAACACGATCATCAACACCGAAGTCGAGAACACGCTGAGCTGGTTCTCGGGGCGATACTCGGGCAACACCGCCGTCACCCTATCGCTCACCGGCGCCCCGACGCCCCCGCCCGGGCTCTTCGACAACACCAACGGCGGATCGGGCGGCCAGCGGCACAACCTCTACACGGTCACCTTCGACTTCTACTGCATCGATTCGTGGGACGGCAACGACCCCGTCCACGGGCCGGACCGCTTCAGCGTCCTGGCCAACACCACCACCGCGTTCAGCGAGACCTTCGGCAACGTCTACGGGCCGCAGAGCTACCGCGCCCCCAACGTCGGCCCGGTGCAGATGGTGTACAACACGGCCTACCCCGACTCGATCTACCGCAAGATCACCGCGCAGTTCCAGGTGCCCGACGCCGTCCCGTTCACCCTGAAGTTCGGCGCCGTGGGCCTCACCGGCCTCAACGACGAGTCCTGGGGCATCGACAACGTCACCGTGTCGTACGAGGTCGTGCCGGCCCCGGCGTCGGTGGCACTTCTCGGGGCGGGGCTCGCGATGCTCGGGCGCGGCCGCTCGCGCCGGTGAGGCGCCTCGACGTCCGACATTCTCCCCGCGTCAGATTCGCCGGCAGCCGCCCGCGTCCCGCTCGTACCGCGGCACGCCGGGGTCGGCCGCGAGCGACCACAGGTCGATGCCGCCGGCGATCGACATCGCGCTCTCGATCCCCCGGTGACGCGCGAACAACGCGGCCTTCATCGACCGCACGCCGTGGTGGCACAGGAAGGCAAGCCCGCGCCCCGGGGCCGCGTCGAGCGCATCCTCGATCTCGGAAAATCGCGACTCAAGCTCGTGCAGCGGGATGTGCGCTGCGCCCTCGACGCGAGCGACCGCCACTTCCTCCGCGGTCCGCACGTCCACGATCAGCAGCGATCCGCCGCGCCCGCCCGCGCTGGCATCGCGCGGCGTGATCTCGTGCTCGGGCTTGAACGAGTAGCCCCGCGGCAGGCCGCGGGCATCAAGCGCCGAGTCCGCGGGGCCGCTCACCGCGGGTCTTTCGCCGGACCCACATCGGACGCGGGCAGGTCCCCGTCCTTCAGCATCGGATCGGGCTGGAGATCGACCTTGGGCGGTTCGGTCGTAATGGGAAGCGGCGCCATCAGCAGACCACGGTTCACAGGCTGGCGCTGGTAGTCGAGGCGCGGGCTGTAATACACCCACGTCTGCGGCTCGCCGATCAGGCGCACCGGGATGGAGATCGCATCCACGAACGCGCGGGCGGGCACGAGAAACCCTTCCTCGAAGCGCTGGTTGGACGCGGTGTCGCCGTACTTCGAGCCGTTGAAATCGAGGGCCGACTCGATGGTCGGGTACTCGCCCCGCTGCCGACGCGTGACGTCGGCGATGAAGAACGAATCCGCGTACGTCGGCCGGTGGCCTGTGCCATCGACGGGGACCAGGAAGGCCTCACTCTGCCAGTTGTCGCGGCTGAGCCCGGTGAGGGAGTGGGCATCCTGCGGGTACTCGTCGGGGATGGGCTTGGTGGGCTCCATCGCCGTGAGCGTGACGGCGTCGGGCGTCTCGCCGATCGTCGTCCTGCTGTTAGAATCGACGCACCCGGCCACGAGGGCAAGGAGCCCGGCGCCGCAGCACGCGCGAATGAATGGGACCGGCACGTGGTTCATCGGTGACCTCACGGTAGACATCGTACCACCCGGGCTCGGACCGTGAGCCCGAAGGCCGGGCGAGGCCGGCGGCTCACTCGACGGGGTCCCCACCCGCATCCCTCCCCAACACTTCCCGAGCCGCGTGCTGGGCGGTGTCTTCGTCGTACCCGCGGCGTGCCAGCCCGGCCAGGACTCGGCGCAGCCGCGGCGCGGGAGCCAGCAGGCGGGCCCGCTTGGCCAGGTCGCGGGCGGCCTGGACGGCGCGCTGCGCATCGTGGGCGCCGGGTTCGTCGGCGAGCGCCGCGCGGATCGTGTCTTCATCAACGCCGCGTGCCGCGAGGGAGCGCTCGATCTCGGCGTTCGACTTCCCGGCGCGAAGCCCCGCACGGACCGCGGCGCCCGCGATCGCCCGCTCGTCGATCAGGCCCTTGTCGAAGAACTCCTGCGCGGTGCGCTCGGACGCGGTGCGGTCGTGCCCGGCCCGCACCAGCCGCTCGACCAGTTCGCGGCGCGTGCGTGCTGCGGCCTTCAGCAGTCGCGCGGCAGCCGAAACGATCGGAATGGCAGGGCGGTCGGGCATGGCTCACTCGATCTCGTCGAGGAAGCCGGAGATCTCGCTCAGGGCGTGCGCATCGCCGGCCTTCTTCGCTGCCGCGGCACCTTCGCGCAGCGTGCCGACGGCCTCGGGCGTTCGCCCCGCCTCGTGCAGCACGCGGGCCTTGTGGAAGTACGCGTAGCAGTAGGCCGGGTCTGCCGCGAGGCAGCGGTCGAAGTACTCGACCGACCGTGCCACGTCGCCTCCCTTGGCGTGCTCCTGCGCCAGGGCGTACAACACGAACGGGTCGCGCGGGTCCGACGCCAGGAGCTTTTCAAGCTGTTCGACCGAGGGCATGGGAACTCCGGGGCAAACTCGGGCGTGCGACGGCACGCCCCGGACCACGCGTATCCTTGCCTCCCGGCGCGGCATGGGCCGCCCGGACAACAAGGATACAGCCATGTCCACAGTCTCCACCCTCGGCGTCATCGGCTCGGGTCAGATGGGCGGCGGCATCGCGCAGGTCGCGGCTGTCGCGGGCGTGAACGTCATTGTGTACGACTCGTTCCCTGCCGCGCTCGAGAAGTGCAAGGGCGGGCACAAGAAGTTCCTCGCCCGCTCGGTCGAGAAGGGCAAGATGACCCAGCCCGACATGGACGCGGCCCTGGGACGGATCAAGTACGTCGCCAACCTCGACGACCTCAAGCCCGCCGACTGGGTGGTCGAGGCCATCGTCGAAGACGCCAAGGTAAAGAAGGACCTCTTCGCCAAGCTTGCGGCCATGTTCACTCGCCCCGAGGTCGTGCTGGCGACCAACACCAGCTCGATCTCGATCACCGAGATCGCCACCAGCGCGGGAGCCGCGTCCTCGCGCGTGGTGGGCATGCATTTCTTCAACCCCGTCCCGCTCATGCAGCTGGTCGAGGTGATCCCCGGGATCCAGACCTCCAAGGAAGTCGTCGAGCGGACCGTCGCGCTTGCGACCAGGCTCGGCAAGACGCCCCTGAAGGCCAACGACCGCGCGGGCTTCGTGAGCAACCGCGTGCTCATGCCCATGATCAACGAGGCCTTCTACGCCTGGATGGAGGGCGTCGCCGAGCCCGAGGCGATCGACGGCATCATGAAGCTCGGCTGCAACTTCCCGATGGGCCCCTTGCGCCTGGCCGACTTCATCGGCCTCGACACCTGCGTGCACATCATGAACGTGCTCGCCGAGGGGCTCAACAACGATCGCTACCGCGCCTGCCCGCTGCTCAAGCAGCTCGTGAGCGCGGGGCGGCTTGGCGACAAGTCCGGGCGCGGGGTGTTCGAGTATCCGGCGAAGTGATCGGCCGCCGACTTCACGTACCCGGGTTGAAGGCCTTCATCCGTCCGACGATCAGCATGACCCCTGCGCCCGCCATGCCCGCTCCCAGGGAGCCCGCGATCAGCGCGTCCTTCGGGCGCGATTCGGAGTGACGTTCGGCGAGAACTCGGTCGATCGCTTCGGCGTCCGGCTGGTGGCCCATCGCCTCGAGTTTCATCCACGCGGCATCGCGCTGGCGGTAATCCATCCAGATGATCCCCAGCGCGACTCCGACCAGGATGAGGCCGACGCCGACCAGCAGGGCCGCGAAGTCGGAGCGTTTCATCGCGCGAGTGTACCGCGAGTGCGGTGGAGCCGCGACGATGCGAAGTGCCGCTGTCGGCGTGCCGTTCACTCCCACGGCCGCGCCGACGACAACTCCCCGTATCGGGCGGGCGCCATCGACTCCCACAGCACCGGCTCCCACACCACCGTGTGGCTCCGGCCCGCGATGGCAAAGACCCGCTCGCCGCGCTGCGCCAGGTCGACCATCGTGCGGACAAAGTGCGCATCGCGCACCTCGTTTGCCCGCGTCGCCATCAGGTTGAGCCACGTGTCGGTCCGCCCGGGCCACATCGCCTGCTCGGGCAGGTCGCGCCACCCCGGGAGCTGCGGGAACTGCGACGCAAAGTACGCATCGAGCGCCGCGATATCGGGGAGCGCGTCGGTGAGCGGCGCGGCACGCCGGCTCAGCAGCCGCCCGATCTTGAAGTCGCTCACCGGCCCGCCGCGCTTGGCGCTCATGTAGCCGCTCAGCACCCTGAACAGCGCGACCTGCGTGCGGTCGCCGATCTCCTCCAGCGCCGCGGTCTCGCCTTCCAGCGGCGGCTCGAGCGTGTACAGCGGGATCCCCGCATCCTGCGCCATCGAGTACACCGCCGCGCCCTCGCCGAAAACCCCGATCCCCTGACGGGCCGTGCCCACGAAGAAGCTCATGCGGCCCTCGACCAGCGCGACCGTGGGCTTGAACCCTTCCCACGCCCGGCGCAGCGCCGCCTGCTGTGGGTGCTCGGGGTCTTTGCTGTGGCGCGAGCCGAAGAACAGCAGAGCGCCGCGCCCGGCCGGCGCCCCCTCCGGCTCGATGTGCAGCACGTATGCGCCGTCGTCCAGCAGCGATACACGGGAATCATGGTCCGCGGCAGAGCCCGCAACACGTACGTCCGCCGCCGGCGTGTACACCGGGGGCGCCCACCACGCGAACTTCCACATGCCGACCGCCGCCGCGCAGCAGACTGCCCCGATGGCGATCGCCGCGCGCCGCCGCCATCGCGTGCCCCGCGGCCTGATCTGCGGCGTGCCGATGCTCATGGTCTCCGTGGTTCGGACTTTCAGCGCAGCGCTTTCGCGGGGGCCGGGCGGGATGCGCCTGTCCGTTCAGGCGCCGACCGGGCGCGCCAGCCGCCTAGATCCACCGCCAACGCAGCCGCCCGCGGGCCTCTACATTCGCCCGCCGGATCGACCGGAAAATGTCCGACAGATCACCGCGCGATTTGGGCGGCGCCTCACGCGGCTCGACGCGGCAGAACGTCACCCGCGGCAGTTCCTTCAATGGCCGCATCTTCGACCGCGGCGCCGCGGCGGCACCATCGCCGTACCGCGAGATCAGGAACCGCAGGATCCGGGCCCGCGCCTGCCACAGCCACTGGCTCCCCGAGGGCTCCGCGGCGAGCTCCTGCAGGCGTCCCAGACGCTCGCGCCACGACTCAAGAAGAAGGTGCAAGAGCCAGATGGGGCACGCAACCCGGGGTATTCAGCCGCCGACACACGCGACTCCCCAGGAGGAGCCGCACCGCGTCCGGACCGAGAACCGATCGACGAACGCCTCCAGAACAACCGACACATGATCCTATCCGCCGCAATCCCCGCCCGGGTTCTCCCAACAACGCGTCCGCATGGAGACTCTTGCCGCACTGTGCATCGGCGTGTGCCTGTCTGCCGCGTGCGGCATGCGGGTTTTCGTGCCCATGCTGGCCCTGGGCATCGCGACCCGCCTGAACATCCTGACCCCCGCCCACGGCTTTGAGTGGCTGGGATCGTGGCCGGCCCTGGTCGCGTTCACCACCGCCGCGGCACTGGAAATGGGGGCTTCCCTCTTTCCCTGGTTCGACCACGCCGTTGATGTCATCGCCAGCCCCGCCGCGATCGTCGCGGGCACGCTCGCGACCGCCGCGCAGATCCACGATGCCGGCCCGCTCCTGACGTGGTCGACCGGCCTGGCCTTGGGCGGCGGTGCCGCGGCAATCGCGCAGACCACCAGCGTCACCACCCGCGCCGCGTCCACCACGACCACGGCCGGCCTCCTGAACCCCATATTGGGCGCGATCCAGAGCGCCGCGTCTGCCGTGCTGTCGGTGCTGGCGATCGTCGTGCCCGTGTTCGCGGCCGTGCTGGTGGTGCTTGCCGCGGTGACGGGCTTTGCCGTGGTGCGCAAGTGGCGGCGGGCGCGTGCGGAGCGAATCGCGGCGCGGGCCCTGGTCTAGGGAACCCCAAGCGGCACAGCGAGCCCCGAGCGTAAGCGAGCGGGTCTCTATGTCTCGTTCAGCACCCTTCCTGAAACCGCATCACGAACAGGTCGAAGTCAACGCCGGTGATGAAGCCGTCCCAGTCGATGTCCGCGGAGGGCTTTCCGGCTTCAAAGGCCGCGATGAAGGCGTCGAAGTCGAGGCCGTTGACGAAGCCGTCGAGGTTGAAATCGGATTCGCACGCCGCGGGCTGCGCCTCGTAGCACCCGATATCGACAAGTGAGAACCCGCCCGGGGCGTTGTAGCGCCGATTGCGACCATCCAGATCAATCGTCGAGAGCGCGTAAGCGCTGTTGTCTCCGGCATCGATGCAGGGCGAGACAGGAACGGGCCGGTAGTTGTTGTCCCGCCATGTAGTGGGATCTCCGTCCGCGCCGGAGGGGTCGCCGAATCGAGGGTCGGTGGAAGAGTTTCCGGTCCACGTGAGGTTTCTCCAGAACCCGTACAGTTCATCCTTTCCACCCTCGACGACGGAGTGGTCGATGGTTACGTAGCTCGCGTCGATCGCGATGTTGTCTCCGCCGAGCGATGCGTGGTTGCCCCAGAGCACACAATTGGAAACTCGCGAGCTATCCGTCATGAAGACAGCTCCTCCAAAGACCGCTTCATTGCCGACCAGGGTGCAGTTGGTGAGCAAGATGGCGTCGTACTGGTAGGCGAATACCGCGCCTCCGAACCAGCCGCTCGTGTTGTTCACGAAGAGGCAGTTGTTGGCGTCGAAGCGTCCCCCGGTGACGGCGCCGCCGTTGCTAGAGCCGTAATTGTCCGCTGCGATACAGCGGGTCATTGTCGCCTGATCAGAAATGTAGACGGCGCCTGTGTTGCGACCCGCATTTCCGATCAGTGTGCAAGCCGACAGCAGGTGAGACACGCCGTATCCGCCGAGGTACACGCCTCCGGCGTACCCGTTGCCAAGCGAAACGTTGCTCTCGACCGCGCATCGGGAAAGCGCGACCGCACCAAGGTCGGACGAAATGCCCGCGGCCAGTTCGCCCCAGGATCGATTTCTCTTCACAACACAATCAACCAGCGATGGGCCGGTCTTCGCGTTCGAGTTCCAGCGGAGCACGACCACGCCTCCGCCCGACTCATACGTCAGTTCGTTCTCGCCGCCCTGAATCACGAGGCCATCGAGCCTCAGGGCATCGTTCATGGCCAGCGCGCGAACGACGCAGCGCGCGTTGTCCTCGCGGTTCGTCCAAGGCGCGGCATCGTTGCCGAGCAGGTCGCCGCTCAGAACCGTTCCGTGCTCCTCGACACGTCGCTTGTTGGGATCTGGTCCAACAACGCCGACAAAGCCGCCCAGGATCGCGAGCGAAACGCTCATCATGCTGGTCGTGGTGATGCCGACGTCGAACGAAGAATCGCGGTCGCGCGTTCCCCGATCCGGCAGGTAGACCCCTTCCGCGACGCGGACCTCGATCGCTCCCTGCAGCTTCTTGGCGCGGCACGTATCCAGCGCATCCTGCAGATCCCGATACGCCTTGTTCCAGCTCGTCCCGTCCCCACCCGCCGGGGCGTCGTCGTCGACGTAGAGGATCGTCTGCCCGTGCACCGCCGCGGCAAGGGCCAGGCCCGCCAGCGCCCCGCCCGCCCGCATCACCCCGACCGATGTTCCGGTGCCGCCCATGGTGCCTCCCCGCGCCGGGATCGCCGGCTGTCGGCAGCATCGGGCCGCGGCAGCGGGGAGGTGCAGTTTTCGGACGAAGGTGGGGGAGGCGTCGTGGAGCGCGAGAAGCGCGAGACATCACGCGCAGGCGACGACAGTCCGGCGCAGGAATCGGGTCTTGAAGTTGCGCGATGCTGGTGCGAGGGCTCGGACCCACTCGCTTACGCTCGGGGCTCGTCGTGCCGCTTGGGGTTCGCTATTTCGGCGGCGGGTCATCGGCCGGGATGACGTGCGGCGGGTCGATCGCGGCCTGCTTGGTGCCCTTGACGGTCATCGCCTTGCCGCTGAACACGCGGGCGCGGCGGAGGGCGTTGAGGATCGAGGCCCGGTCGGGGAGGTTGAAGTCAGGGTCGACCATCTCGCCGTCGCCGGGCTTGACGGTGATGTCGAGCGTCTTCTTGTCCTTGGCGTTCTTGCGGCTGGCGGGCGCGGTGGGGTTGGCCAGGGCCCGCGCCACGTTGGGGTCCTGCGGCGCCACGGACTTGGGCTTGTCCTTGGCGACCTTCTTCATCGGCGACTCGGCGCGGGCAAAGACCGGGGCCTCGAGCGCCAGGTCGGCGGGCACGGTCGATTTCCAGCTCTCCACCGCCTTGATGTGCGTGTCCACATCGCCGTCGTAGTGCGCCACTGGCACGTAGCCCAGGAGCGCCATCCGCCGCACATCCTGCAGCACGCGGGCGCTGTCGAGGTCGGTGTTGAACGCCTGCTTGAGCACGCCGTACTTCAGCACCGCCCAGGTCTCGTGCCCGGGCGAAAGGAAGTCGGCCATCCAGTGCGGGTGGCGCAGCGTGTACATGTCCTGCTCGCGCGTGGGGCGGCCGGTCTCCATGGTCGCCGGCAGCGAGACGCCCGCGAGCGTGTGCAGGAAGTCGGGGCACGAGGGCTCGATCACGAACGACGTGGCGGTGAAGTGCATCGCCAGCTGCTCGATCCACTGGTACTGGTCCCACGCGGGCACCAGCGTGTGCGACGACGACCCCAGCACCACCGTGCCCGCGCCCGCCCGCACCGCCTCCTCGATCTCGTTGAGCGCGGTCTGCACGTGCTCGGGCTTGTCGAGGTCCATCGTCTCGATCCGCGGCTGGTCCCACCCGGCGGCGATCTGGTAGGCGCGGGCCCAGTGCAGCACCAGGCGCTTGCCGCCCTTGCCGATCGCGGGCAGGCCGTTGTAGGGCTCAAGCGCGGTCGCGAGTTCTGGGCTCGAATTCCACGCGGTAGCGAACTGGTACGGCGGGTTGAGCTGGCGGTTGACGGTGTACTGGCCCGCGGTCGACGCGAGCATGAACGCGTCCCAGCCGCCCAGCTCGACGCGCAGGCGGCGCGTCAGGCGTCCCCACCCGCCCAGGTCGGGCCTGTAGGTGGTGCTCCACCCCTGCGGGTTGTCCTCGGTGATCAGGGCCGGGTCGGACATGGAGAGGGCGAGGATCGGCTGCGGTCGGCGCTCGTAGCGGACGGCGCCGTAGGTGGCGCGGAAGAAGTCGCGGTACGGCGCCAGCGTGCGTACCCACTCCTTGGGGTTGGGGCAGACGCGGATCGACACGACGTACACGCGCGTCTGGCCCGAGCCGATCTGCGCGCTGTGCGTCAGGCGCTGGCCGGCGCCGCCGAGCTGGAAGCGGCCGAGCCAGCCGCGGGCGTTCTCGGCGCCCGGGCCGCGGGCCAGCGGGCTGGACATGGTCAGCCGCACGTCGTGGCGCCATTCCAGCACGGGGTACTGGATGCTGATGCCGACGGTGGTGGTCGCGTTGCCCAGGACCCACGCGGGGCTGTACAGCTCGCCCGGGTAGGTGGCCGAGCGAGCGACGAACGTGCTGCAGTCGGCATTGATGAATTCGCCGGCGCCGCGCAGGTCGCGCAGCGTGATGTTGGGACCGAGCGCCAGCGTCCCGATGTTGATCGAGCCCAGCTGGCGCATGCCCGGGGCCGTGCTCGTGAACGTGAAGATCAGGTCCGCGCCGGTGGGCTGGGGCTGAAGCTGCACGTCCCACTTGACGCCCGGGTCGCACCCCTCGACCAGTGCCGCGGCACCGGGCACGATGATCGACGCGCCGCCCACCTCGGTCATCCGCAGTTGCCCGTTCTCGAGGGCCGCACGCACGGTGGGCACTCCGGGCTCGGGGGCGGGCGCCTGCGCGCGAACGACCGCCGCGCCGGCCAGCGGCAGCAGCACGGCGGACATCATGACGAACCGTCCGAGAACGCGCATCACGTCTCCTCATGCATGAGATCGACCGCCGGGAGCGTGATCTCGAAGGCGCGTGCGCGGCTGGGATGCGGCGGGCCCGCGCAGGCGTCACAGGCGGCGCGGCGGGCGCCGGCGCGGGCGGTCAGGGTTTCTTCTTCGGGGGCGCGGGCGGGAGCACGACCGTTACGCGGTCCGACCCGGTGCCGCCGCCGACAAAGGTCCGGACTTCGCTCGTCGTGTCGTCCTCAACCTCTTCGGGCCCGGCGTCGGGGCGCGCGTCGGGGCGCTGCCTCGCCCGGCGCACCACGACCTTCTTCGACAGATCGTCGCGCGTCGGGTCGCGACCCTGTGCATCGGCCGCCGGTTCGGCCACCACGCCCTCCGGCGCGCTGCCGGCGCCCGATGCCGGCTTCGTCGGCTTCCAGCCGCGCACGCCCGGACCGTTGCCCCCACCCTTCACCGGGTGGGCCGATGTTCCAAGCGCGACGCTCGAGGAACCGGCGCGAACGGGCCCGAACGGGTACACGGTCGCGGGAATCTGGAGGTCGACGGGGACGGTTGTCTCCCACGTGCGAGCGACGTCGACGGTCGTCAGCGGGATGTTCCCCGGGGCCTGCATGATGGGGGTGAACCCCATGTCGGCGTGACGCTTCATGTCGGCGATCACGCGGGCCGGATCGGGCCAGATGCCGTAGTACTGCACCCATTCCGTGTAGCGATACACCGCCCAAGTCTCGTGCCCTGGCAGGAGAAAGTCCGCCAGCCACAGGGGGTGCTTGATCGCGTAGAGGTCTTCGGTCGTCACCGGCGGGGTGCGGTCGTTCCACCCGTTGAGCACGCACGGGGCGATCGTGTGCAGCACATCACACGGGCGCGGCTCCATCATGAAGTGCACGTCGGGGTAGCGCAGGCGCATGAAGCGCATCCAGTCGTACAGCTTCCACATCGGCGTGTAGTGGCTGTCGAACGTGTCCAGACCGATCACGCGCACGCCGGCCTTCACGGCAAGGTCCAGTTCCTGGATCTTGCCGTTGAGATGGTCGGGACGGTCGGGATCGAAGTCCTCGAGGTACGGCGGGTCCCAGCCGCCCGGCGAAACCTGGCACGAACGGCCCCACCAGATCCCCAGCTCCTTGCCCGATTTGAGGAGCGAGGGCAGCCCGTTCACCGGATCGAACGCGGTCGAGAGCGTGGTGGTCTCGAGCCACGGCGTGCAGATCTGCGGCGGGTAATTGCCGGACTTGTGGTTCATGTAATAGCCCGAGGGCGTCCAGAACATGATGGAGGGCCACCCGGGAAGGTACTGCTTGAGGTACTGGACGACCTTGGTCCAGCCGTAGATATCCGGGCGGAACTCGGTCGCCCAGCCGCGCGGGTTCTCGGTGGTGCACAGGCTCTTATCGGAGAGGCCCATGCTCATGATGGGGGCGGTCCGACGGTCGTAGGTGACACCGCCGTAGATCGACCTGAAGTAGTTGCGGTAGGGGAGCAGCGTGCGCAACCACTCCGCGGGGTTCTTGGTGACCCGCACGCTCATGACGTACGTGCGTGAGACGCCGGGCGGGAGCGACGCCGGGCGGTGCACGCGCTGCTGACTCTCGCCGCCGGTATCGGAAAGCCCGAAGTTGACCGACCAGCCGCGTCCGCCCTCGCCCGTGAGGAACTCGCCGCGCGGGTTGTCCATCCAGAGCGTGGTGTCGTGGCGATACTCCAGGATCGGGTACTGCAGGCTGACCCCGAGTGCGCAGGTGGGACTGGTGAGCACCCAGACCGGGCTGTAGGCATAATCGGGGTAGCCCCACGCCTGCCCGACAAACGTGCTGACATCGCTCGGCACGAAGTCCTGCATGTACTTGGTGTCGAGGTACGAGATGTTCGGGCCCAGCGTGATGACGCCCAGGCGGAGCATCCCGACCGGCAGCGGCGTGTCGCCGGTATTGGTGAAGGTGAACACGATGTCGGCCCCGGCGGGCTGCTCGTGGAGCGTGATCGTCGTCTTCACACGCGGATCGAGAGGCGTCGTCAGCTTGATGCCGCGCGTGACCACGATCGGCGAGTTGGTCTCAAGATCGCGGAGCTCAAGCTGGTTGTCGATCAGCCGGGCCCGTACCTGCGGATCGCCGGGCTCGGGGGGCGGGATCTGCTGCGCCGTCGCGCGGGGAACGAGCGCCAGGGCCACGGTCGCCGCGAGGGCGAATCGGCCGAGTTGGCGTGCCGGCGCGCAAAGCCGCATGATCCTCTCCGGGCGGTGCGCGATCGACGGGGTGGGCCATGGCTTCGGGCCCGTCGGGCGCTCGTACCTACCAGATCGTCGTCCCGGGCCTGGCGATCAACCGGGGCAACTGCGCTGCCGCCGACGGCGTCGGCGCCACCCGCGCATCCCCCACGAGCGGCGCGGCGCACCTCCGAGAACCGAGGTGGAGTCCCGGCCGCGGCGGCTCACTCAGGCCGCCTGCTCGGCGTCGGGCGATTCCGAATAGGCCGCCGCCTGCGCCGGATCGATCAGGTCGGACCCGGTGACGTACGACCCGTCATGGTCGTCGACCGGCGCCTGGACCGGCGCCGTGTCGGGCGGCGGCATGACCACCCCCATCGCCTTGGCGATCATCCCGAAGAACCCGATCCCGACCCACGCCGAGACGGTCATGGTCGTGATGCGGAACAGGAAGAACCCCGCCTCGCCGCGCGGCAGCCCGACGACGTCGCCCAGGGCCACGCCCAGCGGGATAATGATGAACGGGTTGAAGCGGTGGTTGCGCACCAGCTGGTCCATGAACCGGAGCATGAAGGCAAAGCCGAAGGCGTACGGCACCATCGTGAGGTACGGGTTGTCGTTGGCGATGTGCCCCATGAGCCCCGGCCCGAAGCTGAATTCCTTGCTCCGGTTTCGCACGCTGGCCTGGATGGTCATCTGCGAACCGAGCCCCACGGGTTTGCCCTCCCAGAGGGTGCGCGGGATGGGGTGGAAGATGAAATAGCGGAGCGTGTGAAAAGGCTGGTACTCGAACGGATCGGGGCGCGTGTCGATGAGCCACATGCTGCACGCCGCCGCGGCCTGACCGGTGGCCAGGTCCAGGAAGCCCTTGGACATGTCGCCCTTGCCCAGGCGTGCGAAGCTTTCCGCGACGCCCAGACGGCTGTCGGCCAGCTGCCCGCGCCCCGCGGTGAACGCCGCGAGAAAAACCATCGCCGCGGTGCCGACCGGGATGATCTGGTAGCTGGCGCGCTTCAGGCCGATGTGCTTCCAGTGCCCGTGGTGCGCGCCCCAGAGACACGCCAGGAAGATGTCCAAGGCGTTGCGGCGCCCGAAGTCACCGAAGAACACGACCGTCAGCGAGCCGCCGATGATCGCCAGCGACAGCAGCCCCACCACGGGGTTGTTCCACCGCGGCGCCCACACCCACGCGGCAAGCCCGGCCGCGGTGGCCGCCAGACCGGAAGCGACCACGACCGCCAGCACGCCGAACACCGGGATCTGCGTGAGCACGAGCCGCCAGAGAACCGCGCCGGCCAGGAAGAGCACGGCGATCAGCAGCGTGGTCGAGGGCCCGATCGAGCCGTACCTGCCGCGAACCTTGGAGGCCATTCGCGTCGCCCAGCCGCCCTTGCGGTAGAACGTCAGAAAGAGGGCCAGGAACGTCATCGCCATGAACGTGTAGATGAGCCCGGTCTTGCCGTAGTCGGCGCACTGCACCGCGTCGTAGAACCCCGTGAACAGGGTCAACGACGCGCTGGTGAGCTGGAAGACGATGAACCCGAGCAGGAAGAAGTTGCGCGCGCTGAACAGATCAGCGACGCCGCGGCGCGCGTCCCTGATCATGCGCCAGCCCAGCCAGAGGGCGACCAGCGCCAGGAAATATCCGAGAAAGATCTGCATCCAGCCTTCCGGGAGTGGGCGGGACCTGCGCCCACCGGGCAGGGGCTCCGATAGTACGGATCGACGCCGACCAAAGATCGACCGAAGGGAACGCCCGCTCAAGCATTCCGCAACTCGAACCGCCAGAAAGGCCCGCGGATCCGTTCAGAAACCGACCGCGGGCCCAGGCGCCGGGGATCCCGGACGCGCCTCAGAACTGGAAGTAGATGAACTGCTGGACCTGCCGCAGGCAGAGGAAGACCCCGAAGAACATCACCGTGGTCGCCGCGGCCATGACGGGGTACTTGATGATGCCCGGGACTTTGACCCCGGACGCGTACTTCAGCACGCCGGCCGTGATCAGCATGCCCACCAGAACCACGAACGCCACCAGGTAGTCGTTCTCGCGCAGCGCCCGCACGCGGAGCTTCGCGGGGTTGAACGCGGTGGCGATCATGTGCAGCGAGTCAGAGACGGTGCGGGCGCGGAAGAAGATCCAGCCGAGCATGGCGAAGCTGAGCGTGAAGCCCCAGCCGCCGACGCGCCGGACCCACATCGGGAGCCGCTCGCACACCGGCGCCGTGGCGCGGTGAACGAAGATCAAGATCGCGTGCCACACGCCCCACAGCGCGAACGTCCAGTTGGCCCCGTGCCACAGGCCCATGATGAACCACGTGGCAAAGAGCGCGAAGTTGCGGCGGGCCGGCGTGACCTCGTCCTGCGCCGTCGTGTCGAGCACCCGCTGGGCCGCGGGCTTGAACTTGGCGCCCTGCAGCGGGATGTACAGGTAGTCGCGGATCCACGACGACAGCGAGATGTGCCATCGCTTCCAGAATTCTTTGGGCGACGTGGCCAAGTACGGCCAGTTGAAGTTGGGAGGGAAGTGGAACCCCATCACGCGGGCCGAGCCCAGCGCGATCGATGAATAGCCGGCAAAGTCGAAGTAGATCTGGAAGCCAAACAGGAACGACAGCGTCCAGACGTCCAGCGTTCCCATCCGGCTCACCGGGATCTCGAACCCGGCGTCCACGATCGGGGCGATCTGGTCGGCGATCACCAGCTTCTTGAACAGGCCCTGCAGGATCTCCTCCAGCCCGTACACCACCTCGCCCGCCCTGGGCTTCTTGTAATTCTGCAGCGTGGGCACCACGTCGCTGGCGCGCAGGATCGGTCCGGCCACCAGCTGCGTCCAGAACATCACGTACGTGAGGAACTGCGGGAAGTTGGGCACGGGCGGGATGATCCCGCGGTACACGTCAAAGACGTAGCTCAGCGAGTGGAACGTGTAGAAGCTGATTCCCAGCGGCAGCACGATCGTGTCCAGGAAGTGCTGGAAGCCCGCCGAGACCTCGACGTGAACACCCAGAAGCGACCCCAGCCCCACCCCCGAGCCGACCAGGAACTTGAAGTACTTGAAGAACGCCAGCACCGTGAGGTTCATCACGAGGCTGATCGTGATCCACATCTTCCGGACCTTGGGGTCGTCGGACGCGGCGATACGCCCGGCGCCGAAGTAATCCACGAAGGCCGTGAACACGACCAGCGCGGTGAAGTCGATCCGCCAGAAGGCGTAGAAGACCAGGCTTCCCCACAGGAAGATCGCCCGACGCAGCCACGCCGGCCCGAACACCGCCGCGGGCGCCAGCACCACCATGAACACGAGGTAGGTGAGAGAGTTGAAGAGCACGGGTTACTTCGTCCCCCCCGCGCCCGCGGGCTTGATCTCGCCGGACTCGGCCCCCAGGATCGTCGCGGCCATCGCGCCGCCCATGATCTTGTGACCCTCCTCGCGGAAGTGCATGAAGTCGATGTCGCCGTACGCCTCTCCCCACAGGCCGTCGGGCACGGCATGGTCGATGTCGATGAAGTACGCGCCCCCCTCGCGGGCCAGGCGCTGCGTGTCCTTCTTGCACTCCTCGTACTGTTCCAGAAGGTACGGTGGGCTCACGTCCCACCGCAAAGGCGGGATGTACACGATCACCTTCACGTGCGCGTCTGCCGCGGCCTTGAGCAAGGCCCGGAGCGACTCCATGTTCTTGTCGTACCGCATCTGGATCCGCGGGCGCTTGGTCGTGGCGTTGATGCCGAAGATCCAGTTGCGGAGGTGGTAGACGTCGGTCGCCAGGAACGTCGAGAAGATCTCGCCGCGCTTGGCCCACACGTCCCAGTGCCGGTCCGCCCAGCCTTCAAGGGCGTTCTCGACGATGACCTGCAGCGAGAAGTGCGAGTGCGTGGTCCCCTGCGACTCCCGTTCGCCCGCGGCGAGCTTGTCGAGCTCCCGCGTCAGCTCGATCCCGGCCTCGCTCCCGGCCAGCGCCGCCCGCAGCCCGGGCGAGTCGAGGACCTTGAAGTCGGGGCGCAGGCCGTCCTCGCGCGTGTCGTCGAACACGACGGGAATGATCAGCCACTCGGGCGCGCGGTGCTGCAGCACCCACAGGCCCACGACCAGGTGTTCTTGCAGGCTCGCGTTGGGGATGGAAAGCCCGTAGACCGGCCAGCCCAGACGCTCGGACGCAAAGACGGGGGCCAACGTGTCGCCGTCCTTGTACTGGTTGACCGAGTGCAGCTGAGAGTTGCCGAGCCACACCGCCTCGTGCGCGTGCGCCTCGCGCGAGGATGATTCGGGGTACACCCTCGAGTAGTCGGAAAGCCGAAGGGCGGTCAGCGGCTTGGAACGCCACGACGCTTCCATCGCCTTGGTGCCGGCCCCCAGGGCCAGCTCGTCGGGCACGATCCGGTTCTGGTAGTAGTAATTGAGAACCCACAGGCCAAGACCGATCCCCACGGCCAGCGTCACCAGCCGCTTGACCCAGTCCGCGCCCACGGACCGCCAGAACGGGTTCCGCCGGTCCATCGGGGGCCGGCCGTCCGTTGTCGCGTCCAATGCCGTCATGGGATCCCAAACGCTTGCCGCGGCAGGAAAGTTCGGCCACCAGTCACGTGGCGGCGCGGGGGCGGTCACTATACCGAAGGCCCGGCGGAGCGGCAATCCGCCCGGCCCTCACCCCGGGGCGGGTGAGATGGACTCCTTATCGGTCGGCGGACACGCGAGTTCGAGTGATTCCGCAACCTCAGTTCGGCTTCAGGCGATGCCGCCCGAGCCGCCCTTCTTGCGCAGCCGCCGGAGCGGACCCCACACAAACCGCTCACGCTCAGCTCCGTTCAGCACCAGCACCATCGCCAGCAGCACGTACACCGCCCCGAACGCCGCCACGGCTACCGCCAGGGCGAGCACCCCCGGCCGGGTCGGATCGCGGGCGATGGCGGGAAGGACAAAGGCCAGCACCGCCCCGGACAGGGTGGTGATGAAGACCGGGCGCCACAGGGGCAGGAACATCTGGACGTAGCTGACCCCGATGCACCGTGCCGCGATCCAGGGGAGCATCAGGCAGTAGATCGTAAAGTGCATCGCACAGAACAGGCCGGGGACCAGGAAGAGCGTGAACCCAGGGTTCGCCGGGGCTCCGTTGAGCTTAAGCAGCGAGACGGCCAGCGGGGGGAAGATCACGCCGCCGACCAGCACCAGTGGGGCGTACCGCCGCAAGAAGCCGGCCCCGTAGAGGATCGTGGTCCATCCCTCGGCGATGGCCCGCGCCGTCATCGAGATCGACATGATCTTGACCGTCAGCACGATCCCCGGGACGTACTCCTCGGGGGACAAGAAGCGGCCGCCGACCCACAGGCGGATGAGCGGCTCGGCGAGCAGAAAGACCGCGACCCCCGTGGGCAGGGCGACCAGCCCGTGCAGGCGCGTCGAGTGGTGCATGAGGGCCCGCAGCGGCTTCTCGCCCTCGGTGCTGAGACGGGCGGAGACGGCGTCGAGGCCGAACGTCACGCCCACCGTGGCCTGGCGGACGTACGAGACGAACTGGTAGGCGATGCCGAAGATGGTGTTGCCAAGCAGCCCGAAGAACATGTTGACGATCAGCTGGCCGACCTTCTCGTAGAGCATGCTGGCCATCTCGACCAGCACGTAGAGCCCCAGCGTCTTGCTGACGACCCGCACGCCGTCCCGGGACGCCAGAGATGGCGTCGGCCGCAGGCGCGGGTCGGAGATCATGATCAGCACGACCGGGGCGATGAACGTGAGGCACTGCAGCGTCGCCACGGCCATCGACCAGTCCGAGATCGCGACCGCGCGCCGGGCCGCCGTCGCCACCGGGTCGAGCGCATGGGTGACCGGGTCCAGCACCTGCGTGGGGCCCAGGA
Organism: Phycisphaerales bacterium; assembly: GCA_044223975.1. Taxonomy (GTDB): domain Bacteria; phylum Planctomycetota; class Phycisphaerae; order Phycisphaerales; family UBA1924; genus CAZCPB01. The sequence continues at coordinate 57,033 of JBGALI010000019.1, read as the reverse complement.
AGTAGAACAGCGCGACCGCCGTCAGCAGCATCGTGCTGCGCTCGGCCAGGATCCACAGGTTGTACCGCACGAACCGCTCGGTCACGACGAGCATGTTGAAGATCGGTGACAGCGTCGTCGTGATGAAGATATAGACCGCCTGCGAAACCACCATGACCCGCGCCGCGCCGTCGAACTCGGTCGGGATGTCCAGCAGCGGCAGGCAGAAATACAGGACCGTGAAGAGCACCGAGGCGATGCACGACATGGCCAGGCTGACGACCAGCGACGAGTTGAAGACCTTGCGGAAGTGCGCGTCGTCCTCGGTGTGGTACGCCGCCGACAACTCCCGCACCACCGAACGGACCGTGATCTCGCGGAACATGGCCGCGATCCCCACTCCCGCCCCCAGCAGGATGATCAGGCCCAAGGCTCGGGCGCCGACCCAGTGGATCACGAACGGGACGAACGTGAGCCCCAGGGCCAGGTTCAGGCCCAGGCGCACGTAATTCGTCGCGATGCGCACCGCCGCGCGGTGCGCCTCTCGCTTCTGCGGCCTGTCCGTGACCTCCGTCGACCCCACGACGACCCCCTCGCCCCCGGGCGCGGCTCCCTAGAGCTTCCGCCTTGCAATATACATCTGGTTGCCGCCGAAGTTCGACAGCCACCCCTTCGCGAGCGCCCTTTCCCATCGGACCGCCCGCTCAAATCCCAGCAGCGAAGCCCCGCGTCCGCTCAGGAGGCCGCACCCCAGGACCCGCTCGATCTTCAGCCCGGCCCGGTCGGCCAGATCGCGGACGGCCCGGTCGGTCATGTAGTTGCCGTCGGGCGACCACTTCGTTCCCCTCCGCCTGAGGCGGTGCAGCGGCCACATCATCAGTTTGTGGCTTAAGAGGTTCCCGTGGTTGTTGAACACCAGGACGCTGCCCGGGTCGCGGAGGCGTGCCGCCAGGGCCTTCAGGCCCGCCAATCGCAGCGCCGGCTCGGCGTTGACGATGAACCGGAAGGCGGTGATGAGGTCGTACTTCCCCTCGATAACATCGTCCGGCGAAGTGACGTCCTTGCACAGGATCGTCGAGTTCTTCACGTTCCGCCGGGCCACCTCGATCATCGCCGGGGAGATCTCGATGGCGGTCGACGAATCGACCAGCCCCTCCACGAAGCGCGTGATCCTGCCGGTGCCCGCCGCAAAGTCGAGGCTCTCGATGCGCGGGCGGGCGCGGCGCAGCTCGGCGATGACCCCGGCCAGTTGCTCCTTCTCGGTCTGCCAGAGCACCTCGGCGTACCCGCCGCTCTGGCACATGCTCTTCTCGTACTCCTCGGCCTTGGCGCGCGGCGCGAAGACGGCGCGGTACGTGTCGACCGACCCCGCTTCGGCGCTCACGCACGGCCAGTGCCGGATGACCGCCGCGGCCGTGGACATTCCCAGCGAGTACCGGAAGGCGATCGAGAGCAGCACATCGCACCGGCGCTGGTGCGTCGCGCCGCGCAGGAACCGGTCGGCGAACATGCGGACGTGCGGCTTGGGGCGCGTCATGAAGCCCCGCAGGTACGAGGTCGTCCAGTACGACACCTCGTCGGTGGTCGCCGGCGCGTCCTCGCTCGACTCTTCCCAGTCGAAGACCCACGGCTGGCCGTCGACGCTCACGATGTTGTGCCGCCCGAAATCCCCGTGCTGCCGCCGCACCCGCACCCCGTCGGCGATCAAGCCGCGGAGTTCACGGTCGAAGGCCGCGCCCTCGGGCGTCAGGCGACGCTCGTACTCCGCCCACCACGAGAGCGATGGCACGTCGGCGCCCGCGACGGCCCGCGCCGCGCCCGCGAACTCTTCCGCGACCTCGCGCGGAAAGTCGTGGTTCATGCTCGTCTTCGACACCCCACGCTCGGGCACCGGCTCGAGGATCAGGTACCGGTGGCCCTGCCAGGAGTTGTGCGCCAGCACCCGCGGCACCCGTAAGTGACGGAGGTTGCGGCCCCGCAGCTCGCTCAGCATCGCCGCCTCGCGGGCCAGGCGCCGGTCGTTGTCCTCGTTCATCGCCACCTTGGCGAACCCGACCGGACGAGCCGCGGCGTCGAAGAGGTGCACGTAGATGCGCTTGCGGCTCGGCTCGCTCGGCCAGATAACCGTCGCCGTGAGGCCCGGCTCCCCCAGGTCCCCGCGCGCCTGGTCCAGCCACCGGTTGAAATCAAAGCCCAGCGCCGGGTCGATCGGGCTTGCGGCGTCCTCGGAGAACCAGTGGTCCAGCCCCAGCTTCATCAGCCAGCGCATGACCCGCCGGTACATCACCCGCCGGCCCGTGTGCGCCTGGAACCGCATCAGCCCCGAGAGGCGAAGCTCCAGCGGCGCGGTCGGGGTTGCCAGCACCGGCCGCCCGAACCGGGCCATCCGAAAAATACGGTACGGCTTGGGGTTGGTACCGGCCGCGGGTGCCTGGGCCTTGGCTCGAAGTTCACTCGGCGCAGCGCGCAACTCCCCCGCAACACCGGGAGCCGGAGGAAGTTCCTCTATCGAACGAGTATCTTCGGACAGACGGTCCTCCCTACGGCCGGTGCTTCTCCCCCTGAGACGAGCGCTGTCTCAGTGCAGGAGAAGATAGCAATCGGCAGAATACAACGCCTGCCGCTTCTGACAGTTGCAATCGGTCGTCTCAGGATTTCTTCAGACGCGGGGACCCGGGACCCCCTACCAGGCGCACGCCGCAGTTGGTTCCGGGTTCCGGAACCGGCGTTCGCCCGCGGTTTGGTAGAGCGATTCGAACCTCTTCAGCAGAGGTTCGGGGCTCAGGTACTTGAACACCCACCGCCTCCCGAGGGCTCCCCTCGACCGGGCACGCTCGCGATCGGAGAGCAGATCACGGAGCCTCTCCGCAAACGCCTCGTCAGAAAGGTCCGCAAGCAGGGTGCCGCCGCCGGCCTCGAGCTCCGCGGCAGTGTCCACGAGGTTGGACGTCAGCACGGGCGTGCCGCACGCCAGCGCTTCGAAGAACACGAAACCGAAGTTCTCCTGGCACGTGGGCAGGGCCATCACCGTTGCGGCCGACAACAGAGACAGCTTGAGCTCCCCGCCGACCATGCCCACAAAGCGCACCCGGTCCGCCAGCCCCAGCCCCGCGGCAAGGGCCTTCATGTCGGCCACGTACTTGGGATCTCCATCGCCCGCCACCACCACCCTGAACAACACACCCCGTGCCGCCAGGATCGAAGCCGCGCGGATCAGGATGTCGGGTCCCTTGTTGTGCACCACGCGGCTGAGGAACAGGACCATCGGCACGCCGTCGTCGGGGATGTCCAGCGCCCGCAGCGCCACTTCCGGGCGCGGCGGGTCCACGAACGGGCGCAGGCTCATGAAGTTCGGGATCACGATCGCCCGCCCGTTCCCGATCCATCGTTTCGCCTGGCGTTCTTCGGCCGCCGCGGTGCAGTGCACCCACCCGGCCCGGGCCAGCACTTTCGATCCGCCCATGGCAAGGTAGATCCGCTTCTTCAGGCGCTTCTGCTCCATCGGCCACTCGTCGAGCATCCCCCGCGCGCTCACGATGTAGGGGGACCCGGCCCGCTCCGCGGCCGGGGCAAGCTGCAGGATCGACGGGCGCCAGATGCTGTGAAAGTGCACCGCGTCGTAGCGCTCCAGCATGCGCGAGAAGCGAAGGAGCTGGTGCGGCGTGAACAGCGGGCCGGGGAGCGAGCCGGGAACGTACCGGACCAGCCGCGGCGTATCGGAGCCAGCGCCGTCGCGCACCCAGTGCGCCGGGCAGTCCGCGTAGTCGCACGCCGCCACGTCCACCTCGTGCCCGCGCGCGGCCATGGATTCGGCCAGGTCGATCACCGCGCGAACCGGACCCCCCATCTGCAGCCGCATCAGGGGAAGGAAGTGCAGGACCTTCAGTCCGCGCGTCCTCGACCGGGGCGGGTCCGGGCGAGTCTCAACGGTCGAAGCCCGCACCTCGGTGCGGTCAGATGCGGACGCGATCATGCGTCCAACGTACAAAGACCCGCGCTCAGGCTTCGTTCAAGGTGCGCTAGCGGCTCGCGAAGTTTGCGCGCCGGGCGCGTCAGCCCGGCGTCAGACCGCGGGCGGCGCGCTGCAATTCTCGAACCTTGAGCCCGATCTGGTACTGGTACCACGACTGCAGCACGCAGTACGTGGCGCCGGGCAGCCCGTCGAGGATGCCCAGCTTCAGCAGGTACATGTACAGGAACTTCAGGACCGGCAGGGCCGGCAGCCGGTGCGACAGGTTCTTGAGCTCCAGCCGTCGGGAGATCGGGTCGGTCGAGATCAGGTTCCGCAGGTGCACGGGCGACTCGCGCAGCGCCTTGACGGTCTCGATCGCCTCGTAGGTCGAGTACCGGTTGTGCCGGTCGAACCACTCGCCGATCCCCTTGCTGAAGTTGTAGTGCACGAAGTGGCGCGTCAGGTACCCGTAGTCGCCCTCGATCACGGGGGTCGGGTTGGCCAGGCGCTGGAAGCGGATGTACGGCGGCTGGAAGAACCGCATGATGTGCCCCGGGGGCATGGACCAGCGGATCCAGCGGTTCATGAAGTAGTTGCGCCGACCGCAGAAGAACGCCACGCGCTTCTCTGCCGCGTCGTTGGCGATCGCCAGGATCTCTTCCTTCAGCTCCGGCGTCATCCGCTCGTCGGCGTCGAGGTAGAACACCCAGCGGTGCTTCCAGTCGATGTTCTCCATCGCCCAGTTCTGGTGCGGGCCGCGCCCGTCGTAGCGGCGCTGGAAGAACCGGCACCCGCGCTCGCGGCAGATGCGCTCAGTGCCGTCCGCTGAATACGAGTCGAGCACCACCACGTCGTCGGCCCAAGAGACGCTCTCGAGGCAGCCCGGCAGGTTCTGCTCTTCGTTCAGGGTCTGGATGAAGATCGAAACAGACATGGATGCTCCGGCGTGTCGCGGCCAACCGACGGGACAGGGTATATCGGGCCGGGGCGGGCGCGCGGCACCCGACCCCTTCATCCCTTGCAAATGTCGGCGTACATGGTCTCGTATTGCACCGCGACCGCCACGGGGTCGAGATAGTTGCTGAGCCACGCCCGGGCTGCGGCGGCCAGTTGCGACCGCCGCTCCGGCGCGGCCAGCAACCCTTGCAGCGCCCCGGCGAAGGCCTCGGCGTTGCCCGGAACGGTCTCCGCCGCGCCGCTGGCGCGGAGCTCCGGGGTGATGTCGATGGAGTCGGTGGTGACCACCGGCGTTCCGCACGACATGGCCTCGGTCATGACCAGCCCGAAGCTCTCCTGGGGGCTGGGAAGGGCAAAGATCGTCGCCAACTGGTACAGCGACACCTTGAGCCGCCCGCCCACCATGCCGGGACAAAGGGTTCGATCCGCCACCCCTCGCTCCGCGGCGCGCCTCTTCAGGCTGTCGATGTACGCGGGCTCGCCCGGCCCGGCGATCACGAGGTTGCAATCCACGCCACGCTGCTTCAGGAGGGCGACCGCGTCGACCAGGATCTCCGGGCATTTCTGCGGGTGGACGCGGGACAGGAACAGCACCACGGGCGCCGACGCCAGCGGGGGCGCGAACGCGGCGCGGGCCTCGTCGGGGCCCGGGAGCTCACGAAAAAGATGAAGATCGATCACCGGCGGCACGATCGCGGTGCGTGGCGCGTGGAACCATTTGTGCGTCTGGTTCAGCTCTCCTTGCGCCGTGACGTGGACGAGCGCCGCGCGCTCGAACAGCCGGCGCCCCACCAGGGCATGGAACAGTTTCTTCTTCCCGGGCTTCTGCGCGACGGCGACGTCGTCGAACATGCCGTGCGGCGTGATGACGTACGGCACTCCGAGAGCGTCGGCCGTACGGGCGATCTGCACGTTGGTCGGCCACCACACGCCGTGGATGTGCACAACCCCGGATTCCGCCATCGCGCCACGAACCTCACGCAGCGCCCCCGGCCCCCACAGGTCCATCGGCAGGTCCGGCATCGGTAGCTTCAGCGCCCGCGGCAGCCCCGGCGTCCCGGCCTTCCACTCCGCCGGCAGGTCCGAGACGTCCGGCGTTGCCAGCACGACCTCGTGCCCCCGCGCCGCGACCGCCGCGGCAACGTCGAGCACGAAGCGGACGACCCCGCCGCCCTTGAGCCGCATGTCACGCTGGTAATGAAAGACCCTCACGCCGTCACGGCCTCCCCGGCCCGTCTACGAATGTCGTCGTACAGCCGTTCGTACTGCAGCGCCACGCTCCGCGGATCGAGATAACCAGCGGCCCACGCCCGCGCCGCGTCCGATAGGCGTGCCCGCGCGCCCGGATCGCCGAGCACCCGCTCGAGCGCCGCGGCGAACGCCTCGGGCATCGCCTCGCAGAGCACCGCGCCCCCGCTGGCCTCAAGCTCCGGCCAGATGTCGACGCCCTTGGTCGTTACCGCGGGCACGCCGCACGCCATCGCCTCCGCGAGCGCCAGGCCGAAGTTCTCCTGGCTGGTGGGGAGTGCCAAGACATCGGCCGACTGGAACAGCGACACCTTCAGCCGACCCGTCACCATGCCCAGGAAACGCGTCCGATCCGTGATGCCCCGCTCGCCGACGCGGCGTCCCAGCGCCGCGGCGTAGCTTCCGTCGCCCGACCCGGCGATGAGAAGGTTGCAATCGACGCCGCGCGACTTGAGCGCCGCGACCGCGTCGATCAGCACCTCGACGCCCTTCTTGGGGTGCAGGCGCGACAAAAACAAAACCGTCGGCGCTCGCGCGAGCGGACGCGGGAACGCCGAGCGTGCCTCCTCCGGTCCAGGGGGCGTGCGGAATTGGTCCATGTCGATCAGGAGCGGGATCACCGCAGTGCGTGCGCCGGGGAACCACTTCTGCGACTGGTCGAGTTCCGCCTGCGCCGTGCAGTGCACGGCCGCGGCGTGCGTGAAAAGCCGCTTCCCGGCTAGCGCGTGGAACAGCCTCTTCTTCGAAGCGCTTTGCGACGTGCACCAGTCGTCGAGCATCCCGTGCGGGCTCATGACATAGGGAACGCCGAGCCGCTCAGCCGCGCGGCCCAGTTGCACGTTGGTCGGCATCCACGCCCCGTGCAGGTGCGCCACATCAACGCCCGCGAGCGCCGCGCGGGCCCGGTGCATCCCCGCCGGCCCCCAGACTCCAAGGCGAGGCAGCGGCGCCGGGAGTTGCACGACCCCGGGCATCCCGCTCGCACCCCGGGTCCATGCCGCGGGCACGTCGGTGATGTCGGGCGATGCGAGCGTGACTTCGTGCCCTCGCGCGGCCATGGCGGCGCACACGTCGAGCACGAACCTCACCACCCCGCCCTTCTCGAGGCGGATGTTGCGGTGGTAGTGGAGGATCTTCACGGCGACGCACCGGGTTCTTTGAGCACCCGAGCCCGGACCGGCCGCGCGGGCGTGCCGTGGCAGATCTGCCACGGAGGCAGGTCGTCGAACACGCTGCTCCGCGCCCCCACGACCGAGCCCTCGCCGATGGTCACTCCCGGCCCCACGAAGACGTCCGCCGCCAGCCAGCACTGGGCCCCGATAGTGATGGGCCTGGTCACCAGCGGGCGCTTGGGCAGGTCAAAGTCGTGCGTCGCGGCGCACAGGTAGCAGTACTGGCTGACGACCGCGTGCGCCCCCAGCGTGATCGGCGCCACGCAGTAGCAGTCGACGTCCTCGCCCAGCGTGGCGTAGTCGTCCATCACCAGGTTCCACGGCGCCCACACGCGGCAGCGCGGGTACACGCGGGCCTTCATCGAGACCTTGGCGCCAAAGAGCCGCAGCAGCATCGCGCGCCAACGGTGGAACGAACGCGGCGAGGGACGAAAGAGCAACGTCCAGACGATCCCCCACGCGGCGCGCCCCGCCCGGTGCCCCAAGGAGTGCGGGCTCGGAGCCTTGGAGATGTCGACGTGCGCCGGTTCGGTCACTGTCACCCCCACACGCCCGCGGCGCCCCGCGGCGGCGTCACCACCCTCACGTCCCGGCGCCCGGCGCGCCCGTCTCGATCGCGTGAACCGCGCGCTCCGGCGCGGCGGGCGCGGGAAGGGCCGCCACCGCGCGTCCCCGCGACCGCGGCAGGGATCCCTCGCGCCGCATCCAGTCGACCGTGACGCGCACGCCCTCCTCGACCGAGTACGGCATGTCCCCGATGATCCGCGTCACCGGCGTCATGTCGCACGTGTTGTCGCCGGTGAGGTTCTTGAGCCGGAAGCTGGTCAGGGGCGGGTTCTTCCACCCCACGGCCTGGCACGCGTCGCCGACCTTGGCCGCGGCGACGAGGTAGCTCAGCGGGATCTCGCGCAGGGGCTTGATCCCCATCTCCTGCTGGATCATGTTGGCCCACTCGCGCACCTTGATCGGCTCGGCGTTGGAGAGATAGAACGTCTGGCGGTCGACGTCGCGCTCGGGCGCGAGCGTCATCGCCGCGTACTCGAAGACGCCGTTGTAGACGAACCCGAAGCTGCGGATCGGGTTGACGCCGCGCTGGTGCATGTACTTGCGCTCGGCGACGGCGAGGAAGAATGTCTTGTACGGGATGTGGAACCACGGCCCCCAGATCGACGTGGGGCGGATCAGCGTCCACGGGCAGGGCGCGTTCTTCCACGCCCGCGTGATCAGCTCCGTCTGCACCTTGCTCTGCCCGTACAGCGTGTGCGGCGCGTAGTCCTCGTAGTTCTTGGGCACGTAGCCGGGGCGGCAGACCAGCTGCGAGCTGGTGATGATGATCCGCTTCACGCTCTTGAGGCCCTCGAGCGCCTTGAGCGTGTTCTCGACCCCGACCGTGTTGGCCGCGTAGCCCTTGATGTCCCGCTTCTCGTCCAGGTCGGTCCGCGCCGCAAGGTGCAGGAACAGCTCGGGCTCAAAGTCGCGCACCACGCGGTTGTACGCGTCGAGGTTGCAGATGTTGACGTTCCGCCAGAACCGCTGGTGGGCCGGGTTGCGGGGCGCCTGGAAGTCCAGGCTGATCACCTCCGCGCCCGCCTGGTGGTAGAACTCGACGACGTTGGTCCCGATGAACCCCGACCCGCCCGTCACGATCACCCGCTGCCCTGGCCGCACCATCGAGCCGAAGCGCTCCCACGGCGCCGGGGGCATGTCCGCTGTCCCCGGCCGCACCCGCGCGGGGGCCCGTTCGCTGACCACCACGTCGGTCGGCGCGGGCTCGGGCGCCCGCGCCGGCGCGTCACCCTTGGGGAACACCGGCGCCGGCGGCGGCGGTGCCAAACCCAGCTCCATCTCCCGCACCTTCAGCGCGACCTGGTACTCGTAGTACGCCCGCAGCACGCAGTACGTCAGCCCCGGGCTGCCGTCGAGGCATCCCAGCCCCAGCAGCCACGAACGCAGGAACGTCCACGACGGGCTCCGCGTTTTCAGCGCCGGGTCGCCCGAGCGGTGCACCCCCGCGTGGATCCGCGCCGCCTGCGACGCCGAGAGCTGGTTGCACCGCTGCAGCCAGTCGGCGATCCCCTTGATGAACCCGAAGTGAATGAACGGCTCGTGCACCGTGTTCGCGTCGGAGAACACCGGCGGCGCACCCGGACGCTCGTAGTCGGTGCGGAACAGGCGCGGCTCGTACGCCGGGTACCCCGCGGCCTGTTTCAGCCACCGGTCCATGAAAATGAACTTGCACGGCAGGCCGACCACGCGATCGGCGGGCGGCGTCGCCAGGCGCGCCGCGATGGCGCGCACCAGGTCCGGTGTCAGGCGCTCGTTGGCCTCAAGGTGCAGGATCCAGCCGTGCCGCGGCCGGATCTCACGGCCCAGCTCGCGCATCGCCCGCTCGATGCGGTCGGCGGGCAGGTCGGGGTCCGGCAGGTCCTCGCGCCGCAGCGCGTGCACCGTCGCCCCGCACTCAGCCGCGGTCTCGCGTGTGCGGTCCATCGACCCGAAGTCGACGATGTGCACATCGTCGCACCAGCCGCAGGTGGTCAGGCACTCGCGCAGGATCGCCTCGTCGTCCCGCGTCGGGATCACCACGCTGACAGGGGCGCGGACATCCTTCCACGCTTCGGACGCGGGCCCGGGACCGAACATCGGTGCCGCGCCGAACTGGGGTGCCGGACTGTGGCTCACGCGGGAAGTTTCCTCGTTCGATAACTCTGGAGACGGCAAGGGTCGCCCGAACGATTGGGACCCATTCGGGATCGTACTGGCCAACGGCAGACTTGACTAGAACGGGCCGCGGATAGCGCCGGTTCGCACGGCGCCCCCATTCCATCGAGCCGCGCCCGGTCTCGGGCGTGAAAGTCGCGGCCCCGCGAGCGGTAATGAGCGCGCCCGACGGGCGCGCCGGGTCCCGTTCGCCCCAGCACCTTCGCCCCGATATCCTCACCGATCATGAACGCCAACGACTTTGACGGCGTGGACGCGGGTGATTCCGACTTGGCGCTGGCGCCCCAGCGCACCAGCGTCTTGGCGATCCTCGCGCTCATCTGTGCCGTGATCTGCATCATCCCGGGCACCGGGCTGCTCGCCGTCATCTTCGGGATCTCGGCCCTGGTGGGGATCAATTCATCCCGCGGCAGGGTCGGCGGCACGGGGCTGGCCGTCTCGGGCCTGGTCCTGGGGCTCATCGTCACCATGATCTGGGGCGCGCTGACCTTCGGCGGCCTCCAGTTTCTCAGCTACTTCAGCGGCCCCATGATGCAGCCCGCGCGCCAGTCGCTCACGGCCATCGACGCCGGTGACTTCAAGAATGCCCGCACCGGCTTCACCCCTCAAGCCGGCGCGGCCGTCACCGACGAGCAGTTCCAGAAGTTCCGCACCGCCTACCAAGCCGAGCTCGGGTCGTTCCAGAACATCCCCCAGGGCTGGGATCTGATCGCGGCCTACAGCCAGCTCAAGCCCATTTTGCAGCAGGCACAGAATCAGATCCAGTCCCAAGGCAATCAGCAGATCATCCCCGTTCCCGCGGCGTTCGACAAAGGCATCGCCGTGCTGTTGTTGCACGTGAATCAGCAGGCCGCGGCAAAGGCCAGGCCTGCCGGCAAGAAACCGCAAATCGGCGATGTTTTCCCCGTTGAGAACCTTGTCATCGTGACGCCTGCCGGTTCTGTAATCGAATTGATGCCGCAGAGCTCACCGACGAACATCCAGACGCCGCCCCCGGCACCCTCGGCCGGCACCTCCGCGCCCCCCCCCGACCCGGCGGCACCCGTGCCCACCGGCGACAAGTAACCCAGGAAGGAAAGGCCGCCGCGCATGAGCGGCTCCGAACCCGTCATCTCCGTCCGTCAGGTGGTCAAGCGCTTCGACGGGCGCGCCGTGCTCGACGGCATCACCCTCGACGTTCACCCCGGCGAAACCATGGTCATCATGGGCGGGTCGGGGTGCGGCAAGAGCACGCTGCTCCGCCACCTCATCGGTTCCCTCAAGCCCGATGAGGGCGCCATCCACCTCCTGGGCCAGGACCTCGCCAAGCTCGACCCCGAGGGGCTCAACCAGGTCCGCCGCCAGTTCGGGATCCTCTTCCAGTCCGGCGCGCTCTTCAACTCGATGACCCTGGCCGAAAACGTCGCCCTGCCCCTGCACGAGCACACCGACCTGGGCCAGGAGATCATCGACATCCAGGTCAAGATCAAGCTCGAGCTGGTCGGCCTCCGCGAGCACGCGACCAAGTACCCCTCGCAGATCTCCGGCGGCATGAAGAAGCGAGCCGGCCTCGCCCGCGCCCTGGCCCTCGACCCCCAGATCCTTTTTTACGACGAGCCCTCCGCCGGCCTCGACCCCGTCACCAGCGCCGAGATCGACCAGCTCATCATCGCCCTGTCCAAGCAGCTGGGCGTGACCAGCGTCGTGGTGACGCACGAAATGGACTCGGCCTTCGCCATCGCCGACCGCATGGCCATGCTCGACAAGGGCCGCATGCTCAAGGTCGAGAGCCGCCCGTGGTTCGACGAGCTGCGCAAGACCTCCGAAGAAGCCGCCAAGCCCCTGTCCGAGGACATGCGCCTGATCCGCCAGTTCCTCCGCGGCGACCACGAAGGCCCTCTCTCCGAACGCCGCAGCGTCGCCAACTTCGAGGCCGACCTGCTCGGCCCTGCCGTGAGCATCACCGAGACGCCCAGCGTGCAGCCGACGCGGCGGGGATGAACCATGATGGACGTGAGTGGGTGATGGAGGTGATGAGGGTGAGGGAGCCCTCAATGCTGTCGGAGGGCCTGGCCATGCGGGCCCTGTACCTCCATTTCCTCCGTCAGCTTCATCACCTCAATCACGATTTGACGTCGCATCGCTTCTCACAGCCGCCGCCCCGCCGCCTACCCTACTTGCCCTATGCCTCACATCATCGCCGAACCCTGCATCGGGACCAAGGACGTGTCGTGCGTGACCGTCTGTCCGGTCGACTGCATCCACCCCACCAAGAACGAGGCCGATTTCGCCACGGCCACGCAGCTTTACATCGACCCCGACACCTGCATCGACTGCGGCCTCTGCGTCGACGAGTGCCCCGTCAAGGCCATCTTCCCCCAGGAAGACCTGCCGACGGAGTGGAACAAGTACATCCAGGTGAACCTGGACTACTTCAAGAACAAGGGATGAGAATCCGCGGATGTCGGATGTCGGAAACCGGTGACCGCCGATCGAATCCTGAGCCGCGAAGCGGCGTTCGTCGAAAGCCAGGGGTGGAGGTCGCCGAAGGCGACCGGAACCCCTGGATCCCGTGATGTAGCGCGATGAGCCCTGAAAGGGCGCCACTCCGGGCGCACGTACCCGCGCGATGGTCGCCCCGTGTTCTTCGCGTGGTTGACCTCCGGGCCGGCCAACCACGCCACCCGTCCGCTCTACTATCCCCCGTGCTCTGGCAGCCCTCACTCCCCGAGAACTACCTCAAGCTCACCCCCGACGAGCTTGCCGCGAAGATCTCCGCGCGCCGCAAGGAACTCGGCCCCAAGCTCGTCATCCTCGGCCACCACTACCAGACCGACGAGATCATCCGCCACGCCGACCACACCGGCGACTCCCTGAAACTCTCGCAGATCGCGGCCAAGCTGTCCGATGCCGGCTCGGGCGAAGCCGCCCGCTACGTCATCTTCTGCGGCGTCCACTTCATGGCCGAAACGGCCGACATGCTCACGCCCGACGAGGTCGCCATCATCCTCCCCGACCTCTCCGCCGGCTGCTCCATGGCCGACATGGCCCAGTACGACGATGTCACGCAGGCCTGGAAGACGATTCACTCCACGCTCAAGGAGCAGGGCTGGCGCGGCAGGCTGATCCCCATCACCTACGTCAACTCCTCCGCCGCCATCAAGGCCTTCGTCGGCGCTCACGGCGGGGCCTGCTGCACCAGTTCCAATGCCGCGCAGGTCTTTGAGTGGGCCATGCGCGGCGGGGAAACACCGGTCGGCCCGGGCGAAGAGATCAAGGTCATCTTCCTCCCCGACCAGCACCTGGGCCGCAACACCGCCGCGGCATACGGAATCGACACCGCCCGCCACACCACGCTCTACGACCCGCGCCTCACCCGAAAGGGCGAAGAGTTCGGCGGCAGCAACCCCCAGAAACTCTTCGACGCCAAGGTCATCCTCTGGGCCGGCCACTGCTCCGTGCACAAGCTCTTCAGGCCCGAACACTGCGACCAGATCCGCGCGCTCAACACCGCGGGCGCCGAGCCGACCAGGATCCTCGTCCACCCCGAGTGCGCCAAGGAAGTCGTGGACAAGGCCGACCTCAACGGCTCGACCGAGTTCATCATCAAGACCATCCGCGCCGCTCCCCCCGGCTCGCGCTGGGCCGTGGGCACCGAGGTCCACCTCGTGACGCGCCTTGCGAAGGAAGCCGCGGCAAGGAACGTGCACGTCCGCATCCTTAGCGACTGCCAGTGCCTGTGCACCACGATGTACCGCATCGACCAGCCGCACCTGTTGTGGGTGCTCGACAACCTCGCCGGCGCCCTGAGCAAGGACGCCAAGCCGCGCGTGGTGAACCAGATCAAGGTGCACCCCAAGGTCCGCGAGCAGGCTTTGCGATCGCTCGACCGCATGCTCTCGGTCACCAGCCCCGGCCCGAAGCGCGAAGCTTTGGCGACGGCAGACTGAAGCACGAAGCGCTCACCACAGAGACACAGAGGCACAGAGAGAGCCGGGAACAAGAAGCGAGAGTGCTGAGCGAAGGCGCCCGTGGGCCCCGGGCTCGCCTTCCAACCGGCCGCCGCGCGGCATCTGTTCGGGGTCGTGCCGCGACCCGTTTTCCCGGGCCATACCCCTCTCTCTTGCCTTTCTCTGTGCCTCGGTGTCTCTGTGGTGAATCCTCTCCGAACTCGCCGATGATCGATGCGGGCAACTCCCACCGGAGCGTCGCATGGTCGCGGTTTCTCGCTTCTTTTCAGTCCTCGGGCTTAGCGGCCTGACGCTGCTCGCCGGCTTTGCGGGCTACCGCTTCGTCCGCGCCGACATCGCGGCCAAGGTCTACCGCGATCGCTTGACGGGCCTGGCCCGGGACTACGAGACGCTGCGCGCGACGTACAACGAGGCCGTGAAGCGCACCTCCGTGACCGAGCTGGTGGTGAAGGACAAGAAGCTCAGCGTCCGCGTGCGCTCGGCGGACGGCACCGACAAGGAGATCCCGACGACGCTCGACCCCACCGGCGAGGTGTACGTCGACTTCGTCGTGCTCGACCAGCGCCTCTGGATCCGCCGCGTCTTCGACGAACGGACCCCGCCGTGGAAGGCCGTCGTCATCGACCCGGGCATCAAGGACATCGACTGGGACAGCCCCAGCGCCGCCCACGGCAAGGCCGTCTACCGGCGATTGACCGAGGGTCGCTGGGTCGTGAGCGTCAGCGGCGACGGCGCGCTCGGATTGACCAAGGCCGACGGTCCCACCGAGCTCGCTGCCGCGCCGACGATCAAGGACTACAAGAGCGCTGAGACCGAGGCGATGGCGGAGGCCGACAAGATCGGCCTGGCGGATGTGTGGGACTGGGTCACCGGCAAATAGCGAACCCCAAGCGTCAGCGCGGGGCCGCGGCAGTGCTCAACCACTTCAGTCGTCCTGTTCCGCCCCACGCTCGTTCATAACCCGCCGAAGCACCGCGTTCACTTCGCCCGCGTGCGAGAGGTTGGGCACGTGCCCCGCGCCGCGGATCACTTCGCAGCGCTCCGGGTCGCTCAGCGGGATGATCCGGTCGCGATCTCCGTGAATCCTCACCACGCGACAACCCGGCTCGGCCGCGCCTTCCCACGCGAGAATCGCTCGCCCCGCCCAGCGCATGAACGAAAACGACGCTCCTCGCGCCATCTGCGCGAGCAGCGCCCGATCCTCACGGCGCATGGGACCGAGCGCGCGAAGCAGCAGGGGGGTCAGCGGTCGCGAGAGTTCGGCGATCGCGCTGGGAACAAAGCCTCCACACGCGCCCACCCACCGCACCGGCCGTGCGATCGCCGAAGGCGCCGTGCAGCTCCCGATGAGCACGAGCGCCGCGGGCTTCAGAAGCGGCGCCATCTCCGACGCGAGCATCCCGCCCATCGAAGCTCCGCCGAGCACGAGCGGGCGATCCCGGGGAATGTCGTCGGCGATGCGTCGCGCGAAACTCGCCAGGGATTCGTTGCGATCAGGCTCGGGCCACGGCGGGCAGAGCAGTTCAGGGAAGTCGACGCGCTGCGGTTCCAACAGCCGCGCATCGGCTCCAAGACCGGGGAGAAGAACGAGCAGGGGGCCGGACATCGTGCGATGCTAGCGGGCACAGAATGCATGATCGGCGGGTAGCGGGTGGGTAAGCTGGATCCATGACCCCCGCGTTGCCCCCGACTGCATGCTGCCGCAAGTGCGGTTATGCGATCGTCGGCATCGCGGCCAACCGGTGCCCCGAGTGCGGGGCGGCCTTCGACCCCTCCAGGAAGTATTCGTTTGATCGCTCGCCTCGCGCCCGCGCTTGGCGCCGCCGCTGGAAGCCCTTTGTTCTCACACTCTCCGCAGTCCTGCTGTTCTACGCGCTCGCGCCCCGCGGCGTGGTTTCAGGCACGATGACCTTCCGGGCCGGACCGGGAATCGACGAACAGCGCCTGTCGATCTGGCGGCTCGCCCCTCCGCGATGGTTCGCGTCGATTCCGTACCCTTACTGGACGGAGCGATCCCGAGGCCAATCGACCGTGAGCGACAACACGGGCAACGCTTATTTCCGTCTCGCCATCGAGCAGCGACGCTGGTTTCAGAGCCGCGATCAGTGGGGGAGTTCCAAGAGTGACTGGAATCAGGGCGATCCCTCCGGCCCCACGCACCCGCGCACGTCCGAGTGGGCCGACAGCCAGCTGCGCGTGCTCGCCCGCGCGCACTGCATGGGCCTGACCGTGATGTTCACGTCGGTGGACGGGGAGATTCCGCAGGACCTCTACGGCTGGTCGCGCCACGTCTGGCGCTTCGCCCCCGAAGAAATCCGCTGGCTCCCCCCTTGACACGCCCTTGAACGATCGCTCAAATACGCTTGAACGATCATTCAAGGACGCCCGTGACCCCCGCTCCCCCCGCCATCCCTCACGACACGCCCGACGCCCCGGGCACCCGCGAGCGGCTGCTGGCCACCGCCTTCCGCCTCTTTCATGAGCAGGGCTACCACGCCACGGGCATCGCCACGATCCTCCGCGAGGCGGGCGTCAACGCCGGCTCGCTCTACCACTTCTTTCCCAGCAAGGAAGCGCTCCTGATCGGCGTGCTCGAGTACGCCCTCACGCAGCTTGTGCCGCAGGTCATGGGCCCGGCCGAGGCCCGCGTCACCGACCCCATCGGCCGCGTCTTTGGACTGCTGGCGCAGTACCGCGACGGCATGAGCTACTTCGGCTGCCGCATGGGTTGTCCGATCGGAAACCTCGCCCTCGAGGTCGCCGACGACAACCCAGACGCCCGCAGACTGATCGATGCCAACTTCCGCAACTGGGCCAACCACGTGCGCGCGTGGCTCGATGCCGCGGGCGAACGCCTGCCGCGGCACGTGGACCGCACGCAGCTCGCGCACTTCATCCTCACCGTGATGGAGGGCGGCATCATGCAGTCGCGAGCCTCGGGCGACCTGCGCCCGTTCGACGAATCGGTGGCGCAGCTGCGGGCCTACTTCGATTCGCTCGAAGCCCTCGCGCGGCTCGAACGCGACGGCGCGCCGATTCCATCCGCCACACAATCTCGCGAAACACTCCACCCGCGCATGCCATCCGAGAAACCCGCGCCGCGGGCGAAAGCCGGCGCTCGATCACCGATCGATCCTGCCGCGCAAATCTCAAAGCCCAAGCGTTCGCGCCCGCGCAAACGCACTACAAAGCCCACGCGTGGAACCCCAAGCCCCCGCCGGAGAGGCGCCTAGCGCGCATCTCAATTCCGATTGCCCCGTCGCCGTTGTCCGTCGCACAGACTTCTCAAGGAGCCCGAACCATGGCCGCGAAAGTCGTCCACTTCGAGATCGGTTGCCGCAACGCCGAGAAGAACAAGGCCTTCTACGCCACGCTCCTGGGCTGGGAATTCCAGCCCTACGGCCCCGCGCAGATGATCATGAACACCGCCGGCGACAAGTCGATCGGCGGCCACCTCAACCAGCTCGGCCATGAGCCCCACAACTACTGCGTCGTCTACGCGCAGGTCGACGACCTCAAGAAGACCATCGACCACGCCGTCACGCTGGGAGGCAAGCAGGTCGTTCCTCCGACCGACATCCCCGGCATGGGCGCCTTCGCCTGGATCAAGGACCCCGAAGGCAACATCGTGGGGCTGTGGAAGGCGGCGCAGATGTAGCGGACCGCCCCGCGCCGTGGAGCCCGCTTCACACCGTGGAGCCGCCGACGGAAGTCGGCGGGCCGGCCAACCCACGACCCCCATTCCCCGCCGCACGCACAAACTCACCGGAGATCTCATGAAACTGCTCGCACTCTCGCTGATCGCCGCCGCGCTCGCCGCCCAGCCTCCCGAGAAGCGCCCCGAGCCCGCCGCCGCCACGCCGGCCCCTGCCGCGCCGAGTACCGCCCCCCTCGTCGTCGAGGGCATCGTCAACGCCCCGCCCGCCGAACTGTGGCGCGTCTTCACCACCGGCGACGGCTTCAAGAACCTCGGGGCCGCCAAAGCCGAGATCGACCTTCGCGTCGGCGGCCTCATGCGCTCGCACTACGACCCCAAGGGCGTTCTCGGCGATGACGGCACGATCCAGAACCAGATCATCTCCTTCGAGCCCGAGCGCATGATCTCCTTCCGCATCCACAAGCCCCCGGCCGGCTTCCCCTTTACGAACGCGTGGAAGGACACCTGGTCGGTCGCCACCTTCACCGACCTGGGCGACGGCCGCACCCACGTTCGCCTGTCGACCATGGGCTACACCACGGACGACGAGAGCCAGAAGATGAAGGCCTTCTTCGAGGCCGGCAACGGCTGGGTGCTCAAGAAGCTCCAGTCGATCTACGACAAGGGCGTGAAGCCCGCCGCCGGCGATGCCCACGCGCAGAACACCCTCGCCCCCATCGAGCACGAGATCATCGTCGCCGCGCCACGTCAAGAGGTCTACACCGCTTACACCACCAGCGATGGCTGGAAATCCTGGAGCGGCGTGACGTCCAAGATCGAGTGCCGTCCCGGCGGACCGTTCGAAATCTACTTCTCAACCGAGCCCCCCGCCGGCCAGCGCGGCAGCGAGGGCTGCACGGTTCTCTCCTTCGACCCCGGACGCATGTTCAGCTACACCTGGAACGCCCCGCCCAAGTTCGCGCACGCCCGCCAATTCCACACATGGGTCGTCGTCACCTTCGACGAGGTCAACGCCAACGCCACCCGCGTCCGCATCCGCCACCTGGGATTCGCCGAGCAAGCCGCGGCACACACCGACCACGAGCAGGAGTGGAAGGACACCCGCGCCTACTTCGATGCCGCGTGGGGCCGCGTCCTCCAAGGCCTTGCCGCGCACTACCAGGCGAAGCCGCCCGCCGAAGCGCCGCCCAAGTGAACCCCATGTTCTGCAAGTCGTGCACCTACGACCTCGCCGGCGCCCCCGAGCCGCGCTGCCCCGAGTGTGGTCGCGCCTTCGACCCCGCCAACCCGCGCACGTACCTGCGAACCCTCGCGTGGCGCCGCCGCCGCCCCTGGATCCTCGCCGCGGCAGCAATCCTCGTGCTCTACGCGATCGCGCCGCGCGGCTACGTCAAAGGCGTCGCGGTGCTGAACTCGGGCGGCACCGGCACGCGATTCACGCAGTACCGCCTCGCGCCGCCGCGCTGGCTGTGGAAAGTTCCATACCCGCACTGGACCTTCGAAGAGCCCGACCCCTCTGCCGCGGCCTCGCCCGACGGCAACGACATGTGCAACTCGCGCCTCGAGCGCATCCACTGGTTCCGCGTACCCGAAGTCGTCGCCTCGGTGTCGATCATCGACCTGACCATCAAGCCCGGGCAGGCCCGCGCCGCCCTCTCGACCCAGGTCCGCCGCCAATGCCAGGGCTACACGGGTGTGTGGATGTCGAACAACGACAGCACCATCCCCGAGTACATGCTCTCAGAAAAAGATCCGTGGTGAACTCGCTTCCGGCCACGGGTCTCAGCGCGGCGCCGCCCCGCCCGACGCCGCGATCGCGTCGAGTTCGCCCAGCGAGAACCGCACGCACACGATGTACGGCGGCTTCCCTTCGTCCCAGTGCCCGTACGTCACGCACGCCACGCTGCCGTCGGGCAGAATGCTCAGGCCCGGGTACCCGCAGTCCCACGCGTCCTTGTTGTCCTTGAGGCGCACGCGGTACTGCCCCGGCCTGCCCGCCGTCACATCGTCGTACGTCCCGACCCACGCGACCCAGTCGCCCCGCGTCGGGCTGCCTTCTGCCATGTCGCGGAACGACACCACCAGCCTGCCGTCGGGCGCGTAGCGTGCCGTGTGACGGTCGCCCGTCAGCGCCGGGTTCAGCTCGCGCGGCTTGGTCCACGTCTCGCCCTCGTCGCGCGTGCTCATCACGTGGCTCTGCTTCACGCGCCGGTTCTCGCGCAGGAGAAGCGAAAGCTCCGCCCCGTCGGGCGACCGCACCGCCCCCGGCTCGCACAGGTGCACCGCCGAGTCCTCGAACACCACCCGCGGCAGGGACCACGTCAGCCCCGCGTCCGCCGTCGTGCTCGAAAGCAGCGTCATCGTCGGCGTGACCTTGCCCCCGGCGCGCAGGAAGCGTCCGTCGTCGTGCCAGAACGCCATCGCGCGCCCGCCCGAGATCGGCTCGACGCTTCCCATCATCACGATCCCGCCCCAGTCGCCGACCGGCTTGAGATCCGTCCACGTCCCGCCGTTGTCGTCCGAGGTTGCGAGCATGCCCGGGTACAGCCCCGAGAACAGCACCAGCCGGTCCTCGCTCCCGCCCCCCCGAGGGAGGGCGAAGATCGTCGGCGTCTCCTTGCTGTCGGCCCAGTTGGCCGGCAACCCCTTGCCGGGCTCGCGCCGCTTGCTCCACGTCCGCCCGCCATCGGTCGAGGTCTTCATCACGATCGGCCCGCGCCCGTGCCCCTTGGGGTACACCGCGATAATCGTCCGCTGGTCCGCCAGCAGTACCGTCGACACGTGCCCGAGATACTCGGTCTTGTCGCGGTCGACCACGATCTGGCGGCGGCCGTCGGCATCAAGATCGATGTACCGCGGAGCCGCGGGCGCTTGTGGGGCTGGAGCCGGCGCGGCATCCTGCGCACGCGCGTGCGCCGCGATCGCCAGGGCCGCGCCAAGAGACCACGCCACCAGCCCGTGCCCGGCCCCGCGCCCGCCCGACTCACGCACGTTTGCCTTCACGCCCCGCTCCGCGCGCTCACAGACCCAGCTTCTCGCCCAGGAACGCGCCGACCTTGTCGATGCCGATCCGCTGCTGCGTCCCCGTGTCGCGGTCGCGCACCGTCACCGTCTGGTCCTTCTGCGTGTCGCCGTCGATGGTGAAGCAGTAGGGGCACCCCGCCTCGTCCATGCGGGCGTAGCGCCGACCAATGGACTGCTTCTCATCCATCTCCACCGCGCCCTGACGCCAGAACTTCTCGCACAGCTCGGTGTGCAGCTTCTCGGCCACCTCGGGCATCCCTTCCTTGGCCACCAGCGGGAAGACCGCCGCCTTGATGGGCGCCAGGCGCGGGTGCAGCTTCAGGAACTCGGGGCTGGCCCGCGACGCGTCCTTGGTGTACGCCTCGCAGATGAGCGCCAGGACCCCGCGGTCAAGGCCAGCCGCGGGCTCGATGCAGTGGGGGAGGTACCGCTCGCCGCGGCGCCCGCCGTTGGGCAGGATCTCGCCGCGGTCGGTGTCGTTGTACTCAAGCTTCACGCCCGAGTGCTTCTGGTGCTGCGTCAGGTCGTAGTTGCCGCGGTGCGCGATGCCCTCGAGCTCGCCGAAGCCGGGCGCCGTGAACGGGAACCGGTACTCCACATCGCTCGTGCCGCTGGAATAGTGCGACAGCTCGTCCTTCTCGTGCTCGCGCAGGATCAGGTTGTCGCCGGCGAGGCCGATCGACTTCCACCACTCCATGCGGAAGTCGCGCCAGAACTTGTACCACTCGACCGATTCGTCGGGGTGGCAGAAGAACTCAAGCTCCGCCTGGTCGAACTCGCGCGAGCGGAACGTGAAGTTGCGCGGCGTGACTTCGTTGCGGAAACTCGTGCCCGTGTTGCCGATGCCGAAGGGAACCTTGATGCGCGTGGTGTCCACGACGTTCTTGAACTGCACGAACACGCCCTGCGCGGTCTCGGGTCGGAGGTAGGCGGTATCGTCCTCGGTCGCGGTGGCGCCGATGTAGGTCTTGAACATCAGGTTGAACTGGCGGGGCTCGGTCAGCTGCCCGACAACGCCGCAGGACGGGCACGGGAACTTGTCCTGATAAAGGGCGCGGTTGTCCACGAACCGAACCGTCTCGACCAGCCGGCCCTTGTTCTGCTCGATCAGGCGATCAATCTTCTTGCGATTCTGCTCGATGATCTCGCTCTCGGATCCAAGGCCGAAGAAGGAAGTCCGGAAGACGGGCTCCTCGCCCGGCTTGGGGATCTCGCGAACTCCCTCGTAGCGCACCACGAGCAGATGGTCCGCGCGAAATCGCGCCTTGCACGACTTGCAGTCCACCATCGGGTCGTTGAACCCAGCCACGTGCCCGCTCGCCTCCCACACTTTGGGGTGCTGGATGATCCGCGTCTCCAGCGGCACGCAGCGCACGCGCTGCCCGCCCGGCCCCGGCTTGCCCCACGCCGGGCGCAGGATCATGTCCTGCCACCACGCCTCGCGCAGGTTCTTTTTGAGCTGCGCCCCCAGCGGCCCGTAATCCCAGAAGCCGTTGATGCCGCCGTAGATGTCCGAGGCCTGGAAAATGAAGCCGCGGCGCTTGCACAGCGACATGATGTCGTCCATCGACTTGGACGAGGTCGCCGGCGAGTTGGCGGGTGTGGGGGTTGAAGCGGGCGCGTCGGACATGCGTGAAATCTCCAGGGGCGGAGTATAGGGAGCGGGCCGCGCACATCACCGGCACGAAGACGCTCGGTCCGGCGATGAACTCTCGTGTTTGCCCCGAAGGGGCAGCGGGATGGAGCCACGAGTGGAGGTCGCCCTTGGCGACCGGAACTCGTGGTCACGGGCGGTGTGCGCGTGTTGCCCCGGCAGGGGCAAAGGAAATGTGCGCGGATGGATGAACGTCCCGTCGCCCCTCCGGGGCGATATGGGTTATGGACAGGCTCGCCACGAGTTGCGCTCGCGGACTCCCTCCACTCGTGGCTACACCCCTCGGCCCCTCCGGGGCCAAGACGCCTCGCCTCAGGTCTGCCCCGTCCAGTCCGCCTTGGCGACTTCCTTCCACCGCGCCCGGATCTGCTCCTCGACCTCTTTGGGCAACGGGCCCGCCATCAGGAGCTGCGCGTTCTGCCGCCACCGCTCCGGCTTGCTCGTGCCGATGATCAGCACGTCCACGCCCGGCTGCATCGCCGTGAATCGCATCGCGATCCCCGCCGCGCCGTCCGGGCCGTTGTCCGAACGCTTGTCGCCCGTCGCGAACGGGTACTTCAGCTCCTGCAGCCGCTGCCAGTACACGAGGTGGTACCCCTGGTCGGGCTTGGCGTCGTAACGCCACGCGGCATTGGCGATCGGGCGCTTGGCGATCACGCCCATCTGCTTTGCTTTCGCGAGCGGCAGCGTCAGCGTGATGCACTCCTGGTCGGCGATGTTCACCGACGTCTGCAGCGAGTCGAAGCGTCCGCACTCCACCGCGTACTTCGCGGCGAGCGAATCGCCGCTGTACCCGATGTAGCGCGTCTTGCCTTCCTTCTTGGCCTGCTCCAGCCCCTCGATGCACTCGCCCTTCTTCAGCTCGTCGATCCCGCACGAGTGCAGCTGCACCAGGTCCACCGCGTCGGTCTTCAGGCGCTTCAGGCTCCGCTCGATCGACTTGAGCGTTCCCGCCTTGCTCCAGTCCTGCCCGCGCCCGGCACCCTCGACGTAGTGCCCGCACTTGGTGAAGAGGTAGAACTCCTTGCGCCGGTGGGCCACGGCCTTGCCGATCTGCTCCTCCGAGTCGATGTAGCACTCGGCCGTGTCGACGACGTTCAGCCCGGCGTCCAGAGCCGCGTTCAGGATCGTGTCGACGGTCCCCTGGTCGGTCTTCTCGTACCCGATCTCCGCCGAGCCAAAGCCCAGGACCGCGACCTTCATGTCGGTCTTGCCGAACGGCCTCCGCTCGAGGGTCGGTTTGGCCGTGGCCGGCTGGGGTGCGACGGGCTTGGCCGCCGGCGGCTGGAAGGCCAGGGCCCCGGTGGCTGAAAGAGCCGCCGCGGCTGCCGCGGAGTGCTTCAGGAATTCACGACGGGACGGATCGCTGGTGTTCACGGGCGTCTCCTTGGTACGGGCGCGCCATGATACCTCGTCGCCCCGGGGACCACGCGTGAACGCTCCAGATCGTGCAGAGCGACTCGAACCCGGCCTCGTTCACCGGACCCGGATCGTTCGGAAGTCCATCACATCTTGCCGTCGGCCTTGGCGTGCGCCTTCACGCGGGCCCGCCCCTCGGTGACGCCCACGGCCTCGCGCATCAGGCGCCCGACCTTGAACTTCACCGTCTTCTTGGCGGGGACGTCGACGCGCTCGAGGGTCTTGGGGTTCTGGGCGATCCGCGGGGCGCGGTTCTTCACCTCGAACACGCCGAAGTCCCTGAATTCCAGCCTGTTCCCAACCTCCAGCTCCTTGACCACCTGGTCGAGGAACTCCTGCACCGCCTTCTTGACGTCGACGCGCTTGATGCGCGTCCGGTCCGAAATGCGGTCGATGAGGTCCTTCTTGGTGACGGTGGCCATTCGAATCCCCCTCGCGCCGAGCCGGTTAGATGCCCCCAGAAACCCGCCACGCCGCCATTCGCTCATTGCGAAACGAAGACGGCATGCCGACCTCTTCCGTTCGGACGTGGAGCTTTGAGCTTCCTCTTCTCGCCAGTCCCGTGGACCGGCCCCCACGAACGCGTTCAGTATCTACAGAACTGACCCCAGCGTCAATGTTTATACGACCAAACCAAACAAATCACAAACCTAGCATTCATTCTCGGGCGTGCATCATCCCTTCCCGCCGCGGCAGATCCCGCTCCGAATGCCTTCGTTTGATGTGGGTTTCCCTGGGTTAAAACCGCAGCTCAATGCCGGTGTAAAGCCCGGCCATCCCGCCGTTGAATTCATACTCCGAGTTGCCCTGGCCCGAGGTCAGGTCGAACAGGAGCTGCCGGTAGCCGACCAGGATCCCCACGTTCTCGATGGGCCGGTAGACGCCCGTCACCGCGATGTCCCACGACCAGCTCGATTGATCTCCCGGCATGTATCCGAAGGTCGTCCGCAGGTCGATCGAGAACGCCTTGTAGAAGTCAAAGTCGGCCTTGATCCCGACGATCGGCTCCCCGAAAAACTCGTCCTGCGAGGGTACCGCCGGCCCGCTGGCCTGCGCGATCGAAACGCTCGTGTCGTACAGCCGCGCCCCCGCGATCGCGTCCACCCCCAGCACCATCGCGTACACCCCGTTCTTGGGGTTCATCGCCACGTCCCACACGCGATACCCGCCCGTGGCCTCCAGCGACTGGAACTCCAGGCTGGTCTTGAGCTGGTCGCCCGCGGAGAACGCCGTGTTGCCGATCTGCCCGGACTCGGTCGCGGCTGATGCGTCGGTGTTGCCCTGGAAGGAAAAGCCGGTGAACGAGATCCGCCACTTCCCCACCCGCAGATCCACCTCGGCCAGGGGGCTCACGCGCGGGTTGTCCATGTCCATCACGCTCAGGTTCACCGTCTGCCCGCCGCCGGACGTCGGCAGCGTCAGCTTGCCGCCGGGCGCGACGTACCACGCGTCCAGCTCGATCCGCACCTTCCACTCCGGCACCGGGAGCTGCTGGTCGAGCGGCTTCTCTTCCTGGGCGTGCGCCGCGCCGACCTGCACCAGCACCGCCGCGGCAGCTATGAACGCGATGGATTCCCTCATGGGGGCCAGCGTAGCGGGGAGCGCCGGCGCGTGCGCGGCAGGCCTCGAAGGTGGACGCCGCCCCCGCACTGACCGATGATCACTTCCATGACCGAGCCGGCACCAACCCCGTGGGAGCCCGCCCCCGGGGGCGTCGAGATCGCTCCGGGCGTGCGCATCGCTCCCGCGGCACTCACCTTCAGCTTTGTCGCCAGCGCCGGCCCCGGCGGGCAGAACGTCAACAAGAAGGCCACCAAGGCCGAGCTGCGCCTCCGCCTTTCCGATATCCCCATGCACCACGAGGCCCTCGCGCGACTCGCTTCCATCGCCGGCTCGCACATGACCGCCGCGGGCGAGATCGTCATCACCGCCGACGAGCACCGCTCCCAGGGACGCAACCGCGACGAGTGCCTCGACCGCCTCCGCGACATGATCGTCCGCGCCCGCGTCCGCCCCAAGACGCGGAGAGCCACGCGCCCCACCCGCGGCTCGCGCGAGCGCCGCCTGTCGGAGAAAAAGTCCCGCTCCGACATCAAGTCCCGCCGCCAGCGTCCCGACTCCCGCGCGGACTGATACGGGTTGCATTCAGTTCCTGCGCGAACTCCAGGAGGTTCACGCGGAGGCGCGGAGCCCGCCGAGGGGGAGGCAGGCATGGATTCACCGCTGTTCCTGGCCTTCGTTCCGCTTCAGCGTCCTCTGCGCCTCCGCGCGAAACCTCCTCATCGGCAGGTCGAAGAGCTCAGAGACTGCATGGAACGTGCATGACGCGGTCCTTTTTCCGTCGTGCCGCCAGACCCCGCCGGGAACGCTCCCGCCGTGCCCCGGGCGTAATCTCTCCCTGATGCCCGACCTGTGCCTGGCGATCGAGATCAGCAACCCGTCGGCCGACCCCGGCCCGCCGGGCACCGGCCCGGGCGTGGCGCTGGGTCGGCTCATCCCCGGCCGGGATGTCGAGCACCTCGGGACCGAGCTCATCTCGCGCGAGCGCCGTCACGACGACGACCTGATGCCCGCTATTGATCGTCTCTTCACCCGCTGCGGCGCCGGGCCGCGCGACCTGGCCCGCGTGGGCGTATCGATCGGACCCGGTGGGTTCACCTCGCTCCGCATCGCGGTTGCCGCGGCCAAGATGATCTGCGAAGCCACCGGCGCGGCGTGTGTCGGCGTGCCAAGCGCCGAGGTCGTTGCGCGGCGCGTCGCGGCGCCCGGCGCGTTCGCGGTCGCGCTGGCATCCAAGGGCGACACCGCGTTTGTTACGCGCTTTACCGCGCCGCCCAGTCCCGACGGCCCCGGCCGGCTCGTCGGCGCAGGCGACCTCGAGGCGCTGGCCGTGCAACTGCTCATAGCCGACCGCTTCCTCCCTGATTCTCTGCGCGAGCGTGCCGCGGCAGCAAAGATAGGCATCGGCGCGCCCGTCTTTGATCCCGGCGCGTGCCTCGAGTGCGCCGCCGAAGCGCACGCGGTGGATCCCCTCGAACTGCTCCCGCTGTACCCGCGGCTTCCGGAAGCGGTGGTGAAGTGGCGCGAGCTGCACCCCGAGCGCTGACGCCGCGCCCGCTCACTTCGGCGGATTCGGAGGCGGTGTCGATCCGCGCGCCGCCTCTTCCGCGGCCTTGAGCTGCTCGAACACGGCCTGCTCAAGCTCGGTGCCGCGCAGCTTCTCGGCCCACCGTCGCATCGCCGCCAGGTCCCCCTGGTGCTCGGCCAGGTCGTACTCCAGCGAGATGGCGTTCACGACGCCGGGAGACTTCTCCGGGAAGTTCGCCGTTGCCGCCTCGTACACGCGGTGCACCAGCGGCTCGGCCTCCTTCACGTGCTTCTGGAACAGGACGGCCGAGGCGTACATGCCAAGCGCGGAGATCGTGCCGCTGTGGTTCGGGCCCAGGCGTGCCGTGCTGCCCTCGTACGTCTCCTTCGCCACCGCCTCGGCATCGGCCAGGCGCCCGCTCTGGAAATACGCGACGGCCAGGTTCCGCAGGCGCACCAGCGTGCTGGGGTGCTGGGGGCCCAGCACGCGGCGTGACACCTTCACGAGGTCCTCGAACAGCGGGACGAGTGCGGCTATCTCGCCCCGGCGCTGGAGCACGGCACCCACGTTGGCCATCGCCACAAGCGTGTCGGGGTGCTCGGGGCCCAGCCGCCGTTGCCGCGCTTCCAGCACCGTGTTGAAAACCTTCTGGGCCTCGTCGATCTGGCGCGATTCCATGAGCTCGACGCCGAGGTTGGAGTACTCGGTGAGGGTCTCGCGATCCTCCGGTCCCAGGCGCGCGGAGTGGAGCTCGCACGAGCGCCGCCGCCACTTGAGCACCTCGGGCCAGTCGACGGGGTTCTGCGCGGCCAGCGCGAACGCGAGGGCCGAGGTGAGCATGTACGTCGCTTCGTGGTCGGGCCCGAGCGTGCGCTCGGCGGCCTCGAAGGCGCGGCGCACCATCGGCAACGCCTCGGCGGCGCGGTCGGTCTGGACCAGCGCGCTCGACAGGGCGGGGATGATGACGAGCGCGTCGGGGTGGTCCGGTCCCACGCGTGATTCCTGGATCGTCAGGGCGCGCCGGGCGTGCTCCTCGGCGGCGCGAAAGTCGCCGAGCTTGGCGTACGCCTCGGCGAACATCCGGTGCGTGTCGGCAGCGACCGCCGGGTGCACCGACGCGTCGGCCATGAGGTCGCGTGCCGCGCCGTCGAGCATCTCGCGCACGGTGGTGTCCTGCCCGCGCGTCTCCTCCGGGGTTGCGGCGCGGATCATCCGCTTGAGGAACGCGGCCGTTTCCCTGGCACGCACCGCCTGCTCGGACGCGTTCACCGCCTGCCACGACGTCGCGACGATCCCCGCCACGAGCGTGACGAACACCGCCACCACCCCGCCGACGAGCGTGCGGTTGCGCCGCGCGAACTTGCTCAGCTGGTAGAACGTGCTCGGGGGGCGGGCGGCGATCGGCTCGTGCGCGAGGTGCCGCCGGACGTCCGCGGCAAGGTCCGAGGCGTGCTGGTAGCGCCGCGTCTTGTCCTTCTCGAGCGCCCGGCGCGTGATCGTGTCGAGGTCGCCGCGCAGGCGCCGGTCGATCGAAGAGACGGGGCGCGGCTCGTCGTGGGCGATGGCCCGCACCGCTTCGTGCACCGGCGCCCGGCCCAGGTCCAGCGGGAGCTGCCCGGTCAGCAGCTCGTGCAGGATCACGCCCAGCGCGTACACGTCGGCCCGCTCGTCGATCGCCGACGGGTCTCCCGAGGCCTGCTCGGGGCTCATGTACGAGAGCGTCCCGATGATCTGACCGACGCTGGTCGAGACGGTCGTGACGTGGGCCTCGGCGTCGGTGAGGCGGGCCACGCCGAAGTCGAGCACCTTGGGGTTCCCCTCGGTGGTGACGAGGATGTTGCCGGGCTTGAGGTCGCGGTGCACGACCGAGCGCCGGTGGGCGTGCTCGACGGCGTCGCACACCTTGGCGAACAGTTCGAGCCGCGCGGGCATCGGCAGGTCGCGAGCGGCCTCCGTGAGGGGCCTGCCGTCGACCAGCTCCATCGCGATGAACGGCCGCCCCGCGCCGGTGCCGTCGAAGACGCCGGCGTCGAAGACCTGCGCGATCCCGGGGTGCTGGAGCCGGGCCAGGGCCGCGGCTTCGTGGGTGAAGCGCTTCAGGAGCCCGGGCGCCAGGATGCCCGGGCGGATCACCTTCAGGGCCACGGCGCGCCGCGGCGAGTCCTGGCGCGCCTCGTAGACGATTCCCATGCCGCCGGTGCCCAGGACCCGCAGGATCGAGTAGCGCCCGAGGCGCTCGGGGACGGGCTCGGTGCCGTGCTGGAAATCCTTGAACGAGCCCTCGCTCTCGACGGCGGGGCGGTCGAGGAAGGAGCCAGCCCCGTCGTGGTAGGCCAACAGTGATTCGACCTCGGCGCAGACTTCGGGGGCCAAGGCGCGGGCCTGATCGAGCAGCGATTTGCGCCGGTCCTTGTCCAGCGCGATGGCCTGCGCGAAGAGCTCGCGCGCGTTGGGGGGCGTGCTCATGGATAGGCTCGCGGGCGCGGCTCGGGGCGGTGCTCGTGCCTCTGGGAAGGTCGCCCGCCAGTCTACGCCGCGCGGCGGCGTTCGCGCTCCGCGTCGGCCTCGGCGCGTTCTTCCCAGCGCTCGGGGCGGACGGCGGCGGGGGCGTCGTGTGGCTCGGACCAGTCTTCGGCGTTGGTGAGGTTGAGCTCGCTGGGCATGGTCTTGCGATAGCCGAGCAGGCGGATGACCTCGAGCACGTCGGTCCAGGTGGGGAACTGGCGTTCGTTGGACTTCTTGAACGCGTCGATGGCCATCAGGAAGAGGAACTGCTCGCGCGTCATCTGGCCCTCTTCGGCCGAGCGCGTGAAGTCGCTGAGGCGGCGGCCGGCGGAGCGGCGGCGCTCAAGTCCGGTGCCCGCGGCATCCTCGAGCAGGCGGCGCTCGAGGCCAAGGCGGCGGTCGATGATCGTGCCCGAGGGGGGGCCCTGGGCGGCGGGGGTGTTGGTCGAAGTGGTCGAGGCGGGGCGTGCCCGAGAGGGCGTGCCGGAAGACTTGGAAGGACGGGCGCTGCTCATGAACCGGCTCCGGTCGTGGACGACCCGGGCCGGTGCGATCAGACGGGTCGCGGCGGCTCAGAAGTCGTCGTCGTCACCCTCGTCATCGTCAAATTCGGCGTCGCCTTCCACTTCCTCGTCGTCGTCTTCGAGGAAGTCCTCGTCGTCGTCGGCTTCGGCGTCGTCGCCTTCGGCGAAGGCGTCGTCGTCAACCTCCTCATCATCGTCATCTTCCTCATAGACGATAATGGTGGGCGCGACCCACGGCTCGTCGATGGCCGTGCCGATCTGGTTCCACCCTTGCGCCGCCCCCGCCGTCTCACATGCAGTGTCCATGGCCTGTCTTCCCGTCCAAAGGGGTCCGGTTATTCCCGGCCCGTTCCACCCGCCACCCCAAACTCCTCACGCGTCGGGCGCCCACCGCGTCCGATGCGCTCACTTCCCCGCCGTGATACCGTCCGTCCCCGGCGAATTGGCGGTACAGTACAGTCCGTCACGCCCGTGTCAACTGGGCCCGGGCGAACACCCGAAGTCCCTGGCCCGTCCTGCCTTTGGCCTCGCACCCCACGCATGTCTCCAACCCCCGATACTCCCGCTGCGCCGGTCGGTTTCAACCTCGTGGCAGGTCTTGCCGCGGCCATTATTCCCGGTGCGGGGCACTTGGTATTGGGGGAGAAAAAAAGGGCCGCCCTGATCGCCACGGGGGTGCTTGGGCTGTTCTTCGGGGGGATCCTGATCGGCGGGATCGACGTGATCGACAGCCGCGAGGACCGGGTGTGGTTCTTCGGGCAGGCCATGGTGGGTCCGATCGCGTTTGGGGTGGATTACATCCACCAGAACAGGTTCAAGGGCGTCCCCTCCAGCTATGTCGAGGGCCTGCCGGGTTCGCGACGGACGACGGAGGCCAAGCTGGCCGAGGGCCGCGCGATGATCCGGTCGGCCGCTCCCGATGAGGTCCGGCGGGTGGAGCCGGTCTCGGTGGCGGGGCGGATGGTGGATGTGCCGATCCTGGACGTGCCGGTCGGCATTCCCGCGAGCTTTTTCGAAGGCTCGCCAGGCTCGCTGCGGACTTCCGAGGAACGCTTGGTCCTTGGGCGTCGATCGGTTCGCTCCCCAAATACCGGCGAAGTGGTGTTCGTGGAGCGGGTGACGATCGCGACGAGCGATGGAAAGACGCGAGTGGAGGAGTTGCCGATCGTGGGCGCACCGACGGGGAAGTCGGACAATGGCGCCGAGGGTCCTCCAAACATCAAGAGCCTGTCGAAGGTGAACGAGCTGGGGACGCTGTTCGCGACGATCGCGGGGATGCTGAACGTGATCGTGATCGTGGATGCGCTGATGCCGGGGCGGCGGAAGGATTGACCTTCGCGGCGTCGCGGCTTGAGCCGGGCCTAGATCTGCGGCGATGATCGCGGGCGCCCGGGGTGTCCGAATGCCTGAAGGCGGGCGCACCAGCAAGCCGGTTGAAACGGGCTGACGGAATCCCATGACAGGGGATCAGACTCACGCGCCGCTGAACCACGCATGAATGCGTGGCCTACGAGCGAGCAAGCCCGCTGAAGCGGGCTGAAGACGGGGACGTCACGCAGTCGGGGCCGCGCCGCACTCCGGGCACAATGATCCTGCCGCAAGCCCGGCCCGGTCGTAGCCGCACGCGGGGCACGCGCCCTCGCGGACGCGGCGGAGGTATTTCGCGTCCGCCCTCCATGCCGCGGCGGTGGCGAGGAGAGATGCGAGGGCCGGGAACCAGAGGGGGAATGCGATACCTTGGCCCTGCCCCCAAGGCTGACAGCCAAACCGCCATCCCCAGACGTGTACGTTGGGGGCATGACGCTGCCACTGCAGGGGGTTTAGGAACCCCTCAGAACCTTGGTACAGCACAAACAATCGCCCACCACCAATATCAACGAAGCCGGACTGCGGCACAAACCACGAAATACTCCACCACCCGCTCCCAATCCACACCGCCACTAGCAGCGCGGTGAGAGCAGCACCGCCCCATTTCGCCGTCTTGCGGATTCTTCGCTTCAGGTTGTCGCGCGTGCTTCCCACGGGCGCAGTCTACCGCGCCTCGGGCTGCTTCCCACACTCCGGGCACAATGATCCCGCCGCAAGGCCGACCCGGTCGTAGCCGCAGGCGGAGCAGCGGCCCGCACGGGCACGCCAGCGGGGAAGCGAGTCCAAACGCCACGCGGCAAGCGTTGCTGTTCCGACGAGAAGCACCGGCGCCCAGAGCGGGATGTTCACCCAGTAGAGCGGTGGTTGATCCATATGGCTGGTAAACCACCATTGGAATGGCACTCCACCGAGCGATTCAAAGTGGAGGTGGAAGTCGAACGGCGCTTGTCCTTGCACCCATTCCACGTGTAGCCATCCGCCGAACACGGAGAGAAACAAATCCACTCCAAGGTGGCTGCGGATCGGGCCCGCACTGCAATGCCACCACGCGCTTCCAATCCACGCAAGAAGCAACGCCAGCGTGACCGCCACGCCGCCCCATTTCACCGTCTTGCGGAATACTCGCTTCAGCTTGTCGCGCGTGCTTGCCACTCGCGCAGTCTACTGCGCCTCGGGCTGCTTCCCGCACTCGGGGCACGCCGCGCACGGCGCGAGACCGGCGCGGTCGCAGCCGCGGGTGGAGCGGCGGTCGGCGTCAGGCCATAGATGCGCAGCCGCTGAAGCACATGGCGCGGGAGTTCATTCGGCCCCAAGGGGCGGAGGAAACTCTGTGCGAGGGCGCGAGCGCCGTTTGAGTCCTTCGCCCCATCCGGGGCGAGCCCGGCGAAGACAAGGAGGGGGAGGTCCGCGCGTTCCACGGGTTCCGCGATGCCCGAGGGGCATCACTCCACCCGTGGCTACATCCCGCGGCCCCGCCGGGGCCGAGGAGGCCGAGCGCCGCGCGGACTCATGCCGCCGGGGTGGGCGGAGCTGTCATAGTCGCCGCGGCCCCGCACTCCGGGCACACGGCGCCCGGCGCGAGGCCGGCGCGGTTGTAGCCGCATGAAGGGCACAGACCTTTGCGGGCGCGGTGGTGGGCGATGAGGTCCGGGCGCCAGGCGAGGGCGGTGAGAAGGAGGGCGAGGAGCGTGGGGCACCAGAGGGGCACGAAGTACGCGACATCGCCGCGGCTCTTGAGGGCGTCGAAGTGCCAGAAGAGGAATTCAGATTTGCGGGTGAGCGTGAATCCGGGCGTGATGTCGGGCGTCGCGCCATCGGGCGGGCTCAGGAGGATGATGGCGAGTCTGCCGTTCTGCAGGCCGACGCTCTGGTTGTCGTGGCCGGACCATTCGAGACGCCACCAGCGGGTTGAGATCCAGACCATCAGGAGCAGCAGCGTGACTGCAGCGGCGGTCCATTTCAGCGTTGTGCGGAGGGACGATCTGACGCCGGCGTGGGTGCGGGGCGGGGGCATGCGGCGGAGTGTAAAGCGGCGGGCGGGTTACCAGGCGAAGCGCACTCGGGGGAGACGTCGAGAGTTGATCGGCACGACTCTGGAGAGGAACTCCAGACTCGTGGCACCGTGCGCGTCACTCATCCGTGCGATTGCCGACGACGCAAACACCGACCGGCGCGAGGGCCGATCGGTGGTGCGTGATGGAAGAGGTGTTGCGATCGGCGCGGGGTCGGGGGTGCGAGTTACTCGGCGGGCGGGGGCTTGATGGTGTCGGCGTGTTCGTCGACGGGGGTGGTGACGATGGTGGCGGTGCTGCCGTCGGAGAGGAGGAGGTCGAACTGGGCGGGGGTGGCCTCGGAGTCGGAGGTGGTGGTCGCGGTGGCGGTCCAGGTGTCGTTCTCGATGATGACTTCGCCTTCGACCTGGTAGGTGGTGCCGTCGTCGAGGGTGGCGGTGCCGGTGAAGTGGAGGAGCTGGTAGACCTTGGCTGCCGCGGCGGCGCCGCCGCAGAGGGCGAGCGCGGCGATCGAGGCGAGGAGGACGGGGTGGGCGCGGAGGAACTGGAAGCGGGGCGTGCGGGCGTGCATGAGGGACTCCTGAAAGGTGAGCCAGTCGGGCTCGCGCGTCCAACGCGCGGACGCGAGCGAGTCGATGGCTTGGGGGACGGGGTCGGGTGAGGCGGGGGTGGTG
This sequence comes from Phycisphaerales bacterium, assembly GCA_044223975.1. Taxonomy (GTDB): domain Bacteria; phylum Planctomycetota; class Phycisphaerae; order Phycisphaerales; family UBA1924; genus CAZCPB01. The sequence goes on along the minus strand of JBGALI010000019.1, from coordinate 23,128 downwards.
TTCACGGGTGATCTCCGTTAGCGGGCCGGCTTTCGAGGCGGCGTCTGAGTGCCGCGCGGGCGCGGGTGAGGCGAGATTTGACGGTCGAGACGGGGCAGGCCAGGACGAGGGATACCTCTTCAAGGGACATGCCCTCGAGGTGGTGGAGCGAGAGGACGGTCTGGTAGTCGGCGGGGAGGGCCAGAAGGGCGGAGCGCGCTTCGGCGTGATCGGCATGGGCGGGGCGCGGCGCGTGGGCCGGGGTGGAACGGGCGAGGCGGCCGAGGATGGCGCGCATACCGGTGCGGCGGCGGGCCCAGCGGTTGACGCGGTTGGTCGCGATGCGCAGGAGCCATACACGGACCGGGATGTGGGTGGAGCGGTAGGTATCAATCGAGCGGTACGCGGCGAGGAAGACGTCGCTCGTCAGGTCTTCGGTGAGGTCGGGGTCGCCGGTGCGGCGGTAGATGGCGCCGGCGATGGCGCGGTAGTGATGCTGGTAGAGGGCGCCGAAGGAGGCGTGCGAGACGGTTTCTGTTTCGGGCGCGGATGGTGCGTGGCGTTGGGCGAGGGACGTCGGGAGCGCCGAGTCGAGGTCGATGGATGCGCCGGACGAGCGGGTGATGGGGACGAGGTCGGCCACGCCCAATACAAGTCACGAGATGTGCGGTGGTTTCGCGGGCGAGCGGGTTTTTGTGGCGAGGGAGCGGTTGATAAGAAAGCACGCCCGGTGCGCCCGCCTTTCGCGGGCGTGCTGGGCGTGGCACTCTGTACGGTCGGATGCGGTGCGCTCAGTCGCGGAGCATGACGTAGCCCTGCTGCACGCCGCGGCCGGTGGGGCGGATGACGGAGAGCTTGAGACCTTCGCCGCCGTTGCTCGGGCGTCCGAGGGCGGTCTGGAGTTCTTCGGCGGTCTCGATCGGGTCGCCGTTGACTTCGGCGATGATGTCGCGCGGGGCGAGGCCGGCCTGCGCGGCGCGGCTGACGGGCTCGACGTCGAGGATGAGGGCGCCGGCGACGGGCTGGCGGAAGCCGATCTGGGAGGAGAGGTCCGGGGTCATGGTGCGGGCGGTGAGGCCGGCGTTCTCGATGTAAACGGCGCCGAGGGCCGCGGCGCGCTCACGGGACTGGTCGCCGACTTCGGCGCGCATGGAGACGGGGGAGCCGTTGCGGACGACGTCGATGGCGACGGTGGTTTCGGGCGGGGTGAGGGCGATGGCGGCGCGGAGGCGGCTGATGTCGTCGACGCGCCGGCCCTGGAAGGCGGTGACGACATCGCCGGGGCGGAGGCCGGCCTTGGCGGCGGGGCTGCCGTCGACGACGCGTGCGATGGTGACGTGGCGTTCGGAGCCGGGGGCGGGGAGGACGTCGTCGCGATCGGCGCCGAACTCGACTCCGAGCCAGCCGCGGCTGACGCGCCCGGACTTGATGAGGGACTGCATCACGGGCTTGGCGACGTTGGCGGGGATGGCAAAGCCGATGCCCTCGGAGCCGCCGGTGCGCGAGGCGATGGCGGAGTTGATGCCGATGACCTTGCCGTCGAGGTTGATGAGGGGCCCGCCGCTGTTGCCGGGGTTGATGACGGCGTCGGTCTGGATGAAGTCCTGGTATTCCTGGAGGCCTTCGATGCCGGAGCGTCCCTTGGCGGAGACGATTCCGGCGGTGACGCTGCTGGAGAAGCCGAAGGGGCTGCCGATGGCGACGACCCACTCGCCCACTTCGAGCGCGTCGGAATCGGCGAGCTGCGCGGCGGGGAGGTTCTTGGCGTCGACCTTGATGACGGCCAAGTCGGTGGCCTCGTCGCGGCCGACGAGCTTGGCCGGGTATTCCTTGCCGTCGGAGAGGCGGACGAGCAGGCTCTCGGCGCCCTTGGCGACGTGGTTGTTGGTGAGGATGTAGCCGTCGGCGGAGACGATGACGCCCGAACCCAGGCCGGTGGGCGAGAGACGCGACTGACCGGTGGCCATGGGCTGTCCGAAGTAATCGCGGCGGACCTGCATGACGCGGTTGAGCTGGGTGATGTGGACGACGCTGGGCTCGAGCTTGCGCGCGACGGTCTGGAACGCGCGCGACAGGCCCTTGGCGGCGGTGATCTCGGCCTGCGAGGCGTCGAGCGTGCCGGGCTGTTCGTGCTGGACCTTGCCGTTGCCGAAGAGCGCGAGGGCGCAGAGCGAAGCGGAGGCGATGAGGACGGTGCAAGTGGTGCCGCGGTTCATGATGTGTTTACTCCCGTTGCGTGGACACAGCAGAGTTACTGGCGTGGGTCGCGGGAAGTTCGAGAGCGGGGAATACACCGGAGAGAGGGTCGCGGTGCGCGGTGCGTTGAGATACCAAGAATGAAGAACTCACCGGAGACATCGCGGTTCCCTCGGGAGGAGTGTGCGAACGCGCCGGCGCTGAATGAAGCGCATCACGAGCGTCCGTACTCCGCCCATGTGGACGAGGTCTCGGTGACGCGGACGCGCTCGAGGCGCAGTTCCGGCCGGAGGCGGTGGGTTCGCCCTTGGTCGCCGGGGAGATCCCGTCCGGCGCCGAGCACGCCCGCCAGTTCTTCATAGATGTGGCGGGCGAGGACTTCCGTCGTGGGGTCCAGGTCCGTGAACTCGACGAGTCGCTCGGTGGCGGTGCCGGCGGACTTGAGGGCGGGGAGGATGGGGTCCTTGGAGTTGACGGCCAGAGCGTGGTCGAAGCGGTCGACGATGCCGCGGACGGCGGCCTTGACGGCGGCGAAGTCGCAGACCATGTCTAGGTTGTCGAGGGTTTCTGAGGCGATGACGACCTCGACGCGGCGGCTGTGGCCGTGGGGGTAGCGGCAGCGGCCGGGGTGCTTGGAGAGCATGTGCCCGGACTCGATCTCAAAGGACTTGGACACACGGTAGATCATGAGCGTGAAGGGTATTCCGACGTGGCGCGCAGGGCTGAACGGCGGGACTGTGGCGCTACTATCTCCTCGGGAGTTCGCCGGATGTAAGGATTGACGGTTCGAGGAATAGCGTTCTGCGGGTCGCCGGAAAGCGTCCCCTGGTGAATCCAAAGGACTGGGGAGTTGACGCGGCCCGGGGTCGACGCCCGAGGCCGGGCAGGCTTTCGGGCGTGCCGTGGCAGGGGCCGGGCTTTGGGGAGTGCATCCGCGTGTGGAAATGGCTTATCGCCGTGTTCCTGATCATCGTCGCCGGCTGCGCGGGCGGCGGGTGGTGGTTCAAGAGCTCGGGCAATCTCGACAAGGTGATGGAGCAGTTCCGCCCGGACCTCAAGGCGACGCCGGTGCGTCTTGAGAAGAGCGCGCTTGGGAACCTGGTGCGGACGGTGAGCGCGCCGGGGCTGACGGAGCCGAAGACGAAGGTTTCGATCAGCGCGCAGGTGAGTGCGCGGATCATCGCGTTGCCGTTCCGCGAGGGGCAGGACGTCAAGGCGGGGGACGTGATCGTGCGTCTGGACGCGCGGGACCTTGCCGCGGCGCTGGACTCGGCCAAGGCGCAGCTCAAGAGCGAGGAAGCGCGGGTGGAGGGGGCCAAGGCGCAGCTGGCCAACTCGACGTCGGAGCTGGGTCGCCGGAAGGAGCTGTACTCGAGCAAGGACATCAGCAAGGCGGACCTTGACCTTGCGGAGGTGGAGTACAGCCGCGCGGTGACGTCGCTTCGTCAGGCGGAGTTCTCGGTGGACATCGCGCGGGCGAACATCAGCCGCGCCGAGAAGGACCTGGAGAACGCGATCATCAAGAGCCCGATCGACGGGACGGTGATCATCCGCAACGCGGAGGTGGGCGAGCTGGTGGTGGTGGGGACGTTCAACAACGCGGGGACGGTGATCATGCAGATCGCCGACCTGTCGGAGATGCTGGTCAAGGCGAAGGTGGACGAGGCCAACGTCTCGCCGGTGCGGGTGGGGCAGAAGGCCAAGGTGACGTTCAACGCGTTCCCCGACCAGACGTTCAGCGCGGCGGTGCAGGCGATCCGGCTGCAGCGCCAGCTGGACAAGGACGGGACGACGTACTTCGAGACCGAGCTCTTGCTTGAGATCCCCAAGGGGGTGCGGGTGCTGTGGGGCCTGCAGTCCAACGCGGACATCGAGGTCGAGACGATCCGTGACGTGGTGCGCGTTCCCAGCCAGGCGGTGCTGGACCGCCCGGTGGACGAGCTGCCGTCGGAGCTGCGCGAGGGCGCGCAGTACGTGGACAAGAACAAGAAGTTTGCGCGGGTGCTGTACACGATGACCGACGGCAAGGCCAAGACGGTGCCGGTGAGCGTGGGGCCCAGCGACGTGACGCACACGGTGGTGCTCGGGGGCCTGAAGGACGGCGAGACCATCATCACCGGTCCGTTCAAGGCGCTGCTGAGCATCAAGGAGGGCCAGCGGGTGGTGGACGAAAGCACGCTGCCGAAGAAGGATGAGCCCAAGCGAGCGGAAGCCGCGGCGGACGGTCCAGGGCGGAGCTGAGAGATGTCGGATGTCGGATGTCGGACTGAGATTTTAAAGATGAGGGCGAGAGTGGATTGGTGAGGATTCGAGCGGGAATGGCATGACAGTGGCGCCTCTTCAATCCCGCGCGGCCGGATCCGACGCTCGTGCCGCGGCGCCGGACGTGTCGCCGTCGGTGATCCGCATCCGGGCGCTCGAAAAGGTCTACCGCATGGGCGCCGAGACGGTGCGGGCGCTGGCGGGCGTGGACATGGACATCCGCAAGAACGAGTTCGTGGCGATCATGGGGGCGTCGGGGTCGGGCAAGAGCACGCTGATGAACATCCTGGGGTGCCTGGACCGTCCGACGCGCGGCGTCTACGAGCTGGCGGGGAAGCCGACGCACAAGATGAACGCGGCGCAGCTGGCCCAGGTGCGCAACGAGGAGATCGGGTTTGTCTTCCAGAGCTTCGAGCTGCTGAACCGGGCGACGGCGCTCGAGAACGTGAAGCTGCCCTTGATCTACTCGAAGCGGTACTGGATGGGCGCGACGAAGATGGCCAAGCGGGCGATCGACCGCGTGGGGCTGACGTCGCGGTCCAAGCACCGGCCCAACCAGCTCTCGGGCGGGCAGCGGCAGCGCGTGGCGATCGCGCGGGCGCTGGTGGGGAACCCGAGCATCCTGCTGGCCGACGAGCCGACGGGCAACCTGGACAGCAAGACCAGCGAGGAGATCATCGCGCTGTTCAAGCAGTTGCACGTCGAGGGGCAGACGATCGTGATGGTGACGCACGAGGAGGACATCGCGGGGCACGCCCTGCGGATCATCCGGCTGCGTGACGGCAAGATCGTGTCGGACAACCCGACGACGTCGGACCCGATCCACCAGGACTACCTTCGGCGCGCCGCGGACGTGGCCGTGCTGGCGGCCGTGCGCGGCGACGCGGCGCCGACCGTGACGGGAGCGTCCGCGTGATCATCGTCCGGCTGATCTTCCAGACCGCGTTCCTGGCCCTGGGTCAGATCTGGGCGAACAAGGTTCGCGCCATGCTCACGACGCTGGGCATCATCATCGGCGTTGCCGCGGTGATCTCGGTGGTGGCGGCGACGGACGGGCTGCAGAAGTTCGTGCTCAAGGAGTTCGCGTCGGTGGGCGCGAGCAAGGTGTGGATCTTCCCGCGGATGCCCGAGGGGCAGCGCGACCGGTACAACTGGCGGCAGCTGCGGATCCAGATGAAGGAAGTGGACGGGATGCTGGAGCGGTGCCCGTCGCTGGCGCGCCTGACGCCGATCATGGAGCTTTCGACGAGCGCGCAGTCGAAGGACGTGTACAAACCGGTGGTGTCGGTGCAGGCGGTGCGGCCGAGCTGGCACGACATCGAGGACCGCTCGGTGCTGCAGGGGCGGCAGCTGAGCAGCCTGGACGAGGAGCAGCGGCGGCAGGTCTGCATCATCAACGACAAGGCGATCGGGGAGCTGAAGCTGGACATCAACTGCGTGGGGCAGTCGGTGCTGATCGGCGGGCGCAAGTTCGTGGTGATCGGAGTGGTCGAGACCAAGACGGTGTCGCCGATGTTCGGCGGGGACGAGGCGCGGAGCGAGTTCTTCATCCCGTTCCGGACGGGGCTGATGCTGCGTCCTGAGCCGCGGATGTTCATCGTGGCCCAGACCAAGAGCCCCGAGATGTACGAGGACGCGAAGGCCGAGGTCGAGTTCTACATGCGGCGGATGCGGGGCCTGAAGCCCGACGAGCCCAACACGTTCGGCGTCGAGGCGATCGAGCAGATCATCGCGCAGTTCAAGAAGCTCTCGACGGGGCTGGCGATCTTCCTGGCGGGCATCGTGACGATCTCGCTGCTGGTGGGCGGGATCGGGATCATGAACATCATGCTGGTGTCGGTGAGCGAACGGACGCGGGAGATCGGTCTGCGCAAGGCGGTCGGGGCCAAGCCGGGGATCATCCTGATGCAGTTCCTGGTCGAGGCGGTCACGCTGTGCCTGATCGGCGGGGCGGTAGGGCTGGCGATCGGCCAGGCGGGCGTGCTGGCCATGAAGCTGATCCCCAAGAGCCCGATGGCCGGCGCTTCGACGCCGCTGTGGGCGATCGTGCTGAGCGTGGGCTTCAGCGCGACGACGGGCGTGGTGTTCGGGATGTTCCCGGCGATCAAGGCGGCCCGCCTGAACCCGATCGACGCGCTGCGGCACGAATAAGAGAGTTCACCACAGAGACACAGGGGCACAGAGAAGAATGGTCAGGAGAAGTGGCGGACGCACCCAGCGAACGCCGAAGCTCGTGCTTGACGATCCTGCGAGTGCCGCGGCCCGCGATCGTCGGGTAGTCTGTGGGGCTCTTCGCCCTGCCGCCGCGGCGCGTTGACCCTTCCGTTCGATACCGAGAGACGAGATGACCCGACCGCTCACGCGACACTCCCTCCGCCTTGCCGCGGCGCTTGCGCTCTGTGCGGGCGGCTGCGCCAACCCGTTCACCTCCGACGAGTCGGACTACGGGCGGCGCGTGCCGCTGGACCGTCTGCAGAACCTCGACACGGTGAACCTGGAGAAGTATCGGAAGGAGCACGGGGCGCAGCCGCTGCCGGACATCACCAAGCCCGGGGAGGCGGAGCGGCTGGTGTCGGAGGCGCGGGCGCGCTTCGACGCGTACGGGAAGGCGGAGCTGACGCTGGAGGAGTGCCGCGCCTCGGCGCTGGAGCACAACCTTGACCTGAAGGTGGCGCTGGTCTCTCCGGCGATCGCACGCCAGTCGATCTCGGTGGAGGAGGGCAAGTTCGACGCGGCGTTCACGCTGCGCGGGCTGTACCAGAACAACGACTCGCCGACGGCGTCGACGCTGGTGAGCAACCAGTCGAACTTCGGGCTGATCGAGCCGGGGGTGAGCCTGCCGATGCGGACGGGAGAGACGATCAACGTCTCGCTGCCCGCCAACCGCCAGGAATCGGACAGCGCGTTCTCGACGCTGAACCCGGCGTACGAGGCGGACCTGAAGTTCTCGTTGAGCCAGCCGCTGCTGCGCGGGGCGGGCCGGCGCGCCAACACGGCCCCGATCCGGATCGCCAGCTACAACACGCAGGCGGTGGCGGCGCAGACGAAGCTTGAGGCGATCCGGCAGTTGGCGGCGGTGGATCGGGCGTACTGGCGGCTGTACCAGGCCCGCCAGAGCCTGGACGTGGCCCAGCAGCAGTACGAGCTGGCCGAGGCGCAGCTCAAGCGTGCCGAGCGGCGTGTGGCGGCGGGCGGGGCGGCCGAGATCGAGGTGATCCGGGCCCAGTCGGGGCGTGCGGACCGGATGGAGTCGATCATCACGGCGCAGAACCTCGTGCTCCAGCAGCAGCGCGAGCTGAAGAAGATCATCAACCTGCCGGGGCTGCCGATCGATTCGACGGCGCTGGTGATCACGGGGACGCTGCCCGACCCGGTCGAGTACAAGTTCGACACCAAGCACCTGGCGGACCTGGCGGTGGAGAACCGCATGGAGATGCTGGAGCTCGAGCTCCGGCTGGCGGCCGATTCGGTGGCGATCGACCTGGCGCGCAACCAGGCCCTGCCGCTGTTCACGCTGGACTACACGTACAGCGTCAACGGGCTGGGGGCGACGCGGAACCAGGCGTTTCACTCGCTGGAGGGGAACCACTACGAGGACTGGTCAATCGGGCTGTCGGCGAACGTCCCGATCGCCAACACGTCGGCGCTGGCGAACGTGCGGGGCGCGATCCTGCAGCGTGTGCAGCGGCTGGCAACGCGCGAGGCCCGCGACCAGAACATCCGCCAGGAGGTCCTGAACGCGGTGGACTCGATCAACGCGGGCTGGCAGCGGGTGCTGGCGGCGCGCCAGGCATCGATCCTGAGCGCGCGCACGGTCGCGGCAGAGCAGCGCCAGTTCGACGTGGGCGCCTCGACGTCCACCAACGTGCTCGACGCGGCGACGCGCCTGGCCGAGGCGCAGCTGTCCGAGATCCGCGCCCTGACCGACTACCAGATCTCGCAGGTGGACCTGGCCTTTGCCGCGGGGACGCTGCTGGGCGCGAGCAAGATCCGGTTCGAGACCTCGCCCGACCCGGACGCGGACATCCAGTTCAAGCGCGACGTGATCCGCGTCGGTCCGGGCGAGGAGGACGAGCAGGTCAAGACGATGCGCATCCCGCCGGAAGCGCCGGCGTCGGACGAGCCCACCACGGTGGTCAAGCCCGCGACAGGGCCGGACTGAGCGCTGATCCCCGGGCCGGGGGGCGCGATCCATTCGACCCGGCGCCGCGCCGAGCGCATACTTTGATCACCCAACCGGAGACGCCGCATGAAGACCCCGCTCCTTGCCCTCGCCGCCGCGATCGGACTTTTCGGGGCCGTCGCGTTCCGACCGGGCTCCGCGCCCAGCGGCCCGGCCGACGTCGCGAAGGTTCTCGACCAGTTCCACGACGCTGCGAGCCGCGCCGACGAGAACGGGTACTTCGGCCTGTTCGCCGAGGACGGCGTGTTCCTGGGCACGGACGCGAGCGAGCGTTGGAGCAAGGAGCAGTTCCGCGCGTACGCCAAGCCGTACTTCGCGCAGGGGCGCGGGTGGACATACCTGCCGCGCCCGAACGGACGGTTCGTGACGATCTCCAAGGATGGAAACGTCGCGTGGTTCGACGAGATCCTGGACAACGCGAAGTTCGGCGAGTGCCGCGGCTCGGGCGTGCTGGTGCTGGGCGACAAGGGCTGGAAGATCGCGCAGTACAACCTGACGGTGCCCGTGCCCAACGACCTTATGCCCAAGGTCGCGGAGATGATCAAGGCCACGGCCAAAGCGCGGGCGCACACCAAGCCCGAGGACGCGGGCGTGAAGGACGGGAAGAAATGAGAAGTCGTTTCGGCCCTGCCGCGGCGTGGTTCGTCGTAGCGTCGTCGCTCCCGTGCGCGGCGCAGGAACCGGGGTCGGCCCGCGCGCTCCAGCCGCCCGCCCAGCCTGCGCCGCGCCCGGTGGTGCCGGACCAGATCGAGCGGCCGCCGTTGCCGGCGGTCGAGGCCCCGGGTCCTTCGGTCGCGATCGTCAGCCGCGCCGACCTGGCGGAGCGCTACCTGCGGGTCGATCGACTGTTCATGACGTTGATCGGCGACGGGCCGCGGCGCGTGGGGCCCGAGAAGGTGACGCAGTTCAACCGCGACTTTGACGCGGTCACGGGCATGTTCTTCACCGGGAACTTTCCGGCGGCGGTCGCCAAGCTCGAGGAGCTGGCGCAGGTGATGATGACCACCGGCGGGGGAGAGGTGCCGCCGTCGATCGGAACGTCGATCGCGGCGACGGTCGAGCCGTCGGTGTGGTGGCCCGGGAGCGCCGCAACGCCGCGCGTTCGTGTGCGTTCATTCTGGACCAGCGCGATTGACGGCAAGACCGTGATCGAGCTGCGGTGGGACGACGGCCGGGCGAGCGCGGAGAACCACCCGAGCCTGGTGCGCGAGATCGAGCTTGTGAAGGGCCGGGCCGTCGAGCTTGACGTGCCGCTGGCCGACTTTGGCGCGTGGCCCGAGGGGGGCGAGCACTGGGCGTCCAAGGAATACACGGTCCGCGTGAGCATCCGCGGCTATCGCGAGGAGGCGTCGGCGCGGTACGCGGTGGTGCCGCGATCGCTCGATATCGCCCGGAAGGATCACGAGAAGCGGTTGGTGGACGCGCTGGTGGCGCACCCCGAGCTGGCGAACCAGATCGCGATCTGCCGCGCCCGCAATCGCGTGCTGGTCGATTACCCGGGGACGCTGGACCCGGCGGAGTTTCTGGCCGACTACCCGGCGCTCTTGGCGCAGATCGACGGCGAGGTCGCGGCCCTCGCGGACGGGCGGAACCCGTACGTGCGGCGCGTGGGGGAGGTGTACCGGCCGATCGTCGGCAAGGGCATGCCCAACGGCGAGCCGGTGGCGTGCCTGGTGTACGCGCCCACAAAGGCTGCCGGGGACGAGCCGTTGCCCGTGATCGTCGCGCTGCACGGCGCGGGTGGCGACGAGAGCATGTTCGTGCGCGGCTACGGGGCGGGGCGTTTGGCGCAGCTCGCGGAGGAGAAGGGATTCCTCCTGGCGTCGGTGCAGTCGTACCGGATCGGCGGGCGGGCCCAGATCCTGGACGTGCTGATCGACCAGCTGGCGCGCGACTACGCGGTCGACCGATCGCGCGTGTACGTGGTCGGGCACTCGCTGGGCGCCGGCGCGGCGACGTACCTGGCGAACGCGCGCCCGGATTCGATTGCCGCGGCGGTGTGCTTCGCGGGTTTCGGCAAGGCCGGGGCCCGGTGCGCGCCGACGCGGGTGTACACGGGGGGCCTCGACGCGATCGTGCCTGCCGCGACGGTGAGCGCCGGCGTGAAGGAGGCCCAGTCGCGGAACCTGCCGGTCGAGCTGCGGGAGGACCCGAATTACGGGCACACGCTGCTGGTAGGGGCCAAGCTCGACGAGGCGGTGGCGTGGCTGCTGGGGCAGTCGCTGCGGTCCGCGCCGGGCACGTGAACGGGGATCACCCGTCGAGCCTTGGCGTTACGAGGCTTGGGGTTGAGTGCTGAAAAAAGTCGGGATTGGCGTTAGCGCCCTCGTTGCTCGGCGACGCATGGGGGCGTGGTCGCGCCCGCGCGGGCGATGGCCGCGGCACCGAATCAGGAGAGTCCGGCCATGAACCGAACGCTTGCCCTTGTGCTTCTTGCGTCCCTTCCCCCCGGCGCTGCGCTGGCCCAGAGCTTCCAGGACGGCGACGTGTATCTGGTGAGCGCCGCGCTGCCCAAGGCGCCGAACTCCAGCCAGCCGGGGGTGATGAAGATCGACCCGGTGACGTGGGCGACGGCGGTGGTGTCGACCAACACGATCGCGACGAGCGGGCGGGCCAGCTACGACTCGTTCCGCGACCGGCTGGTGTTCAGGGCGCTGTCGTTCACGGGTCCGATGGTGCTGATGGCCGCGGACGGCACGACGAGCACGCTGGCGTACGCGGGCGCGCAGGACGCGATCAACCCTGCCGCGGCGGGGGACGGGCGGGTGTACTTCGCGCACAACGGGACGAAGCAGATCGCGTACGTGGACGGGGAGGGGACGACGCACGACGTGATGAACATCGGCGGCGCGGGGATCGCGACGACGACGTCGAAGCTCCGGTTCACGCACTTTGACGTGGCGAGCAACAGCCTGATCCTGGCGTTCTACAACCTCTCGCCCTTGCCGGCCAACCGGGTCGAACGGATCACGCTCTCGGCGTCGGGCGACCAGGTGGTGTCGTGGGCGGGGGTGGACTTTGCGGTGGGCAGCTCGGGCGAGACAACGGTGGGGATGTCGACGGGCCCCGACGGCACGGTGTTCATCAAGCTCGACGACAACACCAACAGCAGCGCGGCGCGGATGCAGCTTCTGGACCTTGCGACGATGACGGTCTCGACGTTTGCGAGCAGCTTCTACACGGGGGTTGCGGGCGAGATCGCTGGGGCGTACTGCCCCGGCGCGGGGGGTGCTCTGACGATCGATTCGGCGAACGACAAGCTGCGGTTCTTCGCGGCCGGGGCGGCCGGCGCGGGCGCGGTGCTGGCGACCGACGTGTCGTCGGCGAGCGGCTCGGGTGAGCTGGCCCAGATCGTGCCGATCGTCCGCGTGTGCACGGCCGACATCGACCACAACGGGTTCGTGACCGGCGACGACTTTGACCTGTTCTCCGCCTGGTTTGAGGCGGGCGACCCGAGCGCCGACTTCGATCACAACACGTTCGTCAACGGGGACGACTTCGACGCCTTCACCGAGCACTTCATCGCCGGCTGCTGAAACGCCGGCGCCACGCCGAGGGAGACTTGCGGGAGGCACGGGGGCACAACGACGGGCGCGGGTTCATCGACTCCAGACGCTGCGCCTGCGTTGTGCTCCTGGTGCTCCCGCGCGGTTTACCTCGGCGTCACGTCCACGACCTGCATGAGGTGGGCCCCGCTCCCGGCGTCGCGCACCTCGTAGCGCCACGCCCGAAGGCGGGGGCCGAGGAACACCTGGTCGAGGTGCCACAGGGGCAGGCGGCGCGGCCAGCTGGCGCGGTAGCCGGTCGCGGCCTGGTCGAAGGCGTCGGGGAACCCCATGTTCAGGCGCGACAGCGACGCGGCGCCGCGCGGGATGTTGAAGTCGCCGATGATCAGGTCCGGCGTCGGGAAGCCCTTGGGCCCGGCGTGCCCGGTGCCCGGCTCGATCGTCCAGCTGTCGTTGGCCGTGCGGATCATGCGCATGCCGTCGAAAGCGTCGATGGCCGCGCGGGCTTCGCGAGTGACGCGCACGCGGCTGAGGCTGATGTCCGAGGGGAGGTCGACGATCCACAGGGTCGTCGGGCGATCGTCTTCGCGCCGGCCGCCGATCTCGACGTACATGGCGGCGCCGGGGTCGTACTGGGACCGGCGGCCCTCGGGGAGGCGCGGGTCGTACCCCTCGCCGGCCTCGATGTTCAGGTGCGTGAAGCCGAAGCGGATCAGCGGCAGGGCGGACAGGACCGTGAACCGGTCGTAGGTCAGACGCGTCGCGCCCTGGGGCATTTTGTCAAGGATCTTGGGGAGCGCGTCGCGGCTGGAGAGGCCCACCAGCACCACGACGTCGGGCACGGCGTTGATCACCGCGTCCTCCCACCCGTCGCGCTCATGGACCGCGGCGTTCCAGAACATGACCCTCACGGAGTTGTCCAGGCTCCCCGGCCCCGGCGGGCGAGGCCGGTAGAACGGGACATCGACGACGATCGTGTACGCCGCGTGAACGACGAACGCCGCCCATGCCGCCCGCAGCACCCACCGGGCGCGCCCGCCGAGCTGCCACGGACGTGCAGCGCGTGAGGCCAACCGGGCGATCAGGGTGGCGAGCACCAGCACGGCCAGGGATCCCGCGGCCACGAGGACGTTGGGCGTCCATTCGAGCCATTGCGACCAGGGGTACCGGTCGCTGACGAATTCGCCGATCCCCTTGAGCAGCAGCCCGGCGAGCACCAGCAGGGCGAGCAGGCGGGAGAGAGCCGCGAGACTCCGCGCGATCAGGCCGGGGCGCGCGGGGTCGGAGCGCCCGCTCCCCCGAGGGGCGTCGGAAGCGTCGTGATCTTGGCCGGCGCTCTTCATCGTCCGCGGCACGCCGAATACACTCGGCACGTCACCGGAGACTCGGTCGTGCCCAACAGCCCGCTCAACATCGGTTCGTCCAACGCCGCTCCCCGCACGCTCAAAGGTAGCCGCATCGTGGTTACCGGCGGTGCGGGCTTTCTTGGATCGGTCATTCTGCGCAAGCTCCGCGAGCGCGGCGTTCCGGAGTCGGACATTTTCGTGCCGCGCCGGAAAGACTTTGACCTGACCACCGAGGACGCGGCCCGGCGGCTCTATCGCGAGGCGTTCAAGGGTCGGCCGGTGGACGTGATCATCCATGCCGCGGCGGAGGTGGGGGGGATCGGGGCCAACCGCGCCAACCCGGGTCGGTATTTCTACGCGAACATGGCGATGGCGCTGCACCTGATCGAGCAGGCGCGGGTGAACGGGTTCGCCGAGCGCGGCGCCAAGTTCGTGCAGGTCGGGACGATCTGCGCGTACCCCAAGTTCACGCCCGTGCCGTTCAGGGAGGACGAACTCTGGAACGGCTACCCGGAAGAGACCAACGCTCCGTACGGCGTCGCAAAGAAAGCGGCGTGGCAGATGCTCGACGCGTACAAGCTGCAGTACGCGATGAAGTCGGCGTACGTGCTGCCGGTGAATCTGTACGGGCCCGGGGACAACTTCGATCCCGCGAGCTCGCACGTGATCCCCGCGCTGATCCGCAAGGTGGTCGAGGCGCAGGGGCGGGGGGAGAAGCAGATCGAGGTGTGGGGCACGGGGCGTGCCAGCCGCGAGTTTTTGTACGTGGACGACGCGGCCGAGGGCGTGGTGCGCGCGGCGGAGGTCATGGACGACCCGACGCCGATCAACCTCGGGGCGAGCTTTGAGATCACGATCAAGGACCTGATCGAGCTGATTGCGCGGCTGAGCGGGTTCGACGGTGCGCTCGAGTGGGACGCGAGCAAGCCCGACGGCCAGCCGCGGCGGTGCCTGGACACGACGCGTGCCCAGAAGCTGCTGGGGTGGAAGGCGCAGATGCCGTTCGAGGAGGGGTTGAAGAGGACGATTGAGTGGTGGCGGAAGCACGAGCGCGCGTAGCGCAGCCGCGCCGGGGACTTTCCTCGCGATCGTGCATCTGACGAGAGCCGGAAGTGATGGCGACGCTCTGTCCAAACTGCCGAGAGGAGATCGACTCGCGCGACTTCAACGTCGCGACGGACGTGGCCTACTGCCGCCGCTGCCAGATCGCCACGCCCCTCTCGGTGATCCGACGTGATTTCCAACGTGCAGCGCCCGAGGTGAATCTCGACGCGCAGCCGGAGGGCGCATGGATGTACGACGAGGGCGACACACTGGTCATCGGAGCTAGCACGCGGTCGAGGCAGGCGATCACCCTGATTCCGTTCACCGCGTTGTGGGCCGGCGGGTCGATGTGGGGGATTTATGGACGCCAGTTCTCCTCCGGACACTTCAGTTTGACCACTTCCCTCGTCGGTATCCCGTTCCTGCTTGGTTCAGCCTTGCTCCTTGCCCAATGTCTGATGTGGACGGTGGGAAGGGTTGAACTGCGACTCACCGGTGCCGAGGCCGTTGTCTTCACCGGCGTCGGTACAGTTGGATCGCGCAAGCGGTTTGATGGCGCCGGCGTTACGCGCGTGTACGAGGACTTTACGGCAGCCGGCTCAACCTCACCTGACGGACCACCCCGGGCGATTTTCGTCGAGGGCGTCGCACAGGTGAACTTTGGGTCGTTGCTCAGCGACGAGCGCCGGCGCTTCATGGCAAGCGCCCTGCGGAAAACGCTGGGCGTGCAGGACTCCCCACACTCTGCCCAG
Organism: Phycisphaerales bacterium; assembly: GCA_044223975.1. Taxonomy (GTDB): domain Bacteria; phylum Planctomycetota; class Phycisphaerae; order Phycisphaerales; family UBA1924; genus CAZCPB01. Next base: position 7,860 of record JBGALI010000019.1, on the reverse strand, counting down.
CGCCCGCGGCCGGGCGCATGAGAGATGGCACGTGATCCTGAGAGCCGTGACGAACGTCGCTCGCCCGCGGACACGGTGCGGTCAATGAAGGGCGGGGATGGAGCTCACCTGTTCAACCTGCGGTTTCAGGATCAAGCCGTTCGACATCGACGAAGCGGCGGGCACGGCGCATTGCCCGAGGTGCAACCGCACCCGCACGATCGACCTGATCCGGCGGAACCCGTACGGCGACGCGCGGGGATCGGAGATTGATCTCGAAAGGTCGCCGCCCGGGGCCTGGTATCACGACGACGGGGTGGAGGTTCGTGTCGGGGCGCAGATGCGGACGCTCGGTTCGTTCGGGATCGTGGTGTTCCTGATGGTCTGGACCGTGATTTTCTTCGTTTTGCCGATCATGTACCCGGGCAAGAAAGGCTCTCCGGCGATCACGTCCTGCGTCCTGTTGTTCGCAGCGCCCTTGGCATTAGCGATCTGGATCTACGTCATCATCGGACTATTCGGGAGAGTTGAGGTTCGCCTCCGCGGGTCGGATGCAAGAGTCTTCACGGGGATCGGGCCATTCGGCCGGACCAAACGGTTCCGCACCGACGAGGTAACTCACGTGCGCGAAGGCGATGCCGGCTGGAGCCGCGGCAAGGGAGACAGTGAGCGTCGAGCCGTTGGCATTATTGTCGAGGGTCCCCAGCGGACGGTATTCGGCTCCCGTCTTAGCGACGATCGACGCTGGTTTGTGCGCCGCGCTCTGGAACGGGCGTTGGGATTAGGGCCTCCCGCGGCACCAAACCGCCGGGCGTCCGCGGAGTAAAGCCCTCCGTCCCGGCACCCTACACTTTCGGCCGTACGCGGGGTTTCCCCGGTAGACAGCCGCGCTTTGAGAGAGTGACCGTGCTCCAGCTCCGCCAACATCGCATCATCATCACCGGCGGCGCCGGGTTCCTGGGGCGCGCCATCTGCGAGGTGCTGCGCGCCCGGGGCGTGGAGGATTCCAAGGTATTCGTGCCGCGGCGGCGCGACTATGACCTGACCACCGACGAGGGCTGCCGCAAGCTGTACACCGACGCGTTCCCGGGTGCGGGGCCGTCGCTGGTGATTCACGCGGCGGGGTTCACGGGGGGGATCGGGCGCAACCGGCGGCACCCGGCGCGGTTCTTCATGGACAACATCCTGATGTCTCTGAACCTGGTGCGGCACGCCGAGCAGCGCGGGCTGATCGAGCGCGGGCTGCGGTTCCTGCAGGTGGGCACGATGTGCTCGTACCCGGCCGAGGCGCCGATCCCGTACAAGGAAGAGAGCCTGTGGAAGGGGTACCCCGACGCGGTGAGCGCGCCGTACGGCGTGGCCAAGCTGTGCGCGTGGCAGCTGCTCGATGCGTACCGGCTCGAGCACGGGCTCAAGTCGGCGTACGTGATCCCGGTGAACCTCTACGGGCCGGGGGACAACATCGCCGACCCCGAGAACTCGCACGTCGCGGGGGCGCTGATCCGCAAGTTCGTCGAGGCCGCGATGTACGACCACCACGAGGTGGTGTGCTGGGGCTCGGGCGCGCCGACGCGGGATTTTCTCTACGTGGATGACGCGGCCGAGGGCGTGGTGCGCGTGGCCGAGGTCATGGACGACCCGATCCCCGTCAACCTCGCCAGCGGCAAGGAAGTTTCGATCCGGGACCTGGCCGAGACGATCGCGAAGTTCTCCGGGTTCCGCGGCAGGATCACGTGGGACCACTCGCGCCCCGACGGCCAGCCGCACCGCTCGCTCGACATCACGCGGGCGCGAAAGGTGCTGGGGTGGGAGCCCAAGGTCGACCTGAAGGAAGGCCTCAAAAAAACGGTCGATTGGTACAAGAGCGTGGTGCCGGCGTGAGCGCGGGCTGACGCCGATCGGGCCGCGGCCGTTGTCCGCGTGGCTGTTTGAGAACGGCCAACCAGGGCACCCGTCAATCGGAATTTGTGTTCAGGCCGCCAGGTCGATGTCGGGCGCGCCGTCGTCATCTTCGCCGGGCCCGCAATCGGTGCCCCACTTGGTCGGGGGCAGGTGGCGGTGGTGAACCTTGACCACGCGGGTGAGCTGCTTGGCGAACAGGACGCTCAGCGTCTCGAGGACGGGGAGCAGGTCCTTGCCGAAGGGGACGCGCTTGTCGCGGAAGAGCGTGACGACCGCGAGGCACTCGTCGTCGTTGTGGCACGCGAAGGCGGCGAGGGTTGAGTCTGAGAGCCAGTCGGCGCACTTTCCCAGGCGCGACTCGAGCTGGTCGCGCCCGGTGAGGAGCGTGATGCCCGGCTCGTTCTCGAAGCGCGGGGCCAAGGCCGCGGCAAGATGGTCGAGCAGAACCTCGCCCGAGTCCTTGGGGCCGTCGTAGTTGACGTAGGCGCCCAGCGTGAAGTCGCCGGAGGTCGAGGGGAGGAAGATCGCGGCGTTGGTGGGGCCGGTCTTGGTGAGCACGTACTCGAGGACGGTGCGCAGCAGGCTCTCGATGTCGAGCTCCTGGCGCACGAGCGAGTTGAACTCGCTGGCGACGGTGACGAGGGTGAGCTTGTCGGAGAGCTCGCTGTAGGCGCCGACGAGGTCGTTGCAGAGGCCGCCGACCTGGTTGGTGACCTGCTCGCGGGTTTCGTTGAGGCGGCGGCAGAGCTTGCGGAGGCGCTCGATGCGGTCCTCGCGGGCGCGGGTGCCGCGTGAGCGGCGGAAGGCTTCGGCGATCCTCGTCAGGAGTTCGGGGCCGCGGGTGCCGCAGGCGACCATGTCGGTGGCGCCGCTGCGCATGGCGCCGACGGCGTCGTCGAGGGAAGGCTTGTCGGCGAGCACGACGACGCAGAGCTCGGGGTGGGCCTCGGTGAGTTCGCGGGTGAGGGCCAGGCCCCCGCCGGCGAGTTCTGCCGCGACGATCGCGACGTCGAACTGGCTCTTGGAGGCGGCGATGCGCGCGGCGTGCGGAGAGTCGGCGTGGGAGAGGGTCGCGACGCGCCCGGAGAGCTGGGCGCTCATGAGCTCGCGCTGGGTTCGGCTGGAGGTGACGACGAGCACCCGCGCGGGCACGGGGTGGACCTGGGGTTCCTGGTGCTCGCTCTGTTCTTTGCGTCGGGCCATGGGATTCGTCTCGCCTCCTACGCGGCCTTGCGTTCCGTCGCGGCCGCGCCCCCAGGGGTCTCGCCGGGTCGAATGCCCGGTCGTGGCGTGGGGAGCTCGATCATGGCGCGTGTCCCGCCCTCCTCCCTGAGGGACAGCGACACACGACCACCTTGGATTTCGACCAGACGATGGGCTCGCGTGAGTCCAAGGCCGCGTTGTCTTCCGGCCGGCTTGTCGCTGAAGAACGGGTCGAAGGCGTGCTGGAGCGTCCGCCGGGACATCCCGGGGCCCTCGTCGAGCACCTCGAAGACAATCCGCGAGCGGTCGGCATCGTGGCGGCAGCGGACGAGCGGCTCGCGCTCGGGGGCGGCCTCGACGGCGTTGATGATCAGTTCGGCCAAGGCGCGGGCGGCCAGGTCGCGGTCGGCCCAGGCGGCCGGGGCGGGTTCGGAGGGTTCGACGCGCACGCGCGGGCGGAATTTCAGGCGCTGCTCGGCGATGGTGATGGCGTCCTCGACGATGGAGCCGGGCGGGACGGCGTTGGCGTCGGGGCGCGGGGGCGCGGCGAGCAGGTGCAGGCTGGTGATGAGGCCGGAGAGGTCGTCGGCGGCGTCGGCGATGGCCTCGGCGCAGGCCCTGTCGGTGGCATCACCGAGGCGCGAGGCCAGGAGCTGGCTGCGCCCGCTGATGACCGTGAGCGGGTTGTTCATCTCGTGCGCGGCGCCCGCGGCCATCTCGCCCAGGCGGGCCATCGATTCGGTTTCGGAGAGGCGCGACTGGGCCTCGAGCAGTGAGCGCCCGACGTCGGCGAGGCGGTCGCTCAGCACGCGGGCGCTCTCGGCGTCCTGGGCGGTGCGGAGGGCACTGCCCCATGCCGCGGCAAGGGAACGGGCGATCGACTCGTGCCCGAGCACGGCGACGGGGTCGGTCGCGGTGAGCAGAGCGCCGACTGCGTCGGGGCCGTCGGTTTCGTCGAACGAAACCCGGTGCGCCAGCGGGATGCCCAGCGTCCCGCAGGCGAGGGACGCGGCGTCGGCGAGGGAGGGCGCGCGGCCGGAGTCATCCTTGATAACGCGGCAGGCGATGAGCCGGCAGCGCGCGGGCTCGGCGGACTCGGGCTCGAAGACGTACGCGCGCCACGGCTCGGCGGCGCGGGCCTCGTCGTCGACGCCGGTGCGGACGACGATGGCGCACGGTGCGGACCCCAGGAGGCCCGTGGCGGAGGAGGCGATGCAGGCGAGCGTCTCGACCAGGCCGCGGGCGCGGGACTGCTCGGCGTGGAAGGAGCGCAGGGCCGTGAGCGAGCGCGTCTGTTGCGCGGTGAGCCTGGCGCGCTCCTGGAGGAGCGTGGTGAGGCGCGCGAGTTGGCGGTTGGCGCCGCCCAGGGCGTCGAGGAGGACGCGAGTGGACGGGGGCGAGTCAAGGCCCAGGAGCGCGCAACGGTCGGCGACGGCCTTCTGCAGGGGCTCGGCCAGGGCGTGGAGCGTGCCTGGGTCGATGCCCAGAGGAGCGCAGAGGAGCTCGAGCTCGGGCGGGGCGGAGAAGTCGGCGCACCAGCCCATGTGGAGGGAGCGGCAGAAGGCGCGGGCGAGCGTGACGAGCGCGACCAGGCGGCGGTGCGAGCGCTCGGGGAGGCTCTCGGGGGCGTGGCCGTGGAGCCAGATGACGTCGACGATCTCGTCGGGCAGCCGCCAGTGCGAGGCCAGGCGCCGCCCGGCGGCGTAGCGGTCGATGCCGATGACCTCGCGCTCGATGGGCGGACCCTCGCTGCGTCGGCGCTCGGCGAGTTCGAGGACGCGCTGGTACGAGCGGGGGAGGACGTAGTCGAGCGCGAGCGTGCCCAGGTCGTGGACGAGGCCGGCGAGGAAGGCTTCCTCGGGCTCGACGGGCGAGCCGGCGATCTCTTCGGCGAGCATCTCGCTGGTGCACGCGACGGCGATCGAATGACGCCAGAAGCCCGGGCGGTCAAAGGCGCCCAGCGTGTCGGCGTCGGTGGACTCCTCGAGCGCGCGGAGGGCGCGGGGGCGCGAGGACTGCATCAGGTCGTAGATGTGGACCGACAGCACGCAGGCGCGGACGGCGTCGAGGCCAAGGAGTGTCACCGCGTGCTTCACGCCCGTCACGCGGTTGGCCAGCCCGCGGTCGGCGCGCCGGCAGAGGCCCAGGATCCGCGCGGCAAGGCCGGGGTCGGCCTCGATCAGCTGGGCGATCTCGCCCAGGTCGGCGTCGTCGGCGCCGGCGACGGTCATGAGGCGGGCGGCGATGGGCGAGAGCGTGGGGAGCGAAGAGATCTGCGAGAGGACGAGCTCGACCTGGCGGGCACGGTCGGCGTCGGGGGCGCCGTGCTCGGCGGGTCCGGGCGTGCCGTGGGTTGGGTTCATGTCTGGGGCACTCCGGGACTCGTGCGGTCAGGCCGCGGCGGCGCTGGGCCCCGGACCCTGGATCCGTCCGGAGTTCCGGGCCTCGATCTCCAGCAGCTTCTCGATGCGCTGGACGAGCGCGGCGATGCCGAAGGGCTTCTTGAGGAAGTCGTCGGCGCCGGCCTGCTTGAGGCTGTCGATGTCCTCGGGCTTCACGACGCCGCTGATGCACAGGATCTTCGTGCCCTTGAGCTCGGGCTTAGCGCGGATGCGGGTGCAGACGACGTTGCCGTTGATGTCGGGGAGCATGAAGTCGAGCAGGACGATGTGGGGACGGAAGCTCTCGGTGAGCAGGCCGGCGTCGTAGCCGGTGCCGGCGGTCTTGACGTCGAAACGTCCGTCGCGCGACAGCACGTCGACCATGAGCTGCACGATGTCGGGGTCGTCGTCGACGACGAGCACGCGCTTGAGGCCGGGCTCGATGGTGGTGGTGGGGATGTTGTTCTCGCGCATGAAGCGGAGGAGCTCCTCGCGCGGGATGCGGCGGAACTTGCTGCCGGGGACGCGGAAGCCCGAGAGGCGCCCGGCGTCGAAGCAGCGGATGATGGTCTGCTGGCTGACCTTGCAGACCTCCGCCGCCTCGCCGGTGGTGAAGATGCGCTTGTCGGCCCACGACTCGGGCGAGGACCCCGGCGCGGCGTGGTGCTCGTGCGAAGGGTCGCGGTGTTCGTTCGAGTGGTCGGGCTGGTTGTTCATGGCGCGTCCCTGGTGACGCGCGGGGCGGGCGGTCCATGCCCGTGTCACGGCTTCAGTGCCGCGGCCCGGCGCGTCAGGAACGTGTATCGGCCCCCAGATTGCCCAACTTCACGCGCGTCAAGTCCCAGAAGGGTTATGGGAGGGGCGGTCGGGCCGGCTCCCGACGTCCCCATACGATTACACCGCTCGAATCGCGCTCCCGCTCGTGGGGGCTTCGGGCCCGCGGTCGCCGATCGCGGCAGCATTTTCTGATCGACTCAGGAGTCCGCTCATGAAACGTCTTCCCGCCGTGATCCTCCTCGCCCTTGCCGCGTGTTCTTCGGTGGCGCTCGCGCAGACACCGCCGACCAAGGCCGCGACCCCCGCCAAACAGGCCCAGCCGGTCAAGCCCGAGGCCAAGCCGCTCAAGCCGGTTGCCGCGGCAGATGATTCCAAGAAGGCCAACGAGCCCGGCCCGGCGCACAAGGCGCTTGAGTACTTCGAGGGTGAATGGAATTGCGATCTGAAGATGACGGGCGCCGACGGCTCCGGCTCCGCCGAGAAGGGCGTCATGACGTACAAGATGGTCTACGGCGGCCGGTTCCTCACCGAGGACTACGACGGGCGGCTGGGCGGCAAGTTCTTCAAGGGCGGCGGGCTGTGGGGGTACAACAACGCGACCAAGAAGTACGAGACCGCGTGGGCGGATTCGTCGTCGACCGCACTCTCCAACATGACCGGCACCGCCGATGCCGCGGGCAAGGTCTTCACGTTCCACAGCGAGAACACCGACGCCGCCAGCGGCAAGACGGTCAAGCACCGCGAGGTCGTCACCATCGTGGACAAGAACACGCACACGTACGACGTGTTCGAGACGCACGACGGCAAAGAAATGAAGGTCATGGAAGTGACCTGCACCAAGGCCAAGGCCGGCGCGGCTGAGAAGAAGGATGCCAACCCCGCCCCGAAGAAGGGCGGCTGATCGCTCGCGACAGGTCGGCGTCACAGATTGATTTCACGATCACGGCACGGACCCGGCTCGTCGGGTCCGTGCTTTTTTTGCTGCCGCGGCTTCACCACGCGCAGTGCATGGTCAGTTGCTCGTGGCGCTCGGGGCCCAGGGCCGGGAGCGGGGCGCGGCGGAGTGTGTAGAGCGGGATGTGCGGCGGGCAGTTGAAGCGGACTTCGACGACGGCGTTTCCCAAGCCGCGGCTGACGGCGCAGAGCGTGGTGCGGACGCGAAGGATGCCGCCGGGGCGATCCGCGGGAAGATCGCAGGACGTGTGCGGCGCCAGGCGCGGGGAAAGGCGGAACTGCCCGCCGTGGGTGTGGCCCCCAAAGAGGATGGGGATGTTGAAATCGGCGCCCACGAGGATCTCGGTCGGGTAATGGATGAGGCCGAGCGTGAACGGGGCCGGAGAGGCGGGCGATGACAGGCGGTCGTCGACGAGGGTGGTGAGGAGGTCCTCGGGTTCGTCGGTGCCCACGAGGCGGAGGTCGGGGAGGGGGTGGGCGATGCCGCGTTGGTCGGTAAGCCAGGTGATCCCCGGGATCGAACGGGCCTGACTGCGGAGGTCCCAGGTGTCGTGGTTTCCGAAGATGCCAAAGACGCCAAGCCGGGCGCGGCCGGCATCGACCAGGGCGCGCAGAGCGACCATGGTCGAGGGCTCATCGCCGGGGTGGTTCATGTAGTCGCCCG
>JBGALI010000018.1:0-118748 GCA_044223975.1 Phycisphaerales bacterium | reverse complement strand
ATCGCCGAAGCCCGCACCGACCTCAACGGTCAGTGGGTCATCGAGCCGCTCGCCGAGGTGCCCTCGCTCGCAGACTTTGGACTCACCGCTCAGGAATCGACATTCGAGCAGGGGTACGTGGCCGCCGCGACCCAGTGACGGGGGCGCCGGGGTGCTCACTTCCAGACGCGGATCACCGCCGCGCTGCGCGCGGGCAGCTGGGGGATCGGGAGCACCCCGCCCTCAAACGATTCGATGCTCCTCGCGCCCAGCAGCTCGGACTGCCCTTCCGCCGGGGCCCAGCCCGCAACATTGAGCCGGAAGTTGCGGACCGGCTCTCCCGAGACGTTGGCGACCACCAGCACGCCGCCGGTGCTCGCGTTCTCGACGCCGCCCCCGTGTTCGCTGCGCACGAACGCAAGCACTGATTTGTGCCCGGTCGTCAGGACCTCGAGGCCGCCGCGGCGGACCGCCGGCTCGCTCGCGCGCAGGCGGATCAGGTCGCGGTACAGGCTGAGCAGACTCTTCGGGTCCTTCTCCTGAGCGGCGATGTTGACGCTCGTGGAGTCGTCGTTGAGCTTGCGCCAGGGCTTGCCGGTGGAGAAGCCCGCCCCGGCCGCGCCGTTCCACTGCATGGGCGTGCGGATGTCCGGGTCCGGCTTGTCGCCGACCATCCCGATCTCCTCGCCGTAATAGATGTACGGCGTGCCGGGCATGAGCATCTGGAGCGTCACCGCCAGGCGCATCTCCACCTCGGCCTCCGCTCGCGTCGTGCCCTTGGGGCGGAGAAGCTGCGTCATCATCCGCGGCTGGTCGTGGTTCTGCAGGAAGTTCCCGAACTGGTTGTGCGGGAACACGGCCCAGTTGTTCCGCAGCGCCTTCTCGAGCGGCGCGGCTTCGCCCGCCGTGAGCGACGCGATCATCGCGTTCGAGAGATCAAAGTCAAAGGTCGCGTCGAGCTTGTCGCCCACGTACTCCGACGCGTCCGATGCGGGAGCCCACACCTCGCCGATCGTGTACGCGTCCTTCCTCACGCCCTTGTAGAACGTGTAGAACTTCTGCAGCCACGCGTGCGTCTCGGGCGTGTTGTCCTGCTGCGGCCCGTCCTCGATGAGGTGGCGGATCGCGTCGAGCCGGAACCCGTCCACGTTCTTCTGCGCCAGCCAGAAGCGGACCACGTCCTGCATCTGGGCCGTGACGTCCCCGTTGCGGAAGTCAAGGTCGGGCATCCCGGGCGAGAACAGCCCGTAGTACCAGCGCGTGTTCCCGTCGAGATTCGGCTGGGGGTGCCAGTTCGGGGCGTTCCACGGTCCAAGGTACTCGGGCTTGGTGTCAGACCAGATGAACCACGAGTGCTTCGGGCTGCCGGGGTCGCGGGCCTCGACGAACCACGGGTGCCGGCTCGAGCAGTGGTTGAGCACCAGGTCGAGGATCACACGGATGCCGCGCCGGTGGCAGGCCGCGACGAACTTCTCAAAGTCCTCCATCGAGCCGTACTGCGGGTTCACCCCGTAGTAGTCGGTGATGTCGTAGCCGTGATAGCTCGGGGACGGGTGCATCGGCATGATCCACAATGCCGTGACGCCCAGGTCGCTCGTGGTCTGCGGGTTGCCGTCGTTCAAGTAGTCCAGCCGCTCGGTGAGGCCGACGAAGTCGCCGATCCCGTCACCCGCGAGCGGGCCCGCGCGCGCGTCGGCGAACGAGCGGACGAAAACCTGGTAGAACACCGCGTCGTTCCACCAGCCGTACGTGGGCTCGGGCTTGGGGCCGACCCGCTTGTACTCGCGGCGCTGCGCCTGCGTGTTCGTGGTCGCCTGCCCGGGTGCGGAGCCGGCGGCGACAAGGAGCCCAAGCAGAACGGCGGCGGTGCGGTGCATGCATCAGCGTATGACCCGCGCCGCCCGGAGCAGCTCACCCGGTGAGGCGCGCGGCTGCGTCATCGGGTACTCGGCCGCAACCCTCGACATCATCGACGCCGCATCCGGCAACCGCCGTTCGCCCGCACGAACAGATCAACGGGCAAGCCGCGGCAGGTCAGACCCGCTCTCCGCCGGGCATGCGCACGCCGTACGCCGGGCGTTTGGGCGTGGCGGGTCCGAACCGATATATGGAGGTGGATATCTTTTTTTAGCGTGACCGCTTGACGAGCGTCGGGATGGTCGATATATCTACATACAACTCCAGATATCCAGCTTTAGGACCGGGCTCAGAACACCAGGGTGCCATCCCATGACGACGATCACCAGCCAGGGCCAGCAGACCGAGGGAGTGCGAAGGGCCGAGCACGCCATCGCCCGTTCGGACACCAGCCATCTCGGGCGCGTCGCGTGGGCGGCCCTCGCCGCCGCCGCCGTCAGCCTCCCCGTCCTGCTCGGCGGTGGATGGCTGATCTACGAGGACTACGCCGCCGTGCGGGACGCCCGCGCCGCACGCGCGGAGCGCATGAAGTCGCACGAACACCTCGTCGCCGGCGCCCCGCGCGACGTGCTCCCCGTTGCCGCGGCGCTGCACGGGCGGGAGATCTTCACGACCACGTGCGCCGCCTGCCACGGCGTCGAGGGCACGGGCGTCACGGGCCTGGGCAAGGACCTCACGACGAGCTGGTTCGTGGCGTCGCTCGGCGATGACGAACTCCACCGCTTCATCTCCTACGGGCGCTCGCCCCTGGACCCCGAGAACACGACCAGGATCCTCATGCCGGCCAAGGGCGGGCACCCGGAACTCACCGACGTCGATCTGAAGGACGTCGTCGTGTACGTGCGCGGCCTGCAGGACCCGCGCCGCATGCCGCCCCTCCCCTCGCTCGCGGCCCTCGCAGCCGCGCCCCCGACCGACGATGAGAAGGCCAAAGCCCTTGCCGCGGCGGGCGGCGATGCGGAACTTGCAGGCTACATCGCCCACGGCACCAAGCTCTTCGCCGGCACGTGCGCGGCCTGCCACGGCAAGGACGGGCACGGCCTGAAGGGCCTGGGCAAGGACATCGTCGCCAGCGAATTCGCCCGCAAGCTCGACGATGACGGGCTGCTCGCCTTCGTGAAGCGCGGACGCAACCCGGGCGACCCGCTCAACACCACCAAGATCGACATGCCCGCCAAGGGCGGCAACCCCGCCCTCAGCGACGACGACATTCTCGACATCATCTCGTACGTGCGCAGCCTGCAGAAGCAGGCCGACGCCCGGCCGTGAACCCGTGCCGCGACCGGGCGGCCGTGGGTCGCGCGGCACGGCTTCCTCAGAGGAGTGTCCCATGAATCGCGTGAAGCATCGTCCTTCCGCTCCCTTCCTGGCGATGGCGATCATCGCGGGTCTCGCGCTCGCCGACGCCGGCCCGCTCGGCGCCTCGCGCGCCCTGGCGCAGGACCAGCCCGCCAAGTCCGCTCGCCGCCGCGCGCCCAAGGAGGTCAAGCCCCTGGAACTCACCCCCGCGCAGGTCGCCGATCTCACCAAGCTCGCCAACGAACGCCAGCTCAACGCCGACGATCTCATCGCCGCGGCAAAGACCTACACGCCCAGCGGGCGCCAGGACGAGTACCTGCTGTTCTCGTCGGGCGGGCAGAGCGGGCAGGTGTTCGTGATCGGCGTGCCGTCGATGCGACTGTTGCGTTCGATCTCGGTGTTCACGCCCGAGTCGTGGCAGGGGTACGGGTTCTCGGGTGACCACGATCCGGTACGCGAGCGGCTGAAAATCAACGGCAAGGACGTCGACTGGGGCGACACCCACCACCCCGCTCTTTCCGAGACCAAGGGCGACTACGACGGGCAGTTCCTGTTCATCGGTGACAAGGCCAACGCCCGGGTCGGGGTCATCGATCTCCGCGACTTTGAGACCAAGCAGATCGTGAAGAACCCGCTCACGATCAGCGACCACGGCGCCTCGTTCGTGACGCCCGACACCGACTACGTCGTTGAGGGTGGGCAGTACGCGACCGTGCTGGGGTACGGCTACGCGCCGATCGACGATTATAAGAAGTCCTACCGCGGCATGGTCACCTTCTGGAAGTTCGACCGCGCCAAGGGTCGCATCGATGAGTCGAAGTCGTTCGCGCTCGAACTCCCGCCCTACTGGCAGGACCTGGCCGACGCGGGCAAGCTCGCCAGCGACGGGCTGGTTTTCGTCAACTCGTTCAACTCCGAGATGGCCACCGGCGGCGTCGAGAGCGGCAAGCCGCCGTTCGAGGCGGGCGTGAGCCAGCGCGACACCGACTACCTCCACATCATCGACTGGAGGAAGGCCGAGGCCGCCGTCAAGGCGGGCAAGGCCGAAAAAATCAACGGCTTCCCCGTCCTCAAGATCGCCACCAGCGTCGCCGAGGGCATCCTCTACTTCACCCCCGAGCCCAAGAGCCCCCACGGCGTCGACGTGACACCCAACGGCCAGTTCATCGTCGTCGCCGGCAAGCTCGACCCGCACGTGACCGTGTACAGCACCGAGAAGATCCGCAAGGCCATCGCCGACAAGAAGTACTCGGCCAGCGACGACTACGGCGTGCCGATCCTCGACTTCGACGCCGTCAAGGAGGCCCAGGTCGAACTCGGCCTCGGGCCGCTGCACACCCAGTTCGACAACCAGGGCTACGCCTACACCTCGCTCTTCCTCGACTCGGCGGTGGCCCGCTGGAGCCTCGGCGGCGAGTACGCCAAGCTCCACGCCGAGCAGCCCTGGAAGCTCGTCACCAAGACACCGGTCCAGTACAACATCGGCCACCTCTGCGCCGCCGAGGGCGACACCGTCTCTCCCGACGGCAAGTACCTGATCGCGATGAACAAGTGGTCGGTCGACCGCTTCTACCCCACCGGGCCGCTGCTCCCCCAGAACTTCCAGCTCGTGGACATCTCGGGCGCCGGTACCGCGATGCCCGTCCTCTACGACTGCCCGATCGGCGTGGGCGAGCCGCACTACTGCCAGATGATCAAGGCCGACAAGCTCAAGCCCTTCCTGGTCTACCCCGAGGTCGGCTGGAACCCGCACACGCAGTCGCTCGACCCCGCCGCCCCGCAGAAGGGCAAGGAGGGCGTGGTCCGCAACGGCAACAAGGTCACCGTCAACATGACGGCGATCCGCAGCCACTTCACCCCCGAGCACGTCATGATCAACGAGGGCGACGAGGTCACCTGGCGCATCACCGCGCTCGAGACCACGCAGGACGCCACACACGGCTTCTGCATCGGCGCGTACAACATCAACCTGAGCCTCGAGCCCGGCGAGTCCGCCGAGTTCACCTTTACCGCCGACCACCCCGGCACGTACCCCTACTACTGCACCGAGTTCTGCTCGGCCCTTCACCTTGAGATGATGGGCTACCTGCACATCAAGCCCAAGGCCGCGCCGCACGCCGACGCGCCGCCCGCGCCCCCCGCGGCCGTGACCGCCGCCGCTAAATCCACCCTCTCCTCCCCGGCCGCGCGGCGCTACCGCGCCGCGTCGGCCCTTGTCCAGCCCCCCACCGCGCGACCTCGAAAGGAACCCCATGTCACGCTTCGTGGATCACCTCGTCGGCCCGCGCGTGCCGCCCGAGGAACTGCGGCTCCACCCATGGCGGTACGCCGCGCCCACCCTCGTCCTGATCGTCGCCCGCGTGCTCCTGCTCATCTCCATCTTCGTCCCCTACTGGCACATGGAGCTCGAGGCCCCCCAGTACCCCGACGGTCTGTACGTCACCGCCTACGTCAGCCACCTCGAGGGCGACGTGAAGGAGATCAACGGCCTCAACCACTACATCGGCATGAAGCCCCTCGAGCAGGCCGCGGAGCACGAACGGGCCCTCGCGGTGTGGCTCATCATCGCGATGTTCCTGCTCATCGAGGGCGCGGCCTTCGTCCACAGCAAGTGGGCGGTGCTTTTGGCCGTCCCGGCCCTGGGCTTCCCCGTCGGCTTCCTCGTGGACCTGCAGTACTGGCTGCGGGCCTTCGGTCAGAACCTCGACCCCAAGGCCCCGCTCTCCTCGTCGGTGAAGCCCTTCACGCCCACGATCCTCGGCGAGGGGGGCATCGGGCAGTTCAAGACCTACGCCGAGGCCGGCTACGGGCTCTGGCTTGCCGCGGCGTGCTCGGTGCTGATCCTCGTGGCGTTCTACTTCCACCGCCGCGCCTACCGCCCGCTGTTCCAGGCCTCCGTCAGCGCTCCCGCCGTCCGGGGTGCAGCATGCTCCGCCTGACCGCCATACTCGGAATCGCCGCGACCCTCGCCGCCGCCGACGATGGTGGCGCGACGCTCCCCCGCCCGGTATCGGCGCGCGAGCGGACCGACGTGCCCGTCGGCGAGATCGGCCGCAAGATCGCCGCCGCCCGCGAGGGCGACACCATCGTCATCGGCCCGGGCGTGTACCGCGAGCACGTGCGCATCGACAAGCGCCTCACCCTCGTCGGCTCCGGCCGCCCCGTCATCGACGGCGGCGGCAACGGCGACATCGTCGAGATCACCTCCCCGGGCGTCGAATTCCGCGGCTTCACTGTCCGCGACACGGGCATCGACCTCGACAAGGAGAACGCCGCCGTCCGTGTGCTGGCAGCTCACGCGACTATCGAGGACAACATCCTCGAGGACATCCTTTTCGGCATCGACCTCCGCGAGGCGCCCGACTGCGTCGTCCGCAACAACCACATCGGCGGCAAGGCCCTGGACATCGCCCGCCGCGGCGACGGCCTCCGCCTCTGGCGCTCCGACCGCACCCTCGTCGAGCGCAACGACATCCACGACGGGCGCGACGCGATCCTGTGGTACTCCGAGGGCGTCACCGTCCGCGCCAACACCAGCAGCCGCTGCCGCTACGGCTTCCACCTCATGTACAGCGATTCGGTGGTCATCGAGGACAATGACCTCACCGAAAACTCCGTCGGCGTGTACCTCATGTACAGCAAGCGCGTCCGCCTCGACGGCAACCGCATCGTGCGCAACCGCGGCCCCAGCGGCTACGGCATCGGCCTCAAAGAAGTCGACCAGTTCACCGTCGTGAACAACGTCATCGGCGCCAACCGCGTCGGGGTCTACCTCGACGGTTCCCCCTTCTCGACCGTCACGCCGGGAGCGTTCTCGAAGAACACCATCGCGTTCAACGATATCGGCGTCGCGTTCCTCCCGTCGGTCCGCGGCAACCGCTTCGCCGAGAACAACTTCATCGACAACATCGAGCAGGTCGCCGTCCTGGGCCGCGGCGAGCTCAAGGGCAACGAGTTCTCGCACGACGGGCGCGGCAACTTCTGGACCGACTACGTCGGCTACGACCAGGACCGCGACGGCGTCGGCGACTTCGTGCACGAGTCGCAGACGCTCTTTGAGAACATGCTCGACAAGGAGCCCAAGCTCCGCATCCTGCTCTTCAGCCCCGTGCAGCAGGCCGTTGAACTCGTCGGCCGCGCCCTGCCCGCGACGCGCCCCGAACCCAAGTTCACCGACGAGTTCCCGCTCATGGCGTCCGTCGCCGACGCGGGCGGGACCGGCCGCGCCCCGATCTCGACCGGCGCGCTCGCCGGCGCGGGCGGCTCGCTCATCGCCGTCGGTATCACCGTGTTCTTCATCGCCCGCGCTCGGCCGCACCATTCTTCGCCCGGAGGGCGCACGATCGTTGCCAGGGGCGCCGCGTCCTCGCAAGCCCCTGGAAGGCGACTTTCTTCTCCTACCGCCCCGGCAGGGGCGAACGAGAGGTCCAACATCTCTCTGGAATTGGCTCTTTCATCCCGCCCCAGTCCTGTTGAGTGTTGCCCACCGATCAACGGAGGTGTCGCGTGATCCGCATCGAGAACCTCACCAAGCGCTTCGGCAGGGTAAAGGCCGTCGACGGCGTGTCGATCGAGATCGCCCCGGGCGACTCGGTCGCCCTCTGGGGCGCCAACGGCGCCGGCAAGACCACGATCATCCGCTGCGCCCTGGGCCTGCTGGGCTACGACGGGCGCATCACCGTCGGCGGCTTCGACGCCCGGCGCGACGGCAAGCGGGCCCGCAAGCTCATCGGGTACGTGCCGCAAGAGCTGGGCTTCTACGACGACCTGGGCGTCGCCGAGGCCGTCACGTTCTTTGCCCGCCTCAAGGCCGTGCGCGTCGACGACGTCGACAAGGTGCTCGGCTCCGTCGGACTCGCCGGGCACGGGCACAAGCGCGTCCGCGAACTCTCCGGTGGGATGAAGCAGCGGCTGGCCTTGGCCGTCGCGCTGCTGGGCGATCCGCCCGTGCTCGTCCTCGACGAAGTGACGGCGAGCCTCGACGCCTGCGGGCGCGACGAGTTCGTCGCGCTCCTCTCCCGCCTGTCCGGCGACGGCCGGTCCATGCTCTTCGCATCGCACCGCGCCGAAGAGGTCACCACGCTCGCCAAGCGCGTGGTCATGCTTGACAAGGGCCGGATCGCCGGCGAGGTTCCCGCGGCCGCTTTCCTCGACACGCTCGGCCTGGGCACCGTGATGCACCTCCACATGGCCGTGGCGGTCCGCGACCCCGCGGTCGCCCTGCTCCGCAAGCACGGCTTCGACGCACGCCTCAACGGCGTGGGCCTGCTGGTGCCCGTGCCCAGCGCGCAGAAGGCCGCGCCCCTCCGCGTTCTTGCCGAGGGCCGCATCTTCGTCGAGGACTTTGAGGTGCTCGCCAGCGGCGCCGGGCACGCGATCGTAAGAACGGAGGGCACGCCATGACCGCCGTCCCGAGCATCCCCGTCCTTTTCTCCTCCGCACGCCCCGGCACGAGCGCGCCGCCCGGCTTCCTCGCCGGCGTGACGACCATCGGCCTGCGCGAGCTCCGGGAGGCCGTCCGCAGCCGCTGGTTCCTGCTGTACACGCTCGCCTTCGCGGCCCTGGGCCTGGGCGTCTCCTACATCTCCGGCGCCAGCGCCGGCACCGCCGGCCTCACCAGCTTCGGTCGCACGACCGCGGGCCTGGTCAACCTTGTGCTGCTCGTGGTGCCGCTTATGGCCCTCACCGCCGGCGCCGGTACCATCGCCTCCGACCGCGAGCGCGGCATGCTGTCGTACCTGCTCTCCCAGCCCGTGTCGCGCGTCGAGGTGCTGCTGGGCAAGTACCTCGGGCTTGCCGCGGCTCTCCTGGCGTGCCTCTGCCTGGGCCTCGGCCTGTGCGCCGTGATCCTCGCCTGGAAGGGCCAGCCCACGCGCCCGGCGAGCATCCTCTGGCTCGCGGGCCTCTCCTTCGGCCTGGCGCTGGGCATGCTCAGCGTCGGCATCCTGGTCTCGACCCTCTCGCGCAAGGCCTCGGTCGCGACGGGCGCCGCCATCTTCGTCTGGCTCACGCTCGTGTTCGTGACCGACCTTGGGCTCATGGCCGGCACCCTCGCGCTCAAGCTCCGCATCGAGGAACTCTTCGCGCTGAGCCTGATCAACCCGCTCCAGGTCTTCAAGATGTGGTCGCTGCACGCCGCCGACGCCTCGCTGGACGTGCTGGGCCCCGCCGGCCTGTACGCGACCGAGGAGTACGGCTCGAAGCTGCACGCGATCTTCGGCGCCTGTCTGGTGGCGTGGATCGTGCTCCCCCTGGCCGTTGCCGCGATGGTCTTCTCCCGGAGGCCCGCCGTATGAACGCTCGCGCCCTGATCGTCCTCTCGATCGGCATCCTCTCGCTCGCGCCCGCCTGCCAGCGCCGCGTCGTCACGGGCCCGCCCGAGTTGCACCCCGGGCGCGACCAGTGCGCCCACTGCGGCATGATGATCTCCGATGAGCGCTGCGCCGGGGCGTGCATCGTCGAGCAGGATGGCGACCGCTCGGCGCTGGTGTTCGATGACATCGGGTGCATGATCGACTATGCGCGCCGGCACGATGCCAGCACGCGCATCGTCGCCGGGTTCGTCCGGGACTACAGCGCCGGGCAGTGGATCCCTGCGCAGACCGCGCACTACCTCTGCGCCAAGCCTGACCTGCTGGTGACCCCGATGGGCTCGGGCATTATCGCGTTCGGCGCGCTCGCCTCCGCCGAGAGCAAGCGCAGCGAAGTGGGGGGCAGCATCGGCGATGAAGCGGCGGTCGTTCGGGCACGCCACGAGCCCGCGTCGCCCGGCCCCGTCGATGAAGCACCCCACCCGCCCGGTTGATCGGACACGGACAGTTCCGCGCCAGGAGCGTGCCATGCTCTCCCAAACCGTCGAGTACGCGCTGCGAGCGATGATGCACATCGCCGGTCTCCACGGCGTCGCGGTCAACAGCGAGAGCATCGCCCGAGTCACCAACGTGCCGCCGGGGTATCTCTCCAAAGTCTTGCGCGACCTGGTCGTGGCGAACCTCGTGGAGTCTTCCCGCGGCCCCGGCGGCGGGTTCAGGCTCGCCAGGGCGCCCGACCAGATCAGCATCCTCGATGTCGTCAACGCCGTCGAGCCGATCCGGCGCATCCAGCGTTGCCCGGCGGGCAACCCGGCGCACCCCGAGTTGTGCGGCCTGCACCGACGCGTGAACGGGGCGCTCGCGGAAATCGAACGAGAGTTCCGCGGCACGACGCTCGCGCAGATCCTGAGCGCCGACCCGCCGTTCCCGGCGGTCCCGCCGGTTCCCCGTGCGCCCCTGGAACCGCCCGAGCGGATGAAGCCGTGATCGCGAACTGGCCCTCCGCGCACGCACCGGCCACGCGCTCCCCCTCACCGCCTCAACCGCCGCCACCGGGCTCACGCGGTCCAGTCGTGAACCGTCGTCAGCAGCAAACGGTGCCCCGGTTGCCGCCAGATGATGCCGATGTCCACGCCCTCGGCCCTGAACGGCGCGGCGAGCGTGCGCCGCGGCCTGTGGGCGTGCACGCGCTGGGCGATACCGCGCTGCCCACACCCGAACCTGGCCATCAGCCGCGGGGCGGGGCTTGAAAAGGCGGTCGGCGGCGGGCCCGTGGATTTGTCCGGCGCAACCGCCGGCGCTACAAGCAACCCATGCTCCGACTGACCGGGATCACGCTTCCGCTCGATCATCCCCCCGAGGCCATCGCCCGGGCGGCCATCGCCCGCCTGCGCATCGCGCCCGACAGGCTGATCTCCTGCACCGTCGCTCGCCGCGCGCACGACGCGCGCAAGAAGCACGCCATCATGCTGATCTACTCGCTCGATGTAGAGGTGAAGGACGAAGCGGGCGTGCTCCGGTGGTCCGCCGGCGATGCGAGCGTCAGGCCCCGGCCCGACATCGACTACCGCTTCGTCGCGCGCGCGCCCGCGCACGTGCCCGCGCGCCCGCTGGTGATCGGCGCCGGGCCGTGCGGGCTGTTCGCGGCCCTGCTGCTGGCGCAGATGGGGTTCAAGCCCCTGATCCTGGAGCGCGGCAAGGAAGTGCGCGATCGCACCAAGGACACGTGGGGGCTGTGGCGCAACTCGGTGCTCAACACCGAGTCCAACGTGCAGTTCGGAGAAGGCGGCGCCGGGACGTTCTCCGACGGCAAGCTCTACAGCCAGATCAAGGACCCGCGCCACCTTGGCCGGAGGGTGCTCACCGAGTTCGTGAAGGCCGGGGCGCCGCCCGAAATCCTGATCGAGGCGCACCCGCACATCGGCACCTTCCGCCTGGTGAAGATGGTCGAGAACATGCGCGCCACCATCGAATCGCTCGGCGGCGAGTACCGCTTCGAGAGCCGCGTGACGGACCTGGATATCCAGACCGACACGGGCGGCACGCGCCGGGTCCGCGGCGTCGTGCTCGCGGGCGGCGAGCGGGTCGCGTCCGATCATGTCGTGCTCGCCATCGGCCACAGCTCGCGCGACACGTTCCAGATGCTCCACGACCGCGGCGTGCACATCGAGGCCAAGCCCTTCTCCCTGGGCTTCCGCATCGAGCACCCGCAATCGCTCATCGACACCGCGCGGTTCGGCAAGAGCGCGGGCAACCCCATCCTCGGCGCGGCAGACTACAAGCTCGTGCACCACGCCACGAACGGGCGGGACGTGTACAGCTTCTGCATGTGCCCGGGCGGCACGGTGGTCGCCGCCACCTCCGAGGAAGGCCGCGTGGTGACCAACGGAATGAGCCAGTACTCGCGCTCCGAGCGCAACGCCAACGCGGGCATCGTCGTCGGCATCACGCCCGAAAAGGACTACCCGGGCGGCCCGCTCGCGGGCGTCGCGTTCCAGCGCACGTGGGAATCAGCCGCGTTCGTCGCCGGCGGCGGCACCTACGCGGCGCCCGCGCAGCGCGTCGGTGATTTTCTCGCCAGGCGGCCCAGCACATCGCTCGGCAGCGTCATCCCCTCGTACAAGCCGGGCGTGGTGCCGACCGATCTCTCTCCCTGCCTCCCGGGCTATGCCATCGTCGCCATCCGCGAAGCGATCACCAGGTTCGGCCGCCAGATCCGCGGCTTCGACATGGCAGACGCCGTGCTGACCGGCGTCGAAACACGCACCTCTTCACCCATCCGCATCACCCGCGACGAATCCTTCCAGAGCCTCAATACCAGAGGGCTGTTCCCCGCCGGCGAAGGCGCCGGGTATGCAGGCGGCATTCTCTCCGCCGGCGTAGACGGCATCAAAATCGCCGAAGCTGTGGCGCAAAGCATGCTGGCGGCGCCCGGAGCCGCACCCCTGAGCGACGCTCCGCTCTAGATGACGCGGCATCGAGGATGCCGGTCTCTGAACCGGTTCAACAACCGCGACCTGAAGAAGTGTTCTCCGCCCTAAGTGCCTTCCACCAGTTCGCCGCTGGCCGTGTTCAGCACCTTCATCGTCCCCGTCGCTTCGTCCACGAAAATCATCCGCTCGGGCCAGTAACCTCTGGGCCGGGGATCCGGCGCCAGACCGGTGATGACGATCGATGCGCCTCCGTCGCAGACGTGGTTCAATTCAGTCAGGCCGGTGTCACGGGTCCAGTACTCGGTGCCGTCAACGCCGATGCGCGTGAGCGACCACGGGCTTCGGTCGCCTAGGGCCTTGCGGTGCAGCACCACGTACGACTTGACCGTGGAGCCTGCCGCGGGGGCCGACGGGGTTGGCGCGGCCGTGGCGCCCGACGGCCGCTCGATGGTCCAAACCCCCACGGTGCCCGGTCGGCGGAGAAAACCGGCCATGAGGAACCGTGCATTCCCGACGGGCGCGACGCTCGCCAGGTCGAGCCGGATCGCGGTCCGTGGAATGTTCGCCTCGCGCTCGAGCGTGCACCTTCCGCCGAAGAGCGAGGCCGCGGTCTCGTCGATGGTCCCCATCCGGAGATCCCACTCTTCCACGTATCCAACACGCTCGCTCAGACTCGCCCGCTGGTTGGCCGTCAGCAGCGCGAGCCAGGACCCGTCGTCGAGGACCGCGTTCATGATCAGCCCGCTGACAGACACGGAACGCAGGGAACCGCCGTTGGGGCCAAGGCTGCTGAAGGCCGTGTCGGCGGTCTTGGTGTACGCCCGGCTCAACGCGGCGAGCGCCGGCTCGTCCACCGGCAGGGCTTCCCCGGTCGCACGATCGATGCGGAAGTAGCGCGCATCTGTTCCTTTGAACACCATCGCGTCGAGCGGACCGATGACCCTTGTGTACCTGGGGTCATCGGGGAGCAGCGGGGCGATTTGAGGGTTGCGCGTCCTGAGCCCGTCGGTGGTCCAGACCGGATCAAGTGTCCGCAGATCGCGGGCTTCGGGTCCGTTGTTCCACAGCCACAGGACGTCCGCCTGCGGGCCCAGAATCCCCGGGCCGTCCGGCAGCGTCCGGTAGGCCTTGTACTTCTTGAAATCGGGGCTCGTGGTCTCGATGCGAGCGATCTGCACAGCGGCGATGGCCGAACCATCCGAGGCACCCCGCGCGTGCAGCGCATAAACGGAATAGGAGTGCTCGTAGGTGTACGCCCCCTCGGTGTCGTAGGAGCGCGTGACCGCCCGGTCTTCGCGCGTGACGAAGTACACGCGGCGGGCGCCGTCCACCGACGCGGTCCAGACGCCGCCGATCAGGCTCGGCGGGCTGAGCTGCACGTCGCGCGTCCTCAGGAAGAAAAAGAACCCGCCCGCGAGCAGGAGCACCAGTGCGCCGGCAACCATCCACACCTTCGAGCGGGATGCCGCGGGGCGCGGCGCAAGCCCGTCGGAGTTCATTCCATCCGCCATGCACGGCTCCTTCACCACCGCCCGTCCCCGACGCACCCTGCACAAACAACCTCGTCGCCCCTCCAGCGGGCCGCCCGCGGCATCCACGTGCATCATCCTGTTCGCTGCACCGCCCGTGCCCGAGTCTCGCTCAGCGAGCTGAACTCTTCACCGCCCGACGCAGGTCACAGGCCCTCCCATATTTGACCTTCACAGCGGCGCGAGCGATACCCACGGAATTCGGGTCAGTATTCAAGTCACGGCAGGTCAGCCCCCCTCCGCCCACCCCAACGAAAAACGCCGGAATCCTCAAGGATTCCGGCGTTTTCCTGTAAGTGGAGGCGACGAGACTCGAACTCGTGACCTCTTCCATGCCATGGAAGCGCTCTACCAAAACTGAGCTACGCCCCCGAATTCTGCTTCGGGATCAGGTTGTCGGGCACGGACGTTTCAGTCCGCCGCGGCTGGCTCGGCCGCGTGAGGTCAATCGTACTGGCGCGGGGGTGGCGGTCAAGGCGGACTATCGACCGTCCTGCTGGGCGTCCGTTCGGGTTCCGCCGGGCGGATGCTTCGATGGTAAGGCCTGCGCCGGCTGGTCGGGTTGGCGCAGATACACCGCCGGGGTAGGCCATTCCGGGCGTGCGGGATGGCTCGAACCCTTTGCAGGGCCCGTGAATGGTTACGGATTCTCGGTCGGTTTGGGGCGGCCGATACCCACGACCGGCGCGGTGCTCGCGCCCTTGTTTTCTCGGACCCACCCGATGCGCCTGCGATTCAGCCAGATCGGCACCGACCCTCGCGCCCAGCGCGTCGAAAGCTGGGCCATCGCGCGCGACGGCACCATGAAGAAGACCGTCGGCCCGCTCATCCCCGCCTGCGGCGACCGCGAGATCCTCGCCGAAGGACGCGTCGAAGGCGCCCGCGGCGTCGGCTCCGTCCGCTCCAGCCAGCGCTCCACCGAGCTCAAGCCCCTCCTCAAGCGCCTGGAAACCGAATTCCCCGGCACCCGCTGGCTCGTCTTCGAGCGCAAGCCCTGACCCAAATCAACGGCCACGCACCGCCCGCGGCGCGGTAGTCTGTGGCGCACCCACCCGCCCGGAGACGCCGCATGTTCAGTCCCGACGCCCGATCCGACGCCGCCCTCAGCCCCACCCGCCGCGAGTTCCTCAAAACCTCCGGCCTCGCCCTCGGCGCCCTTGCCGCCCCGCGCATCCTCACGCGCTCCAACAAATCCGGCCTCGACCCCATCATCTGCGGCACCGGCAACCACACCTACGAGGTCCAGCACGACTGGGGCCAGCTCCCCAAAACCATCTCCTACGGCAACTGCCACGGCGTCTGCGAAGACGCGCAGGGCCGCATCTACATCAAGCACACCGTCAACGCCAGCAGCGAATCCAAGGACGCCGTCGTCATCTTCGACGCCGATGGCAAGTTCGTGAAGTCCTGGGGCGCCGAGTACGGCCTCGCCGGCGGCGCCCACGGCCTCCACATCAACAAGGAAGGCGGCCAGGAGTTCCTCTACCTCTGCGACTGCAACAAGGGCATCGTCTACAAGACCGACCTCGACGGCAAGCTCGTCTTCAAGCTCGAATGCCCCATGGACTCGGGCCTTTACAACAACCAGGCCGAGTACCACGCCACCAACCTCGCCACCGCCCCCAACGGCGACCTCTATATCGGCGACGGCTACGGCAAGAGCTGGATCCACCATTACAACGCCAAGGGCGAGTACCTCAACTCCTTTGGCGGCCCCGGCAACCAGCGCGGCCAGCTCTCCTGCCCCCACGGCATCTGGATGGACACCCGCGACGGCACTCCCAAGCTCGCCGTCGCCGACCGCGCCAACCACCGCATCCAGTACTTCTCTCTCGACGGCCGGCACCTCTGCTTCGTCACCAACGAGATGAAGCTCCCGTGCCACTTCCACCAGCGCGGCAGCGATCTCCTCGTCCCCGACCTCGACGCCCGCGTCACCATCCTCGACAAGGACAACAAGCCCATCACCGTCCTCTGCGACGGCGGCAGCCAGGCCCTGCGAGCCGAGCCGCGCGAGAAATTCATCCCCGGTAAGTTCATCACGCCCCACAGCGCCATCTGGGACCACGCCGGCAACATCTTCGTCGTCGAATGGGTCGACGTCGGTCGCGTCACCAAGCTCAAGCGCGTGTAACGCACCACGCGGACAACCCAGGTCCTGAGGGGGGACTGAATGGCGGACGCAAACAAGCCCGGCGATCAGCACGGCGATGCCGATCACGACGAAACCGCGCCCGAACACGACCTCCCGCCCGAATCGGAGCTCGAAGCCGAACCCGAGCCCGCGCCGGAACTCCTCTACCCCGGCGTCATCGCCGAGATCGACCGCCTCCAGAACAGAAAGACCAGCTGGGTCGGCGCGATCATCACCTTGGTCATCTCCCTCGGCCTCTTCCTCGGCGTCGGCCTCCCCGGCCAGTCCTCCTTCTCTCGCCTCCTGGCCCTCATCCCCATCCTGCTCTTCCACGAGAGCGGCCACTACGTGGCCATGCGCATCTTCGGCTACCGCAACCTCCGCATGTTCTTCATCCCCGGCTTCGGCGCCGCCGTCAGCGGCAGTCACTACAACGTCCCCGGCTGGAAGCAAGCCGTCGTCGCTCTCATGGGACCGCTCCCCGGCATCGTCATCGGCATCGTGCTCGGCGTGTCGGGCATGGCCTTCAAAGCACCCCTCGCCATCGAGGCCGGGTTCCTCACCGTCGTCCTCAACGGCTTCAACCTCCTCCCCATTCTCCCTTTCGACGGCGGACGCGTCGTCCACACCGTCCTCTTCTCCCGGCACCCCGCGCTAGACGTCGTCTTCCGCATCTGCGCGGCAGTCGCTCTCGGCGCTCTCGGCGTCGCGATGAACTACCGCGTCTTCCTCTTCCTCGGCGTCTTCATGGTCATCGCCATCCCCCACGCGCTCAAGGTCGCCCGCGTCGTGCGGGCCCTGCGGCTCCAGGGAATCCACTCGGCCTCTGACGACTCCCAGACCATCCCGACCGACACCGCAGAGCACATCATCACCGCCCTCAAAGAGCAGAACGCCCGCCCCGTCAACGACAAATTCCTCGCCCAGCAGACCCTCCAGGTCTTCGAGAACCTCAACACCCGCCCGCCCGGCCCGCTCGCCAGCATCGGCCTCCTCTCCCTCCACGCCCTGGGCTTCATCGCCGCCGCGCTCTTCGGATTCCTGTTCCTCGTTGCCCAGCGCGGCCCGCTCCAGAACTACGCCCGCGCCGTCGCGGAACGCCCGAAGCACAAGCTCGTAGCCGCCGATGTTCGCCACACCGAAGGCCCCGACGCCCCACACGAAGCCCCACACGACGCCCCGCACGACTCCCCACCCGCCGCCGAACACTCCACGGTCGTCGCAACATTCCCCACCCACGCCCTCGCGCAGCACGCCTACGGCAGGGAATCAGCCTCGCTCCAGCAGGGCGAAACCCTGACGCTCCTGGGCGACACCATCCTCGTGCGCCTCCCCGCCTCCGACGACGCCGCTCGCGTTCGCTGGCTCGACAAGCTCCAACACGACGCTTCCGACGCGTTCGTCGACGGCGCCGCCATGCACGCCGACTTCCGCTTCCACGCCGTAGCGCCCGACGAGACCACCGCCAAGGCCATAGCCGAAGAACTCGAGACCTACTTCAACCTCCCGCTCATCGAGCACTGCACCCCGCCGTGGTTCACGCCCTCCCCTCTCACTCCCCAGCAGATCCTCGCCCGCTCCACATACTCGCGCCTCCACAACGCCCGCGCCTACGACGACCCGGCGTTCAAGGAACTCCAGAAATCAAGCTCTGAAGCCCGCCGGCGCGGGGACGCCGCCGCGGCAAAGGCGATCGAATCACGCCTCGAGCGGTCCAGGCGCGAGATCCGCACGAGAAAGCTCGAAGAGATCGCCTCGGGCCTCCCCGGCGCCGTCGACTCCGCCCTCGCCCGCGAGTACATCACCCTCGCCGGCAAGACCAAGTACGGCGACCCCGACAAGGCCGGCCGCAAGGCCCTTGCCCCGCGCCTCGGCACCGCCGCGCCGCAATCACCCGCCGACGCCGCATGCGCCCTCTCGGGCTACTCCTCCCGCACCACCACGATCATCCAGATCGACGGCCTCACATTCGTCGACCCCGCCGACGGCGCCACCGCCCTTGGCGCGTGGCTCGCCTCCCGCGGCTGCCGCACCGTGAACTACGACGTGATCGGCGAAGAAGGCCCCGCCGGCTTCGACTACAACGAAGACAGCGACACCACAGAAAACCCAGACTGACAGGCGCTCCACATGCCCGATCCGCGCTCGAACGATCCGACGATCCCGCCGTCGCAGGTCCCGACCGGCTCGGCGCCCGGCCTCGCGCCCCGCACGCTCGCCCACCTCGCCCCCGGCACCGTCATCTCGCGTTACCGCATCGAGTCCGTCCTCGGCGAAGGCGGCATGGGCACCGTCTACCTCGCGCGCCAGGAAAAGCCCGACCGCGAAGTGGCGCTGAAAGTGGTGCGCCCCGGCTACGCCACCGACAAGATGCTCCGCCGCTTCGAGCACGAGTCCGAAGTCCTCGGCCGCCTCTTCCACCCCGGCATCGCCCAGATCTACGAAGCGGGAGTCTTCACGAGCCCCGAGCGTGAGCGAGCGGGTCTGCCCCCGACCCCCTTCTTCGCCATGGAGCTCGTGAAGGGCCCATCCCTCACCGAGTACGCGCGCCAGCACAACCTCTCCACCCGCCAGCGCCTCGAACTCCTCGCCAAGGTCTGCGACGCCGTCCAGCACGCCCACCAGAAAGGCGTCATCCACCGCGACCTCAAGCCCGGCAACATCCTCGTCGTCGATGAGTCTTCTTCTTCATCCCACTCCGTCACTCCGTCACTTCGTCACTCCGTCACTTCCTCCTCCGCCCAGCCCAAAATCCTCGACTTCGGCGTCGCCCGCGCCACCGACAGCGACATCCAGTCCACCACCATGGAGACCGACATCGGCGCCCTCGTCGGCACCATCCCCTACATGAGCCCCGAGCAGGTCGGCGGCAACCCCGACGACCTCGACACGCGCAGCGATGTCTACGCCCTGGGCGTGATCGCCTACGAACTCCTCGTCGGCCGCCTCCCCTACGACCTCGAACGCAAGATGATCCACGAGGCCGCGCGGATCATCCGCGAGGACGAGCCGACCCGCCTCTCCTCCATCGACCGCACGCTCCGCGGCGACATCGAAACCATCGTCGCCCACGCCCTCGAAAAAGACAAATCCCGCCGCTACACCGCCGCCAGCGCCCTGGCCGCCGATATCCGCCGCCACCTCTCCGACGAACCGATCGCCGCTCGCCCCGCCAGCACGTGGTACCAGGTGCAGAAATTCAGCCGGCGGAACAAGGGCCTGGTCACGGGCATTGCCGCGGCCTTCGCCATCCTGCTCGCGGGCATCGCCGCCACCGGATGGGCGCTGCAACGGGCGCTGATCGCCGAGAGCGGGCTGAGCGTTCAACTTGAAGAAACGAAGAAGGCCAATGCCGCAGCAACCGCCGCCCGCGATGCCGAGAAGGAACGCGCCGACCAGTTGAAGAAGGTGTCGGACTTTCAGGCGCAGATGCTGAGCCAGATCGACACGACCAAGGCCGGCGTGGACCTGATGGCAGACATCCGCGAGCGCTTCGTCGCGGCATTGGAGAAGTCTGGCGTGTCTGAGCCCGATCGGGCGGCGCGTGGGGACGCGATCCTCAAGGAACTCGTCCGCGTGAACGCCACCGACACCGCCGCGTCGATGATCGACCGCACGATCCTGAAGCCCGCGATCAAGGCCATCGATGAGCAGTTCAAAGACGACCCCAGAACCGACGCGAGCCTGCGTCAGGCGCTCGCGGACCTCTATCGCACAATCGGCCTGTACGACGCGGCGTTCCCGCTCCAAAGGCAGGCCCTTGACACTCGTCGCCGCGTGCTGGGCGAGGTGCACCCTGACACGCTCACCTCAATCAACAACATGGGCTTCCTGCTCCAGGACCAGGGCAAACTCGACCAAGCCGAGCCGTTCGTGCGCGAGGCCCTGGAGAAATTCCGGCGCGTCTTGGGGGAGGAGCACCCCGACACGCTCACCGCCATCAACAACATAGGCCTGCTGCTGCATGACCAGGGCAAGCTCGCCGAGGCCGAGCCGTACGTGCGTGAAGCCTTGGAGAAGCGCCGCCGCGTGCTCGGAGAAGAGCACCCCGACACGCTCAACTCCATCAACAACATGGGCGGCCTCCTCCAAGAGCAGGGCAAGCTCGATGAGGCAGAACTTTACTATCGCGAAGCCCTGGAGAAATTCCGGCGCGTCTTGGGGGAGGAGCACCCCGACACGCTCACAGCCCTTGCATGGATGGGCTCTCTGCTTCAGGGCCAGGGGAAACTCGCCGAGGCCGAGCCGTACGTGCGTGAAGCCATGGAGAAGTCCCGCCGCGTGCTTGGGGAAAATCACCCTGAGACGATCAATTCCATCAACAACATGGGCGGCCTGCTTCGGGCCCAGGGCAAGCTGTCCGAGGCTGAATCGTACTGCCGCGAGGCCTTGGAGAAGCGGCGCCGGGTAGTCGGTGAGGAGCACCCTGACACGCTCAGTTCCATCAACAACGTCGGCACCATGCTTCGGCAGCAGAATAAGCTCGCCGAGGCCGAGCCATACTTGCGCGAAGCCACGGAGAAGTTCCGGCGCGTGCTGGGCGAGGACCACTCGGAGACGATCAAGTGCATCAACAACATGGGGGAACTGCTGCAGGCCCAAGGAAAGCTCGATCAGGCCGAGACGTGCTATCGTGAGGCTCTGGAGAAGTCCCGTCGCGTGCTGGGTGAGAAGCACCCCGACACGCTCGTCTCGATGAACAACATGGGCGTCCTGCTCTTGGTCAAAGGCAAGCTCTCCGAGGCCGAGACACTCCTGCTCCCCTCCGCAGCGATCGCCGAAGCAACGCTACCACCGCGCCACCAGTGCCGGGTTGCCCTCGCCAGGAGCATCGCTGGCCTCTACACCACATGGAACGCCGCCGACCCAGGCAAGGGCTACGACGTCAAGGCCGGGGCGTGGAAAGCCAAGCTCGACGCCCTCAACTCCCCGCCCGTCCCCGCGCCCGAGCAGTCCCCCCGCCCCGGCGGCTGAGATAGCAACGCGCCGAATCTCGCGCCACCACTCCCCCCTCCCAGAGGGAGGGGGGCCGGGGGGGTGGGTTCCTCGGTCTCCGTCCTCTACTCAATCGTGCCTTCCAGAGGGATGGGCCGAGAGGTGCATTCCGGTCGCGCGAGGCGCAAGCGATTCACGCCCAAGGCGCCGCTCGATTCACGATCGGTACACACCACGAACGGACGGAACACGGAACGCTCGGCGTGGAGATTCGCCCGCACATTTGAAAATGCTCAGCACTCACCGCCCAGACCGGAACGCGGCCCGCCGGTTCCTGTCTCCGCGAGTGTGAACAGGCCCATCAATTTAACTTTGAATTGGGATAACCAACACGTTCACAAGCACTTGCGCGAATTTCGTATTAACCCAAACAAAATCCTATTGACTTCTCCAGGCAACCCACACATAATCCGTACGTGCCTCCCGCACTCTCCTTCAACCCACCTCCTCCCCTCGCCGCGGCAGTCGTCGACGACCTCTGCGATCCCTCCCTCTCACTCGCCGACATCGCCAGCGCCGCCGGCATCGTCGTCGAAGCTCTCTCCGCCTGGACCATCCGCCCCGACATCCAGGAAAAGCTCGCCGGCCTCGCCACCGCCGCATCGTTCCGCGCCCGGCTCCTCGCCGCGCTCCACCTCCCCAGCGCCGTCGAGATCATCGCCGCCGCGCTCAAGGGCTGCACCGACGACGAGAACGCCTCCGGTCGCCGCGACACACCCGAAGCCATCGCCGCACGCCAGACTCGCCGCACCGAATCCCGCCGCGCGGCAAGCCTCCTCCTCCGCATCGCACGCTACCACTTCGAACTCACCCCTCACTCTCCCCCCGGGAGAGTCCGCGTCCTCGCGGGTGAGGGCTTCGCGTCCTCACCCTCTACACCCTCTCCTTCTCACGGTGCGACCGATGACTCACCCAGCGCACCTCCGCCCGATCCCTCCGTCTCGCTCTCCATCTCAGCCAGCGCCATCTCCGCTCACTTGAACGCACCGAGCGCGGCCGAAATCTCTTCCGTCCCTCAACTCTCCACACCCCGCGCCGATCGTGAGCCCGTGGTCGTCGCGCTCCCGACACGCCGGCCGAGCAAACCCGCAAGCGACACCCTCGATTTCTCCCACGCGCGATTCGATCGCAGCGCCCCCTCTCCCCGATCTTCCAACTCCCCTCATCACCTCCTCACCTCTTCTCCTCCCCAACCCGCCGGCCCGTAGCGCCATCAGCGCCGTTTCACCCGCCGCCGCCGTCGTATGCACGACCCGGGACCGGCGTGTGACGCCGCCCACCGCGCCGGCTGTTCCCCCGGCCGCCTCAGCACTTCCCCCTGCACCGCTCCGGTGCGCAAACGCCGCAGCGCGCCCGCAATGCCGCGCCCGCGCAACACGCCACCCCGCAGTTCCCCGCGGGGCGATGCCGCGCGCTCAGAAGCGCGCCCATCGCGCGCTAGCATGATGGGTTGTCGTGAGGTGGCCGGCGATGCCGCTCCGAAGCGACGGGTCACCCGCGCATGGTTCAAGACGTCGCGCCCGTACGCGGCCGCGACCACCGGCGGGGACGGGCGCACAACACAAGGAGATGTTCCATGAGAACAAGCACGGTATGGGCCGCGGCGTTGTCGGTTCTGCTCTCGGCCGCGCTGCCCCTCCAGTCGGCCCGCGCCCAGAACGACCCGCTCCCCTCATGGAACGACGGGCCCGCCAAGCAGGCGATCATCGACTTCGTCAAGACGACGACCGACAAGGCCAGCCCCAAGTTCGTCCCCCCGACCGAGCGCATCGCGACGTTCGACCAGGACGGCACGCTCTGGGTCGAGCACCCCATGTACGCCCAGGTCATGTACTGCCTCGAGCGCGTCCCCGCAGTGGTCGCCGCCAAGCCCGAGCTCAAGAACGTTGAGCCCTTCAAGACCGTCCTCTCCGGCGACCGCGAGGCCATCGCCAAGCTGTCGATGAAAGACCTCGAAATCATCCTCGCGGCAACGCTGACAGGGATCTCGGTCGACGAGTTCAACGCCGAAGTGAAGAAGTGGCTCGACACCGCCCAGGACCCGCGCTGGCACCGGCCTTACACCGAGCTGGTGTACCAGCCCATGACCGAAGTCCTCGCCTACCTGCGCGCCAGCGGCTACAAGACCTTCATCGTCACCGGCGGCGGGCAGGACTTCGTCCGCGTGTACGCCGAGCGCGTCTACGGCATCCCGCCCGAGCAGGTGGTGGGCAGCGTCGGCGGGACCACGTACGGGTACGACAAGCAAGGCAAGCCGATTCTCACCAAGGAACCCAAGCTCCTCCTCAACGACGACAACGCCGGCAAGCCCGAGGGCATCCACATGATGATCGGCCGCCGCCCCCGCGCCGCCTTCGGCAACTCGGGCGGCGACCGCCAGATGCTCGAGTACACCACGGCCGGCGACGGCGCGCGGCTCTCGATGCTCCTCCTGCACGACGACGCCAAGCGCGAATACGCCTACGGGCCCGCGCGCAACCTGCCCGCCACCAGGGTCGGCGCCTTCCCGCAGGAACTCGCCGACGAGGCCGGCACCCGCGGCTGGACCGTCATCAGCATGAAGAACGACTGGAAGCGCGTCTTTGCGTGGGAGTCGCCGGAGAGGTAATGTCGCACACAGGAGCGATCGCCCGCACCATCGCCGCGACATCGCGCGGCGGGAGCGCAAGAGCAAAGCGCTCCCCGCGTTCGGTGACTTAGCGGCGACGACGGGAGCAGGCCAGGCCGGCGGCGCCGAGGGTCATCAGCGAGCCGGGCGCGGGGGTAAAGCCGCCCTCGCCGATCGCCGAGCCGTAAAGGAAGTAGACATTGTTGATGCGCCCGAGATCAAATCCCGCGGGCAGTCCCGAGAGGGTGAAGGTCGCCGAGTTCTTGATGAGGCCGCCGCTGCCGGTGATCCCGCCGTTGCCGGTCGCGGTGTCGTCGCCGGCCGACAGCAGGCCGTAGTCGATGCCCGCGGGACTGGCGGGCGAGGAAAGATCGGGGCCGGGGAAGCGGTCGCCGGGACCGAACAAGCCGAGGCCGGTGGCGGAGATGCCGTAGGCGCGGCCGCCGGGCGCGCCGGCCAGCGCTGACCTGTACGCCCACTCTCCGCCGACGGTGTTGCTCTGAGGTTGGCCGCTGGGGTCGTAGAAAACGGTGGAGCCGTTCGCGAGGAGGGCGCTGGTGCGGGTGAGCGAGACCGGGCCGCCGCTGACGTCGAATAGGACGGCGGTCAGCACGTCGGCGGGCACCAGAACGTCGCTCGCGGCGCTGTTGGTGAGCGTGACGAGAAGGTCGGTACCGGACAGGTCGAACGCGACACTGGCCGACTTGGTTCCGGCGGAGCCGAAGCCCGAACCGGAGCCCGAGACGATCAGGGCGCCGAGCGTGTTGCCGCTAATTGCTGTCAGCCCGACGAACGCCGCAGAGATGATCGCAGCCTGTCTCATGATGAGAACAGGCACCAGAAACCGGGACGCGGCAACTCAGAGTCTCAAAACATCCTGCTTCTGAGGGCGCCGGTGCGTGATGGGGGCCTTCGGGGGCTTGGGCCACCGGCTCCGCGAATCATGTGTCAGGAAAAAAGAAGGGCCCGGATGAAGCATCCGAGCCCTCGCGGAGCGTTGGGTTGGATCAGAAGACTCAGGCCCTGCGGCGGCGGGTGGCGGCCAGGCCGGCCATTCCGAACAGGACGGCGGTGCCCGGGGTGGGGCTCATGCCGCCCTCGCCGATCGCCGTGCCGTAGAGGAAGAAGGCGTTGTTGATCCGGCTCAGGTCGAAGTTCGCGGGGAGGCCCGAGAGCGTGAACACCGCAGAGTTCTTGATGAGGCCGCCGCTGCCGGTGATGCCGCCGTTGCCAGTCGCGAGGTTGTCTCCGGCTGAGAGCAGGCCGTACTGCACGCCGTCGGGAGATGGGGGGGGCGCGAGGTCGGGGCCGGGGAACCGATCGCCGGGCCCGAAGATGTCGAGCCCCGTCGACGACACGCCGTAGGAGGCGCTCGTCGGACCGGTGGTGATGCCGTTGAGATACGCCCACTCGCCGCCGATCACGCCGCCCGCCGGCTGGCCGTCGGGGTCGTACGCGACCGACGATCCGGCGCCCAGCACGCCGCTGACGCGCGTCAGGCTTAGCGAGGGCCCGCTCACGTCAAAGAAGATCGCGGTCAGGACGTCCGACGGAACCAGCACATCGCTGGGGCTCGTGTTCGTGAGCGTGATGACCAGGTTGGTGCCCGACACCTCAAAGAGGGCGGAAGCCGACTTGATGCCCGCGGAACCCCACCCCGAGCCGGAGCCTGAGATGGTCAGGCCTGCAAACGCGGGAGTTGTGAGGGCGGTGGCCACGGTGCAGCCAAGAATGGCGGCGCGAGAACGAATACGCAATGTCATTATCCTCTCCCCCCAAATTGTCCCGGGACTGAACCCGTTGGCTTGCGGAAGTTCCTAACGAAATAAAAATAGCAAAGGTGGCAAGCAAAATTCAAGGATGGTCGGACAAATTTGCGCGTTGAATGGGGTCACGCTTCGCTGTACGAAACTTCGGATGAGAGTCCTTGCGATCGCAACGCCAGAATCCGTAAATTATAGGACCTTTGCTGTGAGTTTGTGCCCCTTGGAAGAAGCTTGCTTGACCCACCTTGGGCACGGTCCGGACTTCGGCGCCGATGAATTCGACCCCTTTTCACCGCGTGTCCATCGGACGCAATGGTCCAGAATTAATGCGATCCATCTCGTTCTGCGGCCCAGCGCAATCACGCCTTGGTAATGACCACAGCCGCTAAGCCGCGGTGGACGGGATTGAGCGTTGGCAGCGCTGCTTGCGCAGAGCCGTCGCGCGGGAGACTCGATAGACGCCTATACCGTGTGCACGGACAGGAGCCGACGAGTTCGATCAGCGACGACCGAACCCGCCTCCGCCGAATCCGCCGCCCGCGCAGCGCGGCTGGAAATGGGACTGGGACTTCCGGCTGTCTCGAGAACTGGCACTCGAATCGTGGATGGGGCAGATCTGCGTGGCGCGCTGCTTCCAGCCGGTGATGCTCGGATCACCGGCGCTCTCCCGGCGGCACTTCTTCCAATGACTGCTGGGCCTCACGGCTGCCCGATGCGTTCGTGAGTCGGGCGCGGAGGCTTGTGTGTTGCTCTCGATGGCGATCTGCCGGTTGCTCTCGGCGGCGTCTCGGTGCTTACCACGCCGGCTGAACGTACACGCCGGGCGCGGGGTACGTGTAGGTCGGTGCGACGTAGACCGGAGGGGGAGCGGGGTAAGGGGCGCCGGCGTATACGACGGTGGTGGTGGGGGCCGGGGCCGGCTTGGCGGCGGAGGCTGCCGCGGCTCCGACCACGGCGCCGGTGACCATGCCTGCCGCGAAGGCGCCGCCCGTGCTGCCGCAGTACGTCGTGGGGGGCGGGGGGCACGAGTAGCCGTGGTAGCCGTAGTAGCTTCCGCCGTAGGAGGTGCCCGAGTACGTGGCGCTGCTGTGATAGCCCGTGCTCGTGCTGCCCGAGTAGCTGCCGCTGTAGCTGCCGTTGGAGCCGGAGCCGGAGTGGCTGCCGGAGTAGGTCTGGCCGCTGGGCGAGGTGTACGACGTGGAGCCGGAGTGCGAGTAGCTTCCGTAGCCGTTGCCCGAGGAGGAACTGGAGTGCGAGAAACTGCCGCCGTAGCTGCCGCTGCCCGAGCACGAGCGGCTGCACCCCCAGCCCAAGGCGGGGGACGAGACCGACGCCAGAGCGAGCGCGGCAGCGACGGAAACAACGAGCGTGGTCGGCTTCATGGGTGTGCTCCTGAGTGCCGGGCGGGTGTAAACGTGTTCGTGTCCTGCGTGTTCGATACGAACATGGATCGGGGACAGTTCCGAGAGGGACGCGCGGCCGTGGCGAACGCGATGAATCACTTCATCCGCTTCATCGTGACGACCTGCGTGTCGGGGAGTGGCTTGCCGTCCACGGTCTGATCCTTGGCCTGCCAGGTGATCGTGTCGGGGTCCACTCTTGTGACGGTGGTCGTCGCGGACATCTTGTGCCCGGATTGCAGGACCGAGCTCGCCTTGACGGTCCAGGTGTTGTCGCCGCTCTGGGTCCAGGTGCTCTCGCCGAAGCCGCCGTCGGCCTCGAAGCTCCACGAGCGGATCAGCTTGGCGGCCGGGTCCCAGCCGATGCGCTGGGTGCCGTTGTAGAGGAACGCGCCGTTGACGCGCACGGCGCGCGCCGAGACGATGAAGTTGCTGTCGGGGGTCCACTCGAAGACGACGTGCGCGACGTGCCCGTCGGTCGCCTGGTCGACCCACTCGCCGATCGTCCACTCCAGGCCCATGAGCTTCTCGCGGTTGCTGGGCGGCACGTACGGCGCCTCGCGCACGCTGGCGATCATCCACTTGCCGTCCTTCTTGACGTGGATGTTGGTGTACCGCGCGCGGTTGGGCGGCGTGCCGTCGGCGGACATGACCGAGGTCGTGCCGTCCTCGACCGCGATGTCCGCGGCCGGGAACTTGATCGAGGCCACCTCGATGCGGACGGTGAGCCCGTCGTTCTCCTTGAACAGGTGGGCGAAGTCGGCCTCGATGGCGGCGCGGCCCTTGATGACGCGACCCGCGAGGTCGACGAAGTCGCCGTCGGGCGTCCAGAACGCGGCGATGGCCTTGGCGTCTTCCTTCTGGAAGGCGTCGACGAACGCGGCGGCGGTCTTGGCGATCTCCTGCACGCGCGGGTCGGGCTCGTCCGCCGCGGCAAGGCTGTGGACGCCGAGCAGCGCGCCGATGCACGCCGGCACGATGCGGAGCAGGATGGAGCGGCTGTTCTTCATGGCTGCGTTCCCGGGGGCTGGGGTTGGACGTGGAGGTGGCAGTACGTGCGGCGGCAAGGGCCGGGCGTCGTGGGTCCGCGCGACTGGCGCGGAACGGCCACGGTCGCGAACGGTCCGGGGCTCAGTTGTTGGGAACGTAGTCGTAGTTGTGGATGTTCACGGTCAGGTTCTTGTCGGGAACCTCGACCGTGGCGTACTGGAGGTGCGAGAGACCCGAGGGGAGCGTGCGGAAGGTGGCGTTGAGTGTCACGGAGTGCCCGTCGAAGGTCGTGGTCACGGTGGCCTGGCGCATCGCGAAGGTCCCCAGGTCGTAGGAGAAGGTGACCGAATCGCCGGGGACGACGACGCCCGCGCCGGTGGTCTGCAGGATCGCCGTGCCGTCGGGGGCGGTCGAGGCGGTGATGTTGGCGGTGCTCAGGAAGTTGACGACCGCGCCGGGCCCGGGCAGCGTGTACTGGCCGACCAGCTTCTCGAGGCCCTTGAGGTACTTCTCGGCTTCCTCTTTCTCGTTCTCCGCGATCGCGCGACGCAGGAAGCCGTGCGGCATCGGGGCGGCGTTGTCGTTGACGAGCGTGTACTGGGGGACGCCGTTGGCGGTGTAGCTGACCTGCTGGATGCGGGTGTCCTTGGTGTTGCCGTCCTTCAGGAACGAGGTCATCGCCGTCCAGGTGTACTGGAGCAGCATGGTGTTGTTCTTCTGGCGCGCCGCGATGATGCTGTTGGCCAGGGCCTCGTTGCGGACCTGGGCGTTGGCGGCGTGGGTGAGGGCCAGGGAAAGAACGCCGAGCAGTACGATCCATGTCTTCTTCATGATCTCGAAATCTCCCTTGCCGCGCCCGGTTGGGGCACGATTGCCGACTGTAGGTCAGCGGGAGGGCGCGAGGAGAGATCGGGCGATGCGTGCCGCGCCGTCGGCGGGGCCGAGGGCGGTGAAGGCGGAGCGCATCGCCGCTCGCTTGTCGGCGTGGGCAAGGAGGTCGGTGAGGCGGGGGCCGATCGTGTCTACGTTGGGCGCGGCGTCGATGAGGTCTTTGGCGATGATGCACGCCCCGCAACGCTCAAGCGGGAGCGCGTTGATGCGCTGGTGCTCGTCCTTGTGGTAGGGGTAGGGGAGGAAGATGGAAGGGACGTTCGAGGACCAGGCCTCGGCGACGCTGCCGGCGCCCGAGCGGCTGACGGCAAGGTCGGCGGCGCCCCACGCGGCGCCCATGTCGTCGAGGAAGGGCGTGACGACGGCGGGGACTTCGGCGGCGCGGTAGGCGGCGCGTACGCGGTCGGCCTCGCCCTTGCCGGTCTGGTGGATGACCTGCCACGCGTGCGCGAGGAAGACATCGCGCGAGCGTTCGAGCATGGCGATGAGAAAGTCGTTGATCGACTTGGCGCCTTGGCTCGCGCCGGTGATCAGGAGGGTGGGGTGGTGCGGATCAAGCTTGAGCCGCTCGCGGCAGAGCGCGGGCGGGCCGGGGGGTGTGGCCTGCTTGCGGACGATCGGGGGGACGACGGTCCAGCCGGGGAGGTTGACCTCGGCGCTGGTGAAGATCGCGGCGGCGCGCTTGGCGATCCAGCGGTTGGCGCGCCCGGGGACGGCGTCGAGGTTGACGAGAGTGACGGGGATGTTCTCGGCACGCGCGGCCTGGGCGAAGGGCGCGGCAACAAAGCCTCCCATGGCGACGACGTGGACGGGGCCGGACTTGAGCTGGGCGCGGATGAGATCGCGCGAGGCGCGGACGGCGCCGCCCCAGGACGCGGCGAACTTCAGAAAGCGGCGCGGCGAGAGGCCGAAGGGCTCGGCGGGGATGGGGTGAAACTCGACGGACTGGGCGCGGAGAATCTCGGTATCCAGCGGGCGCGTGGAGCAGGCGAAGACGGCCTTGATGACGGCGCTGCCACACTGCGCCGAGAGCTGCTCGGAGATGGCCAAGCCGGGGAAGAGGTGGCCGCCGGTGCCGCCGCCGGCGAAGAGGAACGTCGTGCTCATCGACGTGACTGTACCGGGCAGGGCGTTCGCGCGGCGGGTTACTTGGCCATGCGGTCGAGCGTGACGCTGTGGCCG
This sequence comes from Phycisphaerales bacterium, assembly GCA_044223975.1. Classification (GTDB taxonomy): domain Bacteria; phylum Planctomycetota; class Phycisphaerae; order Phycisphaerales; family UBA1924; genus CAZCPB01. The sequence continues at coordinate 88,814 of JBGALI010000018.1, read as the reverse complement.
CTCTTGGGGTCGGTGACGATCAGCTCGCGGCCGGCGACCTTGTAGGTGTAGTCGCGGGTGGTGTCGCCGGACTTGAGCTTGAGGTCGTTGCCGGTGGTCTCCCACGTGCCGCTCTGCACGCGGGTGTTGCCGCCGTACTTGGCCTCGGCGGTGAAGGTCTTGTCGCCGACGAAGGAGACGCTGCCGAAGGTGAAGGGCGTGGCGGCGTTGGTATCGCGGCCGGTCCAGGTGCCGACGACGGGCGAGGAGGCGCAGCCGCCGAGCGTGAGGGCGACGAAGGCGATGGCGCCGAGGACGAGCGTGTTCTTCTTCATGGCATGGATCTCCTGCGAGGGTTGGAGGAAGGGGCGGATTGTCGCAGGGGCGGGGTGATGTCGCAACTTGCCGAGGACTTCCCACGGGCGTGGGGAGGCTCGCACGCGCGGGGAAACCGCCGGGTGATTAGGTCACGTTTTTCCTCAGCCCGCTTCAGCGGGCTTGCTGCTTCGCGGCTTGAGCGTTGCGGGGATCGATGGCGATGTTGGTGGGCGCCGGGGATGCGCGGATGCCTGAAGGCGGGAGCACGATGAAGCCCGTTTGAAACGGGCTTGGAAACCTGAAAGAAGGGAAACCAGTCTTGCGTGTCGTCGAACCACGCCTGAAGCCGTGGCCTACAAGCGAGCAAGCCCGCTGAAGCGGGCTGAAGAGGGAGGGCGTCACACGCTCGGGGCCGCGCCGCATTCCGGGCACACTGCGCCTGGCGCGAGGCCAGCGCGGTTGTAGCCGCATGCGGGGCAGGCGCCTTCGCGGGCGCGGCGGAGGTGTTTCGTGTCTGCTCGCCATGCGGCGAAGGTGGGGAGGAGTGATAGGAGGGCGGCGGGCCAGAGCGCGAAGTGAAATCCCGTCGCGCCCCAGCCCGATTCCCACACAAAGCCCCACTTGAACCGAGGGCGCGTGGCGTAGTCGTTTTCCCAATAGGCGATTCCCTCTCTCTCGGGCGTCCATGGGATCGACGCTCCAAACCCGCCGTCCATCACCCAGACGTTGAATCCGGTCGCGCCGACGCGGGCCACGGAAACCCACCCGCTCACAACCAACACCACCACCAGAAGCACCGTGAGCCCCGCCCCGCCCCATTTCACAGTTTTGCGGATGCTTCGCTTCACCTTGTCGCGCGTGCTTCCCACCCGCGCAGTCTACGGCACGGCCCCCGCATCCGGCGGTGGAGGCCGGAGGCCTCAGATGACCTAGCCGGGGGCGACGCCCCCGGTAGGCTTCACCCCGGGCATCGACCGCGGAGCGGTCGGATGGACGGGGCGAATATCTGCCCCGCTCCGCGCTCCGCGCTCCGCGCGCCCGTGACGACCGTGCCGCGGCGTGCGCGTGATCGAGTGTTTCCGTGAACACACCGCGCGCTTCTATCCGACCGCTTCGCGGTCGTGAACGGCGCAACGCCGAGACCGGGGGCGTTGCCCCCGGCTATGGCATTCCAGGGCTCCGCCCTGAAAGACCGCTGCTCCCGCGGCGCGGCGTGCGTGTTCACGCGCTCGGGGTCGCCCCGCACTCTGGGCATACAGCTCCCGCCGCGTCTTCGTAGTGCGTCCATGCCGGGCACGCCCGATGCGCCCGCCTCGGGCGGGCTTGCTGGGCGTGCATCCTTGATAAGACGCGATGGGCAGGGACCGATGTGCGGAGGGGCGACGGCGGAGGGGCGTCGAGCGTGGAGGCGGCACGACTTTGGAGAGGAACTCCAAGTGCGATTCAGCTAAGCGGTGTCATGACTGCGTTGGCGCCGTGGCGGGGCGGGCGATTCGTCCGCCCCAAGGGGGCGGCGGCAGAAAAGGGCTGCTTTCCAGGGCCTTGCGAAGCGCGGCGCCCCTGGCAACGAACGCGCGCCCTGCCGGGCGAAGAGAGAGCGGCGCGGGCGCACATCGTTTTCTGAAGGCTGTTCGGCCGGGGAACCGCCAGAGAATCGGCATCAGGCGCACGACTCTGGAGAGGAACTGCAGAGTCGTGGCACGGGGCGTTACGCGACGGCGACGGCGGCGCGCTCGAGGGACGGAGGCACTTCGGGGCTGATGACGACCGGGGGGACGGAGCGCGGGGCCTTGGCGTCGGGGAGCATGTCGGAGAGGTTGACGCTGGGCTCGGCGGCTTCTTCGGGCTGGGTGCGGTCGATGGCGACGAGCAGGCCGAGGGAGAAGGCGGTGAGGATCCAGCCGGTGCCGCCGGCGCTGACGAGCGGGAGGGCGATGCCCTTGGTGGGTCCCAGGCCGGTGACGACGACGAGGTTGATGACGGCCTGGAGCGCGACGGTGCAGAGGATGCCCAGGCCCAGGAGCTTGAGGAAGGGCTCGCGCTCGCGGCGGATGATGCCGACGCCGGTCCAGACGAGCAGGACGAAGAGGCCGATGACGACGGCGGCGCCGGCGATGCCGAGCTCTTCGCAGATGATGGCGAAGAGGAAGTCGTTCTGGTCTTCGGGGAGGTAGCCGAACTTCTGCTGGCCGTGGCCCAGGCCGCGGCCGGCGCCCTCGCCGCCGGCGACGGCGGCCATGGACTGGATCATGTGGTAGCCGGACTTCTTGGGGTCGAGGTAGGGGTCGATGAAGGCGGTGATGCGGGCGAGGCGGTAGGGGGCCTTGATGATCGCGACGGTGAGGCCCAGGACGGCGGCGGGGATGAACATGGCAAAGTGCCACACGCGGGCGCCCGCGGCAATGAGGACGATGCACGCGGCGCCGGTGATCAGCATGCCGGTGCCGAGGTCTTCGAGGACGACAAAGCCGGCGACGATGCCGACTGCCGCGAGGGCGGGGACGAGGCCGCGCCAGAAGGTGGGCATGATGGCGGCGCGGCGGGCGCCGTACCAGGCGATGAGACCGACGAGGATCCACTTGGCGATCTCGCTGGGCTGCATCGAGAGCGCATCGCCCAGGCCGGGGACGGGGAGGCGGAGCCAGCGGTGGGCGCCGTTTACTTCCTTGCCGACCAGGGGGGTGTAGACGAGGGCCATGATGGCAAGCATGGCGAGGCTCGCGATGACGACGGGGCCGAGGCCTGTGAAGTAGGGGGTGCCGGGGGCGGTGAGGCGCGGGTCGGGGGCCGCGAGGCGTGCGGCGAGGGCGCGGATGGGGAGGAATGCACCGATGCCCAGGGCGACCAGGGCCATGCCCATATAGATGGTGGGGCGGGAGAGGAGGACGCTCTGGGCGGTGACGGCGGGGGCGGGGCGCGGGCTGGGGCCGACCTGCGCGGCGACCGGGTCGGCGCGGCGGACGGTCATCACGGCCGAGTTGACCATGATGACGCCGACGGTGAGGAGGGCAAGCACGCACAGAGCGATGACATGGCCGCGGCGCAGCATCGGGCGATTATCGGTTGAGGGGGGAGGTCTGCTGCAAAAGGGCGAAGGCGAGGAGGGAGTACAGGATCGAGCTAGAAATCAAGAAGTAGATGGGGTAGAGGCAGGTGGGACACCTGCCCCACTAGCTTGGGTAGACGGACCGAAGAGATGGCTCAGCCGAGGATGTGGAGGCCGCCCTCTGTTCGAGTTCGTCGGTGGAGTGGGGCGCGGCGAACGCGGGCTTTCGTCCGCTGCGCGGACTCCGAGGCAAAGCAACGAAACGGATCGGGGCGTTGGAATCCACGGGTTGCGCGACGCTCAGGGCCGCGTCGCTTCACCCGAGGCTACCGGCCCTCGGCCCGCTGCGCGGGCGACGGGGAGTCGGTTGGAGCGTTGTTTCCGAGAGTTCACTGAGGAACGGTTGCCGCGTTCAGCCCAGGATGCGGAGGCCGACCTTCTTCTCGAGTTCGTCGGTTGGACGGGCCACCAGGTCGTAGCCATCGCTGCCGACGATGGTGCAGGGGACGAGTTCGCCTGGGGATAGCTTGGCGCGGCTCTGGACGTAGGTGACGGAGTCGATCTGGGGGGCCTGGGCGGCGGTGCGGCCGGTGTAGAGCTTGCCGCCGTGGCCGAGGCCGCTTGTCGCGCGGCCTTCGGACTTGAGGGGGGCGTCGATGAGGACATCGAAGCGGGCGCCGCCGGCGGTGGGGTTGTGCTCGTCGAACTTGGCGGCGAGCGCGGCCTGGCGGGCGAAGGCGATCTTCTGCTGGAGGGCCATGACCTCGGCGCGGCGGCGGGCCTTGTCTTCGGGAGAGACCGCCAGGGCTGGGTCGTTCTCCATCGTGCCGGCGACGGTGCCTTCTTCGTGCGAGTACTCGAAGACGCCGACGGCTTCGAACTTCATTTCTTCGATGAACTCGAGGAGCTGCTGGTGGTCGCTCTCGGTCTCGCCGGGGAAGCCGGAGATGAAGGTGGTCCGCACGGTCATGCCGGGGATGCGGTCCTTGAGCTTGCGGATGACCGAGCCCTGCTGGGCGCGGGTGACGTGGCGGCGCATGAGGGAGAGGACGCGGTCGGAGGCGTGCTGGAGGGGGATGTCGAGGTAGGGGAGGAGGTGGCTGCCGCGGCGGGTGGAGAGGGAGGCGAAGGCGTCGATGATGGGGTCGGAGAAGTTGGAGGGGTAGGCGTACATGAGGCGGAGCCAGCCGTTCGAGCCGGCTTCGTCGAGGGTGTTGGAGAGGGATTGGAGGAGGGCGGGGAGGCCGCCGTAAGAAGCGAAGTCGGTCGCGGGAGCGAGGCCGGACCTGAGGCCGGCGCCGATGTCGTCGCCGTAGCTGGTGGTGTCCTGGCCGATGAGGAGGAGTTCGAAGGCGCCGTCGTTGATGAGCTCGCGGGCTTCGGCGCAGATGCGGTCGATGGGCTTGCTGCGCATCTTGCCGCGGATCGAGGGGATGGTGCAGAAGGCGCAGTTCTGGTTGCAGCCTTCGCTGACGCGGAGGTAGGCGAAGTGGCGCGGGGTGAGGCGGAGGCGTGCGGAGTCGTCCTCGAAGTAGCCCAAGCCCTTGCCGTCCTTGCCGTTGACGGTGAGGCCGGCGGTTTTCATGCCTCGGGCGTTGGCGGCCTGGAGTGCGTTGCCGGCGATCCAGTACTTTGGTTTGTCGGATGCGTCGAGGGCGGTGGCGTGCTTGGACTTGGCGAGGGATTCGGTGGCGGGCATGCCGCGGACGGCCTCGACGATCTTGTCGCGGTCGAAGACGCCGATCATGGCGTCGATGCCTGGGGCCCACTCGAGCATTTTGGCGCGGTGGCGCTGGACGAGGCATCCGGCGACGACGACGCGCTTGAGGTTGCCCTTTTCCTTCTCGGCGATGGCTTCCTTGATGACGCCGAGGGACTCGTCCTTGGAGGCTTCGAGGAAGCCGCAGGTGTTGACGACGACGGCATCGGCGCCGCCGAAGTCTCCGCCTTCGGGGTTGATCGAGACGGGGGTGATGCCCGACTCGGCGAGGGTGCCCAGCATTTTCTCGGAGTCGACGAGGTTCTTGGGGCAGCCGAGGCTGACGAAGGCGACGGTGTTCACTTCGAGGTCGGGCGCGGGCTTGGGGGCGCGCCGGGACGAGGGCGTGGGTTTCCCGGGCTTGCGGGAAGGGGCCGGCGCGGGGGTCTTGCGTTTCGTTTTTCGCTTGGTGGGCATCAGAAGTAGGAAGGGTAGCGCCGCAAGATGCCGCACAGAGCCCGTACGAAGTGCCTTCGGAGAATCCGCGGGGTGGGGGAGGGCGAACTGACTGGTCGGGATCGCGTACCCTTCGTGTCGCTTGCCCGGGCAGGGATGCTTGGAGCGGACTCCACGGAAGGGAAGTTTTCGGAGGAGCCGCCCCGTGAGAGCCCTTGTATCCATACCGGTCCACAACGAAGAGCGCCACGTGCGGGCGGTTCTGGATCGCGTGATGCGCCACGCGGGGAACGTGCTGGTGGTCGACGACGGGTCGACGGACCGGACCCCCGAAGTGCTGAAGCAGTACCCGGTTGACGTGATCCGCCACGCGGTGAACCGCGGGTACGGGCGCTCGATCCGCGATGCGTTCATGTGGGCGGCGGCGGACGGGTACGACTGGGTGGTGACGATGGACATGGACACGCAGCACGAGCCGGAGGCGATCCCGGAGTTCCTGGATGCCGCGGCACGGAACGGCGTGGACATCATCAGCGGCTCGCGGTACATGGGCGTGGCGGACGGGACGTTGAACGAGCGTTCGCCGTTTGCGCCGCCCGCGGATCGTCGGGCGATCAACACGGCGGTGACGGAGGAGCTGAACGACCGCCTGGGCGGGGCGCTGGGCGTGCCGCTGACGGACGCGTTCTGCGGGTTCAAGGCGTACCGCGTGGAGGCGATGAAGTCGCTGAAACTGGATGTGGACGGGTACGCGTTCCCGATGCAGTTCTGGGTGCAGGCGGCGGCGAAGAAACTTCGGGTGCGCGAGATCCCGGTGGCGCTGATCTACAACGATCTGACGCGGACGTTCGGCGGGCCGCTGGACGATCCGACGACGCGGCTGGCGCACTATCGTGAGGTCATGCACAGGGAGATCCGGCGCGTGGCGGGCGAGCTGCCCGCGCGGGCGAGCGCCCGGATGCACGCGACCTGTTGCTGCCGCGCGTGAGTGAAGGGACAGAAACTTCGCTGGTGATCGAGCCCGACGCGTCGCGCTGGGGGGCGTTGGTGCGCGGGCACGCTGCGGGCCCGCGCGCGAGGGAGATGCGGCGCGAGCTTGGGCTTCCGGTCGATCGTCGCGTGATCATGACGGGGCACCAGGCGGTGTTCTGGCACCCGGGGATCCTGGCCAAGTACATCGCGGCGGACGTGGCGGCGCGGGCGCTTGATGCGCAGGCGGCGTGGGTGGTGGTGGATCACGACACGGACGATCCTTGGAGCGTGCGGTACCCGGCGCGCGATGGGGAAGGGCGGCTGGCGGCGCGGGTGTTTGATCTGCGCGGCGTGGGAACGCGGCGCGAGGCGAGCGACGTGGCGGTGTGTCGCGGGGCGGCGATCGCGCCGGTGGAGCGTGTTCCTGAGGATGCGGCGCTGCCGGAGGTGCGCGCGGGTCTGGAGGCGATCCGCGCGGCGGTGGCGCATCACGCGGGCGCGACGAACGCGGCCCGGCAGGTTGCGGGAGCGATGGGAGAGTTGCTTGCGCCGATGGTGAGCGCGGCGCCGGTGATCTTCTCGACGGACCTCGTGCGGACGACGCTGTTCGGCGTGCTGCTTGGGGCGATGGACAGGGATCCGCGTGCGTGCGTGCGGGCGTACAACGCGGCGATCGTGCACGCGCCGGGGGCGGGGTTGCGGGCGCTGCAGGCCGACGAGGTGAACGAGCGGTATGAACTGCCGCTGTGGAGGATCGGGGCGGACGGGGTGCGGCGGCGGGTGTACGCGGAAGAGCTTGAAAGCCTGCCGCGGCATGAATTGGCGCCGCGGGCACTCTTGATGACGGCGCTGCTGCGGCTGGGGGCGTGCGATCTGTTCATTCACGGGACGGGCGGCGGGCTGTACGAGAAGGCCAACGATGCGTGGATGCAGATGTGGTTCGGGAGCGGGGGGGAAGAGGGGTTTGAGCGTTTGGCGCCGGTCGCGGTGGTGACGGCGACGCGGCGGCTGGCGCTGGTGGAGGGCGCGGCGCCGACCGGGCGGGATGTGGCGCGGGCGAAGTGGGCGGCGCACCATGCGCGGCATGATCCGGCGATGCTGGGTGATGCGGCGGGGGGCGTGAGGAGGCGGGAGCTGGTGGGGGCGATCAAGAGCGCGCGGCGCGAGGGGCGCGAGCCGCGGCGGGCGTTTGAGGCGCTGCACGAGTTTCTGGCGGAACGGCGCGGTGACGCGGCGGCGCGGCTGGAAGGACTTGCGCGCGAGGTGGTGGAGGTGGTGGCGCGGGCGCGGGATGCTGAGGTTGCGCACGAGCGGACGTGGGCGTTTGCGATGTACCCGAGGGTGGCGCTGGAGGGGCTGTGCGCGGAGTTTGCGGCGCGGTTCGGGGGTGGGGCGTGAAGAGCGCTGTTGTGGGCGAGCGGAGCGGAGGTGGGAGGTCGGGAGTCGATGTGGCGGTCGAGGACTCGTCGGCCCTCCGGGCCGCCTGGGAAAGGATGGGCGGATTCCAGGGGCTTGCGCGGACGCGGCGCCCCTGGCAACGGGCGTGCGCCCTCCGGGCGAGGAGTTGGGAGCGTCGGTGGCACGCTTTGGCGATGCTCGTGTGTGCGATTCTGATGGTGACGGCGTGCGGCTGTGAGCGTGAGGTGCCGACGCAACGGGCCAGCGCGGTGCCGGCGCCGGGAACACCGCACCGCATCGTGGTGCTGAGCCCGGCGCTGGCGGTGACGTTGAAGGATCTGGGGCTGGCGGGGGAGGTGGCCGGGCGGCATGCGCACGACATGGTGATGGACACGGCGGTGCCGGTGTGCGGGGACCAGACGGGGATCGACTACGAGGCGCTGCTGGGTGTGCGGCCGACGCACGTGCTGATCGAGTGGGGGACGAGGGAGCTGCCAGCACGTCTGGGCGAACTGGCGCGCGAGCACGGGTGGGTGGTGAAGTCGTACGGCGCGCTGCTGACTCTCGACCAGGTGCGGGCGAGCGTCGACGACCTGGGGCGCGAGTTCCTGGCGCCGGAGAAGCAGGGAGCGCGCGAGAAACTGCTGGCGCGGCTGGACGCGTCGTGGGCGCGGCGCGAGGAGCTTTCGAAGGCGGGGCGGGTACTGCTGCTGATGGGGACCTCGCCGGTGTGCGCGGCGCTGGGGCCGGGGTCGTTTCACCAGCAGGTGCTGGAGCGGATCGGGGGTGTGCCTGCGATACGCGAGGGTTCGCCGTACATGGAGCTTGATGCGGAGGATGTGGCGCGGCTGGCGCCCGACGGGATCGTGCTGGTGCTGCCGCGGGCGGTGGGGGCGGTGCCGCGGACGGGGCCGGTGGCGGCCGATGATGCGGCGACGCGGCTGGGCGCGCTGGCGAAGCTGAAGATCCCGGCGGTGACGAACGGGAAGGTGTGGGTGATCGATGATCCGCTGTGCCTGCTGCCGGGGACGAGCCTGGCGGGGTTTGCGGACGATCTGGAGCGCGGGCTGGCGCGGTGGAGTTCTGGGCAGAAGCCGGGCGCTTGAGCGGGGGTCGCAGCGCCGGGGTTGAAACAGAGCCCGCGCTCCCGGAGAACGGTTCTCCGGGGCGCGGGTGATTGGTCGGATGTTGGCGAACCCGTGCGGAATGCGTGCGCTAGCGCGGGGTCATCGAGCTGTTGTCGGCGGTGGTGCCCGAGGTATCGATCACGTTGTCGCCGCGGTAGCGGAGGTCGTCGTTCATGCGGTCCTGGTCGCGGTTTGCGGAGGCGACGGAGACGGGCGTGTAGTTGAAGCCCTGACCGCCGACCGAGGCTTCGGCCATGAGGCCGCCCTTGGGGTTGACGAAGACGACGACGCCCTTGGTGTAGTCGACGGCGCGGGCGGCGCCGGGCTTGATGGCGACGGCGGAGACGTCGGCGCTGAACGCGAACTCGCCGTCCTTGAAGTCGTCGAGCGTGGCGCGGTCGGTGAACACGACCAGTTCGCTGAAGGTCTGGGCGCCGACCTGAAGCCCGATGGAGCCCTTGGTCACCTGCGCGTAACCGGTGCGGAGGCCGGCTTCGAAGACCTCGCCGCGGCCGTAGGCGCCGCCGGCGATGAAGCCGGCCTTGCCGACGTCGGGGAAGACGGCGTAGCCGGCGGAGCGGTCGAGCAGACCCCTGAGGGAGGGGTCGGTGGCTTCGAAGTCGTCGAGGGCGGCGCTGACGCTGCCGCGGAGGCTGGAGCGGTCGGCCTCGGTCTGGGGCGCGGTGGCGCAGGCGCCGAGCGTGAGCGCGGCGGGGAGGGCGAGGAACCTGAGGGCGTTGCGGGTCATGGGGGAGACTCCTGTTTGGGGTGTGGTTCTCACCCAGACATACGGAGCGGGTGGCGCCGGCGCGTGTGGCGGGGCTGAGCGGGGGATGAACCGGCGCTCAGGCCGGCGGGGGCCGTACGCTGTGGCATGCGGTTCGTGTTCCTGGGCACCGGGACTTCGGCGGGCGTTCCCGCGATCGCGTGTGAGTGCGCGGTGTGCGCGAGCAGCGACCCGCGCGACCGGCGGCTGCGGACCAGCGCGTGCGTGATGTTCAGGGATCCCTCGGGCGTCGAGCGGGTGGTGCTGATTGATGCGTCTCCGGACTTGCGGGAGCAGGCGCTGCGCCATCGGCTGATGCGGTGCGACGCGGTGGTGTTCACGCACAACCACGTGGACCACACGTTCGGGCTCGACGAGGTGCGGCGGTTCAACGTGGTGATGAAGGCGCCGATCGACGTGTACGCCGAGGAGCACACGCTCGATCACCTGCGGCGGGTGTACCGGCACGTATTCGAGCGCGATCACAACGTGAACGACAGCTTCGTGGCGTCGTTGATCCCGCACCGGCTGGAGGTCGAGCGGCCGGTGGACCTGTTCGGCGTGCGGTTCACGCCGATCCGGCTGCTGCACGGGCGGCTGCCGATCGCGGGGTTCCGGATCGAACCGGTGCCGGGCGCGGGGGTGATCGCGGGAGAGTCGTCGCCGTTCCCCTTGGCGTACTGCACTGACGTGTCGGCGATCCCGACCGAGTCGTGGAAGCACCTTGAGGGCTTGGGCACGCTGGTGCTCGATGCGCTGCGGCAGCGGCACCACCCGACGCACCTGACGATCGACCGCGCGGTCGAGATCGCAGGGCGCGTGGGGGCGCGGCGGACGTATTTCGTGCACATGGCGCACGACCTGGGGCACGCGGAGACGGACGCGGCGCTGCCGGAGGGCGTGCGGCTGGCGTATGACGGGTTGGTCTTGGGAAGTGACGGAGTGACGGAGTGACGGAGAAGAGAGCCGTCAGTGCTTTTCGGCGGGCCGTGGGCGGTCGACGCCGTTGTCGCCGGGGACGAGGTCCTTGGTGAGGATGATCTCGGCGCGCTGGTTGGTGCTGTCTTCGGCGCGGTTGTAGGTGCGGGCGACGAGGCGTTCGTTGTCGCCGCAGGCGACGACGCGCATCTGGCCCCAGCGCACGCCCTGGGAGGCGAGCTCGTTGGCGACGGCCATGGCGCGGTCGAAGGCGAGCTTCATGCCCTTCTCGACGTTCATGAACGTCTCGAACGGGCTGGCGTGCCCGCGGATCTCGATGACGTAGCGGGTGTTGCCGAACTGGCGGGCGGTCTCGGCGACGCTCTGGCGGGCGGCGGCGGACAGCAGAGAGGAGGCGTCGTCGAAATCGACGCGGGCGCCGACCTCGTTGTACTCGCTCTCGCGGACGGCGCCGCCGGCGCGGGCGGCGTCCTTGTCGGGGGTGACCTTGGTGGCGTTGGCGCCCATGCGCTCCATCATGCGCTGGCGGACGGCCGCTTCCTTGGGGTTGGTCGAGTTCATGTCAACGGGGTTGTTGAAGGCCTGGCGCACGCTGATCACCAGGTCGAGCATGTTGTTGGACGACGCAGCCTCGTAGGAGGCTTTTTCGGAGGGATCGCCGCCCATGACGCTGGTGGCCTTGGGGCCCATGTTCATGGCCAGGAGGATGACGAACAGGCCCATCATGAGGGCGGTGTTGTCGGCGAACGAGATCATCCACTCGGGGACGCCCTCGTGCTCCTCGTGGCCGCCGCCGCCGTGGCCGTGCCCACCGCCGCCGTGCCCGCCGCCGTGGCCCTTTTCTTCGTCGTGTTCTTTGTCGTGGTCGGACATGGGGGAGGGGGAGGAAGTGACTTAGTGACGGAGTGACTTAGTGACGGAGTGGGGGAGAGACAAAGTGGGGGAGTGAGGTGCGGGACGTTTCGGGGTGAGCTGGTTCATCCGATCCGCACTCCGTCACTTTGTCACTTCGTCACTCCGTCACTTCCCCAGCCCTCACGCCGCCTTGAGCTTGGTGCGGGTGGCGTGGGGGATGAAGGCGAGCATGCGGTCGAGGGTGACGCGGGGGTTGTCGCCGGCCTGGATGGAAAGGATGCCCTGGAGCATCATCTCGCGGTTCAGGATCTCTTCGCTGGAGCGGAGGGCGAGCTTGTCGCCGATGGGGCCGGCGACGGCGTTGGCGATGACGGTGCCGTACATGGTGGCCACGACGGCGAGCGCGAGGGCCTTGCCCATGGCGCCGATGTCGCCGCCGGCGAGCTGACCGAACATGCCGATCTGCCCGATGAGCGTGCCGACCAGGCCCCACGCGGGGCCGTAGACCTTGACGAGGTCGAAGAACTTCTTGCCGGACTTGTGGCGGTCCTGCATGGCGAGCACTTCCATGCGGAGGGTGCTCTCGATGCTGGAGGGGTCGACGCCGTCGACGGCCATCTTCAGGCCCGAGGAGAGGAAGGGATCGTCGATCTTGGCGGTCTCGGCCTCGAGGGCGAGGATGCCGTCGCGCCGGGCCTTTTCCGAGAGCGCGCTGATGAGCTTGATGACCTCGTCGGGGCCCTTGCCCTTGTGGAACATGAAGCGCTTGATGTAACCACCCACGGCCTTGATGCGGGCCATGGGGAGGGCCATGAAGATGACGCTGATGGAGCCGCCGAAGACGGTGAAGACGCCTTCGAGCGAGAAGAACATCTGGAGGTGGCCGTGCGAGCCTTCGTAGGCCACGATGCCGAGGCAGCACACCCCGATGATCACCCCGATGAGACTGGCGATGTCCACTGGTTGTACGCCTCTTGAGGTTCGCGGGCCGGGCGGGAGTGCGGCCGTCCGTGGACGCGCACCCTTGCGCAGGAGAGATCGGCCGGAGGCGCGTGCTCCGGGAGGCGGGGTGATGGTCCTGAAAGTCGCCGGCTATGCGGACGTGCGGTGAGTCCGTCTGTGACGATCACGCGGGCGGATTCTCGGGCGTCGGGGCGGGAGGGCACGGCGCGGCCGCGTTTTTCCGGGCGGCGAAGCGGGCGTCCCAGGGCTCGACGTGGATGAGAACATCGTGGACGCCTGGGACCTGCGCGCGGATGTGGTCCTTGACGCGGTGGACGAGGGTGTGGGCGTCGAGGACGCTCATGGCAGGGTCGACGCGGACGTGCATGTCGAGCCAGAACGACATGCCGCTCTTGCGGCCGGCGACGCGGTGGATGTCGATGACGCCGGGGACGCTCTCGGCGATGGTGCGGACCTTTTCGACGACGCCCGCGGGCTCCTGGTCCATGAGCTCGGAGAGAGGGCGGCGGATGAGCCGCCAGGCGTTGAAGAGGATGACGCCCGAGGCCAGGAGCGCGGCCCACGCGTCGGCGGACTTGAAGCGGTCGCCACCGAGGACGGCGCAGGAGATGCCCGCGAAGGCGGCCAGGGACGTGATGGCGTCGGAGCGGTGGTGCCACGCGTCGGACTCGATGGCGACGCTGCCGCTGCGCTCGGCGGTGCGGCGGCCGATGCGGAAGAGGATTTCCTTGACCACGACGACGACGATCAGCACCGCGAGGGTCCACGCGGCCGGGGGTTGATCGGGGGTGACGATCTTGCGTGCGGCCTGGGCGCCGATGCCGATGCCGGCGAAGGCGACCATGAGCGCGACGACGAATCCGGCGAGGGCTTCGGCCTTGCCGTGGCCGTAGGGGTGGTCCTCATCGGCGGGCTTGGCGGAGATGTGGAGGCCGCCCCAGACGACGACGGAGCCGACGATGTCGGCGAGGGACTCAACCGCGTCGGCGATGAGGGCGTAGGAGTGACCGACGAGGCCGGCGACGAGCTTGATCGCGGCAAGGGCGATGTTGGTGACCAGGCCGGCGAGGGCCAGCCGGCGGCCGCGTGCGGAGTTGTCGGATCGGTCGCTCATGGTCGCTGGAGGCGGGGCGCGAGCGGGTGACAGTATCGCGCCGGGGGGAGGGCCGTTCCTACCCTCCGTCCATGCGCCATGTCACGCTGATCACGACCGGGGGGACGATCGAGAAAACGTACGACGAGGCGTCGGGGACGCTGAACAACCGGCGTTCGATCGTGCGGCGGATGCTGCGGCGGCTGCGGCTTGAGGACACGGGGGTGAACATCCTCGAGCTGCTGAGCAAGGACAGCCTGGAGATGACCGACGACGATCGGGCCCGGATCGTGGAGGCGGTGCGGGCGTCGGGCGCCGCGGCTCCGGCGGCGTCGGTCGCTCGGGGGACGGGGATCGTGGTGCTGCACGGCACGGACACGCTGACGCAGACGGGTGAGCGGATTCTCAGGGACATCCCCCGGCCGAGCGTGCCGATCGTGCTGACGGGGGCGATGCGGCCGTACGAGATGCAGCGGTCGGATGCGCTGCAGAACCTGACCGAGGCGATCTTCGCGCTGGGGGTGGTGGAGCCGGGGGTGTATTGCGTGGCGCACGGGCGGGTGCTGAAGTTCCCCGGGGTGGTGAAGGACCGGGGGCGGGGGACGTTTGTGAGCGGCGTTTCCTGACGCGAACCGGCGCCGCGGTCGGGGAAGTTCGAGCATTCTACCGGCGACCGAACGCATTGATGTATACTGCGGTCCCTTCTCGGAGGCCGCCCATGGATCACGACCCGGTTTCTCCCGAACGCAGTTCGCCGGAGGTCGGCACGGTGCGGGGCGTGTCGCGCCGGTCGTTCATTCAGACGCTTGGGGCATCTGCCGCGGCGAGTTCGCTGGCGGCGAAGGCCGAGGCGGTGGGGCGCGCGGAGCAGCGGAAGCGCGACGGGCCGGCGGTGATGGGGCCGGAGCCGTTCGAGATCGCGCTGCGGGTGAACGGCAAGGAGATGAAGGCGACGATTGATCCTGCGACGACGCTGATGCAGGCGCTGCGCGTGAACCTCGGGCTCACAGGGACCAAGGAGATCTGCGACCGTGGCGCGTGCGGCGGGTGCTCGGTGATGGTGGGCGGGAAGCTGGTGAACTCGTGCATGATGCTCGCGGCGGACGCGGTGGGGAGCGAGGTCACGACGGTGGAAGGGCTGTCGAAGGGGGATCAGCTCGACCCGGTGCAGGAGGCGTTCATCAGGCACGACGCGCTGCAGTGCGGGTACTGCACGCCGGGGCTGGTGATGGCGACGCGGTGGATGCTGAACGAGTTGCCCAAGCCGACGCTGGAGCAGGTGAAGCGGTACCTGTCGGGGAATATCTGCCGCTGCGGGACGTACAGCAACGTGTTCAACGCGGCGCTGGAGGCTTCGGGCCAGGCGCCGGTGCTTGATGCGAGGGAAGCGTGAACATGTTCAACGACGCGCTGAACGTGACGGACCTGCCGACGACGAACCGCCCGATGAACAAGGGCAGTTCGATCAACGACGACACCTCGCGCCTGGACGGGGTGGCGAAGGTGACGGGGCGTGCGAAGTACGGGCGCGACATGTACCTGCCCAACGGGCTGTTCATCGCGTTCGTGCGCTGCCCGTTCGGCGCGGCGGCGCTGCAGTCGACGGACGTGGAGGGCGCCAAGAAGGTGCCGGGCGTGATCGAGGTGGAGGTCACGGGCAAGGAAGGGAAGTACCACGGGCACTCGGTGGGGCACGTGGTGGCGGAATCTCCGCTGGCGGTGAGGCGTGCGCTGCGGGCGCTCAAGCCGGTGTGGAAGCGCCAGCCGGTGACGACGCGGATCAGCGATACGGTGTCGCCGGGGATGCCGGAGGTTGATGCCGACGCGAAGGCGACGCTCGACAAGAGCGAGCTGACGCTGAGCGCGCTGTACTCGACGTCGATCCAGACGCACTCGTCGCTGGAGACGCACGGCGGGTGCGTGGATCACCGGGGCGACTCGGCGACGGTGTACGCCTCGACGCAGGGGACGTTCTCGGTGCGCGACGGGCTGAGCGAGCCCTTGGGGTTGCCCAATTCCAAGTACGAGGTGGTGTGCGAGTACGTGGGGGGAGGGTTTGGTTCCAAGCTCGGCGGGCCGGGCAAGGAGTGCACGCTGGCGGCCAAGATCGGGGCCAAGTACAAGCGACCGGCGTACATGTTCTGCGATCGCGAGGAGGAGCACCTGGACACGGGGAACCGTCCCTCGGGCCGCGCGGCGGTGCGGATCGGTTTTGCGAAGGACGGGACGATCGCGGGGGGCGAGATCCAGATGTGGGGCGGGACGGGCGTGGCCAAGGGCGGCGGGGGCATGGCCCTGCCCTCGGGGCGCTACGCGCTGGGTAACGTAAAGAAGACGCACACGGACGTGCAGTTCAACGCGGGCGGGCCGCGGGCGTTCCGGGCGCCGGGGAACCCTCAGGCGGCGTTCGTCGAGGAGCTGATGCTCGACGAGGTCGCGACGATGTGCGGGATGGACCCGCTGGCGCTGCGTATGAAGCTCAACGGCGACGCGGTGCACCGCGACATGATGGAGCGGGGCGCGAAGCTGATCGGGTGGGAGAACCGAAAGCCGACGGGGTCGCAGACGGGCGTGCTCCGGCGCGGCTTGGGGATGGGCACGTGCACGTGGCACCGCGGGCAGGCCAAGGCCGAGTGCGAGGTGGTGATCAGCCGCGACGGGTCGGTCGAGGCGCGCACGGGCACGCAGGACATCGGCACGGGCCAGCGGACGACGATGGGGGCGCTGACGGCGAGCGGGCTTGGGATTCCGATGTCGGCGGTGACGGTGAAGATCGGGCGCTCGACGCTGCCGATCGGGCCGGGCTCGGGCGGCTCGGTAACCTCGCCCAACACGGCGCCGGCGATGATGAGCGCGGCGCTGGACGCGAAGAAGCAGCTCCTTGAGAAGATTGCCGCGGGAGCGGGCGCCGAGGTGGGCGAACTGGACATCGTGGGCGGCAAGGTGATGCGCAAGGGCGCGGCGCTGATGAGCTGGGCCGAGGCGTGCGCGAAGCTGGGCGGTGACTCGATCACGGGTCGCGGCAAGAACAGCGACACGCCCTTCCAGCCCGACAGCGGGACCAGCAACGGGGCGCAGTTCGTTGAGGTCGAGGTGGACACCGAGACGGGCGTGGTGCGGGTGAAGCGGATCGTGGCGATCCAGGCGTGCGGGCGGGTGATCTGCCGCAAGACGGCCGAGAGCCAGATCATCGGCGGGGTGATCCAGGGCGTTTCGTTCGCGCTGTTTGAGAACCGCGTGCTGGACCGCACGACGGGGGCGATGGTCAACGCGAACTTCGACATGTACAAGATCCTGGGCTCGGCGGACATGCCGCACATCGAGCCGGTGCTGTACACCAAGGGGCAGACGAGCGTGCGCTCGCTGGGCGAGCCGCCGACGGTGCCTACGGCGGGGGCGATCGCGTGCGCGGTGTTCAACGCGATCGGGAAGCCGGTGCGGCACCTGCCGCTGACTCCGGACCGAGTGCTGGCGGCGATGGCGGGGGTTGATGGCGGTGCGGAAGGGGGTGCGGCATGAACCGATTCGCGATCGCCCGGGCGCGCACGTTCGCGGAGGCGGGGGAGTTGCTGGCCGACAAGCGGTTCAGCCTGCCGGTGCTCAAGGGCGGGGGGATGGACCTGCTCGACATGATGAAGGAGGGGCTGATCGAGCCTGATGCGCTGATCGATGTGCGCGGGGCGCGGGCCGAAGGCGCAAAGGGGCCGGTCAGCGACGGCGGTGCGGCGGGCGGTCTGCGGATCGAGGCGGGCGCGACGCTGGCGGAGATTGCCGCGTGGCCGCTCATGGCGAAGACGGCGCCGGTGCTGGTGCAGGCGTGCGCGAGCGCGGCGACGCCGCAGGTGCGGAACGTGGCGACGGCGGCGGGGAACCTGCTGCAGCGGCCGCGGTGCTGGTACTTCAGGAACGACCAGTTCGAGTGCCTGAAGAAGGGCGGGCCGACGTGCTACGCGGTGGAGGGTGAGAACAAGTACCACGCGATCTTCGGGGACGGGCCGTGCCACATCGTGCACCCGTCGAACCTGGCGCTGGCGCTGATGGTGTGCGGGGCGGAGGTGCACCTGGCCAACTCCAAGCACAAGTCGGTGAAGATCGGCGAGTTGTTCCACATGCCGGACAAGGGTGTGCGGAGCGAGCACACGCTCGAGCCGGGCGAGATGGTGACGCACATCACGTTCACGGCGGCGCCGGCGAGCGGGTTCTACGCGGTGAAGGAGAAGCAGTCGTTCGACTGGCCCCTGGCTGCCGCGGCGGTGGCGCTGACTTTGGGCGGCGACACCATCAAGGGCGCGCTGGTGTGCGCCGGTGCCGTCGCACCTATTCCGTGGATGCTGCCGAAGGTTGGCGCGGCGCTCCAGGGCGTGAAGGTGACCGACGATGCGGCGCTGGCCAGGGCGTGCGCGGTGTCGGTCGAGGGCGCCAAGCCGATGTCGGACAATTCGTACAAGCTGAAGCTGCTCCCGGTCGCCGTGAAGCGCGCGGTGCTGCGTGCTTCGGGACGCTTGCGCGAGGAGGACCACGCATGACCGCGCCGATCCCTGACGAGTTCCGGCCCGTGGAGCTGAGGGTGAGCTGTGCGCACATCCGGCACAAGCTGATGTACTGCGACAGCCGTCACGATGTGCCGGGGATGGTGGACGACTCGTCGTCCACGCGGGTGTTCTTCTGCTCAAAGAGCCAGGAAGTGCTGGGGCCCGACGGGGTAGCGGTGCACCCGACGGACTGCGTGCCGGGGCGGGGGTGCTATTGCGGCGGGGTGACCGGGCCGTAAGCGGTCGCGCGGGCGGTGGGGACCGAGTGACGGTGCGCCGGTTGGGAAAACGGGACCCCGCCCCGGGTTGTCATACTCTTTGGCATGGCCAAAGCCGTCGTCGATCCCGCCGAGCTGCGCCGGTTTGCGCAGGAACTGAAGCGATTCAACACGACGCTGCGCGAGCAGGTGCAGACGGTGGGGGTGCGCTTCGCGGACCTGGCGCAGACGTGGCGCGACCAGGAGCACGCCAAGTTCGCCGAAGAGTTCGAGCAGACGATGCGGGTGCTCGCCAAGTTCAGCGACGCGGCGGACAAGCAGATCCCGTTCCTGCTGCGCAAGGCTGAGAAGATCGAGGAGTATCTGAAGCAGAGGTAGGGCAGTGGGGAGTGGGCAGTGGGGAGCGGGGTGAGGAATGTCGGAGGCGGCACGAATTCTGGCGACCGAGGCGCTGGTGGAAGCCAAGGCGGCGCTGGCGGACTTTGCCGCGGCGGTCGAGCGGGCGATGGTGGGGGTCGACGCCGATGTCAACCGGATGACGCACTGGCTGCAGCACGAGCGTCCGGTGCACTGGAAGCACGAGGTCCGGGTGCGTGAGAACGCGGTGCAGGCGGCCAAGGGGGCGATCTCTCGGAAGCAGATCATCGCGGCGCCCGAGCCGGCGAGCATCGTGGACGAGCGCAAGGCGCTGGACCGGGCCAAGCGGAAGCTGGAGGAGGCGCAGCGGCGCCAGGAGGCGACGCGGCGGTGGGGCGTGTCGTGGGAGCGGAGCGCGATGGTGTACAAGGGTGCCGCGCACCAGTTGAGGCAGGTGGCGGGCGGTCAGATCCCGTCGGCGATCGCGAGCATCACGCGGATGATCGAGTCGATCGAGGCGTACCTGAGCGTGGCGCCGCCGGGGGGTGACGGAGGGACGGCGCGGGCTGGTGAGAGCGGGGCTGAACCTTCGAGCGGGGGCGAGGCCGCTCCGCCGTCCAACCCCGGGGCCGGCGCATGAGTGTTCGTGCATCGCAGACCCAGCTCACCGACGCGCTCAAGCAGTTCCAGCAGCGCTGGGGGCGGGTGCGCGAGCGCTGGGACGACCCACGCGCCCGGGAGCTTCAGAAGGAGCTGGTGGACCCGCTTGAGGCGATGGTGCGCGCGGCGGTGGCGGCCTTGGACAACGTCGCGGACCTGATGACCACGGCCCAAAGGGACTGCGCGAACGATGAGTAGTTCCGCGGCGCGACGGCGGCGGGGCAGGGCGCGGGCACCGGGCTTCGTTCGGCGGTATGTTCTTGGCGCCATGGCGCAGGAGACTTGGTCCGCATGAGTGTCACGCCGTTTGCCGATCAGGAACGCGAGCTGCTCATCGAGCTTGCCTACCTCTTTGCGCACCGTGACGAGCAGGAGCGGAAGCTGGCGACGCGGATGGCCGAGGGGCTGGGCGCGGCCGAGAAGAAGCACGGAGTGGAGTTGGAGCGTGCGCGGCAGACGTTTGAAGCCGCGCTGGCGGCGATTACCGCCGAGCACGGTGTGGCGCGCGGCGCGGCGGAAGGGGACTTTGCGGCCAAGCTGGAATCGGCGACGCGGTGGATGAAGTCGGACCTGGCGGCGTTCCGGCAGCGGACGGCGTCGATGGCCCGGGCCATCGCGTCCAAGCAGGAAGAGACCGAGTGGCTCGCCGAGGCGATTCAGGAATCGGGCCACGGGCGGATCCGGCCGGCGTTCGAGGCGGCGCGGAAATCGATCGCGCAGCGGTCGAGCGAGTTTGATGCCGTCGAGCAGCGGGCTGAGGAAAGTCTCAAGAAGAATCGGCACGCGCCGCTGCCGGTGGCGGTGCAGGCGGCCGAGGGGGCGGGCGCGACGGCCGGGAACGGGCTGGACGGCGCGGCGGACGCGGTGCGCGGGGCGGCGGCGCGGCTGGAGAGCGTGATTCGCCCGGTGTGGCTGAGCCCGTTGAGCATTCTCGGGTTTGTGCTGGTGGGGACGCTGATCGGCGCGGGGGCGGGCGGGGGCCGAGGGTGGTCGGACCCGCTGACGGCGTGGCCCCGGGGGCTAATGGGTGCGCGGGCGGCGGCGGCGCTGCGCGGGGCATTGACAAGTGCGCGCGAGGTTGCCGCGGCGGCCCTGCGTGCGGCGGAGGCGGCGCGGGACTCGAAGATCGCGGGGCTGGCCGAGATCACGGAGAAGGAGTGGGCGGGGTCGAAGGCGTCGGTGGCGGCGTTGGAGGCAGAGATCCAGAAGCGGTCGAACGTGCAGGAGCCCGAGCTTCGCGCCAAGCACGAGCAGTTGATCGCGCGCGTGCGCGGCGAGCGTGACGCGGCCCTGGCGGCCATCGATCGGACGCTCGCGGAGGGGCGGGCGGTGGTGGAGGCCGAGCGCGACGCGGCGGTGCGGGCGGCCGATGACGCGTTTGGCCCGGTGAAGCGGGATCTGGAGGAAGCGGATCGCACGGAACGGGCGGCGCTTGAGGGGACGTGGTCGGAGCGGATCGCGGCGGCGAGCGCGAGGCTGGATGCGCTGGCGGGGGCTGCCGCGGCGATCAGCCCGGCGTGGGGTGAGCCGGTGTGGGAGAACCCGGCGCCGGTGACGGGGACGCCGCCGATCGGGGTGCGTTTCGGGGCGATTCGCCTGGACATGGCGGCGCTGCCGGGGGGATTGTCGGCGGATCCGCGGCTGGCGGTGCCGGGGCCGACGGTGCGCGACCTGCCGCTGATGATCGATCTGCTGGGCGCGGGGTCGGTGCTGCTGCGGGCGGGGGCGGATCAGCGTGCGGCGGCGCTGGGCGTCTTGAACAACATCGTGCTGCGGCTGCTGACGGGGCTGCCGCCGGGGAAGGCGCGGTTCACGTTCGTCGACCCGGTGGGGCTGGGGCAGTCGTTCGCGGGGCTGATGCACATCTCGGATTACGAGGAGGCGATCGTCGGGGAGCGGATCTGGACCGATGCGCGGCACATCGAGCAGCGGCTGACGGACCTCACCGAGCACATGGAGACGGTGATCCAGAAGTACCTGCGGAACGAGTACGAGACAATCCAGGCGTACAACGCCGAGGCGGGGGAGGTGGCCGAGCCGTACCGGTTCCTGGTGATCGCCGATTTCCCGAACGGGATGACCGACGTGGCGGCGCGGAAACTGGCGAGCATCGCGACCAGCGGCGGGCGGTGCGGGGTGTTCACGCTGATCCTGACGTCGCAGTCGGCGCCGCCGGCGGGAGCGCGGACCGTGCCGCAGGCGGCTTCCGGGATTCCGTGGGCGGAGCTTGAGCGGCACAGCATGGTGCTGAGCGTGACGCCGTCGGGGACGCGCTGGGCGAAGGAGCCGTTTGCGCCGTGGCCGGTTGAGCTTGAAGCGCCGCCGGATGAGCCGACGACGACGCGGCTGCTGCACAAGGTCGGGGAGTTCGTGAAGGACTCGACGCGGGTGCGGGTGTCGTTCTCGCTGGTGGCGCCGCCGGAGGGGCAGGAGTGGAGCGCCGACGCGACGGGCGAGGTGCGGCTGCCGCTGGGGCGGGCGGGGGCCAAGAAGCTGCAGCACCTGTGGCTGGGGCGCGGGACGGCGCAGCACGCGCTGGTGGCGGGGCGGACGGGCTCGGGCAAGTCGACGCTGCTGCACGTGATCATCACCACGGCGGCGCTGTGGTACAGCCCCGACGAGATCGAGCTGTACCTGGTGGACTTCAAGAAGGGCGTGGAGTTCAAGACGTACGCGGCCAACCGGCTGCCGCACGCGCGGGTGGTGGCGGTCGAGAGCGAGCGGGAGTTCGGCGTGAGCGTGCTGCGGCGGCTGGACGCGGAGTTGTCGCGCCGCGGCACGCTGTTCCGGGATGCGGGGGTGCAGGACCTGCCGTCGTACCGGCGCGCGGGGGAGCGGCGGGCGGACGCGGGGGCGCTGGCGCGGATCATGCTGATCGTGGATGAGTTCCAGGAGTTCTTCGTCGAGGACGACAAGCTGGCGCAGGATGCTTCGCTGCTCCTGGACCGGCTGGTGCGGCAGGGCCGCGCGTTCGGGATCCATGTCGTGCTGGGGTCGCAGACGCTGGGCGGGGCGTACTCACTGGCGCGTGCGACGCTGGGGCAGATGGCGGTGCGGATCGCGCTGCAGTGCTCTGAGTCTGACGCGATGCTCATCATGAGCGAGGACAACCCGGCGGCACGGCTGCTGGCGCGTCCGGGCGAGGCGATCTACAACGACACGAGCGGGACGGTCGAGGGGAACAGCCCGTTCCAGGTGGTGTGGCTGTCGGATGACGTGCGCGACGAGCGGCTGCGGAGCGTGCGCGAGAGGCACGCGGCCACCGGGCGTTCGCCGCTGCCGCAGATCGTGTTCGAGGGTCACGTGCCCGCGGACATCGGGGCCAACCGGCTGCTGGCGGACCAGATCGCGGGCCGGGCCGAGCGCCGCGCGGTGCCGACGCTGTGGCTGGGCGAGCCCTTGGCGATCAAGGACCCAACGGGGATCGTGCTGCGGCCGCAGAGTGCCGCGAGCACGCTGGTGGTGGGGAACCAGGAGGAGCAGGGCGCGGCGATGGTGGCGGCGGCGGTGGTGAGTCTGGCGTCGTGGGTGCGTTCGGGGCCGGCGGCGCCGGAGGCGGCGTTGCCGGCGATCACGATCCTGGACGCCACGCCGCCGGACCTGGCGCACGCGGACCTGCTGCCGCGGGTGGCGCGGGAGCTTGGGCCGCTGGCGCGGCTGGCGGGCCCGCGCGAGGTGAAGGAGGCGCTGGGCGCGATCATGGCGGAGATCGATCGGCGCGACGCGTCGGGGAGCGCGACGCACGCGCCCATGCTGCTGGTGGTGTTCGGGCTGCAGCGGTTCCGGGACCTGCGGCGGTCGGACGAGTTCTCGTTCTCCGGTGATTCGGAGAAGGGAGAAACCGCGGCGCAGACTTTCATGAAGATCCTGCGGGCGGGGCCGTCGGTCGGTGTGCACGCGCTGGTGTGGTGCGACACGGCGACGAACGTGGACCGCATGATGGAGCGGTCGGCGCTGCGCGAGTTCAACACGCGGGTGCTGATGCAGATGAGCGCGAGCGACTCGACGCACCTGGTGGACGGGCCGCAGGCGGCGACGCTTGGGGCCAACCGGGCGCTGCTGTACAGCGACGACACGGGGGTGATGGAGAAGTTCAGGCCGTACGCGCTGGCGTCGAGCGAGTGGGTGTCGGGGGTGCTGGGGGCGATCCGGGGGAAGGTGTAGCGCGGGCCGCGCGGTTATGACAGTGCGCGGCGGGCTCCGTATGCTTTCCTGAAACCCATCGCGCCCGTGCGCCGTTGACTTTACGGAGGTTCCCATGGCGAAGAAGAGTTCCGGCGGTTCGCACTCCAAGGCCGGGCGCGCGGCCAAGTCGGCGGTGAGCGGGGGCAACGTGCGCAAGCGCGTGCACGACCTGACGCTGCGGGCGGTGCGCGACAACGACCTGTCGATCAGCGAGCTGCCGGGGCTGGCCAAGGAGGTCGTGCAGGGCGCGGCTTCGGGGCTGGACAACTCGGTGTCGAAGTCCGAGCGGAGCGTGCTGCGGCAGGTGGTGAACGGCCTGACCGACGCCGTGGCGGCGGCGGCGCGGGCGACCAGGGCGACCGCGGCCGTCGCGGGTGAGCGCGGGGCGACGTTCGTGAAGCGCGACGTGCGGCGCACGGCCAAGGACTTCCGCAAGCTCGAGGACGAGGTGCTGAAGTCGCTGCACCTGGCGGGGCGTTCGCTGACGGGCGCGGCCAAGGTCGAGCTGAACACGATCGTCGATGAGGCGCGGCGCGCGGGCACCAAGATCAGTGCCGCGGCGGAAACGGCGCGCGAGGCGGCGGACGGGCGACTGTCGGAGCTGGGGCGTGAGACGGTGGGGGCGAGCGCGCGGGCGGCGCGGAGCGCGGTGGGGACACTGCTGCAGGGCGCGGGCGGGCTGCTGGAGGGGCTGGCCGACGCGGTGACGAAGTCGGCGCCGCGGGTCGAGCCGGTGAAGACGCGACGGGCGCCGGTAAAGAAGAAGAGCGGCGGAGCCAAGAAGGCGACGCGCCGGCGGTAGTGGCGGTGCCCGTCATACCGATCACTGATCAATGGGTGCGCGTTCTCCCCTTCCGTTGAAAGGCGCCGTGAGGTTGGGGACGGAGGAGAGAGGACGAACCCACCCCCCCCGGCCCCCCTCCCTCTAGGAGGGTGGGAGTCGCAACGCGGGTCGGTATCAGTCCTTGCCGGCGGCGCGGCGCCGGTTGCTCGCGATCATGACCGCGAGCAGCACGACGGCGGTGCCGAACCCGACGATGCCGAGCGTGTACACCGCGACCATGCCCGGCTCGCGTCCGGCGTGCACCAGGATCGACGAGCCGACGAGCATGGCGGCGATGACGAGCGCGAAGGAGATGTTGCGGCTGGCGTGCTCGATAGTGTCGGTGAGGCGCGTGAGGCCGCGGTGCTCGATGTTGACGGCGAGTCGGTTGCGGCGGAGCTGGGTGAGGAGGCCGCGGACCTCGACGGGGAGGTCCTCGATGAACTCGGCGTAGGAGAGGAGGCTGTTGCGGACGCGGCGCTTGAGGGCGGCGACGCCGAAACGGCGTTTTACGAGCCGTTCGACGTGCGGGCGGGCGAACTCGACAATCTGGAACTCGGGGTCGAGGCGGGTGCCGACGGCCTCGATGGTGGTGACGGCCTTGATGAGCAGCACGAGGTCGGCGGGGCAGCGGAGGTGGTGCTCGCGGAGCTTGCCGAAGAACTCGCGGAGCAGGGCGCCGACGTCGAGGTTGGCGAGCGGGACGCGGTCGAAGTGGCCGACGAACTCGCGCACGTCGGAGCGGAACGCGCGGTTCTCGAGCTTGGCCGGGTCGACGTCGGCCAGTACGCCGACGACCTTGACGACGCGCTCGACGTCGCCGGCGACCACGCCGGAGACCAGCTGCGCGAGCTGCTCGGTGGTCTGGGCGTCGAGCTGGCCGGTCATGCCGCAGTCGATGAAGGCGACGCGTCCGCCGGGGAGGGCGAAGAGGTTGCCCGGGTGCGGGTCGGCGTGGAAGAAGCCAAAGTCCAGGCACTGCTGCATGACGGCGCGGGCGCCGTTGGCGACGACGTCGCGCTTTTCGGCGATGGGAAGGTCGTCGGCCTCGGGGCTGGAGAGGGCGACGCCCTTGATCTCCTCGAGGCCGAGCACGCGCTTGGTCGTCGCCTGCCAGTAGACCTTGGGGAACACGACCGCCTCGTCGTGCTCGAAGAGCGAGCGGAGGCGTTCGGTGGCGCGGGCCTCCTGGGACATGTCGACCTCGCGGGCCAGCTCGCGCGCGAACTCGTTCACCACCTCGGTGGGGCTGTAGCCCAGCGCGGCGAAGTGGTGCTCGGCCCACTGGGCGAGCGAGCGCATGATCTCCATGTCGGTCTGGGTCAGCTCCTCGATGCCGGGGCGGAGGATCTTGAGCACGATGTGCGTGCCGTCCTTGAGCACGGCGCGGTGGACCTGGGCCATCGACGCCGCGGCAAGGGGCTTGTGCTGGACGGACTTTAAGATCTTCGATCGCTCCGGGCCGAACTCCTCGTCGAGGCGGCGGTCGATGATGTCGAAGGGGAGCTGCGGGCAGTCGGACTGCAGGTTGCTGAACTCGTCGGCCCATTCCTGCGGGACCAGGTCGGGGCGGGTCGAGAGGACCTGTCCGAGCTTGATGAAGGTGGGGCCCAGCTCTTCCATCGCCTTGCGGAGGCGGACCTGGCGCGGCAGGTGCTCGAACTCCGGCGCCCGGGCCCCGGCGCCCACGAGGTTCATGCCGCGCTCGATCAGGCGGTCGAGCTTGAGTTCGACGACGATCTCGCCGAAGCCGTACCCGCCCAGCACGCTGAGGATCTCGGCGTAGCGCCGCACGTTGCGCAGGGTCTGGTTGATGGAGAGAAGGTCGGGCATGGGAGCGGCTCGGTGCGGGGGTCGTGCCCCGCCATGAGTCTATCGCGACGGGGGGCGCGGACCTGGCGCGGCCTGCGTGCAACCTCCGGGCGATCGGCCGGTGATCAGCGCGATTTCCACGCGCGGAGCGCTTCCTGCTCGCGCTCGAGGGTGGGCCTGCCTCGGAATCGGGGCTTTTCTTCTGCGGGCTGCTGGTCCCACCAGGCGAGGATCGCGGCGGCGGTCTCTCGCATCGGGCGGAACCGCAGGCCGGCGGCGATCGCCTTGGCGCCGGAGCGGCGGTGGAACCCGGCGGTGTCGCCTTCGGGCGGGAGGACGATGGGCATGGGGAGCTTCTGGGTGCGGAGGAAATCCCACGTCACCCACTCGTACCTCGGGGCCTTGTCGCCCGTGCGGCCGGCGGCTTCTTCGCAGGCGTGCAGGACGTCGGTGATCGTGAGCGGCGCGGCGGGGCCGCAGGCGTTGAAGGTGCCGGGGATGTCCTGCTCGGCGACGAGCATGAGCCAGGCCGCGAGGTCGCGCACGTCGACGACTTGGATCGGCATGTCGGGCGGGCCGGGGACGAGCATGTCGGCGTGGTCGCCCGTGGCCTCGCGCACGCGGATGGGCCAGTACGCAAAGCGGCCCGTCGCATCGCCGGGGCCGACAAGGTACGCGGGCCGGATGATCGTGGCCTTGGCGCCGAAGATCCGCTCGACGGCCTGTTCGCAGGGGCGCTTGAGCTCGCCGGTGTAGACGAAGCCGGCGTCGCCTTCTTCTTCGTAGGGGTTCCTGGGGTTGGCGGGGGCATCGCTCTCGTCGGCGCCGGGGGTGCGGTGGTTGTCGTAGGCGGAGATGCTGGAGATGAAGATGTAGCGGCGCGTGCCCTGGCTTTCGAGGAGATCGGCGGAGCAGGCGACGTGGCGGGGGAAGAGGCCGGAGGTGTCGATGACGACGTCGAACTCGCGGCCCTTGAGCGCGGCGAGGCCGTTGCCCTTGCGCGGGTCGCGGTCGCCGACGAGGCGTTCCACGGCCGCGGGGATGGGCGTGCCGCGCTGGGCTTCGGTCTTGCCGCGGTTGAACATGGTGACGCGGTGTCCGCGTGCGAGCGCGGCGTCGATGACGGCGGGGCCGAGCATGGCCGTGCCGCCCAGGACGAGGATGCGGAGCGGTGCGCGTGAGGCGGCGGGGGAAGTGATTCCTGCCGCGGCGCGGCGGGGCGTGCTGCCGAGGGCGAGCGTGGCGCCCGCGGCCAGGGACGCGGAAAGGAAGCGCCGGCGGGATGTGGAGATGGCCATGGCTGACTGTACGGGCGGGCCGGGGAATCGACCTCGATCATGCCTTTCGGCCGGCGCGGGCCGACTGGCGGATCGAGATCAGTTCCTTCATGACGCCGTCGAGCGTGACGCTGCTGCCGCGGACACCGAAGGCGTCGTGCAGGCGTGAGTAGATACCAAAGAGCTTGCGGTACACGTCGGCGTGGGCGGGGATCGGGCGGAAGACGTGGGGCTTCACGGCGGTCATGGCGCGCTGGGCGTCGGCGACGGAGGCGTGGGCGCGGCCGACGACGGCGCCGAAGATGGCGGCGCCCAGGGCGCAGGTCTGGGCGGAGCGGCTGACTTTCATGGGACGGTTGGTGACATCGGCGTAGATCTGCATCGTCAGGGGGCTCTTGTCGGCGATGCCGCCGCAGTTGATGACCTCGTCGATGCGGACACCGTGCTGCTGGATGCGGTCGATGATCGTGAGGGCGCCGAACGCGGTTGCCTCGATCAGGGCGCGGTAGATCTCGTGGGGCGTGGTGGTGAGCGTCTGGCCGACCATGAGGCCGGTGAGGAGGGGGTCGACGAGCACGGTGCGGTTGCCGTGGTGCCAGTCGAGCGCGACCAGGCCACTCTCGCCGGGGGCGAGGGTCGCGGCGGACTCTGAGAGGCGCCGGTGCATGTCGTCTGCCGCGCCGTAGCCCGAGGGCGCGATGCGCTGCACGAACCAGTTGAAGATGTCGCCGACGGCGGACTGGCCGGCCTCGATGCCGTGCATGCCGGGCAGGATGCTCTCGGGGACGATGCCGCAGACGCCGGGGATGTCGGCCAGGGGCGTGTTCATGGGCCAGACCATGCAGTCGCAGGTGCTGGTGCCGATGATCTTCACGAGCGTTCCGGGCGTGATGCCGCAACCGACGGCACCGACGTGGGCATCGATCGCGCCGACGGCGACCGGCAGGTTCGCGGGGAGGCCGACGGCCCGTGCGATGTCGGGGGTGAGGCCGCCCGCGACACGGTCGGAGGGCACGGCGAGGGGCGCGTAGTGCTCGCGGATGCGGGAGAAACCGGGGGAGAGGCATTCGAGGAACGCGGCCGAAGGGAGGCCGCCCCAGGAGGGGTGGTACATCGCCTTGTGACCGGCGGCGCACACGCCGCGGCTCATGCTGGTGGGATCGGTCTTGCCCGTGACGGCGCCGACCACGTAGTCGCACTGCTCGACCCAGGAGTGCGCGGCCTTGGCAACGCGGGGGTTGGTGCGCTCGCAGTGAAGGGCCTTGGACCAGAACCACTCGGAGGAGTAGGTTCCGCCGCACTTGGAGAGGTAGGGAAGGCCTGCGGACCGGGCTTTGTCGGTGATCTCGGCGGCTTCGGCGTGCGCGGTGTGGTCCTTCCAGAGCCAGGCCATCGCGGCGGGGTCTTTGCGGAACTCCGGGAGAAGGCCGAGGGCGGTCCCCGCGCGGTCCACGGGGATGGGGGTGGAGCCGGTGGTGTCGACGCCGATGCCCACGACGCGGCCGGGATCGAAGCCGGGGCGACCCTTGGCCAGGGTTACGGCCTCGGCGAGGCTGGCGTTGAAGCCAGCGAGATAGTCGGCGGGGTCCTGGCGGGCGAGGTTGGGGTCGTGATCGTCGAGGATGATGCCGTTCATGCCCGCGGCGTAGGGGTGCACGGCGGTGGCGATCTCTTCACCCGTCGCGGTGTCGACGACGAGGGCGCGAACGGAGTTTGTGCCGAAATCGACGCCGATGGAAAACGTGGCGGACGCGGTCATCGTGGGTCCCCGCGGCTGGTGTGCGTTCAACGCGACCTAAGTATGTAGTATGTGCGAACCGGGCGTCTGGTGCCCGGGGGCCTGCCGCGGCGTTGCGGTTGCGGCAGCCGCGTGAGGCCGCTGGCCGTTTCCTTGCCTTTCACTCTCGAGGTTCACCCCATGAAAACAGTCTCCCGCCGATTCGTGCTTGGGTTTGCGGTTGCCGCGATCGCGGCACTTTCGACGGGGTGCGACCAGAAGCCCGCCGAGTCTTCGAAGCCCGCGGCGGCTCCCAAGCCCGCGGCTGGAGGAAGCGCAGCGGGGGAGGCCCACAAGGAGATCAAGCTGGGGTTCTCGCAGATCGGTGCTGAGAGCGACTGGCGTCGCGCGAATACGGAGTCGATCAAGGCGGAGGCCGCGGCCCGAGGGTTTGAGCTGGTGTTCTCCGATGCGCAGCAGAAGCAGGAGAACCAGATCAAGGCGCTGCGGAGCTTCGTGGCCCAGGGTGTGGACGTGATCGCGCTGTCGCCGGTGGTCGAGACGGGCTGGGAGCCGGTGCTGAAGGAGATCAAGCAGGCGGGGATCCCGGTGGTGCTGACGGACCGGGTGGTGCAGGTGTCCTCGCCGGACCTGTACGTGACGTTCATCGGGGCGGACTTTGTGGAGGAGGGGCGGCGAGCGGCCGCGTGGCTGGGGAAGGCGACCGGGGGGAAGGCGGTGGTGGCCGAGCTGCAGGGGACGCCGGGGTCGGCGCCGGCGATCGACCGCAAGAAGGGGTTTGAGGAGGGGATCAAGGCGTTCCCCGAGATCAAGATCATCAAGAGCCAGTCGGGGGAGTTCACGCGTGCCAAGGGGCGCGAGGTGATGGAGACGTTTCTCAAGATCCCTGAAGGGAAGGGGATCACGGCGGTGTACGCGCACAACGACGACATGGCGCTCGGCGCTATCCAGGCGATCGAGGAGGCGGGGCTGAAGCCGGGCGTGGATATCAGGGTCGTGTCGATCGACGGCGTGAAGGCGGCGTTTGAGGCGATGGTGGCGGGGAAGCTCAACTGCACGGTCGAGTGCAGCCCGCTGCTGGGACCGAAACTGTGCGATGTCGTTGAGGCGCTGGTGGCCAAGAAGCCGGTTGAGAAGAGGATCGTGACCGAGGCGGGCGTGTTCGATCAGTCGACGGCCGCCCGCGACATCACCTCCCGCAAGTACTGAAGCGCGTGACGACCGGAACCGACGCCGCTGCGCCCGCCCGCGGGCCCGAGCCGCTGCTCGAGGCGCGGGGGCTGCACATGCGGTTCGAGGCGGTGTCGGCGCTGAAGGGCGTTGACTTTGCGGTGCGGGCGGGCGAGGTCCACGCGCTGATGGGCGAGAACGGTGCGGGCAAGAGCACGCTGATCAAGTGTCTGACGGGCGTGCACCGCCCGAGCGCGGGGGAAATCCGGGTCGGGGGGCGCGAGGTGCGCTTCGGTTCGCCGCGCGACGCGGAGGGGGCGCGGATCGCCACGGTGTACCAGGAGGTGGGGCTGATCCCGCACATGTCGGTGGCGGAGAACATCTGCCTGGGCCGCGAGCCGGTGCGGGGGTTGTGGCCGCGGCTGGTGAGGTGGGGGGGAGTGCGCGAGCGGGCCGGCGCGGCGCTGGCGCGGCTGGGTCTGAACGACCTGTCCGTGACGCGCGAGCTTTCGACGTGCTCGGTGGCGGTGCAGCAGCTGGTGGCGATCGCGAGGGCGCTGGATGTTGATGCCCGGGTGCTGGTCCTGGACGAGCCGACCTCGAGCCTGGACCGCGGGGAGTGCGAGCGGCTGTTTGTCGTGCTGCGGCGCCTGAGGGATCAGGGGCTGGGCATCGTGTTCATCACGCACTTCCTGGACCAGGTGGACGCGATCGCCGACCGCGTGACGGTGCTGCGCGATGGAAGGCTCGTGGGAGTGCACGATGCACGTTCGCTCTCACGGGCGGCGCTGGTGTCGCTCATGGTCGGGCGCGAGTTTGAGTCGCTGCCGTCCGGCCCGGCGGCGGGGGGTGAGCCGGGCGCGGCGGAGGGTGCGCTGCTGACGGCGCGGGGGATCGGGCGAGAGGGCGCGCTCGAGCACGTCGATCTTTCGATCGGGCGCGGCGAGGCCGTCGGGCTTGCGGGGCTGCTGGGGTCGGGGCGGACGGAGACGGCGCGGCTGCTTTTCGGGGCGGATCGCCCGGACCGCGGCGAGATGCGGCTGCGGGGGCGGCCCGTGCGGTTTGGCTCGCCGCGGGCGGCGATCGCGCGGGGGCTGGCGCTCACGCCGGAGAATCGCAAGGCCGAGGGCGTGCTTCCGTCGCTGTCGGTGCGGGAGAACATCGTGCTGGCGCTTCGGGCCAAGCGAGGGCTGCTCTGGCGGATGTCCACGGCCGAGCAGGGGCGGCTTGCCGATCGCTTCATCGCGGCGCTGGGGATCAAGACGCCCGATGCGGAGACGCCGATCGGCAGGCTCTCGGGGGGGAACCAGCAGAAGGCGCTCTTGGCGCGGTGGTTCGCGACGGACCCCGAGCTGCTGATTCTCGACGAGCCGACGCGCGGCATCGATGTGGCGGCCAAGGCCGAGGTCCTTCGCGCGATCGACGGGATGCGGCGCAAGGGCATGTCGGTGGTGTTCATCAGCTCGGAGCTCGAGGAGGTCGTGCGCACGTGCGGGCGCATCGTCGTGCTGCGCGATCGTCGCTCGGTCGCCGAGCTGGCGGGCGATCAGGTTTCCGAGAGCGCGGTGCTCAACGCGGTGTCGCAGCGCCATGGGTGATCCGCTGAACAAGTTCGCACGCGCGGTGAAGCCGCTGGCGTGGCCGCTGGCGGCGCTGGGGCTGCTGCTGGCGTTCAACGCGGTGTTTACGCCGGGGTTCTTTACACTGGGGGTGCGCGAGGGCAGGGTGTACGGCGTGCTCGTGGACATCCTCAATCACGGGTCGCGGGTCGGGATCGTGGCGCTGGGCATGACGCTGGTCATCGCCACCGGGGGCGTTGATCTGTCGGTCGGCGCGGTGTCGGCGATCGCCGGGGCGGTGACGGCGATGCTCATCGCCCGGGCGGGGGTGCCGTGGCCTGTGGCGATCGGGGCGGCGCTGGGCGCGGGGCTGGTGTGCGGGCTGTGGAACGGCGTGCTGGTGGGGGCGCTTCGGCTGCAACCGATCGTCGCGACGCTGATCCTCATGGTCGCCGGGCGCGGCATCGCGCAGCTCATTACTGACGGGCTGATCATCACATTCACTTGCGCGCCGGTCAGCGCCATGGCCAACGGCGCGTTCCTGGGGCTGCCGGTTCCGGTTTCGCTGCTGGCGCTCGCGACCCTGATCGTCGCGCTGGCCACGCGGCGGACGGCGCTTGGGCTGTTCATCGAGGCGGTGGGGGACAACCAGACGGCCAGCAGGCTGGCCGGCGTGCCCGATCGCGGGGTGAAGTTCGTGGTGTACGCGGTGTGTGGGGTGCTGGCGGGGCTGGCGGGCGTGGTGGAGTGCTCGTACATCAATGCCGCGGACGCCAACAACGCGGGGAACCTGCTGGAGCTTGACGCGATCCTGGCGGTGGTGATCGGGGGTACGGCGCTGAGCGGGGGACGGTTCTCGCTGGCGGGCACGCTGCTGGGGGCGGTGCTGATGCAGACGCTGACCAAGACGCTGTACATGCAGGACGTGTCGGCGGACATTGCGCCGGCGCCCAAGGCGGCGGCGGTGATCGTGGTGTGCGTGCTCCAATCGCCCGTGCTGCGGCGGCGCCTGGCGCGGCTGCGCGGGGCGGGGGGCGTGTCATGAAGTGGCACAGCCTCATGCCGCGGGCGCCGTGGATGGTGACGCTGGCGCTGCTGCTGGCGCTCTTTGCGTACGGGGGCGCGGCGTACCCCAACTTTGCGTCGTGGGGCGTGGTGCGCAACCTGCTCGTGGACAACGCGTTCCTGGGTGTCGCGGCGATCGGGGCGAC
Organism: Phycisphaerales bacterium; assembly: GCA_044223975.1. Classification (GTDB taxonomy): domain Bacteria; phylum Planctomycetota; class Phycisphaerae; order Phycisphaerales; family UBA1924; genus CAZCPB01. The sequence continues at coordinate 55,661 of JBGALI010000018.1, read as the reverse complement.
GTTTGTCATTCTGTCGGGCGGGATCGACCTGTCTGTGAGCTCGGTGATGGCGTTCACGAGCGTGCTGGTCGCGACGCTGATCGAGAGGTCTCACGTGCACCCGCTGGCGGCGTTTGCCATCGCGGTGGGGTCGGGTGTTGCGTTCGGCGCGGGGCAGGGGTTGCTGATCTCGCGCCTGGACCTGCCGCCGTTCCTCGTGACGCTGGCGGGGATGTTCCTGGCGCGGGGCGCGGCGTTCGCGGTGCACCCGCAGTCGATCGGGATCGCGCACCCGTTCGTGGGCGAGACGCTGAACGAGGCGCTCTCGGTGCATGTGCCGCTGGGCCCGCGCGGGGTGACCCTCCCCGCCACGGTGGTGGTGCTGGTGATCGCGCTGCTGGCGGCGTGGCTGACCTTGCGTCACACCCGGTTCGGGCGCGCGGTGTACGCGGTGGGGGACGATGCGGGCGCGGCGGCGCTCATGGGGCTGCCGGTGGCGGGGGTGCGTGTCCGCGTGTACGCCGTGGCGGGCGGGGTTTCGGCGCTGGCGGGCGTGGTGTTCTCGCTGTATCAGCAGTCGGGGGACCCGGCGGCGTGCAAGGGGCTCGAGCTGGACGTGATCGCGTCGGTCATCATCGGCGGCACGCTGCTGCGGGGCGGGGTGGGCACGGTGGTCGGTTCTCTGGGGGGAGTGCTGGTGCTGGGGCTGATCCAGACGATCATCACGTTCCAGGGAAACCTGAGCTCGTGGTGGACGCGGATCGTCGCGGGCGGTCTGGTGCTGCTGTTCCTGGTTCTGCACCGGCTGGTGGCGCGCGGCGAACGGCCGGGATCCTGACGAATCGTGCGGGAATATCCCCGTGGGAGCCCTCGGCGGCGCGTGGTTCGCAACGGGGACGCCGTCGCGTACAGTGTGCGCTGTCAAGGACGACTTGGCATCAGCCGGACGCCGCGATCGGCGCCGCGTCCGACCGACTGTGGATGCCCGCGGCAGTAGGAGTGCGGGCAACGTCCAGCGTTCAGACCCCTGCGTGACGAGGCCGGGACGCGACTGGTGGTCGAGGCGAACATGCGGCTGGGAGTCCGGGACGTCGCGTCCCAGTTTGGAGTTGCGGAGAAGGTGGTTCTCCGGTGGGTCGAGGAGGACGGGCTGCCGGTCTCCAAGGTCGACGGGCAGTACCGCTTCAGCGCGGCGGCGCTGTTCGAGTGGGCGACGGGTAGGGGGATGAAGATCCCGCCGGGGTTGTTCCGCGAGCCTGAAAACGGCGACCGCGAGGTGCTGCCGAATCTGGTCGAGGCGCTCCGTGCGGGCGGCGTGGTCGAGCACGTGCCGGGGGATGACAAGCGCTCGGTGCTGGCGGCCTTGCTCGGGCACCTCAAGCTGCCCAGGGGCGTGGACCGGGAGGGCCTGCTCCAGATCATCATGGCGCGCGAGCAGCTGGGCTCGACCGGGATCGGCGAGGGGATCGCGATCCCGCACGTGCGCAATCCCATTGTCATGCGCGTGCCCAAGCCCATGCTGATGCTGGGGCTGCTGGAGCGGCCGATTGAGTTCGGCGCGGTGGACGGGCGGCCGGTGCACTCGCTGTTCCTGGTCATCACGCCCACGACCCGGTCGCACCTGCACATCCTGTCGCGCCTGGGGTTTGTGCTGCAGGACCGCGGCATCCGGGAGCTGCTCGCGGCGCGGGCGCCGGCAGACCGCTTGCTCGGGGCCATGGGAGAGATTGAATCGAAAATACCAGGTTCCGGGGGTGCGGCACGGCCGTGAACACCGTTCCCCATGACATGCCCGTCCTGCCGCGCGGTATCGTCACGCGATGACCAGCGTCTCCTTCATCCTCGTTGCCGCCGGCCTGCTCGCGGGGAGCGGGGTCCCCGGGCTGCTGGGCCCGAGGGGGGCGGGGTGGGGGGAGCGCATCGCGGCGTTGGTGATGGTGCTGGCGGCGGTCGTGGGACTGATCGGCGTGATTGTCCCGAGCGGTGGGGGCGACGGCGCGCTCGAGTTGGCCTGGGGTCTGCCTTGGGGTCGATTCGCGGCGAGCGTGGACGCGATCAGCCGCGTGTTCCTGCTCCCGGTGCTGGTGGTTCCCGCGCTGGGCGCGATCTACGGGCTGGGGTATTGGAAGCAGAGCGAGCACCAGGGCAACGGGCGGAAGTTGCGGCTGTTCTACGGGCTGATGCCCGCGGGCATGGTGCTGGTGCTCGTGGCCCGGGATGGGGCGATGTTCCTGCTCGCGTGGGAGGTCATGGCCCTGTCGGCGTTTTTCCTGGTGAGCACCGAGGATCACAAGCCCGAGGCCAGGCGCGCCGGGTGGGTGTACTTTGTCGCGACGCACGTTGGCACGCTCACGCTGTTCGCGATGTTCGCGCTGATGCGGCAGGTGACGGGGTCGTTCGCGCTCGACCCGATCGACGCGGCGCGAGTTTCTCCGTCCATGATCAACACCGTGTTTGTCCTCGCGCTGGTCGCGTTCGGGCTCAAGGCGGGGCTCATGCCGCTGCACGTGTGGTTGCCGGGGGCGCACGCCAACGCGCCGAGCCACGTTTCGGCGGTGCTGTCGGGGGTGATGCTCAAGATGGGCATCTACGGGCTGGTGCGGTTGACGGGGTTGCTCCCGCTGCCGCCGGTGTGGTGGGGCGCCACGCTTCTGGCTCTCGGCGTGGTGTCGGCGGTGGTCGGGCTGGCGTTCGCGGTGGGCCAGAGCGATCTGAAGCGTCTGCTGGCGTACAGCAGCATCGAGAACGTGGGGATCATCACCATCGGGCTGGGGCTCGCGCTCGTGGGGCGCGCGCTGGGCCAGCCCGCGTGGGCGGCGCTGGGGCTGGGGGGCGCGATCCTGCACGCGTGGAACCACTGTCTTTTCAAGCCGCTGCTGTTCTTCGGCGCGGGGGCGGTGGTGCACGCCACGGGGACGCGCCGGATCGATCAGCTCGGCGGTCTTGCCCGCAGGATGCCGCGGACGGCGGCGATGTTCCTGGTCGGGGCGGTCGCGATCTGCGCGCTGCCGCCGATGAACGGCTTTGCGAGCGAGCTGCTGGTCTACCTCGGGCTGTTCGGCACGCTCGGAGGCCGAGGTGAAGTTCAGTGGCCGGCTGCCGCGGCGGCGATCCCGGCGCTGGGCCTTGCCGGGGCGCTGGCGGCGGTGGCGTTTGCGAAGCTCTTCGGGGCGGTGTTCCTGGGGGAGGCGCGCACCGACGCGGCAAGCCACTCCCACGAACCACCGCGGACGATGCTCGTTCCCATGGCGGTGCTCGCCGTCGTGTGCGCCGGCATCGGGATCTTCCCGGCTGCGGCGGCACCGCTCATTGACCGTGCGGTGGCGGCGTGGTGGGTGGGCGTGGGGAGCGAGGCGCCGCCGATCCTGAGTGTTTCTCCGCTGCGCTGGCTGCCGCTCACCGGCCTTGCGGCCTTGGGCCTGTCGGGCGCGGGGTTCTGGATGCTGCGTCGCGCGATGGCGGGGGCGTCGCGCCCGGGCACGTGGGACTGCGGGTACGCCGCGCCGGGCCCGCGGATGCAGTACACCGGCTCATCGTTCGGCCAGTCGCTGGTGGGCCTGTTCTCGTGGGCGCTATGGCCGCGGGTGCGCGGCACGAAGGTGCGGGGGCTCTTCCCCGCGTTCGGGCGCTTCCGGTCCGAAGTTCCCGACGGGGTGCTGGACCGGGCGGTGCTGCCGCTAGTTCGCGCTGCCGCGCACGCGATGAGGCGTGCCCGGCTGCTCCAGCAGGGCCAGATCCAGGTTTACGTGCTGTACATTCTCGCGACCGTGCTCGTGCTGTTTGTCTCGATGTACGTGCTGTGATGGAACACGCCGTGACAACACCGCCGGTTGCCCGCCCCGAGCGTCGAGCGGCGCCGGGCGCAGGCACGCGGCCCCGGGCAGCGGGAGGCCGGACACCATGATCGACACCGTGGTGCAGGTCGTTCTGCTGCTCGCGCTGCCGCCGCTGTTGCTCGGCGTGATCATCAAGACCAAGGCCGCGTTCGCGGGGCGCGTCGGGGCGCCGGTGCTGCAGCCGTACTTTGACCTGGTGAAGCTCTTCCGCAAGGGGGCCGTGCTCAGCCGGACCACGACGTGGGTTTTCCTGGCGGGGCCGGCGGTGACGGCGGTCGCGGTGGTGCTGGCGGGGATGCTGGTGCCGATGGGCGGCGGGCCGGCGCCGATCCGGTTCACCGGGGACCTGATCCTGTTCGCGTACCTGCTGGCGTTGGGGCGGTTCTTCACGACCATCGCGGCGCTGGACACCGGGTCGGCGTTCGAGGGGATGGGCGCGGCGCGCGAGGTGACGTTCGCGTGCCTCGCGGAGCCGGCGCTGTTCCTGGGGCTCATGGCGCTGGCGCGGCTGACGGGCGGGCTGAGCCTTTCCGGGCTTCTTGGCGGGCAGCTGGCGGCGTCGTGGGTGACGGCGGCGCCGACCATGGTGCTGGTGCTGGCGGGCCTGTTCATCGTGCTGCTGGTTGAGAATTCGCGCATCCCGTTCGACGATCCGAACACGCATCTGGAGCTCACCATGATCCACGAGGTCATGGTCCTGGACCACGGCGGGCCGGCCTTGGGCGCGGTGCAGTACGGCGCGGCGGTCAAGCTGTTCGTGCTGTCGGGGCTGATCGCCCGGGTGGCGGTGCCGGTGGACTTCGGCGTGCTGCGCTGGCCGGCGTTCGCGGGGTGCGTGATCGGGGTGGCGGTGCTGGTCGGCGTGGTCGAGTCGGTGATGGCGCGCCTGCGCCTGCTGCACGTGCCGAACCTGCTGGTGGGGGCGTGCCTGCTGACCGGGCTGGGGTTTGTCCTGCTGCTGGGGTCTTCGCGATGAATACCACCGCCGATGCGCTCCTGGTCATGGTGCTGCTGCTGAACTTTTTCGTGCTGGGCTCGAGCCGGATCCGGTCCATCATCTACACGGTGGCCGGGCAGGGCGTGCTGCTGGGCGTCCTGCCGCTGCTGGTGCACGGCGGGGCGGGCCCGCGCGAGATCGTGGTGAGCGTGGGGGCGATCGCGCTCAAGGCCGTGGTGATCCCCCGCATGCTCATGAGGGCGATGACGGATCTGCCGATCCGGCGCGAGATCGAGCCCTTGATCGGGTTCCGCGCGTCGCTGCTGCTGGGGGCGGTGGCCACGGGCGCCTCGCTGGCGCTGGCGGGCCGGCTTCCCACGGTCGGGAGCCCCGCGGCGCTGCTGGTGCCCGCGTCGTTTGCGACGATCCTCGCCGGGTTCATCGTGCTGACGACTCGGGTGAAGGCGCTCTCGCAGGTGCTGGGCTATCTCATCCTGGAGAACGGCGTGTTCATCTTCGGCATCCTGCTCCTGGACGCGATGCCGTTCCTGGTCGAGGTGGGCGTGCTGCTTGACCTGTTCGTGGCGATCTTCGTCATGGGCATCATCATCAGCCACATCAGCCGGGAGTTTGCGTCGATCAGCACCGAGCGGCTGTCCACGCTCAAGGAATGACCATGGGCCTGGTCTCCATCATCATTCCTCTGCTTGGCGCGGCCCTGGCGTTCCTGGTCCGGTCCAACGCCCGGCGGCCTCTGCTCCTGCCCGTGTTCGGTGTGGCTCACCTCGCGATCACGATCACGGCTCTGGCGGGCAACGCGACCGCAGGACGGGTGGCGTGGCTCGAACTCGACCCGCCCGGGAGGATCGTGCTGCTGCTGGTGAGCGTGCTGTTCACGGCCTGCTCGTTCTACGCGCTGGGGTACCTGCGGCTCCGTGCCGACCGCCCGAATCGCGTCTTCTGCGGGTGCCTGCTGGCGTTCCTGGGGATGATGAGCTTCATCGCATGGGCCCACCACCTCGGGCTCATGTGGGTCGCGATCGAGACCAGCACGCTGTCCAGCGCACCGCTCTTGTACTTCAACCGCACGGGGCGGTCGCTGGAGGCGACGTGGAAGTACCTCGTTGTGGGCTCGGTGGGCATTGCGCTCGCGCTCCTGGGCTCGCTGTTCCTGGGGTACTCGTCGCTCGTCGGCGGGCACGCGTCCTCGCTGCTGTTCGAGGACCTCGTGCGGTACGCGCCGGAGTTCTCCAAGCCGTGGCTGCACGCGGCGTTCATCCTGCTGCTGGTGGGCTACGGCACCAAGATGGGCATCGCGCCGATGCACAGCTGGAAGCCCGACGCGTACGGGGAGGCGCCCGGGCTGGTCGGGGCGCTGCTGGCGGGGGGGATGACCAGCTGCGCGTTCCTGGCGATTGTCCGGGTGTTTCACATCCTCGTTGCCGCGGGAGAGGCGGTGTTCGCCGGCCGCATCCTGGTGGCGATGGGGCTCTTTTCGATGGTCGTCGCGGCGGCGTTCCTGGTGCGTCAGCGCGACTTCAAGCGCATGCTCGCGTACTCGAGCGTGGAGCAGATGGGCATACTGATCCTGGCGCTGGGCCTGGGGCCTGCGGGCGCGTTCGGGGCGTTCCTGCACATGGTGAACAACGCGGTGGTGAAGGGCGTGGTGTTCCTCACGGCGGGCAACATTCACCGCGCGTACGAGAGCAAGTCGACGGACGATGTCTCGGGGGCGCTGCGCCGGCTGCCGTGGTCGGGGGCGCTGTTTCTTGTCGGGTTCATCGCCGTCACCGGCTCTCCGCCGTTTGCGCCGTTCGTGAGCGAGTTCTCGATCCTGAACGCGGCACTCGGGCAGCGGCGCTACGTCGTGGGCGGGGCGATGCTCGTGCTCCTGCTGATCATCTTCATGGGCATGGGCTCGACGGTGCTTGCCGTGGTCCAGGGTGAGCCGTCGACGAGGGCACGGCAGACGCCGTTCCACGACCGGCCGCTCACGATTCTCCCGCCCATGGTGCTCATGATCGCCACGGTCGTCCTGGGCGTGTACGTGCCCTCCCCGCTTCGTGCCATGATCGACGAGGCCGTGCGGTACCTTGGGTACGCGGAGACCCAGCCGTGATTGATCCTGCGCACGTCGTGACGGTCGGGAACGCCGAGCCTGTCGAGCGCGGGGCGGTGCCGCGGCTGGAGTTTGGCGAATTCCGGCGTGTGGTCGTCGAGGGCGTGGCCGACGGGCTGCGGGTCGGCGCGATGTTCGGGTGCGCCGAGGGCCAGAGCAACCTGCGGCTGTACGCGGTGCTGCTGGATGAGATGACCGCTTCGGTGCACATCAGCAGCACCGTCCTGCCGCTGGCCCCGTTCCCGTCGTTGACGCCCGACTGCCCGCAGGTTCACCTTTTCGAGCGCGAGATCGCCGAACAGTTCGGTGTCGAGCCCGTGGGCCACCCCTGGCTCAAGCCGGTGCGCTTCCACGGGGAGCCCGGCGGCCGGGCGCAGCCGTGGGCATCCGCGGACGGACGACCGCCGATGATCGGCGTCACGGACTACTTCCGCGTGGAGGGCGAGGAGGTGCACGAAGTCGCGGTGGGGCCGGTGCACGCCGGGATCATCGAGCCCGGCCACTTCCGGTTCCAGTGTCATGGCGAAGAAGTGCTTCACCTGGAGATCTCGCTGGGGTACCAGCATCGCGGCATCGAGCGCCGACTCGGGGGCGGTCCGGACGCACGGACGGTGCACTACATGGAGACCCTCGCCGGGGACACGACGGTGGGGCACACGACCGCGTACTGCCACATCGTCGAGGCGCTGGCCGGGGCTCACGCTCCGCCGCGGGCGCAGGCGATCCGCGGCATGGCGCTCGAGCTTGAGCGCCTGGCGAACCACGTCGGCGACCTGGGGGCGCTGGCGGGGGACATCGGGTATCTTCCGACGGCCGCCTTTTGCGGGCGGATCCGCGGCGACTACCTGAACATGACCGCGGCGCTGTGCGGGAGTCGGTTCGGGCGCGACCTGGTGCGTCCGGGGGGCGTGCTCTTTGATGTGGAGCCGGCGCTGGCGGCCGCGCTCTCGGGGCGGCTGGCCGACGCCGAGCGCGACACCGCGTCGGCCGTGAACCTGCTGTGGGAATCGTCGTCGGTGATGGGGCGTTTGGAGGACACGGGGCACGTGTCCCGCGCGGTCGCGGAGGAGATCGGCCTGGTCGGGCCGGCGGCGCGGGCGTGCGGCATCGGGCGCGATGTGCGGCACGACTTCCCCTCGGGGATCTTTCAGTTCAGCCACGTGCCCATGTCGACGTGGAACACGGGCGATGTGTTCGCGCGGGCGTACGTGCGGTGGCTCGAGGTGCAGCAGTCGATCCGGTTCATCGGGGAGCAACTCCGGACCATTCCGGAGAGCCCGATTGCGATCGCGGCGCCCCGCGCCCTGGCGCCGAGCCACGTGGTGGTGTCGCTGGTCGAGGGGTGGCGCGGCGAGATCTGCCACGTGGCGATCACAGGCGCCGACGGCAGGTTCGAACGCTACAAGGTCGTCGACCCGTCGTTCCACAACTGGTTCGGGCTGGCGATTGCGCTCCGCGGCCAACAGATCTCGGATTTCCCGCTGTGCAACAAGAGCTTCAATCTTTCGTACTCGGGGCACGACCTGTAGCCGTGGACACCGCCCGCTCTGGAGAACATCCCTTGCACGTTTACACGCCGGAGCACCACCAGTGATCAACGTCCTCCTCGCTCGGTTCCGCCAGGGCCACAGGACGATGAGCTACCCCGCGGGGCCGCCGCCGGAGCTTCCGGAGCGATTCCGCGGACGACCGACCGTGGATCGCGCCAAGTGCGAGCCTGACTGCCGCGCGTGCGAGGAGGCGTGCCCGACGCACGCTATCACGATCAACGGCAAGGCGATGATCGACCTTGGGCGCTGCCTGTTCTGCACCGACTGTCTCCGCGCCTGCCCCACGGGCGCGATCGGGTTTTCGCGGGACTACCGCCTGGCGACCGACACGCGCCAGGACCTGGTCATGGATGACAACGTGCTGCGGTTGGCGCGGGGGCTGCAGGGATCGACGCGCCGGCTTTTCGGGCGGTCGCTGAAGCTGCGGCAGGTTTCGGCGGGCGGGTGCAACGGGTGCGAGCTTGACGTCAACGTGCTGGGCACGGTGGGGTGGGACCTGGGCCGCTTCGGGATTCAGTTTGTGGCCTCGCCGCGTCACGCGGACGGGCTGCTCGTGACAGGGTGCGTGACGGAGAACATGCGCCTGGCGTTGCAGAAGACCTACGACGCGCTGACGCCGCCGAAGATCGTGATCGCGGTGGGGGCGTGCGCCATCTCCGGGGGCCCGTTCATCGACCACGCCGAGGCTCACAACGGTGTTGCGGGCTGCCTGCCCGTCGACCTGTTCATCCCCGGCTGCCCGCCGCACCCGCTCACGATCCTCGACGGGCTGCTGAGGTTCCTGGGCCAGATCGAGGGCGAGCCGAGCCCACCCCCGGTCTGACCGGTTGCCGCGAGAGACTTCTGACCCGCCCGCGGCGGTGTGGCCGATACCCCGCCGAGCGGTCCTTCCGCGCCCCTAGCATGGCGGCCGCACCCTGGAACGCTGAAGGTCACGGATCGGACGATGTTTGCCGCGCAAGCCCATTCATTCACGCAGCAGGCCCGGCTGGCGATCACGCTGGCGTGGATCGCGGGGTACACGAACATCCTGACGGTGATCACGTGCGGGACGGTGACGTCGCACGTGTCGGGCACGACGTCGAACTTCGGGCGCGACATCGCGGAAGGGTCTTGGGCGCTTGCCGCGCTCTCCCTCTATCTGCTCGCGACGTTCGTGCTGGGGGCGACGGCCTCGGGGGTGTGCACGGAGGTCGGTCGGCGGCGCGGCTGGGAGTCGATCTACGTTCTGCCGGTCGCGATCGAGACGGCGCTGCTGGCGCTCTTTGCGCTGGGTCTTGAGCTTCACGATCACGGGTCGCGCCAGTCGGGCGTGCCGCTGTACTGGCTGACGGGGGTTGCCTCGTTCGCGATGGGGCTGCAGAATGCGACGATCACGCGCATTTCTTCCGGCGTCGTGCGCACGACGCACGTGACGGGCGTGCTCACCGACCTTGGCCTGGAAACGGCGCAGTTCATGTTCTGGCTGATCGACCGCAACCGCGACTTGCCGCCGTTGCCGCGGCGGGCGCTGGCGCGGAGCCTCAACACTCACCCGACGGCGCGGCGGCTGGCGTTGCTGGCGTCGATCGTCGGGAGCTTTGCGATGGGGGCGGGGCTGGGCGCGGCGGCGCACCAGTTCATCGAGCGCTGGGCGATGTTCCCCCCGGTGATGTTCCTGATCTGGATCATCTACAAGGACCTGACGACGCCGATCGCCGAGATCGAGGCCTCCGATCTGGTGGGCGGCGAGCACGGCCTGCAGCTGTCGCCCGACATCGCGGTCTTTCACCTGCGCAAGGAGAAGGCCCGGCGTGGGCGGGTTCACCGGATGCCGGACCTGCAGACGTGGGCCGATCGTCTGCCGCCTTCGATGCGGGTGGTGGTGCTGGACCTTGGAGAGAAGTCGACGTTCGACGGCAACGCGGTGCTGGAGCTGCGCGCGGTGCTGGGGCGATTCAAAGCGCAGGGACGGCGGCTGGTCATCGCGGGGGTGGGGGGCGAGCAGTTCCGGCAGATCCGGCGCGTCGGGACCACCGAGTTTCTCGACCCGACCAACTTCTGCCCGGACCTTGAGCTGGCGATCGCGCGTGCCATTACGCTGGCCGATCAGACCACCGCGGCGTGAACGCCGGTGCGGACCGGCTGCACGCAAGCGGGTAGCATCGGGGGCGCGGCCCCGCCAGGGGGCGCCGGGCCCGCTGCGACGGAGGTGTGACTCGTGCTGTTCAAGACCTGGCGACGCAAGCGAGCGGCGGCGCGACCGTTCCCCCCGTCGTGGGAGGCGATCCTGCACCAGCGGTTCGGGTTCTGGAGCCGCCTGGATGAACAGGACCGGGCCGAGCTTCGGCGCCACATCCTCGTGTTTCTCAACGAGAAGCGCGTCGAGGGTGCCGCGGGCCAGGAGATCACCGACGAGGTCCGCGTGCTCATCGCGGCGCACGCGTGCCTGCTCTTGCTGCACCGCGACACGGACTATTACCCCGGCGTGGGCACGATCCTGGTGTACCCGCACGCCTACGTCGCCGAGAGCAAGCGTGTCGGGCCGGGAGGGGTTGTGACCGAAGAGCGGGGTGTGCGGCTGGGCGAGTCGTGGCACGGTGTGTCCAGCGCGCTCTCGGGCGGGCCGATCGTGCTGGCGTGGGACCACGTGCTGCACGGCGCGGCCGACATTCACGACGGGCAGAACGTGGCGCTCCACGAGTTTGCGCACGCGCTCGACGCCGAGGAGGGGTCGGTGAACGGCGCGCCGCTGCTGGACCGGCGTTCGATGTACGCCGCGTGGGCTCGGGTGCTCGGCGCCGAGTACGACGAGCTGGTCCGCGCCGTGGTGCAGCACCGACCGCACGTGCTTGACGCCTACGGGGCGAGCAACCCCGCGGAGTTCTTCGCGGTCGCGACGGAGACCTTCTTTGAGAAGCCCGCGAGCCTGAGGGCGGTGCACCCGGCGTTGTACGAGCAACTCGCGGGGTTCTACAGGCAGGACCCCGCCGCGTCGGGCCGGGGCGGTTAGACCTCGCGCGCGGGTGCCGGCGGGGCTTGGGTGCGAGCCTTAGTGAGCGTGCCGTTGTGATGCTGGGCCGCCACGCGCCCGGCGACGCCACGCACGAACTGACCAATCAGGAGCGGCGCCGCGGCCATGCCCGCCCGGGTCAGGCTGCCGATCACCGCGGCGGCGAAATCGCCCTTGCTCCGCGCGCGGAAGCGGTGGGCGAGCGCGGCGCCGAGCAGCAGCAGAGCGCCCCCTCGGACCAAGGGGCTGGACAGCAACCCGAAGATGCCCCCAGACTCCCGCGCCGGGGCCAGCAGGCGTGCCTTGGCTTCGCGCACCGACATCACTTCCCGATCCGGTGTCCCAGCCATGCGAGGGTTCCTCCCGTGGCGAGCGCCAGCGCGCCCGTCACCAGCGCTCCCGCCGCGGCTCCGAGGTGACCCGCGGTCACGATGTACGCGGCGGTCAGGAGCAGGGCCACGCCGGCCGTGAGGGCGCCGGCGGCGACCAGGGTCACCGCGAGGCCCAGGGCCAGGCGCAGCGTCATGGCGCGAAGGACGCGCCCTTCGGCCTCGGCCAGGTCCGCGACGCGCACAACGAATTCACTGATCGACAGCACCGGTCAGCCCTTTCGAGAAAGGCGGCAGCCCACGAGCGTGCCGACGGCGAAGGCGGCGGCCAGGGACATGTAGGGATGGAGCGCGACCTGCTCCTCGATCGCCTCGACGGATTCCTTTCCCTTGGCGGCGACATCCTTCATGGTCTGGTCGAGCGTATCGCGAGCCACGGCGGCTCCGGCCTTGGCGGCGCCGACGGAGTCGGTTGCCAAGCCGGACAGGTCCGCGCGCATCTGGCGCAGGTCGGACTTGAGGCGGTCGATGTCGCGCCGGAGCAGTCCGACCTCTTCGCTGTTGGGGGTTGCGAATTCCATGAATCGTCTCCTGATGTGGGGGGTTACGAAGCTGCCGTGCGGGCCGACGTGGCGCCGCGAACTTCGGCGGACCGATCGGCGGGGGTGGCGCGGGTTCGTGCGACTCAGGGGGCTGAATCGGGGTCGAACGATGCCGAGCGTCGTGAGCCACTTCGGCGGCTGTCATGGCGAGTGACGCTAGTACCGGCGGCCCCGGGCGCGCACAGGGGAAGTTTCCGCGATCGGGCCATGGACCGCGGGATTCAGCCTTCACCGGGCTCGTTCCGACGCGTGCCGCGTCGCAAGGGAGGACGAGGCCAGTTCCGGGGCCGGTCGGGCCGCGCGGGCGGGAACGCAAAGGCGCCGCGGGGCGGGGTTGCGCGCCGGCGTGGAGCCGATCAAGGAAGTTTCCCCGTGGAGACCGGGACGCGGGGCGACGATGCTGATGGCGCATGACGCATGGCACTCGCCCTGACGAAGTGGGGCGGGTTGCACCGAGAACAAGGAGGTCTTGCCATGACGGTTGCGGCACTGAAATCAGACGCCCAGGTCAAGGCGGACGTGCTGAACGAACTCAAGTGGGATGCGACCGTCGACGAGACGGAGGTCGGCGTGCTGGTGAGGCACGGCATCGTCACGCTGACCGGCAGCATCAGCGCCTACCCGAAGAAGCTCGCCGCGATCGATGCCGCGCACCGCGTGCACGGCGTGCTCGACGTGGTCGATGACATGCGGGTCAGGGTCCCCACGATCTGGGAGCGCACGGACGAGGATTTGGCGGCCGCGGTGCGCAGCGTTCTCACGTGGGACGTGCTCGTGCCCGACGATCGCGTCGCTTCCACGGTCTCCGGCGGGGTGGTGACGCTGCGGGGCAACGTGCCCACGTGGACGCAGCGGTACGACACGGAGCGGGCCGTGCGGCGGCTGACGGGCGTGAAGAGCGTGGTCAACCAGATCACGGTGGGCGCCAAGCCCATGGACCCAGGCCAGATCAAGCGCGAGATCGAGGAGGCCCTCGAGCGACAGACCGAGCGCGAGGCCCGGCGGATCGGGGTCTCGGTCCGTGACGGCGTGGTGACGCTGACCGGCACGGTCCGGTCGTGGGCGGAGAAGAACGCGATCGAGCGTGCGGCGTCGTACTCGCCTGGGGTGCGACGCGTCGACGACAAGACGACGGTCGACCCGTACCAGTGAACGGTCCGAAGGCGGTGGTCCGCCCGGAGCGCGGCGCCAGGGGATCACAGGCCCGCCGGGATGCTGAACGTGTAGAGAAGGACCGCAGTCAACGCGAAAGGAAACGCCATGAACCTGACTCTCTGGAGGAAGCGTGACCCGGTGACGCACCTGGGCCCCATCAACGGCGGGCTGGCGCGCCTCCGCGACGAGATGGACCGGACCTTTGACCGGATGCTGAACGAGCCCTTCGGGCTCGGAGAGCCCAAGTCCCTGCGCGCCGAGGGATGGATCCCCCCGCTCGACGTGGGAGAGACGGAGACGGAACTCACCATCCGCGCGGAGGTGCCCGGCATCGCCACCAAGGACCTGGACATCTCGGTGAGCGGAGGGATGCTCACCATCGCCGGCAAGAAGGAAGAGCAGGACGAGAAGAAGGGCGAGGACTTCTACCAGTGCGAGCGCCGCTTTGGCTCGTTCCGGCGCGTGATCGACCTGCCCGAGACGGTCGATCCGGACAAGATCACGGCGGAGTCGGACAATGGCGTGCTGACCATCCGCGCGGCCAAGAAGCCCGGCGCGAAGGCCAAGCACGTCGAGGTCAAGGCCGCGAGCAAGAAGGTGCCGGTGGGAAGCTGAGCGGTGAGAGGGAGAGGAGTAGTGAGAGGGAGAGTGTCCGAGTGGTGCGCCGCGCGGTCGGAAGGCCCCGGGGCGCCTTGACCCGAGAGTGATGCCGGGGCCGCCGTGCAACGGAGGTGCGCCGTGGCGACCGAGGTTGATCGGTTCTGCCTGTGGTCCGGCGTGGGCGCGGCCATTGCGCTGCTGATGGGCAGCGCGTTCCTGAGCGCGACCCAGATGGTCGTCGTGTCGGCCGGCCTGATGGTCGGGCTGCTGGTGTACGCCTGGTTCGGGCTGCGGGCGCCCGCGCTCGGGCGGTACAAGCTGGTGACGGCGGCGCTCGCCGCGGCGCTGGTCGGTGCCGCGGTCGCGGCGGGCATGGCGCTGCTCGCGTGAGGGGCGCCCGAGGCGCGGTGCACGGGCACGGCGCCGCAGGAGCGAGAAGGAGGAACTCATGGCTATTCCGGTAAATGTGACGTTCAAGGGTGTGCAGGTGTCGGACGCGGTCCGGGCAGCCGCGCAGGAGCATGCCGCCGAATTGGAACGGTTCTTTGATCGGATCCTGTCGTGCCGGGTGGTGATCGAGGCCCCGGCGCGTCACGGGCGCAAGGGCGGGATCTACCACGTGCGGCTGGACCTCAGCGTGCCCGGCTCGGACATCTTCGTGAATCACGAGCGGGCGCTCGATCCGGCCCACGAGGACGTGTACGTGGCGTTGCGCGACGCGTTCGACGTGGCTCGGCGCAAGCTCGAGGATTACGCGCGCCGGCTGCGAGGCGACGTGAAGACCCACCGCGGTCCGACCCGCGGGACCGTGGCGAGGCTCGTTCCCGGCGAGGACTACGGGTTCCTGCGGGACATTGACGGGCGCGAGGTGTACTTCCACCGTCACTCGCTCCTTGACGGGGGCTTCGACCGGCTGAGCGTCGGCGACGAGGTTCACTTTATCGAAGAGCAGGGCAACAAGGGCCCGCAGGCGACCACCGTGCACCTGGTGCAGAACCGGCGTCACGCCGTCGCGGGCGCGGAGGGGGCGCCGTGACCACCTCGGCAGGCACAAGCGTGGCGGAGGTGGTGATCCCCGTCGGAAGGGCGAGGCTCCGCGGGACGCTCTCCTGGGCCGAGCCCGGCGCGGGCGTGGTGCTCTTTGCGCACGGCAGCGGCAGCGGCCGGCACAGTTCCCGCAATCGCTTCGTGGCCTCCGAACTCGGCAGGTCCGGCCTTTCAACGCTGCTGTTCGATCTCCTTGCCGAGCGGGAGGAGGATGATCGTGCCAGGGTGTTCGATATCCCCCTGCTGGCGGAGCGGCTGTTGGGGGCCGTGCGGTGGGTGGTGGCGGACACTCGCGTAGCGACCGCGTCGATCGGCCTGTTCGGCGCCAGCACGGGCGCGGCCGCGGCGCTGGCGGCCGCGGCGGAGGAGCCGGCGGTGCGGGCGGTGGTTTCCCGCGGCGGCAGGCCCGACCTGGCGCAGCGGTGGCTGGAGCGCGTCGCGGCGCCGACGCTGCTGATCGTCGGCGGTGATGATCCGCTCGTGCTGGACCTGAACCGGGTCGCGATGCGTGGCATGCGGTGCACCGCGGAGCTCGCGGTCGTCCCCGGCGCCACGCACCTGTTCGAAGAGATGGGAGCGCTGGAACGAGTGGCAGAGCTCGCGGGCCAGTGGTTCGTGCGCTATCTGATGCCGGGAGGCGGGCGATGAACTATCCGATCTTTGAAGACCGGGAGGACGCCGGCTGGCGCCTCGCCGAGCGGCTCAAGGACCTGCCGCTGAAGAACCCGCTGGTGCTCGCGATCCCGCGCGGCGGGATCGAGGTGGGAGCGCCGATGGCGCGAGCGCTTGGGGCCGCGCTCGACGTGGTTCTTTCGAGAAAGCTCCGGGCGCCCGGCCAGCCGGAACTGGCGATCGGCGCCGTGTCCGAGAGCGGGGAGGTGTACCTGAATCATCACGGCAGCGCGATCACCGAGGCGGGAACGGTGTACCTGGAGCAGGAGCGTCAGCGCCAGCTCGAGGAGATCGAGCGCCGGAAAAAAGTGTTCCGCGCGGTGCGGCCGCAGGCGGCGCTGTCGGGACGGACCGTCATCGTCACCGACGACGGGATCGCGACGGGTTCGACGATGATCGCGGCGCTCAAGACGGTCCATGCTCACAGGCCCCACGACGTGATCGTGGCCGTGCCGGTGGCGACGGAGGATCGGATCGAGGAGGTCCGCACGCTGTGCGATCGCGTCGTGTGCCTAGAGGTGCCCGAAACGTTCTGGGCAGTGGGGCAGTTCTACCGTAGCTTCGAGCAGGTCTCGGACGATCGGGTCGTGGAATTGCTCCGCGAGTACGGCGTGCCCGTGGCACGCGCGCCGATCGTCGTCACGTCGCCGAACCAGCTCGCGTAGGCGCGGGCGTGCATGGTCACGGTGCAGAGTGCCCTCGCCGCGGGCGCCGGCGCTGCTGATCATGCGGCCGCGACGCCCGATGTCGCTCCTCGACCGGTCTCTGCGGGCGCGTTCGGGTGACTTGGCTCCCACGAGGTGGGCGGCGTTGTGAGCGCCGTTACGTCCCGATCACGCCGGGGCCGTCGCCATGAGTCGGAGCGAGCCACCTCGCTGGCCCGCGAGTTCGCGTCCGTGCTCGGACGTCTCGGCTCGCGGCAGCCGTCGTGTGCGGCCGTCGGGGTGAGCGGGCGGCTGGACGATGACCGCGGTATCCGCCGCCTCGACGCGAGCCGCGGCGACGATGTGCGCGAGATGATGTTCGGCCCCGATCCAGTCGAAGCCTTGCTCGCCGCGGTGCAGGCACCATATCTCTTGGGCAATGGCGGATGCCAAGCGGTCGATCTGCTCGAGTTCCTGGTGCGGATCGAGGGCGGGACGTACAAGCAGTTTCACGGGCGACCTCCACGTGCAAAGGTGCAGGTTGACGCGTCATCCGGATGGTGGCGCGGGCCCGCGGTCGCTTCCACGCGGAAAGTTCCCTGGTCTGCGCGATCCCCGAGGCGTGCAGTCCAGCGGGTGCTCAAGGGGTGACGGTCTTTTCGGTGCGCTTGCGGCCGATCTGGAGCACCATGACCTCGGGGTCGACGACGACCTTCGCGGGCGTGAACGAGACGGGGACGGAGAACTCGCTGGCCGCCCCCGGCGTGAGTTGGACGACCACGTCCTGGTGCGGGGGCTCGGGCGGAGTGCCGTCCGGGCCGGGTGTCTTGGAGGCTTCGCCCTGGACCCGCACGGTGACCGCGACGTTGCCCGTTCCTGCGTTGGAAATTGAGCCGTGGACGATGGAGCCGTCGCCGGACTTCTCGGCGACGACGTTGTCAACCTTGAACTCTGGGAGTGCCTTCCCGTAGATCCACTGGTCGACGAACGCGTCGAAGCGTGCCTGGTCTGGCGCGTGCCCGCGGAGGGCGGCGACGAAGTCCTCGATGAGCGGGAAGTCCAGGCCGCCGTCGGTGGGCACGCCGTCCTTCCACTTGGCGACAAAGCTCTTCATGCCCGCGAGCATGGCTTCCTCGCCCATGACCTCGCGGAGCATCCAGAACACGAAGCCGGCGCGGTTGTAGGTCACCACGGTGTCGCCCGTGCGCGTTCCGTCGGTGCGGTTGATGGGGCGCTCGCTGTCGGCGCTGCGGCCGTTGGCGTACATGTTCTCCCAGCGGCGCATCAGGACGCGGCGCTGGGCCTCGCCCTTTTCGTGGTGGATCAGCATCGCGGCGGAGAACTCGGCCAAGCCCTCGCTGATGATGTTGCCGCCGGGCCCCTTGCCGGGGGTCAGGATGTTCCCCCACCACTGGTGCCCCGATTCGTGGGCAACGATGTAGAACGCGCTGTCGAGCGCGGCTTCGTCCTTGTCGTCGCTGGGGCGGGTGAGGAAGCCGATCGCTTCGGAGAACGAGATGTTGCCGGGGAAGCCCTGCGCGTAGCCCGCGAGCCCCGGGAACTGCGTCACGCGGAGCTGCGTCCAGGGGTAGGGCCCGAACCATTCGGAGTAGCGTGCTCGTGCCGCGTCGAGGGCCTTGACCATGGTGGGCACGTTGGCCGGGGTGCGCGGGTCGTAGAACACGGTCGAAGTCTCGCCCTTGGAGGCGGAGAGGGGCCCGCCCACGATGTTGAAGAACCGGACCGGGTGGTCGGTCTCCCACACGGTGCGGCGGCGACCGTCGGCCTCGCTGGATTCCTTCTCGACGCCCACCACGTTCAGCGTCCAGTCGGCGGGGCCTTCGACGGCCATGCGGACGCTGGTGGTCCACGCGGGACCGAACAAGGGATCGACGCGCTGCTTCCAGTAGTCGAGCGGGTACTCGCGGGCATCGCGTGCGTTCTTGTCGTCCACGCCCGCTCCCTCGACGAACCCGACCACGGGCAGGAAGCTAGGGCTGAAACTCGTCAGCACCACGCCGGTGGGGAGCACGAACTCGCCGGCGCCGGCGGAGAAGCGGGACCAGCCGTCGGGGAAGCGCCCCTCGGAGCGGAAGCTGACCGCGACCGTTTCGTTGGTGGCCAGCGGGTGGGCGGGGCGGACGACGAACAGGCCGGAGCGGTTCTCGACGCACGGCGGGAGCTGGTCCTTCTTCGTCGGATCGACGCTCACGCCGTCGATGGTCCAGTCCGTGGTCTTCATGTGCAGGCCGAAGGTGAGCGGGATCTCGGCCATGGGCGTCGCGTGGGGATTTCGCAGCGTGTAGGTTGCCGCGACCTGCATGGAGCGGGTCTCGGGGAAGAGCTTGACGTCGGCGTCGACCTTGTCGAGGGACGCGAACGGCGCATCCTCCCACGTGCGCGAGTTGCGCTTCCAGTAGGCCTTCATCTCGTCGCGCTTGGGCTTGCCTTCGTACCCGGCGCGGACCTTGAGCCCGGCGTACGTCGCCAGGACCGCGACCGGGAGGGCGACCAGCAGCGGAACACGAAGTGCCCGCAACATCGGGCGCGGGCGGACGCGGTCGTAGATGGCGCGCAGGTCCGGAGTCCGGCGCGGCCAGATCGCCAGTGCCGCGGCGATGAAGAACGCGGCCAACGCAAGGACGAACACCCGGTTGAAGAGCAGCGGGGTCCACATGAACTCGAGGCGGTCCAGTTCGCTCCACTGGATCGCGCCCCACAGGTGCCACCCCGTGACCCAGTTGAGGCCACCGAAGCGCGTGGCGAAGCCGGTGCCGACGAGCGTGCCCAGGGCCAGGCCGTAGACGACGAATCGGTTGCGCACGACCGCGTACAGGAACGACACGAACGAGCACCACACGATCAGCGTGGGAACAAGGAGCACGCCGAAGAGCACGAACAGGACGGGGAATTCGAACGGCACCCAGATGCTGGTCTTGATGCCCTGGATCAGCAGCACGAGCCCGATGCCCAGGGATGCGGCGACGACGATCACGAGCGCCATGACCGCGTTGGCGAGCGACTTGCCGGCGAGCATCGCGCCCGTGGGCGCGGCCGAGGCGCGGAACATCGACGACAGGCCGCAGCGTTCTTCGCGGACGAGGCTCTCGACGGTGTAGAAGAGCGTGAGGAAGCAGAGCAGGAGCGTGATGGTGTTGAACGCGCCCCCCGCGGCGGTGCCGGTGGTCACCAGCGCCTCGGTGTCGAGCGTGCCGGGGCGGAAGGACGTCGTGCCCCAGACCTGAAGGAGGATCAGCGGACCGAAGAGCCAGACGCCGGGGGAGCGCAAGAGGAACCTAGTTTCCTGGCGCAGGATGCACCAGGTGGCGGCAACAAACCCCGGAGCGCGGACGGTCGCGGGGATGGGTCCGCCGCGTGCCGCGATCGCTGCCTGCTCGACCGAGCCGGGCGTCGACGCGGCCTTCTCCGCCTCCGCCAGCAGTGCCGCGGCCTTGGGGATGCGTTGATCCTGCGATTCGCTGCGGGCCAGGCGCCGCCCCGCCGCCCACACGCCCAGCAGACCGACGAGCACAAAGCCGACGCGGCTGAGCGCAAAGGCGGGGTCGGGCGTGATCCAGGTGTTGTTGTAGAACGCGACGCCGCGGTCCTCGTTGATGAACGTCCGAGTGAGCCAACGGAAGCCGGTGGGCTCGACCATCATGAGCAGGCGGTCGGCCCACAGTGGCAGCCACTCGGGGCGGAACGTCCAAAGGAAGAAGACGCCGGCGAGAAGAATCACCACCGGCATCGCGAAGACCAGCACGGGCTGGCGCGTGCGCACGCCCAGCCACATGGATACGCCTGCGACAAAGAGCATCTGCGGCAGAGCGGTGAGCACCAGCGGCCAGAGGTAGCCCAGCGGCTGGAACGCCACGCGCGTCGCGTCGTTGGGGTCGATTGGCCAGAGCTGGTACAGCCCGGCCTGCACGAGCTTCCACGCCAGGAGGATCGCCATGAGCACGGCGAGCGCGCCCAGCAGGCGGGCGAAGGCGTACCGCACCATGGGGATGGGCGTCGAGAAGATCAGCCGGTGGATGCGCCGGTCAAAGTCCGTCAGGATCGGCATGCCGCAGGCGACCGCGACGAAGAAGGGCAGCATGAGCGCGAAGAGCACCGTGTCGACGAAGAGGAGGTTGGCGGGCGAGTTGATCGCGAGCTTGGCGCCGCCGGTGTCCGAGGAGCCGACGGCGATGCGAACACCGCCGGCCACAAAGCCCATGGACATCAGCCCGAAGATCGCGAGCATGATGAGGTTGACGGGCTTCTTCCAGAACGTGCGCAGCTCGAGCCGTACGAAGACCAGGAGTTGGGCGATCATGCCGCGCTCCCGGCCAGCGACGGCGCCGAGTGGACCAGCGCCTGCGGGAGTTCGTGCGGGGCGCAGCGCATGAGCACCAAGTAGGCGTCTTCGAGGGTGCCGGGGCTGGGCGCGAACTTCGGGGGCGCGGAGCGCGAGGCGCCCGTGTAGACGCGCACGCGGTTGGTGCGGCCCTCGACGAGCACGGCGCTGATCACCTTGTGTGCCGCGGCAAAGGCGGGGAGCTCGGCGTCGTCGACGATTCCCTCGAAGATGGTGCCGTCGATCGCCGAGCGGGCGGCGCTGGGCGTGGTGTCGGAGACCACGGCGCCGGAGCGGATCACGGCCAGGCGCGGGCACAGCGTCGAGACGTCCTCGACGATGTGGGTGGAGAGCAGCACGATGCGGCCCGCGCTCATCTCGGCCAGGAGGCGGTAGAACCGCTGGCGTTCCTCGGGATCGAGGCCGGCGGTGGGCTCGTCGACGATGAGCACGCGCGGGTTGCCCGCGATGGCCTGGGCGAGCCCCAGGCGCTGGCGCATGCCGCCCGAGTACCCGCCGACCTTGCGCTTGGCCGCGGACGTCAGGTTGACGCGCTCGAGGAGTTCATCGGCCAGCGCGCGGCGACCCTTGGGGCCGCTGACCCCCTTGAGCTTGAGCAGGAACTCGAGCATGGCCCGCCCCGAGAGATCGGGGTAGAAGCCAAAGTCCTGCGGCAGGTAGCCCAGGCGCCGCCGCATGGACATCGGGTCCCTGGTGGTGTCGTGGCCGTCGAGGAGCACCGTCCCGGCGGTCGGCTCGATGAGCCCGGCGACGATGTTCATGAGCGTCGACTTGCCGGCGCCGTTGGGCCCCAGCAGGCCGAACATGCCCTCGGGGATGTCGAGCGACACGCCGCGGAGGGCGCACACGGGGCCGGGGTGGATCTTGGTCAGTCCCTGAATCGAGAGCGGGGCGGTCGGGGTCATGTGGGAATTCCGTGCGGCGTTTCTGCCGTGGAGGCGGTCGGAAGGGCCTCGTGGGGTGCGTCCGGTGCTCGGAACGCGGTGGTTCGGAGGATATCAAGGATGCGCGGGGGGCGAGATCCTGTCGGGCGTACGCGACAATCGCTCGGGCGCGTGGCCGTACTCAGTCGGTGCCGTAGTTGATCTCGAGCTTTCGAACCCGGAAGCATGCCGCGAGGACGATGAGGGCCGACGCGGCGGCGATGACCGCGACGGCGCCCGCGGCGGACACCGGCGGCGCGTCCAGGATCAAGAGCTTGAGCGGGCCGGGCAGCTCGGTGTCGGGCTTGGCCACCACCGGGCAGAGCGACTGCAGGTAGTAGATCATGGCCAGCTTCTTGAGCGTCACGGGGACGAAGACGTTGGCGCTCTCCCAGATCAGCACTCCCGCGGCGGGGATGATCGGGTTGCGGAAGAACAGGCCGGCGCCCAGGAAAACGCTGCCGTACGCGATGCAGGCCAGCGCGGTGACGCCCGCGTAGGCCCGCAGGTGCGCCCAGCCCTCGCTCGCCATGAATTCGGCGACCACGCTGCCGTCGAAGCGGGCCAGCACCGCGGCATACTGCAGCACGGCGCTGAGCGTGAAGATCGTGACCGTCGCGATCACTCCCGAGAGGAACTTGCCGGCCAGGAGCGTCTCACGGCGCATGGGGGCCAGGAGGTAGAAGTGCAGGCTCTTGTCGAGCATCTCGCCGCGGAACAGGTTGGTGAAGATCCCGACGCACCCGAAGAAGACCGCGAGCCGGAGGAAGTAGAGCTGGAAGACCGTGGCGAAAACGATGGTGTCCTGTTCGAGCGTGTCGGGGTTCTGGCGGTGGATGCTCTCGAGCACGCCGTCGTTGAACCGGAGGGTGACGTCGGACTTGCCGTCGGTGTACCTGATCCTCACGCGATCAACGATTCGGCCGGTGCCGTCGGGGCCACCCTCGACGCGCTGCTGGCGGGTGCGCTCGTCGTACGGCTCGCCCAGCTTGGCAACCACGTCTTCGTACGTGGCCCCGATCTTGATCGACGAGAGCGCCCGCGTCGAGACTTTGTGCTCGCGCGCGATCTCGCTCAGGCGGTCTTGCTGGCGCGGCGCGTACAGCGTGTGGCCCGTGAACAGAACCAGGGGCGCGAAGGCGAGCAGGTAGACCCAGAGGCTCCGGCGAGCAAAGAGCGTCTTGCGCATGGTGAGGCGGGTGACCGCGAGCACCGTGGCGAGCCACTGCAGAAACGGGGCGCGGGCGCGCGTGGGGGTGGGGACGGGCGTGGTCGCGGGAGTTGGAGTGGGGGAGTTCATGCGGTCGCGGCCTCCCCGCCGATCAGGTAGCCGTACACCGAGTTCACATCGTCGTCGACCGGTGCGACGCTCAGGACTTCAAGGCCGTCCACCACCGCACGGTTGATGGCGCGGTAGAGGCGGTCGGGCTCGCGCGTCTTGACCACCAGGCCCGAGCGGTCGGCGAGCATGCGGGCCTCGACCACCAGGTCCTGCGCGAACACCTTTGCCGCGAGTTCGGTCGGCTTGTCGCAGCGGACCAGGATCTGCGTGGGGTGGTCCTGCAACTCGCTGCGCACGCCCGAGATCGACCCCTCGGCCATCACGTACCCGCTGTTGAGCAGGATGACCCGGTCGGAGATGACGTCGACCTCGTGCAGGATGTGGCTGGAAACGATCACGTGCCGTCCTTGCGCGGCAAACTGCCGGAAGAGGGCCAGCGTCTCGGAGCGAACGAGCGGGTCCAGCCCGTTGAGCGGCTCGTCGAGCACCAGCACGCGCGGGTCGTGAGCGATCGCCTGGGCCAGCCGGATCCGCTGGCGCATGCCCTTGCTGTACCCGGCGATCTTGCGGCCCGCGGCGTCCTGCAGGCGCACCCGCGCGATCGCGGCGTCGGCGAGCCGCTTGCTCTCGGTCGCCGAATGACCGAAGAGCCGGAGGAACGAGCGCACGAAGTCGAAACCCGTCATGCCGCGCGGGAAGGAGTCGAACTGCGTCGAGTAGCCGACGAGGCCGAAGAGCCGGTGCGGCTCAGTCGGTCGGACTCCGAGCACGCGGATCGAGCCGCGGCTGGGGAGCACGAGGCCCGCCATCAGGTTCATGAGCGTGGTCTTGCCCGAGCCGTTGGGGCCGACCAGGCTGGTGATCCCCGGCGGGATCGAGAGCGTGACGCGGTTGACGCCCAGCACCTCGCCGTAGAAGCGTGAGACGTCGTCGAAGATGACGCGGTCGTCGCTCACCGGGTCACCTCGAAGGCGCGGACGCGCCGGGAGAGCATCCAGAGGGAGAAGGCCGCGGTCCCGCCCAGGACCAGCCACGCTTCGCCGATCGTGATCTCCGAGCCCGAGTCGTAGCGGAACATGTCCGACCACACGACGTGCATCATCTGGCTGAGATCGATCAGCGATCCGTACGCCGTGTTCATCACGGCGTTGACCGCGGCCCCGAAACCCGCCCCGGCGAAGAAAATGCCCAGGATCACTGCCGCGGCCGCGATCCTCCACTTCACCCACGCCGACACCGCCAGGGCGAGCAGCGACAGGAGCGTCGTCCACGTCAGGAGCCCCACGAAGATGGAGCGGCCGAGCCAGAGGTTGTCGCCGAACCAGTCCGAGCCGGCCATGCTGGCCTGGATGCCGTAGAGCACGAGCCCCGGGACCCACGTGACCAGCGACAGCAGGATCATGAGGGTGAGCACCTTGCCGATGACGTACTCGACGCGCGAGAACGGGCGGCAGAAGTACAGGGGCATAGCGCCGTTGGCAAAGTCGGGCGCCACCAGTCCCGGGCCGATCAGGGCCGTGAGCAGGTAAGCGGCCGCGCCCTGCACGATCGAAAAGGTGTAGAAGAACCGGCCGTCGATCTTCGGGAACGTGCCGGGCTGCTGGTTCATCAGCGTGAGGAGGAGCTGGTTGTGCGAGAGGTAGATGAACGCGGCGCAGAAGAGCGGATAGCAGGCGCTCAGGGCCATGGTCAGGACCAGGAACTTGGACTGGAACAGGCGCGTGTAGGAATAGCGGACGAGGATCAGGGGTCGGGCCACGCGGGGCGTGACCGGGCCGGTGTAGGGCTTGTAGGAGCGGGCGTAGATGGCCATGGTTACGCTTCCATTGCCTTGAGGAAGATCTCTTCCAGCGTGTCGCGGCGGTAGTTGAGGCGCCGGAGCGGGAGGTCGCGCTCGGCGGCCACGCGGTAGAGGTCGCGGATCTCGATCCCGGGCGGCAGGACGATCCGGTATCGTCCGGCGCCGGTCGGGGCGCAGTCGCAGCCCAGGCCGCGGAGCGCATCGGCCAGGCCGGGGTCCTGACCCGGCGTGTCGATGTCGACGAACCGCGTGTTGGTCCGGCGCTCCTCCTCGAGGTTCGAGTGGTGCGCGATGCGTCCCTGCTTGAGGATCAGCACCTCGTCGCAGGTTTCTTCGACGTCCCGCAGCAGGTGCGAGCAGAGCAGGATGTGCATGTTTGCCGCGTCGCGCATGTCGCGGATCAGCGTGAGCATGCGGTGGCGGGCGGGCGGGTCCAGGCCGTTGGTCGGCTCGTCGAGGATCAGCAGGCGCGGCCCGTGGACGATGGCCTGGGCCAGCTTGGCGAGCTGCTTCATGCCCAGCGAGTAGGTGCCGACCGGGCGGTAGCGGGCCTCGCCGAGTCCGACGTAAAAGAGGACTTCGTGGGCCCGCTCGAGCGCGGCCTCGGGGGGCAGGCCGGAGATCTCGCCCATCATCCGGACGAACGACACGGCGGAGAGGTTGGCGATAAACGAGTCGTTCTCGGGCATGTACCCGACGAGCGTGCGGATGGGCCAGAGGTCCTTGCGGATGTCGTGGCCGAATACGCGTGCCGTGCCCGTCGAGGGGGGGCAGAATCCAAGCAGCGTCTGGATGAGCGTGGACTTGCCGGCGCCGTTGGGGCCCAGCAGGCCGATGACGCGGCCGCCCAGGGATACGCGCAGGTCGCTGAGGATCTCGCGTTTGCCGAAGCGCACGCCGAGTCCGACAAGATCAAGAACGGGCTGCATGCTCTGGATCTCTCTCAGGGGCCCGTCCGATTCGGCGTTCCGCAGTTCTTTGGAATTCGCTGGCGCGCGTTTCTCGAATCCCGCACGTTGGCCGCCGAAATTCAACGGCGCGCCGGGAGCAGCCAATGGAGGATGACCGGCGGCAGCCACGAGCGCCGCGATGGTAACGGGCGTGGCGAGCGTACCGGGGACCGAGACCGCACGCGCGGGCGTGGTTGCCGGCCGCGCCCGTGTTCCTGCGCTCGGGTGCTGCTCCTGGGCGTAAATATCTTCCCGTCATTGGCTTAGCTGACTCTTCAGGGCGGGCTGGCCGCCCGTCGCGCGCGTTCGAAGGGGGCGTTGCCCTCGATGCACCCGTCCATCGCGTGCAGGTCGAAGAACACCGCGGCCCGCGCGGCGACGCCCGCGGCAAGCACGTTCGAGGAAGGATCGAACGCCACCGACGTCACCTGGATCGCCTCGGGCTCGAACGTCGCCAGCGTCCGCAGGCTGGCGGCGTCCCACAGCTTCACGGTCCCGTGCTCGCTGCCGGTGGCGAAGAACCGCCCGTCGGGCGAGTACGCGACGGTGGGGATGAGGCGCTGGTGGCCCAGCAGCGCGGCGCGCCGGGTCATCGAGGGCCAGTCGATGACCTCGATTGTTCCGGCGTAGGTCGTGGCCAGCAGCGTCTGGCCCCCCGGGCTGAAGGCCACGGCCCAGGGGGTGTGCCCCACGTCGATGCGGGCGCGCTCGGTCCAGGTGCGCGTGTTCCAGACGACGATGTTGGTCTCACCGAACGGGGTGATCAGCGATTCTCCGTCGCGCGAGAAGGCCAGCCCGACCGCGCGGGCGTTCATCTTGGGCAGTTCGGTGATGAACGAGCGGGTCGCCAGGTCCCACACGCGCACCACGCCGTCGGCGTGCCCCACGGCAAGCGTTCGCTGCGCCGGATCGACCGCCTGGGAGAAGATTTCCGACCGTGCCTGGCGCATGAGGTGCAACACCTGGCCGCTGGGCGCGTCGATGATGCGGACAGCGCCGTCCATGCCCCCCGCCAGCAGCGTGGTGGAATCGGCCAGGAATATGAGCGAGCGCGTGCGGTGGTTGGGCGCCGGACCGTTCACGATGGCGCGGGGTTCGAGCGTCGCGGCGTCGGCGATGGCCACCGTGCCGTCGCCGCCGCCCATCGCGACGAGCTTGCCGTCGGGGGCGAACGCGACGCTGTGGCACCAGGTCTTGAAGTCGGTGAACCGGCGCACCCCGGGGCTTTCGCGCACGTCCATGGCGCGGATCGTGCCCTCGCCGGTCACGATCAGCAGCGTGTTCTCGTCCAACCACCCCGACGCGATGGCGCGCGAGCGGGGGCGCCCGAGCATCCGAGCCGGCGTCGCGTTGCCCGCGCGGTACAGGCTGTCCAGCCCTCCCACGTACACCGCGCCGCCTTTGGGTGAGACCGACGCGGTGGCGCTGCCGCCGTACGAATAGACGCCGCGCAGCGGGCGCGGCTCGGCGGACGCGGGGTCGTACCATGCGGCGCTCCCCTCGTTGCTCGAGGAGAGCAGGAACGGGCCCGCGTACATCAGGCCCCACGTGTACCCGAAGCGTTCGCGATTCAGGTCCGCGACCTTGCGGCCGTCGGGCACGCTCCAGACCGAGGCGTCGGGGCCGCCGCCCACTTGCCTGCAGGCGGAGGCCAGGCGCGTTCCGTCAGCGCTGAACGCCAGCGCGGACACGGGGTCGCCGTGCGCCGGCCACGACCCGATAAGCGTGCCCGCGCCCAGGTTCCACAGCGAGATGTTCTTGGCGTTCCCGCCCGTGGCGAGCATCGTGCCGTCGGGGCTGATCGCCAGTGCGCGGGCCTCGCCCGCGCGGATCGGTGTCGCGGTCAGGGGGCGCACCGGGTCGGTGGTGCGGAGCGGGACCAGCAGCGTCGGCCCGGTCTCGAGGACGAGGGCCGCGGCGCTCGCGTCGGGCGTGATCACGACCTGGCTCACCGTGGCGCCGAGGCGCTCGATGGTGCGGAACCGCTGACCGTTGGCGCCGTGGTACAGGACGAGCGTGCCCGAGCGGGTGCCGATCGCGACGACCGAACCGTCCGGGGAGACTGCCGCGCAGGTGATGGCGCGGTCGCCCGCGACGGTCCAGAGGGTCGGGTAGCGGCTGTACAGCTCCCAGAGGCCCCAGTAGGCGGCGGGCGAGGCCGGGTTCTTGAGGTACTCGGCCCAGAGTATGTCCTCGGCCAGTGGCAGGTTCCCGGTCGCGCCCTCGAGGCGTCCGCGCTCGATGTTGGCCTGCGTCAGCTCGTCCTGGAGGCGGCCGTTGAGGCCGTCGGAGATGGACTTCTCACGCTCGGCGTCGCGGCGGGCCCGCTGCTCGCTCTCGGCCAGGCGCCGCTCGGTCCGCGCGGACCAGCCGGCGTAGATCGAGAAGGCCAGGAGCCCCACGAGGAACGCGGCCCCCCCGGCGACCATCCAGCGGTGACGGCGGAACTGCTTGCGCAGGACGTAGAGCGCCGAGTCCTGGCGCGCCAGGATCGGCTCGCCGCCCAGGTGCCGGCGGATGTCCCCGGCAAGGTCTGCCGCGGACTGGTACCGGCGCTCTTTGTTCTTCTCGAGTGCCTTGGAGACGATCGTGTCGACCTCGCCGCGGAAGACCTTGCTCACGTGGCTGAGCTTCTCGGGGGATTCCTCTTTGATGACCCGCGCCGCCTCGGGGATCGAGCGGCTGCGCAGGTCCAGGGGGAGCCGGCCGGTGAGCAGCTGAAAAAGGATGACGCCCAGCGCGTACACGTCGCTGCGGTTGTCGACCTCGGCGGGGTCGGCGAGCACCTGCTCGGGGCTCATGTACGGCAGCGTTCCGATGAGCTGGCCCACGCTCGTCTGCATGGTGGTGACACGCAGGTCGGCGTCGGCCGCGCGGGCCACGCCGAAGTCCAGCACCTTGGCCTGCCCGCTCTCGTCGACGAGGATGTTGCCGGGCTTGAGGTCGCGGTGGATCACGCCGCGCTGGTGGGCGTGGTGCACCGCGTCGCAGACCTGCGCGACCATCGCCAGCCGCTCGCGCGTTCCCAGGCCGTGCGCCTCCGCGTAGGCGTTCAGGGTCGAACCGTTCACCAGCTCCATGGCGATGTAGGGGCGGGGGATCTCGCCGGTCGGTGAGCCGTCGGCGCCGGTGAGCCGGGCCACTCCGGCCTCGTAGATCTGCGCGATCCCGGGGTGCTGGAGCCGGCCGAGCACCTCGGCCTCGTGCTCGAAGCGGCGCAGCAGCCCCGGCGTGGCCAGCCCGCGCCGGATGACCTTGAGCGCCACCGAGCGGCGGGGGCGGTCCTGGGTCGCGACGAACACGCTGCCCATCCCGCCGCGTCCCAGTAGCCGCTCGATCTGGAACTCGCCGAGGCGGAACCCGGGGCGCAGGTCGTCCTCGAGGTCGCCCTCGAGCAGCCCGAACTGGAGCCCTTCTCCCTGCAACTCGCGGGCGTCGAGGAACGAGTCGGCCTCGGCGTGGCAGTCCAGCAGGGCGCGGACGTCGGCGGCGAGCGCCGCGTCGCCGTTGCAACGGGCCGAGATCTCCTCCGGCCAGCGCTCGCGCGCCAGGTCGGCGACGGCAAGAAAGACCTCCTCGGCGCGTTTGGTGCGGTCGTGGTTCATGGTTCCGGGGCGTTCGAATCGCTCAGCGCCCGTTCGCGGAGCTCGCGCATCAGCCACGCCTTGGAGAACGTCCACTCGTTGCGTACCGTGGCCGACGAAACGCCCAGGGCCGCGGCGATCTCGTCGTTGGTCAGGCCCGCGAAGTACTTGAGCATGACCACGTCGCACTTGCGGCGGTCGTACTCGGCGAGCTTGGTCAGCGCGGCGTCGAGCGCCACCAGGTCGGTGCCGGGCTCGTCGGCCGCGAGCCCCGCGACGTCCTGGAGTTCGACCCGCTTCACGAGCCCGCCGTGCTTGACGCGTTTTCGGTGGCGAGCCCGCTCGACCAGGATCCGTCGCATGGCCATGGCCGCGGCAGCGAAGAAGTGGCCGCGCGAGTCCCAGGACACGTCAGCCCCTCCGACCAGGCGCATGTACGCCTCGTGCACGAGCGCGGTCGCCTGCATGGTCTGGCCGGGCTGCTCCTTGCCCATGTAGCTCTGGGCGAGGCGGCGCAGCTCGGCGTAGACCAGGGGGAGGAGCTGCTCGGAGGCGCGGGCGTCGCCGTCGGAGACGGCGTGCAGGAGCTGGGTGACGTGGGTTTGATCGGGCTCGATGGTCATAGGCATGGGGCGGTCACGCGGGCCCGAGTCTACCACAGCCGGGCGCGATTTCTTAGCGCCCCGCGGACGCGGCGGCGCATTGACACTGGCGGGCCCGGGTGTCCCAAGCACCCGGCCCACGCACGCGGTTCACCAACCCACGGAGATCACCATGGCGACCACGCTCACGCTTTCCCTGCGCGCTTCGATGCCCGTTCTCGCGGCGGCGCTCGCGCTCTCTGCATCAACCCTTGCGGGCCCGCTCAATCCGCCCGCGGGTCCTGTGACCTCGTCCTTCAAGACCCTGACCGAAGTGGAGCCGCGGACGCCGATCAACGCGACGACGTGCCCGGGGGATGCCGACAGCACGTACAA
Organism: Phycisphaerales bacterium; assembly: GCA_044223975.1. Classification (GTDB taxonomy): domain Bacteria; phylum Planctomycetota; class Phycisphaerae; order Phycisphaerales; family UBA1924; genus CAZCPB01. Next base: position 25,322 of record JBGALI010000018.1, on the reverse strand, counting down.
GATCACGCAGTCGGGGTCGTACTACCTGACCGGCCCGCTGCTGGGCCAGGCCAACAAGCACGGGATCAAGGTGAACGCCAGCGGCGTCACCATCGACCTCAACGGATACCAGCTCCTGGGCTCGCTGACGTCCTATTCGGGCGTGACCACATCGGGCAACGGACGGAACACGATCACGCTGAAGAACGGCGCGGTGATCGGCTGGGGCGGGGCGGGGGTTGCTCTTTCCAACGCGTCGAACCTGGTCGTCGAGAGCGTGCAGGCGCACTCGAACGGGGCCAGCGGCCTGGAGATCGGCACCACCGCGGTGATCACGCGCTGCACCGCCGATTTCAACGACGGGTACGGCATCATCGCCGAGTCCGACACGGTCATGACGCAGTGCACGGCGCGATCGAACACGCAGTCGGGCCTGCGCACCAGCTCGCACTCCACGATCACGGCCTGCGTCGCCTCCGAGAACGGCACGCACGGGATCGAACTGGGCGCGGCCGGCTCGGTGCTCAACTGCACCGCCAACGCCAACGGCACCGACGGGATCTGGGTGTGGTTGAACTCGACGGCCCGTGGCAACACCTGCTACGCGAACAGCAACGCCGCCGGCACCGCCGCGGGGATCACGGTCAACTCCACGGACAACCGGGTCGAGGACAACAACTGCACCGCCAACAACCGCGGCGTTTCGGTCGAGGCGGCTGGCAACTTCATCACCCGCAACACCTGTTCCGGGAACACGACCAACTGGAAGGTCGTCGCCGGGAACGTCTGCCTGGTCGTTTCGGCCGCGGGCTCCGCGGCGATCAACGGCAACAACGGCGGCACTCCGCCCGGAAGCACCGACCCCAACGCCAACTTCACTTATTGAGCGCCGCCGGAAGCGTCGGCTCCTGCCGCGCGACACAGGCTGGAGCACCGTCCCGGTCCCGCTCCTCCCTCCCACCCTTTTTTCACGAGAGCACCCATGTCCTGCACCCCTCGTTCCGCGGCCGCAATCCTCTCCGCTGTGGCCCTCCTTGCGTCGGCCGGATGGCTCATGGCCGGCCCGCTCAACCCGCCCGCCGGGCCCGTCACCTCGTCCTTCAAAACCCTCACCGAGGTCGAGCCGCGCACCGCCATCAACGCGACCAACACGCCCGGCGACGCCACCGCCCTCTTCAAGATCACCAAGGCGGGCTCGTACTACCTCACGGGGAACCTCACGGGGCAGGCAGGCCGCTCGGGCATCATCATCACCGTCAGCGACGTCACGATCGACCTGAACGGCTTTGAGATGCTCGGCGTCGCGGGCTCCGCCGACGGCATCGCCGTTCAGGGAACCGTCGCCAACATCGCCGTCGTACACGGCGTCGTCCGCTCCTGGGGCGCCTCGGGCATCAGCCTCAGCAACGGCACAAGCTTCAACACCCGCATCGACGACGTCCGCGCCTACCAGAACCAAGGCTCCGGCCTGGCCGTGGGCGTCTCGGGCATCATCTCCCACTGCTCGAGCACATACAACGCCGGCACCGGGATCGTCGCCGGCACGACCTCCTGCATCATCGACTGCACCATGACCAACAACAGCGCCCGCGGCATCTACGCCGAGGACGGCTGCACCATCACCCGCTGCAGCGTCGCCGCCAGCGGCTTCGAGGGCATCCGCGCCTCCGACGCCTGCACCATCCTCGACTGCACCGTCCGCCTCAACGCCCAGGACGGCATCCGCGTCGACACCAAGTGCCGCGTCGCCGGCAACACCGCCGAAGGCAACGGGACCGGCAACTTCGGCGGCGCCGGCATCTACGCCACCGGCACCGACAACCGCATCGAAGGCAACAACTGCCTCGGTGCCGACCTTGGCGTCTACGTGACCGGTACCGGCAACTTCGTCATCAAGAACTCCTGCTCGGGGAACACCACCAACTGGAACGTCGCCGCCGGGAACGTCTGCTACGTCGTCTCGGCGACCACATGCCCCGCGATCGCCGGCAACACGGGCGGCTCGGCCCTGGGCACGTCGGAGTCCAACGCGAACTTCACCTACTGAGCCGCGCGCGGTTAGCGCTCCTCGGGCCGGGCGACGCATTGCAGGCAACACCAGCACGCACCACGGAGATAGACCATGAACCGCATCGCCGCCCGGACAGCCGCCCCCGCCCTCATCCTCATCGCCGCCGCCGGCGCGGTCCTCGCCGGCCCGCTCAACCCGCCCGCGGGGCCGGTAGCGTCGTCGTACAAGACGCTCACGGAGGTCGAGCCGCGCACCGCGATCGGGCAGCCCGCCAACCCCGCGAACGGCTCGGTGATGATCATCATCAACCAGAGCGGCTCGTACTACCTCTCGAGCAACATCGTCGCCCCCGCCGGATTCCAAGGCTCGGGCATCCAGATCGCGGCCGACAACGTCACGCTCGACCTCAACGGCTTCTCCGTCGTCGGCACCGGCCTGGGCAACTCCGTCAGCTCCGGCATCACCGCCGATAACAACACCGGCAAGCGCCTCACCCTCCGCAACGGCGTCCTCCGCAACTGGGCCGGCGCCGGCATCGACACCGCCACCACCGGCGCCGGCGGCGCCACCATCGAGAACGTCCGTGCCGTCGGCAACAAGTCCAACGGCTTCAGCACCGGCCCCGACACCCTCCTCCGCTCATGCGTCGCCTCCTCCAACACCGGCGACGGCTTCAACACAGGCCTGAGCAACTCCCTCGCCGACTGCTCCGCCGACAACAACACCGACGCCGGCTTCGCACCCTTCGCCTCCTCCTCCCTCCGCGGCTGCATCGCGCGGTTCAACACCGGCCTGGGCTTCGCCTCCGGCGGCGCTTCCAACCTCTTCGACGGCTGCTCCGCTCGCCAGAACAGCGCCGGAGGGTTCGCCGCCTTCGGCGGCTCGTCCCTGTCCCACTGCATCGCCGAGTCCAACGCCGGCTTCGGCTTCAACGTCTCCGCCGCCACCGTCATCGGGTGCACCGCCACCAGCACCAGCGGCGCCACCGGCGACGGCTTCCGCACCGGCTCCACCGGCATCGTCACCGACTGCGTCGCCTCCAACAACACACGTGACGGCTTCTCCCTCGGTGAAGACTCCATCGCCGACCGCTGCAACGCCTACGGCAACGGCGGCAACGACTTCCGCGGCTCCATCGCCAACACCTTCCTCAACTGCATCGCCTCCGGCCCGACGACGCTCTCCCTCGGCGCCAACGCCGGCTTCGTCCTCACCGGCGCCCGCAACCGCATCGAGGGCTGCCAGGCCATCCGCCACGTCAGGGGCTTCGAAGCCACTGTCACCGGGAACATCTTCCTCCGCAACACCGCCTCCGGAAACACCGACAACTACGGCCAGGTCGTCGCCGGGAACTTCATCGGCACCATCATCACCACCGCCGCGGCGTTCGGCACCAACACCAACGCGAACGCGAACGTGTCGTACTGAAGCGCCGACGCCACCCAGGAGCATCCCATGAACCTCGATCGCACATGCAGCACCTCGCCCGCGCAGCACACCAGAACACGCACGGGGCTCGCGGCCCTGATCGCGGCGGGCGCGCTCGCCGCGCCGGCCGCGGCCCAGCTCTCCAACGTCGCTCCTCTCACCTCGTACTCATGGAGTGAGAACGTCGGCTGGATGGATTGGCGCGATGCCGGCTCCCCCCTCGCGTCGCAGGGCGTGTTCCTGGGGTCGCAGTTCCTGTCCGGCTACATCTGGTCGGAAAACGTCGGCTGGATCAGCGTGGGTGGCGGGCAGCCGAGCAATGGCCTGGCCTACTCCAACGCCACGGGCGTTGATTTCGGCGTGAACATCCTTGCCGACGGCACGCTCTCGGGCCTGGCGTGGGGCGAGAACATCGGCTGGATCAATTTCGGCGCCGGCGCCCTGGCCACGCCGGCGAGCCCCGCCCGGTTCGATGATGTCGAGCGCCGCCTGCGCGGCCACGCCTGGGGCGAGAACATCGGCTGGATCAACCTCGACGACGCGGCCCACTACGTCGGGTTCCTCTGCCCGTCCGACTACGACCAGAACACGTTCGTCAACGGGGTCGACTTTGATTCGTTCGTCGCCGCGTTCGAGGCCGGCGATCAGTCCGCCGACTTCAACCACGACACGTTCGTGAACGGCGTCGACTTCGACGAGTTCATCGCGGCGTTCGCGGCGGGGTGCTGACGACCGAGGGGGCGCCCCTGCGCGCGAGGATGGACGTCGGGTCGCGGTCGTTTGGAACAAGGCGACTCATGAACGATCGCGAACACCGGTCCGGATCGAGCAGCCAGGGAACGGCCGGTCGCGTCGCCAATTGCGGGCGCGCCGTCTCACACGGCGGCGCCGTACAGGGCTCCCGCGCCGGCGGTGAGGCCCATCGCAAGCGCACCCCAGAAGGCCACACGCGCCGCCGACTTCAAGACCGGTGATCCGCCGGCGTAGGCCGCCAGAGCGCCCAGGGACGCAAGGAAGACCAGTGAACCTCCCGAGACCGCCCAGACGATCGCGGCACGTGGCACGACGGCGCAGAGCACAAGCGGCAGGGCGGCGCCGACCGTGAACGTGGCCGCCGACGCGAACGCGGCTTGAACCGGCCGCGCACTGAGCGCTGCCGTGATTCCCAGCTCGTCGCGGGCGTGAGCACCCAGCGCATCCTTGGCCATCAGCTGCGTGGCCACCTCGTCCGCGAGCTTGGCGTCAAGGCCGCGCTCGACGTAGATGGCCGTGAGTTCGGCGTGCTCGTGCACGGGGTCGGCGGCCAGCTCCTGGCGCTCCCGGGCGAGATCGGCGTTCTCCGTATCGGACTGGGAGCTGACGGAGACGTACTCGCCCGCGGCCATCGACATCGCGCCGGCGACCAGGCCCGCGATGCCCGCGACAAGGATGTTGCCGCGGCTGGACTCGGCGGCGGCCACGCCGACGATCAGGCTGGCGGTGGAAACAATCCCGTCATTGGCGCCGAGCACGGCGGCCCGCAGCCAGCCGATCCGGTGAGAGCGGTGGTGTTCCACGTGTCGCATCGACGGCCCCTTGTCATTGTGGTTTGCCCTGGCGCACGTTCCCGGCCTCGGCCGGAGCGCGTGCCGGCGCCCGATGCCGCCCTTCGCCGGTCACCGCGCGGGTCCGATGCCCGTGCGGCGCACAATCCCTCGCCGACCCCGCCAGGCACTGGTCTGGCGGTACACGAGACCGGAAATGAAAACAGAATCCGCCCCGTGACTGAAGAAAGCCGGGGCGCTGATCCGTTTGGAAACTGGCATGCACGGGTTACCTGAGCATAGAACGCTATCGCGCTCGGCCGCACCCGATACGAAGCCCTCAATCTCAGACGTGAATGCCCCCGACACCATATAGGCGGATCAGGATGAGCAAGGTGCGCGCACCTGATCGCGGATTTGGCAGAACTTGGCCGGCGACAAATCGCATAAGTGACTTTGCAATATAGTCTTATGCGATGCCGAGCCGCTCGAGCCCGACAAGCCCAATTTCCCCTAAAAGCCCCGCTCGCAGCACGCCGACGTCGACCGCCAGCACGCCTGAAGAGTGGCGGCTGGGGCTTGGCGTCGGAAAGAGCGTTCAGGGATTGGCCCGCTCCACAGGAGCGCGAAACGACGACGGAAAAGGCTCGGGGCCAGCTTGACGCCTCATTGCCGTGCGGGCACCTACGCGACCATGTGTCATGAGCAAGAGCGTGTACGCTCGTCTATAACGGAGGGTCTTCGATCACATCCGCGGGATTTGGGAACCATGGCGGCCGGATCGAGATTGACACTCAAACCGCAATCGACTTTTGGCAGCCCGCTGGATTGGTCGGCCTTGAGTCAAGGGTGCTCAAGGCCGACCAATGTTCGGCTGGCCTGGTTTCCAGTGCGTATCAGCGAGCGACTCGTGGAACACGTCCCTCGACCGTGCGGCGGTTCAGCTGTGACCTTCACTTGACCATTTCGCCGCGCGCCCACGCTCGCCAGTGGTCCGAATTCCCCCGCATCGCGACCTCGCGCGGGTACTCCTGTGTCGAGCTGCATGCGGGGGTTGCAGCCCGGATACGGCCCCAAGAAAGGCCGAATCTGGCGGCGTACCTGCGCAGGCGGTCGGCGTCGTTCGGTGCCGCCTTGCTCTGACGGGATGCCGCGAACAAGGTGCGCCCCGCCTCTGACGGCTTGGTACTCCATGCGGTCCTTCAGGCCGGAGCGGGCTTCTAGCAACCCGCTATGAACGCGTCGGCATAGTCGTCAAAGTCATCGCCGGTGACGAAGGTATCGCCGTCAAAGTCCGCGCACGGTTCGCCGTTGCCGAAAGCGTCGAGGAACGCGTCGTAGTCGGCGCCGTTCACAAAGCCGTTGTTGTCAAAGTCTGAGGGACAGCCCTTGAACGACGAAATCTCGACGTTATCGAAGGAAATCATGGCCGTGTTCCCTGCTTCACCAGCGTCCACCATGTTGTGTACGACACGGAGTTTCGTTTCCGCTGAAGGGGTCAGCGGGAACCACTTGTATCGCCAGCCGCCGCCGGCGTCGGCCCCTCCGGGGCCGACCTGCTCGAGCGTGCTCCAGTTGCTTCCGTTGTCGTAGGAAACCTGCAGTCTTACGTAGTCATCTGCATCCAGGAGCGCCCCCCTTTCCTTGAACCATCGCGCATAGGAGACTCGCACGCCGTCGCATCCGGTCGTGTCCACGGCCGGCGAGGTCACCGAAACCTGGCTGTTCCCCGGGAAGGGTTGGCCGTTGAGGAGCGTCGTCATCCCAAGGTCCGGTCCGGTGGGCGGGAGGAGGGAGCTATTCGCTGTGGCTCCGATTTGGGGGGGCGCGGACTGAAAACAGTTGGTATGACTGAGCGACCAACCGCTCAATGAACTGTCGTTGAAGGTGTACGTCGCCAGCGGGGTCATCCGGCTGGTCGCCGTCAGCGTGATGCACCGGTCTGGAGCACCTGGCGGGTAGACCGAGTCGAGTTCTTCGTCGGTCTGCGCCCTGAGGTAATAGCGGATCGCGCTGCCGCCCTCGCCTGGTGCGACGATGGCGGCGGTGTACTGGTTGGCCGCGGTGCGGGTCAGTTCGTACTCCGTGAAGTCGCCATCGCCGGTGCTGTCAACGTACAGCCATGCGGCGTCGTCCTCGGGCGTATTGCCGTAGAGCCCCGAGACCGTCACGGTCACGTTGGTGGTCTCGCCCGGGAGGGCGCTCGTCGGCAGAGTCTGGCTGAATTCGAACTTGAGCGGGCCGTGCTGGAGGCACGAAGCATCACCGGTGAAGTTCGCAATCGTCATGCGGTGAGCGGCGAACGCCGTGTAGATCATGCCCCCGTGGGGGGTGCCGTCGCAGAGATCGGCGTTGTCATCGTCGAGTGTCAGGACGTCGAGAAAGACGCTCGGATCGATCTTGCCTGGGCCGACGTACATCGCGATGCTGTTGAGGGCGAGAGGCGCCAGAATATCCATATAGGTGGAGGCGTTGTCCGCGTAGAGCAGTTCGCGCAGTTCCCAGAAGCAGCCGCTGAGCAACTGGCCGCACGTGTGCTCATCGGAATAGTCGGCACACGGGTAGGTGAGGGCGTTGACGGCGGTGCGCAGCGGGACATCGCAGTCATAGATTCCGGCACCGAACTCCGGTTGGTCCGTTACGAGCATGCTGATCGTGTCGGCCATTCCTTCGTTGTACGTGGTGTGACCTGAGTACCCCGCCATGTTGATAACGTGATGGCCGTACTCGTGAGCCACGATCGTGGCACAGGCCGGCGAGGGAGACCCGCCCGGAAGTCTGACGAAAGCACCCACGCAATCGCCGTTGGGCGCGATGTACGCGGCGCCGGTGCCGCGATTAACATAGATATCGAACGGCGCGTTGCAGGTGCCATCCTGATCAATGCTGGGCGCATGAGCGGCTACGAAGTCATAGGTCTTCTGAGCCCACCGGTACGCGTTCACTGCAGAGCGGTAGTCTTGCGTGCTGTTGGTGCTGTTGAACACGAAATTGACGGTGGCCGGCACCGTCACGGTGTCGCTCAGCGACTCGTCCGAGCCGCCCGTATGTCGGTGAATCGCGAAGTAGAGCCCATTCACCTCGGTCGAGGGGGACACAGAGCCCGTCAGGCCGCTGATCACCAGGGCGCCGTTCGCATCCGTGTAGTGCGTGGTGCTGTTGGCGGTCACAGCCAGCCACGGCAGGGGGAATGAACTCTCTGCGGTGCAGTCGTCCGTCTTCCAGCCGTTCGCCCCGCCGGTGAGCGTGGCGAGACCCGACGTGTTCACCGTCAGATCCGCGTAGCAGGTGACCGATTCGGAAAAGAGGATCTCACCGGTGGACGCATCGGCGATGAACCGGATTCGGTCGTCATCGTCCAAGTCGCCGTAAAACTCGACCGCGACGCGAGCGGAGGTGTGGGCGGCATCGGTGCCGGCCCACACGCCAACGCGTGGCGATGCGAAGGAGTGGACGCCGGGGCGAGCCGCCATCCCGCACTTCATGGCCTCGGCGAGGTTGGGTTCTTCAACGGCCGGGCGGCTTATCGCCAAGCCGTCCAGCGATCGGGTGTTCGCCTTGAGCGCCACCACCGGGAAGCCGGGGGCATTCCCGACAAGCACCCCGACACGCGTGTCAAAGACGGGCAGGCCCGAGGCGGTCTGCGTGAACGTCACGAACCAGAACTTGGGTCGGTCACGCGTGCCCATCATGGGAACGACGTTGCCGCCACGACCGGGCGGATTGTAAGGTGCCAAATCGTCGGTGGTTATCCCGAGCGTACGCTTCGAGCCCCGCAACGCGGCGAGGGCCGCATCGCTCGGCGTGCCTGCGCCGGTCATGATCCTGCCATAGATTCCCAAGGTGCCCGTCGGTCCGCGATGCACAATCGGGCGATCCCATGCCTCGGCTGGCCGATCGTCCCGCGACAACTGCGCGAACGCGAGCGTTGCCACGCCCATGGTCAAAATGCCGATCAGAGCGCTCTTCGAACACGCGCGTGCCATGTGTTTCCTCTCAAAGGGCCGATGCAACACCAATCACACTCGGTTGGCCGGGATCATTAACGGGCGCCCTTCAGCAGCCGCCGGCTTACCGCATTTGCAAAGTGACCGTATAACGGAAGTTCCATGGCATGTCAAGGCGTGACAGCATGACGCTTCAAGTGAGGTTGCTGATTTGCGGTGCGATGTCATAGACTAGAGACAATGGGAATGGAGCGTGTCGCGCTTATGCGGAATGACCGACTACCGGCGTCGGCGAGCGACGCGTAGCGCGGGTCACTCCACCGAGCGGCGGTTGAGGTGCTTCACTTGACCAATTCGCCACGGCCCACGCTCGCCACTGTTTCGAATCCCCCCGCGTCGCGATCTCGCGCAGGTACTCCTGCGTCGAATCGTCGGTCTTGCCCGCGCGGACCTGCAGCTGTGCGATCGCCAGCATTGTCTATATGTGCCCGGGGTAGACCTCAAGCGCGGTGGGGTAGGTGTCGAGGGCTTCCTGGGTGCGGCCCGCGCGCTCGAGCGTGAGCGCGAGGTTATGGCGCGGACCCGCGGCATCAACTGCCGTCCCCAGTCGAACTCGGAGGCGGCCTCGTAGAGTTGCCCTTTGCTCAGGAAAACGACCCCGAGGTTGTTGTGGGCCGGACCGTTGTACAGGTCGGCGGTCAGCGCCTCGCGCAGCAGATCTTCGGCGCGTGCGAGGTCGGATTGCGCCAGCGCGGCGGCCTGGTGGGGACGTGCGTCAACGCTCCTGGGTTGGAACGACTCCAGGTCCCGCGGTTTGGCTGAAGCTATCCACGTATTGACATTGTGGAGAATAGCGGGAGGAGGCTGACGCCACCTCTTGAGCGCCCTCCGGTCAGCTCGTGCGACCGATTGGTGCGGGCCGGATGCTCATATAGAAAGTCCCTCATGCACGGCCAGCCCGACTTGGTCGAGTGTATCGGAAGCGGTTTCGTTTCTCCCGCTCACCGACGCCGCGTTCGGGTTCGTTGGCTTCCCCAGGCTTGGCTTCAGTGAGTTCCCAGCGGGCCCATCATTCTAATGACACGGCTCGACGCGCCGCGTCCGGCGGTTCGTGGGCGGCGGCCCGGATGCGAGCCCATGAAAGCCCAAACCGGGCGAGGTACTTGCGCAGACGGTCGGCGTCATTGGGCGCGACTTTGCTCTGGCGGGAGGCTGCGAACAGCGTGCGCCCCGCTTCGGACAGCGTGCTGCAGGCCCGACACACTCGCAGCACCTCGGCAAGCTGAACGCGATCGAAGAGGTCAAGTCGGTCCAGGTCGGCCGGACTGAGCACGGCCTCGAGGCAGCCGCGCGCACCGACTGCATCGCTTTCGCTCGCACCCCAAGCCGCGGACAGGCGCGCCGACTCCGCTTCCACTACCTCAGTGGTAATCCTGCCGCCCGGCGCAAGCGTCCCCATCCGGGTGATCGCCGCGGAAAGATCCCGGAAGTTCCCGTTCCAGTGTGCTCTGGCCGACATCGCAAACGCCAGGAACCGGTCCCGCGCCTCACGGTTGAGCCGCACGCTGCGCCCGGTGCGGCGCGAGAACTGCTCAAGCTCATAGTCGAGGTTGGGTTCGATGTCTTCACGGCGTTCCTTGAGCGGCGGCAGCCGGAACGTCCAGAGGTTTATGCGGGCGAGAAGGTCTTCACGAAAGCGGCCGCGCCGCACGGCGTCCGAAAGGTCCCGGTTCGTTCCGGCGATCAGCCTGAAGTCGCTCGTCGCCTCCACGTCCGACCCCAGCGGCAGGAAGCGCTTCTCCTCCAGTGCCCGAAGCAGCATCGCCTGCTCATCGAGCCCGAGTTCGCCGATCTCGTCCAGGAACAGCAGGCCCCCGTCGGCGGCGCGGAGCAGCCCGGCCCGGTCCTGAACGGCACCCGTGAACGCGCCCTTCTTGTGCCCGAACAGCACCGACATCGCCGCGTCGCCCCGTAGCGTGGCGCAGTTCACCTCCACCAGCGAGCCCTTCACGAGGTGCTTGGCTTGCTTGAGCTCGAACAACCGGCGCGCCAGCTGGCTCTTGCCCGCCCCCGTCGGACCCATAAGAAGGATGGGGTCGGTCGAGTGGGCCGCGACGTGCTCCAGCTCATCGATCAGCCGGTTGAAAGCGGCATTCCGCGTGGCGATACCCGACTTGAGTCCCGCGACGTTGTCCCGGCGTTCCGTGCGAAACCGAGCCGCGATCGAGTCGTAGCGCGACAGGTCGAGGTCGATGACCTTGTACTGCCCGGGCCCGGGCTGTCGCGCCCGCTGCGGGGGGGAGGTCTGGAGCAGCACACCCGGGAAGTACCGCGCCTCGGTCAGGAGGAACAGGCAGATCTGGGCCACATGCGTGCCTGTGGTGATGTGGACGAGGTACTCCTCGCGCTCCGGGTCGAACTTGTACCCGCGCGCAAAGTCGTGCAGGGTCGCGTACACCTCCTCGAAATCCCAGGGGTCCCGAAACTCCACCATGTGCCGGTTGACCGTGGTCTCCGGGGACACGGACGCGATGTCCTCCACAACGGTGTTGCACAGTGAGATCGACGGTCGACCGTGGAGCAACTCCAGGCGGGACACGGCCAGGTCCTCGTGCTGGCAGAGCGCGACGGTGGGCCGCCACCGCTCCCATCGCTCCGGTCCCTTCCCGGTGTCGAGCGTGGTGCCGAGCAGGGCGAAGATGACCCGAGGCTTGGAGGCCATATCCAATAGGATAAGTAACGATACGATGCGATACAAATTCAGCCCTAAAGCATATATGCCAAACAACGTACGAAAAGTGCATGTTTGGCCCTGAAAAGCAGCCCATTTCGAGCGTAATGCATCCGTGCCACCCCCGCGTTCACCCTCTGGCACGCCGCGTGCAACCTCCTCCTCCGTCGCCCGCTCAGGCGGGATGCCTCTTCAAAGGAGATGACCCGTGGCCAACAAGTCCCTCTTCAAGTCGATCGCCGGCACGCTGCTCCGCAACGCCGACTCCATCAACGAGGCTGGCGGGCGCGCGTACGAGTTCACGCCGCGTCACGCGCTGGCGCAGTACGCCGCGACGGGCTGCCTCAACTCCACCTTCTACGCGTCGGCGGACACGCAGCTCGCGACGGTCCTTGACCTGTGCGGCCGCGTCGAGCCCGAGTTCATCGCCCGCGCCGCGCTCTACGGCCGCACGACCTCGCGAATGAAGGACTTGCCGGCGCTGCTGTGCGCGGTCCTGAGCGTGCGTTCCCCGGGCCTGCTCGCCGAGGTCTTCGACCGCGTGATCGACAACCCCAAGATGCTCCGCAACTTCGTCCAGATCATGCGCTCCGGCGTTGCCGGGCGCAAGAGCCTGGGCACGCTCCCCAAGCGGCTGGTGGTTCAGTGGCTCGACAGCCGCTCGGACGATGCGCTGTTCCGTGCCTCGGTCGGGAACGACCCGTCTCTTGCCGACGTGATCAAGATGGTCCACCCCAAGCCCTCAACCCCCGCTCGCGCAGCGCTCTACGCGTACCTCATCGGTCGCGCGCACGATGCCGCGGCCCTGCCCGCGCTGGTCCGCGACTACGAGGCCTTCAAGAACGGTGCACCGGAGGGGGTGCAGGTTCCCGATGTTCCGATGGACATGCTCGCCGGGCTGCCCCTGACCGGCGAGCACTGGATTGCGGTCGCCCGCAAGGCCCCGTGGCAGGCGACCCGCATGAACCTCAACACCTTTGCGCGCCACGGCGCGCTGCAGGACGACGACGCCGTGAACATCATCGCCGCCAAGCTCCGCGACCCCGAACTGATCGGCAAGGCCCGCGCTTTCCCGTACCAGCTCATGATCGCCTACACCAACGCGGGCGAGACTATCCCGCGCGTGATCCGCGAAGCGCTCCAGGATGCGATGGAGATCGCGATCACCAACGTGCCCTCGGTCCCGGGCAAGGTGTGGGTCTTCCCCGACGTGTCGGGCTCCATGCAGTCACCGATCACCGGTCATCGCAAGGGCGCGACCACGGCGGTCCGGTGCCTCGACGTGGCCGCGCTCGTGGCGGCGGCCGTCCTCCGCCGGAACCCCGGCGCGGGTGTCATCCCGTTCTCCACCGACGTCCTCAGTATCGATCTCAACCCGCGCGATTCGGTCATGACCAACACCTCGAGGCTCGCGTCGCTCCCCTCGGGCGGCACCAACTGCTCGGCGCCGCTCCGCCACCTCAACACGCAGAAGGCCAAGGGTGATCTTGTGATCTACGTCTCCGACAACGAGTCCTGGGTCGACTCGGGCGCGTTCGCCCGGCCCGGCGCGGCGCCCACGCCGCTCATGGAGCAGTGGTCGATCTTCAAGCAGCGCAACCCCGCGGCCCGGATGGTCTGCCTCGACGTCCAACCCAACTCGACGGGCCAGGCGGTCGACCGCGAGGACATCCTCAACATCGGCGGGTTCTCCGACAGCGTCTTCGATGTCATCGCGCTCTTTGCCGAGGGGAAGCTCGCGCCCGACCACTGGGTCGGCGTGATCGAGAAGGTTTCGATCTAAATGTTGGCGGTGAAGGACGGCTCGGGGCCGGCCCGGATGCGGTTGGGACTACATCGATGTACCGAAACGGTCTCAACCAACTCCTTGCCGGGCTGGCCCCTGGCGTCCAGTGACTAGGGATCAATCGGTCGGTCGCGGCGAATGCCGGACGGGAGTACATGGCTAAGCGGGTTCGAATCCCGCCCCCGCGAAAGCGGGGAACTCTCGCCCAACCCTCGTCGCCGCGGACGGTCGAGGCACCAGGAGAACCCAGCGCCCCGAGATCCGGGACGAATGCAGACGGGACTACAGGTTCCAAATCCTCCAGGTCGCGGGTTCGAATCCCGCCGGTACCATCGGGAGACCGAAGGGCCGTAGCTCAGCGGCAGAGCGGGTTGTCTCGTCAATACTCGTCGTCCCGGATCTCCGGGCGCTGGAACGGCACGCGAAAGGAATCAGGGCCGCCGGCCACGGCGCCCTTCGGTCTGCGGCGAATGCGATCGGGACTACAGGTCGCGGGTTCGAGTCCCGCCGGCTCCTCTTCCACCTTTGGGGGCCGTAGCTCAGCTGGTAGAGCAAATCGTCTCGTCATCTTCGTCGCCGCGGCTCGATGGGCACCGCAAGCCAGCCGCTTGAATCACGCCCCGGCGAATGCCGGCGGGACTACACGGACCTGGAGGCAGCGGGCGCAACTCCCGCACGGGCCACGGCTCGGTAGCTCAGAGAGAGCACCAGGCATGTCTCGCCACACAATCGTCGCCGTCGGCGCGGCAGTTCGGGTCTCACGAGCACGGAAGGAACAGCGATGGAAAGCTCGACCACCAGCCCGATCATCTCAACCGGCGAGGCCACGGGATTTCTGCCCGTCGACGGCGGCAAGCGGTCGCCGATCACGGTGATCGGAACGGACGCGATCCGCTCCACGTTCGACGAGGGCTGCCTCCGCCAGGCGATCAATTCGCGCATGGCCCCCGGTGTGACGGCGCTGGTCCTCAACCCTGATGCACACTGCGGGTACGGTGCTCCGGTCGGCTGCGTGCTCGTGTCCCCGACCCACGTCTATCCCGGTCCAGTCGGGGTCGACATCAAGTGCTCCATGAGCCTGCTGCAACTCGACCTGCCCGGCGCTGCCGTGGACGACCGTCCGACGCGGCGCGCGCTGATCGAGGCCATCACATCGCGCACGCCGACGGGCGCGGGGCGCGGCCAGCGCTCGGTCTCCAAGTCGCGAGCCGTGTCTCCGGCGCTCGGCCGCAAAGCCGCGATCGAGGGCGCTTCGCGCGAGGTGTGCGAGGATCTGGGCATCCCGCCCGACTGGGCAGCGCGCTGCGAGGACTCCGCGCATCAGGGGCACGACGGCTCCATGGGATCTCTGGCGGCGCGCCTCGACCTGCTGGAGCACCGGCAGGTGATCCGCAACCTCGACGAGAAGTTCCGGCAGCTCGGCTCCTACGGCGGCGGGAACCACTTCGGCGAGTGCGAGCTGGTTCACGTGGACCCTTCCGAGCGCGCCCGCGCGGTCGCGGATGTGTTCGGCCTGAAAGACGGGAACGTGGCGTTCCTGTCGCACTGCGGCTCGCGCGGGTTCGGCCACGCGCTGGCCTCGGGCCAGTTCCGCGCGCTCCAGGAGAAGTTCAGCGCCTGGGAGATCCCGCTCCCCGGCAACGACCGCGAGCTGGTCTACGCGCCCCTCGGCAGCCCCGAGGCCGACGCCTATCTCGACGACCTGGCCCTGGGCTCGAACTTCGCGACCGTCAACCACTTGCTGATCAACGCGCTGGTGCTCGAAGCGTTTCAGGAGATCATTCCTGGGACGACGGGGCGGCTGGTGTACTTCATCAGCCACAACATCGCGCGCCAGGAGGTCGTGAACAACAAGCTGGCCTGGGTGCACCGCAAGGGCGCGACGCGCGCATTCCCGGGGGGACACCACGCCCTCAAGGAAACGCCGTTCGAGGCCACCGGTCACCCCATCCTGCTCCCAGGCAACCCCGAGGCCGGGTCGGCGGTGATGGTCGCCGACCCCGGGGCCGAGGTGTCGTGCTACAGCGTGAACCACGGCGCCGGGCGTCAGATGGGCCGCAAGGAGGCCGCACGCCGGCTCGTGCAGGCCGACGTGGACAAGTCCATGGACGCTTCAGACATCCTCAGCAACTGCCGCCGGTACCCTATCGACGAAGCGCCGGGGGCGTACAAGGACTTTGACGAGGTGCTGCGGTCGGTCAAGGCCGCGGGGCTGGCGTCGGAGGTCGCGCGTCTCAAGGCGAGGTTTGTGATCAAGGATGCTTCCGAGGCGGATGATTGAAACCCGACGCCGCGGCGCTGGCGCGGCACGCGGGAGAGGCCGTTCTTGGCCACGCCGCGCGGCAGGAGACGCTTGAGCAGAACCATGCTGACCCTCGACGGATCACAAGGCGAAGGCGGCGGCCAGATTCTTCGGACCGCGCTGTCGCTCGCGCTGGTGACCGGCACGCCGTTCCGGATCACCAACATCCGTGCGGGGCGAGACAAGCCCGGCCTCATGCGCCAGCACGCCACGGCCGTCGCGGCCGCGCAGGCCGTAGGGAACGCGGAGGTCGACGGCGGTGACGTCGGCTCCTCGGAGCTCACGTTCAAGCCCCGGGCGGTTTCTCCCGGCCCGTATCGGTTCCCCATCGGCACGGCGGGCAGCACCATGCTCGTGCTGCAGACGGTGCTCCCGCCTCTTCTGACCGCGTCGGGCCCGTCTGTGATCACGCTCGAGGGGGGCACCCACAACCGCCAGGCCCCGCCCTTTGACTTCATCGACCGCGCGTTCCTTCCGTTGATTAATCGCATGGGCCCGCGCGTCTCTGCGCGGCTCGAGCGCCACGGCTTCTACCCCGCGGGCGGCGGACGCGTCGTCGTTGAAATCAACCCCGTCTCCGTTCTCACCCCGTTGGCGCTCGGGTCGCGCGGCGGGACCACCGGCCGCAGGGCCGCGGTGTACGTGTCGCGCCTGGCCCGGCAGATCGCCGAACGCGAGATCAAGGTCATCGAGAAGACCCTGGGCTGGAGCCCGGACGATCTGCAGATCGTCCATGTATCAGGGAGCGACGGCCCGGGAAACGCGGTGGCTCTCGAGATCGCTTCCGAGCACGTCTCGGAAGTGTTCAGCGCCATCGGCGAAGTCGGCAAGAGCGCCGAGGCGGTGGCGGCTGAAGCGGTGCGCCAGGCCCGCGCCTACATCGCCGCCGAGGTCGCGGCCGGGCCGTACCTGGCCGATCAGCTCCTGCTTCCCCTCGCGATGGCGGGGAGCGGAGAGATGCTGACCATGCCGCTCACGCCGCACTCTACGACCAATATTGAAACGATCCGGAGCTTCCTGAAAGTTTCGATTGAAGCGACGGCCCAGCGCGATGCAACGGTCCGCATCGTCGTGCGCTCCTGACGGCCCGCTTGCGCCCACCCATACGGAGCGCGTCCGGTGATGCCGAAGCCCTTGACCGCCCCGCGCGCCGGACCGGCTCTTCCGGATCGCGGTGGCACGGGCGCGCTGCTTTGCTGCATGAGTTGTTCGGTATGAGGTCGCGGCGCGATGGCCGGGTGAACGTCCACGCGAAGGACGCGAGGTGTGCCGTTACACACGCGGCAGACCCTCAATCTCCCATCCCAATGACCCCGACACCATAGGGCCATCAGGATGGGTGCAAACACGCCAACCATGGCGGTTTTGTCGGTACTTTGGCGGCGACAAGATGCGTAAACATCTTGTTGATAAAGATTTGCGCGATGTCGGTCTGCTTGGCCCCGACACGCGCATGCGTCCATGGAAAACCCCTGCATTTCCGGCGACTACGCCGTTGATTGAGACACACGGAACGGGCCGCAACGCCAGATCGAAATGGGGTCGGTCTGACGGTCAGGCGAGCCCGGAGTACGTCCCCGACAAGGCTGTCGAACGGTCCGACCCGTGGTCTAGCACACCCGACGCGATTCTGGTGATCTCAGCGAGGATCTTCGCCGGCTCGCCGTCCAGCCGGATCGGCTCCACCTCAAGCACCTTGCTCGCGGTGGGGATCTGATGGCGCACTCGTCTGTCGAACCCATGGGCATCGATCAGACTGCCGCTCTCCGATGGCATTGAGGTCAATGGGAGCGGAGCGCCGGTGTGGTAGTGTGATGCGTCGCCGGGAGTTCTTCTTAGTCGCATCCGATGTAGACTCGGTTCCCATGCCCGCGGTTGGGATCTGATGGCGCACGCATCCGTCGAACCCGTGGGCATGGATCAATGGCATGCCGGACCGACCTTCCAATCGGCCGAAACAGGAGGAGGTATGTTTCCAGCAACGGTTCAGGTCGTGTAAACCGAGTCATCGACATGCACCTGTAGCCGCGCCAAAATCGCCTTCGCAATGCCCCGCTTCGTCGCGCCGGTGCTAGCCAGGCAGTCGTCATCGACACGACACAGCTTGGCGAAGCGTTCCAAGCGCTCCAGGTCCCACGTATCCAAGAATCCCTCGGGCATCGTGTGTCGATCATTCCACCGATCCTCGAACGCCTTTGCAAAGTGCGAATAGACGCTGTGGGTGCGATGGTCGCCATGAATTGTGAGTTTGAGCTCCGCCAATCGGCACGCCACCGGCAGGGTCGGAAGGATCCCGCTGGGCGCGGACGGGATTTGGCACTCGTGAGCGTGTAGATCGACGCCGCTCAGCATCCGGTATGCCAGGTAGGCGGGTTGCTGCCGCGCGGACCGCATCCAGCCGTACCGTTGGACGATGACGCGCTGGTACGACATGATCAGCCGGTATGTGGGAAAGGACTGGAACGTGCGGATCTCAAGTCGTGGAGGCGTACCCGGCTCCAATAGCGAGGCCTGTCGAGCGACCACAAGCGCCGTGACGAAGCGCTTTGCAAAATACTCGCAGTACCTGCCAAAGAACACCGCGTTGTAGCGACGCAGGCTTGCCGCAGTCGGATCGGCTAGCAGTACTCGGAAGCTTTTCGCGGGGTTCTTGCGCAGAGCTTCAGCGATCTCAGACTCGGCCCGGCCATTGTGCAGGCCGAACAAGTCGTACGCATTGATCGACATGATGCTGATGACACCGGGGTCATCTGAAGCCACTCGAGACCACAGCATGGGGACTGTAGCGTCTGAGCCAGGAATGGCTTTCTTGGCGTTCTCCCGAAACTGATTAATGATCTCCTGACGCAGGCGGCGGTTGGGCTCGCCGCGATTGAAACTACGCACAAACCCAAGAGCTATGAAAATGCCGAAAATAGCGAAGCACAAGTTGGTCGCAGTGGTGATAAGATAAATGTCACCGCTCATCTTCGGGAAAAGCGCGCGGTGCAGCCATCCTAGCAGCGGTACTCGGATACAGAGCGCAACGGCGACGGAGAGAATGAGCCATGACTGCCAGTACGCCGCCCATTGGAAGATAATGCGAAAGAAAATCCCAAGAAGCCATCGCGGCAGCCAAATCCACATGGGATATACCTGGCGGTCCAAATTGTCTACGCCCGGAGCAGACACGTCACCCAGAAGTCTAAAGCGGAATAGAACAAGGATCACAAGGAGCAAGCATGCCGACCCGGCGGCCCAAGGCCAGTTGCGCTGGAGCGCAGGAAGTGTGTCGCGCCCCAGTCCCGCCAATGCGGCGAGCAGTAAGAAGGAGCAAATGATGGCCAGCGCCACACCGGTCTGTAGCGAGCGTGCTCCGATTGCTTTCCATAAATTTGGAGACTTGGTGCGCGACATCCAGCGGCGCCCTCCTTCGGGCAGGCAAGATCGCACACAGGAGTAGCAATGTCAACAGGCGGGATCGCGCGAGACCGGCCCGAAGTTGCGCCGGCTCCGCCTCGCCAGGTGGAAACAGGACTAGAACAGCTTTTCGAGCTGCGAAGTCAGCTTGGATGCAAGGTGGCCGGCGCCCGACCCGAGACGTAGCCCGACCCAGCCCAGCGGGATAGCTGCAAGAAATAGGAAGAAACCCACGAAAATCTGGTCGACCATTGGCATGCTCCCAATATCGGGCGACCGATGCGCTGGCCTGAAGTGTTCAGGCTAGTACCGGTA
The DNA here is from genome assembly GCA_044223975.1 of Phycisphaerales bacterium. Lineage (GTDB taxonomy): Bacteria > Planctomycetota > Phycisphaerae > Phycisphaerales > UBA1924 > CAZCPB01. Next base: position 5,901 of record JBGALI010000018.1, on the reverse strand, counting down.
ATAGCTGGCGTCAAGTATCACGAGGCCTTGTCGTGTCCGGCGAATCCAGTCGGTGCGGTGGGAATGGGGGTTGGAATGCGGTATGTCAATTGGCCGTGCCGGACGGGTCTCAGCCCATTGGTGAGAAGCGGACCATTGGAGACGCCCTCGGACTGTGAGCATTTGGGGGATACCCTTGCGGATGTCACAGAACATGCGATCAACCGGGCATGTTTTCGTCAGCTCGACCTGCTATGACCTACTCGACCTGCGGGCTTCGTTGGAGGGAACTCTGCGGCAATGCGGTCTGCGGCCCGTCATGTCGGACCGACCCACATCAGAATTCACCAACCCTGGCGATGTCAATTCAATCGAGACATGCTTGGTGAATCTTCGCAGATGCGAGCGATGCATCGTTGTTCTGTCCCAGCGGTACGGCCCCTCTCTCAAGAATCATGGCTTTGACGACGTCTCCGCAACTCACCTTGAGTACCGCACGGCAGTGAAGGAGGGTGTGCCAGTGCTGGTCTATGTGCGAGACCGGCTGTGGGCAGAGTTCGATCTGTGGAGAAAAAATGCGGGCCTCAAGCCCATTTGGGCCAAGCAAGACGATGCAACAGCACTGTTTGGATTCATCCAAGAGCATGCGATTCTAAACCCATCAAAGACACAGGGCAATTGGATGTGGCCATTCACGTCCGCTGGAGATCTGTGCGAGCGGGTACTTGGTGACCTCGGGGCGACGGCTTCGGCGGCAATGGTGCGGCAGCTCTCGCAGCGCGGGATGATGCCACAGTTGTCGATTGAAGTGATGGGGGAACGGCGGGAGCGAAGCGCGACAATTCAGAATGCAGGTATGGCCACTGCCTTGCGAACTACTGTGCGAGATCCCTTTGGAAAGAGTGTGCTTGATCCAAGAGACCTCCCGGGTGGAGAGTGGCAGAAGTTTATATTTGACTTCGATCTGTCAGCCTTCAGTGCTCCCGGAGGACTTGCGCCGGTCCTGCGCGTGTTCTACGACACCGCCACTGGCGAGCGACTCTGTGACATCTTCGGAATCGTACCGAACGGGGCGGGAATGGTTCGGACCGTGCCGGTGGGCCGGGTGTGTCTTGGAGGTTCCTTGCGCATGTCGTGTCCGGAACTTGTGGTGGAGCGTGGCGTGACGTACATTCCCATGAAGGTGATCAATGACGCGTTCGGGAGCGACATGCTGTAGGCAGGACCGTCGCTCGGCTAGCGGACGTGGTTCCTGTGGGAAGCTCTCGACCCATGAGCCCTTGTCAAGTGCTACAGAAAGTCCAGTGGGTTTGCATCCACGCTGGTCGGGTCCGCTCGCGGCGGCTGCGGCTTGGGCTCCACCTCGATTAGTGGATTGGAGAACTTGGAGTCGTCGCAAAGGATGCTTTCTTGGGACCCCTGGCTAGCGTTCCAGTGTCCAAACAGGAGCCACCAAGGGTCGACATTGAACGATCGGCACAGCCCCGCAAGGAAGTACGCGCTGGGCCGGCCGTCGGCCAGGTACCTCCGGACCGTTTCGGGATGCACGCCCGTGGCATCCCCGATCTCTCGGAGCGTCGCGTCTTTGGTGATTACCTGCATCCGAATCACCAGCCCAATATCCCAGAGGTGCCGCACCGCGTCATTGCCTTCGAGGCGCTGCGTGTGCCTAGCTCGCTTGGTTCCTTGTCTGGGCATCCGCTCTGCCATGTTCCGCTCCCATTCGGGTCGGCCCGCGGGGCGGGATCGTCCCTGACCGGAGAGGCGAACCTGAGTTCGACGGTGTGAGCACAATGTCGCCACCGGCGCCAGAATTTCTGTGTTCCAGCCCGGCCAGTCCGAAGGAGAACCGTGGCAACTTGGTTTCAAGTGGGCGGCCGCCTGGCCCAAAATGGCAATTGCGGGTTGCGACGTACGGCTCCGCACGCGCCGGGGGCGCGGCGCTCCGTGGCGCCGCGCCCCGACTGACCCCCCACACAATTGGTTATGGACCGGTGGGCAGCGCAGCCGCGGAGCGAATGGATGCAAGCTTGGAGCGGAAGCTCTGGATCGCGCCCGTGTCCACATCGCTTGGGGCAGAGTTCAGCAGGGATGTCGTGCTGTCGACATAGCCGATGAGAGCCAGCCGCTGCGCGTTGGAGATGCCCGACGGCAGGCCGTGGGCATTCCAGTACGAAGCCACGATGGACATGGCGGTTTCGGCATCGGACGCCTGTTCGACGTCCGTGGGATTTCCTCCCAAGAGTGTGATGAGGTTCTTGAGGACTTCGATGAGCTCCTCGATCCAGGTCAGGGTCGAAGTTGTTGTGGGCATGTGGCGCGGCGGAGACCGCAGATCCGCCGCGGGTGCCACAGAGAAGGCAGGAGCGGCGATGGCCGCCAAGGTCAGCGCGGCCACTCCGATGAGGCCACGTCTCGGCCGGCGATACCGCAGTGCCGGTGTGGCGTCGGGGCCGGTGCCCTTCTGTGCATTGGTGAGAGTGATAAACTTGCGATGGCTTTGTTCGGACATTTCGCTTCCCCTTGTGCCCACGTCGTGGGCGGACCGAGCAGCGCCGTACTCAGGTCGCTCGCTCGGTCGTCAGTGGGGAGGCGAGGTCGCGCGGGGAGTTGTGAGCAATTCCGCGCGGACTTTTGAAGGGGGCGGGGGCACGTTGCGCGATCAGATGGGGAACAACGAGAATGAGCTGCCCGCGCTGTTGGACCGCATGCGAGCGGGCGATCGTCAGGCCGCCGCGACGTTCCTGAGCCGGTTCGGCGCGCGCATCCACCGTCGCGTCTCGGGGAAGCTCGGCAGCGCGATGCGGCGGCTGTTCGACTCGCAGGAGATCATGTCGACGGTGGCCCGGCGGCTCGATCAATTCGTGCGCGCCGGCCGGGTCGAGGCCGGCAGCATCGGGGAGCTGTGGTCCCTGGTCGTACAGATCGCCGACCATTCGCTCGCCGAAAAAGCCCGCGTGTTCCGGGCGTTGGAACGGCGCGAGGGCGAGGACGGTCCCTTTGCCGATCTGGTGCGCCAGCGGATGCGCGCCGCCGAGATTCGCGCCTCGGACGGCCCCGAGATCGAAGTGGACCGGGCCCTGCGGCACCTGTCCGACCCGTGCGACCGCGAAATCCTCTCGCTGTGGCTCACCGGCCATAGCCACGTCCAGACCGCCGAGTTGATGGGGATGGCGCCGACCGCCATTCGGAAGCGGTGGCAGGGGATCCGCGAGCAGTTGCGGAACTACTTTGAGGGCCAACTCCATGGTCAGTCTTGAGCAATCCGACGAACGACGTGTGGAGCTGATGTACAACGCGGCGCGGGAGGACGTGGCGTTTTCTCAGATCGCCAGGGTCCTGCGTGTAGACCTGAGCGACGACGGCAAAGCCGCCGAACTCATCGAGATTGACGGCCGCGTGCGGATCGCGATCGGGCGCTTTGTCGACCTTGGCCGCTATCTGGAGACCGTGCCGGGCCTTCGGGGCCGAGAAGTGCCGTTGGATGCGGCGATCGACGTGACGCTGCGCTCTTTGTCCGGGTCGACCAAGCCCACGCGAGAAGCAGTGGACACACTCCTGGCGAACTACCCCGACCTTGCGGCACCCATTCAGGAGGCGGCCTCCCTGGCCGAGGCCATCTGTTCCACCAGCACGCTCCGCAACTCGCTCACGGAGCCTCCGAGGGCTCTGCCGTCGGACTTTGGCCCCGCCTTGTCGTCGGGGCTCACGAGGTTTGAGCTGCGCAGGTTGCTGGGTGCGGGCTCTTGGGGACAGGTGTACCTGGCGCACGACCGGCTGCTCTCGGACGCGAACCACGAGGCCCTGGTGGCGGTCAAGCTGCCCGTGTTTGGGGTGATGTCCACGGCGGCCCGCCAGCGCTTCATCGAGGAGGCCGCCAAGGCGCGCAGGGTGGTGCACCCCAACGTCGTGCGTGTGCTCGACCGCGGTGTGGGGAGCGCGGGCGAAGACTACATCGTGTACGAGCTGGTCGAGGGCGGGAGCCTGTCGGAGCGCGTGGACGCCAAGGGGGGACGGCTTGAGGCACGGGAGGCGGCAACGCTGGTGGCGCAGATGGCGCGGGGGATTCACGCCGCGCACCTGGCGGGTCTGGTGCACTGCGACCTGAAGCCGAGCAACATTCTCCTGACGCAAACGGGCCAGCCCAAGGTCGCCGATTTCGGGATCGCTGTGCGTCAGGACCTGTTCGAGGCGACCGACCTGGCCGCGGCGGGGGACCGGGCGGGGAATATCGCGTTCACATCACCCGAGCAGTTCCGGATGGAGGACGGGGCGCTGGCGATTCCCGCCGACATCTACGCGCTTGGAGGGATTCTGTACTTCCTGCTCACGGGCGAGCTCCCCAACGGTGACACCGCCGAGGAGATCGCGCTCGCTCACGATCGAACCGCGGGACGGGCCGAACCCCCGAGCGTACGGGCCACGCGTCCGGAGCTTGACGCCGATCTCGAACGTGTGTGCAGGCGCGCCATGGCGGTCAACGCTGCGGACCGGCACGCGTCTGCGGCGTCCCTCGCGGACGACCTCGAGGCGTGGCTGGCCCGTGAACCGATCCCGTGGACGCGACCGTCGGCGTTCCGAAAGACGAGGCTTTGGTGCTCCCGCAAGCCGGGTGTGGCCGCGGCGATCGCCGTGGGAACAGTCGCGGCGTTGGCGGGCGCTGTCTTCGGGACCTACCAGGCGATCAATGCCGCTCGGGCATGGCACGAAACGGAGATTGGGCGTGCGAAGATCGAGGGCGCGCGACTGCTCGCGACCAATGAGCTCAACAAGCTCACGTGGCTGCGGTCCAGCGGGTTCGACAACCAGATGCCGATCCTCTTGATGGGCTGGGACAGCGTGGGCGGATCGGCGTACATGGTGTCCTCGGAGGACCGAAAGCGGCTGTGGAGGGAGCGTCAGACGATCGCCAAGCGCCGGGTCGACCAGCGAGCGGCGGGGGGCCAGGCCGACTCGCTCGATGCGCTTATGTGGCAGTCGGGCCTGGGACTGTGGTTGCTGTGCGACGGCAAGCCGAACAAGGCGTTGGCGGTGCTCGACGACAACCTGGCCCGGTGGAGAGGGCGGCTCAAGGACAACGATCCGTGGATCGGCCAGCTTGAGCTTTTGATCTCGGCCGGACGCGCCGAGGCCGTGATGGCCACGGGCTCTCCGCTAAGCGACGAGCAGAAAGCCGAGTTGGAACGGCACGCCGCCGAATTGGAGCGAGAGAAGACCACGTTCGGCGTGCTCGACGAGAAGAGCGTGATCCGCAGGACGGTGCTGCGCACCATGATCCGCCTCTACGGTCCCGACCAACTCAATCGACCTGCCGAGCATCGGCGCGTCGCCGCCGCGCTGAAGGCGGCCGAGTAGCCGAGGGGACGCGCCCTGCTACGAGCCCTTGGCGGGCAATTCAACCTCCGACGCTCGCCACCGGTCCAAGTCTCCACGCATCGCGATCTCGCGGAGGTACTCCACCACGCTTGATCGGCGGCGGTTGAGCCCGTAATCTTCATTTGCCAGTCGCTCTCCGCGAGCTCTTTTTTAGGAGTTCCACGGATGGTGATTCGGCATCTTCACATTTCGAAGCTCAACCCGGCCCCGTACAACCCGCGCCGGGACCTCAAGCCCGGCGACCCCGAGTACGAGCGGCTGGTCCGCTCCGTCGCGGAGTTCGGGCTGGTCGAGCCCTTGGTCTGGAATCGCCGCACCGGCACGCTCGTCGGCGGCCACCAGCGGCTGAAGGTCCTGATCGCCCAGGGCGCCACCCACGCCGACGTCAGCGTCGTCGACGTGCCGCTCGAGCGCGAGAAGGCGCTCAACATCGCCCTCAACAAGATCTCGGGCGCTTGGGACCAGGACAAGCTGGCCGAACTCTTAGAAGAACTCACCCACGTCCCGGACTTTGACCTTGAGCTCACGGGCTTTGGCACTTCCGAA
>JBGALI010000042.1:0-2537 GCA_044223975.1 Phycisphaerales bacterium | reverse complement strand
TGTAAAGGCGCAGGCCATCCCGCGACGGCTTTCGCGCCTTCAGCCCGGCCTGGAGCGCCGCGATGTCAGACTGGTTCTCACGCACCACAGCACCCCCCATCACTTCCGCCCTTGAACCGCCCGACGATGAACCGCCGCTCCGCCCGCGGGTTGATCACGGTGGCGACACGGCCGATGCGGTCGAGCCACCAGTCCAGCTGGCGCACCGTGGGATGCAGCCCTTCACCGGCGACGGTGGTCTTGCTGGGACGGGTGCAGATCGAGAACACGAAGTGGCCGCGCGGCTTGGCCACACGGCGCATCTCCGCGAGCACCGCGTCTACATCCTCAGGCAGCAGATGCTCGAGTGCGTCAAAACTCGTGACGACGTCCGCCACGCCCGCGTGCAGCGCGGTCTTGTGCATCGGGCGGATGAGGTCGGCATCCGGGAATGCAAAGTCCACGCCCAGCCCGTCGATCCCCAGCCGGCGCAGGTCACGCACGAGGTCGTTGCGGCCGCATCCGAAGTCCACCACGAACCTCGGCTTGAACTTGTGGATGATCGGGACGGCAAGCTTGCCGTGGTTGGTCGAGCCGTACGTCGAGCCGGGCTTGGTGGCCAGCGCCACGTATTTGGCCCGCTCCTTCTCGCGGCGTGTGTCGAGTGTGGTTGGGGACGGGCGGGTGGTCATTCGGCACCTCCGATGTAGAGGTTGAACTTGCGGTCCTCGTCGGCAGGGTCGGCGATCTCGATCAGGCTCATGGCCTCGAAGACCCACACTGGCTTGCCCTTGCTGTTCCGCTCGCAGGTGAGTTGCACGCACACCCCTTCGGGGATGGGCACGAGCTTGGGCTTGAGCGACCGCGCGGGCGGGCACTTGGGCAGCACGCCCGGCAACTCGCACACCGGCCCCAGCCCGAGCAACCCACCGAAGCCGGAGCCCGGCTCCGAATCGTTCATGTGGTGGGCCTCGAACCGGTTGAGCGCCAGCCGCGTGGGGTCTTCACCGCCGTTTGCGAGCTGGGACGACAGGCCACCCTCGATGGCCACATACCGGAGATAGGTCTCGCTGCCGGGGTTGCCGTCGATCTGGGCTTCAACCCACGGATAGCGCCAGCGGTTGCGCTCGGTCGGGATCGCCTGGGCAGCGCCGAGGATCGCGGTCACGCGCCCGGGCGACGGGCGGCCGAGTTCAAGGACCGCCCACTTCTCGCCGGTGCCCTCTTCCTTCCAGAGGATCGGGATGCCGCCCATGGGCGTGCTGGCCAGGACAGTTTCGTCGGCCGCGAGTTCGCACGTCGTGTCGGTCTCGTTGGTGATGAACACCCGCGCCACCGTCACGCCGGTGAGCACGCAGCGCCCGAGCTTGTTGGGCTTGATGGGCTGGAGTGCGACGACGAACGCGGGACCGGCAGTCTCCTCCGTGGCGATGTCGCCCGTCAGCGGCGTACGGCTCTGGAACGTGCGCTCCTGGTCGTCTTCGCCGGGCTCGACGAGCACGCCGGTGATCGCCAGCGCGTGATGCGGCTCGATCTCCTCGCCGGAGTCGTTGCGGACCAGCACGATGCCGCGCTGGGCAGACTCGACGAGCGGGCCCGCGACGGCTTCGCCGCGACCCTGACGCCGGCGCAGATCGACCGCCGCGTCCACGAACGCGTTGTACGCGCCCGCGGGGAGGCGGAGTGGATTACCGGATCGGACTTTGCGGAGGTCGTCAGGCATGGTTGAAGGGACTCAGATCCCCAGTGCTCCAAAGTTGGCGTCGTCGTACACTCGCTCGACATAGGCGGCGATGGGCTTCTTGATGATCGCGCCGGACCCGGTGTCCTCCGCGTCGGCGTAGCGGACCCAGAGGTACTCCCATCCTTTCTTGTTGATGCCCGTGATGGAGCCGACCGAGAGGCCGGTTTCATTGGGGCTGGCAGCGAACCGGAAGGTGATCTCCCAGTCGTCATCAGGTCCGTCCCCGCGCTTCGAGCCGCTTGCACCGAGGAACAGAACCTCGCCGGGCGCAAAGCCCTTGAACGCCCCGGCGTTGGTCTTGCCGGTGCAACCGAAGATCGCCCCCTTGTACGCCCCCGTCACCTGCGCATCGCTGAAGTAGTGCGTCTCGGAGAACTGGTACACGGGCACGGTGATGTCCACGCCGTCGACGCCGTCGGCGGTCACGCCGATCGCGCCGCCAAAGTCCGGTGCGGTCGATCCGGATGCTGCCCGCGCCTGCACCGTGTCTTTGCTCTGGGTGATGTGCTGAGTGCCGCCGCCGGTCTCGAAGTTGAATGAAGCCTCGCTGGGCGCGGGGATCCCGCCGCTGTCGCTGGAGCCATAGCGGACGGTCACGTCCCAGAGCTGCGGACCAAGCGGCTCGATCTGCACGTTCTGCCGGGCGAGGCTGTCGTAGGTCGCGGGCGAGGCGGTCTGCGCCGCGTTGCGGGCCACGAGATCATCCGCGGTGCCGCGCACGATGTATCCGAGCTCCGCAGAGGACTGCGAGACTTGGTTCGCCTTGGTGGAGCGGCGGCTCTCGAACTTCTCAAAGACCTCAACCGGCACGAGC
>JBGALI010000017.1:0-125675 GCA_044223975.1 Phycisphaerales bacterium | reverse complement strand
CGTCGAGCCCTTGAGCCCCCGCGCCCCGCCGGCGCCCGTCCTGGAGAACTCCTTCTTGTTCCAGTTCCCGGCGCGGGCCTCGGCCGTCTGCTCGCAGATCCGCCGGTCGCACGCCAGCAGCAGGCCCATCGCCAGCTCCGCCACCGCCACCGCGTTCATCCCCGGACAGTTGCACACCTTGATGCCGCGCGACGTCGCCGAGCCCACGTCGATGTTGTCGACGCCCGCCCCCGCGCGGATGATCCCCTTGAGGCCCGGCGCCGAGTCCATCGCCGCGGCGGGCACCTTCGTCGATCGCACGATCAGCACGTCGGGCTTGGCCTTCGCCAGCGCCGCGCCGATCGCCGCGCCCGCCTCGGGCTCGTACGCGACCTCCGCGCCCGTGCCCTTGAGCGCCTCGATGCCCGCCTTCTCGAACTTGTCCACGACAAGGATTTTCACGCGATGGTCTCCGGGTCGCGGCTGCCTGCCGCGCCGACACAAGATACGCGCTTTGAAACCGCCCCGTCGCTCCCACCGTGCCGAAACTGCCGCCAAATGGGGGCAAAAACAAGCACGGCCGCCCCGAAGAGCGGCCGCGCGGAAGTTCACGGATGCCGAGCCCGATCAGCTCGAGGGCTGGCCGGTGTTGATCTCGCCGCCGCCGAAGTCGTTGCCCAGGAGGCCGCCGCGCGTCCACGCGAACCCGCCGACCAGGCCGATGTCGCCGCCCGTCTTGCGCGGCGGGGGCTCATACGGATCCTGACCGGTGTAGTCCATGAACGTCGGGTTCTTGCCGATCGGGTTGCGCGGCTTCCAGCCCCGGTTGGAGTTCTTGTTCAGCACCACCCGCACCGACGCATCGAAGAACGCCAAGGGAAGTCGCACGTCGTCGTACGCGTAGAAGCTCTCGGCCTTGCCGTAGTGCCGCTGCAGGTAGTCGTAGTAGAGCACCTTGTTGGCCGGGAACGTCGCGTCCGCGATCTTCAGACCGCCGAGTTTCGCGGCGCCCCCCACGTTGTAGCTGTAGAACGGAAGCCCGTCCTGACTCACCCGGTCCGCCGGAACTGATGTCGCGTCAAACGCCGCGGCCACCGCCTGGTACGTCGAACTGAACGGCCACCTCTTGCCCGCCGGGGCAGTCGCTCCCGAAGGCAACACCGCAGGGTTGAACGCCGATGGCCACGCCGGCGGCCTGGGGTTGGCCTGCCAAGACAACCGCACCTTGTCCTCCGGGCACGCCACCATCTTCTCAGGCAGACGGCTGTTGAGATAGTCCTGCACCACCAGGTGCGTGTACAGGATGTGCGGGATCCAGCCCGTGATCTGGTTCAGCGTGGGCATGTCCCCGCGCTTGCGAATGATGTTCACGGCCTGATTCGCGGCCGCCTGCAGATCGGTCTTGGCGTTCGCCAGCGAGGGGATGTCCGCCTCATTGGCGTAGCTGACGTTCGCCTTCCAAGAGAACCCATAGATCAGGTCCTTGAAGTCGGCGCCGTAGGTTCCCAGCGTGTTGCCGAACTGCTTGAGGTTGTTCTCGCACAGCGCCAGGCGTGCCACCTTGCGCGCGTTGTTGATCGCCGGGAGCAGGATGCCGATGAGCAGCGCGATGATCGCGATGACCACGAGGAGTTCGATCAGCGTGAAACCACGACGCGCCGCATGCCGCATGGGCGGGCTCCTAAATTTCCCGGTGCTTTCCTGCATTCCCTTATCGGAAGTGTACCACGGCCTTCGCAGCAAACCGTGCCATTTTTCCCCGCCCGCCCAGAGCATCGCAGCCCCGTTCACAAAGAAACAAGCCCGGGCGCGGGCCCGGGCTTGTTGATTGGACCGTCGTGCAGCTCCTTAGTTGGCAGGCTGCCCGGTGTTGATCTCGCCGCCGCCGAAGTCGATTCCGTGCAGCCCGCCACGCGTGAAGGCAAACAGGCCGTTCACGGTGTCACCCGTCAATTGGCGAGGTATTGGCATCCAAGCGTTGGGCCCGGAGGTGGAGGCATCGTACGTAATCTTGGAGCAACCCTTGCCCTTGGCGTTGCGGGGCTTCCAGCCTAGGTTGCAGTTCTTCATCAGGACCATGCGCACCGAGGCATCAAAGAAAGACACAGGGAGCTTCACGTCGTCGTAGGCGAAATAGCTCTGCCGGCCGTAGTGGCGCTGCACGTTGTCGTAGTTGATCACCTTGCTCGAAGCGAAGGCGACCTCGCTGAACTTCAGGTTGCCGAGGTTTGAGTTGCCGCCCACACTGTAGAAGCCGTAGGTCAGTCCATCTTGGCTGATACGCTCGGGCTCAGGGTTGTTGTCGAACGAGGCGACCGCATACAGATAGCTCGAGCTGTAGGGCCAGCGGCGTCCGTCAGAGCCGGAGGCCGTCGAAGGGACAGGGGTGTACGCCTGGGGCCAAAGCTGGTTGACAGGCTGCGTCTGCCAGAGGAGGCGATACTTGTCCTCGGGGCACAGCACCATCTTTTCGGGGAGGCGCGAGTTGAGATAGTCCTGCAGCACTAGGTGCGTGTAGTAGATGTGCGGGATCCACCCGTTGATCTGCACTACCGGGTTGAGGCCGCCGGCCCGGTCACCGCGCTTGCGGATGATGTTCACGGCCTGATTCGCGGCCGCCTGCACATCGGTCGTGGCGGTATTGATCGCACTGTACCCGTCGGTCTGGCCGGAGTAATTGACGCCGGCCTTCCACGTGAACGAGTAAATCGTGTCCTTGAAGTCGGCCGAATAGGTGCCCAGCGAGTTGCCGAACGACTTGAGGTTGTTCTGGCAGATGAGCAGGCGGGCCGCCTTGCGCGCGTTGCCGATGGCCGGGAGCAGGATCCCGATCAGCAGGGCGATGATGGCGATGACGACCAGAAGCTCAATGAGGGTAAACCCACGGCGAAAACGGTGCAGCATGGAACGATGCTCCTCAAGCCCGCCGAGTGGCGGTCTGTGACTATACGGCCTTTGTGAACCCCAGGCTCCCAAAATCTTTTTACCATCCGAACACGCGACCCGCAACTGTGCAAACTGATGCAGAATCTTCCTGATTATTCATTGTTCGAGCGGCATGGCCGCGACCTCCCAGCCCCACCGAATCAGCACCCAGGCTACTCCCCGGCCCTGCTCCCACGGCATACCACCCAGCCTCCTTCGAACGTGTCGTCCCGACACGGTGGCCAAAGCGATGAACCGCGCCGGACACCCGCCGCGGGTGAATGCCATGGCATGACCCCGCAAGCCAGGCGGGCACGCCGAACCTTCATTCCACCTTCCTCCCCGGCGCCAGAACGGCCCGGATTTCAAAGCTCCAAAGAATTGCACAAGGAGCTATTCCATCAAACCACAGAAGCATCGGAATTTCAACCCCATTCGGCCCTGAACCTCAGCTCAATTCGATCAACTCCTGGACCTGGCACCCACTCAAATTCCGAACTGATCATCCACAGACTCACGGCGACTGCCCTGTGTTCACCTCGCTGCCTCCAAAGTCGATCCCCGCGATCCCGCCCCGCGTCCACAGGTACAGGCCGGGCACCGTGTCGCCACCCGTTCGCCGCGGCGCCGGCATCCACGCGTTCGGACCCGCCGCGGGCATGTCGTAGGTGATTCGCGAGGAACCGCGGTTCGTCGGGTCGTTGGGGCGCCAGCCGCGGTTGCAGTTCTTGGCGAGCATCACGCGCACCGACGCATCAAAGAACACCAGCGGCTGACGCACATCGTCGTACGCGTGGAACGATCGCCGCTTGTTGATGTGGCGTTCGACCATGTCATACACCAGCACCTTGCTCGAGGCAAAGACGCAGTCGCCCAGCCGCCGCCCCCCCAGCACCGCGCCGCCGGGGGTGCTCACGGTGTTCCACGGCAGTCCGTCCTGGCTGAGCCGGTCCGCGGGCTTGGCCGTGCGCTCGTACGACGCGGGAGTCCACACGTAGCTGGCGCTGTACGGCCAGCGCATCCCCGGCTGGCCGGTCGAGGGGTCGGGCACCGGGCTGAAGTTCGTGGGCCACTGCGGCGGGCGCGGCGACTTCTGCCACGCCAGCCGGTACTGGTCCTCGGGGCACGCGACCAGTTGCTCCGGAAGCCGGCTGTTGAGGTAATCCTGCAGCACCAGGTGCGTGTAGTACCAGTGCGGAATCCACGACCCGATCAGCCCCGCGCCCGTGAAGTCCGGCCGGTCACCGCGGCGCTCGATGATGTCCACCGCCTGCTGCGCGGCGGCCATGACGTCGTCGGTCGCCGCGGGCCAGAACCCGCCGGTGATCTTCTTGTGCGGGCTGTCACCCCGGCGCCACGTGAAGGCGTAGATGCGGTCCTGGAAGTCCGCGGCGTAGGTTCCCAGGGCGTTGCCGAACTGCTTGAGGTTGTTGGTGCACAGCGTGAGCCGCCCCGCGCGTCGGGCCCCGCCGATGGCCGGCAGCAGAATCCCGATCAGGAGCGCGATGATCGAGATCACGACCAGAAGCTCGATCAGCGTGAACGCCCGGCCGCGAATCCTCGGGTGATTCGTCATATCGAACCCTCCACGCGGCGCCGCAGAGCGCGGCATGCAGACCCGGCGGGCGCCGTCGATCTCTTCCAACCTCACGGCTTGGGCTGGCCGGTATCGATCTCCGAACCGCCGAAATCCAGGCCGTGAAGGCCCCCGCGCGTCCACGCAAACCAGCCCTTGCAGATGTCCGATCCGAACTTCCGCGGCGCCGGCAGCCACGCGTTGGGCCCGGTCGCGGGCGAGTTGTACGTGACGGTCTGGGCGTTCTTGTTGCGCGGATAATTCGGCCGCCAGCCCTGGTTGCAGTCCTTCATCGCCACGACGCGCACCGACGAATCCATGAACGTCAGCGGCACGCGCAGGTCGTCGTACGCGTACCACGACTGTCGCTTGCCAAAGTGCCGCTCGACGCCGTCGAACACCATGACCTTGCCCGCGGGGAACGTGACCTCGCTGAACTTCTGCCCGCCCAGGATGGCGCCGCCGGGAATCCAGTAGTAGTTGAAATCCAGCCCCTCCTGGTTGATCCGGTTTCCCTCGACGCTGCGATCAAAGGACGCGACCACGTACTGGTAGCTGGAGCTGTACGGCCAGCGGAGCCCCAGGCCCGTGCCGCTCGCATCGCTCGGAATCGGGCTGTAGTTGTTCGGCCACGCCGGCGGGCGGGGATCCTGGTGCCACTGGGCCCGGTACTTGTCCTCCGGGCAGATCACCATCTTCTCGGGGAGCCGACTGTTCATGTAGTCCTGCAGCACCAGGTGCGTGTACAGGATGTGCGGGATCCAGCCGTCGATCCGCTTGAAATCAGGGCGGTCGCCGCGCCGGCGGATGGTGTTCACCGCCTGGTTCGCCGCGGCCTGCACGTCGTCGCCTGCCTTCGCGAGCGCGGTCTACCCGTCGACCTGATTGGTGTAGTCCCCGCCGCCCTTCCACGTGAACGAGTAAATCTTGTCCGCAAAGTCCGCGGCGTACGTCCCCAGCGAGTTGCCGAACGTCTTCTGGTTGTTCAGGCAGATGGTCAGGCGCGCCACCTTGCGCGCGTTCCCGATAGCGGGCAGCAGGATCCCGATCAGCAGGGCGATGATCGCGATCACCACCAGCAGCTCAATGAGCGTAAACGCGCGGCGACCGCCCGAAGAATGCGTCAACATGTCGGATCCTCCCGTCGCGGCAGAACGCCGCGCGGCCCCGAAGCACCGGATCCTCCGCAGAGTACCAGATGTGCGGTCCATCCCGCAAGGGCCACGGCTACGGGAACTGGCGCAGCCGAACCTGAACGCCACGCCGCTGGACGGCCGCACGCAGGTCGGGCCGGTCACTTAACGCCTCGGCAGCACGCTCAAGAACCTCAGGGTGGTCCTCGAGCACAAGGCCCGGCGGCAATTCGGCATCGCCTGCGCAGGGATCAGAAACAGGGCCGGGACCATTTGGGACGGGCGCCGCGGGGGCCCGCGGCGTCGGCTGGGTGTGCGATGCCGGCGCGTCGACCGGGGCGGGCTCCACCGCCTGCTCCGGCACGGTCTGAGGCGTCCCTTCACCGGGAACGACCGGCGCCGACGCGGGCGGTGCGACCGGCTGAACCGGGCCGGGCGCTGATGTCGGCGTTGATCCGAACCGAATCCCCTGCTGGTCGAGCCAGCGCTCGATCGAACCCCGCGGCGCGAGCATCCAGACCGCAGCGCCGGCGCCCCCCACGGCGCTCAAGAGCAGGAGCGCGATCACCCACCGCTGCCGCCGCACCTTGCGGCGCAGAGCGTGAACGAGCGGCGCAAAGTCCAGCGAAGGCGCCGCGTTCGCCGGGACGCTCGGCTCGTCTCCCGCGTGGTCCGGCCGTGGACCGACGACGGCGTGCCCCGCTTCCGCGATGCTCTGCGGGGTCGCCTGGCCGGGGAGCAGGTGCACGGCTCCAAGGCCCAGGCTCTGCCGGTCCGGCTCGACCGTGAAGCCCGCGCCGCACTCGTCGCAGAACGAGTCGGTCGGCTGCACGTCCACGCGGCAGTTGTGGCACACGCCCAGCAGGTGCGACACGCCGGGGGTGCGCTCGGCCGTGCACCAGAACTGGCGCGTCGTGGGCCCCCGGAGCACGGACCGCTTGGTGATCTTGCCGCGCGTGACCATGCCCACCAGCGTCTCGTACGAGCACCCGGGCATGAAGGGCATGGCCAAGTCGCGGACGAACCACGGCCCCATCGCGTTCTGGCTGGCCTGGCGCGAGAGCGGGTCGAGCAGCCCGCGACAGGCGATGCAACGCGTGCCCTGCGGCGTGGCCGCGCCGCAGTACGGGCACAGCAGCATCGGCGCGCTCGGGACCCGCGTGCCGTCCTTGGTTCCGCTCTGGCCTGCGCTGTTCACGCTCATTATCCGTACGGGACGGGGGCACGGATTTGTCCGCGCCGGCATTTGACCGCGGGCCCGCGCTGACATGCTATCACGTCATGAGCACCACACCAGTCCGTTCGCGCCCCGGTCGGGGCGGGCCCCTTGCGTTCGCCGGGGCGCTCCTCGGCGGCTTTCTCGCCGGGGCCGGGGCGCTGGGACCGGCCCGGGCACCGTCGGCCCCCGGTCACGATCCCGCCCCGTTCATCGTGGGCAACGACCCGGTGGGCTGGGACGAAATCCGCCCGCGCCTGGCCGAGATCGCCGGCGCCCAGGTGGTCGAAGAGCTGACGCTCGAGAACCGACTCCGCAACGAGTTCACCAGCCGCGCCATCACGCTCACGCCCGAAGACATCGATCGCGAGCGTTCGCTCTTTTCCATGACGCTCCGGCGCGCCATGCCGATCGGCGACGAGCCTGCGGTGGAGCAGGCGCTGGCCCGCGTGCGCCGGACCCGCGCCCTGGGCCCCGACCGATTCGATGCTCTGCTGCGCCGCAGCGCCATGCTGCGCAAGCTCGTCGCGCCCGAGGTCCGCGTCGACGAGGACGAGGTGCGTGCATCGCTGGAAGTCCGCTTCGGTCCGCGCGTGCGCTGCCGCATCATCGTCATGGGCGTCGAGACTGAGGCCCGGCGCCTGCACGAGCGCCTCCGCGCCGGACCGCCCGAAGACCTCGCCCAGCGCTTCGCCGCCGAGGCCCGCATTCTGTCGGTCGATCCCTCCGGCGCGCGCGGGGGCGAAGTCGAGCCCATCAGCCCGGTCGACCCGACCTACGCCGCGTCGTTCCGCGAGGCGCTCCGCGACCTCCAGCCCGGCGCGCTCAGCCCGGTGCTCGTGTTCGACCGCGGCTACGCCATCGCCCTGGGCGTGGATCGCCTTCCCGGCGCCACCCCGCCGCCGGGCGCTGAAGAGGCCGCGCGCGACGACGTGCGCCAGCGCCTTGAGCGTGCCGCGATGGATGTGCTCGCCGCGCGACTGCTCAACAGCGCGCCGGTCACCGTCTTTGATCCGTCGCTGAACTGGAGCTGGACCGGGCGCGCCGCCCGCTGACGAAACGCCCCGACGCCGGCCGGTTGGTCACTTCGCGGCCGGCTCGGGCGCGGCGCTCTCCGCGGTCGCGGCCGCCCGCTTGGGCGGGTAAGGCACCGGCTCGTACGTGGTGGTGAAGCGCACACGCGTCCCCGATCGCAGGTTGATCGCGTTCTCGCCTCCGTTGAGCGAGCCCGTGTACCGCCCGTTCAAAGACGTTGTCGCCGCGCCGTTGGACTGCAACTCGGGAACCGCCGCGATCTGAATGATCGTCTCCGGGGCCTGGGCTTCGATCTTGCCCTTGGACTTCCACGGGACCGTCATCAACACCTCGCCGTCGGAACTGACCAGAGAGACGTTCGAGGCAACCTCGCGCGTCGTTCGCATCCGCACCGCCGCGCCCTCGTCCCACAGGCCGCGCGTGCCGGGCGTGGTCTCGACGTCGATCGTCCCCCCCACCCCCGTCAGCGTGACCGGACCGCCGGTGTTGCGGACGCGCACGCCCTCGCACGAAGGCACGCGGACCAGGATGTACACCGGCCGCGGAGCCTCACCCTCGCGCGCCGTGCTGAGCACGCGCAGGATCCTGCCCCCCTCGCTCTCGGCGATCTGGCCCGCCACCCACGGCTTGAAATTCGAGTCACGATCGATCGGGCCCATCGGCGCCGTGCGGGTCATGGGCACCGCTTCGACGAAGGGTCGGGTCACCGTCGGATCGACGACCACCTCCACCTCGCCGAGCTGGTTCTGAACATCCACGGCCAGCGGTCCGGCGGTGTTCGATTCGGCCCCGGCGAGCGGGACGCCTCGCGAAGAACCGTTGGCGCACCCCGACAGCGGCAAGGCCGCGATCGCCGCAACAACCGAGCCCAGAACCAAACAAATACCGTTCCTGAGTGCCATCGAATCTGCTCCAAAGGATCGGCCACGTGGGGCCGCGCCGAGTGTTCAGGAATCGTTGACCGGCAGGAGGCCGGGGCCACTATAGTGGTATCGTCCGGATTGTCCGGGTGTGATACCGAGATTGGACCGTCATCGCGAGGATCCACGCCGTTGGATTCCTTGCTCACGCTTGCCGCTCCGCGCCTTTGAGGGGGCTCATTCCACGTGAAGCGCCGTTGTCGGGAATTTGTTTGCCTGTGTTGCACGAGCGGGGCGCCGGGGCGCCCGCGTGCGTTGGGTTCGGACGCGGGAGTGGCCCGCGCCGAGAGTCGGCGCTGAATCCTCAAGGTCGGAACGAACGGCGGCACGAGGCCGCCCACAAGCCGCGGTCCATCGGCACACCCGCAATTCCGGCGCGAGCGGGAGTGCGCCCATGTCTGGCACCATCATCCTGGGCGAAGTGAGCATCGTGGAGATCGGCGCATGCCTCGGCGCGCTCGCCGTCGGCGTTGCGCTGGGGTTCGTTCTGGTACGCCTCATCGGCGGCCGGACGATCGGCGCCGCTCAGATTCAGGCCCGCGACATTGTCGCCCGCGCCGAATCCGACGCCAAGAGCGCGGCAGAGAAAAAGCGAGTCGATGAAGAGAAGGTCATTCTCGACCGCCGCGCCCGCTTTGAAGCCGAGACCGAGAACACCCGCAACGAACTCCGCGAGACCGAGCGGCGCCTGGCCAAGCGCGAGGACCTCTTTGACCGCAAGGAGGAGTCCCTGGGCCAGCGCGAGCAGACGCTGACCAAGACCATGGAAAGCCTCAGGGTCCGCGAGGCGGTCGTCGGCGAGCGCGAAGCCGAAACCGCCAAGGTCCTTCAGGAGCAGATGGACCGCCTCCTCCGCGTCGCCGACATGACGCCCCAGCAGGCCAAGGAAGCGCTCCTTGACCGCATCGAGCAGGGCGCCCGCCAGGACGTCGGCAAGATCACCCGCAAGATCATCGAGGACGCCGAGAACGAGGCCAAGGAAAAGGCCCGCGAGATCACCGTCATGGCGATCCAGCGCTACGCCGGCGAGATCGCCAGTGAGTCCACCGTCCGCACCGTCGAGATCCCCTCCGACGACATGAAGGGCCGCATCATCGGGCGCGAGGGCCGCAACATCCGCGCCATCGAGAAGGCCACCGGCGTCGACATCATCGTCGACGACACGCCCGGCGTCATCGTCGTCTCCTGCTTCGACAAGGTGCGCCAGGCGGTCGCCGTCGAAGCGCTGCAGCGCCTCGTGCAGGACGGGCGCATGCACCCCTCTCGCATCGAGGAGGTCGTCGACAAGGTGAGATCGGAGATCAACGAGAAGATCCAGAAGTTCGGGCGCGAGGCGGCGCTCGAGGTCAACCTTCGCGGCCTGCACCCCAAGATCATCGAAGCGATGGGCAAGCTGCACTACCGCACCAGCTACGGCCAGAACGTGCTGCGCCACTCGATCGAGGTCGCCTTCCTCTGCCAGGTCATCGCCGACCAGCTCGGCCTTGACGGCACGCTCGCCCGGCGCTGCGGCTTCCTCCACGACATCGGCAAGGCCATGGACCACGAGATGGAGGGCGGCCATCCCAAGATCGGCATGGATTTCGCCAAGCAGTTCGGCGAGAAGGACGCGGTCCTCAACGCCATCGGCGGGCACCACGGCGACATCCCGTCGACCAGTTACTACACCCCCATCGTCATGGCCGCCGACGCCGTCTCCAGCGCCCGCCCCGGCGCCCGGCGCGAGAGCATGGAGAAGTACGTCCAACGCCTCACCGAGCTCCAGGACATCGCGCTGTCTCAGTCGGGCGTGATCGAGGCCTACGCCATCCAGGCCGGGCGTGAGGTCCGCGTCATGATCGACGCCAGCAAGGTCGGCGACGACGAGGCCTACCTCATCGCCCACAACATCGCCAAGCGCGTCAGCGAAGAGATGACGTTCCCGGGCGAGATCCGCGTGACGGTGCTCCGCGAGACGCGGGCGATCGAGTACGCGCGTTGATCGCTCCCGCGGGCTTCGACTTCCCAATTCGCGCAGCGGCGCCTGTCGATACCGACGGCCGGAAGCTCTCCACACCCGGCCGACAGGTCCCAAGCCCCAGCGTGGCGTCACTCGCTCCGATCGCCACCACGTCCGGCGGAACTCTCATTACGCCCGCCCGTACAGTCTCCCGTGCAGCGGGTCCCTATCCGACTTGTCCCCTTGGCACTCACGCTCGGACTCGCCGCCTTGGCTGTGCACGAACTCCGTGACGCTCATCAACTGGATCGCCAGTTCCAGGTCTGGCTCGACGAAGAGCCCGCGATCATCGTTGCCGACCCCCGCGTCGCCGGGTCAACCACCGCCCCGCTGCATGTATCGTGCACCGGTGCCCACGGTTACCTCTTGCTCGTACGCCCACACGACGCAACCACCTCTCCCGAAGAACTGAAGGCCGCTGTTGGGGCGTGGAAAGCTCGGGTCATCGCACGCTCCCCGCAGGGCGAACCCACGGAGCAGTTGGAACTCGCGCCCTCGGAGACCATGAACGGCGCCGACTACGGCGGCGTGTGCCTGGGCTACTCACGCGCGCTCAAGTCCGGAACCCTCGAACTCGCGATCGACGAGCCGGCGCCGGTCATCTCGCCGGCCTCCATCGAGTTCTACGTACGCAACCACCTTTGCGGCCTGGAGCGGATGCCCGTCTTCATCGACCGCTCGATCGGCGTCGCCGCCGCCATCCTGGCGCTGATCGCCGCTGCCTTCGTTCCCATGTGGCGCGTGGACACCCCGCGTTCTCCGCGACTGTGAACGAGCAGGGCGATTGAGATCACGACCCCAGCGCCGGTCAAGATCTTGGTAATGATCAACCCGAGAACGGACAGAAAGAGCGCGGTGCCGGCGACTGCATTGCCTGACACTCCGTCCCGCCAGCACCCTATCCAAGCCCCCGGTTCGCCGAGGGACGACCCTCAGCATGCCGCAATCCTAAAGACCCGCGCGCGACCACCGCCGCACGCGGGCGAGGTTCAGTGAATTGGCAATCCTCGCTCAGCGCCTCCGCCGGCCCGCATTGCCCAGCGCGCCAAGCCCGGCCAGCGTCAGCACCGACGGCGCCGGCGTGACCTGCAACTCGTAGGCACCTTCCGAGAAAAACGTCGAGTCGACGACAATGTAATAGGTCCCCGCGACGGCGCCGGGCTCGGTCACCGTGTCGAAGGAGCCCGCGATGCTGTAGTTGCCCGAGTCGTCGTAGCTGGCCGGGGTGTAGAGGAAGAGGTCGTTGTCCGACCCGCCGAACGACGTGAGGTTCACCGTAAGGTCGCCACCCGCCCAGTCGAGCTGCCACACATCATCGCCGCCATCCCAGATGTCAAAGATGTGCGTGCCACTCGTAAAACCGTCGTTGTCGTCGGACTTGCCCGTCGTATCCCCCAAGACCAGGCTCCCGTTGGTCAACGGGCCCAGGATCGTCTGGCCCGCAAAGTCGGCCCGCGCCGTCCCGGTGCAGGCGCACATACCGGCCAGGCCAACGACTACCGCGGCCGGAATCCCGGCGTTTCCAATCTTGAGCATCTTGGCTCTCCTATGAAAACACGACCATGCGGAAACTCGCCCCGTGTCTCGCGGGGCTGGACCTTCAGCGTACGACGGGCGGCGCTTTGGTCCAAGCACAAAAGCACCCATGGTGGCCGCCGCCTTACTCCCCGCGCTTTGGCATCCCTGCTAGCATCCCGCCATGGAGACCGCCGTATCCGGCGCGACGGAACGCGCCACCCTCGACCCCGCGTCCATCGCGCCCGCCGTTGAAGCCATTCTCATGAGCGTCGAGCGCCCCGTGAGCGCCGCCGCGGTGGCCTTGGGGCTCGTCCCCCCCACCGCCAAGGCCCGCGCTGCCGCGGAGGCCGCGAGCGCCGATTCGGGCGGTGCCGACAGTGCCCCCTCCGAAGACGTCAAGGCCGACCCGGCCCTCGTCCGCGCCGTGGAGGACGCGATCAAAGCCCTCAACGCGGCCTACTCCGACACCGGCCGCTCCTTCCGTATCGAGCATGTCGCGGGCGGCTACCGCCTCATGACGCTGCCGCAGTTCGCCCGGGCCGTCGGCGCCTTCCAGCGCGCCCGCCAGTCCACGCGCCTCACCAAAGCCGCGATCGAGACCCTTGCCATCATCGCCTACAAGCAGCCGATGACCCGCGCCGACCTTGAAGCCATCCGCGGCGTCGCCTGCGGCGAAGTGCTCCGCTCGCTCATGGACCGCCGCCTGATAACCATCAAGGGCCGGGCGGAGGAGCTCGGCCGGCCCCTGCTGTACGGCACCACCAAGCAGTTCCTCGACGCCTTCGGCCTCGCCTCGCTCAACGACCTGCCCCAGATCGCCGAACTCAAATCGGGCGACTCCAAGCCGCAGCCCGCGCCAAACCCGGCCCCAGCCGCGGCGGCCGCGGCCGCATCAGCCGAGCTCCCCCTCGTCGAGACCGTCGCCCCGCAAAGCACCTCCATCGAGGCCAAGGCATGAACACACGGAAGTTCTTCGGCGCCGCGGTTTCTCTCGCCGCGGCACTCCTCGCCGGCATCCAGACCGGCTGCAACGGCTCCGCCAGCGAGATCAACGGGCGCGTCGTCCCCGGCTCTGCGGCGATCGTCCAGGTGGTCGACGACAATGACTCCCGATTGACTTCGCAGGGGATCGAAGGCGTCGAGGTCGAGGTCAAGTCTCTCGGCCGCGCCGGAGATTCCCACCTTGTGGGAACCGCCACCTCCGACAAGGACGGACAGTTCTCCGTGCCCATCGCCGACCGCAACCTCATCAAGAACTCCATGATCCTCACGGCCCGGCGCAACGGCATACCCGGCGTGCGTGAGCCCGTGCAGCTCCCCGGCACGGGGCGCCAGGTCCTGGTCATGCTCCCCAGCACCGGCAAGGCCAAGGGAACGCAGTGACGTGCGCCTCGGCGACGCCGGCACCGCGACCCACCCCAACGTCGGCTCACCCCTCGCCGACCCCATGGCCCGGCGCGGCCGTCGCTACCACTTTCATCTCCCTGGCGTCGTCTACGGCCTGACCACGATCTTCCTTGCCGTCGGCGCCATCAACAGCCAGAACAACCTGCTCTTCTGGGCCTTTGGCCTCGCGGTCGCGGGCCTGCTCGTCAGCGGCGTCGTGAGCGGCGCGGCTCTCATGGGCATCGAACTCGAGCGCCTCCCCGTCGAGCCCGTGAACGCCGGCTCCGAACTTGTCATCCGCTACCGCGTGCGCAACCGCAACCGCCTTTTCCCCGCCTTTGCTCTCAACATCAGCGAGCTGCCCGACAAACGCGACGTGTCGCGTGACTGGCGTGCCGTGCTCGCCGCGCCCAACGCGTTCGTCGCC
Source organism: Phycisphaerales bacterium (assembly GCA_044223975.1). GTDB lineage: Bacteria > Planctomycetota > Phycisphaerae > Phycisphaerales > UBA1924 > CAZCPB01. The sequence continues at coordinate 111,561 of JBGALI010000017.1, read as the reverse complement.
CATGTGGGCCCGCGCCAGTCGGTGGACGCCGAGGCCAGGTGCGCCACGCTCGCCCGCGGCGAGACCCGCCTCGACCGCACGCTCGTGTGGACCATCTTCCCCTTCGGCCTCACCCGCAAGAGCGTGACGTTCTCACAGCCCCGGCGCGTGATCGTGAGGCCCGCCCCCGTCGCGCTCGAACAGGGCGTCCTGCGCACCTCGCGTGAGCCCGGCTCGATGGCCGCACGTGCCCTGCGCCGCTCCTCTTCCGGAGAGTTCTTCGCGCTCCGCGAGCACCGCGAGGGTGACAGCCCGCGCGCCGTGGCCTGGCGCGCCAGCGCCCGCACCGGAACCCTTCTCACACGCCAGTTCACCTCGGCGCGCAACGTCCGCATGTGGATCATTCTCGAGCTGGACGCCGACGCCGCGCGGGGCGAGCGCGCCATCGCCCTCGCCGCCGGCGCGGTCGAGGCGGCCCGGGCCCGCGCTTCCCCCGTCGGTCTCGTGGTCCCCGCGATCGGCCTGCGCACCCCCGCACGCGAGGGACGCGGCCACGCCGACGCGCTCCTCGACGCCCTCGCCTCGCTCCCCGCCACCTCCACCCCCGGCGCGTCCACGCACGCGGCAGACCACACGCCCGGCGACCTGGTCCTCATCATCACGACCCGACCCCACGCGGCGCACCCGACGCACCCCGACGTCGTCACGGTCCTCGCGACCGCGGCGACCGCCCCCGCGCCGGAGGCCGCCGCATGACCATCCGACGCTGGTCCGATGCGCTGGTCACCGTCACCGTGGTGCTGTCGATCTCCTCGTACGCGCTGGCCGACCGCTTCCCTGCGCTTGCGATCGGGGCCGTGCCCATCACGCTGCTGGGCTGGTACGTCGCCGACGTGCTGGGCAAGGCCATCGCCCGCCGGCCCGTTTCCGACGTGCTGGTCCTGGCCGCGATCGGCTGGAGCGCGTACCGCGTGCGCAACGCGGGCGGCCTGCACGGCCTCACCGTCTCGGTGTTCTGCGAGTTCCTCATCGCGATCATCGTGGTGAAGATGTGGGACCGCAAGCAGTCGCGCGACACCGCCCAGATCCTCACGCTCTCGGTCTTCCTCTCCGTCGGCTCCATGCTCACCGGCGCCTCGCTGGGCATGGCCGCGATCCTCCTGACCAACCTGCTCGCGCTGCTGATGGCCGTCACCGCCTTCCACATCGCCGCCGGCTACGAACTGGTCGGCTCCCCCGAGCGCAGCGACGGCCCGCGCGTGGGCCTGGGCCCGCACGCCAAGCGCCAGTTCATCGGCACGCTCGCCCTGGCCATGGCGATGGGGCTGGTGGTCAGCGCCGTCATTTTCCTGGTGATGCCACGCGGCATCGGCTTCGGCCTCGCCGGCGCGTTCGGCCAGCCCACCGGCGGTAGGGTCACCGGCCTGGCCGACCACGTCGACCTGCGCCAATCCGGCCTCATCTCAGAATCGGCCCGTGTCGTGCTCGAGGCCCGCTTCAAGGACAAGGACCAGAATTCGCTGGGCGCCGACGGACGCGTGTTCTATCTTCGGGCTTCCGTGCTCGACGTGTACAACAAGGGCGCGTGGTCCGCCACGAATAGAGACGACGCCCGGTCGGAGGACAGCCCCCCAGGCAACCGCTTCTCCCTGGGCGGATCGCCCGGCGCGAACGGGATCTGGCAGGAAATCGCCATGCGTGACGTGGCCGCCGTGGCGCCGTTGCCGCTGGTGTACCGCCCCGTCGAGATCGCCTCCGACGTCCCTTCCACATTCTCCAGCCGCCCCGGTATCGACACGGTGTCGCGCAAGGGCGCGGCAGGACCGTTCAGGTATATTGCGGCGTCCGAGCCCCCGGAACTCCCGCCGGCGAATGAACGCACGGTGGCCGGGAGGGGTCGCTCAACCGAGACCTTCGGCGTCCCCCGTGTCGGGCAGATCGCAGCGCAGGTGCTCCGCGACGCCGACATCGACCCCGACCCCAAATCGCGCCCGCCCGAGCAGGACTTCGAAGCCTGCCGCGTCCTCGAGAGGTATCTCCGGACAACGTTCTCGTACACGCTCAACGCCGGTGCCCCCCGCGCCGGCACAGACCCAATCGAGTGGTTCCTCACCGAGGGCAAGGAAGGCCACTGCGAGTACTTCGCGTCGGCCATGGCGGGCATGTGCCGCAGCGTCGGCATCCGTGCTCGCGTCGTCGCGGGGTACGCCGCGGGCGAGTACGACCAGTCGCGCGATGTCTACATCGTCCGCGAATCCAACGCGCACGCCTGGGTGGAAGCCCGCGTCAGCAGCCGCGTGTGGTGGACGTTCGACCCCACGCCGCCCGACACGCTCCGGGCCCGGCTCCGTCCCCCCACGGGCCTGGGCGCGCACTGGGCCGCGATGCTCGACCGCATCGATACGTTCTGGTCCACTTCGTTCATCTCCTTCGACGAGAGCTCACGCCGCAAGCTCCTTGGCTTCAGCGCCGACCCCGAGCCGTGGCTCCACGCCAAGCTCGACGCCCTGCGCCTGCAGTACGACGAGGAAGGCTGGCGGGGCACGGTCCCCATCATCATCAAGGCCGCTGTCGCGATCGTCGTCGGGAGCATCGTGGCGATCGCGCTCCTGCGACTTTCCCGCGGCCTGACCTCCCGTCTTTCGGCCTCGCTCCGCCGCCGCTCTGCTCTCCGCGCCGACCCCGAGCTCGCCCGCGCCCTGGGTCACACCGAGTTCTTCCGCCGCATGCTCGCGCTGCTCCGCAAGCGCGGCTATCCCAAGCCCGGCTGGCAGCCGCCGCTGGCGCACGCCGCCGACGTCGCCGCCCGCGACCCGCGCCTGGGCGAGGCCGCAACCCTCGCGGCCGACCTGTACTATCGGGCGAGGTTCGGCCGCCAATCCCTTGGCGAAGATGAGCTTCGTGCCGTCCATCGGGCCCTTGACGAGGCTTCACGCTTCTAGGACGCGCCGGATTCAGACCATCCTCATACGGGCTGCCCCGACCGTCGATCCTCCCAGCCACACCCCGCTTCGAGGAGAGACGTCCCATGCCCGCCAGTCGGTCAAGAACAGAGCGTTGGCGCGATTGCCTTGATCAGATCTACGAGCGCAACGGCGGGCTCGAACTCAGCGTCGATCGCGACGAGGCCGGTGCCGCAGAAGGGCCCGCCGACCTGGTCTGGCGCGTCCGCATCCTCCGGCTCACCGACACCGAGATTGCCGTCGAACTGCCCACCGCCATGGGCCAGTCCATCCAGCTCGCCCCCGGAACGCGCCTGATCGCCGGCATGTCGATCGGCCAGAACCGCTGGATGTTCAAGACCGAGGTCCTGAGCCCCGCGCAGGACGCCCTCCCCCTGCGCCAGGCGGCCGCGATCCGACTCCGCATCCCCGACCACGTCGAGCGCTGCGCCCGCCGCGCGTTCTACCGCATGTCCACCGCCGAGCTCCGCCTCCCCGAGGTGCAGTGCTGGCCCTTGCTCGACCCCTGCACCGTCATCGCCGCCGAAGTCGCCAACCGCGCCCACATCTCCGCCCTGCTCCGCGGAGAAATCGCCCCCGACGCGGCCCAGGACGACGCCGATCCCATGGTGCTCCCCGAGGTCGGCCCCCCGTTCCGCGCCAAGCTCGTCAACCTCGGCGGCGGCGGCGCCGGAATGATGATCGACCGCGCCGCCAGCAGCGGCTCTGACCGCTCGCGCATGATCTGGACCCGCATCAACCTCACGCCGGAAATCCCCGCGCCCCTGGCGGTGACCGCCAAAATCGTCCACAGCCACATCGACAGCTCGATGAACACCTACGTGGGCGTCGCGTTTGACTTCAGCTACCACGCCGCCCACCGCGAGTTCGTCGTCGCGCAGATCAGCCGCTACGTGCTCGCCCAGCAGCGCCGGCAGCACGTTCGCCACGCGGCATAGCGCCGCATCACGAGCAACGGACATGATGAAGGCACGCAGGTGACCACAATTCAGGTCGCCTCCATCACCCCCATCACCCCTTCGCATTCCCCCACGTGAGATTGAGCCGCGGCAGGATCGCCCCGCCGATGTTCTCGACCCGCAGCTCCGGCCACGGGATCGGCGTCGAACCGCCCATCACCCGCGCCACGACGAGCCCCAGGAACAGCCACGCCGCGTTGGCCGACTCGCGCAGTCCCATCCGCGGAGCCCCCTCGCCCGTGCACCGAAGCAGCAGCACGGTCGAATCATCCGAGAGCGCCTCGCCTTTGGTGAATTCCTCCACGCGCTTCAGCAGCGAGCGCGTGAGCAGCTCGGGCCGCGCCGCATCCAGCGAATTCAGAATCGCCAGCGCCCCCTCCTCGCCCAACAGCACGCCGTCCGTGCCTCGAGCCTCGGTGAGCGAGTCGGTGTAGATCATCACCAGGTCCCCGCGCTCGAGCCGTACCCCGTGCGGGTCGTAGCGCGTGGGCTCGATGATCCCCAGCGGCAGGTTCGCGGGCCCATCCCCGCTCCCGGCGCCCTCCTCGAGCAGTTCCCACTTTCCTTTGGCCGCGCGATAGTGAAACGGCCGCGGATGCCCCGCGTTGCACGTGACCAGGTATCGCGTCGGCGCCCAGTACGTCCCCACCACCGCCGTCGCGAAGTTCCCGCTCTTGGCCGACCCCGCAAACTCGCGGTTAAGTGATTCAACGAAGCGACTTTGATCAAGGAAGTTCACGAACTTCCGCATTAGCCCGCGCAGCGCGATGGCGATCTCCGAGACTTCGCTGCCGTGCCCGCTCACGTCCGCCACCAGCAGCCGCGCGATCCGTCCCGTCCCGCACCGCGACACGTAGTGCACATCCCCACCGCTCGCGTCGCCCTTGTATGGCCGGCTGTAAACCCACACATCGAGCCCCGGCATCTTCACCGCCGAGTCCGCGGCTTCGTTCCCACCCCACACTTCCATGCACTGCATGGTGTGCTCGCCCCCATCGGGCGATTCCACCGCGAGCTCGCCATTCGGAGCCGCCAGAGCCATGTCCATCGAGTGTACCTCCCGCTGACCGGAGTTCGCCGTACACCTTCGATGCGATTCACCGCCAACTGGATTCATGGGCCGCGCAACCGATCCCCCTCCGGGCCTCCGGAGGGGGTGGCAGTCCGCGAAGCCGGGGGAGGTCCGTCCCAATCGCGGCAGGCACGCTCACGCCATCGCCAGATCCAGCAACTCCCCCACCCCCTGCGCCCGCGTCGCGACCGTCTCCACGATCGGCCGCTTCCCCGCGATGTCGCGCAGGTCACGCACCAGTTCGTTCTCTCCCGGGTGATCCGCCTTGTTGCACACGAACACGTCGGCGATCTCCAGAATTCCCGCCTTGTCCATCTGCACCGCATCTCCCATGCCCGGCGTCAGCACCACCAGCGTCTTGTCCACGTGCTGGCGGATCTTGGTCTCGTTCTGACCCGCGCCGACGGTTTCGACGAAGACCAGGTCGAACGCGTCGTCGCCCCCGCACGCACCGCCGATCAGCTCGATGATCTCCGGCAGCGCGTGGTAATCCTCGCCGCTGATCGCCAGGCTGCGGTAGTACACCGCCTCGTCGAGCACGTTGAAATCCACGCGCAGCCGGTCTCCGAGCAGAGCCCCGCCCGTGATCGGGCTCATGGGGTCAAACGCCACCACCGCGCACCGCCCCTTGACCGCCCCCCCACCGCCCGCCTTGGCCCGGCGCGAAAACTCCGCGACCATCTGCGCCGCCAGCGTGCTCTTGCCCGCGCCGGGAGATCCCGTCACGCCAACCACGCGCGCCGGCCGCTTGCGCTTTATGCCCGCCCGCAGCGCCTTGCCGCCGTGCACCATCGAGATATCGCGCGCCAGCTGCGCCGTCGCCACGCCCCCGCTCACCGAAGCCGCCCGCTCCTTGGTCGCCCCCCGCACCGCCTCGACGATGTCCATCAGCCCCACGCCCGTGGTGAAACACCGGGCCACACCGCTCTGCATCAGCGTCGGGATGTCCTCCTGCGGCAGGATTCCCCCCATGTACACGGGGATGTCCGCCCGCCCCAGCGTGCGCAGCTCGTCGACCAGCTTGGGCCCCAGCACCAGGTGCGAGTTGCTCATCATCGAGGCGCACACCACGTCGCAGTCCTCGTCGCGCGCCGAGATCGCCAAGCTCCGCGGCGTCTGCCACAGCCCGCTGTAGATCACGTGCACGCCCGAGTCGCGCAGCGCCCGCGCGATGACCTTCACGCCCCGGTCGTGGCCGTCCAGCCCCATCTTGCCGAGCAACACCCGCGGCCTGTGCGGCAGCCCGGCGCAGCGGTCTTTCTTCTCAAACTCGGTGGTCGGCGTGTTGAGGGCGGTGGTCATAGGGAGAGTCTATGGGGCAGGGGAGTGGGGAATCGGGAGTGGGCAGTGGGGAAAGCCGTCTCTTCCCAACTGCCCACTCCGACTGCCCCTCTCCCCTCATTCCCACCGGGTGACATGCCAGCTCTTCTTGCCGCGGCGGAGCGCGATCATCGACCCGTGCAGCAGGTCCGCGCTCGTGACCTTGTCCTCGGCCCCCGCCTTCTTCCCGTTCACCGCCACCGACCCGCCCGCCAGGAATTCCTTGGCCTCGCGCTTCGACGCCGCGAGCTTGGTCGTCACCAGCAGGTCCATCACGGCCACGCCCGCGCCCAGCGTCGCCTTGTCGTGCGAACTGCTCGGCACGCTCGCCAGCACTTCGCGCAGCGTTGCCTCGGGCAGCCCCGCGATCTCGCCGCTGAAGAGGGCCTTGGCCGCGTTCTCGGCGTTCTCGACCTCGGCCTTGCCGTGGAGCATCTCGGTCACGTGGCGAGCCAGCGCCCGGTGCGCCTCGCGCGCGCCCGGATTGGCCGCGTGCCCCGCGAGCAATCCCTCGATCTCCTCGCGCCCCATGAAGGTGAAGATCTTCAGGAACTTGGGCACATCCTCATCGCTGGCGTTGAGCCAGAACTGGTAGAACGCGTACGGGCTGGTGCGGTCGGGCGTCATCCAGATCGCGCCCGATTCGGTCTTGCCGAACTTGCCGCCGTCGGCCTTGGTGATGAGGGGCGTGGTGAGGCCAAACGCGTCAGCCTCCTTCGCCGGTCCCGCCCCTTCGCCTCCTACCGCATTCCGCTTCCTGATCAGGTCAGACCCCGCGACGATGTTCCCCCACTGGTCGCTTCCGCCCATCTGGAGCGTCACGCCCATCGTCTCGTGGAGGTGCGCGTAGTCGTACGCCTGCAGGATCATGTAGCTGAACTCGGTGTAGCTGATCCCCTGCTCTCGATTCTCCAGCCGCCCCTTCACCGAATCCTTCTGAATCATCATGTTCACCGAGAAGTGCTTCCCGATGTCGCGCAGGGCCTCGATGAACGTGAGCTTCCCCAGCCAGTCCACGTTGTTCACCACCGTCGCCCTGTTCTTCACCCCCGCTGAAAAGTCCAGCAGCTTGTCGAAGATGCGTCGCTGCCGCTCCACGTTGTGGCGAGCGACCTCCTCGGTCATCAGCACCCGCTCGGCAGACTTCCCCGACGGGTCGCCGATCAGCCCCGTCCCGCCCCCCGACACCACCACCGGCGCGTGCCCGGCCCGCTGGAAGTGCGCCAGCATCATGATCGTGACCATGTTGCCGATCGTCAGCGAGTCGGCCGTCGGGTCAAACCCGATGTACGCGCGGCGCATGGCCGCGCCCGGATCGGCAAGGTGCTTCCGCAGCCCCGCCTCGTCCGTGCACTGGTAGTACATCCCCCGCCACTTCAGCTCGTCAATGAAATCGATCGGCATGGCCGCAAGGATAGTGCCCGCCCGGTGCGCCAGCCTTCCCAGCCAGCCGCTCGGCGCCAATACTTCCCGCCATGCAGTGCCCGTTCCCAAAGCCCATCGCCCGCTGGGTCGCCAGGTTCGGCGTCGCCGGCTTCCTGTTCTTCCTGATCAAGGGCCTGCTCTGGCTCGCGATTCCGGCACTCCTGGTCGCCTCCCGCTGAGCCGGGCGCTCCCTGTTCCCGCGCCGCGGCGGGCGTTTACAATCCTGCCGTGACCTCCCGCCCCGGTACCCCCGTGCAAGAAGAGCCTTGGACCACGCGCCGATTGCTCGCGTGGATGTCCGGCGCCTTCACTAAGAAGAACCTCGACAGCCCCCGCCTCGTCGCCGAGATGCTCGTGGCCCACGTGATCGGCTGCGAACGCCTGCGCCTGGTCATGGATCCCGACCGCCCGGCGTCGCCGCTCGAGCGTCAACAGCTCCGCGACCTCGTCGCCCGCGCCCTCGAGCACGAGCCGGTCCACTACCTGATCGGCGAGAAATGGTTCTACGGCCTGCCCATGAAGGTCGACCGCCGCGTCCTCATCCCCCGCCCGGCCACCGAGACCATCGTCGATTCAGTCCTCCGCCACGCCCGTGCCCAGCCCGGCTTCGGCGGTCCCAAGGGTGACGGTGTTCTCATCGCCGACGTCTGCACCGGCTCGGGGTGCATCGCCGTCGCCCTCCTCAAGTACCTCCCCGGCGCCCGCGCCGTCGCCACCGACATCTCCGCCGACGCCCTCGAGGTCGCTCGCCTCAACGCCGAGCGCCACGCCGTCGCCGACCGCCTCGACCTGGTCAAGGGCGATCTTCTCGACGCCCTCGACCAGCACCCCGCCACCCTCACCCGCGGCACCCTGCACTACCTCGTCAGCAACCCCCCCTACATCCCCGACCACGAGTGGCCGGCCGTTGAGCCAAACGTCAAGAACCACGAGCCCGAGCGTGCCCTTCGCGGCGGGCTGGACGGCCTCGAATACGTCCGTCGCGTTATCGCCGGCGCACCCGAACGACTACGCGAGGGCGGGCTTCTTCTCGTCGAGGTGGCCGATTCCACCGCCGTCGAGGCCGCCCATCTCTGCCGCGAACACCCCTTGCTCAGGGACGTAGAGATCGTGCGGGACTTCGAGGGCCTGCCCCGGGTGATCCTCGCGCACCGCAAGGCCTGAGGTGCGACCGGACGCGCCGGGCTCGGAACGCCGATGTACTCTCACGCACGGGCGGAGGTATTCACGAGAAAGGACGCGGCGTGCCGGTTCGGCGGAGCGTGAGCCTGGCGATGGTGTGCCTCGCGGCCGGGGTCTGGGCGGGCACCATGGTGCTCACCGGGCTGTGGTTCGTGTTCAGCGCCCCGCTGCACGGGTCGATGTTCCCCCGGGCCATGTCCGATACCGCAGGCGTCACGCTGGTCTTTATGGGGCAGTTCACGTTCATGAAAATGGTCGCCGATCGCCTGTTCCCGCGTGCCAACCGCACGCTCACTTCGACGTTGGAGGCCGGATGCTTTCTCGTTTTTCTGATCGGCGCCGCGGCCACGGTGTGGCCGCTGGTTTCGGGGGGCGCGCGATGATCTCGCCCCGATCGCTGACGCTCGCGTTGTCACTGTGCGCGGCGCCCGGAGCCATGCTCTGGGCGCAACCCGCGGCCCGCACGCCCGCGACTACCAAAGCGACCGCCCCCGCCTCGGCGAGCGCCGACCGCCTTTCCGCCGCCGCGGCACGCTCCATCACGCGCCTGGCGCTGATCGACCTCCGTCTTCGCGAATCGCCCGGGCTCGGCGATGCGCGCGTGTGCTCCGGGCTGCTCGCGCTGGCCCTGGCCGACGACCCGAACAACCCCGACCTGGTCCGCACCGCGAACTGGGTGATCGACCTGGCCGAGGACGAAGAGGCCAGCCGGGCACTCATCCGCCGCCTCGTGGAGTTGGATCCGCGCGACACCTTCGCCCAATTCCGCCTGATCTCGTCGCGCCTCAAGGCCATCCAGAACGCCGACGAACGGCTGGTGGGTTACGAGCGGTTCCTGGGCCCTCAGGGAGCTTCGCTCGAACCGACCATTCGCAGCAAGCTCGCGCTGGAGGCCGGCACCCTGCTGCAGGAGCGCGGGGACGACCAGGGCGCCGTGGCCAAGCTCAAACTGGCCACCTCCCTCGATCCCACCAACAAGGACGCGGCCATCGCGGCGTTCAAGTTCTACCGTGCCAAGCTGACGGACCCCGCGGGCAAGGCCGACCTGCTGGTCAACGTGCTCATGGCCGACCCCGTGGATTTCTCCACCCACGAAGCGCTCGCGCGGACCATGGCCTCCGGGGGCGCGTTCGAGCCCGCCAAACGCTTCCAAGCCACCGCGGCCAACATCCGCGAACGCGCCGGCGTCGAGCAGAGCTCCTCCGGGGTCATCGAATCACTCTGCGTCGACTGGCCGCTCGACGGACCCGAAGGGGTCGTCTCCGAGCTCAACAAGGCGCTGTCGGTCCGGCGCAACGACCAGCGCAAGATGCTCGAGTTCATGGAGGAATCGCTCGTGCCCGTCGCCGGGGTGGCCCCTCCGGAAGACGTGCACCTGGACCCGCAGCTCGACCGCCTCCGCATCCTCGCGGCGGTGGCGGCCCACGACACGGCGACCGTCGAGTCCGCCACGGCGGACTTTCGCGCGACCTACGACCTGGCCATCAAGTACCTCAACGATCCCCCGCCCAACGTCGCCATCGACATCGACGACCCCAAGGGCGAGGCTCGGGCCCTGCGCCTGGAGCGGGCCATCGTGCTGTCCTGGGCGGATGTCGCCGGCGAATTCGCCGACAAGGAGGTCGAGGAGGTCGCCGCCGCGGAGGGTCAAGCCCAGGACGAACCCGCGCTGCTCGAAGCACACGCGTGGCGTCTGGCCCGCTCGTCGGAACCTCTCAAGGCCGTCGAGTTGTTCCGCCCTCTGTCCGCCGACAGCGGCTCGGCACGGGTCGGCTTGGCCACGGCGCTCGAACGCGGAGCACGAGTCGATGAAGCCTTGACCGAGTACCGCGCCATCATGCGCGACCTGCCTATGACCCCCGAGGCCGCGTGGTCCTGGCACCGCGCCAAGGAGATCTTGGGACGCAAGGACGCCGACCCCGAACTCGCAAAACGGCTGCGCGCGATCGGCGCGGGGGTGCCGGTGTGGGTCGACAACGCGACCAAGGACCCCGCCCGCCTCATGTCCCTGGCGGCCGAACTGGTCGAGACCTCGCTCGATCCGGCCCAGCCCGCGGCGCTGCGCGTGCGGCTCACCAACGTGTCCGAAGTGCCGCTGGGCGTCGGACCCGGCCGCACCATCGACTCCCGTCTGCTGCTGAGCCCCACGCTCGAGGTCGGGCTCGAAGCTATGAGAGAAGGTGTCTCTCCCGAGCTGCTCGACGCCGAACGCCGCATCCGCCTCATGCCCCGCGAATCAATCGAGATCACCTGCTGGCCGGACCCTGGCCTCTCGGGGTGGCTCGCCGAGTCGCTCGCCGTCGACGCCGTGCGGACGCGCTGGCGCATCATCCAGGGATTCACCCGCGGCGCCCAAGGACAGATCATCCCCGGCCCCACGTGCCTCTCGGCCGGATCAAAGTCGCTCGTCCGCCCCGCGATGACGGAAACGGCCCTGGCGCCCGCGGAGCTGGCGGCCCAGATCGCCGCCGCGCCCGAGGCCGAGCTTGATCGCCTGGTGATCGCTTCCCGCGCACTCCTGCTTGCGCGCGCCGCCGAGCCCCGGCCCGCCGCAACCCCGGCCCCCGGCACACCCGCCGTCGCCGCGCCGCCCGCCGCGCCCCGCCTCAGCGAGGAGGATGCCGCGAAACTGGCCAGCGCGTTCGCGGCCCGCTACCCGACGTGCTCACCGCTCGCCCGGCGACTATTGATCACCGGACTGCCGCACGCGCGGCAAGCGCCGGCCATGAAAGTGCTCGACGACGCGGCACGCGCGGACACCGACCCTGCGTGCGCGGCGCTCTACCTTGTGAGCCGCGTGACTTCCGCCGACGACGAAGCCCTCAAGCGGGCCCTGCAGTCACCGGACCCGCGCCTGAGTTCGACCGCGAAGGTCATCCAGGAGCGCGTCGAATCCGACGCTCCTCTCTACGGGAAACTGGGGCCCGGATTCGTCGGACTGCGTCAGGCAGCCGCCAAACCCGGCGACGAGTCTCCCGCCGACAAGCCCGCGGCACCGGCTGTTCCTCCGGACGCGGTCACGCCGGCGGCGCCGGAAGCCCCGCGGTGAGCACCTCCGCCGAGGCCGCCCGCGCCGCGGTTCGGCCGCGGTCGGTCTTGTTCGTCCTCATCGGACTCGGTCTCGCGGGCCTGGCCGTGTGGCACGCGACGCGCGGCAACGGCGGCGGCGCGATCGCCCAGGCGTGGGCCGCCGCTCGCGCCGCACCGCTCCCGCTCAAGCTGGGGGCGCTCGCGCTCCCGGCCGCGAACTGGGTCCTCACTTCGGCCATCTTCCTCACGCTGACCCGCGCCTACGGACGCGTCGGCGCGGGCGAGATGGGCGCCCTCATCGGCGCCGCGGGGCTCTACAACTACCTGCCCCTGCGCCCCGGCCTCGTCGGACGCGTCGCCTACCACCGCGCGGTGAACGGCATCCCCGTCATGTCGTCGGTGCGCGTGCTCGCCACCACTATCGCGCTGTCGGGCGTGGGCATCACGCTTCTGCTGATCTGCAGCCTCGGCGCCGCGCGCCTGAACGCTCCCGCGGGAAAGGCCGCGGTCATCGTCGCGCCCGCCCTGATCGCCGCGCTCGTCGCCTGGTACGCCCGCTCGCGCGAACTGGCATCCTGGCGGCTGGGCGCCGCCCTGGCACTCCGTTACCTCGACCTGCTCGCTTGGACCGCGCGCTACGCCGTCGTGTTCGCCCTCATCGGGCGCCCGCTCGATTTCTCGCAGGCCGCCGCGATCGCCGGCGTCAGCCAGGTCGTCGGCGTGATCCCGCTTGCCGGCAACGGCCTGGGCCTGCGCGAATGGGCCGTGGGGTGGGCCGCCGCCGCGCTCCCCGCCTGGTATGTCGCCGGGCCCGCCGCGCCCAGCACCCAATTCGGAGTCAGCGCCGACCTGCTCCACCGCGCCGCCGAGCTCCCCGCGGCAATCGCGATCGGCCTCATCTCAACCGTCTGGCTCACCCGGCGCCTCAGCCGCGCACAACCATCCGCGTGATCCGTGGGAATCACACCCCCGCGGCGTCGCGCACAAGCACGACCACCGCGTGTGCCTCGACCGCTCTTCCTTCCCCCACCGCATCCACGCTCTCGTGCGTCTTGCCCTTCACGTTCACCCGCTCGATCGGGATCCCCAGCGCCCGCGCGATATTCTCACGCATCGCCCCCTTGTGCGGCATGATCTTGGGCCGCTCCAGGATCACGGTGCAGTCCGCGTTGCCCACCCCCCACCCCGCCGCGCGAGCCATCCGCACCGCCTCGCGCAGAAACTCAACCGAGTCGCGCGACTCATGCCGCGCCTCGGTGTCGGGGAATAACTCACCGATGTCCGGGCCCGCCATGGCCCCCAGGATCGCATCGGTCAGGGCGTGCAGAAGGGCGTCACCGTCGGAGTGACTGACCGGCCCCCGGTCGTGCACCAGGCGCACGCCCCCGAGCACCAGCTCTCGCCCGCGCCCCGCCGGTGGCCGAGCCTCCAGCCGGTGGAGGTCGTACCCGTGCCCGACCCGCCACGCCGGGTCGCCGCCCCCCGAACCTGCCCGTGCCGCGCTCGTACCTGTAGGACCCGCCATGCCGGGAGTGTACGTTTGGACGGGGGAGGGGCCGGCGGGACCGATCGAGGCGCTGACGCACCCCGCCCCGTTCAGCCGATACAGTCTGGCGAGCGTCCGGGTGGCTCAGACTCCCCCCGCGCTCACGACCACGGAGACACGAGCGATGAACGGCAGGATGTCTATGGCGTGTGTGGCGGCGGTGATCGTGAGCCTCGCCGGGTGCTCGACCTACAAGCCCGGCGGCTCGGGATTCTCGGACGACACCTTCACCTACTACAGCCTCTCCCACCAGCCGGTGACCGTCTCGATCGTGGACACCCGGACCGGCCAGACCGTCTGGACCTACGAGGTCCCCGTCGGCCGCCAGCTGACCATCAGCTTCCAGGATGATTACGCCCCCGAGAACACCCTCACTCCCGCCCGCCTGACGTGGCAGGAAATGAAGCAAGGCGAAACCGGCGGCACCCTCGACAACTCGATGCTCGTGCCCAACCGCTACTGCCGCCGGATCGATCCGACCTACCGCACCCAGCCCGAGATGCCCAAGGCCGCATCAGCCAGCGCCGAACCCGCCAAGTAAGCCGCGCTATCGGATCGAACAAGTTCTTGTGCGTTCGCGCGCCTCGGCCGCGACGGGCCTTCAGAAGGCGCGTCCGACCACGGCGTCGGCCATCGCTTCCAGCAGCGCCCTCGCGCCGCTCGCGGGCACCGAGCCGATCGCGGTGCGTGCATCACCCACCAGCCGGCGCGCGACGCCCTTCGCGTACTCCACCGAGCCCGTCGCACGCAGCGCCGCGCCCAGCTCGTCCCGCACCGACTCTCCCGCCGCGGCACGCTCCAGCACCCGCAACGTCCTCCCGCGCACCTTGGCCTCGGCCGTCTCCAGGTGGTGGATCACCGGCAACGTCAGCTTGCCCTTGCGCGCATCCTGCCCCAAGGGCTTGCCCACCACCGCCTCGTCACCGGAGAGGTCGAGCAGGTCGTCCTGGATCTGGAACGCAGTGCCGACACGCCGGCCGTACACCTCAAACGCGCGGCAGAGATCCTCGGACGCCCCCGAGTGCCGCGCCCCAAGCTCGCAACTGGTCGCGATCAGCGCCGCCGTCTTCCGCTCCACGATCTCGAAATACGTCGGCTCATCCAGCGAGAAGTCCCCGCGGTGATGCAACTGCAGCAGCTCGCCCGAGCACATCACCTGGCTCGCCCGCCCCACCGCCAGCGCCGTCGCCGTGTCCACCGACGAGCACAGGTGGTACGCGCTGGCGATGAGATAGTCGCCCAGGATCACGGCCGCCTCGTTGCCGTGCAGCCGGTTCACCGTCTCGCCGCGCCGCCGCGTCCCCGCCTCGTCGAGCACGTCGTCGTGCACGAGCGTCGCCATGTGCACCATCTCGCACACCGCGGCAACCGTCACGTGCCGGTCGTTGATGAACGAGCCCAGCTCCTCGCCCGGCACCGCGCCCGCCCGCTCGTGCGCCGCCATCCCGCTCAGCAGAACCAGCGTCGGACGCAGCATCTTGCCGCGGTACCGCTCGACGTGCCGGCACAGGCGCGACACCGGCGGCAGGTCGCTGTCGAGTTCCTGCTCGAACACGCGCTCCACGCGTGAAAGCGCCGCGACGATCGCGCCCTGGACGGGGATCAGTTCGCCCGGAATATCGAGCACGCCGCGCATGAAAAGAGAGTAGGGCGCGGCCCCCGCAGGGGATTTGCGGCGATGGCCGGCGCGGTACAGTTCCCTCACCTCACCAGAAGGAACATCCATGCGCCGATCCCTCTCCGTCATGACGATCGTGCTGGCGTTCGGCGGCTCGGCTTTGGCCGCCCCCCCCGCCAAGCCCCTCACCCCCGTGCCATTCACCGACGTCACGCTCGAAGGTGAGTTCTGGGGCCCTCGCCTCGCCGCCACGCGCACCGGCACACTCTCTCAGAACCTCGAGCAGTGCGAGAAGACCGGGCGCATCGACAACCTCCGGCAGGCCGCGGCGGGCTCGGGCGAGTTCAAGGGCTACTTCTTCAACGACTCCGACGTGTTCAAGGCCATCGAGGGCGCCTGCTACCAACTCGCCCTCGCGCGCGACGGCCAGCCCAACGCCGACCCAAAGTTTCACGCCGAACTCGACAAGCAGCTCGATGATCTCATCGCCATCATCGCCAAGGCCCAGCGCCCCGACGGCTACATCGACAGCTACTACCAGCTCAAGGAGGGGATGGACAAGCGCTGGACCGACGAGGCCAACAAGCACGAGACTTACTGCATGGGCCACCTCATCGAGGCCGGCGTCGCTCACTACCAGGCCACCGGCAAGCGGACGCTCCTCGATGTGGCGATCAGGGCCGCCGATCACATCGCATCCGTATTCGGCCCCGGCAAGCGCGCCGAGGCACCGGGCCATGAGGAGATCGAACTCGCCCTTGTGAAGCTCTGGCGGGTTACGGGTGAGCAGAAGTACTTCGACCTGGCGTACTTCTTCATCGACTGCCGCGGCACGCCCCGGCCAACCGCCGCGTCCCCCACGCCCATTCTCTACGGCGAGTACTGCCAGGACCAGATGCCCGTCCGTCTGCAGTCCGAAGCCGTGGGGCACGCCGTGCGCGCCATGTACCTCTACTCCGCCGTCACCGACATCGCGACCGTCCGCGGTGACGCCTCCTACCTCGGCGCCCTCGACCGCGTCTGGGACGACCTCACGCTCAAGAAGATGTACGTCACCGGCGGCATCGGGCCCAGCGCCCACAACGAGGGTTTCACTCTTCCTTACGACCTCCCCAACGACTCCGCCTACGCCGAGACGTGCGCCTCGATCGGCTTGGCCCTGTGGGCCAACCGCATGGCGCTCCTGCACCGCGATGCGAAGTACTTCGATATCTTCGAGCGCGTGCTCTACAACGGCATCCTCTCGGGCGTCTCCCTCGACGGCCGCAAGTTCTTCTACGACAACCCGCTCGCCTCGCGCGGCAAGCACCACAGGCAAGACTGGTTCGGTTGCGCCTGCTGCCCGCCCAACGTGCTGCGCTTCCTCTCATCGCTCGGCGGCTGCGCGTACGCGACCGACGGGGACACGGTGTACGTGAACCTCTACGCGCAGGGGACGGCGAAGGTGAAGCTTGCGAGCGGGGACGTGACGATCACGCAGGAGACCAAGTATCCCTGGGACGGCCGAGTGCGCTTCCAATTCAAGTTCTCGAAGCCCAATCAGCCGTTCACAATCATGCTTCGCAAACCGGAATGGTCGTCGATGGACACCGTGCACTATCGAACGGTCTCTGTCGGACAGAACGACTTGCCGCGCGGTTCCACATACATCAAGGCCGAACGAGTCCTTGAGTGGGAGAGTTTCGAGGTAAACCTTGGAATCGAGACGGCCCTGGTCCACGCCAACCCCAACGTCAAGCAAGACCTCGGCCGCGCCGCCATCCAGCGCGGCCCGCTGATCTACTGCCTCGAGCAGGCCGACAACAAGGACGGCGTCCGCGACCTCGCACTGAAGCCCGGCGCCGAGTTCACGCCCGAGTGGCGCCCCGATCTTCTCGGCGGAGTGAACGTGCTCAAGGGCACCGCCCTTCGCGCCGACTCCAAAGCGTGGAACCCCGACGCCCTCTACGCCGCCGCGTCCGCGCCGCAGTCCGTTGAAATCACCGCCATCCCCTACTACGCCTGGGACAACCGCTCGCCCGGCGAGATGGTCGTGTGGATACCCGAGGCGCCCTCGCTGCTCACTCAACCGCCGCCGTCCGACACCACCGCCACCGCCTCGCACTGCTTCGTCAACGACTCCGCCGCGGCAGTGCTCGACGAAGCCGACCCCAAGAACTCCGCCGATGAAACCATCGGCCGCCTCACGTTCTGGGATCACAAGGGCACGACCGAGTGGGTGCAGCTTGACTTCCGCAAGCCGCGCCCGGTTTCCGGTTGTCGCGTGTACTGGTTCGACGATTCGCCCCGCGGCGGCTGCCGCGTCCCCGAAAGTTGGCGCGTCCTCGTGAAGGACGGCGACTCATGGAAACCAGTCGAGGCGAATCAGGCCACGCCATGCACCAAGGACCGCTACAACGAGGTCCGGTTCGCACCGGCGGTGACGAGCGCCGTGAAGATCGAAGTGAAGCTCCGCGAAGGAGTCTCCGGCGGCATCATCCGATGTCGCATCGAGTGATCGACCCGGCGATTCCATTGGAGCGTGAATACTTTCTCAAATTCGATAGCATCCGCACCCGACGCGCAAGGGTTGCTCGCCACTCCAAGTGCTTGCAATCAAGTTGCTTGCATCGTGTGGGCAATCGCGTTCCCGTACCCCTCTCGTTCGGGCACGAACCAACCCCGCGAATCGCTTGAAGCATCGGTTTATACGCATATGCTTGAGCCCGATTTCAACAGATTTTTTGGAGGGGAAGACCACTCGTCAGGAGAGTTTTCATTATGAATAAATCGCTCAAAACCATGCTCGTGTGTGCTCTGTTCGCAGGCGTTGGACTCGTCGGCTGCAAGGCCGATCGCGACTTCTCCCAGGAATACGACCCGCGGAGCAGCCAGCTCTTCGCGCCGAGCCCGATTGACGGACCCAAGAAGGCGCCCGAGCAGCCCAAGGCGGCGCCCGTGGCGGCTAAGCCTGCGCCCGCGGCCAAGCCCGCGCCGGCTCCGACCGGTGACGGCACGGTCCGCACGTCGATGGGCTTCCCCACCGGCGACAAGTCCACCTCGGCCGTCTGGCTTGAGCGCACCGCCCCGAGCGAGGTCGTCGCGGGCGAGGAATTCCAGTACACCTACAAGGTCACCAACCTCACCAACATGACCCTGAAGGAAGTCGCCCTCAAGGACATGTGCGCTTCGGGCTTCAGCGTCGTCAGCTCCAACCCCCAGTCGGCCACTGCCGCGCCGAACCTCGCCTGGAACCTCGGCGACTTCGGCCCCGGTGAGAGCAAGACCGTCACCGTGACCGGCAAGGCCAACGGCGTCGGCACGATCACCAGCTGCGCCACCGTCACCTACAACAGCCTCCTCTGCATCGCGACCAACGTCGTCAAGCCGGCGCTCGCGATCACCAAGACCGGCCCCGCCGAGAGCCGCCTGTGCGAGACCTGGGCCTACGACATCACCGTCACCAACTCGGGCACCGGCCCGGCCCGCAACGTGAAGGTCACCGACAACCTCCCCGCCGGCGTGAAGACCACCGACGGCAAGACCGCCGTCTCCTACGACCTCGGCACCCTCGCGGGCGGCGAGTCGAAGAAGATGACCGTCGTCGTCAAGGCCGACAAGGACGGCAGCTACACCAACGCGGCGTCGGTCGCCGCCGACGGCGGCCTCTCGGCCCAGTCCGGCAACGTCACCACGGTCGTCCGCAAGGTCCTTCTGGCCATGAAGGCCGAGTGCTCGGGCAACATCCTGATCGGTCGCGAAGCCACCTTCAAGTTCGCCATCACCAACAACGGTGACGCCGACTGCAAGGACGCGAAGGTTTCGGCCACCATCCCGGCCGGCGTCAGCTTCACCAAGGCCGACATGGGCGGCACCGCCGCTGGCGGCAACGTGAGCTGGAACATCGGCAACATGGCCCCGAAGGAGACCAAGACCTTCAGCTTCACCGGCATCGCCACGGGCATCGGCTCGCTGCAGACCACCGCCACGGCGACCTGCACCTGCGCCCCCGCCGTCACCGACTCCTGCACGGTCACCGTGAAGGGCTCGCCCGACATCGGCACGCAGATCACCGACGACAACGGCGTCGTCCCGATCGGCGACGGCCACACCTTCCTCTACGAGGTCCGCAACCAGGGCCAGGTCGACCTGCCCAACGTCGCGATGACCGCCGAGCTCGACGAAGGCCTCTCTTACGTCTCCAGCGACTGGAACGGCGCCACCGCCAACGGCCAGAACATCACCTTCAAGATCGGCACCCTCAAGGTCGGTCAGATCGTCAAGATCAAGATCAACGTCAAGGGCACCAAGGAAGGCGAGTGGCTGATCAAGTCCAGCACCAGCTGCGACATCACCCGCACCGTCCGCAACGACGAGCAGGTCAACTACATCCCCAAGTAAGTCATGAGGCGCCCCGGGCGCACCTGTGATCGACAACTTCAAAGGCGGCGGGCTCCATGGCCCGCCGCCTTTTTTCGTGGACGCGTTCCGGCCACGCGGCCCGCATAAACTGGTCCGGAACGCCCCCGTAGCTCAGTTGGACAGAGCAACGGATTTCTAATCCGTTGGTCGCTGGTTCGAATCCAGCCGGGGGTGCTTGCGACGACCGTGCCGTCGCCGCTCACGGAGGAGCCGCTCAGCATGAACCCCATCCGACCGTCGCGACGCCTGCCCGGCGCGGTGCTCGCCGCGTGCCTCGTTCAATGCCTTTGCGCAGCGCTCGCCGGCGCTCAGGATCGCCTGACGGTCCGCGTCGCCGAGTTCAACATCGAAGACGCCCGCACCGACGAGATCAGCAACCCCGCCAACCCTCGCCTCAGGCGCATCGCCGAGATCATCCAGCGCGTCCGCCCCAGCGTTCTCCTGCTCAGCGAGATCGCCTACGACGCGCCGGGCGCCCCGGGCTTCAAAGCCGGCTCGGCGCCCGGGCGCAACGCCCAGCTCTTTGCCGACAACTTCCTGGCGGTGCCGCAGGCCCCGGACGTCCGTCCCCTCCGCTACCGCGCGTTCATGGCCCCCACCAACACCGGGCAATCGAGCGGGCTCGACCTCGACCGCAACGGGACCGTGGTGAGCGACTACCCCGCCGTGCCACCCCGCGGCACGCAGGCCTCGCCCGAAGCACTTGCCTACGCCGGCGACTGCTGGGGTTTCGGCACCTTCCCCGGACAGTACGGCATGGCGCTCCTCGTCGACGAACGGCTCAAGATCCTCACCGACCGCGTCCGCACCTTCCGGCTGCTGCCTTGGGACTACATGCCCGGCGCCCACCTGCCCGCCCGGGCCGACGGCACGCCGTGGTTCACGGACGCCGAGCGTCAGGTCGTGCGCCTCAGCTCCAAGAGCCACTGGGACGTGCCCGTCGAGATGCCCGGCGGGGCCGTGCTTCACTTCCTGTGCAGCCACCCGACACCGCCGGCCTTCGACGGGCCCGAGAAGCGCAACGCCCGGCGCAACCACGACGAGATCCGCTTCTGGGCCGACTACATCAACAGCGAGCCCTACATCGTCGACGACACCAACACGCCCGGCGGACTTGCGGAGGGCTCGTGGTTCGTGATCATGGGCGACCTCAACGCCGACCGCAACAAGGGAGACAACTTCAAGGAACCGATCGGAACGCTGCTCTTGGCCAACCCCCGGGTCAACGCGACCTGCACGCCGGTCTCGGACACGGAGATCCCCGGCCTCGAGGCCACCGACACCGCCATGTTCAAGATGCGGGTCGACTATGTCCTGCCCTCCAAGCAGATCGACATTGCCCGCTGCGGCATGTGGCGGATCGCCCCGGGGCCGCCCGGGTCGGCCCTCCCCAGCGATCACTTCCCGGTGTGGGCCGAACTCGTGCTGCCGGCCCTCCCCGGATCAGCACCCGCACAGGTGCCTTCCCCCGCCCCGGCCCGATGAAGATCGCGCGGCGATGCCGGCCCGGCGGGGGACTATCATGGCGTCTTGTTTTGGGGGTTCGGCCGCGCCCGGGCGCGGGATTGGAGCGTCCTGAGTGAGCAGCACGGCAACCGTCAGCGTGAGCGCCCTCGAGCAGCCCCGCGTCGGCGTCGTGCGCAGCCTCGTCGAGACGACCAAGCCCGGGATCACGCGCCTGGTGACCATCACCGCGGCGGTCGGGTTCGTGCTGGCGGCGGTCGGAAGATCGTGGACGCTCCGCGAACTGATCGTCAGCGCCATGGCGTGCCTGGTCGGGACCGCCCTGTCTGCCGCGGGGGCCAACGCGCTGAACCAGTGGATCGAGCGAGCGCGTGACGCCGCCATGTCTCGCACCTCGCGGCGTCCGCTGCCGCAGGGGCGACTGTCGCCGCTGGCCGTGATGCGGACGGGCCTGGTGCTGAGCGCGCTGGGCGTGGCGGTGCTGGCGGTCTTCTCGGGGCTCGTGCCCGCGCTGCTCTCCCTGGCGTGCGTTCTGGTGTACGTGCTGATCTACACGCCCATGAAGGTGCGGACGCCGATGGCGACGTTCGTGGGAACGATCCCGGGCTCGCTGCCCCCGCTCATCGGCTGGACCGCGGCCAAGGCTGGCGTCGGATCGGCCGGTCTGGCGTCGGTGCTCGACCCTGGCGGGCTCTCGCTATTCATCCTCATGACGGTGTGGCAGGTGCCCCACTTCCTGGCCATCGCGTGGATGTACCGCGACGATTACGCCAAGGGCGGGTTCTGCGTGATGCCGACGGTGCGCAACGGCGAGGCGAGGACGGTCGCGACGGTCGGGCTGTGGTCGCTGCTGCTGCTGCCCGCCACCATGGCGCCGGGCGTGCTCGTGCCGACGCTGGGGATGCCGTACCTGATCGTGTCGGGGATCAGCGGCGTGGCCTTCCAGTGGCTGGCGTACAAGCTGATCACGCGGCGCACCCGCGAGTCGGCCCGGACCGTGTTCTTCGGCTCGATCATGCACCTGCCGCTGCTGCTCTTCTCCATGGTCGCGATCGCGGTCGTGAACGCGGTGTGGTGAGGGCGGGGTAGAAGCGACGCAGTGACGCAGTGACGGATTCGTCACGGCTTGTCGTCGCGCGCGGGTTTGACGGCTTCGCGGAGAATCGCGGCGGTGCGTTCGGAGTTCATGTCCTTCTTTCCGAATCCGGGGCGGGCGCCCGCGGCGACGGCGGCGGCCTGCGCATCGGGAAAGTTGCTCACGAGCATCGCGGGGACGCCCGACGATGCCAGTCGCGCAACCAGTTCGATGCCGGTGTCGTCGGGGAAGTCGCCGTCCAGCACCCGGTTGACCAGGAGCAGGTTCGCGCCAGCGAGGCGCCGGGCGAGCTCGGCGTCGGAGTCGACCGAGACGATCTCCAGCTCGCCGAGCGCGCGGCGGACGGCGGACTTGAGCGCGTAGGCGTCGGGGACGCAGTGGCCGACCAGGAGCACGCGGGGCCCGGCGCTCATTCAGGCGGCTCCGCGGCAGAGTTCGACCTCTGATGCGCGGACGACGATGCGCACGCCCGCGACGCTGAATTGACGCTCGCCGCCCGTGCCGTCAAGGACGGCGTCGCGCACGCGCCGGAGCGTGACGTGGCTGAGCCGGTCGCGGGAGCGGCCGCCGCAGAGTTCTGCCGCGGATTGACGGACGACCTCGCTGAGCACGGCCGGGTCGATGCCGCGCAGGCGGTCGCGCGACCAGGAGAGAGCCTGTCCGGAAGCGGGCGCCGCGCTGGCGATCGCGGGGGCGCGGCCCTCGTCGAGGACGAGCTTGGCGCGACCGGCGATGTAGTCGGCCGTCTCGCGGAGGACCTGGGCGCTGGCGCTCACGCGCTGGATGGCGCGAGATGAGAGTTCCTTGAGGATCGGCGTGACGCGAGAACGCAGCGCGGCGCGGAAGCGCGAGGGATCGGAGTTGGTGCGGTCTTCGCACCATGTCCATGCCGCGGCGCGGCAGAGGCGCTCGCTGTCGGTACGGGAGAGCGCGAGCATGGGGCGGATGAGCGTGACGGACGCGGTGAGCGGGCGCGAGGGCGCGATGGCCGCGAGACCGCGAGGGCCGGCGCCGCGCAGCAGGCGCATGAGCATGGTCTCGAGGAGGTCGTCGCCCTGGTGAGCCACGGCGACGTAGGGGCAGTTGTTCTGTCGCGCGAGTCGCGCGAGAGCGCGGTAGCGCTTGGTGCGGGCAACGCTCTCGGCGTTGCCGCGGGAGTTCTTGACGGAGACGAAGGCTTCGACGAAGGGACGGCCGAGGCGCTCGGCGAGGGCGCGGACGGCGTCGCGATCGGCGAGGGCTTCTTCGGAGGGGCGCATGTCGTGAACGACGTGCGCGAGGATGACCTTGGCCGCGGGGACCAAGGAAAGGACAATCGCGAGGGCTGACGAGTCGGCGCCGCCGGAGCAGGCAACGAGCGTGGGGCGTTCATCATCGCGCGCGGCGGTGCCACCGGCGAGCGAACGCCAGGAGCGGACGAGGTCGCGGGCGGCGCGGTTGCGCCGAAACGTGGTGAGGTCGATTGGGATGTTTTTCACGGGGAATCTTAGGGGAGAGGGGTATCTCTTCCCTAGCGCCGCGGCGCACGGTTCTCGCGAATCGTGGAAAGAAGGGTAGGCGTGATGCGCTGCAATATCATGCGGGAACGAAACTTAGCTCACGAACCAGAAGCAATCGCGGCGACGTCACGGCCCGGGGCGGGGGCTTTCAGCCCCCTCAACTGCGTAGCAACGCTCGAAGCGCTTGGCCGGACGAATCTCGGAGCGCGGGGCCGGAGAAGCCCCGCCCCGGCGTCGCCTCACCCGCGGTTCAGGCGGCGGCGGAGTTCGGCGGGGAGTTCTTCGAAGGTGTAAGTTCGGTCATCTTGGGCGCCGGTGGTCATGTCCTTGAGCTTGGCGGTCGAGTCGCCCCCGATGATGACGGCAAAGCGCGCGCCGGCCTTGGCGGCTTCCTGGAAGAGCTTGCTGACGTTCTTGGTGGTCTTGTAGGAGCGGCGGGCGTGGAGGCCGGGGGAGAAAGAGTTCTGGGTCCTGGGTCCCGAGTCCTCTGTCGAAGGAGTGCGCGGGGTGCCGCGGCGTAGCGTGGCGAGGAGCTTGGGGATTTGGGATTCGGCTTCGGAGCTGCCGCTGGAGATGACGAAGACGTCGGGGGACTGGCCGACGAGGCCCATGAGCTCGGCGTCGCTCGGCATCAGGTCCTTGTCTTGAAGGACGAGTGAGAGGACGACATCGCCCATGCCGAAGCCGACCGCGGGCGTGGGCGGACCGCCGAAGAGTTCGATCAGGTTGTCGTAGCGACCGCCGCCGGCAACGGCTCGCTCGTTGTCGACGATGACTTCGAAGACGGTGCCGGTGTAGTAGGCGAGGCCGCGGACAATCTTGATGTCAGTTTGAACCATCTTCTCGGGTAGACCACGTGCGGCGAGTTCTTCTTGAAGAGGGAGAAGCCTTGATTCCCACTGCTTGAGCACGATCTGAGTATCCGAAACGATGGGCATTGCCGACTCAAGCGGTGATGCGAGCTCGCCATGCGAAGAAGTTACGTTTCCGAAAAACCACACCTGCAAGGACAGTGGAATGCCGAGTGCTTCGGCCTGTCGCCGAGCGTCGGCCTCGGGAATCTTGCCGATTCGATCCAGCAGCATGAGCGTTGCCTGATGGTGTTCAGGCGAGACACCATTTGACTCAAGCACGCTGGTGAAAGCTTCCCGATCATTGATTCTGATAGTTACGTCTTGCGAAGACAGGCCGAGCGAGATCAGTAGTTCGGCAACACAGGAAATTGTGTCGGCATCGGCTTCCCGTCTTGCCCGAATCGCGGCGTCACCACTCAACTCGCTCGGAAGTCCGATCACATCAGCGTTCCACTGCAAAAACTCCCTCAACCTCCCGCGCTGCGGCCGCTCAGCACGGAAGTACGGCCCCACACTGAACCACTTCGTCGGCTTGGGGAGGCTCGCGGCCTTTGCCGCGTACATGCGGGCGAGGGTGGGCGTGAACTCGGGGCGTAAGGCGTAGGGCGCGGGGGCGTCCTCGCCGCGGGCGAGCTTCTCGCCCAGGGCCTTTACACCCGCTTCGTCCTTGCCGCTGAAGACGCCGAAGATCTCGGAGACGATGCCCTCGCCGGACTTCTTGGTGTAGAGCTCGGTGGTCTCGAAGGTGGGTCCGTCGATCTCTTCGAAGCCGTGGTTGATGGAGACTCGGCGCCATGCCTCGGTAATGAAGCGGCGGCGGGCAGCTTCGATGGGGTAGAGGTCGCGCGTGCCCGTCGGGGCCTGAAGGATGTTCTGGGAGGCCATGGGGGGGAGTGTAGGGGGAGGGAGAGTGGGTGATGGAGGTGACGGAACTGATGGACTTGATGGAGGTGATGAGGTGATGAGGTGAGAATTGGGACGCGCGGGGTGTGCGGGGGCTTGGCCCGGACCTCCCCCGGCTCGCGGACTCGCCACCCCCTCCGCAAGGGCGGAGGGGGATCAGGGCGCGGGGTCGTGAGATCGGCGGGGGTGGCGACAGGATGGGCGGTTGATCAGCGGCGGCGGCGGGTGAAGAGTGGAGCGACGGCAAGCGTGAGTAGGGTGCCGGGGGCGGGGAGGGAGCGGTCGCTGAAGGTGTCTTCGCAGAAGGCGATGGTGTTGTCGCCGGCGCTGGACCATGGATCGATCGTGGCGCCCAGCGCGGGGTTGCTGAAGGCGCTGTCGCCGAAGGCGCCATGCGAGGCGTCAAGGGGGATGGCCGAAGAGTCCTGCGCTTCTGCCGCGAGGGTGGAGGTGGAAGGATCGTCGAACGCGATGAGCGAGAGGTCGGGCTGCGCGGCGCTGGCGCGGGCTGCCGCGGCGGCGAGAGCGGCGAAGACAATGAACATCGGGGTGCGTGCGGACATGGTCTCTCCTCCTGAAGTCCCTGGCGCGTCGGCCATGACGCGGGTGGACCTGCAGAACAACAGAACGTTCGCACGGATGCAAGCTGAGGAGGCACAATGACTTGCAGATTGCGGTACTGGGACCTGAAGGGAGGTCCGAGAGCGGCAGGATGGATGGGTTACCGGGGTGTGCGCTGTCCCTTGGCTTACGAGGCGCTGCGCCCCTGGCAACCAACGTGCGCGCTCCGGGCGAGGAGGTGCGAGCGTTCGGGAAATTGTGCCGCGCACGGCTCGCGGGACGATCGTTGGTTCGCGCACGCTGGGAGAACTTTGCGGCGCCGCGGGACGGTCTCAGGAGCCGCCGATGCCGGCGGTGCGTGAGGCCTGGTCGTTGGCGCCCAAGCCGCTGAAGCGGGCGCCTTGGCCCTTGAAGCCTTCGGGTTGGAAGACGATGCCGAAGCTCGTGCTGTCGGTGATCTCGTTGTAGGAGATGCCAAGGCCAAAGAGGACGCCGGGGAAGCGACGACGGATCTCGCCCGCGATCGACTGCACGCCGCCCTGGTTCAGATCGAACGTCACGGTGCCGGCGATCGTGTACTTGCTGGTCATCTCGTAGCCGACGCCCAGGTCGAGGGACGTGGTGTTGTCGGCGTGCACGTTGCGCACTTCGATCGAGGTGGCAAAGCCGGGCGTGTGTTCGACGATCGCGCCGAGGTTGCTGGCCGACTGCTGGTTGGTCTCGAAGTCAAAGACGCTGGTGCCGACGATCGAGATGGTGCCGGAGAGCTGGTAGCGCATTGCGTTGGTCATGTAGTCGCCGGGGTTGGAGAGCTCGGGGCGGTAGTCGACCCAGCGGCCGATGGGCGAGACCGCGTTGGCACCGTTGGTGGGATTGTCGTTGCTCGAGCCGCTGGAAGCGAAGGAAAAATCGGTGTTGAAGATGAGGACGTCGACGGAATTCCAGCGGCCCGGCCCGCCGCGCTGGGTCTGGAAGGTCTGAGAAAGACCGACGCTGGCGAGGGTCCCCTGGGCGAGGTCTTCGACGCCGCGGTCGTAGATCGGGAGGTCGGCGCGGTCGACGTTGGTGCCGGCGAACATCACCGTGCCGTGGGGCTGGACGATGTGGCGGATGCGGTGGAGGTTGAAGATCTTGGAATCGACGGTGTCGTCGACGCGCTGGATGGAGGTCGAGGCGGTGGCGCCGGCGGAGCCCCAGAGGCGGTTCTTGTCGGTGTTGTCCTGGTTAAAGGCCTCGAAGTTGTTGTCGTAGGCGGTGATGCGGCCGACGGTGAACGGGGTGATGTTCACGGGGCCGGCGACGAGCAGCGAGGTGAATTCCTGGCGGGTGTCGAAGCGGTTGACGACCGACTCGCGGTAGCCCTGGGCGGTGAGGCGGTCGGCGATGGACTGGTTGGCGTTGACGGCGAAGGCTCGCTGGGCGAGCGAGTTGGTGTTGTAACCGCGGTCGGAGGCCAGCGGCGAGTCGAAGGAGAAGTTCATGCGGCTGTAGCGGTACTCGGAGAAGTAGCTGATGAGGCCGGGGGCGAGCCCCTCGAAGAGATCGTCGCCCTGGCGCGCGTAGAGAAGCTCGGGGAGCTTCTGAACGTAATAGCCGGGGGCCTGGAGCAGGTACTCGTTGGTGACGAAGTCGTTGAACGTGCCCTTGATCTCGCCGGTGAGAGCGGTGTTCTCGTCGAGGCGGCGGATGTACGCGCGGCTGGTGAACTCGCGGCGGTTCTCGGCCATGGGCTCGAAGAAGGCGGGGACGAAGTCCTCGTCGGAGATCAGGGCCCCTTCGAGGAGCAGGGTCCAGTTGGGGTCGAGCTTGGCGAGCTCTTCGAAGAGCAGGATGCCGCGAGCCTCGCCGTCGCGCTGGATCTTGGTGCCCTGGGGGAGCAGGTCGGTCCCGTGATCGTCGGGGAGGCCGTAGCCGAAGAACTGGCCCTTGGCGTCGGGGTCGCCCCAGCCGACGCGGGCGCCGCCGGCAAAGCCGCGGTCAAAGTAGCCGTCGAGCAGGATGTCGGCGGTGACGCCGTCGGGGCGCTGGATGCCCATGAGGCCGAAGAGGTTCCACGTAGTCTTGAGGGCGGTGCCGGAGCCGGAGGAGTTCTCGACGCGGATGTCGCGGAGGGGGAGCTGGTCGGGGTAGCCGGCGAAGCGCGGGAAGTAGAAGAAAGGGATCGAGCCGGCGCGCAGGGTAATGTCGTGTGCGTCGACGAAATACGCGGACTCGTCGGGAGCGCCGAACTGGCCCTCGGGCTGTTCGGAGGGTTGCGGGCGGGGCGCGCCGGTGATGGTGAGGCTGGTGGCGCCGAGGGAGAACTGGGGTTCAAAGAAGGCGGAGGTGGCGAGGGTCGCGGACTCGGCGGTGAACTGTCGCTCGGCCTCCTGGCGGATGGTGGCGGCGCGGAGGTAGAGCGGGAGCTTGCGCTGCTGGTCGTAGGTCCAGAAGACCGCGTCGAGGATGACCGCCTTCTGCGTCTGGAAGTCGTAGTAGATCCGCGGGCCGCGGAGGGTGTAGCGGCCGCCGCTGGCGGTGGCGGTGACGTCGCCTTCCATGTAGACGCCGCGGATGTCCTCGCGCTTCATGCGGCCGACGGCCTCGACCTTACCGGGCGCGAGGAAGATGACGGCACGTTCGCCGGTGATCTGGAGAGACTTGCCGGCGCGAAGGTCGTCGTATTCGACGGTGACGCCGCCGGAGAGCACCACGGCGTTCTCGTCGGGGCCGGTCACAAGGGTCGAGATCTGCCCCGGGGAGATCGAGATGACGCCCGACTGGGCGAAGATCGGCGCGCTGGCGCTCTCGGGGGGGAGCGTGTCGCGGAGTTCGCTGATCTGGGCGGCGGTCTGGGCTTCGGCGGCGGCGACGCCGTCCGGGGGCGCGAGCGTGACGCCGGCATCGGCGGCGCCGGGGCGCGGGGCGCGGAAGGGGCGGTCGGGGGACGGGGCGGCGGCCGCGACGGGGGGCCGTAGCGCGCGTGCGAGCGCGGCCTCTCCCTCGTCCAGGAGCGGGCTGGTGGGGCGGCCTTCTCGGCGGAGATCGGCGACAAGCTTGACGCCGTGTTCGGGGATGACAATGGCACGGACTGACAGCCGCTCGGCGATGATCGAGACGGAGGCGTCTGCCGCGGGAGTGCCGACCTGGTCGAAGTAGACGAAGACCTGGTACGCGGCGGGGGCATCGGGCTGGAGGCTTTCGAGGCGCTGGAACCAGACGACGGCGTTCTGGGCGCCGAAGGTGTACGGACCGAGCCGGACGGTGGCGTCGCCGGTGAGGAGGAGGCGCATGACCGGGCCAACGGGAGTCGGCTCGGACCAGACGTCGGCGCGTGCGGCGCGGAATTCAAGGGCGCCGGCCTGGGGAGCGATTTCAAAGCGGACGCCCCCGAAATCGCGCCCGGTAATGTCGGGTACGGCGGCGAGGTCGATGGGCTGACGCGGGGCGCGCCGGAACGTGTCGGTTTCGGCGGGGGAGCTTGTGGCCGCGGCGCACGCGACGAAGCACGCGGCGGCGGTGCCGGCGGTGCGGAAGACGTCCCTGTCTCGTCCGACGATCCTCATGCGGGCGGATGCTACGACGATTCAGGCCCGGGCACAACCGAGGCCGGGGGGACGCGGCTGGCGCGGTACAATCGGCACCCGACGTATGCGCACCGCCCATCAACTCTTCGGCCGCGACCACGCCCTGATCGGGATGGTGCATCTGCGTGCCCTGCCGGGCTCGCCGGGGTCCGTGGACTCGGTCGACGAGATCGCGGATGCTGCGGGTGCAGAAGCGAAGGTGCTCGCGCGCGCGGGGTTTGACGCGATCATCGTGGAGAACATGCACGATGCGCCGTACGTGCACGGGGGGCACGGGCCGGAGATCACGGCGGCGATGACGCGGGCGGCCCGGGCCGTGCGGGAGGCGGCGCCGAAGCTGCCGCTTGGGGTGCAGGTGCTTTCGGGGGGGAACCGCGAGGCGCTGGCGGTGGCGCTGGCCGCGGGCGGATCGTTCATCCGATGCGAAAACTTCGTGTTTTCGCACGTGGCGGACGAGGGACTCTTGGCGACGGCGGAGGCGGGGCCGCTGCTGCGGTTCCGACGGTCGATCGGGGCGGAAGAAATCGCGGTGCTGTGCGATGTGAAGAAAAAGCACGCGTCGCACGCGATCACGGCGGACGTCTCGATCGGCGAGGCCGTTGAAGCAGCGGAGTTCTTCGGGGCGGGGGGCGTCATAGTGACGGGCACCGCGACGGGGAAGCCGACGGACGTGGACGATCTGGCGGAGGCGCGGCGAGCCACGAGGTTGCCGGTGCTGGTGGGGTCGGGCGTGACGCCGGAGCAACTGCCGGCGCTGTTCCGGTCGGCGCACGCGGTGATCGTGGGGTCGTGGATCAAGCGCGGCGGAACCTGGTCGAACCCTGTCGACCCCGCTCGCTGCGCAACCATGGTCAAAGCAGCCGAGCGGGCAAGGAACGCCGTCAAGGCGTCAAGGGTCCCGCGACCGGGGTCAAAGTCCGGGTGAGCGTCGGACATTCTCGTGCTTCGGGAACGACGTCTCGCGGCAGGTCGCGGCGGGTCGGGCCGCTTGAGGCGGGCCGGGCGGCGTCACGAACAATCGCGGCTTTGGGCGTACGCTCCGGGGCCGGCGCGGGGCCGGACGCGGCATGCCCCAACTGCTCATCATCCTCGTTTTTCTGCTGATCTCGGCCCAGGAGATGCTCGGTCTGACCCGGGCGGTGCCGGAGGGGTCGGCGTGGTCCGTGGTCTGGTGGACCCTTGCGCTGCAGGCGTCGCTGTGCCTGCCGGCGTGGGGCGTCGCGGCGCGGTGCGGGCGGGTGGTGGACCGGACCGGCTCCATCCGTGCGGTGCGAACGGGGGAACGCGTTTCGCTTCTGCTTCGCTGGGCGTCGGTGGCGATGCACGGCGTGGCGATCTACGCGCTGGGATGGGTCGGAGCGGTGCGGGAGATCGTGGGCGACCTGGTCCTGGTGGACGAGCTTCTGTGCGCGCTGCCGGTGCTGGGGGTGTGGGTGTTCTCGTGGTGGATGATCGAGCCGCTGGAACGGCGGCTGCACGAAGCCTTGATCCTTCGGAAGCTGGACACGGGCGCGCCGGTGTACCCGGTGCTCTCACGCGGCGGGTTTGTGTGGATGACGGTGCGGCACCAGGTGCTGGTGCTTGTGGTGCCGATGCTGGCGATCATGGCGTGGAGCGAGAGCGTCGAGCGGTGGGCGCGGGCGCACTGGGGCGCGGGCGACCACTCGGGCGACTGGCGCGTGGCGGTGGCGCAGCTGGCGGGCGTGGCGGTGGCGATGGCGGTCATGCCCTCGGCGCTGGTGAAGATCTGGGACACGGCGGCGCTGGGGCCGGGCGAACTGCGGGACCGCGTGGCAGCGCTGTGCGCGAGCGCCCGGGTGCGGGTGCGCGGGGTGCTGGTGTGGCGGACCAACGGGCGGGTGGTGAACGCCGCGGCGGTCGGGCTGCTTCGCCCGCTGCGGTACATCCTGCTGAGCGATGCTCTGCTGGACCATCTCTCGCAACGCCAGGTGGAAGCGGTCGCGGCGCACGAGATCGGGCACGTGCGGCGGCGGCACATGCTGTGGCTGGGCGTGGTGATGCTGGCGACCTTGCTGGGCGTGTCGGCGGCGGCGGACGGCGCGGTCGAGGCGTGCCGGCACACGCGTGCGCTGGCGTTCGTGGGCGCGATCCCCCAGGAGGCGCTGGGCACGTGGCTGCTGGGTGTGATCGTGATCGTGGCGCTGGTGGTGTTCGGCTTCGTAAGCCGACGGTTTGAGTGGCAAGCCGATGCGTTCGCGGCCCAGTGCCTAAGCACGGTGCCGGATGCCGCGCAGGACGCGGTGGCGACGGCGCCGGGCACGGTCACGCCGGAAGCGGTTGCCGCGATGACGAGCGCGCTGGGGGCCGTGGCGGGGCTCAGCGGGATGGAGCGTCACCGGTTCTCGTGGCGGCACGGGTCGATCGCGACGCGCCAGCGGAAGCTGATGAACCTGATCGGGCGACCGATCGATCGGCTGGCCATCGATCGACAGGCGATGGTGATCAAAGTGGTCGCGTTGGTCGTCCTGGCGGGGAGCATCGCCTGGGCGGCGTGGGGTGGCGGGACGGAGTGACGAAGCGACGAAGCGACGAAGCGACGAAGCGACGAAGCGACGAAGCGACGAAGCGACGAAGCGACAAGAATTGTATTGGAAGGCAGCCATGACTCTCAGTGAACGCGAGTCGGAGTTGGCGAAAGGGATCTCGGGGCGCGAGGGGGCATTGCTGGAAGATCTGCGCCGGATGGTGGCGATACCGACCGGAGGCGGGCACGCGCCGGGGTTGGATGAGACTCGGGGAATTCTCACGGCGCGGCTAGCGGCGCTCGGGGCGCGTGTGGAGTTGGTGCCCGGCTCGGCTCGGCCGCAGTGGCTGCACGGGGAGCGGGCGGGTCGCGCGATCCCCCCGACGGCTATCTGCCGCCGGCCGTCGCGGAGCGAACGAACGCGCCTGCTGCTCTCGGGCCACCTCGACACGGTGCACGACCCGCGAGGGGCCTTCGACCGGCTCACGGTGTCGCCGGACGGAAAGACGGGGACGGGGCCGGGCGTGGTCGACATGAAGGGCGGGCTGGTGATCGCGGTGCACGCGCTCGAGGCGCTCGCCGCGGCGGGCATGGATGTGCACTGGACCTTCGTGCTCAACAGCGACGAGGAAACCGGCTCGTACCACTCCGAGGGGGCGCTGCGAGCGGTGGCACACGAGGCGGACTTCGGGCTGGTGCTGGAGCCCGCGATGGCCAACGGCGGGCTGGTGGTCGATCGGCCCGGGAGCGGGCAGTTCATGATCGAGACACGCGGGCGAGCGGCGCACGTGGGGCGTGACTTTGCCGCGGGCGTATCGGCGGTGAACGCGCTGGCGGCGGCCGTGCTCGAGGTGGGGAAGATGGCCGAGCCGTCGCGCGGCACGATCGTGAACGTGGGACCCCTGGAGGGGGGGGTCGCGACCAACGTGGTGCCCGACCGGGCGCGGGCGTGGGGGAACGTGCGATTCAAGACGCCGGAGCTGGGACGCGAGCTCGAAGCGCGCGTGCAGGCCCTGGCAACGCCGGGCGAGGCGCTGCCGGCCACCAAGGTGTTCACCAGCTTCAACCGGCCGGCCAAGCCGTTGACGCCTTTGGTGCAGAAGCTCGCCGACGCCGCGCGGAGCGCCGCCGAGGACCTGGGTCAGAAACTCCCGTTCGGCGCCACCGGCGGCGTGTGCGACGGGAACATCCTGCAGGATGAGGGGCTGGCGACCATTGACACGCTGGGCGTGCGAGGTGGAGGGCTGCACACGCCGGAGGAGTGGATCGAGATCCCAAGCCTAGTCGAGCGATGCCAGATGCTGGCGCTGCTGATGGCGCGGCTGGGCGGCTAGCGATCCTTGGGTTGTCACCGGTCGATTCAATCGAGCGGCGGCGGCTCCGGCGGCTTGGCCCCGCCCAAAAGACGCTGCATGTACACGCCCCACAGCTTGGTCTTCATTTTCGCGTCGTAGTGCTGGAAGCACAACGCGGCGAGGTCGAACGACTCGTACACCTCGTGGAGGATCACGGCCATCCGGATGAGCTGCTCGCTGTCGAGCATGGCCAGCCGGGTGAAATCCTTGACGTAAGTGACGTCCGCCCACAGCACCTGATTGAGGTACCGGTTGGCGTCGTTGTTGAGCACGAGCGGCTTGAAAGGACGTCCCGCGAGGCCCGGGATTGCGTGAATCAGGAATCCCTGGCGGCGGAGTTCCTGGTCCACTTCGGCGAAGAGGGGCTGGTTCTCGTAGAGGGGAACGAACTCGACTTCGGTGTGAATCACCACGCAGTCCTTGAGCAGTCGCTCGCCGCCGCGCAGGGCATCGAGCTCGGCGCCCTGGATGTCCAGCTTGATGTAGTCGACGCGCCGGATCTCGGGGATGTCGTCGAGGCGGGTGGTGCTGACCTTTTCCCGCTTCTGAGGGACCATGACCTCGCCGAGGGCGTTGAATCGGTCCACGAGGCGCCGGTTGGGCTCGTAGAGGGAGGACGTGGCGGCGAAGTTGTTCAGGCGAAACTCCCGCTCGCTGCCGTCGCCGATGAAGTAGGGCAGGTAGCGATGATCGCGGTGGCCCATCTTGTTGAGTTTCTCGCACTCTTCCTTCACCGGCTCAAAGCCGACCACCCGGGCGTACCCGGGCTTGAGCAGCTTGCGGTAGACGACCTGTTGCTGGCCCATCCAGAGCGCCCCGACGTCCACAATGTCGATGACGGGGGAGGCGGTGCCGAGCATGTCGATAAGGCTGAACATGAGTGATCTCTGGGTGGTGCGGGTGACCGAAATCCGTCGGGGAGTGTAATCAAACCGCGTGCATATGCGGACTGGCAACCGGGGTGACTTGGGCGAAGGATTGAGTCAGAAACGGTCGATTTCCTGAACGTGGCCACGTGCGCGGCCAACGCCGCGGCAACACCGCCGAATTCGCTCGCGAGAAACCCATGACGCAGACCGCTCACCGTTCCACCCCCCCCACTCCCTCGCCCGCCGCCCCCACCGCGACGGGGACCCAGACGGTGGGTCAGCAACTTCACGCGAGCCCCGTGGCGCGGAGCGCCGTGCAGGCGATCGTCGGGGAGATCCGGGCCAAGTCGGCTCAGATCACCGATGTGCGTCCGGCGGACCCGGCGCTGAAGGCGAGCTACGAGGCGCTGATGAAGCGTGCCGCGGACGTGCGCGGGCGCGGGCTGCTGTACCCGTACATCGGTTCGGGCGTCGGGAACGGCGCGCTGGTGGAGCTGGCCGACGGCAGCGTGAAGTGGGACATGATCTGCGGGATCGGCGTTCAGTTCTTCGGGCACTCGGACCCGGACCTGGCGGAGGCGGCCCTGCTGGCGGGGCTCGACGACACGGTCAAGCACGGAAATCTTCAGACGAACTTCGAGGCGTTCGGGTTCGCCGAGACGCTGCTGAACGAGACGAAGAAGCACAGCCGCCTGAAGCACGCGTACATCTCAACCGGCGGCGCGATGGCCAACGAGAACGCGCTCAAGGTGTGCTTCCAGAAGAAGTACCTGGACGGACTGCGGGCGCTGGCTGGAGGCGCGGAGACCAAGCCCGAGACTCTCCTGGCGAACTTCTGCCCGACGATGCGCGTGCTGGCGTTCAACGACTGCTTCATGGGGCGGTCGCTGACGATGGCGAACGTGGGCGACAACCACCAGGGGCGCGAGGGGCTGCCCGGGGCGATCCCGGTGGACTACATGCCCTTTTGGGACGCTGCCGCGGCGGAGAAGCTGGGCGGCGGCGCGGCGGGGAAGAAGCGGTTCATCGATTCGGCGGTGGCGCAGCTTGAGAAGTACATCCACCGCTACCCCGGCGCGCACGCGTGCTTCATCTTCGAGCTTGTGCAGGGCGAGGGCGGGTTCCACGTGGGCGACCGGGATTATCTCAAGGCCCTGATGGACGTGTGCAAGGCGCACGGGATCGCGGTGTGGGACGATGAGATCCAGACGTTCGGACGGCTGCCGCGGATGTTCGCGTACGAGTACCTCGACTTGGGGGATTACGTCGACGTGTTCTGCGTGGGGAAGATGACGCAGGCGTGCGTGACGATGTGGACGGAGGAGTTCAACCCCAAGACGGCGCTCTTGTCGGGGACGTTCACGGGCGAGGGCGTGTCGTTCCGGGTCGGGAAGCGCATCGTCGAACGCCTGCGGGACGGGAACTACTACGGCCCGGGCGGGCTGATCGCACAGCACGAGGCGGCGTTCAAGAAGCAGTGCGCCGGGCTGATCGCCAAGCACCCCGACTGGTTCCCGGCGGTTGAGGCGTTGGGCGGCGGCGGCGAAAAGCTCGTCGGCGGCGCGGGCGGGATGATGCGGTTCACGCCGTTCGGCGGCAACAAGGACAAGATCCTCAAGGCGTGCAAGGCGTGCCTGGAGGAGGGCGTCGTGCTGTTCTACTGCGGGCACGGGCCGTACCACGTGCGGATGCTGCCGCCCTTGGGCGTCATGAAGCTCGAGGACTGGCCGCGGGTGTTCGCGTGCATCGAGAAGGGGATGGCGAAAGTACCCGCCTAATCCTCGGCCTTCTCGCCTTCGGGCGCCATCTTGACGATCGCGGGGTCGAACCGGGCGATGGGCTCGACCAGATCGGTCTGGCGTGCCATTACTTGGTGGATGTCCTTGTACACGCCCGGCGATTCGTCCGCGCCGGCGGAAAGCACGGTGATTCCCTGTTTTTCAAGCGTTCCCCGGACGGACCCGAAGCGGAACTTCTCGCGGGCCTTGGTGCGTGACATGACACGGCCGGCGCCGTGGCTTGCGGAGTTCAGGCTCTCGGCGCTGCCCTTGCCCCTGACGACGAAGCCGGGCGTTCCCATGGAGCCGGGGATGACGCCCAACACTCCCAGGCCCGCGGGGGTGGCGCCCTTGCGGTGAACGATGACCTCTTCCTCGCGGCCGTTGATGGTGTGGGTTTCCTTCCACGCAAAGTTGTGGTGATTCTCGACGCCGGCGATCACCTTGGCGCCAAGGTGTCGCGCGATCTCGCGATGGATGATGGCGTGGTTGGCGCTGGCGTAGTGGCCCATAAGGTTCATGGCGTCCCAGTATTCGCGGCCGGGCTCTGAATCCAGATCGAGCCAAGCCAACTGGCGGTGTTCCTTGGGGAGTTCGAGGCGAAGGGACATGGCAAGCTTCGAGTAGTGGTCGCAGACCGAAGCGCCCGTGCCGCGGCTGCCCGAGTGGCTGAGGAGCGCCACATACTCGCCGGGATCGAGGCCGAGCCCGTCGGCCGTGACGGTGAGCCTGCCGAACTCGACGAAGTGGTTGCCGCTGCCGCTCGTGCCGAGCTGGGACCAGGCCTTGTCCTTGAATCGAAGGGTGACGGGGGAAACAGACCAGTCGCGGTCGAGGACGTCGTGCTGCTTGCGGCGTTCGTGACTGGCGCCGACACCGAAACGGGTCTCGGTTTCGATGGCGCGGGCGAGGAGCTTGCGGTCGTGGTCCTTCTCGAGCTGGCGTGTGGGGAGATCGAGGACGGTGAGCTTCATGCGGCAGGCGATGTCGACGCCCACGGCATAAGGGATCACCACGCCGCGGGTCGCCAGCACGCCGCCGATGGGCAGCCCGTATCCGACGTGGGCATCGGGCATGAGCGCGCCCGCGGCAGCGACGGGAAGCGAGCAGGCGTTGCGGAACTGCGCCAGGGAGTTCTCGTCAAAGTCGGTGTTGACCTCGCCCCACGTGCGGGAGGGGCAGGATTGCGGTTCGGGCATGGCGGATTATGCGGCGGAAACGGTCGTCGGGCGAGGGGCGGCGGGCGACGCGTTGTTCGCGGAGCCCGCATGAGTCGGCGAGGCCCGCGGCTACAATGGCCACTTCGCGCCGGGCGACGCCCGTCGCACAACCTGTCAACGCTGTTCGAGCCCTGGAGCCCCGCGTGTTCCTGATCCGCCACTCCAAGCCCGACGATACCGCGACGCTGTTCAAGCTCGCGCGCATGGTGTATTTCATCAACCTGCCCCCCGACGAACGCATCATCGACGCCAAGATCCAGCACAGCATGCAGTGCTTCAAGACGATCGCGGCAGGGAGGACGGGCGTGCCACGGCCGAGCGCTTCGAGGCCCCCGGTGAAGAAGAAGGCACGGCGGTCGGGCGGCGAAGGCGGGTTCGCGGCCAGCGAGCACGCCAGCCACCTGTTCATGTTCACGATCGAAGACCCCGAGAGCGGGTCGGTGATCGGCACATCGCAGATCCGCGCGCACCAGGGCGGGCCCGGGGATCCCAACTGGTCGATGAAG
The DNA here is from genome assembly GCA_044223975.1 of Phycisphaerales bacterium. Classification (GTDB taxonomy): domain Bacteria; phylum Planctomycetota; class Phycisphaerae; order Phycisphaerales; family UBA1924; genus CAZCPB01. The sequence continues at coordinate 73,910 of JBGALI010000017.1, read as the reverse complement.
CTGGCGGAGCGCAAGTTCTTCAGCGACAGCCTGGGCGTGGGCACCACGCACACGACGGCGAAGCTCTACGGCGACGAGACGGGGCCGAGCGAGATCGGCGGGTTGATCCTGCAGCCGTCGTACCGCGGGCACGAGGCCCGGCCGGGACGGTTCCTGTCTTTCGTGCGGTTCCACTTCATGGCGCTGCACCGGCAGATTTTCGCCGAGCGCGTGCTGGCGGAGATGATGGCGCCGGTGACGAGCGACGGGGACAACGTCTTCTGGGATCACCTGGGGCGGAAGTTCATCCCGGTGAAATACGCCGAGGCCGACCGCTTCTGCCAGCACAACCGCAAATTCATCCCGGACCTCTTGCCCCACGAAGAGATCTACCTGACGCTGCTGCCGCTGGAGGTGCTGAACACGGTGGGCGTGGTCTCGCGGGAGACGATCCCGGCGCGGCGGATGCTCGAGAGCCTGGGCTTCAAGTACCGCGGCTTCATCGACCCGTTCGACGGCGGACCGCACCTGGACGCGATAACGTCGGAGATCCCGCTGGTGCGCGACACGCGGCGGGCGGAGGTCGGGAAGGTCACGAGCGCCGAGCGGTGCACGGGGCGTGCGATCGTGAGCGTGCTCACGGGCGAGGGCGAGTTCCGGGCAACCGAGTGCGTGTGCGAGGCGGGCGCTTCGGGACCTGTGCGACTGCCGCCGGAGGCGATGGAACTGCTCGACGTGAAGCCGGGCGCGGCGATCGGGTTCACTTCGCTCCAGAACGCGCCGGGCGCTCCCAAGGGCGCGGCACCGGCGAAGCGTCGGAGCACCAAGCGCAGCGGGGCCTGATCCATGAGCGATCGTCATCTTTCCCTCGGGCGCGGCCCGTCAAACCTCATCGGCGGACGGTGGGTCCCGATCCCGGGCGACCGGGTCGTTTCGCGGAACCCGGCACGGCCGGCGAGCGTTGTGTGGAGCGGCGGGCCGGTGCCCTCGCACCTTGACGAGGCGATTGCCGCGGCGCGGGCCGCGTTCCCGGTCTGGAGTTCGTGGGCGCCCGAGAAGCGGTTCGCGGTGCTGCGCCGGTTTCAGAAGGTGTGCAAGGCGCGCGAGAAGCAGATCGCCGAACTGATCTGTGACGAGACCGGCAAGGTGATGTGGGACGCGGCGGGCGAGGCGGGGTTGCTCGGCGCCAAGGTCGACATCACGCTCGACGAGTCGCCGATCGGCGCCATGCGGAGGGTCTCGCCGTTCGAGGTGCCGCTGGCGGCGTCGCGCACGGGGCGGGCGTGGTTCAGGCCGCACGGCGTGATGGGAGTGCTGGGGCCATACAACTTTCCGATGCACCTGCCCAACGGGCACATGGTGCCGGCGCTGGCGCTTGGCAACACGATCGTGCTCAAGCCCAGCGACAAGGCGCCGGGGTGCGGGCAGATGCTGGCAGAGCTTTTTCACGAGGCGCTGGAGGCCGAGGGTGCGCCGGCGGGCGTGGTGAATCTGGTGCAGGGCGCGGCGGACGTTGCCGCGGGCCTGTCGAAGCACGACGGGCTGGATGGGATTCTGTTCACGGGCTCGTGGCCGGTGGGTCGGCGAATCATGGAGGCCAACCTCGACCGGCCCAGCCGCATTTTGGCGCTCGAGATGGGCGGCAACAACCCGGCGGTGGTGATGGACGATGCGGACCTGAAGCAGGCGCTGATCGAGTGCGTGCGCAGCGCGTTCATCACGACGGGGCAGCGGTGCACGTGCACGCGCCGGCTCATCGTGCACGAGGCGGTGGCGCCCAAGTTCATCGCGGCGGTGTGCAAGGCGGCCTCGAACCTAATCGTCGGCGACCCGCGCGCGAGCCACCCGGTGTTCATGGGGCCGATCATCAGCGGCGAGGCGCGCGAGGCGGTGGTCCACGCGGCAGATTCGTTCGCCCGCGGCGGGGGCGAGATTCTCGTGCCGCCGACGCGGGTCGAGACGCCCGAGGGCGGGTTCTACCTCACGCCGGGCGTGGTCCGGGTGGAACGCTTTGTTTCGCGGGGCGATGAACGCAACGCCGCCCAAGATTCCGGATGCGATATCGAGATCTTCGGGCCGCTCCTGCGAGTGAGCGTGGTGAAGTCGCTGGACGAGGCGATCGAGCAGGCGAGCGCGACGCGGTACGGGCTGGCGGCGTCGATCTTTACGAAGAACGCGGGGGCTGCGCAGCGGTTCATGAACGAGTGCCGCGCGGGGTGCGTGAACGTGAACACGGGGACGGCGGGGGCTTCGAGCAAGCTGCCGTTCGGCGGGCTGGGGTTGTCGGGAAACCACCGACCTGCGGGGGCGTTCAGCGTGGACTACTGCGCGTACCCGGTGGCGGGGATGGTGGAGACGGGAGACGCGGCGACTGTGGCGGCGGGGATGCGGGTGGAGGAGGGGTGGCTGAGGTAGACTCTTGGGATGAACACGCTCCAACTGGCCTATGTGTTGGTTCGCCTGATCGGCGCCTCTCTGCTCGCAGTCGGGATGATTCGTGTCGCACAGAATCTCGTCGGTGCGCTCATGATCTTGGCGGAGGGAATGGCTCCACCCTCGATGGGAGGGCCCTCATTTGCAACGGTATTGATCTGGCCGATGCTCTCGGATGCAGCGTACATCGCCGCCGGGACGATTTTTGTTCTTCGAGCCCCGAACTTGGCACGTTGGGCGGCACACGCGGCCCCGACGGGCACTATCCGCACTTCGGACTCTACAAAACACGCGAATTGATTGACCAAGCGCCCCGCACATCCTGCCTGGAGCGAAGACGCTTGAACGTCTTCCTCAGTAGACACTTTCCGCAAAGTAGTAGCTCTTCGCGTTCTCCGGTGTGATCAGGTCGACATCGATCATCAGGTGCCGCGGCATGAAGCGCAGGACCTCGTCCTTCTTGCCGTCGCGGAGCACCGAGACCGCGAGCTGGATGCCGGTTGCGATCATGCTGGGCGGGTAGGTGATGTTGGCGGGGATCATGGTGCTCTTGTCCATGACCATCTTCACTACGTCCTTCATGCCCGCGCCGCCGAGCATCCACATTTCCTTTTCGCGCCCGGCTTCTTTGATCGCCTGGAGCGCGCCCAGGGCGATGTCGTCGTCCTGGGCCCACACGGCATCAATCTTCTTGTGCTTGGTAAGGAAGGTCTTCATGACCTTCAGGCCCTTCTCGCGGTTCCAGTCGGCGGGCTGGCTGTCGAGAACGTGGATGTCGGGGTAGGCCTTCATCACCTCAAGGAAGGCGTTCACGCGGTCGGTATTCACGGTTACGCCGCTGATGCCCTGCAGGATGACGATGTCGCCCTTGCCGCCGAGCTTTTCGGCCATGAACTGGGCGCTCTTGCGTCCGAAGGCCTTGTTGTCGCCCTCGATGAAGATGTCGGCGACGGGCTTGGTGAAGCCGCGGTCGACGTTGACGATGAAGATGCCCTTCTGCTTGGCGCGCTCGGCGACGGGCGTCAAGGCCTCGCTCTGGTAGGCGAGGATCACAAGAGCATCGACGCCCTTGGTCATGATGGCCTCGATGTCGCGGGTCTGCTTGGCCGCGTCGCCGGCGGTCTGGAACTGCCACTCGACATCGGGGTAGAGCTTCATCGCTTCCTTGGCCCACCAGCCCACGCCCGCGGTCCAGCCGTGGTCGGCGGCGGGGACGGAGACGCCGATGCGCACCTTCTTGGCGGGCTGAGCCTCCGAGGACGCTGGGGCCGTGGGAGCGGCGCCGGGCCACGCGGCAAGCGAGGGAGCGGCGAGGGCGATCGAAGCGAGAGCGGCGAGGGCAAACGTCTTCATCCGGAGACTCCTGAAATCGATGCCGCGGCAGGAAAACAAGGGGTTTCTGGCTACCGCCGCCCGCGCTGGAGCAGGACGGCCGCGACGATGATACTGCCCTTGAAAAGGCCCTGCAGGGCCGGGTTGGCGTCGAACATGACCAGCAGGTTGTCGATGACCGCGAGCATCACCACCCCCACCACCGTGCCCGCGATGGTGCCCACGCCGCCCGACATGCGGGTGCCGCCGATCACGACCGCGGCAATCGCGTCAAGCTCCCAGAGCACGCCCGTGCCGCTGTGGCTGGCGGAGTTGAGGTAGCTGGTGGCCATGAGGCTGCCGACGCCGGTGGTGGCACCGCAGAGGGAGTATGTGAGGAAGCGGACGCGGGGCACGTGGATGCCGCCGTAGCGTGCCGCGGTCTCGTTGTCGCCGATGGCGCGGACGTTCATGCCGAAACTGGTGCGGGTGAGAAGCAGGTGCGCCAGCACGGCAACGATCAGGAATGCGACGACGGGGTACGGGATCATGAGGCTGACGCGCTCGCCCTCGTGGGCGAGGGGGATGCCCCGGGTTCCCAGCAGCGCGAAGAACTCGTTCTTGGGGCTCACGGTGCCGTCGTTGGCGAGCGTCTGGGCGACCGATTTGAACGCGGCCATGGTCGCCAGGGTGACGATGAAGGGCGCGATGCGGCCCACGGCAACCATGGCGCCGTTGAACGCACCGAGCAAGCCGCCGCCCAGGATGCACACCACCGACGCGACGGCCAGGACTCCCCAGCGGCCGGCGCCCTCGGGGTCGACGAGGTTCATGGTGACGACGGCGGCAACACCGAGCAGGGCGGCGGCGGAACCGACGGAGAGATCGATACCGCCGAGAGTGATGACGAAGGTCATGCCGATCGCGGCAAGGCCGACGGGGGCGGCGTTCCAGAGGATGTTCTGGAAGTTCACCGGGTCGCGGAAGGGCTCTTTCAGTGCCGCGCCGATGACCAGGAGCGCGAGCAGCGCGAGAGCGGGGCCGAAGCGCTCAAGATGGCGCGACGGGGCGGACTTTGAGGGCGAGGCGGGGGGCATGTGGGCGGATGGTACCGGGTGCGCGGCCGCGCGGCACCGGCGTGGCGGTCCAAGGACAGCCCACTGCGGCATCCGGCGGGAGAATCACCGGTTCAGTGTGCGCGGGCGGGGGTTCGGGCGCGCCCGACGCGCTCGCCCTGGGGGCGAGTTTGCTGGGCATGCCACCCGCGGAGCTGGCCGGCGAAAGCGGCGGTGAGCCGGAGGATCTGCTCGGGCGTGTGGGCGGCGTTGACCGTGACCCGGAAGTAGCGCTCGGCGGGGCCGCCGGGGTACTCGATCAGCGGGGCGAGGATGCCGTCGCGGAGGAGCGACTCGTGCACACTCTCCTGGAACTCGCGGGGCTCGAGCGTGAAGGTCATGATCGGCACGGGGTCCTGGTTGAGCGTGATGCCCAGACCCTCAAGGCCGGCGCGGGCGAGGCGGGTGTTCTCGGCGAGGCGCTCGGCGACCTCGGTGGAGCGCGACATCACGCGGATCGCGGCACGCGCCGCGTGAGCAAACGGCGGGGGCACCGGGGTCGTGCCGCGGTAGATGCCGGCGTGCTCGCGGACCGAGGCAATGCGCTCGCGGGTGGAGGCGATGCAGCCGCCATAGCAGCCCAGGCCTTTGGCGAGGGTCGTGGTGGTGACGAGCCGCAGGTCGCGAATGCCAAAGTGCGCGGCCGTGCCGCGGCCGCTGGGGCCGATGGCGCAGAAGCCGTGGCAGTCATCGGCGACCAGCACGCCCGATCCGGCGGGGAGCGCGTCGAGCAAGCCGGGCAGCGGGGCGATCGCGCCGTCGGCGGCAAAGACGGTATCGGTCCAGATGGTGACGCCCGCCGAGGCGTGCTCCTGCGCCAGCCGAGCGGCGTCGGACGCGGAGAGGTGCTTGAAGGGAACGACCGTGAAGCCTGCCGCGGTCACGGCGTGGCCGATCGAACGATGGCTTCGCTCGTCGACCAGGGCGACCTTGTAGTCGCGGATGAGTGACTGGGCGAGCGCGATGTTCGCGGTGTACCCCTCGGTGGTGAGGATCGCGGCCTGGGTGCCCAGGAACTCGGCCAGTTCCTTCTCGAGGGCTTCGTGCGTCGTGGTGTTGCCGGTGGTTTCGCGCGAGGCGGTGGTCGTGAGACCCAGCGTGTGCGCGGCATCGCAGAGGGCACGGACGACCTCGGGGTGGTGGGCCAGAGCGGCGTAGTTGTTGCCGCCGAAGGCGAGGATTTCGCGCCCGTCGATGGTGACGGTGGTCGCGGAGCTTGCCTGGATCGGGATCCTTCCCATTGCCTTCTGCCCTCCGTGCCCGGCCGCGGCTTTGCATCAGTGCTTCACGGCCGGTCCCTGCACCACCCGTATCGGCGAAATGGTCGCCATCGTGTGCAATCCTGGGGCGGCTTCCATGATGCGGGGCAGGGCGTTGAGGGTGATGGCGCAGGTCGCGGTGTCGCCATGAACGCCGCCGGGGACTACCAGGTCGAGCGGGGGCTCGCCGTCGATGACGCAGCGGTCGTGCGGGTCGGCCTGGCCGATCGCGGCCTGGAATTCCAGGTGGATCACGCACTTCTCGTCGGCGTAGCCCTTAGCCACTTGGCGGACGCCCGAGACCATGCCGCGGTGGATCGGCCCCAAGGTGCTGTTCAGCTCGCGCTCGGCCTTGACCGGGGAGATGTCCTCCTCCCAGTGCTCGATCGGGATGCCCAGGTACTCGGAAAGAAAGTGGATGCTCTCGCCGAGTCCGACGTGGCGGAGGGTGCCCTCGGCGACCTTCTTGTCGAATTGGGCGAGATCAAGGCCCGCGCCGATCTTCTTCTGGAACGGGACCCGGCGCGAAGAGGCGTCCTGGATTCGATAGACGCGGACCGAACGCACGGACTTGCAAACGCCGGTGACGAAAGTGGGCAGGGCGTCCATCAGGAATCCGGGGTTCACGCCCGTGGCGAGAAGGCGGCCGCCGGTCTTCTTGGCTTGATCGTGCAGGCGGTCGGCGAGGGTTTTGTGGCGGAGCCACGGGTAGAGGAGCTCCTCGCACGTACTCACAATCGCCTTGCCGTGGGCGAGGATGTCGCGGAAGGTGGGCTCGCAGAGGCGGAGGTCGGAGCTGGTCGTGACGACGGCGGCGTCGACCTCGTCCCAGTCCTTGAACTCGGCGAGCGAGGCGAGGACTCTCAGTTCCGGGCTCACCCCGGCGACGAGCTTGGAGAGCTGGGTGCCGGCGATGTTGGGATGGGAATCGACAGCCGCGACGACCTGGCCGAGCTTTCTCTCGACGAACTCGTTGAGGATGCGGTGGCCGAGGGGACCGATTCCGACGTGGAGGATTCGGAGGGGGGTGGGCATGGGGGCATGGTAGTGGGAAGACGGGAACGAGGCATCAAGGCGTCGAGGCATCAGGGGCTTTACACTGCGGGCGTGACTACCCGCCGCACCGTGCTTCCCAATCCCCGTGTTCAGCCTCGCTTTGCGGGGCTGGTCACGTTTGGCCGCTACCCGCGACTTCAGGATGTCAGTCGGGAAGCCAGGCCGGTGGACTGGGCGATCTACGGCGTGCCGTACGACGGGGGCGTCACGTACCGGCCGGGGGCGAGGTTCGGGCCGCGGGCGATCAGGGAGGAGTCGCAGTACCTCAAGGCGTATCACCTCGAGCACGGGGTGGATGTTGTCGCGGCGCTGAGCTTGGCGGACGCGGGGGATGCGCCGGTGAAGCCGTACTCGGCGCGAGAGAACGTGGACACGGTGACGGAGTGGGCGGTAAAGCTGCCCAATCCGAAAGAAACGAAGCTGCTGGCGCTGGGGGGCGATCACTCGATCGCGTACGCGAACCTGCGGGCCACCTGGGAACGCCGCGGCAAGCCGAAGAAGGGCCTGGCGCTCGTGCACTTCGACAGCCACCTCGACACGGTGGACGCGGTGTGGGGAGAGAAATGGGGCCACGCCTCGGTCTTCATCCGCGCGATCGAGGACGGGCTGGTCGATCCGCGGCGGATGATCTCGATCGGCGTGAAGGGGCCGCTGAACACCGGCGAGGATCTTGCGTTCGCGAAGAAGCATGGAGTGACGCTGGTCACGTACGAACGGTGGAGGCGCGAGGGAGCCAAGCCGATCGAGCGATTCCTGAAAGCGCTCAAAGGGGCGGAGACGTATATCACGTTTGATATTGACTGCGTTGATCCGGCGTTTGCGCCGGGGACGGGGACGCCCTCGGTTGGCGGGTTCACTTCGGCGGAGGCACTCGGGCTGCTGCGCGGCTTGAAAGGCGTGAACGTGGTCGGGGGGGATGTGGTTGAGGTGCTGCCGGACCGGGATCACGGGGGGATCACGGCGCTTTTGGCGGCGCATGTGGGGTTTGAGATTCTGGCACTGGACGCGGCCCGTCCCAGGTAAGCCACGCCCAGCTTCAATCCATGAACCACTCGACAGCCCCAACCGGGTCCATCCGAATCCATGTAATACCCGTCGCGGCCGCGATGAACGACCACAATAAGACTCGAATCAGCGTCCTCCACGACGCCTTGTGCTGAATCGCTCTCGCTGCGAGGCACACGAGGAGGAACGGCAGCGCGAGCATCATCGCTGCGAACACCAGCATCAAGACCACCAAGACTGTGTGGATTTCGCAGACTACAGGGATCCCCTTGGGATCATCCATGCCGCCACTAGGCCATCTCCCCAGCACCGTTCGAGCGACCACCTGCATCGCGTGAACAAGAATCGCCCACGCCAGGGGCGCGGAGGAAGCAACGACAATCGCGACAACGAACGAGCGAGTGCTTCGTGTGTATGCCGCGCGAATGCCTCCGAACTCCGCGATCAGCGTGCCGCATTCGGGACACCGATCGCCTGTCACGCCGCGCGTGTCATACCGGCACCTTGGACAGATGCCCGCGTCCGGCAACTCCGTGTCGCTCGCGATGCTTTTCACGGGTTCACCCCTGGTCCGCAACCTCGACCGCCTTTCCGATGACGCCCGAACCTCGCCCATTGTTTGCGCGAGTCAGTAATTGCTTCAGTCGAAAAACCAGTACGTCACGCGCCAAGGATCGAAAGCCAAGACGCAACCGAGCGCGATCATCAAGAGCGATGCGAGCATGATGACGAGCACGCGCAGTTCACACCGGCGCTTCACGATCCCGAGCGTCAGCAGGGACAGCGTTATGCACAGGGCAAATGGTGCCGCAAAACACAGAGACAAGAACTCGATTAGCGGGATCTTGCTCAGGAATGGGCCATAGCCGGGCGCCGAGAGGAACGTGTCGGTCTCCCCGTAGTTGGGCCATCGGCCGATCGAGAAGCGGATCAGCGCAGTCACGGCATGAGCGATTCCCGGACCGACCAGCGGCAAAAGGGAGACCAAGAAGGCCACCTGTACCGCACGCCTGAAGCCCACGCGCTGGCGACGACGAACTTTTGCAAAGGCGCTCAGCAGGGTTCCGCATTCGGGACAACACCCGCCCGAAACGCCGCGCGTATCGTAGCTGCATTTCGGGCATAGGCCCGCATCGGGCATCGCGTTTTCGGCGAGGCTTCGTTCCACGCGCTCACCCCGGCCCCGGTGCCTTCACCGCCGGCGCGGGCTTGGCCCGCGCCTCGACCGCTTTGCTGTAGGCGTAGAACACCATGGCCGCGGGGATGAGCACTTTTTCGCCCGCCTTGCTGGCGATCTGCTCCATGCTCGTGACCCGCTTCTCCTTCACGTCCTTGGTCAGGTCAAGCACCATGTTGTCGAGCGTCGCGATCAGGCTGCCGAAGACCTTGAACTCCTCCTTCGTCCGCGGCATGTAGTTCGAGAGCATGGGCAGGTTGGTGGGCAGGATGAAGTACCACGTCTCCTTGCCCTTGATGATCTCGCGCTTCATCGACAGACCGACCGGCGGCAGGACGGGCTGATTGTCCCACAGCACGGCTGCGATGTCGTCGGAGACCATGGTCGTGGTGAGGTGGCCGCTGCTCTCTTCGAGGAACGCGTAGGGGTCGGCGAAAAGACGCTTGATGGCGGCGTTGATCGCGTCCTGCTGACGCTTCTGCTCGGCAGCGCTGGGGGGAGCGACGCCCTTGCCGCGGCGCTGGAAGGGGCTCTTCTGGCCGGTGAACTGCTGGAGCAGGCCGGTGGCCTGGCCCTTCTTGGCGGCAGCCTCGGCCTGGGCCTTCAGGGCGTCGATTTCCTTGGGGAAGGACTCCTGCACCGCGGCGCCCAAGGTCTGAAGGTGGCCGAGCATCACACCCAAGCGGCGGAGGAACTGACGCCAGTCCTCGTTTTCGGCGTAAATGAGCGTGGTTAGACGATCGGCGCGGCCCTGCTCGACCATCATCTTGGCCGTCTTGATGACAGCGTCGGGAGAGTCCTGGCTGTAGCCGTCGGTGCGGGAACACGCGGCAGGCAAGACCCCCACCACCCCCATCACCACCGCCCCCACGACCGCCATGAGCACGCTCAACATCGACCGTTCGGTCCGCATGAACAAGAGTGTACCGGCGGGGCCTGCCGCGGCGAAGGACGGTTTGGTTGCGGCGGGCGACTACGCTTGGCCATGACCGTTACTGTCAATGGTGAGCCACGTGAGGTTCCCGACACCACGACCGTTCGCGATTTGATCGAGCGGCTGGGGCTGGGGAACGCCGCGTGCGCCGCGGAAGTGAACAGGGAAGTCGTTCCCAAGCGACGCCACGCCGAGCACACGTTGCACCAGGGGGATGTGGTGGAACTGGTTTCACTGGTCGGCGGCGGGTGATCACGGGTTGGTAAACCCGCGGCGAGGCGAGCAAACGGTATCGGGACTGTCGCGACCGGTGGCATCGGGTGCGGCCGGAGTGGTAGGCTGCACGAATGGACACCACCCGCACCGCAGTCGACACGTCGAAGGTGACCGATCGGCGAGCGCTGAACTTTGCATCGTTCGCGGAGATTCGCCGTGATCTGGACGCACTGGAAGCCGCGCACCGCGCCGGCACGCTCCGCACCACCGGGAACTGGACACCGGGCCAGGCCCTTTCGCACATTGCGGCGTTCATGAGCTACCCGTACGAGGGGTATCCGGCGGAACTGGGCACGCCGCCGTGGCTGATCCGGGTGATTCTCAAGGCCCAGAAAAACAAGTTCATCCACAAACGCATGCCGGTGGGCGTGAAGATCCCAGGCGTGCGCGGCGGGACCATGGGGGCGGAGGATGCGCCGTTCGAGCAGGCAGCGGCCCGACTGCGCAGCGCCATGGACCGCATGGAGAAAGCACCACCCGCGATAAACAACCCGATTTTCGGCCCGCTTACGCACGAGGAATGGATGCAGATGCAGTGCCGGCACGCGGAACTGCACCTGGGATTCCTGCACCCGCGGTGAGGCCGCCCGGCGGCGTGCGGGGCGGGGCTTTCCTACCGTGTTCGGATGTTCACGAGCGCTTCAGAACCGGGCCTGACACCCTTTTCCGTCGCAGGCCGCACGTTCACCAGCCGTCTTTTCGTCGGCACCGGCAAATACGCCACGCACGAGCTGATGCGCGAGGCGCTCGACGCCTCGGGGTGCGAGGTCGTGACAGTCGCGGTTCGGCGCGAGCGGCTGTACAACCAGCAGGGCCAGAGCCTGCTCGAGTTCATCGATCTCTCGAGGTACACGATCCTGCCCAACACGGCCGGCTGCTTCAGCGCCGAGGACGCGGTGCGAGTGGCGCGCTTGGGGCGCGAGATTCTCGACCAGCTTGGCAACCCCGGCGCGAACTGGGTCAAGCTCGAAGTGCTCGGCGACAAGAAAACCTTGCTGCCCGATCCCATGGGCACCGTTGAGGCGACGCGCCAGCTCGCCAAGGACGGCTTCCAGATCCTGGCGTATTCCAGCGACGATCCGATCGCGGCGCTGCGCATCAAGGAAGCCGGCGCGGCAAGCGTGATGCCCGCGGGCTCGCCCATCGGCTCGGGCCAGGGCGTGCTCAACCGGGCCAACATCGCGCTGTGCCTTGAACTGCTCAAACAGGGCGACGCGGCGTACCCGGTGATCGTGGACGCGGGGGTGGGTGCCGCGAGCGATGTTTCGACGGCGATGGAGCTCGGCGCCGACGGCGTCCTTCTGAACACCGCGGTGGCGCACGCCAAGGACCCGGTGATGATGGCCCATGCGATGCGCCACGCGTGCACCGCGGGGCGGCAAAGTTTTTTGGCGGGGAGGATTCCCAGAAAGCTGTACGCGAGCGCGAGCAGCCCGTGGGAAGGGACGATCGGGCATATCCCGGGCGAATGAGCGAGTCGGGACTGCGTTTCAGGGGGCCAGCACTCGCCGCGGCACGGCCTCAAAGACTCCCGGAAAAGACCGGCGCAGAAGCCATCGCACGGCCAGGTACCACGACACGGGGCGCCAGCAGGTCGACGCCAGCGCGGCGCCGCGGAAGGGCCGGCCCCGGTACGTGCACCACATGGCGCGGATGAGGCGGATCATCTGGCGAACCTCGGCCAGCGACGGCGCTTCGTCGGCGTCGATCGCGGGGAGAAGAACCTCGCGGAGCATGGCGCACTCGCGGTAGAACTCCGATTCGCTCGTGCGGCTGGTGATCGTGTCGTGCCCGTCCTGGTGGTGGCGCACCAGCGTCTCGTTGAGCATCACGATCGAACCGTGGCGCAGCAGGTCGATGTACCAGAGGACATCGACGCCGGTGGTGATCGCAGGGTGCGAGGGGAACGGCCCGGCGGCCCGCACGGCGGAAGCCCGGACCAGCACCTGCGTTGGGACCCCGATGTCGAGATCGGCGAGGTACATGGCCAGGTACGCGGAGGAAGTGTCCAGTTCCTCCACGCTGGCCCGGCGGCCGCGCGCCTGGGGCGTGCGGCACTTTCCGTTCTCGACCTTGCGCGCCAGGCAGCTCACGATCGCGGCGTTGGGCCCGCGTCCGGCGGCGTTGAGCATCCGCGAGAGGCACGAGGGCTCCAGCACGTCGTCGTCGTGCAGGGGCTTGATCCAGCGGCCGCGTGCGAGGGAGAGAGCCGCGTTCATGTTGCCCGACTGACCCTTGGGTCCGGCGTTGGCGCTCACGGCGATGCGCGGGTCGCGTTTGGCGTAGGCCTCGGCGATCTCACGCGCGGCGCCGGCGGGCGACTCGTCGTCGCTGATGATGAGCTCCCAGTCGGAGAAGACCTGGGCGAGCACGCTCTCGATCGCGCGCGCCAGCATGGCCGGCCGGCGGCAGGTGGGCAGGACCACGGACACGGCGGGGGCGTGCGACACGCGGCGAGTGTACGTTTGGGCGCGACGGTGTCCAGAACAAAGCGCTCGACATCGCGAGCACCGCGCCGTTGGTGGCCCGCGTCGTGCGCGCCGGCAACATCCGGCTCACGCGGTGGTCCGAGCCAGTCGCTTGAGAAGCTGGATCTGCCCGCAGTGGTACGAGTCGTGCGCCGCGATGCCCGCCAGGTACATGGTCAGCGGCCACTTGTGCTTGGGGCTTGGACGACGGTCGAGATCGGCGGGGTTGAGGCGGCCCGCCGCCGCGAGAACCCGCTCGTGCATCTGGTTGAGAAGCGTGCGGTCGCGCTTCCATGCCGCGGCATCGGGCGGGTCGGGGAGGCGCGGCCAGTTGGACGGCGAACGAGGGAATTCCGCCGGCTCCGCGACGCCGAGCACGTGGCGCTCGATGACCGCCGCCACGGCATACTTCCAGTACGCGGCGTGAAGAACAAGATCCCAGATGCACTTGCGGCCGCGGGCGGGGCGCGCCAGGGCGATCGACGGCGTGACGCCCCGCAACGAGCCCGAGAGCGTCGGGCCCTGCCAGCCCTTGCCGCGGAAAGAGCCTTCGAGGGTGACGAGCAGGAGGGACGAAGGGGTCTTTGCCATGAAACCCAGTATGCCGCGCACGAGCCGCATATGCACGGCTGCGGGAGTGTCCACAGAACACGGGCGGCAGATCAACGTAGAGTGTTCGCCGCGTCAGCGGACGACCCACGGACCCGAAAGGTTCGGGAACGGTTTGCGCGGCACTCCTGGAGCATGCTGGCCGTGTTCTTCCTGTTCATTGTCGCCAGCATTCCTCTGTGCGCACTCGCCTGGTGGTGGTGGGCGGACCGGCGGCTTCGCGGCTTGAAGCACGCGTGGGCGTGGAGGCTTGGCCTGGCGGGCTTCGTGCTGGCTCACGCGGCGGGGTTCGGCTGGCTGCTCGTGTCGCGATGGGCGCGGACGGACGGCCCGCCGGAGGCCTTGCTTGCAAGCACGTACATATGGAGCTTGGTGCTGCTGCCTTGCACGGTCATGGCCACACTCGGGCTGGTCATCGTGCTCGCAGGGGTAAAGGCCGTGCGCGACCTGCGAGCGTCGGAGCCATCGGCGCCCGCGGCGGGCGGTGCCGACGCACCGGCGAAACGCGGCCACGTGCTGACTCGACGTCAGGCCATCGCCAACCTGGGGCTCGTGGGCGTGCCGATGCTGGCGCAGGGGGCGTCGGTCGCGCGCGGGATGTCGCAGCTCGACGAGTTCCGGGTGCGCGAGATCGAGGTGCCGTGTCCCGGGCTGCCGGCGGGCCTCAACGGCCTGACGATCGCGCACGTGAGCGACACGCACGTCGGACGGTTCACACGGGGCGCGGTGCTCGACATGATCGCGCGGCGCGTGCACGAACTCGATCCCGACCTGGTGTGCTTCACGGGCGACCTCATCGACTATTCGATCGCCGACCTGCCCAACGCACTGGCGATGGCGCGCCAGTTCCGAGGCCGCTACGGCGCGTTCATGTGCGAGGGGAACCACGACCTGTTCGAGAACCGCCAGAAGTTCCGGCGCGATGTCCGGCAGGCAGACATCGGCATGCTCGTCAACGAGACCGCGACGGTCGAGATCCGCGGGCATCGCGTGCAGATCCTGGGCGCCCGCTGGGGCGGGGACGGATCGACGCCGGAACGGGGAGCGCAGTTCGAGGCCAACGTGGCGCGGCTTGCCGAGGAATCAGATCCCAGCGCATTCCGCATCCTGCTGGCCCACCACCCCCACGCCTTCGACGATGCCGCGCGGGCCGGGATCCCGCTGACGCTTTCAGGCCACACGCACGGCGGTCAGCTCAACTTCGCCGAGGGGCGCGGACTGGTGCAGGCGTGGTTCAAGTACATGAGCGGGCTGTACACGCAGCGCCTCGCGGCAGGCACGGCGTCGTGCGTGGTGAGCAACGGGGTGGGGAACTGGTTCCCGCTGCGGATCAATGCGCCTGCGGAGGTGGTGAGGGTGACGTTGAGGAGCAGCGACCAGACGGGCGCAGTGTCGTGACCTGTGGCAACCGATTCCTTCTGGTCGTTTGGTAAGCTGTTGGCATGAAGTACGAGCGCTTCGAGGACCTCCCGGTCTGGAAAGCGGCAGTAGACCTCTATATCCGCGTCGACGCCATCGCCAAGCACGATGGCTTCCGTCGCCAGGGCGATCTGCTCAACCAACTCCAGCGCGCAGCCCTCTCGGTGTCCAACAACATCGCCGAAGGCTTCGAGCTGGGAACGACCTCGCAGTTGATCACATTTCTGTACACCGCGCGAGGCTCGGCTGGCGAAGTGCGGTCGATTCTCTGCGTGATGGAGAGGATGGCCGGGTTCGGCGATTTGAAATCTGAAATTTCAAATTTGAAATTACTGGCGGAAGGAATTTCGCGACAGTTGCGGGGGTGGGCCGAGCATCTGCAGAACACGGAGATCAAGGGCACTCGCTACTTGAACGACGCCTCCCGCGAGCAGCTTGAAACGAAGGCCCGAGCCGATCGGTTCCGGGAGAAGCTGAAGCAGATGGTCGACGAGTCGCGGCAGTTGCGTGAGGACTCGTAGTCGCTTGCGCTCAAGATGGGGTGTCGCGCTCGGAGACGACTTCGGGAACGTATGGAGACGTTAAGACAATCCCGCCAGTAGCATGTGGGGCAGGAGTGAATCAGAGGCGAAAGACCTGAGACATGCGAAAAGCTAGGCACGGTGGGTCCGGCGTCTGCCGGGCGTGAGTATGAGAAGCGGGGCGCGGACGCTAGGCACCACGGGCCGGCAGCGGCAGAAGAGGCCACGATGCACCGCACTCGGGGCACCGGCTTGGCAGAAGAATTGCGTTGATGCGCAAGCCGGATCGCTGCCCGCTGAGGTTGTACTGGCAGTCAGGACAGGAACGCGTCACGACCGCGCGATGGAGCGCGGACATCGTTCCCCAACCGAGCACCCTTCGAATGAAAAACCACGTCGCGTAGAGAGGGAGCAACACTATCGCGCTGTCGCTTACCGATCGCCCGCCACGCCAGAGCGACCGTCGCGCTCGGCCAAAGTCCTCGTCGGCAAGGAATGACCGTCTCAGCACGGCCCACGCCCTTAACCTGGCTTCATATTCGGCGATGAGCGACGCCGGGGCCTGGGTGGCACGATCTGGCGGTTGTGCCCGCGCAATCGCTGCTTCAAAGTCGGCGGTACGACGGGCGCATCGCTGCCGTTCGGACTCATCAGACGTGTCGTCGGCGAGCGGGAGAGTCGGGTAGGGCGCGGTGAGTCGATCCCAGAGAGCCGGTCGGAGGGTGGATCCCGTGGATTCCATCACGAGGAGCCCGTGAGCGGCGTGTCCTCGCTGGTCGAGCACGCCCGCGCAGGGCAGGGCTCAGCGAGCCCGAACGACACGGCCGCCCGCATCTGGAGCACTGCTCCGGCCACATCGTTCCACAGCCCGGGCGACACGTCTGCCGGACCAACGCGTGTCAGCACGGCGAGACAGGCCGCGGGCGCCTCGCCCGATACCAGGGCAAGGGCCCCTGCAGCAATCGAGGGCGACCGGCTCATGCCCGCACCGCAGAAAATCAGGGTCGGCACGTTGGCGCGAACCAACATCGCGGCGCACTGCAGAGCGCCGCGGATCAACCACGGAGAATTCCCCGCGCCGTCCATGAGGGGAAAACGGCAGTACACACGCTCGCGCGAACCAAGGGTCGGGAGCTCGTCGATTGCCAGATCGACCAGGGCGCCGATTCGGTGCAACCCGAGTAACTTGGCGTCGGCCGCGTCGCCCACGTGACCAACCCAGAGTAACTTGTCCGCGACGCGCCGCACGCGACGACCTCCGGATAGTTCTTGGGCATTCCGGTCGACGCATTACCCCCGCGCCGGCCCCAGCAGCTGCTCCGGGTCCTGCAGCAGTTCCACGATCTTCGCCAGCGCCAGCGCCGCGGTCGCGCCGTCGACCACGCGGTGATCGCAGGCCAAGCTCAGCGGCAGGAGGTTGCCGACGAAAATCCCGCCGTGGCGCACCACCGGGCTGGGGCGGGCGCGGCCGACGGCGAGGATGCCGACCTCGGGGTAGTTGATGATCGGAGTCGCGAAGCGGCCTGCGTGGCTGCCGACGTTGCTGATCGTAAACGTCGAGCCCATGAGCTGTTCGCGCGGGATCGAGCGAGTGCGGGCGGCGTTGGCGATCGATGCGATGCCGCGGCCGATTTCTAGGACGCCCAGAGCATCGCAGTCGCGGATCACCGGCACCATCAGCCCGCTGTCGGTGTCGGTGGCGATGCCGAGATTGACCGAGCGGTGCTGCAGGATGAACGCGGCGGAAGAGGAATCGCCGGGCTTCTCTTCAACCGTGGCGTTCATGGCTCGGAACTGAGCGTTGGTCAGCACGCGGCACACGGCGCTGGCGACGAAGGGCAGGAACGAGACCTTTTCGCCCGATGCCGCGGCAAGCTTGCGCCGCAGCGTGTCGAGGGCGGAGACATCCGCCTCGTCCATGACGTTGAAGTGGACGGCCTGGTTGACGCTCTCGCGGAGCCGGTTGGCGATGGTGCGGCGCACGCCGCGGAAGGGGATGCGGGTGACCTCGTCGCGCTGCGATGAGCCGCGGGATGATGCCGCGGAGAAGTCAGCGGCGGGAGCGGGCGCCGGCGCGGGACGGGGGCTGGGCGCGGGTGCCGCCGGGCGCGAAGTCGCGGGCGGTGTTGGCGTGGCGCGGGCCGGCGCGGTGGGCGCCGCGGAGGCGGAACCGGCGCGGATGTCCTTCTCGAGGACGCGTCCGCCGATGCCGGTGCCCTTGACCGTGTCGATGTTGACGCCGAGATCTCGGGCGAGGCGGCGGACGGCCGGCGTGGCCAGGGCCTTCTGCGGCTCGTTGGACATGATGCCGACGACGGTGCCGGCATCTTCACGCTCGGCGGGGGGTTCGGCGATGTCGTGGCCGTTGTCGTGGTGGGCGGGGGCCGGCGCTGCGGGCCGGGTCTCGGCCGGCGCCGGGGCGGAGTGGGATGCGCCGCCGCCGGTGTAGGTCACCAGGGCGTTGCCAACGTGGAGGATCTCGCCCTCGGCGCCGTGCAGCTCGGCGATGGTGCCGGCGCGCGGGCTGGGGACCTCGACGAGCGCCTTGTCGGTCTCCATCTCGGCGAGGATGTCGTGCTCGGCGACGGTGTCGCCGGGCTTGACGCGCCACTTGATGAGCTCGGCCTCGTGCACACCCTCGCCAAGGTCGGGGAGGATGAAGACGTTGGGATCGGCGGACTTGGCGTGGGCCATACTCGGGGTCCTCGCGGGGTGCGTGCCGGACAAAAGGCCGGTCGAAAGGGAAGGATATCCGAGCGCGGGGCGCGGCTCCCGGTCCGTGCTCCTGCCGCCCGAGAAACGCCCGGCGGCGGGCCGGCATCACGCGAACGTGAAATGCCTGAGTTCAGCGACGCGGCGGCGGAGGTCGGACCGGAAATCGGGGTGGGCGACCCCGATGAGGGCCTCGGCCCGCTCCCGAAGGGTCTTGCCATGGAGGTTGACGACCCCGTATTCGGTCGCGACCCAGTGCACGTGCCCGCGGGTGGTGACCACGCCGGCGCCCGGGTTGAGTTCGGCGACGATGCGGGAGACCTTGCCGTCGGCGGCGGTCGACGGGAGGGCCAGGATCGGCTTCCCTCCCTTGGAAATCGCGGCGCCGCGGACGAAGTCCATCTGCCCGCCGATGCCCGAAAAAATGCGGTGCCCGATGGAGTCGGCGCAGACCTGGCCGGTGAGGTCGATCTGGATGGCGGAGTTGATGGCGACCGTCTTGTCGTTCTTGCGGATGAGGGCGGTGTCGTTGGTTCGGTCGCAGGGGTGCAGCTCGACGAGCGGGTTGTCGTCGACGAAGTCAAAGAGCTTCTTGGAGCCGTTCAGGAAGCTGGCGACCGTGCGGCCGGGATGGACGGACTTGAAGCGATTGGTGATCACGCCGCCCTCGACAAGCGGGATCAGCCCGTCGGAGAACATCTCGGTGTGGATACCCAGGTCGTGCTTGTTGCCCAGGCGCGCCAGCACCGCGTCGGGGATGCCGCCGATGCCAAGCTGCAGGCACGAACCGTCCTCGACCAGTTCGGCGACGAGGTCGCCGATGCGTGCGGAGACCTCCGTTTCGGGCTCGGGGTGGTGCTCGAGGAGCGGACGGTCGGTGTCGGTGTACGCGGTGACACGCGAGAGCGGGATGGTCGTGTGCCCGTGCGTCCGGGGCATGCGTTTGTTGATCTCGGCGATCACCACCGGGGCGGTGTCCACTGCCGCGCGCACGGTGTCCACCGAGGTGCCGAGCGTGCACAGGCCGTGGCGGTCGGGTGGGGAGAGCTGCACGATCACGGCGTCGATGCGGATCGCGCCGGTGCGGAAAAGGTCCGGGATGTCGGAGAGAAACACCGGCATGAACTCGGCCCGCCCCTCCTCCACCGCTTTCCGCAGGCCCGGGCTCGTGAAAAGGGAGATGGAGCGGAACCGGGACGAGTGGCGCGGATCGGCGAAGGGGAGGTTGCCGGTCAGGTGGAGGTGGTAGAGGCGGATGTCGTCAAGGTCCGGGCGCGCGACCATGGCCTCGATCAGGGGCGTTGGCGTGGCGCAAGCGCCGTGGATGAAGATGTTCATGCCGCGGCGCAGGGGCAGCACGGCTTCGGCGGCGGTCAGAGGGCGCGACGGGGTGGGACTGGTCATGCACTCAACAGTATCGGCCCGCGCCGCGGTATCGAGGCGCGGCCACAGAACCGGGCATTTCCCTGCGGCGCAGACGGGGCGGGCTCAAACAACGAGCAAAGATCAGTACGCGGCAACCTGCATGAGGCTCTCGGCGATCCGCTTGGGATCGGGCAGGTAGTCGAGCTCGAGCTTGTAGTACGGCATGACCGTGTCGAACCCGGCGACACGCTGCACGGGGGCTTGCAGGTGCAGGAAGCAGCGCTCCTGGATCAGTGCCGAGAGCTCGGCGCCCATGCCGCAGGTCTTGGGGGCCTCGTGCACGATCACGCAGCGGCCGGTCTTCTCGACCGACGCGGCGATGGTGTCGATGTCGATGGGGTAGATGGTGCGGAGGTCGATGAGCTCGACGGAGATGTCCTCGGGCAGAGAGTCGAGCGCCTTATTGCACTCGTGGACGGTGGCGCCCCAGGAGACCATGGTGATGTCCGTCCCCTCGGTGACGAGCTTGGCTTGGCCGATCGGGATGGTGTACTCCTCCTCGGGGATCTGCTCGCGGAAGGCGCGGTAGACGCGCTTGGGCTCAAAGAACACCACCGGGTCGGGGTCGCGGATGGCCGAGATCAGCAGCCCCTTGGCGTCGTGCGCGGTCGAGGGCATGACGACCTTGAGGCCCGGCGTGTGGGCGTAGATCGCTTCGGGCGAGTCCGAGTGCAACTCGGGGGCGTGGATGCCGCCGCCGACAGGGACCCGGACGGTGAGCGGGATCGTGATCGCCCCGCGCGAGCGCGTGCGGTAGCGCGCGGCGTGATTCGTGAGCTGGTCGTACGCCGGCCCGAGGAAGCCCTCGAACTGGATCTCAGGGACCGGCCGCATCCCCGCCATGGCCAGGCCGATGGCGGTGCCCATGATGCCCGACTCGGCGAGGGGAGTATCCACCACTCGGTCGGGACCGAAGAGTTTCTGCAACCCCTCGGTCACGCGGAAGACGCCGCCGTTGAGGCCGACATCCTCGCCGAGGATCACGACGCGGTCGTCGCGGGCCATTTCCTGGGCGAGGGCCTCGTTGATGGCGTCAACGAGCGTGAGGCCCTTTTCCTTCATCACATCAGTTCGAGGCATTCGCAATCTCCCGTCGCTTCAATCCGGCCAATCGGCGTGCATTCGTGCGCGGTAAAGGAATCGCGGTCAGACGTGCTCGGCCTCCGACGTCAGCCCGATCTGCTCGGGGTGCTGACCGAGGCTGCTGGTCCGCATGGTGCGCTTCTGCACCTCAAGCTCGGGAGGCAGCGGCGCCGCGTACGTGTAGTCGAAAATATCGTCCGTCGTCGGCTTCTCGATCCCCTCGGCCGCCTTGACGACCTCGGTGACGATGACCTTGGACTTCTCCTCGATCGCCTTCTGGCGGGCATCGTCCCACAGGCCCTTGGCCTCGATGTACTTGCGGAGGCGGATCAAGGGGTCCTTGCCCACCCACGCGTCGACTTCCTTGGAGTCGCGGTAGCGGCGGGCATCGTCGGCCGTCGTGTGGTCCGCGAGCCGGTACGTCACGGCCTCGATGAAGCTCGGTCCGCCGCCGGCGCGGGCCCGCTCGAGCGCATCGCGGCTGGCCTTCACCACCGCGAAGAGGTCGTTGCCGTCCACCTGAATCGTGGGCATGTCGTACGCCAGAGCCTTCTGGGCCACCGTCGACGAGTTCATCTGGATGTCGCGGGGCACGCTTATCGCCCACTGGTTGTTCTGGCAGAAGAACACGCACGGCACCTGCAGCACGCTGGCAAAGTTCATCGCCTCGTGGAAGTCGCCCTCGCTGGTCGCCCCGTCGCCGAAGTAAGTGATCGCGACGCGCGGCTCCTTGCGGAGCTTGAAGGCCCAGGCGATGCCGGTGGCGTGCAGCATCTGGGTGCCGATGGGGATCGAGAGAGGCGTCATGTTCACGCCCTTGGGGATCTGGTTGCCGCGCTCGTCGCCCATCCAGTGCATCAGCACGTAGTGCATGGGGAGCCCGTGCAGGAACAGTGCCGCGTTCTCGCGGTAGCAGGGCACGAGAAAGTCCTCGCCCTTGCGCGCCGCATACCCCGAACCGATAGCCGCGGCTTCCTGGCCTTTGTTCTGCGGGTAGGTGCCCATGCGGCCGGAGCGCTGGAGCTTGAAGGCGATCTCGTCGAGCTGGCGGCAGGTGACCATGAACTCGTAGAGGTGGACGACCTCCTCGTCCTTGAGGATCAGCTGGCCGTCGGAACCCTTGGCCAGCGACTCGTCGAGAACGCCGTTCTCATCGAGGATCTGGAGGTAGTCGATGGTGGCCGAATAGGCGGTCTTGCGGGGCATGCGCGGCTCCGGGAAGTGGACGCAAGTAGCGTAGCCGAGGGGCGGGATTGGGCCAAAGAACACGGGAATGTTTGGGGCCGATTTGATCCCCCTCCACGCCTGCGGAGGGGGTGGCCGAGTCCGCGAGGCCGGGGGAGGTGTATGGATGGCGGGTAGACTCCGCACCTCATGACCGCACCAGCAATGGGCAATCAAACGCACTGGGGCCGCGTGCTCGGCTGGGCCGCGTACCTCGCCTGCTCGTGGACGTGGTGCATCGGGATGTTCCTGCCGGTGCTGCTGGTGCGCGACTACGGGGTGTGGGGGTTCGTGGTGTTCGCGGTGCCGAACTGCCTGGGAGCGGCGGCGAGCGGGATAGCGATGCGCCCCGCGATCGAGGGTTGGTTTCTCCGTTCGCACGGCTGGGCCGCGCAGTGGTTTTCTCTCGTCACGATCGGTTTCCAGATGTTCTTCGCGGGATGGCTGCTCACCTGGTTCCCGATCACATGGACGCTCCCCGGCGCCCTGGGCTGGCTCGCGATGGTCCTTGCCCTGCGCTTCCGACCTCACCCTGGCACCTTGGTCACGATCGCGGTCGCCGTAATGGCGGCGACCGTTGCTGCGCTGGTGTTGGGACTGGCGTCGGGCGAGGCTCAGTTCCCTCGCTATGTGCTTCCGTTTGACGAGCGGCTGGTCTCCCTTGCGCCGGTGTGCGCATTTGGCTTCACTCTGTGCCCATACCTCGACGTGACGTTCTGGCGCGCCCGGCGTGAGGTACCCGGCTCGCGTGGCGCCGCCGCGTTCGCGATCGGCTTCCTAGGGCTCTTCCCGATCGGCATCCTCTTCACCCTGGCCTACTCCGCGCGGCTCGGCGACGCCGAGGAGTTCAACGATCTGCGTGTGGCGGGCTCGCTGGCGACGTTTCTGCTCGGCGCCCACCTTTGCCTGCAGCTCGGAGCCACATCGCTGTATCACGGGATCGAGGCCCAATCGCTCGGCCGCGAGATCGATGGGAGAGGGCCGTCGCCGGCCCGGCGAACGACGGGCAAGCTTGTATTCATGGTCGCGCCGCTGCTGCTCGGGCTCGCCGGCAGCCGGGCCCCGATGTACCACGGCATCTCGTTCAACGAGGCGGTGTACCGCGGCTTCATGGGTTTCTACGGGCTGGTGTTCCCGGCCTACGTGTGGCTGTGCCTGATGCCGACGTGGCGAGACCGGTCGCGCCCGAGAGTGCGGGCGTTGCGGGTGTGGCTCGTCGCGTGCACGATCGCGATTCCGATGTTCTGGCTGGGATTCATCGAACGACACGAGGTTTGGCTGCTGCCCGGGCTGGCGGTCGTGATCCTCGCGAGACTTCTGATACCGCGCGGGACGGTCACGCCGGATGGAGGCTCCGAAGAACCTCCCGAGCCGTCCGGCGCACCAGTTCCGGTTCACTCGGGTCCTCCGACGCTTGGCGCACGCGCGATTCCAGGGCGCGAGCCGCCGGAGTATCCGGGTTCTCCCTGAGCACGTTTGCCGCGACGATCAGCGCGTTGCGCTTCATCATCTCCAGCGTGGCCCGCTTCATCGCCGACGTGGTGAACGCCGCGCGCCGGCCCTCCTCATCCCAGTTCAGCACGTTCAGCACGTCAAGCGAATCCCAGCGCGGCGTGTAGTCGGGGTGTCGCTTGGCCTTTGTACCGACTCCGGCACGATCTTGTCTCAGTCCATCTACCCGATCTAGTGGGGCAGGTGTCCCACCTGCCTCTCCTTTTCCTACCCCTTCAGTCCCCCACCCCCCCTCCTTCCGGACCGGGGGAGCCGGATCATCGCCGATGCCCTGGATTTCAGGCGATCGCGTCGAATTGTGCGGGCACACCTCCTGGCAGATGTCGCACCCGTACAGCCACTTCCCCATCGGCCCAAAGAATCCCGGCTCGATCTCACCCCGGTGCTCGATGGTGAGGTAGCTGATGCAGCGCGAGCCGTCGACCTTGTACGGCGTGATCGCCCTCGTCGGGCACGCGTCGATGCACCGGGTGCACGTACCGCAGTGGTCGGCGCTGACCCGCTGATCCTGGGGCTGCTCGAGTTCCATCGTGGTAAGCACGCCGCCGATGACGAAGTAGCTCCCCAGCCGGGGGTGGATCAGCATCGTGTTCTTCGCGATCCACCCCAGCCCCGCCCGCGCGGCGTGCTCGCGCTCGGTCACGGGCGCCGTATCTGTGAACGAGCGGAACTCCGATCCGGCGTACGTCCCGCGTAGCTCATCGGAGAGACGGTGCAATCGTCGCTTGATGACCTCGTGGTAGTCGCGCCCGCGGGCGTAGCGGGCAAGCCGTGCATGCCGCTCGGGGAGCGGCGCGTCTTCGCTGCGGTCGCGTGGGGTGTACAGGTCGGCGACCATGATCATCCAGCGCCCACCCTCGAGAACGCGTGCGGGGTCCAGGCGCTGATCGACGAACTCTTCCATGAAATCCATCGAGCCGTGCTTGCCGTCGCTCAGCCACGCGCGAACTTCGGCGGCGTAGCGCGAAGGCTCAACGGCGCACACCCCCGCCGCGGCAAAGCCGAGCGTGCGGCAGCGGTCGAGGATCTCGGCGGTCAGCTCGCGCGGCGTGGGCACAAGAAATTGTACGGAGGGCGTGACTCGCCGATGGAATCCGCGACGCCGCGTGCATCGCAACGCCTCTCGCTCACGCAGATGTCCAGGATCGAGGCTTTCAGGAATGCTGGGCGGCCGCACGCGGCATGCCCGGGACCGACTCCCGCTTGGAGCCCATGCGGTCGTAGATGAACCGGACAGATTCGGAGAGGATCGCTTCGGCATCGGGCCCGGCCGGCGGCGCGGCCTTGGCGCCCTTGCCCTTGGGCGCGGTCGGCACGGGCGCGGGCAGCCACGCCAGGTCGAGTTCCGCCACCACCCAGCCGTCGTACCCGTCGGCGCGAAGAACATCGATGGTGTCACCGGCGTGCAGATCGCCCGAGCCGATCGCGCACGCACGACCCGCCTTCATGTCGCGCAGCTTCACGGACGCGAGACGATCCCCCAGCACGTTGACGCCGCTCACGACGCTCTCGCCCGCGAGCGCCGCCACCGCGGGGCAGTACGCCGCGTCGAGCAGGGGTGACGCGGCCCGGTCGATCAGCTCCGCCAGGTCCGTCGCGGTCGGGAACGAACCGCCGTTCTCGATCAGCAGTTTCACGCCCGTGTTGCGGCAGTGATCGAGCACCTTGGTCAGGCGCTCCATGATCCGCGCGATGCCGCCCTTGCGCGACTCATCGCCGTGCAGTTCAAAGGCAAACACACGCACATACGGGATCTCCAGCTCGCGGGCCAGATCGACGGCGCTCTTGCCCTCCCGCACGCTGGCCTCGGTGTCGCCGAAGGCCCGCCCGATCACGGGGGGGAAGATCGGGGCATCAAACCGCACCGAGGTCGCCAGGCAGAAAGGCACCACCCCGACCTTGTCGAACAGGGACCGCACCTTCGCTTCGCTCGTCAGCGTGGGATCGCACGCCAGACTGGTGGACCCCCGGCCGAACGTTCGGAGCTCGACGCCCAGAGCACCGATCCGCCCGGCGGTCTCGGCGACTCGGGTAAGCGTCCACGACGGACAGGCGATCGTGCTGAAAGCGGGCTTCATCGGAGTGCATCCTCATCGCGCGGGGCGCGGCCGAGTCTGGTGCTGTCAATTGTGCAATCAAACCTAATTTATTGCGAACATCGAACGGGGTTGCTTGGGGACTGATGCTACATCTCGAGCGGGAAACGTCAAACGGATGCCGTCCAAAGGTCAATCCGCCGGGTCGCCATGAGGTTATCGCACACACTTTCGACCCGAAATGGTCGACGAAGCGTACCAGTTTGTGCACGCGAGTGAAGTCCTCGGCCGCGTCGGCCGACAGGGATTGGGGAGGAGACCCGGCTTGCAGAATCCGATGACTGGGATTAGCCTCTGTTCTCGGTCCATGAGCCGCACTCTTTTGAATCGCCGTTTCATCGTTTCGCTCTCCCTCGCGGGAGCGGCGCTGTCGTTGGTCGGCGGTTGCGGATACTCGGCTTCCCAGGAATACACGCGGATCCGCTCGATCGTCGTTCCCGCCCATGAGGGCGACGGCACGGTGGTCGCCTCGATAACGCCGTGGGGCACCCAGCCCGGCCTCGCGAAGGCCATCGCGTCGGCCGATCACGGGCGCGATCGTGCGTCCGACTCGGTCGTCATCGGCGACTGATCCCGACCCAGGCCCGCTCAAACTTCCGCTCCCGATGCATCGGATCAACCCGGGCGTTGTCGCGCCGAGATTCGGCCGCCGCGGCGGCCCTCGCAGGGAGCCCGCCTGATACGCTTCGCGCGCATGAGCACTCCCCACGCCTACGGCGCGGGTGACGGCGCCGGAACACGGCCCGCCGACCCTCGCTCCATCGACCCCGGCCTGCGCGATGATCTCCGCGGGCAGCTCGACTACGCCACCTACCTCGGCCTGCCGCAGCTCCTGAGCGCGCAGCGTCCCCTGTCGTCACCCCCCCACCACGACGAGATGCTGTTCATCATCCAGCACCAGACGACCGAGCTGTGGTTCAAGCTGGTGATCCACGAGATGCGTGCCGCGATGCAGCTGATCCGGCATGACGAGCTGGAGGCTTCGTTCAAGATCCTCGCGCGGGTGAAGCACATCCAGGCCCAGCTCCTGAACCAGTGGAGCGTGCTCGCGACGCTGACACCCAGCGAGTACGTGCAGTTCCGGCACGTGCTGGGCCCCGCCAGCGGCATCCAGTCGGCCCAGAACCGCCTGGTCGAGTTCATGATGGGCAACAAGGACCGGCGGATGCTGGCGATCTTCCGCCACGACGCCGCGGCGTACGCCGAGCTGGAGCACGCGCTCTTGGCGCCCAGCGTCTACGACGAGTTCCTGCGGTACCTCGGCCGTCACGGGCACGCCGTGCCCAGGGAGGTTCTCGACCGCGACGTCAGCGAGCCGCACGCGCCGCACCCCGGCGTCGTCGCCGTCTTCAAGAACATCTACGAGAAGCCCGACGGCCACTGGGACGCGTACGAGATGTGCGAAAAGCTCGTCGACGTCGACGAGCAGTACTGCCTGTGGCGGTACCGCCACATCAAGGTGGTGCAGCGTGTGATCGGGTGGAAGCGAGGCACCGGCGGCACATCGGGCGTGCCGTACCTCCAGAAGCTGCTCGACAAGGTCTTCTTCCCGGAGCTCTGGGACGTGCGGACGGAGATCGGAACGTGAACCCTGAGGCTCGCGCGATCGACCCGCTGGTACGGTGCGACGCGATCCGGAGTGCCGCCGCGGCACTCGGGCCCGGCCCGCTTCGCGAGGACGCCCTGGTGCGGCACGTGCACCCGCTCTTCTCCCGCGTGCTGCAACGGCGCGAGCTGTACCTCTCGAACCACTCGCTCGGACGCCCCCTCGACCAGACGACGCTCGACCTGGCCGAATTCGCTGAGTTGTGGGCGCGCGACATGGACGACGCGTGGCCGGCGTGGCTGGAGGCGCAGGACCACGTGCGGGCCATGATCGCGCGCCTGATCGGCGCGTCGCGCCCCGACGCCGTGGTGCCCCGCGTGTCGGCGGGCCAGGGGCTGCGGGCCGTGCTGAACTCCCTGCCCGGCGTGCCACGCGTGCTCGCGACCCGCGCCGAGTTTGACTCGGTGGACTTCATCCTGAAGGCCTACCGCGCGCGCGGGCGGGCGCACGTGACGTTCGTGGAACTCGATCCGCAGCGCCGCGTCCGGCCGGAGCGGATCATTGAAGCCCTCCGCGCCGGCGAGAAGTACGACCTGGTCGTCGTGTCGCAGGTGTATTACTCGACGGGACAGGTGCTCGACGGGCTGGAACAGGTCGTGAAGGCCGCTCAGGCTCGCGGCACACTCGCGCTCATCGACATGTATCACGCGATGGGCGTGGTTGAGTGCGCGTTCGAAGCGTTGGAAGCCGACTACGCCATCGGGGGCAATTACAAGTACACACGCGGCGGGCCGGGGGCCGGGTGGATGGCCGTTCACCCGCGCCGGTTGAGCGCCACGCCCACCAACGCGCCGCCGACCCTCGACACCGGGTGGTTCGCCAAGCAGGACACCTTTGGGTTCGAACGCCCTGAGACTCCCCTCACGAGCGCGGGTGGGAACGCGTGGCTGGAGTGCACGCCGGCGCCGGTGATGGCGTATCAGGCGCGGGCGGGGCTCGAGTTTGTGCTGGCGGTCGGCGTCGACCGTCTCCGCGCATACAGCCTCGAGCAGCAGGAGTTCCTGGCCCTCGAGTTGTCACGCCGCGGCGTGAATCTCGAGCGGATCGAGCCGCGCGGCGCGTTCCTGCTCCTGCCGCGTGACGACGCGCCGGGGACGGTGTCGCGTCTCAAGGCCGCGGGCGTCAACACCGACTCACGCCTCGGGTGCGTGCGGCTGTGCCCGGACGTTCTGAACACGCGCGGGGAGCTGGTGCGTGCTGCCGAGATCATCGCGCGGGTGACTTCGGCGCCGTGACCGCGGCGTCCGGGCGGTCCGTGGTCGCGACGCGGGCGGCCGCGGGGAGCGTGATCACAAAGTCGGTGCCCCGTCCAGGCTCGGTGTGCGTCTCGATGTGGCCTTCGTGGGCTTCGACCAGTCGCCGCGCCGTGGGGAGGCCAAGGCCGGTGCCGCCCGACTTGGTCGTGAAGTAGGGCTGGAAGATCCGCGCCCGCACTTCGGGCGTGATCCCGGGGCCGGTGTCTATCACGTGCAGCACCGCGGTCGGGCGTTTCTCGGCGTCCATGGCCCGAGCGGTCTTCAGGATCAGTTCCTTGGGCGCGGACGGCGTTCCGTGGGTACCCGCGGCCGCACCCGGCCCGCTCATGGCCTGCACTCCGTTGAGCATCAGGTTGAGCACGGCCTGCTTGATCGCCCGCGTGTCCATCTGCGCCACCAGCGGACCGGGCGCGAGGTCGGCCCGGAGGCGCACGCCCTGCTTCTCGGCCTGGGGGAGGAAGAAGTCGACCAGTTCTTCGACCAAGGCGTTCAGGTCGGCGGCCCGCACGTCCAGGCGGACGTCGCCGGCGTACTCGAGGAAGTCGGTGAGGATTCCCCGCAGCCGCTCGACCTCTCGACGCAGCGACCCGATGCGGCGTCCCACGCGCCCCTTCACTTCGGGGTCGATCTCGAGCTCGTCGATGGTCTCTCCCAGGAGCTGGGCGTTGAGGCCGATGGTCGAGAGCGGGTTCTTGATCTCGTGGGCCAGCCCCCCCGTCATCGAGCCCAGCTCGGCCATGCGCTCGGCCGAACGCGCCCTGCGCTCGGCGCTGCGGACCTTGCGGACGTGCCGCCGCAGCCCCCACGACGCGAGGACTCCGGCGATCAACGCGCCCGCGGCCAGACCCAGCGCGCCGGCGGTGATCGGGTGGAGCATGAGGAACGGTATTCGCCGAATCGTGCCGCGGACGGCGCCGGCGGCGCGGGGCTCACCGTCGAGGCGAACGCACGTACCCGCGCTTGGGCATCACGGTGACCTCGAGGGCCTCGTTGCGGGTCACGCGGGTCGCCTTCCAGCCCTTGTCGGTCTTGACGGCGTCGTAGATGACGTTGCTGCCATCCTTGAGGACGCGGAACCCATCGCCCTGGATCACCGAATAGTGCGCAAAGATATCCTGGCCCTCGGGCCCGACGATGAAGCCAAAGCCCTTTCGGGGGTCGAACCACTTCACGACGCCTTCGGCGCCGGTCAGTTGCTGAGATTGCGGGGTCTGGTCGGCCATCGCGCGCCCCTTCGTCGTGGCGCCCACAGCCCGTCAGCCGTCGAATTCAAACAGACATCCGAGCGTCCGCCGAGCCAATCCGGCGGCCCAGACCGGCCCGCGCCCGAGGAAAGAAAAGCGCGGGTCGGTCGAGGCGTTCCCTGAAGTGATACAGGGTACCAAGGGGCAAACGAATCCGCAAGTCACCTCGCGCCGCACCGACGGCGTGCCGCGCAAGCGCAGGTTACAAGCGATCTAAGAACTGTTCCGCACGGCCGGGCGCGTCCGGCGGGGCGGTCAGCGTCCGGCGGGCGCGGGCTCGGCGGCGCCCGGCTGGGTCCGGCGTTCGTCGAGGATGACGGCCTTGCGGCTGAGCTTGATGCGGCCCTGGTCGTCCACGAGGATGACCTTGACCTTGACGACGTCGCCCACACGGACCACGTCGCTCACGTTCTTCACGAAGCCCTCGGCAAGCTCCGAGATGTGGCACATGCCGTCGGTGCCGGGAGCCAGCTCGATGAACGCGCCGAATTCCTTGGTGCTGACGACCTTGCCGGTGAAGACGGTGCCGACCTTGATCTCGGCGCACAGGGCCTCGATCTCGGCCTGGGCCGCGGCGATTGCGTCGCCGTTGGGGGCCGCGACCGTGACCTTGCCGTCGTCCTCGACGTCGATCTGCACGCCGTGCTTGTCCTGCAGCGAGCGGATGGTCTTGCCGCCCGGGCCGATGAGCTTCCCGATCTTGTCGGGGTCGATCATGATGGTGACCAGGCGCGGGGCGTAGGTGCTGATCGCCGGACGCGGAGCGGCGATGGCCTGCTCCATGATCCCGAGGATGTGCAGGCGACCTTCCTTGGCCTGCGCCAGGATCTTCTCGATCTGGTCGAACTTGAGGCCGCGGGTCTTGAGGTCGAGCTGGATGCCCGTGATCCCCTCGCGGGTGCCCGAGACCTTGAAGTCCATGTCGCCGAAGAAGTCCTCTTCACCGAGGATGTCGGTGACGAAGATCTCGTTCTGGTCGTTGTCGTCGGCGAAGCGGCCGACGGAGATGCCCGCGCAGTGCGAGCGGATGGGGACACCCGCGTCCATGAGCGCGAGGCTGCCGCCGCAGACCGACGCCATCGAGGAACTGCCGTTGCTCTCGGTGATGTCGCTGACGATGCGGATGGTGTAGGGGAAGTCCTCGGGGCTGGGGAGGATCGCCAGGAGCGACCGCTCGGCGAGGGCGCCGTGCCCGATCTCGCGCCGGCCGGGGGCGGCGATGCGCTTGGCCTCGCCGGTGGCAAAGGGCGGGAAGTTGTAGTGCAGAACGAACTTCTTGCTGTACTCGGGGATCAGCCCGTCGACGATCTGCTCGTCCTTGGACGTGCCCAGGGTGCAGGAGATGAGGCTCTGGGTCTCGCCGCGCTGGAAGAAGGCCGAGCCGTGCGTGCGCGGGAAGATGCCCAGGGCGCACTCGATGGGACGGATCTCGCGGGCCTTGCGGCCGTCGGCGCGGACGCTGTCCTGCACAATGAGCCGGCGGGTGACCTTCTCCTCGAGGCGGCGGAAGGCTTCCTTGGCCTGCGTGCGGGCCTTGGCGCTCTCAAGGTACTGGCCGTAGTGGCCGTCGACCTTGAGTGCAAAGTGCGTGTCGAGCGTTTCCTTGCGGAACGCGTCGATCTTGTCGTTGCGTTCCTGCTTGCCCTTGATGCGGCGGAACTCGGTGAGCTTCGCGTCGCAGAGCTTGGCGATCTTGGCGGTGACCTCGGGCGAGGGGAGGTGCAGCTCGCCCATCTTCTTGGCCTTGGGGCCGGCCTTGGAGACCAGTTCCCCGATCATGGCCAGGAGGTCCTGGATGTGCTCGTAGCCGAACTTCATCGACGCGAGCATCGTGGCCTCGTCGACCTCGGCCGCGCCGACCTCGATCATGTTGACCCCGTCCTTGTGCCCGCACAGGACCAGGTCCAGATCGGAGAACTCAAGCTGGCTGACGGTGGGGTTAAGAACGAACTGCGGGCCCGCCTCGGTGTGGATCCGGGCCACGCGGACGGTCGCGGTCGGCCCCTCGAAGGGGATATCGCTCAGGGCCAGGGCGGCGGAGGCCGCGGTGCCGGCCAAGACATC
The DNA here is from genome assembly GCA_044223975.1 of Phycisphaerales bacterium. Taxonomy (GTDB): domain Bacteria; phylum Planctomycetota; class Phycisphaerae; order Phycisphaerales; family UBA1924; genus CAZCPB01. Next base: position 42,126 of record JBGALI010000017.1, on the reverse strand, counting down.
CGTGTCATTCTCGGTGTCGTGGCTCATCACGAACACCTGGATCTGCACCTCATCGAGGAAGCCGTCGGGGAAGAGCGGCCTGATCGGGCGGTCGATCATCCGCATCGTCAGGACTTCCTTCTCGCTGGGCGGGCCTTCGCGCTTCTTGAAGCCGCCCGGGAACTTGCCCGCGGCAGAGGTCTTCTCGCGGTAGTCCACCGTCAGCGGGAAGAAGTCGATGCCCTCGCGCGGCGCGGCACGGACGACCGTCGCCAAGACCGTGCTCCCGCCGAAGGTGCACAGCACGGCCCCGCCGGCCTGGCGCGCCACGGCGCCGGTCTCGAGGGTGAGGGTGCGTCCACCGATCTCGCGCTGGACCTTAACCACGTTGCTATTGAACTCTGCCATATGTAACCGTCCTTCGGGTGCGAAAAGCCATATCTCCCCGGACACCGCGCCGATGTTGGCGGGACTGTCTCGAGGAGACCAGCCGAGCTCCCTGAGGACCTGGGGCAGAAGGCGCGGAGCAGTCCACCGATTCAGAACGACGGAAGACTGCCGGGCGCCCACTGCCTCGAGGGCAGGGAGGCGGCCTGAAACAAAGCGGCCCGCGTTCGTCTCCGAACGCGGGCCGTGAAAGGCTTACTTGCGCAGGCCGAGCCGCGCGATCACGTCTTGGTAGCGCTTCGGGTCGGTTCGAGCCAGATACCGCAGCAGCCGGTTGCGCTTCCCGACCATCATGACCAGGCCGCGCCGGCTGTGGAAGTCATGGTCGTGCGTTTCCAAGTGCTTGGCGATGTCCTGGATCCGTTCCGTCAGCATGGCGACCTGAACCTCGGGCGAACCCGTGTCCGTGTCGTTGCGGCGGTAGGTCGTGACGATTTCTTTGCGACGCTCGGCGAGAACGGCCATGGGTGGTCCTGCGTTCGGGATCTGGTCTGCGAATTCCGAGTCGGGCAATCATAGAGCCACGGTCCGAAGGGATCAAATCCCGGGCGGACGATGATCGCCCCACCCTATGCTCCGCTCCATGCCCCTCACCATCGCCCGTCGCGTCCGCGAACTCCAGCCCTCGGTCACGGTTGCGTTCATGAACCGTGCCAAGGACATGCAGCGCAAGGGCATCGACGTCCTGGCGTTCGCCGCCGGCGAGCCGGACTTTGACACCCCCCAGATCATCAAGAAGGCGGCGATCGACGCGCTCAACGCTGGCCAGACCAAGTACATGCCCACCCTGGGCGACCCGGAAACCCGTGCCGCGCTCGCCAAAAAAATGACCGAGGAGAACGGTCTGCCGGGCGTCACCGCCGACCACATTGCGATTTCGGCCGGCGGCAAGCACTCGCTCTACGTCGCGTGCCACTGCCTTCTCGACCAGGCCCGGACCGGTGAAACCCAGGAAGAAGTGCTGCTCCCTGTTCCCGCGTGGGTCAGCTATGGCCCGATCGCGGAGCTGGCCGGCGGCAAGGTCGTCGAACTCCAGACCAGCCCCGAGGGCGGGTTCAAGATCACGCCCCAGCAGCTCAAGGCCGCGATCACGCCTCGGTCGCGCCTGTTGATCATCAACTCGCCGAGCAACCCGTGCGGCACGATGTACTCCGAGAGCGAGCTGCGCGCGCTGGCCGCGGTGGTCGACGATGCCGCTCGAACGGTCGCCCCCAACCTCGTCGTGCTCAGCGACGAGATCTACGAAAAAATCGTCTACGGCGGGACCAAGCACTTCTCGATCGGTTCGATCCCCACCATCGCCGAGCGCGTCATCACGCTCAACGGGCTTTCCAAGGCGTTCGCGATGACCGGGTGGCGCGCCGGCTACGCCGCCGGCAGCGGGCCCTTCGGCAAGGAGCTCATCAAGGCGATGGGCACCCTGCAGGGGCAGATGTCGACGAACATCACCTCGTTCATCTACCCGGCGATCCGCGTGGCCATGACGCAGTGCGCGAGCGACGTCGAGCAAATGCGCCAGGCGTTCGCGCGGCGCGGAGAGCTGATCACGCGCCGCCTCGAAGGGGTGCCCAAGCTCCGGACCGTCACACCCGTCGGCGCCTTCTACGCCTTCCCCGATGTCTCGGCGTACTTCGGCACGCGCACGCCCGGCGGGCGCGCCATCAAGAGCGCCATGGATTTCTGCGAGGCCCTCCTCGAGGAATCTCACGTTGCGTTCGTGCCGGGCGAGGATTTCGGCGGCTGCGGCAGGAACCACGCCCGCATCTCGTTCGCCTGCTCGGAGCAGCAGATTGACAAGGGCATCGACCGCCTGACGAAGTTCGTCGCGTCGCTCAAGTAGCCGGGTGCGGCTCGATCATCCCGTTGCCATCGGGCAGCGTGCCCTCTGCATCAGGGTCGCGCGCGCTCAGGTACACGCTCTCGCCATCCTGCGCCACCGCCACCAGCCGCCGGCGCACCAGGTCGAGCACGGCCAGGAACAGCCCGATCATCTCCGAGCGCGTCCGCCCGACGAACACCCGGCGCAGCTCCAGCCCGGGCAGGGGTCCGACCGCTTCGCCGGCACCGGCCTTGATGTGCTCGAGAATGTCCGCCGCGTGAAGCTCGATCGGCGTGTCGTCGTAGGTGACCTTGTGGTCTCCGAGTCGCTCGAAGTTCACCGACTCCATGATCTTCGAGAACGCCTGGGCCAGCACCACAAGGTCGAGGTCGTCGACATCGACGTCGCTCGATTCGTCCATCGCCTCGCGCACGCTCTGGCCGTCGATCCCCGAAGCGCCCGCCGGGAACCGGCCCGACCATTCGCGCTGACGATCTTCCAGCGCCGTCGCGGCATCCTTGTACTGCTTGTACGCCAAGAGCTGACGCACCAGGTCGGCACGCGGGTCCTCAGCGGGCCCGGCGTCGGCCATCGACATGGTTCGGGCGTGTCCGATCGAGGGAGCCAGCATCCGGGCCTTGATCTCCGTCAGCGTCGCGGCAAGGACCAGGAACTCCCCGGCCAGATCGATGTCGATCCGCTCGATGCCCTTGAGGAACTCGAGGTACTGGTCCGTGATCCGGGCGATCGGGATGTCGTGGATGTCCACTTCCGTCTTGCGGATCAGGAACAGGAGCAGGTCCATAGGCCCTTCGAAGGCCTCCAACCTGACGCGGTAGTCCTCGGTGAGCATGGGTCCGTCCAATCGCCGGGGAATCAACAAAGGCCCTGGATCGCCGGAGTGTACGCCGCGGCGAGTCTACCCTTATCGTCCATGGGCGTTTCCCGCGTCGAAACACGCACCCCGCAGCGCGTCGAGGTCCCCGGGAACGGCGACCGGGCGGCCGAGTTGGCCTTTGCCCGCGGGGTCATCTCCCAGGAAGCCGAGGCGCTCACCCTCCTTGGCGCCACGCTCGGGGAGTCGTTCCTCAAGGCCGTCGGACTGCTCGTGGCGTGCGCCGACTCCGGCGGCACGGTGCTCATCTCGGGGCTGGGCAAATCCGGGCACGTCGGCACCAAGGTGGCGGCGACGCTCACCTCCCTGGGCATCCCCTCGCACTCGGTCCATCCCTCGGAAGCCGCGCACGGCGATCTGGGGCGCTTCCGCCGCACCGACACGGTGATCTGCATCTCGTTCTCGGGTGAAACCGACGAACTCGTGAACCTTGCCGCGACGTTGCGCCAGGACTCTCTCCCGATCATCGCCATCACCGGGGGCACCGACGGGGGTTCGCCATCGAGCCTTGAGCGGCTGGCGACGGTCACTCTGCGCCTGGGATTCTCCGACGAAGCCGCGGGCGAGTTCTCGATGGCGCCAACCAAGTCCACGACCGCCGCGATGGCCCTGGGGGATGCGCTGGCGCTCTGCGCCGCCCGCCGCCGGAACTTCACGCACGAGGACTTTGCCCGCCGTCACCCCGGCGGCACGCTGGGCGAATTGCTCCGCCCCGTCACCGAGATGCTGCGGACCGTCGCGGGAAAGAACATGCCGCTGATCCCGCACACCGCCACCGTCGAGCAGGCGCTGGCCAAGGCCGAGGAGCACGGGCGGCGCCCGGGCGCGATCGTGCTCGTGGACCCCCAGACGCAGCGGCTCACTGGCATTTTCACCGATGCCGATCTCCGCCGCCTGTACCTGAAGAATCCGGCGGGCCGGGCCCTGCCGATCGAATCGGTCATGACCCGCACGCCGCGGGCCCTGCCGCACACCGCCCTCGTGCGCGACGCGGTGCGCATGGTCCGCGAGTTCCGCCAGGACGAAATCCCCGTCGTCGACGGCGACGGCCGGCCGGTCGGCATCCTCGACGTGCAGGACCTGATCACCATGCGGCTCGTGCAGGACTGACCGCGTTTCCGTCCCACGCCCCCACTACCATCCGCCCATGAGGGATCGCTCGAAACGCCGACACACGGACGGTTCATTCCGGCGCGGCTCGGCCGCCCGCACCGGCCTGCTCGTCGCCTTGGGCATGGGCGTGGTCTCGGCCGGCGTTGTCACGTACTTCGTGACCTCCGGGCCGCGCCGCACGCGCGGCGCCGACCAGTCGGCTGGCGAGACGCCGCCTCAGACCCCCACCGCCGACCCGCAGAACGCCCGCTCCGGCCGCGGCGGCCTGACCGTGGGCGCGGGCAAGGGACTCTCGGTTCAGGTCGCGTCGCGCAGCGATCCCACCCGGCTGGCGGGCACGATCACCTCGCGCACGCTCGAACCGCTCGAGGCCAACCGGTACACGGCCGAAAGGCCCGAATCGTTCATCTACCTCCGCGACGGGCGCACGATCTTCGTGCGCGCCGACTCGGCTCGCCTCTACATCCCCCAGAGCAGCAGCGGACAGCCCGAGTCGGGCACCCTCAACGGGCACGTCGAGATCTGGCTGTTCGATCGCCGCGCCGGCGGAGTCGATCCGGCACGCGACACGCCCTCGCTCAAGCTCAATACCGAGCAGTTCACCTTCGACCTCACGGCGTGGGAGTTCTTCATGCCCGACGAGGTCCGGATTGTCGGCCCCACGCTGAGCTACACCGGCAGTAAGCTCCGGCTGCTGCTGAACCAGCCCGAGGAACGCGTCGAACTGCTCCACATCGCCAGGAGCAAGGAACTGCGGCTCCGCTCCACCGGACGGTCCGGCGAGGTCCCCGGCACCGCCGCCGGAAGCGAAGCCAAGCAGGCCGCCGCGGCGCCCGCGAGCACCACCGTTGCTGCCGCGGGAAGCACGCAGGCCCCACCGACCGCCGCCAGCCCGGACAAGGCCAGCGCTACAGCCGAAACCTTCTACCGCACGGTACTCACCGACACCGTGCGCGTCGCGCAGAACGAACGGTCCATCGAGGCCGACACGCTCAACCTGTGGGCCCACCTGGTGGGCGGTCAGCTTCCCCCCAACGCGATCGCGCCCGTGCGGCGCTCGGACCCCGCCCCGCGGCCCGCGGCAACGCCCGCCTCCGCGCCCACAACCGTCGCGGCTGCTCCCGCCCCGGCGCCGGCCCCTAAGAGCATCGCGGCCGAGGAAGACGCGGACCTCGTGATCACCTGGGCCGGGCCGCTGGAGATGCGCCCGCTCGATGCCAGGCCGGCCGAACTGGCCCACGATGACGTGTCGCTCCGCTTCACGTCGACGGCCGCCGCGCCCGTGCGCTTCGCGGAAAACGCCAAGGACGCGTCGGGTCTCTCGGGCGTCGCCTCACGCATCGACTACGGCGCCACATCCCGGAGCATCGCGCTCGCGTCTGATGAGCCCGAGGGCGTGCGCATTGATCTGTCCCGCTCGGGGCGCCTCCGGTGCACGAGCCTCGACCTTAACCTCGGCGACGGCCTGGCGATGGTGAACGGCGCCGGTTCGGTGACCGGCGTCGTCGGCACGGGGTTCACCGAAACCCCAGCGCCGATCAGTGACAGAGCCGAAGACCGCCTCGTGCGCTGGTCCGACGGCGCCGAGTTCCGCTTCGTCACGGGCGAAAACGGGCTCGGCGGCGCGCTCCTCTCGGCCGCCATGTTCGGCGAGGTCGAAGCGATCGACGGCGGTTCGTCGCTCCGCGGCAACGCGCTGGCCGCCAACTTCTTCGACGGAACGTCGCGCACCGGCCCCATCTCGCGTCTGGTCGTGCTGGGCAACGCCGAGGCGCAGGACGCGCGCGACGGCGCCCTGTTCTGCGACCGCCTCGACGCCTCGTTCCGCCGGCGCGAGGGCAGCCCCGAACAGTCCGATCCCAGCTGGATCACCGCCTCCGGCTCGGCCATGGCCGTGCGCGGCGGGGAAGTACTGGGCGCCGAGCTGATCGAAACCTCGATCGAGCGCGACGCCCAAGGCAAGCCGCAGGTCGCCGAGATGATCGCCGACGGCAACGCGGTGTACGAGCAGTCCGATGGCGTGTGGGCCATCGCTCCTGAGATCCGCGCCAGCGCCACCCGGCGCACCGCCGCGCTCAGCGGCGACGGCGCACGTGTGGGCAAGGGAGGCTCGAGCGTCTCGGGCACGCAGATCGAACTCGACGGGGACGCGCGGCTCGCCACGGTCTTCGGCGCCGGCTCGTTCTCGCACCACGGCCCCGACGCGCAGGGTCGTCCGCTCGATGCCGACGCCTCGTGGACGCGCTCCATGACGTTCGACGATCGCAGCGGCATCCTCGAAGCCCGTGGCGCCACGCACGCCACGATCCGTCCCGACCCGTGGACCGTGCGCGAGCTCGACGCGGGCACTGTCCGGATCGAACTCACCCCCGGCACAAGCACCGCGGGCCTGGACCCGGGCGCGAAGCCGGAAGCACCCGCGGCGGGAGAGTCGCGCCGCGTGCTCCGCGCCGAGGCGATCGGCGCCTCGCTCGACGTGGAGGGAGGCGGCCGTGCCGTCATCACTTCGCGGTCGTACGAGGCCGCGGACGTCCCCGAGGGCCGTCGCCTCGCCGAAGAGCTGCGGCTCGAGGGGGACCGGATCCTGGCCGACGACGAGCGGGGAACGGTCGATGTCCCGTCGGCCGGCGTGCTCCGCATCGTCGATGTGCGTGCCGCGCCCTCCGGCGAGCACGCGGCCCCCGACGGAACGCGGGCCCCTGACCTCAACGCGCGCGGGGCCGCCCGTTTCGAGTGGACCGGCTCGCTCTACCTCGACCGCGTCGCGAGCACGGCCACGATGAAGCAGGGTGTGCGCTTGCGTCACCTCCCGCTCGACCGCTCCGAAATGACCGAGCTCGAGGGCGAGGAGGTCGTGGCGCACATGTCCGACCTTCAGAACGACGGGACCGGCGGCGCGGTCCGCGGCAGGCTGGTCCGCGCCTCGGCGACGGGCGCCGTGTGGGCGCGCCTCGGCGACAAGGAACTCACCGCCGACCGCCTCGAGTACCTCACCACCGAACGCCTGATCCGCGCCGCTTCCAACGGCGAGAACGAGGTGGTCATGGTGGACTCGACCAAGCCCACGCCCATGAAGGCCAAGCTGCTGGAGTGGGACCTGGCCCGCGACCGCGTCGAGATCAAGAGCCCGGGCACCATCGTGATCCCGCGCTGAGCGCGCATGAAAAAGGACGGCGCTCGCCGTCCTCTCACTTCGTCACTTCGTCACTTCGTCACTTCGTCGCTTCGTCACTTCGTCGCTTCTTCGCCTCAGCTCGCCTGCGCCCGCGGGTGGGCCTTCTGATAGGCGTCCTGCATGCGCTGCGTGGTGAGGTGCGTGTAGACCTGGGTGGTCGACAGCGACTGGTGGCCCAGCAGTTCCTGCACACTCCGCAGGTCCGCCCCGTTGTCGAGCAGGTGCGTCGCGAAGCTGTGGCGCAGGGTGTGGGGCGAGATGGTCGGGTCGAGGCCGACCGCCTTGAGGTACTTGTCGAGCTTGCGGCGCACCGAACGCGAGCTCAGGCGGCCGCCGTGCTTGTTGAGGAACAGCGGGCGGTTCCCCTTGCCGTCGGCCCACGAGGGGCCGAAGCGCGGATCGGCCTTGCACAGGTCGATGAAGCTGCGGATGGCCAGGAGCGCGTGGGCGCCCAGCGGGACGATCCGCTCCTTCTTGCCCTTGCCGCGGATGCGCAGGGCCTCGCCGGTCATGTCCAGGTCCTCGATGTTGAGGCCGATGAGCTCGCTGACGCGGATGCCCGTCGAGTAGAGCGTCTCGAGCATGGCGCGGTCGCGCCGCCCCAGCACGTCGTTCTCGTCAGGTGCCGCCAGGAGCTTCTCGATCTGCTCGACGGTGATGGCCTTGGGGAGGCGCTTGCCCTGGCGCGGCGTGCGGATCAGGGTCATGGGGTTGCTGTCGGTGTAGCCGCGGCGCTCGCCCCACTTGTAGAACGAGCGGAGCGTCGCGATCTTCCGCGCCATCGTGGCGGCGGAGTAGTGCTGCTCGCCCAGGTGGGCCAGGAACGCGCGGATCGTGTCGGCGGTGGCGCCCATCATCAGGGCCGTCACCGTGCCGGGCGCGATGCTCCCGGCGACGCCGGCCCGGGCCTCGTGCCCGCCGTTGGCCGCGGCGCGGGCCAGCTCGGCCCGGCGGTTGAACGCCTCGCGCTCCCTCTCGGGGGCGATGGTGATGTGGTGCTCGGCCGTCAGGTGCTCGATGTACTGACGGAGGTCGGCCCCGTAGCAGCGCGCCGTGTACGGGCTGAAGTGCCGCTCATCGGAGAGGTACGAGGTGAACGCATCGGTGAGGGGAAGGGTCATGCAGCGGTCTCCTGCGCCAAACGGGTGAGGTCCGTCTCGATTTCGTCGCGGAGGCGAGCGCGCAGGAGAATCGGCCGGGCGTCGCGGCCCGTGATCCGTTCAACCGTGCTGCGTGCCCTGGTCCTCATGACCTTCGTGCTCCGCGCCGTCCGGGGTGGCCGGCGGCACAGAGCCGACGGTCACCTGGAGTCGTGTTCCCCGCGGGGTTCCACCCTCGCCAGCCGCACCCACTCGCTCTCGAGGAGGCGGTCGACGGCGTGGTACGCCGCGAACTGCGTGTACAGATCCATGCTCGCCGTGTAGCGGCGCCATCCCAGGGCGGAGGGCTCATCGTGCCGCCCCTGCGCGTAGGCCTTCAGGTCCATCAGCACCTGGTGGCTCTTGGCGTCGAGGTTCTCCGACGCCGTTGCTACGGGCGCATCACGCAGGGCGGGCCGGGCCGCGCCGACCTCCGTCGGTCGCGAGGCCAGCTCGTGCGGATCGACGCCGGCGGCGACGCGGTTCATGGCTCCCGTCCGCGCGTACAGGGCGATCGAGATGCCGATCGCCGGTGTGTACGGGTCGTACGCCGTCACCGCGCCGATCACGACGCCGTCGACGCCCATGGCGTCGGCCAGGCGACGCACGTCGCCGGGGCCGCGGAGCCCGTCCATCTTCAAGGCCCGCATCGCCGCGATCGTCCGGTTCAACGGCACGCAACGGAGGCCCTGCGTCTCCTCGATAGCCGCGACCAGCGCGTCGCTCGCGGTCGACCTGTCAGCCTCGGTCGTGCCCGATTCGTTGGCCAGGGGGACGACCGCCCAGAGGACCTCGCCCCCGACCGCGTCATAGGGCGCGACCAGGGAGCGGGGAGCGATGAGCGGCTCCTCCTTCTTGCTCTGGGTGCACCCCGCCGGCGCCAGCAGGGCGCCGAGCAGGAGCCACAAGAGCGTTGCCCGGGAAAGCATGGTCTGTGCACTTGTCATGGCGTCCTGCCGTTTCACCGGGGCTCCGCCCGGCGGGAAGAAACATGGTGACGGGCGGGGTTCATCCCCGCGGCGCCCGTCGAGTTCTCGTGCGCGGGGTCCGCCCCCGTCGCTCAATCGCGTCGTGCGACTCTCGCCGCACGGCGCGGGAAGTTCACTTCGAGCCCGACTCGTGCTCGGGCACGTTGGCGATGGTCTCGTCGTGCGTCGTCGTCTCCTGCGTGCGGGCGTGCGCCGGCGCCCCGGGCGCCGTGCCCAGGCCCGCGGCAGTCCGCACCGGAGCCGTCATGTCGAGCGACCAGATGTTCTCCACCCCGCCGCGGGACGCGACGAAGAAGAGCTTGTTGCTCGCGCCCCACGCCGGCATCAGCGAGATCGACGAGCCGGGGGTGAGATTCACGCGACCCGTGCCGTCCACGTTGATGAGCCAGAGTTCCGCCGCGCTGGGACGCGACCGGGCCAGCTCGTGCCACTCCGAGGGGTTGGGAACCGCGGCGAACACGACGTTCTTGCCGTCGGGGCTCCAGGTGGGGTTGATGTACGCCGCCCAGCTGCTGCTGGCGAGCTCGGAGAGGTTCGAGGCCTGGCCGTCCTTGTAGTCCACGGTCCAGATGCCAAAGGCGCGCTGCCCGCGCTCGCGTCCGAGCTGGAAAAGGATGCGGTCGGCGCCGTCCGCGCCCGTGCCCGCCACCGGGCACCACTGCGGGAAGAGTCCGTAGCCGATGAACTGGCTGGTCGCCTGGCTCGCGGCGTCGGTCACCCACATCTCCCAGCGGCCGCTGGTCTGGCCCAGGCGGGAGTACACGATCTGCGTGCCGTCGGGGGACCACGACGGATGAAGTTCGTCGCCGGGATCGCTCGTCACCTGCACCGGGCGACCGCCGGTCACGGGCATCACGTACACATCCCAGTTGCCCGAGCGGTTGCTCGCGAACGCGATCCGCGTGCCGTCGGGGCTCACCGCGGGGTTCACGTCGTCGGCCGGGTCGTTGGTGAGCTGCGTGACCACGCGCCCCTCGATCGACTTGGCGTAAATGTCCGCCGTGGCGCGGTGCTGCGTGCTCGCGAAGACGATCTTGGTCCCGTCGGGAGAGAGGCACGGATCAAAGTCGGCGCCCTCCGTCGCAAACGTCACCTGCGCAACGTTGAGGGGCGTGGGGGGCTCGGACGTGGGCGGGGCATGGTTCTCGCCCGTACCGGTGTCCGCCACCGCCACCACGTCGTGGCCGGTGTCGGTCGGCGTGTACGCCGCGGGCGTCGCGCTGGCGGGCGCCGCGGCCGTGATCGGCGTGGTGTACGAGCTCGCGCCCGGCCAGGCGCAGCCGGCGCTCAAGAGGCCGGCAACGGCGGTGAGCATTGCGGCGCGACGCATGGAACGGGTGGTGGTCGAGGTCATGGGGTCGAGTCTCCGCGGCTTGGATCCCGCCGAGAGCGTCACAAAGCTCCCGGCACGACGACCGCCCGGGATCCGTCCCGGCGAACGCCACACACAAGCCCGGGACGCCGGCCTCCGCCGCACGCCGCTCCGGACCCGACCTCAAACACCGGGGCTTTATCGGACTCCAGGAGAGTCCGACTTGAACTCCGGCCGAGGCCAGCCCGTGCATCGGACGTTCCCGGGGCCGGGATAAGTCAGTCCGCTAAGAAAAAAGGCCGGACGCCCACCAGGGCTCGTCCGGCCTCGATTCAAGCTAGTTTTCTCGATGCACAAGGCGCTGCGAACACTCGGGTCGGCAGCGCGTTCTGCCCTTCAATCCTCGGGCGTCCGCGTGACGATCGCGGGCGAGTCCGCAGGGCGGACCCACGGCGGACTGGTTCGGCCGCGCGGCGCCTGCAGCACGCTCAAATGGTCGAGGTACCCCCGGAGCGCTCGATCCGCGAACCGGCCCAGGAACTGGACGGTCGCGGTCGGGTTTATCGAGATGATCCGTTCCATCACCTGCGAGCGGGTCATGGGGCCCGGGCGCGTGACCTCGGGGACCTCAGTGGCGTCGGTGAACAACGACGAATCGGTGGCAGCGTACGAAAGCATGCGGCAGGACTCCGGTCCGGCGAGCGCCGGGACCTCAGGTATCGGGGCCGTCGCAATCGGCGGACCACCATGTAACCGAGGCGGACGTCAAATCACGGATATCGGACCGGAGGGCGGCCGCGAGTCTTGCGCCCCGCCGCCTGAACTTGCGCGTACGACACCGCGCCCTACCGCGCCGGCCCACACCTCGCCGGACCGCGGGCTCCTATGGTGGCCAACGGAGGGCCCGGTTGAGCGACAGCGGTCAAATTCTGTTCTGGCACACGAGCCCGACCGCTTCGGGCGACAGCGGGCCCTGCAGCGGCGTGGTTTCATCGCGCGCCGAACAGGCCGTGCCCGGCGACCCCCGGGAGATCTGGGGGCGCTGCCTCGAGGAGTCCCTGCTCTCTCACGAACTGGCAGCCCATCTGACGCCGGGCCCCGCTCGCCTTCTCGTGCGCACCAGCGTTGGTCCTCGCAAACGCGTGAACTCGCCCTCCGAAGGTGAGAACGCGGCGGGCGCAGGGCAGGCCTTTGCCGCGTGGAGCCCCCGAACTCGCGCCGAACTCGACGACGCGTGCGACCGACTCGCGCCGCTGGCGAGCGGCGCGAACATCACCCTCTGCGTGCGCCCGCACGCCCATGACGCAATCTCCGACATCCCCTCGTGCCTGACGTTCCTGCGCCGGCGCGCTGACGGGCCGTTCGCGATCGTCCTCAATCCGTTCGACCTCATCACCGCGGGGATGATGGCCCGCGCGGAGGATCACCTGGCGCGCATCGCCGACGCGTTGTTCACCGCCCGAGGTGTTGCCGCGGTGCTCGTGCCCAGCCGTGCCTCGCTCGCGGGTCTGGGAGCATCGCCCAACCACGCGGCGTGGGTCGCCCGCAGGACGGTCGAGGACCGCGTGTCCCTGATCGTGCCCGCGGCAGAATCCCGCGAATGGACGGCGATCCTGGCCGCGCCGTGACCGAGGCGTGGGAGGCGAGTCCTGCAGCCACCCGCATGCCTCCCGACCATCGCCCCGCCTACGCTCCCGTTCTTCACCCGCGAGGCACGCATGGCAGAGTCGGCGACCAAGGTCACGCTCGATCACCCCACCTTCGCCAAGGCCAAGGCGAAATTCCCAGGCAAGCACTTCCGCGGCACGGAATTCCGCGGGCAATCGACGCTCATCGCCGAGCCCGCAGACCTCCACGCGCTGCTCGCGTTCCTGCGCGACCAGTGCGGGTACAACTTCCTTTCGGACGTCATCGCCGTCGACTACCTGAACTATCCGGCCAAGATGCCCGGTCGGTTCGCGGTGGTCTACATGCTCCAAGCGTTCGAGCGCGACGACCGCTTCTTCGTCAAGACCTTCCTCGATCCCTCGCTGCCCACCGATGGCATCGTCGAGGACCCGGCGCTCTACCTTGACACCGTGTGCGACCTGTGGCCGGGGGCCGAGTGGCCCGAGCGCGAAGTGTTTGACATGTTCGGGATCCGCTTCCGCAATCACCCGGACCTCCGCCGCATCCTCATGTGGGAGGCCTACCCCGCGCACCCGCTCCGCAAGGATTATCCCGTGCGCGGGCGCGGCGAGCGAGATTCGTACCGGGTTGTCGACCGCACGTCGGCGTGACAGCGCGCGACGAACGCAGAATTTGATCGCGCCGGCGGACCGGCACGCGGCGCCCCGTGCACGATCAGAACGGGCGGCACGGTCTACTTCGGCTCGGGCGGCCCGACGATCAACTCGCGGGCGTGCTGCTCAAACACCGAGGCGAGGCGCGCCTCGACGTTCTCCCGAGTGTCACTGGGCGCGACGCCGAAGGCACCGATGAGCACGCCGTCGGACCCGATCACGGCCACGACGGTATCCGACCCGCGCACGAAGCGGTCGAGCAGCGGCCGGCCGGCGCTGGACCAGAGGCACTCCGGCTCCGCACCGTCGAACGGGCCGGACACGATCGGCAGGCTGGATTTCCAACGCTCCGCCGCGCCCGCCAGCCGTTCGCGGGTGAACTCTTCCACCTCGAACACCAGCACGGGACGCCAGAACGGAACACCGCCCCGCTCCTCTGCATTGTCGTGCTCGGCCGCGAGTCGTCGCTGCTTGCGCAAGTACGCCCGCACCGCGTCCCCCGCGACCGACCCCGGGACGGGCGCCGCCGGGGCCCCCGCAACCCGCTGGCGCGCGAGGACCAGAATCGCCGGCGCTGGCGTGCGCCGCGGGTCGGCCGCGGCGCGCGCAGCGAACTCGTCCTCCAGGGCCCACAGGTCCGTCTCCATGTCCTGCAAGGGCAGCGCCGGGACGGGCTCGCCGCGTGCAAACGGGGCCTCGGGCACGCCCAGGTCGCGCAGCGACCGCACGACACGCCGGTCGTCCGCGTCGATCGCCCACGCGCCGGGATCGCCCGGCTCGATCGCCTCGCACCGCACGTCGAGGCGCGCACCCGACGCGGCCCGGAACGAGAGCTCGCGCAGCCGGTGCGTGACCGCGTCGATCAGGAGGGTTGCCTCGCCGCCGGAGGCGTGGCCGGAAAGCCGCACCAAGCCGGTCTCGCGGGGCGCCCCGTCGGCAATCCGCCACCGGACCCCTCGCGTGAACGGCGTCAGGTTCGCCGCGGCCGCGGCATCGCCCAACGCGAGGGCGATCGCCGGCAGCGCCGTGGGCGGCAGGACGGGCGCGAGTGCACGGGCCGAGACCGGGCCGCTCAGCCGGCGCCGCAGGCACACGCTTGGATCGTCCGATCGAACGATCACCAGCGCATCCCCGTGCGCGTACACGGACAGCACGCCGAGGTCGGCCCGCAGGACGCGGTCCTCATCGCCCCGACCGCGGTGCACGCGCACCGTGGCGACCGACTCACGATCAAGAACCGGCCCGTGCATGTCCGGCGGCGGCGGCTGGCGCACGCGGATGGTGACGCGCTCGGCAACGGGTCCGCCGCGGTACGCGGCGAGCAGCTCGCGCAGCACCGCGTCGGCCTCGAGGTGCGGCGCACCGACCTCGGCGGGCGGCTGCCCTCCGGGCGCCCACCCCGCCCCCGGCGCGGTGAACACGGGAACACACGCCAACAGGAGCAGCGTTGCACGGCTCACGTCCGCGCCTCCCGCTCGAGGAATTCCAGCAGTTCCCGCACCATGGCGCCGGCGGGGGGCACGCGAGCATCCGGCGCGATCTCCGCCAGCGGCCGGAGCACGAACAGGCGCTCGTGAAGCCTCGGGTGCGGCACGATCAGGCCGGGCTCGGCGATCACCGTCTCGTCGTAGAGCAGCAGGTCAAGGTCGAGGGTCCGCGCGCCCCACCGCTCGCCGGTCCGGCGCTCGCGCCCGTGCGCCCGCTCGATCTCCAGGAGTGCGTCCAGAAGTGCGCGGGGCGCCATCGTCGTCTGAAGCAGCGCGGCGGCGTTGAGGTACTTCCCCTGCGCAGAGGGGCCCACCGGGTCGGTCTCCAGCACGCTCGAGCGCGCGATCACGCGCGTGCCCGGCAACCCGCCCAGCGCGCTCAGCGCCGCTTCGATGAATGCGCCGCGGTCCCCAAGGTTGGAGCCGAGCGCGACCGCGGCGAGGTGTTCGGATTCGGATGCCATCGGCGCCCCGAGCATACCGCCGATCGGGCCCGGGGCCGGCAAAGAAAAAACGCCCGCGGGGCGGGCGTCGTGGTCGGCGATTCGTCTCAGACGCCGGGGCTCAGTCGACCTCGGCCTCTTCCAGGTCCTTGCTGCGGTGCTGCATCTGGGCCTTGAGGCGGAGCAGGATCGACGTGTGCATCTGGCTGACGCGCGATTCGGAGAGGTCCAGCGTGGCGCCGATCTCCCGCATCGTCATGCCCTCGTAGTAGTAGAGGATGACGATGAGGCGTTCGGCGCGGCTCAGGCCCTTGGTCACCAGCTCCTTCAGGTCGCGGCGCTGGGCGTCCGTCAGCGGGTTGGACTGGGACTCGTCGCGGATCACGTCGATCTCGCGAACGTCGCGCCCCCCGTCGGAGGGGAAGCAGCGGCCGTGGATGCTCCGCATGGTCACGGGCAGGTGGTCGCGCTTGACCTTGTCGAACTCCTCGCCCTGCACGCCGATGCGGTCGGCGACCTGCTCGTCGGTCGCGTTCACGCCCGTGGTCATCTCGATCTGCTGGCGCGCCTGCTCGAACTTGGCGGTGCGGTGACGGACCAGGCGCGGCACCCAGTCCATCGAACGCAGTTCGTCGAGGATGGCGCCGCGGATGCGCGGGGCGCAGTACGTTTCGAACTTCACCTTGCGGGCCAGGTCGAACGCGTCCACCGCGTCCATCAGCCCGAAGATGCCCGCCGACATGAGGTCCTCGATGTCGACCTCGTCGGGCAGTCGCTTGTGAATCTTCTCGGCGTTGTAACGCACGAGGGGCAGGAACTTCTCCATGAGATAGTTCCGCAGGTCCTCGCTCTTGCTCTTGGCGTACTCGACCCAGATGTCGTTGATGGGGCGCAGGTCGTGACGCGAAGGCTTTTTCGAAGCCTCGGCGTGCCGAGCACTGAATCGGTTGCTTGCCCTGAGGCTCCGCGACGACGAACGCACCAACGCCATGGTTCGCTCCTTGAACCGATCACGAGACCGCGCCTCACTCCCGACATCCTGCGGGTCGAAGCGTCGATCTCACTGCCGCGGGCGATCCATGCCCGCCGTGGAAGCGGGCACTATACAGAACGCTCGCGCCTTCAGCCACCGGTCTTTAAAATTCCTGACTTTTCCACCGTCCCAGACGAGTTATCCCCAGACGATTCACCCGAAGCCGCCGGCGGAATCGCCTGCGCGGCAAAGTACGATTTGACGTATTCGTCCACCGTCCGCTCGCCGATCGCGCCCAAGGCCATGCCCACCACGTGGCACACGGCCATCGCAACCACCGCACGGATAAGCACGTCCGATGCCGCGTTGCCCGCCATCAGCCCGGCGATGACCGCGACGCCGAAGGCCGAAAGCCCCAGCGTGCTTGCAATCACCTTGGTCAGGCTCTTCACGGAAATCTCCCTCTACCCGATCCCCCGCGACCCGAGAACCCGGCGCGCGTCAGGTTGTCTCGACCGGCCGATCGAGCGACTTGAGTGAAATCCGCGCGGCACGGACGGCCTAAACGGCGCCGATCGTTCGATCCGCAAACGCTGCGCCGGACGGGAGACCCACGATCCGCGAGAGGGCACCCCAGAATTGAGGCGCCCGTGGCGGGGGCTTTCGATCAATTCCCAAACGTTCGGCAACCGAGCCCGCGAAGAAGCGAATGCCCGCCGCGGCACGGGAATCAGGCTCCCCCAGCAGCAGCGGAACTCGCTTCCGCACGCACCGGGACGATGCGTCGTCGGAGGGGATCCAGCCGCACAACGACGGCCGTGCCTTCAGGAAACGCTCGGCAACTCCCGCGATCCGCGTATGAACGGCGCGGGCCTCTTCCTTTGAAGTCGCCTGGTTCACCAGCAGCAGCGGCAGTTCGATGCCCGATTTGCCCCGTCGCGCCAGGCACTTGATCATGCCGTAGGCGTCCGCGATTGATGTGGGTTCGGGCGTAACCACAACGATGGTCAGGTCTGCGCCCTCGCAGAAGGCCGTGACCCCCGGACCGATGCCAGCGCCCGTGTCGATCAGCAACGCATCGCTGCTGGTCGCCAGATCACGCAGACCGTCGAGCAGAGTCGCGTACCGGTCGCGGTCCAGCCCGGCCAGGTGCGCCAGGCCCGCGGCGCCCGGGATCAGCCTGAACCCGCCCGGCGCATCCACGCCGAGACTCTCCGCCCCCCGCCCGGGTTCGGAGATCAGGCGATCCAATCGGCGCGTCGGGTTCAGGCCGCACATGACATCCGCGTTGGCCATTCCAAGGTCGGCATCCACCAGCGTCACGCGCAGGGATCGCGCGGCAAGCGCAATAGAGACATTCACGGCCAGCGTGGTCTTGCCGACCCCGCCCTTGCCGGAAGTGATGGCGATGATCGGCGCACGCTTGGCCTCGGGCTGCACGGGCCTTGCCTCGCCGCGATCGGGCGCGGCATCCGGAACCGAACCGCCGCGGCGCATGGCCTCGACCATGGCACGCAGCCGCGAGGCCTGGTCCGCCGGCAGGTCTGGCGACGGTGCGGTGACGTTCACGACGGTACCTCGCCATCGATGATCGCCCGCGCCAGCCGGGCACTGTCGGCCGGTTCCAGGTGGTCGGGCACTTCCTGGCCCGTGGTGATGTAGCCCACCTTCAACCCCGTGCGAGCGACGGCGTTGAGCAGCGATCCAAAGTGCACGGCTTCGTCCAGCTTGGTGAATAGCAGGCGGTCCGGCCGGAGCACCCCGAACCGCTCCGCCGCCTTGAGCATCACCGGCTCTGCCGCGGCAGCGGACAGGACCAGGTGGGTCTCGTGCGGACGGACGGTCGCCAGCAATTGCCGGAGTTCATCAATGCGCCCCGAATCGTGCTGCGAGCGCCCCGCGGTGTCCACGATCACCACCTCGCACGAGTCGAGCGAGCGGCACGCCGTCTCGACCTCGCCGGGCGATGCCACGATCTTGAGCGGCAGGCCGATGATGGCCGCGTAGGTGCGGAGCTGCTCGACCGCGGCAATCCGGTACGTGTCGCACGTCACCAGCCCCACCCTGCGGTTGAACCGCAGCTTCTGCACCGCCGCGAGCTTGGCGACGGTGGTCGTCTTGCCGACGCCGGTGGGGCCGACCAGGGCGATCGTGTGGGGGCGCCCGTCGACAGAACGGGCCCGACGGTCCGCTTCACCCGTGACCGGAAGACGCTCGGCGAGCAGGCGCAGCAGCGCGGCCCGCACGGTCGCAGGGTCGGAGAGTTCGTGGCCCGACAGTTCCTGGCGCACCGCGCCCGCGAGCGACTCGGCCAGCTCGGTCGAGACCTGACCCTCGATCATCCGCATGTAGTTGGCGAACAGGGGTTCGGACATCGGGCCCAGGGTCAGCACCGCGTCCGATCCGGGCGGGCCGTGGGCGCCCGCCGCGGGGCCGTGAGCCTGCGCGTGACGCGTGCACTGGAGCACCTGACCGACCAGCCGCTTGATCGAACTGAGCTCGTCCTCGAGGATCATGCGCGAGCCGGGGTCGCTGGGAGCGAGCGAAACGCTCGTGGATAGGGCGCGTGGCGACGGTCGTTCGCGCGGCGGCTCGAATTCTGGCGCCGCGGCACGCGGGCGTGCGGCGGGACGATCTCCCTCCCGGTTGTCGCGCGAGGGGCCGCCGGTTCTGAGGTCCGCGGATTCCTGAGAGCCCGGGGCCTGCCACGCCACGAACGGCGCCGCGCCGGCGCCGACGGTCTGCGGGGCCCGCGCCGGCGCCGCGATCGACGGCCGCGCGGGGCGAGCGACGCGGTTGATGTGCTGGGCCGGCGCGGCGGTGATCTCGACCGTCACCCGCGCCCCCAGCCCCATCACGCCGCCGCTCTTGAACGAGCGAGTGTGCAGAATCACGGCGTCCTTGCCCAGGTCCTTCTTCACCTCGGCGAGCGCTTCAGCGATTGTTTTGGCGCGGTACGTCTTGAGATTCATCGGCGCCGTCCGTGGCGCGAGCGCCCGAGTCGGGCCCCGCAGAGTGACGCCCGCATCCTGCGGGCGCGTGAGAGCGAGAATGTAGCACATCTGCACCGGGGTGTGTCAAGCGACGCGAACGAATCTGCTCACGCCGCGGCCGCGACCTCCTTCCGCGGTGCGCTCTCGTCCTGCGGCGGCATCACCAGCGCCATCGACTCGACCTCCACCGCGCTCACGATCTCGTTGTACCCAAGCACCGCCACCCCCGGCAGGTGGGGCTCGACGATCTGGCGGACCACGGCCCGCACCTGAGGCGAGGCGATGACCACCGGCTGGTGCCCGCCCGAGGTGACGCGATCGAGCGCCCGGACGATCTGGTCGGCGACCCGGGCGGCCAGGCGTGCGGGCATCGTGATGGTGGTGCCCCCCGGCCCGCGATCGACGTACCCGTTGATCAGATCCTCGAGCGTCGGGTCGAGGGTGACGCACACCAGCTTGGTCTTGCCCTGCCCGCCCGAGGTTGCGTACTGGCCGCAGATCGCCCGGCGCAGGGCGTTGCGCACGTACTCGGTCAGGACGTCGATGTCCTTGGTGCGCGGCGCCCACTCGGCGAGGGCCTCCAGGATGCTCTCGATGTCGCGGATGGACACCCGCTCGCGCAGGAGGTTCTGGAGGATCTTCTGCAGGTCGGCGGTCTTGATCAGGGCCGGCACGGTGTCCTCAATCAGCTTGGGGCTCCGCTGCTTGAGCTGCTCGAGCAGGTTATTGACTTCCTCCCGCGTCAGCAGCTCGTCGGAGTGCCGCTTCACGACCTCGGTGACGTGCGTGCCCAGCACGCTGGTCGCGTCCACGACGGTGTAATTCATGGTCTCGGCGCGGGCCCGCAGGGCCGGGTCGATCCACCACGCCGTCAGGCCGAATGCCGGCTCGCGGGTCTGCTCGCCCTGGATCGGGCCCGAGGCGATCCCCGAGTCCATGGCCAGAAGCTTGCCGGGGTGGGTGACGCCCTCGGCGATCGGGCTGCCGCGGATCTTCAGGCGGTACGCGTCGGCGGCGAGCTGCATGTTGTCGCGGATGCGGACCGGTGGCATGACCAGCCCCAGCTCTGCCGCGATCTGCCGCCGGATCGCCGCGATGCGATCGAGGAGATCGCCGCCCTGGGCCGCGTCCACCAGCGACACCAGCCCGTATCCCACCTCGAGCTCGAGGGTGTCCACCTTGAGCAGCGACTCGACGGGCGGGGGCTCGGCAGCGACGGGGGCGGCCTCGGCCTTGCGGGCCGCCTCGCCCGACTCGCGCGTGGCCCGCGTCATCGCGTAGGCGATGCCCGCCAGCACCGCGGCCGTTGCCAGGAGCGGAACGGTCGGCAGCGGCGTCAGCGAGAGCCCCGCCAGGAAGATCGCGGTGATGATCAGGCCCTTGGGTTGGCTGACGATCTGGCCGGTCAGCTGGTCGCCCAGCTCCTGCTGCTTGTCGCCCGAGCGCGTCACGATCAGGGCCGAGGCGATCGCGATGATGAACGAGGGGATCTGCGACGTCAGGCCGTCGCCGATGGTCAGCTTGGTGAAGGTCTTAGCGGTCTCGGCCGCGTCCCAGCCGCGGCTGATCATGCCCACGCCGAACCCACCCAGGATGTTGATCACCGTGATGATGATGCCCGCGACGGCGTCGCCGCGGACGAACTTGCTGGCACCGTCCATAGCGCCGAAGAAGTCGGCCTCCTGGGCGATGCGCTCGCGCCGGCGCCTGGCCTCGGTCTCGTCGATCATCCCGGCGGAGAGGTCCGAGTCGATCGCCATCTGCTTGCCGGGCATGGCGTCGAGGGTGAACCGGGCGGCGACCTCGCTGATGCGCGAGGCGCCCTTGGTGATGACCACGAACTGCACGATCACCAGGATCAGGAAGATGACCACGCCCACGAACAGCGAGTCGCCCGCGACGAAGTTGCCGAAGGCCATGATCACGTGCCCGGCCACCGCCATCGCCTGCTCCGGGCTGCCCGCATCGGCCGAGAGCACCAGGCGTGTCGAGGCGATGTTGAGCACGAGCCGGAACAGGGTTGTCGCCAGGAGCAGCGAAGGGAACACGCTGAAATCCAGCGGGTGCCCCATGTAGATCGTCGTCAGCAGGATGATCATCGAAAGGCTGATGTTCAGCGCGATCAGCACGTCCATGACCGCGGGCGGCATCGGCACCAGCAGCACGCCCAGCAATAGCACGAACCCCACAGGCACGATCAGTCCGCGATAGCGCGTCAGCTTGATCGCCCACGCGGGGAGCACGGGGACCGCCGCAACCGGCGCACCCACAGCCGGCGCGGCACGCTTCACGGGTTTGGTGGGAGCTTTGGCCATGCAGCGTCAGGAGCGATCAGTCGTCACGATCGCTAACAATCGAGGTCACTCCGTCACTCCGTCACTCCGTCACTCCGTCACTCCGTCACTCCGTCACTCCGTCACTCCGTCACTCCGTCATTTCGTCACTTCCTCACGCCGCCTTCTCCTGCACCCGGTACACGTACGCGAGCAGTTCGGCCACGGCCTGATAGTGCTCGGGCGGGATCTCCTGCCCGACCTCCACGCCGTGGAAAAGGGCCCGCGCCAAAGGCGGCCGCTCCACGATCGGCACGTCGCTCAGCATCGCCAGCTGCCGTATCCGCAGGGCCATATAGTCGGCGCCCTTGGCCACCACGCGCGGCGCGGCCATCGCGTCAGAGTCGTACTTGATCGCCACGCTGAAGTGCGTCGGGTTGGTCACAACCACGTCCGCCGTGGGCACGGTCTGGTGCACGCGCTGCATCGCCATGGCCCGCATCATCTGGTAGCGCTTGCGTTTGATCGCCGGGTCGCCCTCCATGCTGCGGCGCTCGTCCTTGACCTCCTGCTTGGTCATCCGCAGTTCCTGGGTGTGCTGCCAGCGCTGGTAGACCCAGTCGGCGATCCCGACGATCATCAGCAGCACCAGCACCCACAGCGCCAGCTCGATCGCCAGGTGCGCCACGACCGAGACCGCCGGCTTCATCTCCAGCAGGGGGAGCGTGGTCAGCCGTCCGAGCGCGCGGGAGATCAGGAGCCACGAGACCAGGATCACCGCGGCAAGCTTGGCCGTGTCGGCCGCCAGGCGCGCCCCGCTGCGCCTCCCGAACATCCGCCCGAGGTTGGCGACAAAGTTCAGCTTTTCAAACTTGGGCATCAGCGGCGTGGTGGTGAACAGCCAGCCGATCTGGATCAGCTGCGAGAGGTAGGCGGCGCACGCCAGCCCCAGGAGCACGGGCGCCAGGCTCAACGCCGCCCGTCCCAGGGATGTGGTCGTAAGGGTTTGCGCCCCCGCGATGGCGATCGATTCCATGCCGCCCTCGTCGCCCAGGGCCCGGCGCATCACCGCGGCCATGGTGTCGAGGAGGTCGCCCCCGAACGTCACGAGCAGCACCACCGCCCCGCCCAGCACGATCGCCGATGCAAGGTCCGTGCTGCGCGCAACGTTCCCCTGCTGGCGAGCTTCCGACACGCGCCGCCCCGTCGGCATCTCCGTCCGTTCTCCGAGATCCTCCGCCATCGATGCGGGCCTCCTGCCCTTCCGTCACGGGCGTCCCGCCCGTTCTCTTCCTCGATTCACGCCGTCGCCGACCATCGTTCGAACGCTCACCTCCCCAGCGAGTCCGCCCACCCCACGACCTTGTCGAGCGCCGCCGACACCTCGTCTCCCGCCGCCGCCGAGATCGAGTGGGCCGCCGCGGCCGTGATCGCCAAAGCCGCCAGGATCTTCACCGTGAACCCCACGCTCATGATGTTGAGCTGGGGCATGGTCTTGCCGATCGCCGCGAACGCGATCACCAGCAGAAGCACGATCCCAGACACTGGGGCCGCGACGCGCAGCCCCAACTCAAAGCCGGACGTGAGCACGCCCAGAAACATCTTCAGCGGCACGTCCCCCGATCCGATCCCGCCCACGGGCACGCGTGCGAACGTCGACGCCACCGCCCGGAACATCGTCTCGATGCCGTTCATCGCGATGAACGCGCCGGCGCCCAGGTAGAAGAGAATCTGCCCGAACAGGTCCGCGTCGGTCTCAAGCTCCGGGTTGTACACCCGCGCCAGGCCGAACCCCACCTGCTGGCCCGCCATCACTCCCGCGAGCTCCAGGCTCGCCAGCGGGATCGTCGCGATGATCCCCACGACCGCCCCCACCAGCGCCTCCCCCACGATCATCGGCAGCAGTTCGTACACGCTCACGTCCAGGCGCGCGGGCGCGAAGGCCGGCAGCATCGGGTACATCGCGGCCGCGATCATGACCGTCAGCAGCGCCCGGACCTTCGCCGGGATCATGGCGCTCGAGAGCAGCGGCGCAAAGAGAAACAGCCCCGCCAGCCTGAAGATGACGAGCGCGAACGGGATGGCGTGTTGGAGGAGTGCTTCGTACCCGCGCATCGCTTCTTCAATCCGCTGCGTTCATCCCTGCCGTCCACCAAACTAGGAAAGTTTCAAAAGTTCGGCCGCGTACTCGATGAGCCGCTGCACGATCCACGACGCCAGCAGCACCGTGACCACGACCATGACCACGATCTTGGGAACGAACGAGAGCGTCTGATCCTGGATCGACGTCACCGACTGAAAGATGCTGACCAGCAGCCCGACCAGGATCCCCGCGCCCAGGATCGGCGCGCAGATCTTGAGCGTGATCAGCAGCGCCTGCCGCACCAGCTCGACCGTCGCCTCGTCGTACATCCCCGGCTCCCCGTTCGGCGCTCCGACTAACACACGTTCTGGCCGACCAGTCACCCGACCCCCAGCGACACCTGGTGCACCGATCCCTGCGCGAAGCTCGTCATCAGGCTCCCCACCACCAGCGTCCACCCGTCCACCAGCACGAACAAGAGCAGCTTGAACGGCAGGCTGATCAGCACCGGCGGCAGCATCATCATGCTCATCGAAATGAGCAGGCTGCTCACCACCATGTCGATCACCAGGAACGGCAGGTACACGCGGAAGCCCATCAGGAAGGCCGTCTTCAGTTCGCTCAGCATGTACGCCGGAATCAGCGACACCATGTCCACGTCGGCGCGCGACAGCTTGGCGGGCTCCGACGTGTCGAGGCCGCGGTACTGCAGGATCATGTAGAGGCTCGACCAGTTCCCCGTGGCCTCGATCTGGTCGAACATGAAATCGCGGACCGGCTGCTTGGCCGCGTCCCAGAGCTGGTCGGGGTCGGTGATCGTCCCCTGGCGGTAGGGCTGGATCGCGTCGCGGTTGATGCGCTCAAGCGTCGGCGTCATCACCAGCAGCGTCATGAAAAGCGAGAGTGCGAGCGTCACTTGCGGCGGGGGCACGCCCTGCGTGCCGATCGCCTGGCGCAGCAGCCCCAGCACGATCGAGATCCGCATGAAGCACGTCGTCATCAGCATGATCGACGGCGCCAGCGAGATCACCGTGAGCAGGACCAGAATGCTGATCGCCGACGAAATGCCCGGGCCGCGCGAGGGATCGGGAGGCCCGACCGTCCCGGCAGGCTCGCTCCGCGGCACGGCCCGCATGGCGCTGTCGAGGATGCTGATCGGGTTCATCCCGTCCAGAGGCGCCGTCGCGCCCGTGTCCGCGGTCCGCGATGGGTCCGTCAGAACCTTCAAGGGCGCGACCGCGTTCACGCCGCGATCCGCCTGCCCCAGCGCGGGGAGCCAGGAGCAGAGCACGCCGACGAGAATGACCGCGAGCCGCAGGCTCATGCCGCGTCCCCTTCGCGATTTTCAGGGCGAGCCCGCAGCGCGCCCAGCCGCCGTCGGAGCGTCTCCGCCGCGGCATCGATCGCCGAGGATTCCGGACCGGTGTCATCCTGGCCGGCACTCGTCGGCGCTGGAACCGCACGCAGGGGCGGTGAAAACGCGGGGGTCGGGAGCGGGACGAACGCCTGCTTGGGACGCGACGGCACGTCCCACAGCTCGGCTCGGTCGCCGGCGCTCGACACCACCTCACGGCGGCGCACGGGGCCCGTGGGCGAAGGCCTGGGCGGCGGCTCCGCCGGGGAGGCGCGTTCGAGAGCCGCGGCCGTCGATTTCTCGGCGCTGCCCAGCACCGCGGCAAACTTCTTCGCCAGCGACTCGCCGTCCGCATCGCGAACCTTGGAAACGATCGATGCAACTTCTTCGGGCGTGGTGATCTCGCAGAGCGTGCTCACCGTCGAACCCGCGCGAACGCCGCCGCCGGAATGGGACACCAGCAGCACCCGCCGGTCCACGCGCAGGAGCATGAGCGTCGTCCCCCGCGCCAGCGGGTAGCGACCCAGCACCTCGAGCAGCCCCGACGGAGCCCGCCCGCCCGGCCCGGCCGCGGCAAGCAGGGTCCCGCTCCCGCCCGCGAGTTTCTTCAGAACCCACGCGCCGCCGAGCAGCAGCGCCAGCACGGCGCCGAGGGAAAGTCCTGTTCGAAGCGCCGTGGCGCCCGCGCCGGGCGCTTCTGAAGGTGCCGCGACCGACGCGGAACCTCCAGCCCCGGGCCTTGCGCTCCCGAGCGGCCGTGAGCTTTCGGGCACCCGAGCGGGTGTCCCGCTCGCCGGCGGGGCGCCGTCGCCGTCCCACGCCGAAACCGGCGCTGCGATGACGAGCAGCGCGATCGCGCCCGCCGCCCACGCGCGTCCCGTGCGTCGAATTGTGCCGCGGCTCTGGCCCACCCTCGCGCCTTCCTGGCTGCTGCCGAGCGGCTCCGCCGCCCTCCCCACGAACGCGTCCTACTTCACTTCTTCGCCGCCTCGGCCTTTGGCGCCTCGGCCGCCTTCGCCTGGTCCGTCGGCGCCTGCACGATCTCGTTGATGCGAACGCAGAAGTTGTCGTTCAGCACCAGGACCTCGCCCCGGGCGATGTGCCGCTCGTTGACGTACACGTCGACCGGGTCGCCCGCGAGCTTGTCGAGCTCGACGACGGCTCCCTCGCCCAGTCGCAGCACGTCCTCGACGAGCATCCGCGTGCGTCCGAGCTCGATCTTGACGTTGAGGTTGACGTCCGACAAGAGGTCCAGCGCCCGCGTCTGATTCGGGCTGAGCTGGCCGGTGAACGCGGGCAGGTCGATCGGCCGGGCGGGCGACTCGGGTGCCACGCCAGCGGCGCCCGCCGCGTCCGCGGCAAGGCTGGACACCGCCCGGGCGGCGGCGTTGAGCGCCTCTTGAGCCACGTCGGCGGGATCGCCGCCCGGCGCAGCGCCAGCGCCCTGGTTCGGCGGATCGGCATCAAGCAACGGGTGGTCGTGGCGCATCCTGGCCTCTCGATCGAGCGATTCCGCTCGCGCTCTCGCGCGGCGGGCGCATGGCGCACCCCCCGCGCGGGCCGAAGACTCCGTTCGGCATCCACCCATCGGACAGGTGCGGCTTGAGGCGTCAGATTTCTTCTGCGCTTGTGCGCAAGGAAAATCCCGGCGCTCGGCAGGGTCTGCGCGACGGTCTTTGTGCGGGAGTCTTGACGAAGCGTGCGACGGGCAGGCGCCCGCGCCGATCCGACGGGTCCGGGCGAACTCAGTCCATCGCGAAGCCGCGGGCCTTGGGGATCAGCACCCGCTCAAAGCGCGGGGTCTTCTCCTTGTCGGGCTCGATGATCGTCGCGATGAAGGCCGCGACCTGGCGGTTGATGGTCTCCAGGCCCGGCTCTTTGAGCTGGTTGAGCGTCGCCTTGCGGAAGATCATGGAGATTCCCTCCTTGATCTCCGCTTCGTGCGCCTTCTGGCGGCCCTTGGCGTACTCCTCGTTCTTCTTCTTGACCTGGATGACCAGGGCGCAGTCCCACAACCACGTCGTTCCCGACGAAAGGTTCTGGAACTTGTCGTCGACGAGGGGAAGCTCGACCAGCTCTTCTCCCGAGGCGTGGTCGCCGTGCCCGCCTTCGATGTGCTTGGCCTCTGCGGTCTCCGGCTTGTGTCCGAGGGCCCCCACCGCCACGTACACCGCCACGGCCTCAAGGACCATGACGCCGGCCATGATGCCGATCATCTTGATCGGCGGCTTCTTCTTGGCCTCGGCCGCGCCCTCGGGGGCCTTCTTGTCCGACTTGGCTTCCGCGTCCGCCACGGGGATTCTCCACTCGCGCGTTCCGTCGCGCCAGCCTTAGTTTCGGTTCGATTGGTCCGCGAATGGCGCTCGCCGCGGCTCTCGCCGTGCGGCGGCGGACCGATGCGCCCGCACACCCGTCACAGGCGGAGCGCCTTGCGTGTTCTCGGTCGACCCGCGCAGGGTCGGCCCGGGCTCACGCGACTTTGCTCTCGCGGCGCTCGGCCGTGCTCGTGCTGGGGAGCAGGGCCCGCAACCGTCGCTCCACCTCGGCGCTGTCGGCGTTCTCGATGATCCCCACGAACGCCGTCACGATCAGCTCGCGGTCGAGCACTCCGGCCGCCGTCTGGCCCTCGCGATCATCCAGCATCACGCGGCAGAATCCGAGCGTGGGAAGCCCCATCATCACGCCCAGGAACGCGAGCAGCGCGATCGCGCCCGGCGGCGTCCACAGGTTGGTCACCATGGCGACCGCCAGCAGCAGCCCCACCGCTACCCCGCCCAGCGACGCGCCGTAGGCGATCATCCCGGCCTGCTGGAGGATCGGCCGGAAGCGCGTCCGCTGCTCGAGCCACGACTCGAGCTGGGCGCGGGCAGCGCTGCGCAGGGAAGCGCCGTCGGCGCCCCGGAAATACACCTCGGCGATGCGGCGCACCACCACGTCGCGCCGGCACTGGTCGAGCGTGTGGAGCCAGCCCGGCCCGTACTGCGCCGCGGCAGCGCACGCGACGAGCTGTGTGACACGGTCCTCGACCCGCGGCGGACCCGCGTAGAAGCGCACCACGCGTGTGTGAAGGTCCAGGACTTTGCAGACGATGGCCGCCAAAGCCACCATCAGCAGCGCCGCGATGAACGGGCCCGCGGACCCGCCGGTAAATGCGAGGATGATCACGCAGGCCATGCCGCTCTCCGGAAGCCGGGACCGCCCCCACCCGGGGGCTTGAACGGTTATCGGAGAGCCCGCGGGGCGACTTGAGGCCGGGCCGACCGGAGAGCCCCGAAGTTCATCGCCCCAGGACCAGCAGCTGCTGGAACAGGTCGTTGCACGTCTGGATCACCCGCGAATTGGCCGAAAAGCCCGTCGAGGCCTGGATCAGCCCGATGAATTCGGCGGAGAGATCGACGTTTGAGAGCTCAAGCGCCCCGCCGACGATGGCGCCCGCGCCCATCTGCTGCGGGGGGGTGACCACAGGCGTGCCGCTGTTGGGCCCGACCTCGAAGAGGTTGTTGCCCACGTCGACCAGCCCCTCGTTGTTGGCAAAGGTCGCCAGCACGACCTGCCCGAGCGTGCGCGTCAGGCCGTTACTGAACACCCCGGTGATGGTGCCGTCCTGGCCCACGCCGTAGTTGGTGAGCGTGCCGATCGGAGACCCGTCCCGATAGGTAGCGGCGATGCTCGAGTCGGTGTCGGCCAGCGCCGTGACCGAGTCCTGCCCGCTCGCGAACGCCATCTCGAACACCAGGGGGGATGCCGCGCCGGTATTGTCGAGATCGACGCTCACCTGCACGGGCTCGGTCGTCGTGAGCTGACCCGAGGTGTCAAACGCGATCGTCCCCGTCCCCAGGGCGATCGAGGTCCCGCTGTTCTCCGAGCTGTCCAGGTAGTAGCGCCACGTCGTGCCCGCGTTGGTCTTGGAGTCCAGCACCATCGCCAGATCGACTTCCACGGGCGCTCCGAGCGAGTCGTACACCACGTACGTGGTGCTCACGCTCTCGCCGTCGGCGCTCTGCTTCTGCTCGGTCGCGAACGCCGTGCGCGTGAAATCGCCCTGATCGTCGAGGATGCGGATGTCCGAAGACTCGATGCGCAGGTTGTTGGCCGTCCCGGTGTTGCCGTCGACCGTAATGATGCCAAGGTGCGGCTCGAGCGAAACCCCCGGCGTCCGGCCGTCGGGGTTCGGCCCGCCGGTCTGCTGGATGCCCGTCGCGTCGTTCATGAAATCAAGGAAGTCCTGCACCGTGGCGGTCGGAGTGACCGCCAGGTCCGCCGGCGCCAGCGTCTTGGTGCCGCGCTCGGCGCCCGCGAGCTGGATGGTCTCCCCCACGCGGAACAAGGACATGCCCGACAACGGCAGCTGCGGGTCCTCGATGTCCACCAGGCGGGTATCGAGGGAGATCTGCTCGCCCGGCGCCGGCGGCGGGACGGCCCCGGGGATCGCCCGCAGCCCGACGCTCGGCACCTGCCCGACGATCTCCGTGCGCGAGCCGCGCGTCGGAAGCGGACCGTCGGCGTTCAGATTGCCCGACATGTGCACGCTCGTGGTGGCCTGCGCCAGCGTCAGCGAGCCCACGGGCACGTTGAGCGGCACCAGCACGCCCGCGTTGATGTTGAAGTTGCTGTCAACGCCGTACCCCAGCAGCTGGTCGCCGCTCACGTTCACGATGTTGTGCTGCGAGTTGGTGCGAAACGCGCCCGCCCGGGTGTACGCCTGGCGCCCCCCCGCGTCGACCACGAAGAACCCGTCGCCCTGGATCGCCAGGTCACGCGAGTCCCCGGTGGGAGAGACCGTGCCCCCCGTGAAATTACGCTGCGTGCCCGCGATCGCCACGCCCAGCCCGATCTGCGTCGGGTTGGTCCCGCCCGTGGTGTCGCCGGGCGCCGTTCCGATCGAGAACGTCTCGCTGAACATGTTCGAGAACAGCAGGCGGTTGGACTTATACGCCGTCGTGTTCACGTTGGCGATGTTGTTGCCGATCACGTCGAGGCTGCGCGCGTTGGCGTTCAGGCCCGAGAGCGCCGAGTACATCGCGACCGTGGAAGCCATGGGAACTGTCTCCGTGGGATGAAACTCGATCCGCTCGCGACGGCAGTGGATCCGCCGCGGCCGCTCGCAACGCTCCGGCGTCAGGCCGCCGTTCGATCATCGCCCGATCCGCTGCCGCGCTCCGCACCGGCACGGGCCAGGGCCCGCATCAGCGTGGCGTTCATGCCGGACACGCCGACCGCCGGCACGCCGACCGACGCGACCGCCGCGGCACCCGTCCCCGAGGCCTCCGCCTCCGGTGCACGCACGACGCCGTCGATCCCGGAGAGCGCACTCTCTGGACCCAGGTCCACCTTCCCTGTCACCTGACGGGTGGCGACGTCGAGGTGCAGCGCCATCCCGTCGATCAGCACCAGCGGCCTCGTCGCCCCCGACGCCTCGGCGCGGTCCGCCGCAACCGACAGCCGCCGGAGCTGATCATCGGACAGGCTCACGCCCGCGCCGCTCGCCACCGTCACCGGCAGCGAGCTTGTGATCTCGCCCGCCTGCGCCTTAGCGAGCAGGTCGGAGAAGGGAACTCCTGAGGCCGCCCCCGCGCGCGCCGTCCCTGGCGCCGGGCCGACGCCTCCGATCCCCGGTGGGCGGACTCCGCCGCCGAGCGCCCTCAGCAGTGACAACGCGTCCGTGCTCACGCCGCCGCTCCTTGCTGCGGGGTCAGGTTGACCACCTCATCCACGTTCTTCATGGGCACGCGGCTGCCGTCGTGCAGCGTGAGCACCGCGCCGGCGTCGGTACGTGAGATGCCCACCACCATGCCCGCTACTCGCGTCCCGTCCTGCGACAGCCCGCTGACTCCCTTGCCGATCAGCCCGGCGCCCGACGCCCACTCGTTCTGACTCACCAGCCCCTTGAGCTTGTCCGACAGGTCGACGTCCGACTGGATCGACCGGACCGTCGAGAGCTGGTTCAGCAGCGTGGAAGTGTCGTTGGGCTTGAGCGGGTCCTGGCGCGAGAGCTCGCTCAGGATGATCTTGAGAAAATCGCCGGATCCCAGGGCGCTGTACCCGTCGTTGGCCGGTGAAGCGGCGGGCGTCGAACTCGAGAGTGCATCGATGGCGGACATGGTGTGCGCTCCTGTCGTGTGAATCTCTGCGGCTACGCGATGGCGTCCAGGCGAAGGACCGAGCCCTCCCAGACCAGAGTTTGTTCCTGATGGGCGATCAACCCGTCGACGGCGCTCGCGCCGGCCTCGCCGGCGGTAGCCGCGCTCGACCCGGCACCAGACCCGGCGCTCGAGGTCGCCCCGCGCTGAGGCTCACGGTCCAGGGCCTGCTGGCCCGCCCCGCCGGTCCACGCGGACGTGTGTCCCGGCGACGATTGTGCCGCCTCGGCGCGGGCCGCGGCGGCCTCGGCCCGATCCTGCTCGAGCGAAACTATCTGCAGGTGCTCGACCTTGAGCCCGCGGGCTTCCAGCGCTCCGCGCAGCGAAGCCTCATCGCGCGACAGGAGTGTGCGGGCATCGTCCCCGGCCGCGACCACCTTGGCGCGAACGCTGTTGCCGTCGACCCGCAGGTCGATGCGCACCTGGCCCAGCGCCTCGGGGTTCAGGCGCAGCGTGATCGACCCCGAGCGCTGGCGAAGCGCCGACGCCAGACCCCGCGCGACCTGGCCCGTCACTCCGTCGTCTTCGGCCCGCATCAGGCGGGGCGCGACCTGTGCTCTCGCGGCGTCGGACGGCCCGCGAGCGGGCGCGCCCACCCGCGAAAGCGCGGACAGCGCGTTGATCGGACCGCTCGCCCGTGCACTGCCGCTCCCCTCGATCGGGCGGCTCGCGGCGGCCGGAACCGGCTCATTCACCAGGACGGGCGAGGCCGGGACCGAAGCGCCCTGCCCGCGTGATCCGGGAGAAGCGGCGCCGGCCCCAGCAGCAGCCGACGACGTCCCCGGCCCAGGATTCTTCGTCTCATCCGAAGGTGCCGGTGACGCGGCTGCGGGCGAGCTCCCCGGTGCATTGCTCGTCGCGGTCGCGGCGGGGGGCGCGGGGAGCGGCTGCGACGGCACGTCTTCTCGATCGGCAGCGCCGCCATCCGCGCCCGCGGGGGGCCGCGCCGCGTCCGGCGCACCCTTCGATTCCATGATCCCTTCTTCCGACCCGTTCTTGATCGATCCGGCCCTCGGTGCGGCGTCGTGAAGCGGGCTCGGAGTCGTGGGCGAAACAAGCAGCGCCGCGGCGGCGGCTTCGGGTGTGAGCATGCCGATCACAACGCCTTCACCGATCGCCCCCTCAACGCCGGCGCCGGCGTTCGCCCCGCGTTTGGAATTCCGGTCGCGTTCACGAACCCCACGGTAACGATCCTGCGCCGCGTCCGACCCGCGCGAATCCTGCGTGCGATTCGTGCCGGAGTGCGCAAACAGTTGCTCGACCCGTGAGCTGCCGGAGGACCCGGCGGCCACCCCGCTCATGGCCCCGCGCAGCGCTGCCGCGAACGCGTCGTCGCTGGATTCGGCGCGCGACGGCCCGCTGCCGTTGGTTTGCGTCGTCGTGTTGGGCGCGATCGCGCCTGTGTTCATTTCACCGGTTCTCCGGGCGCGGGCGGCGGCACCCCCCGCGTCCGGAGTCGTTCTAGCAATTCCGCTGCCAGCTTCGGATCCTCTTTGATGAACTCCTGGACGATGGCTGTTCGGGTCTCGTCGTCCATCGCGTTGAGGTACGCGAGCGTCTGCTCCTGACCCGCGGGGCCCGTGTCCAGCGTCTGGCGCAGCATCGTCTTTGCCGCGGCAGGCTTCAGGCTCGCGAGCACGGTCAGCGTCTTCTTGAACTGCTGGTCCGTCGCCTGGGTCCGCGACCGCCTCGTCAATTCGTCGAACTCGACCTTGGCCTGCGCGATCTGCGCGTTGAGCTGCTCGAGCTGATCCATCTTCTCGCCCAGGATCCGTTGGAGCTGCGCAATCTCGTCGCGGATCCGCTGCCGCCGCTGTCGATCGATCTCGGTCGCGTCAAACCGCGACTCCAACTCCTCCTCCGCCGTGACGCCGGGCTTTGAAAGCCGCGCCTTTTCTGCCGCGGCCTTGGCCTCGGCGGCCGCCTGCACCGCCTTCTGCTCCTCGGCGAGCTTGAGCTGCTCGGCCGTGGGCGCGAAGATGGCCCGCACCTGCTCGAAGCGGGCGCGGTCCAGCCGGTCGGTCGCCTTCAGCCAGCCGAAGAACGCGACCAGCCCGAGCACGTTGGCCACGGCGAGCACGGACATCGCCATCCAGATCGATCTCACGCCTCAGACTCCTTTCGCGGAGCGCGCATCACGTTCAGTTCGTCGAGCGACGCCGCCTCGCGCCTCGACTCGGCGTGCTTCCACGCCGCCAGCCGCCGCTCGCGGAGCGTCTCGACCGCCTTCCGACGGGTCGTGGCCGCGAGCAGCTCGCGCCGCGCGCCCTGCAGGCGCGCGAGCACGCCCGACAACTGCAGGGCCGCGTGGTGCGCACGCCCCACCAGCCGCAGCGATGCGCCGGCCTGGAGCCGCACCGTCCGCATGTCCACCGCGGTCGATCCCTCCGCCCTGCCCGCTCCCGACAGGTGGTCGCGCAGGTCCTCTTTTTCACGCACGATCCCGCGCTGGACCTCCCGCACCCGCTCCTCGAGGTCCATCCGCTCCCGCTCAAGAGCCGCGACGGCGAGCTGTCGCGAGCGCTCGGCCGCGCGCCGCTGTTCGAGCACCGTCTCGAGCTCAAAGATGAATCGCGCCACGTCCTACATCCTCGGGCCCTTGCCCCGTGCCCGCCGCCTATGCCCGCCTGGCCCGCTGGAGTTTGGCGGTGGTCTCAACCGCCTGCGCCGCGAGCTTCAGGAGCGCCGCCCTGGAATCCT
Organism: Phycisphaerales bacterium; assembly: GCA_044223975.1. Lineage (GTDB taxonomy): Bacteria > Planctomycetota > Phycisphaerae > Phycisphaerales > UBA1924 > CAZCPB01. Next base: position 8,530 of record JBGALI010000017.1, on the reverse strand, counting down.
CGAACCGCTGCGCCGCGCCCTTGCCCTGGCGCAGCAGGTCGTTGATTGCGCTCTGCATGTCGATCGCCACGTCCGTCTCGGGGTTGCTGCCCCGCGCGTACGCTCCGATCTGCACCAGGTCCTCCACCTCGCGGAACAGTGCGATCAGCCGCACCACGCGCCGGCGTGCATCCAGGTGGTCCAAGTCGGCCACGTCGTCGCTCACACGGCTGACCGAGTCCATCACGTCGATCGCCGGGAAGTGTCCCTTGTTCGCCAGCGTCCGCGAGAGCACGATGTGGCCGTCGAGGATGCCCCGCGCCGCGTCGGCCACCGGCTCGGTCATGTCGTCGCCCTCGACGAGGATCGTGTAAAGGCCGGTGATGCTGCCCGGAAGTGACGGAGTGACGGAGTGACGAAGTGACGGAGTGTCAATACCCGAAGGATTGATCCTTGCCTTCTCCTCCGACTTCGTCACTGCGTCACTTCGTCCCTTCGTCACCTCTTCAATCCCCACCGCCCCCGCCCGCTCCAGCAGCAGCGCCATCTGGGCAAAGACGCTCGGCGTGTACCCCTTGGTCGCCGGCGGCTCGCCGACTGACAGCCCGACCTGGCGCTGCGCGTGCGCAAACCGCGTGATCGAGTCCATCACGAGCAGCACGTCCATCCCCTCGTCGCGGAAATACTCCGCCGCGGTGCACGCCAGGCGCGCCGCCCGCAGCCGCATCAGGGGCGACTCGTCCCCCGTTGCGGCGATCACCACCGACCGCGCCAGCCCCTCGGGCCCGAGGCTGTGCTCGATGAACTCCTTGACCTCGCGCCCTCGCTCGCCGATCAGCGCGATCACGTTCACGTCCGCGCTGGTACGGCGCGAGATCTGCCCCAGCAGCGTGCTCTTGCCCACGCCGGGCCCTGCAAAGATCCCGATCCGCTGCCCGCGCCCCAGCGGCGTGAACAGGTCGATCGCCCGCACACCCGTCAGGAGCTGGCGCGTGATCCGACGACGCGTGAGCGGCGAGATCGGGTCCGGGCTCAGGGACCGCGGCTGCGTGTTACGCAGAGTGCGCCCGCCGTCCATGGGCGCGCCCAGGCCGTCCACCACGCGCCCCAGCAGCGCACGCCCCACCGGCGCCGTCTGGTGGCTCTGCAGACCCCAGACCGCGTCGCCCGGCCGGATCCCCGTCGTCTGGCCCAGCGTCATCACGATCGCCTGATCGCGCGTGAAGCCCACGACCTCGCCGCGGCAGGGAACCGCTTCGCCCGGGTCCTGCCGCCCCGCGCGGGCGGGGCCGCGCGAAGCCGGTCCGATCTCCACCAGGGACCCGATCGGCAGCGGAAGTTCTTCCACCAGCACGGTCAGGCCGCGCAGCGCCGACACCACGCCGCGCACCCGCAGCGGCTGCACCTTGCGGAGAGTCTCCATGGCCCCGGCCAGCGCGCTCATGGCGCATCCCCGGATTGATCGCGCGAGTCCGATCCGTCGCCCGTGCCGCCCTCGGTCTTCAGACGCGGGTTCCTTGTTTCACGGTCGGGCAGGATCGCCTCGACGATGCGGTCGAGCTGCGCGCGGATCGACGCGTCGATCTCCCCGGCCCCGGGCGTCCGCAGCACGCACGACCCGCGTTCCAGCGTGGCATCGGTCTCAAGATGCACGTGCCGCGCGGCCTCAAGCCGCTGAACCAGCGCCGGCATCGCCGCGCGCACCAGGGGCTCGTCCTCGGGGTTGACGGCGATGCGCGACTCGGTCGGGCGGGCCACCGCCTCCAGCACCGCGCCAACCTGGTCGATCACCAGCGAGGGGCTCAGGTGCAGCGCCCGCTTGACGACCTTCTCGGCTGCCAGGAGCGCGATGTCGAGCACGTCGGCGCGGGCGCCCTCGATCAGCCGTTCTCGCTGGGTGGCGAATCCCGCGAGCGCCTCCACCCACGCCTGTTCGACTTTCGCGAGGCGTGCCTTGTACTCCTCGATCGCCTGGGCGCGTCCCTGCTCCAGCCCTTGACGCACGCCCTCTTCGCGCCCCAACCGAGCCCCCTCGACGCGCCCTTCCTCCGCCGCGCCCGCGAGAATCCGCGCCCGCTCCGCGTGCGCGGCCCGCACGATCTCCTCGGCCTTGGCGCGGGCGCCATCCTTGATCATTTCGCCCTGGCGCGCCAGGTCGCCCAGGTCGAGCACGACCGCGTCGCGCGTCAGGTTCGGTGATTGGGCTTGACGGATCAATGCCATGTCGGATGTCGGATGGGGGATGTCGGATGTGGTTTCGTCGGACGGGCGCGAACGGGATAGACGCAGCGCCGTCGGTCGGGTGCCCAACGCGTTGCCCCTGACATCCTACATCCGACATCCCACATCCGAAATTCTCCGTCACACGATCAGGTCGCTGTCCCCGCCGCGCCCCTGGATGATGATGTCCCCGGATTCCTCGAGCCGCCGCACGATGTCCACGATCCGCTGCTGCGCCGCCTCCACATCGCTCACGCGCACCGGGCCCATGTACTCCATGTTCTCCTTGATCATCGCCGCGGCACGCTCGGACATGTTGTTGAAGACCTTGGCCTGCAGCTCCGGCGACGCCGTCTTGAGCGCCAGCGCCAATTCGTCGTTGTCCACTTCCTTGAGGACCGACTGGATGCCCTTGTCGTCCACGAGCATGATGTCCTCGAAGACGAACATCAGCCGCCGGATCTGCTCGACCAGGTCGGGGTCCTCGGCCTCGAGCCCCTCGAGGATCGCTTTCTCCGTCGAGCGGTCCGCCAGGTTCAGGATCTCCGCCACGGTCGGAACGCCGCCGGCCTTCTCCATGCTCTGCACGAGCATGTTCGCCAGGCGGCTTTCCAGGCCCCGCTCGACCTCGCGAATCACCTCGGGGTTGGTCTGCTCCATGTTGGCCATCCGCCGGATGACCTCGACCTGCTTCTGCATGGGCAGCCCGCCCAGGATCTCCGCCGCCTTGTGGTGCGGCAGGTGACACACGATCAACGCGATCGTCTGCGGGTGCTCGTCCTGAATGAACGTGAGCAGGTTCTCGCTCTCGGCCCGCTGCAGAAAACTGAACGGAGTCTTCTGCACCTGCGTCTGGATCTGCTGCAGCACGCGCTCGGCCTGCTTCCCCTCCAGCGACTGGCTCAGCAGGGCCTTGGCGTACTCGAGGTTGCCCTCGCTGGCGTACTGGCTCGCGATCGACAGGTGGTAGAACTCGCTGACGACCCCGCGCACCAATTCCGGCGGCACGCGCCCCAGCCCCGCCAGCTCGCGCGTCACCTCCTGCACCGCCTCCGGGCTGAGCTGCTTGAGGATCGACGCGGCCGTGTCCGGACCGATCGCCAGCATGAGCACCGCCGCCTTCGTGAGCCCCTCGAGCTCCTCGGCGTTGGTCGGCAGCTTTTCGTTGGGTTTGCGGGGCATCTTCAGGCCTGTTCCCTCGGGGCACGCGCCGCGAACTCAGCAGTCGCGACGCCGAAAAGCGCCGGACCTAGTTCTCGATCGTGATCCAACGGTTCACCATCTTCGCGGCCGCCTCCGGGCTGCTCTTGACCATCTCGCCGACCTGCTCCAGCATCTTGTTCGCCGAGGCCTGATCCTCCCCGACCTCGATCCCCGCCATCGGCGTGTCGGTCTCCTCGGCCTCGCCCATCAGGTCGCTCTGCGTTTCGAGCTTCGGTGGCAGGCCGACCAGCTCCTCGGCGGTCGGGAGCTCGGCAGTGCGCGAGCTCTTGCGCACCATCATGATCATCATCCCCAGCGACACCAGGGCCAACGCTCCGACCAGCACCTTCTCAATCATGCCGCCCCCCAGTGCCAGGCTCGTCCCGAGCAGGCCGGGCCCGGCGCCCGCCGGACCGCCGCCGGCCCCGAAGCCGTTCATCGGCCCGATGTCCAGGGGGATCAAGCCCACCGCGATCTGGGCTTCAAGCAGCTTGGTCACCGCGCTGGGGTCTGCCGCCCTTGACGCCTCGGCGCTCACGGCGCGGACGTGCGGCAGGATCATCTGCACCAGGGAGGGCTTCACCTCCTTGGTGAACTTGTCCACGATCTCGGCCTCGGTCGGCTCCGCGGGAGCCGCGCCGCCCGCCGCACCCGTGGCCGCGCCCTTGGCCTGCTTGATTAGCCCCGCCACGTACGACCGCGGCACGTTCAGCGACACCGCGACCATCGTCGGCATGCCCTTGGGGTCGAACACCTCCTCGGTCTTCGATCCCACCCGGTTCTCCATCTCCTTCTCGTTGGTGGTCTGCTCGGTCTTGGCCCCGGCGACCGAACGCGAGCGGTTGATGTCCGCCTGCGTGTTGGCGGTGACCCCGGCCTCGGCCGAAGGGGATGATTCGTTCGACGTGTTGTTGGTCTCGTTGATCCGCTTGGGGAGCGCGACCGTGCCCGCTCCCTTGTCCAGGAAGCTCGTGGTCGTGTGGCTCGACCGCGTCACGTCGACCTGCGCCGTCACCGCGATGATCCGCCCGGGGATGTACCCGAACAGCTCCATCAACTTGGACTGCATCTGGGTCTCGACCCGCGCCTGCTGCTCCAGGTACGTCGTCGGCAGCGCCTCCCCGTCACCGGTCGGCTTGCGCTGGCGCCCGCTCGTGCCGTCGATCACCCGCACGTTCTCGGCTTTCAGCCCGGCCCGCGCCCCCGCGATCAGGTGCGCAATCGCGTCGACCTGCGCCTGCTCCAGCGCGCCGCCGTTCTTCATGAACACGGTCGCCGAGGCCGTCGGACGCGGCACGGCGGCCCCGAGCCCTTGGCGCTCGGGCGTGTCGATGATCACCGTGGCCCGCTCCACCCCGCCAAAGTGCGAGATCACTCCCGCCAGCTCGTTCTGCAGCGCGATCGTGAAGAGTTGGTCGTTCTGCTGGCGCGACATCTGCCAGCTCTGCTTCTCCAGGATGTTGCGGAACATCAGCGTCGTGTCCGCCGGCATCTGGCCCGACTGCGCCAGCGCCGCCTGGGCCCGGACCCGGTCGGACTCGGCCACGTACACCAGCCCGCCCCGGTCCTCGACCTTGAACCCGGCGTTGCGCAGGACCGGGAGCGCCTTCTGCTGCTCCACCACCGGCACGCCCGGCATGAGCACGCCCATGTCGGCACGCCCCGTGTACTGGGCGACCACGAACAACGCCATGAACACAATGACCGCCAGGCTTCCCACGAGCAGCTTCTGGGTCGCCCCCATCTGCCCGAGGTGCTTGGCGATCGTCGCCAGGACCCGACGTAGCTGGTCCATCCGCGCGGCCTCCCTGCCGGGCACCGTTGCGCGCTCCGCGCGCAGCCCCTAGGGGCGCGCATCAACGCGCCCGCGGACCCTCTTTCGGATCGCAGCGCCGTCTGGCTTGAAACTCAGGCGTCCGATCGGCGCCCGAACGTCGCGGCACCGCCGGAGGGACCTCGCCGGGCGCTCAACGCCCCGCGGGCTCACCTCATCTGCTTCAGCTCGTCGTACGCCTCCATCACCTTGTTGCGCACGGACTGGAGCATCCGGAAGGCCGTGTCGGCCTTTTGCGTCGCAAGGATCACGCCCTCAAGATCCGACCGGTTGCCCGTGTGGAGGTCTTCGATCGCCTTGTTCGCATCCTGCTGAAGGCTGTTGACCTCTTTGAGGCTCTCGGTGAGCACGTCTTTGAAGCTGGGCTGGTCGGGCGCGAGCGCACGGCTCGCCGGATTCTGCGCTCCCGGCAGAATCTGCCGCGCAGGCCCGACGCCGCTGACGAAACCGAGTGGATCGGCCATGGAAAGAAGCTCCGGGCCCCTCGTTCAGGGGACTCAGCCTATCACGCGAGCAAACGCAGTGCCTGAGCGATCATCGTCTTGGTGGCCTCCGCCGCCGCCACGTTTGCCTCGTACGCACGCCCCGCCTCCAGGGCGTTCACCTGCTCCACCATGGGGTTGATGTTGGTCTTCGCCACGTAGCCCTTGAACGGCCCGGACGTGTAGGCGTCGGGACTGTCGGGGTCGTACTCACCCGGCCGGATCGGCGCCGGGTCAAGCTCGATCTGCGCCACGTGAACCCCGAGCGTCTTGGCCGCGGGGTTCAGCGAGTCGGGAGCGCCGGGCGCGAACATCGCCATCCGCCGCCGGAAGGGGCTGATGTTGCCGGCCGCATCCTTGATCACATGCTGGTTGGCGATGTTGGCCTGGATGGTCTCCAGCCGGATCCGCTGCGCCACCATGCCGCTGGTCGAGATGTCAAGAGATCCGTACATCCGTCCGCCGCCCCTTGCTCACTCCGTCACGTCCACCCTACACCCGCTGCGCGATCGCCATCTTGAGCAGGTCGTACCGCGTCCGAAGAAAATCGCTCGCCACGCGGAACGCTCCCACGTTTTCCACGCTGTCCTGCATCAGCCTTTCCAGGCTCCGGTTGTTGCGGTCGTGGAACAGGACGCCGGGCGAGGCAGTCCCGGGATGAAGCGTCATGGTGCCGTCCGGCAGAGTCTGCACCTCGCGCGTGCTCTGCAGGCCGATCTCGCCGTTCCCTCCCGCGCTGCGGCGCGTCGCGACCGCTTCGGCAAGCGTCCGCCGGAACCCGTCGACCGACACGTCCATCGGCCGGTAGTCGGGCGTTTCGATGTTGGCGATGTTCCCCGCGATGATGGCCTGCCGCCGTGCCGCGAAGCGCATGCTCGCCTCGAGCACGGGGATGGCGCCGGAACTGGTGATCTCCGAAAAAATCATCCAGCGCCCTCTACGCAAAACGCGCGCCACCACTCCATCGCCCGCGCGACCTTCACGCTCACAGCCCCGCCTCCACCAACTGCAGCTCCTTCCACTTCTTGAGCTTCAGCCCCAGCGTCCGCACCCCGATCCCCAGCGCCGAGGCGGTTTTCTGCCGGTGCCCGTTGAACCGGTGCAGCGTGCACACCACCGCGTCGCGCTCGATGTCCTCGAGGCAGCGACCGTCCACCATGACCGCCCCGTGCGGGGTCGCCTGGAGCACGCCGAGCTTGGGCTCGGTGAAGACCGACCCGTTTAGCGTCCCGTTCATCTGCTCGCGCGCCGGGACCGTCGTCGTGAGCCACGGCTCGATGAGACCGCGCGTGACGACCCCCACCGACCCCGGCCCGGCGCAGGCGCCGAGCACCACCGCCCGCTCGCAGATGTTCTGCAGCTCCCGCACGTTCCCCGGCCACGGGTACGACGACATGAGGTCGATCGCTTCGGGCGCCAGGTGCAGCCCCGGCCGCCCCTCGCGCTCCGCGATCCGCTCGACAAAGTGCCGCGCCAGCACCGCCACGTCGTCCAGGCGCGCCCGCAGCGGCGGCACGGTGACCGGGAGCACGTTGAGCCTGAAGTACAGGTCCTGCCGGAACTCGCCGCGGGCCACGGCCGCGGGCAGATCGCGGTTGCTCGTTGCCACCACGCGCACGTCCACGCCGATGGTGACGCTCGACCCGACGCGCTCGAAGGCCCGCTCCTGCAGCACGCGGAGCAGCTTGGCCTGGATCTGGGGGCTGACCTCCGAAACCTCGTCGAGCAGTAGCGTCCCGCCGTCGGCGAGCTCGAATCGGCCTTTGCGCAGTTTCTCCGCGCCCGTGAACGACCCGCGCTCGTGCCCGAAGAGCTCGCTCTCCAGCAGCGACTCGGAGAGGGCCGCGCAGTTCACCGCCAGGAACGGGCCCGACGCCCGCGGGCTGGACTCGTGGATCGCGCGGGCCACCACCTCCTTGCCCGCCCCGCTCTCGCCGGAGATCAGCACCGTGCCGTGCGACCCCGCCACCGCGCGGACCTGGTCCCGCAGCGACCGCATCGGCTCGGACTGCCCGACGATCCGGTCGAGCCCGTGCAGGCGCACCGTGGCATCCCCGGCCGGCGCCCCGCCCTCGCGCGACTGGGCCCCCAGCCGCAGCACCGCGTTCTCGCGCATCACCCGGGCGTGCTCCACCGCGCGCTTGACCGCGATGATCAGCTCGTCCCCCTCGAACGGTTTGGTGAGGTAATCAAACGCGCCCAGCTTCATCGCTTCGACGGCGCTCGACACCGCCCCGAACGCCGTCATCAGAATGACCGGCAGCTCGTCGTCGATCTCGCGGATCTTCTCGAGCAGCTCGACCCCCGACATCCCCGGCATCTTCAGGTCGCTCACCACGGCGTCGGGGCGCTTGCGGGCGATCTGCGCCAGGGCGCCCGCCCCGTCGGTCGCGCTCACCACGCCAAAGCCGGCCCGCTGCAGCGTGGCCCCCACGCTGTCGCGCATCATTTCCTTGTCATCTACGACCAGAACGTTTGTCATGGAACCGCCTCCACGTGACGGGCCCCGGGCCCGGCCGACCGGGCGCCGACCTCCGCGCCCCCCAAGTTCACCTCTGCACCCGTCGCGCTCGCGCGTCGCGGGAAGACCAGCTCGACCGTGGCGCCCCGTGGGTCTTGGCCCGCGCCGGCGCCGTCGGCGTTGTTCCGCACCCTCACCCGCCCCCCGTGGGCATCCACGATCCGGTGCACGATCGCAAGGCCAAGGCCCGTGCCCGTCGCCCGCGTCGTGAAGAAGGGGTTGAACATCCGGCGCACCACGTCGTCGCTCACGCCCGGGCCGGTGTCTCGCACCACGAACACCACGCACGAC
>JBGALI010000041.1:0-2579 GCA_044223975.1 Phycisphaerales bacterium | reverse complement strand
TGTAAAGGCGCAGGCCATCCCGCGACGGCTTTCGCGCCTTCAGCCCGGCCTGGAGCGCCGCGATGTCAGACTGGTTCTCACGCACCACAGCACCCCCCATCACTTCCGCCCTTGAACCGCCCGACGATGAACCGCCGCTCAGCCCGCGGGTTGATCACCGTGGCGACACGCCCGATGCGGTCGAGCCACCAGTCCAGCGAGCGCACTGTCGGGTGCAGACCTTCGCCGGCGACGGTGGTCTTACTGGGACGGGTGCAGATCGAGAACACGAAGTAGCCGCGCGGCTTGGCCACACGGCGCATCTCCGCGAGCACCGCGTCCACGTCCTCGGGGAGCAGATGCTCGAGTGCGTCGAAGCTCGTGACGACGTCCGCCACCGCTGCGTGCAGCGCGGTCTTGTGCATGGGACGCACGAGGTCCGCATCCGGGAACGCGAAGTCCACACCCAGGCCGTCGATCCCCAGCCGGCGCAGATCACGCACGAGGTCGTTGCGGCCGCATCCGAAGTCCACGACAAACCTCGGCTTGAACTTCTGGATGATCGGAACAGCGAGCTTGCCGTGGTTGGTCGAGCCGTACGTTGAGCCGGGCTTGGCGGCCAGCGCCACATACTTGGCTCGTTCCGTCTCTCGGCGAGTGTCCAGAGTCGTCGGGGTCGTCGTCACTCGGCACCTCCGATGTAGAGGTTGAACTTGCGGTCCTCGTCGGCGGGGTCGGCGATCTCGATGAGGCTCATGGCCTCGAAGACCCACACCGGCTTGCCCTTGCTGTTGCGCTCGCAGGTGAGCTGCACGCACACGCCCTCGGGGATCGGCACGAGCTTGGGTTTAAGCGACCGCGCGGGCGGGCACTTGGGGAGCACGCCGGGCAACTCGCACACCGGGCCGAGCCCGAGCAGGCCGCCGAACCCTGAGCCGGGCTCGGAGTCATTCATGTGGTGAGCCTCGAACCGGTTGAGCGCCAGCCGCGTGGGGTCTTCACCGCCGCTTGCGAGCTGCGACGAAAGACCACCTTCGATGGGCACGTACCGGAGATAGGTCTCGCTGCCGGGGTTGCCGTCGATCTGGGCTTCCACCCACGGATAGCGCCAGCGGTTGCGCTCGGTGGGGATCGCCTGAGCCGCGCCGAGGATCGCGGTCACACGTCCGGGCGACGGGCGGCCGAGTTCAAGGACCGCCCACTTCTCGCCGGTGCCCTCTTCCTTCCAGAGGATCGGGATGCCACCCATGGGTGTGCTGGCCAGAACAGTTTCGTCGGCCGCGACTTCGCAGGTGGTGTCGGTCTCGTTGGTGATGAACACCCGCGCGACCGTGACGCCCGTGAGCACGCAGCGCCCGAGCTTGTTGGGCTTGATGGGCTGGAGTGCGACGACAAATGCGGGGCCGGCAGTCTCCTCCGTGGCGATGTTGCCCGTCAGCGGAGTGCGGCTCTGGAATGTCCGCTCCTGGTCGTCTTCGCCGGGCTCGACGAGCACGCCGGTGATCGCCAGCGCGTGATACGGCTCGATCTCCTCGCCTGAGTCGTTGCGGACCAGCACGATGCCGCGCTGGGCCGACTCCACGAGCGGACCCGCCACGGCCTCGCCGCGACCCTGACGCCGGCGCAGGTCGACCGCCGCATCGACGAACGCGTTGTACGCGCCAGCGGGGAGGCGGAGTGGATCACCGGATCGGACTTTGCGGAGGTCGTCGGGCATGGCTAAAGGGATTCAGATCCCCAGTGCTCCAAAGTTGGCGTCGTCGTACACACGCTCGACATAGGCGGCGATGGGCTTCTTGATGATCGCGCCGGACCCGGTGTCCTCCGCGTCTGCGTAGCGGACCCACAGGTACTCCCACCCCTTCTTGTTGATGCCCGTGATGGAGCCGACCGATAGGCCGGTTTCATTGGGGCTGGCGGCGAACCGGAAGGTGATCTCCCAGTCGTCGTCGGGACCATCCCCGCGCTTTGAGCCGCTTGCACCGAGGAAGAGCACCTCGCCGGGCGCAAAACCCTTGAACGCGCCGGCGTTGGTCTTGCCCGTGCAACTGAAGATCGCGCCCTTGTACGCCCCGGTTACCTGCGCATCGCTGAAGTAGTGCGTTTCCGAGAACTGATACACGGGCACGGTGATATCCACGCCCTCGACGCCGTCGGCGGTCACGCCGATCGCGCCGCCAAAGTCCGGCGCGGTCGATCCGGACGCTGCCCGCGCCTGCACCGTGTCTTTGCTCTGGGTGATGTGCTGAGTGCCGCCGCCGGTCTCGAAGTTGAATGAAGCCTCGCTGGGCGTGGGGGTCCCGCCGCTGTCGCTGGAGCCATAGCGGACGGTCACGTCCCAGAGCTGCGGACCGAGCGGCTCGATCTGCACGTTCTGCCGGGCGAGGCTGTCGTAGGTCGCGGGCGAGGCGGTCTGCGCCGCGTTGCGGGCCACGAGATCATCCGCGGTTCCGCGCTCGATGTACCCGAGCTCCGCAGAGGACTGCGAGACTTGGTTCGCCTTGGTGGAGCGGCGGCTCTCGAACTTCTCAAAGACCTCAACCGGCACGAGTGATGACCTCCTTTCTTGGGGCGGGGCTCAGGCGAACCGCATTCCGTTG
>JBGALI010000016.1:0-127427 GCA_044223975.1 Phycisphaerales bacterium | reverse complement strand
GGGCGATCGGGCGGGCGGTCATCAAGCGGGCCCTGGCGTTCGACATGAAGGTGATCGCCTGGAGCCGCGGCATCACGCCCGAGCACACGCGGGACCTTGGCGCCGAGTGGGGCGGCGAGGACACGCCGGCGCTGCTCGCGATGGCGAGCCGGTGCGACGCGGTGACGATCCACCTGCCGCTGGCGCCCGACACCAAGGGGCTGATCGGCAAGAGCTTCTTTGACCGGATGAAGCCGGGGTCGTACATCGTGAACACCAGCCGCGGAGGCGTGATCGACGAGGCGGCGCTGCGCGAGGCGATCAAGAGCAAGGGGATCCGTGCGGGGCTGGATGTGTACGAGGACCAGCCCGGGACGCCGCAGCTCGCGTGGGTGAGCGAGACGGCGCGCACACCGGGTGTGGTGTGCACGCACCACGTGGGCGCGAGCACGGACCAGGCCCAGAGTGCCGTGGCGGAGGAGACCGTGCGGATCGTGAAGGTGTACGCGGAGACGGGGCGGTTTGAGAATTGTGTGAATGGGTAGGAAGGGACGGAGTGACGAAGTGACGAAGTAACGGAGTGGGGGGAGAAGAGGGGAACAGGAGAAGAGGAGAAGAGGAGAAGAGGGGCCGGTGGGAGTGAAAGGGGTAGCTGGGACTGGGAAAATGCCGGGCGTTGGATAATCACCGTCTCACCGTCTCACCGTCTCACCGTCTCACCGTCTCACCGTCTCACCGTCTCACCGTCTCACCGTCTCAACCCCGCCCCCGCTCTGGCACACCGCTCACCCTTTGGCATGGTCCTGGCGTACCATTTCGGGACGCTTTGGGAGTACATCGATGACGACCGCCGTTTCTGCGTCCAAGACTGCCGCCCCTGCCGCGAAGGGATCGGGGCGTCTCTTCAACTTCTCGGCCGGGCCGGGGTGCCTGCCGGAGGAGGTGCTGAAGCAGATCCAGGAGGACGTGTGGAACATCGGCGGGTCGGGGATCGGGATTCTTGAGCACAGCCACCGCGGCAAGGTGTTCGACAAGGTGCTGCTGGAGGCGATGGACGACTTCCGCAAGATCAGCAACCTGCCCAAGAACTACCACGTGCTGTTCCTGACGGGCGGGGCGACGACGCAGAACTTCATGGTGCCGGCGAACCTCAAGCCGCAGGACCAGACTGCGGATTACATCACGACGGGGTACTGGGCCGAGAAGAGCCTCGAGCAGGCCAAGTTCTACGGCGTGGTGAACGAGGCGGCGACGAGCAAGGACAAGAACCACTCGTACATTCCCGACGAGGCGCACACGAAGTACTCGCCCAACGCGGCGTACGTGCACTACTGCTCGAACAACACGATCTACGGGACCGAGTGGCATGAGGTCGAGAACGGCAAGAACACGTGGCGGCACCGCGTGCCCAAGGCGCCCGCGGGCGTGCCGATCGTGTGCGACATGTCGAGCGACATCTACAGCCGCCCGATCGACTTCACGAAGTTCGGGCTGGTGTACGCGGGGGCGCAGAAGAACCTGGGCGCCGCGGGGTGCACGGTGATGGTGGTGCGCGACGACCTGGTGCAGAAGAAGTCGCGCGACCTGCCGCTGATGCTCGAGTACAAGACGCACGCCAAGGACGAGAGCCGGTACAACACGCCGCCGGTGGCCGCGATCTACATCTGCGGGCTGGTGTTCAAGTGGATCCTGAAGCAGGGCTCGGGCGGGCGCTCGCCGCTGGAAGTGATCGCCGAGCGCAACCTGCGGAAGGCGTCCTTGATCTACGACGTGCTGGACTCGTCGAAGTTCTACAAGGGCCACGCGGTTCCGAACGCGCGGAGCCTGATGAACATCACGTTCAAGTGCCCGACGCCGGAGCTTGACGACAAGTTCGTCAAGGAGGCGGGGACGCACGGCATGGACGGGCTCAAGGGCCACCGCTCAACGGGCGGCATGCGGGCGAGCACCTACAACGCGTTCCCCGAGGCGGGGTGCAAGGCGATCGCCGAGTTCATGCGGGAGTTTGAGAAGAAGAACGGCTGAGCGAACGGCTCGCCTGTTCGAGAACTTCGTCGACGGTGATGCGGTCCATCAGCGCGCGCCCGGTCTGCTCGTCCTTGTGGTCGAGGGCGTCCGAGGGCGTGGTGTGCTGGATCACGTCGCGATCACGCCGGTAGGGGCCGACCAGGTCGATGCGTGTGGGGCCGTAGAGCGCGACCAGCGGGCGGTCGAAGCCGACGGCCATGTGCAGCGCGGCAGAGTCGTTGGCGATGACGATCGCGGCGCGCTCGATCAGGGCCATCAGGGCGCCGATCGAGGTTGTGCCGATGCGGTCGATGACGCGAGCATCGGTGGATGCAAGGGCCGTGAGCGGGTCGCATTGGTCGCGCTCGGACGCGGAACCGACGATCACCACGGCGTCGAGCGGGGCCCGCGCGAGAAGATGCGCCGCGAGCCCGGCGAATCGATCCGGGGCCCAGCGCTTGCCGGGCCAGCGGCTGGTGGGCGCAACCACCGCGTAACGCTTGCCGGCGAGCGTGGGGTCGGCCGCCGCGGCCTCGCGATCGGCGGGCGGTGCATACAGGCGCATGTCCGTGACCGGCTCGACGCCGGCGCGTCGGAGGAGTTCGAGCATGCGGTCGACGGAGTGCATCGAACTCGCCACACTGTGACGCTCGTTGACGCCGAGCCAGCCCATCTCGCGGGCGTTGGCGAAACCGACGCGGCGCGGAGCGCGGGTGGCCCAGGCGAAGAGCCCGCTGCGGGCCAGGCCCTGCATGTCGAAGACAAGGTCGTAGCGGGCTTCGCGAAGGGACTTGAGGAATGCGAGGGACTTGCCGAGCCTGCCGCGGGAGGCCGAGGCGCCCAGGGCGCGCCGGGCGAAGGGCACGACGGTAGTGAGGGCCGGGTGGTGGGCGATCGCGGGGGCGAAGGTGTCCTGAACGAGCCAGTCGATTCGGGCGGCGGGGAACGCGCGGCGAAGGCTGGCCAGAACGGGGACCGAGCGGCAGACATCGCCGAGGGCGCTGGGGCGGATGATGAGGATGCGGTCGGCCACGGGGTGCGATGGTACTGGGGACGGGGAGGGCGCGGCAGGGAGGCGTCCGAAAGGCAACCGGGCGAATCCCCAATGGGTAGCATGAGGGCGCCCCGCGCACGGGGCGATCGTTGTGGCATTTTCGAGAGGAGCCGGTGATGAGCGGCATGCTTCGTCGGATCGGTGTGGGCGTTCGTTCGGGGCTGGCGGCGGGCGTGCTGGTGGCGTGCGCCGGGACGGCCCTGGCGCAGGGCGATGCCAAGGCGCCGGCGAAGATCCAGACGCTCTTCGTCGCCGAGAAGGCCGACCTGTCGCAGTTCCTCACCGACCCGCGCGATTCGCGGCTGAAGGAAGCGCTCGGCATGATCCCGGCGCGGATCCGCGAGCTTCCGGGCGAGGTGGGGGCCGATCGCGAGCCCGTGGAAGCGATGTCGATGCTCATGTCGGCGCTGGCACGCCCCGGGCGCATGGCGATCACCGTGAACGCGGGCAACCCCGCCGACGGGATGTTCGGGTACGGCGTGGTCGTGAGCTCGCTCATGGCCGATCAGAAGAGCGCGGACGAGTTCCACACCAAGATCAAGGCAATGCTCGCCGGGGCGAACCTGCCGCCGGCGCCGGCGGGTCCCAAGCGGTTTGAATCCATGGACGACGTGACGGCCGGTCCGCTCGGGCGACTGAGCTACGGGCCGCGCAAGGCGGCGGACGGGTGGCGGTACGAGATCGTGATGGGGACGCTGGACAATCCCGACCCGGCGTGGGCCAACCTGCGCGGGCCGATGATCAAGGACATGAAGCCCCTGGTGAACGGGGTGATCGACCTGGGCGGGCTGACGCCGGCGGCGACGATGCTGGCGACGTTTGCGGGCCCGCAGAACCCGCAGGTCACGGAGATGGTGCGCGAGGCGGGCCAGTCGGGGCTGTACGGGCCGGACGCCATGAAGATCGCGTTTGAGATGGGCAACACCGAGACCGAGTCGCGCGGGCGCATGGTGGTGGAGGGGGCGGCCAAGTACCGCGAGAAGCTCGGGATGTCGTCGGGGACGCTGGACGCGGCGGACCTTGCCGCGGTGCCGGGCGATGCGGTGCTGGCCTCGGTCTCCAAGGGCGACCTGAGCATGTTCGACCGGATGATCGACGAGGCCTCGAAGCAGGGGCCGGACGTCGATCAGGCGCTGAGCGAGTTCAAGAAGCGCACCGGCGTTGATCTTCGCGCCGACATCCTCAAGACGCTCGGCGGCACGTTCGCGTACTACATGTCCGACTCCACCGGCGGCGGCAACGCCGGCTCGCTGGTGGGCCTGGTGTCTTTCAAGGACCGGGCCAAGTTCATGGAGGCGCACACCAAGCTCGTGAAGTTCGCCAACGACATGCTGGCGCAGGCGCCCGATGTGGGCAAGTACGCGCGCCTGGCATCGTGGACGGAGGCGGGCGTTGAGCTCGTGAGCCTGCGACTGAGCGGCCTGCCGATGCCGCTGGAAATCACGTACGCGGCAACGGAGAAGTGGCTGATCGCGGGGGTGACGCCGCAGGCGACGCTTGCCGCGGCGCAGCAGGTCGCGGGCAAGGGCGACAAGGGCCTGATGTCGATCGAGGGCGTGGCGAAGGTGGCCAAGGGTCAGAAGCTGGCGTCGGTGTCGTACATGGACACGGCGCGGATGATGAAGCCCGGGTACCCGATCCTGAGCATGATCGGCTCGGCGATCTCGAGCGGCGTGCGCTCGCCGGTGTTCGCGAGCGGTGCGAAGCGCGATCCGGGAATGATCGTGCCCACCTACCGGGAGCTGACGCGTGACGTGAAGCCGACGGTGATGGTGTCGTACTGGGAGGGTGAGAACTTCGTCGTCGACAGCCACGGCGACCGGTCGGTGCTGGTCGGCCTGGCGGGCGGGCTGGGGACGATGGTGCACGTGCTGCCGGCGATCGCGGTTCCCGCTGCGGCGATCGGCGCGGCGGCGGACAAGCACAACCACCAGGGCGGCGATGCCGATGCAGAACAGGGTGATGATGAGGATGACAAGACCGCGCTGCGGATGATCCCGCTGTGGACGACGCCGGAGATGTTCGGGCTGGCGCTGCAGAATCACCCGGCGGTGACCGTGGCGGCGCTGCGTGCGGCGGGGGTGGAGGAGTGGGCGACGGGCGTGGTCCGGTCGGCCCGCTGAGATCGAGAGCGGTCAATTGCACGAAGGGCCGCCCGCGGGGGCGGCCTTTTTTCTTGCGCGGTGGGCGATTGGGGCGTTCGCACGACTCTGGTGGTGGAACCACCAGAGTCGTGGCACGTCACGCCGTGAGGGCGCGGAGGACTTCCTGTATGGTCGTGACGCCGGCGCGGGCCTTGGCGAAGCCGTCGTCGCGGAGGCTGAAGAGGGCGTGCTCTTTGACGGCCAGAGCGGAGAGCGCCGAGGACGTGGCCCGCTGCATGATGCGCTCGCGCAAGGGCTCGTTCAGAGTGAGCAGCTCGTAGACGCCCACGCGCCCGACGTAGCCGGTGTTGCGGCAGTTGCGGCAGCCGGTCCCCTTGATCAGCGTGGTGCCGGGGGCGAGCTTGAACGAGTCGGGGATATCGGCGGGCTCGGGCGTGTACGGGGCGGCGCACTGCGAACAGACGCGCCGCACCAGGCGCTGGGCCATCACGGCCTCGAGCGAGCTGGCCACCAGGAAGGGCTCGACGCCCATGTCGAGCAGGCGCGTGGGCGCACCCGCGGCGTCGTTGGTGTGGAGTGTCGAGAAGACCAGGTGTCCCGTCAGCGAGGCCTGGATGGCGGTCTCGGCGGTCTCCTTGTCGCGGATTTCGCCGATCATCACGACGTCGGGGTCGTGGCGCAGGATGGCGCGGAGGCCGGCGGCAAAGTCCAGGCCGACCTTGTGGTTGACCTGGATCTGGTTGACGCGCGCCACGTGGTACTCGACGGGGTCCTCGACGGTGATCGCTTTGATCTCGTCGGAGACGATGCGGTTGAGGGAGGCGTAGAGCGTCGTCGACTTACCGCTGCCGGTCGGGCCGGTGACGAGGAGGATGCCGTGCGGGCGGTTGATGAGCGCGTCCCAGCGCTTCAGCACGTCGGCGGGCATGCCGAGCTGGTCGAGGGGCGAGACGGCGCCGGTCTTGCTCAGCACGCGGAGCACGACGCCCTCGCCGTTGAGCATCGGGATCACGCTCACGCGCAGGTCGAACTCCTCGCTGGAGCGGCCCGGCGTGCGGTCGCGGAAGGTGATGCGGCCGTCCTGCGGGCGACGCTTCTCGGCGATGTTCAGGCTGGCCATGATCTTCAGTCGGCTGATGATCGCGGCGGCGAAGCGGTTGATGGTGACCGGGACGTTGGCGCGCTCGAGGATGCCGTCGATGCGGTAGCGGACCGTCAGCTCGTGCTCGTAGGGCTCAAAGTGAACGTCGGTGGCGCGCAGGGAGATGGCCTCGGCGAGGATGTCGTTGACGAGCTTGACGACCGAGGCTTCCTGGGCCGCCTCGAGCTCTTCGGAGCCGGGCTTGATGCCAGCCGCGGCGTCCTTGATGTCGGCGCCCGCGGCCATCGCGTCCAGGGTGTCGCCGCCGACGCCGTAGTGGGCGCGGATGAAGCGCTGGAGGTCGTCGTCGTCGGCGAGGACGAGCTCGATGGAACAGCCGGTGAGGAGCTTGAGTTCGTCCAAGCCGGCCAGGTCGTGGGGGTCGCTGGTGGCGATCGTCAGGGTGCCGTTATCCCGAGCGATGGGGACGCACGACTGGCGGTACACGAGCTTGGCGGGAAGTGTTCCCAGCACGGCAGCGTCGACGGCGAGGGATGCCAGGTCGACGACGGGCAGGTGGAACTGCTCCGCGACGGCCTCGGTGATCTGGTGGCGGGAGAGCACGCCCTGGCGCGACAGCACGCGGTCGAGCCGATCGCCGGTGCGCTGCTGCTCCACCAGCGCCGTATCCAGCTGATCACGGCTGATCAGCCCGCGTTCGACCAGGATGGTGCCGATCCCCATTGTGGTGGATTGTAAGGCGGGAGCAAGCAGGACGGGCGCGGCAAGGGGCATGGAGGACGGATCGGTCGCGCGGGCGGGAAAGAGAGAGAATTAGGACCCGCGCCGGGTGGATGGGCGGGCGCGAAGCCCGCGCACCGCCGTGAGCTTTCGGCCGAATCCGCCACCCACTCAGGCCGGGTAGGTGCAACTGGTCCGGTCGGTTTCCCAGACAGTGACATCCCTGAGCGTCGCGCCCCCTCGCCCGATGTGGGGCTCGAGCAGATCAAAGCAGACCCTGGCGATGTTCTCAACCGTGGGATTGACGCCGCCGGGCGACGCGAATTCGGGAGCGTCGAGGTTAAGGTGCTTGTGATCGAACCGTTCGATGATGACGCGCCCGGTGATCTCTTCCAACTGCCGGAGCAGGAAGCGTTGATGTCCGTCGGCGTCCAAGGCCACCGCCACGCAGGGCTCGATCTGGTAGTTGTGCCCGTGCCCGGAAGCGAGGTTGCACTTGCCGAACAGATCCCGGTTCTCCTGGTCGGAGAGCGCGGGGTTGTGCAGCCGGTGGGCGGCGGCAAAGTCGAAGCGCTGGCGGAGCAGCACCGTGCTTGTATCGCTGGCGCTCATCTCGACTCGATAGTAGGGTGTGAGGTTCCAGGCGACATGCGCGAGCAGGCCCTTCAACTCCCGCGCCAGCGCGGCAACAAGCGCCGGCAACAGTTCGCCGGGCTCGGTCCCCGGGGGTGCGGCAATCGCGCGGGAGACAAGCGGAACCGCGGCAGAACGGACGGCACGATCGATCACCTTGATGTCGGACAGGTACCCGGTATGCGGTCCGAGCTCGCCGCGGCACGAGATTTCGAGTTCGTAGTGGGCTCCCAGC
Source organism: Phycisphaerales bacterium (assembly GCA_044223975.1). Taxonomy (GTDB): domain Bacteria; phylum Planctomycetota; class Phycisphaerae; order Phycisphaerales; family UBA1924; genus CAZCPB01. The sequence goes on along the minus strand of JBGALI010000016.1, from coordinate 119,592 downwards.
CCGACCATCGGCGGATTGCCGGCGTAGCCGTTGGGCACGGTTGGGGCCTGGGCGGGTGTTCCGCCGACCGCGAATCGTACGATGCGTTTGAGTTCGAACACCGGCGTAGACTGTAGGGGACTTGACAGGGGGTTCGGCCACCGGGGACCATGTGGTTTCACCGTTGGAGAACTTCACTAAGGAGATGGTTCATGTCCAAGAGCGTGTTGGTGCGTAGCGTGCTGGCGGCTGGTATTGTCGCGTCCTTCGGCCTCGCGGCCTGCGAGCAGAAGCCCGCCGAGCCCGCGAAGCCCGCGGCGAAGCCGGCCGAGCCCGCCAAGCCCGCGACCGAGCCCGCCAAGGCTCCCGAGAAGAAGTAATCCGTTCCGCTCGGGCTCGCTAGCGCGGGCCCGCAGCGTTTATGACACACGCTCGGATGCGTTCGGGGATGGTGAGCGCCACGACTCTTGCCGTGGTGGGGGTTTCGAGCCTGCTCGTGCTCGCAGGCGGCGTTGGGCTTGTGGGCGTCGCGGGCAGCCAGCCCCCGGGGCAGGCCGCCCAGCCGGCCAAGAACCCCGCCGAACGGAAGCCCATGCCGGCCGAAAAAGTGGGGAAGCCGGGCGATCAGGTCCAGCCGACTCAGAGTCCCAAGGCCGACGCGGCCGACCCGCGGTACGTCCTTGGTTTCAAGGTCAAGGACATCGATGGCAAGGATGTCGACCTGTCCCAGTACAAGGGCAAGGTCGTGGTCATCGTGAACGTCGCGAGCAAGTGCGGGTTTACCAGCCAGTACGAGGGCCTTGAGAAGCTGTACAAGGATGACAAGGACAAGGGCCTGGTGGTCCTGGGGTTCCCGGCCAACAACTTCGGCGGGCAGGAGCCCGGCGGCGAGTCGGAAATCAAGGAATTCTGCACCAGCAAGTTCGGCGTGACGTTCCCGATGTTCTCAAAGGTCAGCGTGAAGGGCGACGATGTTTCCCCGCTGTACAAGAAGCTCGCGGAACAGCCCGCGCCCGTCGGGGGCGCGCCCAAGTGGAACTTTACGAAGTTCGTCGTCGATCGCTCGGGGAACGTGGTGGCGCGGTTCGACGCGGCACGCGAGAACGTGAAGACCGCCAACCTCGAGAAGGACCTGGTGAAGAAGGTCGACGAACTGCTGGCGGCCAAGTGAGACGATCTTCGGCCGTGCCCGGGCCGGCCGGCGCGAGCGTGTAGACTCTGACCGTGCCGACGTTCGCGTACATCGCGAGAGACCTCAAGGGCGAGCGGGTCGCCGGCGAATTGGCGGCGGCCAGCGAGCAGGCGGTGTTGGCCGAACTCGAGTCGCGCCGGCTCACGCCGGTGTCGCTGGAGTGCCGCGAGGCGCCGAAGAAGTCGGGCCGGCGCGTTTCGGCGCGGGCCCTGGGAACAGCGTACATCCAGGTGGCCGAGCTTCTGCACGCGGGCGTGCCGCTGCTGAGGTCGCTGCGCCTGCTGGGCGGGCGCAAGTCCAACCCGCGGCTGTCGTCCATGTTCAAGGAGATCGGCGAGGCGGTGGCCGAAGGCTCGGACCTGGGCGCGGCGATGGAGGCGCGCGACGGGGCGTTCCCGCGGGTGCACGTCGCGATGGTGCGCGCGGGCGAGAAGGGCGGGTTTCTCGAGCAGGTGCTGATGCGGCTCGGGCAGCTCACGCTGGCGCAGGCGGAGATGCGGTCGAAGGTGATCGGCAACCTGATCTACCCGGGTGTGCTCATCGTGTTCGGCACGATCATCCTGGGAGTGGTGTTCGGGGTGTTTGTGCCGATGTTCGCGCCCATGTTCGAGACGATCCCGGGCGGCGTGCCGTGGATCACCAAGGTCGTGTTCGCGATGAGCGCCGCGGTCGGGAAGTACGGTCCGCTCACCGCGCTGGGGGTGGGGATCGCGGGGGTGGTGCTCTGGCGGTATTCCAAGCGCCGCGAGGTCCGGCGGAGGATCGAGCGGTGGCGGACGTTCGCGCCGATCATCGGACCCCTGACCCGCGCGATGGCGACGGCCCGGTTCTGCCGGATGCTCGGCACCATGCTCGCCAACGGCGTGCCGGTGCTGCAGGCGATGCAGATCTCCCGCGACGCGGCGGGCAACGGCGTGCTGGAGGATGCGATCGAAAAGGCGGCCGAGAGCGTGCGCGCCGGCCAGCCGCTCGCGCCGCCCCTGGGCGAGAGCGGGCTGTTCGACGACGACGTGGTGGAGATGATCTCCGTGGGGGAAGCGGCCAACACGCTCGACACCGTGCTGGTGAAGATCGCCGACACGATCGAGTCGCGGATCGATCGGTTGCTCGGAGCGGTCGTGCGGCTGATCGAGCCGCTGCTGCTGCTGGTGCTGGCGGGCGCGGTGGTAATTGTCGCGGTAGCGTTGATTCTGCCGATGACGCAGCTGCGCCCGAACATGTGACGACCGTCCGTGATTTGGCCGCGGGCGTCCGCTCTGCTAGCCTGATCCGAGGATCGGCGCGGTCGGTCCGCACGGATTTGGAAGGGGTTTGATCGGACCCGCGAGAATCTCGCGGAGCCCGGCGCGGGAACTCCCCGCGGGGCCGGGCGTCGAAACGATGCCGGGAAGCCGGCCGGAAAGGATGGCACGGATGAGACGCCGCTACATCGCTCGCAGCGCCTTCACGCTGATCGAGGTTCTGATCGTGATCGCGATCATCGTCGCCCTGACCGGGCTCGTGGGGCTCGCGCTGTTCAGCAAGCAGAAGGAAGCCAAGACCGGCCTGGCGCAGGCGGACTTGAACAACATCAAGACCGCCTTGGGCAGTTTCCGGGTGAAGTACGACCGCTGGCCGACGGAAACCGAGGGGATCGAGGTGCTCTGGAACAAGGAGAAGCTCGACCCCGACGCCGACGCGACCAAGTGGTCCAAGGAGCTCGAGAAGTCCATGCCGTCCGATCGGTGGGGACATCCGTGGAACTACAGGCCGACGAGCGAGCACGGGGACGAGGACACCTTCGACCTGTGGTCCAACGGGCCCGACGGCGAGGACGGCACCGCGGACGACATCGTGTCGTGGGAGAAGGAAGACACCGGCGCGGGCTCGGGCGGCTCCAACAACACCGCGCCTCCGGCTTCGTCCGGCGGCAAGGGAAAGTGACCACCGTGCGCCCCCGACGGCGGAGCCGCCGTTCGCTTGGGCGCGGAGCGAGCGCGTTCACCGTGCTCGAGTTGCTCATCGTGCTGGCGCTCCTGGCGGCGCTGGGAGCGATGGTGTTCCCGCCGCTCTCGCGTTGGGTGGACGAGTATCGGTTTCGCGAGACGCTCAAGCAGTTCGACGCGGCCATGGACGCGTGCCGCGCCGCGGCTCAGCGGGGCGGGCGGGCGCTCGTGCTGGTCGCGCGGGCCGAGAACGGCGGGCTGCGTGTGCGCAGTCATGACGCCTCCGAAGCCCCCGCCGAGGCCCCGACCGAGGCTTCCGCCGACGCCGGGGAATCGCGTGCGGCGTCCGTCGGCGCGTCCGGAGCGCCGTCCCTGACGCGGTTCTCGTTCCCGCCGGGCTTTGGCCCCGACACCGACGAGGCGCCGGGCCCCGGCGTGAACTCAAGCAGGCCTGCGAGCGAATCCGGCGGGCCCGGCACGGAGGTTGAACTGGCCGTTCTGCTCCCCGATGGCACGGCGGCGGCGGGAACGCCGTGGCGCGTGCGCGATGCGCACGGTCGGGTGGCCGAGACATCGGTCGATCGTTGGGCGGGCACGCTTCGGTTGCGTTCGGTCGCCAAGCCGGCGACGCGGGCGGGCGAGGTGCGGCCATGAGGGAGCGTTGCACCCGGCAGCGTCCGATCGGTCGCCGGCGCGGCGCCCTGCTGCTCGAGGTCATGCTGGCGCTGGCGCTCTTTGTGATCGGCGGGCTGGCGGTGCTCGCGATCGTGGACCGCGCCATCGGCGCCGAGCGTCGCATGCGCGACGTCGAACACGGCGCGATGCTGGCACGCTCGGCGATGGCGCGGATCGAGGCGGGCATCGCCGGGCCGCAGTCGCTCAACGGGCCGGTGCGCGAGGCCGACGGCGAAGGGGCGGAGGGGCTCGCCGGGCCCACCGCGGACCGGGGATGGGAGCTTGAGATCAGCACCGAGCCCTCGAGCGTGCGCGGGCTGACGCTCGTGCGCGTGACGGCCCTGCGTCGGCCGGTCGGGAACGACGCGGGGGTGGTGGCGTCGTACACGCTGAGCCAGCTTGTGCGCCTGTCGCGGACGGTGAGCATGAGCGGGGGGGAGGGGCAATGACCCCGCGCACGAGGGCGTTCACGCTCCTGGAGACGCTGCTGGCGCTGGCGTTGATCCTGGTGCTGTGCGCCGCCGTGTTCGCATTTCTGCTCTCGCTTGGCGAACGGCGGAAGGGCATCGAGAGTGCGGGGGAGCGCCGGCACGCACTCCTGACCGTGCTGTCGCGCATGAGCGCCGACCTGGCGGGGGCGATCGCCGGCGACGCGTCGCTGGGCGCGGGCGTCCTGGGCACGGGCAATTCTTTCCGGGTGCTGACGCGTTCGGTCGACCTGGACGCCGCGATCCGTGGTGCGCCCGAGTCGGGCGCCGACCTGCTGGCGTGCGAATACCGCTTCGAGGACGGCGCGATCGTGGCGTCGCGGCGGGCGATCGGCGCCGACGGCGTGCCGGAGCCTCGCGTGGAGCGTGCGTGCGACGGCGTGCGCCTGGTCCGCGTGCGGTACTACGACGGGCGTTCGTGGAGCGACGCCTTCGACAGCGCGGAGGCCAAGCGCCTGCCGCGCGCCGTCGAGGTGCGGGTGTGGACGGGGAGTGCGGCGGCGGGGCGCGACGAGCCGCGCGGATCGCCCGACGAGTCGATGGTGGTGGCCATCCCCGACGCGGACGGAGGGGCGCCGTGAGTATCACGCGCGCGACAAGCCGGGGCGTGGCGCGGGGCGCGGTGCTGCTGGCCGTTCTGCTGGTGCTCGTGGCCGCGTGCCTGATCGGGTCGACGATCGCGATGCGCACGAGCGCGGACGTCGACGGCGCGCGGTTCCGCCTGCACGAGGCCCAGGCGCGGGCGGCGGCGTGGTCCGGGGTGCTGGCGGCGATGGGCGAGTTGGAATCCCAGCGGCGCGAGCTGCTGGCGGGGGCGGCGCCCAAGCTTGCAGGTTCTGTAGTCCTGAGCCGCGCCGACGACCCGCTCACCGTGAGCGCCCGGCTTGTTGAGGGCGATGACGGAGCCGTGGTCGCGCCGCAGTCGCGTTGCGTCGGGGTGAACGCCGCGCCGGCGGAGATGCTCAAGGCGACCGGGGTTCTGGACGAGCCCGCGGCAGCGCGGATCGCGGCGAGAGCGGCCGAACGCCCGTTCTCAAGCGTCGAAGAGGCGCTCGTGTTCGCGCGGATCGTTCCGCCGGTCGCCAGCGCCGGGGCGGCGAAGGACGCGGAATCGCCGGAGACGGCGGACCGGGCCGGCGCCGCGTCCGAGCCCGTCGGGCCCGAGCGCGGCGCGACATCGGTGCTCACGGCGTACAGCTTCGATCCCGAGGTGGGCGCGGGATTCGGTGACGACGGGCACGCCGGCGAGCCGCGCGTGGCGTGGGCGACGCTGGTGGAATCGAAGGAAAGTGCGGCCGGGCTCGGCCGCCTGTTCGGCGGTGACGCCGCGCCGGCGATTGAAAAGCTCGTGACGTCGGGCGCGAAGGCCGTGTCCCGGGCGGAACTGATCGGGGCGTTGCGGCGGGTCAACCTCGACCCCAAGTACTGGGGGCTGGTGCTCGATCGCGTCCGCGCGGGTGACGACGAGTTCGTCACGGGGCGCGTGGATCTGTCGTCGGCGAGCGCGGCGGTGCTGGCGTGTGTGCCCGGGATCGGCCCGGAGCACGGCGCGGCTATCGTGCGCGGGCGCGAGCGGCTGAGCGCCGAGGCACTGCGGTCGCTGGCGTGGCCGGTCACCGAGTCCATCCTGACGCCCGACGAGTTCGAGCGTGCCGTGGACAGGCTGACGACGCGGAGCGCGCAATACCGGGTCCGCGTCGAGGGAACGGTCGCGCCGCGCGGGAGCGAGGGAGCGTCGGAGCCCGCGCGACCGATGGCGCGGGTCGTGTACGACGCCATCATCGACGTGTCCTCGGAGCCGGCGCGTGTCGCGTACCTGCGCGACGCGACGCTGCTGGGGATCGCGTCGGAGGTGCGCGGGCGCGGCGTGCACGCTCCCGAGCGGAGCAGTTCTCGCCCGAGCCCGGAGGAAGCGCCCCCGACAATCTCCGAGCCTTCGCTCGACGTGCCGACCCCGCGCGCCCAGAATACCCGGGCGAGCAGGACCGATCCGGCCGCCCCGAGCGCGGGGAGCGCGTCGTCCCCTGGATCTTCGCCCGACCGCACGCAGGGACGCGTGGGTCGATGGTCACCCGGCCCGCGTTCGCGGGGCGATGGAGGCTGAATGCCGGGGAAGCAGAGCGTCATCGCGATCGATGTGGACCGGGAGCGCTTCGGCGTGGCCGAGGCGGTGGTGAGCGACCGGTCCGTCACGGTGAGCTCCTGGCGCTCGTTCGAGCGGCCGAGCGCGGTGAGTTTCGACGATGCGCTTGCGATGGGACGGTGGCTGCGCGTGGAGCTTGACCGCGCCGGGGTGAAGGCCTCCAAGGCGATCCTGGCCATGCCGCGCGGCGACGTCGTGCTCAAGCGGCTGTCGCTGCCGGGGGCCGGCGCGACCAACGACGCTGAAATCGGCGGGATGGTGCGCCTGCAGATGGCGCGCCAGCTCACGATGTCGTCCACGGGTGCGGCCATCGACTACACGGCCCCCGTCGCGGATGTCACGGCCGCGGCGGCGGACGGCGCGGTGGTCGAGGGCGGAGCTCCGGGCGTTTCGGTGATGGCCGGCGCCATGCCCGCCGACCGCGTGGAATGGTGCCGCGGGCTGTGCGAGGGCGCGGGCCTGAAGCTCACGCGGATCGCGCTGAAGTGCTACGGCGTGGCGGGGCTGCTCGCGGACCTGTCGCAGCGCCGAGCCGGCGCCCTGCTTGGTGTGTGCGCCGGCGCCACGTCCGTCGAGTTCGTGGTGGTGGAAGAGGGCAACCTCACGTTCGCCCGGGCCATCGACGCGCCGCGGGCTCTGAGCGAGACCGAGAGCGCGGGGTACACCGAACGCGTCGCGGTGGAGGCCAAGCGGACGTGGATGAGCCACCGGTCGACGCGCGGCGGCGGCGACGCGGAGATGGTGGTGGCGCTGGGGTCCGACGACTCGGCGCGCCAGCTTGCGCAGCAGTGCGGGGCGCAGCTCGAGCGGCCGTCGCAGCTGGCGCACCTGCCCGCGACGGTCGAGTTGCAGGCCACCGTCCCGGCGGAGGATGTCCCGGCGATGCACGCGCTGGCGGGCCTCCTGCTCGAGGAACTCGGCGATCGCCGCACGCTCGACTTTGCCAACCCGCGCCGGGCGCCGGACCTGGGCGCGGCGCGGCGGCGGAACATGCTGGCGGGCGCGCTCGGGCTCATCCTGCTCGCCGGGGGCTCGTACGTGGCGGCCGACCGTGCGCTCAGCGGGTACGACGAGCGGCTCGATCAGTCCAGGACCAAGGAGACCGAGCTGCGGGCCAAGCTCGAGGACCTTCACGCCCAGCACGCGCGCCTGAACCACTTCGAGCAGTGGCAGAAGGCGCGCGTGGACTGGCTGGCGTACGTCGGGGTGCTGAACGAACAACTCCCCGAGGCGGGGCAGGCGATTCTCGATGGCATGGACGGCAAGCTCGCCGACGCCGCCGTGGTCTTCACGCCCAAGGGGTCGCGCTACCAGGATGGCCTCTGGAGCATGCGTCAATCGGCGGTGTTCTCGATGGACGGGAAATCGGTCGGCCGTTCGGTCTCGGCGGACCTGCGCGGCAGGCTGCTGGGCCTGAGCTTTGACGCGGTCGAGAGCAAAGGGCCGGATGTTCCGGATCGATTCCAGTTCGTTCTGACGACGTCGCAGTCCACGCCGGCAAAGCCCAAGCCCGATACCGCGGGGGGAAGTCAGGCGCCGGCCAAGCCGGACGCTGCGGACGCCGCCAAGAAGGACGCGGGCGTGAAGGCGCCGGGGGGGCCGTCTTGATCTCCCGCTCCGTCATGATCCGTTCGGGCGCGGGGGCCGCGGTGCTCGTTGCCGCGGTGATCGGCTACCGCGTGTTCTACGGCACGCCGCGCGACGCCAAGCTGGCGGAGATCGCCACAGCGCGGACCAGCATCGCGTCGCTCGAGAAGGAACTGGAGGAGCAAGCCGCGGTCTCGCGCCGGCTGAAAGACATCGGGCGCACCATGCTGGGGCGCAAAGAGGATCTCGTCGCCGACCGCTTCCGCAACGGGCTGGGCAAGATCGCGGAGGAGTGCGGGCTGGTGGCGATCCAGGACAACAGCGGCCCGCCGCGCCCGCAGCAGAACCCGCTGGCGTCGAACACCAAGGCGCCGTCGAACCTGCGGAAGGTGCTGAAGAAGGCGCCCGACTTCCTGGTCGTGAACGGGTACGTCGAGGGCGTCGGCACTCTGGAGAATGTCCTGCGGACGCTCGCGGTGGTGCAGGCCCAGCCGTGGGTGCACCGGGTGGACGGGTTCTCAATCTCCCTGGCCGGGCGCGATCGCGAGCACTTCAAGGTGCGCATCGAGGTCGCGACGCTGCTGGCGCCCGACCTGGCTCAGACTCAAGAGGGCGACGCACCGCTGGCTGTGCCGCCGGTGGGCGCCGAGGGGATCTGGCGATCGATCGCGGCCCGGAATCCGTTCAAGGAACCGGCGCCCAAGCCCGCGCCGGTGGTTGTTGCCGCGGCACCCAACGCGGCTCCCGCGCCGGCGCCGCAGCCCCCGCCCCCGAACCCGTACGCCGATTGGAAGCTGTCGGCGGTGGTGGCGGGCGGGCAGGGTGTGGAGGCGTGGCTGGTGAACCCGGTCTCGAAGCAATCTCAGGTACTCCGCGTGGGTGCAAAGTTCATTGACGCGGTGTTCGTCGAAGGAGCGGGTGAACGGGCCGTGTTCGAGATGAGCGGCCAGAAGTACGAACTCCTGAACGGCGAACCGTTTACGTCGCGGAGATTGGTGCGTTAGGGGTCTCCCCGGGGGGATCCATCAAGGTTCGGGACAATGCTGTACACTCGGCTCTCCTCCTGGAAGGAGGCGTCGAGAAGGGCACGGAGGATCCATGCCATGGCACGATCGAAACGCCGGGCTTCAATCAGTACGCGGGTTGCTTTTTCCGCCTCGATGATCGCGGCGGCCGCGGGAGGGCCGGTGTCGGTGCTGGGGCAGGCCCCGGCGCCTTCGCAGCCTCCGACGCAGTCCCCCGCTCCAACGCCCGCCCCCGCCGCGGCACCGGAAGCCCAGCCCCCGGCGGCGACTCCTGCGCAGCCTCCGAAGCCCGATCCGCTTCCGCCGGCGCAGCCTCAGACCCAACCTCAGGCCCAGCCTCAGACCCAGCCCCAGCCGGCGCCGGCCCAGGCGCCGACAACCGCGCCCGCGCAGCCTCCCAAGCCCGATCCCTTGCCGCCCGCGGCCCAACCTCAGACCGCGCCCGCAACGCCCGCGACCGCGCCGGCGCAGCCACCAGCGACCGCAGCGCCGGCGGTAACGACTCCGGCACCCCAGCCCGAGAAGCCCAAGCAGATCGTGTTCAATTTCAAGGACACGCCGTTCGACATGGTGCTGGACTTCTTCTCGCGCGAGAGCGGGCTCCCGATGATCAAGGAGGCGGCCGTTCCGGCGGCCAACATGACGTTCATCGGCGCGGCGCCGTACCAGTTCGATGATGCTCTCTCGATCCTGAACCTGAACCTGGCGATGCACGGGGTGCAACTGCGCAAGCAGGACAAGTTCCTGTACCTGGCGACGCTGGTAGATTCGGGGAAGAAGCCCGGGGTCGTCGCGAAGGGTGAGGTTCCCGCCGGGACACGACCCGAGCAGATCTTGACGCTCACGATCCCGCTCGACAACGCGCAGGCCGCGGTGGTGGCCGAGCAGATCAAGGGGCTGATCGGGCCCTACGGCGGCGTCACAGCCGTGCCGCAGCAGAACATGATCGTCGTGACCGAGACCGCGGCCCAGTGCCGGCGGATCCGCGAGATCGTGTCCTCGATCGACGTGAAGCAGGCGGACACCGTGTTCCGGGTGTTCCCGCTCAAGAACGCGCCCGTCGACGCGGTGTTCAACGCGCTGCGCGGGCTGATGGGCGAGCGCGTCAAGCACACGGTCGTGGACCCGACCGGGAAGGCGTCGACCGTCAGCGATATCACCACGCCCGGGCTCAACATCCAGCCCGACCCCCGCACGAGCTCGATCATCGCGATCGGCTCGGCGGCCCGCCTGCGCACCTGCGAGGAGCTGATCGCGCTCCTGGATACGCCCGACGGCGACGGCGATTCGCAGATGATGACGTTCACGCTGCGCACGTTGAGCGCCGAGGATGCCGCGGCCAAGGTGAACAGCCTGTTCGCGAACGTGGCGCCGCCCAAGAAGCCGACGATCCTGCCGCTGGCGCAGGCGGGCAAGGTGACGATCGTGGGCCCGCGGTCGCTCCTGGCGCAGGCCATGGCGCTCCTGAGCGAGATCGACCCGGGAGCGGGCGGGAGCCTGGGCGCGTCGCTCGACAGCCGCGCGGCGGTGGTCAAGCTCAAGTTCATCACGCCGCAGCAGATCGACCAGATCACGACCCGCCTTCTCACGCCGCGCCAGACGGCGGTGGTGAAGTTCGCGCCGACCCCCGATGCCAAGGGCGTGGTGGTGTCGGGCCCGGCGGACGACGTCGCGGCGTTCGAGCAGTTGATCTCGGGGCTTGATGTCGCGCCCGACACGGACAAGGAGGTCCGGCTCGTCAAGATCACCAAGGGCGACATCGCCGGGGTGGTGGAGCGTGCCAGGGGCCTGTACGCCGCGACGGGCAAGGCGGAGAAAGAGCCTGTGACGGCGACGGTGGACGTGCCCTCGCGGACCGTCACGCTGATCGGCGCACGCTCTGGGCTCACGGCCTTCGACGCGCTGCTCACGCAGGCGCAGGCCAACGTGGTGATCGGCACCGAGTCGAGGACGTACACGCTCGCCAAGGTGAAGCCCAGCACGATCTCGGGAAAGCTGACGCGCCTGGCGCGCCCGATGCTCGCGCCTCAGGACGGGAGCGCGTACACCGAGCCGACGTTCGAGGCGCTCGATGAACTGGGCACGCTAGTGGTGCGGGCCGAGCCCGCGCAGATCGCGGTGCTCGAGGGGCTTATCAAGAAGCTCGACGCCGACGAGCCGGGCGGGCGCGAGTTCCGCGTGGTGAAGCTCTCGGGCGTGGACCCGGCGGGTGTGATCGCGCGGGCCCAGAAGCTGTACACCGACCGCACCGCGGGCCTGCCCGAGGCGCAGGCGGGCCCGGTGAGCGCCGAGTGGGACGAAAAGTCCGGCGCCCTCATGATCACGGCGCGCCCCGAGGGCATGCGCCTGTTCAACGACGCGCTCACGCAGGCGCAGCAGCTGACCGCGCCGGCGCGGTCGACACGGATGATCGAAGTGACGAACGTCGCGGCCAAGGACCTGGTCGCGCCGCTGGCGGAGTTGCTCAAGTCCTCGCTGCTCTCGGACCCCGCGCGCCGGCCCCCCGAGCCCTTGATCCAGCCGATCGAGCGGACCAACTCGCTGCTCGTGACCGCCGAGGAGCCGCAGCTGCGCGTGATCGAGGAGTTCGTGCACCGGCTCGACAAACTCGACCGCAGCAACCTGCCGCCGCTGAAGCTTCTGCAGGTCAAGACGGCCGATGCCGCGGCGATCGCGACGATGCTCACCCAGCAGTACGGCGGCCGCTCGCAGGCCGACCGCGCCTCCAAGCCGGTGGACGTGCGTGCCGACGCGGCGACGAACACGCTTATCGTGTCGGCGCACGCGGACCTGTTCGAGGAGATCAAGAGCTTCGTCGAGGACCTCAACAAGGACAAGAAGGAGGCCAACCGCGTCACGCAGCTTTTCCCGCTGAAAGTCGCCAAGGCGACCGACGTCGCGACGGCGATGGACAAGCTCTACCCGCAGCCCCCGATGCCCGTCGACCGGCTGAACCGGCCCATGCCGTGGGCGCAGCAGCCCAAGGAAGTGACCGTCTCGGCCGAGCCCAGCAGCAACTCGCTGATCATCGATGCGCCGGCGGACCGGCAGGAGTCGCTCAAGGCCTTGGCCGCGCAGCTGGACCGCGTGGAGTTGCCGCCGGTGGCGCAGCTGCGGACGTACCACATCATCGGTGCCGACCTCAAGGCGATCTCGCAGACGCTGCAGGCGCTGGCGCGGCAGGGGACGCTCTCGGGCCCGCCGCAGCCGGGCAAGCCGCAGATGCAGGTGCTGGTCGAGACCGAGCCCAAGAGCTCGACGCTGATCGTCGCCGGCGACGAGGTGACGTTCGAGCGCGTGGAGACGATGCTCAAGGACCTGCAGGCCGTGCCGGTCGAGAAGGGCCTGCGGATCGTGCCCATCGCCAACGCCAAGGCCGCCGAGGTCAAGGTGCGGGCCCAGGAGATCTACAACGCCCAGATCGCGCAGATCCCCGGGGCCAACCCGATCGAGCTCAGCGTCGACGAGGCCAGCAACTCGCTGATGGTGGTGGCCGACACCGAGGCGATGCAGCGGTTCAGCAAGGTGCTCGACGAGCTGCAGCGCCAGCAGGGGCCGGCGCGCGAGGTTCGGATGATCGAGTTGCGCAACGCCAAGGCCGCGGAGGTCATCCAGTTCGTGCGCGAGCTGGTGAAGGGGAGCAAGTCGCTCCAGATCCGCGGCGGACCCGACCCGGTGCTCGAGCCGATCGAGACGACCAACTCGATCCTGGTCGCCGCCCAGCCCATGCAGTTTGCGATCATCGAGTCGCTCGTCAAGAGCCTCGACAACCAGCGCTCGGCGGACCGGCCGCCCCTGCGGATCCTGAAGCTGCGCACCAGCGATGCGCCCAATCTCGCCACGGTGCTGCAGTCGTCGTACGACCGTCGCCCGCCGGAGCAGAAGTCCAAGCTGCCCGTCGAAATCCAGGCCGACCCCGCCACCAACACGCTGATCGTCTCGGCGCACGCCGAGATGCTCCCGGAGATCGAGGCGATCGTCACGCAGCTCAACGAGCAGCAGGCGATGGACGCCGAGGGGCGCGAGATCCGGATCTTCCCGCTCAAGGTCGCTCGCGCCGAAGAACTCGCCAAGACCATCGACCAGATGTACCCCGAGCCGCCCATGCCGCGCGACCCGCGGACGGGCCAGCCGCGGCCGGACCTGCAGCGGGCCCGCGAGATCGTCGTACGCGCCGATCGCGGCACCAACTCGCTCATCGTCGACGCGCCGGCCAAGCGGCTCTCAGGTTTCGAACAGATCGTCAAGAATCTGGACCAGCAGAAGGTGGCCGAGAACCTCGAGATGCGGACCTACCGCGTCGAGCGGGCCGACCTTGCGGCCGTTGCGAGCACGCTCAAGAGCCTTGCCGCGGCGGGCACGATCTACGGTGCCAACCCGCCCGGCGGGACCGCGGCGGTAGTCACGGTGGACACCGAGCCCACGACGCGGACGCTGATCGTGAGCGGTCCCTCGCAGATCTTCACGCAGGTCGAGAGCGTCCTGAAGAAGCTCGATGGCCCGCCCGATCGGCCGCTGACCGGCCTGAAGATGTACCCTCTCAAGCACGCGCGCGCGGAACGCCTGCAGACGCTGCTGGAGAGGATCCTCACCACGCGCCTGCGCGAGCAGCAGAACGCCGAGGGCAAGGGCGTGGCGGACCTCAAGACCATGCTCGAGGTCGCCAGCGACAGCGCGTCGAACACGCTCCTGATCTCTGCGCCCGAGGGCGTGCAGAAGGTCGCCGAGGAACTGATCAAGACGCTGGACACCGACGCCGCAGAAGCGGGGCGCACGGTGGTCCGAGTGATGCCCCTGAATTTCGCCGAGGCCGCTCAGCTCATGGCGGCGCTGAACCAGACCATGGGGAGCCTGGAGTTCCCGTCCGGCGGCAAACCCGCGGTGCTGAGCGCGCCGGGGTCCAACGCGCTGATTCTCACGGGCGCCGAGGCCGACCTGAACAAGGTCGAGGAGCTCGTCAAGACGCTGGACGTTCGCCCCACCGACGCGGGGACGGCCAAGATCGAGACGTTCCAGCTCAAGAATTCCGATGCGGCGCAAATGGCGCAGGTCGTGCAGCGGCTGCTGAGCGATCAACAGGACACCGACCCCAAGCTCCTGCAGCTCAAGCTCCAGTACTCGCAGCGGAACCGGCCGGACCTCTTCAAGCCGCCGTCGGTGCGGGTCGAGGCCGATCCCAAGAACAACACGCTGATCGTGTCGGCGCCGGCGGCGACCCTGGAGCTCGCCAAGCAGGTGATCGAGCGGCTCGACCAGGCCCAGGCGGCGCCCGACCGCACAGCCGTGACGTTCACGCCCGCGCACGGCGATCCGGCGACGATGGCGTCCACCGTCTCGAAGATCGTCAACGCGACCATCCCGCAGGGCCGCGCGCCGCTGGAACTGGTCGCCGAGCCACGGACCGGATCGATCCTTGCGTTGGGCACTCGTGAGCAGGTGGCCGAGGCGCTCAAGCGGCTGGCGGACTACGACGACCGCAGCGTGGCCCTGCCCCAGGCGCAGCTGGAGATCATCGTTCTCAAGAACGCCGACGCGTCGAGCGTGGCGCCGACGGTGCAGGCCATGTTGTCCGACCGTTCGCGCTGGCCGGAGACGCTGCGCCAGGTGGAGAAGTCCGGCCTGTCGATCGCGCAACCGGTGGTGAATGCCGACGCCAAAGGAAACCGGCTGCTCGTCAGCGCCCCCGCGCCGCTCGTGGGGCTGGCGCGCGAGTTGGTCGCGGCGTTCGACCAGCCGCAGGCCGCGGGCAACGTCGATGTGCGGGTGTTCACGCTGGAGAAGGGCGAAGCCGCGTCGGTCGCGACGGCGCTGAAGGCGGGCCTCGAAGCGTCGGCCAAGCCCGGCGAGCCCAAGCCCACCGTGACCGCCGAGGCGGCGAGCAACACGCTGATCGTTTCGGGCACCGCGCCGCAGCTGGCGCGTGCCGAGGAGTTGATCAAGCCGATGGACGAGAGCGTTCAGCCCGACGGGCTGGGCGTGCGCACGATCTTCCTGAAGCACGCGCGGGCGGAGGCGATCGCGCCGGTGCTCGAGAGCGTGCTTATTCGCGAGTCGGGTCTTGAAGGGCTGCCGCCGTGGGTGCGGGCCCAGGTCGCCACCCAGGGCCGCGGCGTGAAGGAGCCGCCCAAGGCCAAGGTCTCGGCCGAGAAGCGTCTCAACGCGATCGTGGTGAGCGGACCGATCCCGGTGCTCGACCTGGCCGAGCAGGTGATCGGCGAACTCGATGCCGACCAGTCCGCGTCGGGCGGCGCTTCGCAACGGGCCGTGCGCGTGATCACGCTCCGCAACGCCGACGCCCAGGAACTCTCGACCAGCGTCGGGGCGATCTTCGCCGAGGACGCGACCGAGCAGGCGCCGACCGTCCGCGTGGACAAGTCGAGCAACTCGCTGATCGTGCGTGCCACGACAACGCAGATGGCCACGATCGAGGAGCTGGCCGGGAAGCTCGACTCCGCCACGCTCTCGACCAGCCGCCAGCTCCGCACCGTTCCCATCGACCGTTCGCGCGCCGACGCGGCCATGATGGCCCGCACGCTCAAGAAGCTCCTGGAGCAGCAGAAGGGCGTGAAGGTCGAAGTCATCTCGACCGAGGACCTGCTGAAGAAGAGCGGGCTCAAGGACGACGACGAGCCGCCAACCACTCCCAAGAATCCCCCCAAGCCGCCGGGCAAGGGCAAGCCCAAGGCCGACGCGGGCGCAGCCATGGGCGGCAGGTTCGCGTGGGCCGCGTGGATCGTCGCGGCCGGGATCGATGATCCGCCGCAGGACGCCCCCGGCGCATCCCAGGACGGCGTCGAAGAGCCGAGCGTGACCATCGCCGTCGATCCGGCCAGCAACTCGCTGGTCATCGTCGGCTCGCCACGAGCGACCGACCGGCTCGTGGCCCTGGCCCAGGAACTCGAGAAGACGATGCCCGCCGAGCCGACGGCGGTGCACATCGTGACGCTGCCCGCGGGTGCCGACGGGCGGCAGATCGCGCAGTTGGTTCAGCAGGTCACGCAGCAGGTGGGGCGTGCGAGCACGAAGAACCTCGGCGGCTTCTCGGGAACGGTCACGGTTGTTGCCGATCCGGACGGTGACGCCCTGATTGTGCTCGCCAACGACCACGACTTTGAGACTATCGGGCCCGTGATCGCGTCGGTCGCCCAGGCCGGTGCCGCGGCAAAGGTCACGGTGAAGATCTACCCGCTCTCGTCGGTGACGGCGGTGCGTGCCGCGGCGGCGATCAATGACTTCGTGAGCCCGCGCCCACAGGGCGCCCAGGCGCGCCGGATGCGGCACCTCGACGTGACGATCGACGGTGGCGATGGCAACGCGCCCGTCACCGGCACGCTCGACGCGGCGACGGTCCGCGTGACGCCCGACCCCGGCGGCGCGGCGATCATCGTCGCGGCCCCGTCCGACTCGATCGCGCTGCTCGACCGGTTCGTCGCGCTCATCGACCAGAGCCCGGTGATCGACCGGCTGGCGATCCGGCGGTACACCCTGGCGAACGCGCGGGCGACCGACCTGTCGAAGACGCTCCAGACGCTGATGGATGCGCAGCGCCAGGGCCCCAACGTTGCGGACCTGCCGCAGGCCCGGTTCATCGCCGATGAACGCACCAACTCGATGCTCGTGACGGCGTCGGACCCGCAGCACGCGGAAGTAACCCGGTTGCTCGAGACCGCCGATGCGCCGGTCGAGGACAAGGACCTGGAGCTTGCGATCATCACGCTCCAGCAGGCCTCGCCCACGACGGTTCAGAAGATTGTCGAGCAGGTGGTGATCGGGCGCGACGCGGGAAAGAAAGAAAAAGTAAGAATCTCGGCCGAGGACGGGTCGAGCCTGCTGGTCGTGCGGGCTCCGAAGGACGACATCGAGCAGATCCGTGCGCTGGTGAAGCAGGTGGATTCGTCGGAGACGACGGGGCTGCCGGTGCGGCCGATCAAGCTCGAGAAGGCGGACGCGCAGAGCGTGGCGACCGCGCTGCAGAAGTTCTTCACCGACCGCGCGGCGGTGTCGTCGAGGCCTGGCGCCAAGGTGACTAGCCGCGTGGCGGTGGTGGGGGACCGGCGCAGCGGCACGCTGGTGGTGGCCGCGTCGGACGAGGACTTCGAGCAGATCCAGGCCCTCGCGTCGACGTTCGACACGCCCAGCGCGGCGCAGGACGTGCAGTTCAGGATCGTGCCTTTGAAGAATGCGCGCGTGATGGACGTGCAGCCGACGCTCACGAACATCGCCGACCAGCTCCAGTGGGAGCGTGCCACGTCGGGCCGTGCCCGCCAGGGCCCGGACCAGCCCGACGAGCGGCTCTTTATCGAGGGCAACGAGCGGACCAACAGCCTGGTGCTGGTGGGATCGGTGGACGCGCTGGCGACGATCGAGAAGGTGGTCGCGTCGCTGGACCAGCCGCCCAGCGAGCGAGCGGCGGTGGTGGCCAAGGCCTACGCCGTGACCAACGCCGACCCGCAGTCGATCAAGACCGCGGTCGAGCGGGCGATGATGACGCCGGGCTGGCGCCCCTATCGCGGGCAGGACCCCGACGCGGTGCTCGTCGAAATCGACAAAAAGCGCAAGGCAGTGCTCATCGTCGGTAAGAGCGAGCGCGTCGAGCAGGCGCTGGTCTACGTGAAGGAGCTCGACTCGGTCGGCGCCGGGGGCGGACAGGAGATTCAGTCGATCCAGCTCCGCCACGCCCGTGCGGACCGCGCGGCCAACAGCCTCCGCCAGTTCTTCGCCGAGCGGGCGCGGGCCCAGGGCAGCGTGGGCGACCAGATCTCGGTGATCGGATCGCAGGACGGGAACGTGCTGATCGTGTCGGCCGACGAGAAGGACCAGAAGACAATCTCCGACCTGGTGGCGCAGATCGACCTGCCCGATCTGGGCAAGGACCGGCGCTTTGAGATCTATTACCTCAAGAACAGCAGCGTGCAGGAGGCGGCGCAGACGCTCCGCCAGATGTTCGGACGCGGCGGCGAGAGCGGCGGCAGCGAGCAGGTCGTCGTCACGCCCCAGCCCAGCACCAACTCCATCATCGTCGGAGCGCCCGCGCCAGTATTCGACCAGGTCGCGGCGCTGGTGAAGCAGATCGACCAGCCGCCCACCGCCGAGAACTCGGCGATGACCACGGTGACCCTGGGCGCCGCCAAGGCCGCCGAGGTGGCGCAGGCCCTGAAGGCCGCGCTGCCGCCGAACGTCAAGGTCACGATCACGCCCGTGGGGCGGAGCAACTCGCTCCTGCTCACGGGGTCGGACGAAGCCGTCAAGATGGTGCTCGAGCAGATCAAAAAGATCGACACCGAGCCGGCCAAGAGCCTGTTCGCGTTCCGGCGCTTCAAGCTCGAGCACGCCATGGCGGACGACGTGTTCTTCACGGTCTCGCAGATGCTCCGCGCCCGCGCGCGGGGCGAGGGCGGCGGGGGAACCGCGAACCAGGCGAGCGTCGACTACTCGCGCCAGGACAATTCGCTCGCGATCTCGGCGCCGCAGGACCAGATCGAAGAGATCGAGCAGATGGTGCGCCAGCTCGACATCGCGCCCAGCGACTCGCGCAAGACCGAGTTCGTCAAGCTCCAGTTCGCCGACTCGGCCCAAACGGCCAAGGCGCTGGAAGTGTTCTACGGGCGTTACGCCCCCGAGGCCGCCACTCCCGGCGCGCGGGCGGTGACGATCGTCCCCGACCCGGGCTCCAACTCGCTCATCGTCAGCGCCGAGAACGACCAGTGGGACGGCATCCGCGCCCTGCTCACCAAGCTCGACACCAAGGACTACGACACCACGCGCCAGCTGGGCGTGATCCACCTCAACCACGCCGACGCCCAGAGCGTGGCCCGGGCCCTGAACGACGGGTTCCGGGCGCCGTACGACGACCGGGCACGCCGCGAGGCCGCCGGACGCCGCCAGCGCCAGCCGCAGAGCGCCCGCGATGAATCGGACTTTTTCGTCTCCACGTTCCTGATCGACGCCGAGGGCAACCCCAGCGTCTCGGCCGAGCTCCAGACCAACTCGCTGGTCGTCTTCGCGGGCCGGCGCGACATGGAGCGCATCCAGTCGATCATCACGCAGCTCGATCAGCCGGGCTTCGCGAACATGGCCGAGCCGCGGGTGATCCCGCTGACGGGCACCATGCGGCCCTCCGCGCTGGCCAACGCCATCCGTGAGATGTTCCTCATGGGACCGGCGGGCACCAAGACCACCGGGCCGCGCTCGGTGGTGGTGATGGGCGACGACGTCTCGGGCGCGTTGATCGTTCGGGCCGACGACACGCAGTTCGCGCAGATCAAGGCCCTGGCCGAGACCCTGCAGCAGAAGGGCGAGATGGCCCGCCTGACCCCGGACGTGATCAGGCTTAAGCACGTCCCTGCCGCGCGACTCCGCCAGACGTTGCTCGCGACGTTCACGCCGCTCGCCCAGCAGATGGGCGAGACGCTGGCCGTCGAGGTCGACCGCGGCAGCAATTCCCTGGTGGTGATGTGCAGCCCGCGCCTTCGCGCCGAGCTCACGAAGGTGGTCGCCGAGCTCGACGTGGCCGGGATGGGCGAAGACCCCAGCAAACCCGACATCGGCCGCCTTGGCCAGAACATCTTCATCGCCGACGTGACCAACAACTCACCCGCCGAGATCAAGAAGCTCCTCGACGACATGGGGCTCAGCAAGCCCCAAGCCGCGGACCGGCCCGGCGTGGTGACCGACCCGATCACCATCGTGCCGATGACCACGCGCCGCGCCCTGGCGATTCTCGCCAATCCCGGCGACGGGCAGGCGGTCGTCGACTTGGTGAAGGCGCTCGACGCCGAGCCCGCGCAGGCCGAGCAGAAGGTCGCGGTGATCGCGCTCAAGAAGGCGTCGGTCCAGCCGCTGATCGAAACGCTCAAGGGCATGCTCAAGCCGGCGGACCAGTCCAGCCTCACAGGCCCCGCTCAGGCGCTGGCCGAGCAGGTCCGCCGTCTCGCGCTTAACGGCAACGCGCTGGGCAAGGGCGAGATGAAGCTCGACCTGGCCGTGCCGATCCGCCTTATCCCCGACGTCGAGAGCAACACGCTCATCCTCGCTTCATCCGCCCCCAACGTCGCGGCTCTCTCGGAGATCGTCAAGACGCTCGACACGCTCCCCGTCGGTGAGGCGGTGATCGTTCGCATGTTCCCGCTCGCCAACGCCTCTGCGACGCGCATCAAGGGCGTGATCGAGGAGCTGTTCAAGGAGGGCGAGGCACTCCGGCGCATCCCGGGCACGCGCCGTCAGGGGTTGCCTTCCACGACCACCGGTCAGGCACTCGCCGGCGAGATCGCGGTCTCGGTCGATGAGCGCACCAACCTTCTCATCGTCGCGGGCCGCGATGAGGCCGTGGCGTTCGTTGAGGTGCTCGTGAAGGACCTCGACAGCGACGAGACGAGCAAGTGGATCGAGCCGGCGATTGTGCCGCTCAAATACGCCGACGCGGTGCAACTCTCACGCCAGCTCCGCGCCGTGCTGGTGCAGGGCACGAGCGCGACGCCCGAGGCGATCGGTCTCCAGAAGCAGTTCGGGCGCCTGCGCATGGCCGCGGCAGGCAAGGAACTGGCGCCGAGCGGCGCTCAACCCGGTGGCAAGCTCGGCGAGAAGCCCGACAAGGCGGGGATCGTCGAGGCCGATCTGTTCGCGCCCGTCACCAGCCTGGTCATCACCCCCGAAGAGCAGAGCAACTCGCTGATCGTGGTCGGCACGCCGGGCAACATCGCGGTCGTGAAGCAGCTGGTCGGCATGCTCGACGTCGAGCTCGCCGCGGCCACCAACACCGTGCGCGTCTTCCCCCTCAAGTTCGCCGCCGCCGACCGCGTCGCGGCCATGATGCAGGACATCTTCCGCCAGCGCGACGCGACGGGCGCCATGCGGGCCGAGGACAAGCTCATCGTCGCCGCCGATGCACGCACCAACTCGCTCATCGTCACCACCAGCCCGCGGAGCTTCGCGGTGCTCGAGGGCCTGCTCAAGACCGTGGACGGCGAGCAGGCCAGCGCGTCGGTCGGGCTTCACGTCCTCTCCGTCGAGGGGGCGGACGTCAAGACCCTGGCCCCGCGCATCCAGGCGCTGATGCGCGAGCGCATCGACACGGCGATCCGGTCCGGGGCCGTCAAGAACCCCGCTGACGCCTTCAGCATCGAGCCCGAGGCGACCAACAACCTCCTCATCGTCGCGGCCAGCGACGAGAACTACCGCATCGTCAAGGAGCTCGTCGAGACGCTCTCCAAGGACTCCAAGGCCCTGGCGGCCGGCATGCGCAACGACCTCATCCAGCTCGGGCGCACGCCCGCCTCCGAGGTGGTCGCCTCGCTCAAAGAGCTCTACATCAACAAGGAAAACGCTAAGCGCGGCAGCGACGCGGTGACCGTCACGGCCAACGACCGCCTCAACGCCCTGATCGTCGGCGGCACCGAGCAGGACATCGCCGAGATCCGCCGCATGGTCGCCCGGATGGACGCCGCCGAAACCAAGACGATCCGCAGCGTCGAACGCATCGAGCTCAAGAGCGCCAACGCCCTCGAGCTCGTGCGCCTGCTCGAAAACGTGCTCGCCGGGCGCCCGCTGTCGGGCACCAACTCGGGGCTCGGCGGCAGGCAGGCGACCAAGATCCAGTTCTACCGCGGCCAGCTCGCCGAGGAGATCAAGGACCGCACGGGGCAGAAGCCCACCGAGGCCGACGTCGACGGCATCATCCGCGACCAGGTGACCCTGACGCCCGACCTGCGCAGCAACTCGATCGTCGTGGCGGCGCCGCCCCAGATCTGCAAGCTCGTCCGCGACATCGTCGAGGACCTCGACTCGACCAGCGCCGGCGACCGCAAGATCGAGCAGTACCACCTGAAGAACGCCGACGCCCGCCAGATGGCCGAGCTGCTCAAGGACACGTTCAACCTGCGTCAGCAGGGCACGTCGTACGTTCTCCTCCCAAGCCGAGGCGCGGCTCCCGCCGAGCCGCCGGTCGATGGGGCCGAGGCGCCCGCGCCCGCTGATTCGGGCCTGAGCGGGACCGCCGTGACCGCCGTCCCGGACGAGCGCCAGCAGCTCTCGATCGCGATCGACGCCCGCACCAACTCGCTCATCGTGTCGGGCACCGAGCGGTACCTCGAGCTGGTCCGCAAGGTCGTAACCTCGCTCGACGGGATCGAGGCCGCCGAGCGTGAACGCACGGTGTACAACCTGCGCAACGCCAAGGCCAAGGACATGGAATCGACGCTGGGCAAGTACTTCAAGGGCGACGCCGACGTGCAGCGCCAGCTCCTTGGCCCGCAGCTCTCGGGCTCGATCATGCGTCAGCTCGAGCAGGAAGTAACGGTCGTCGGCGACGACAAGAGCAACAAGCTCGTGATCTCGACCTCCCCTCGGTTCACCGAGACCGTGCTTCGGATCGTGGAAGAGCTCGACAGCGCCCCGCCGCAGGTCATGATCCAGGTGCTCCTGGCCGAGGTCACGATCGACAACGGCTTTGACTTCGGCGTCGACTTCCGGCTCGGGCCCTTCAACGGCCCCGGCCTGACGTACGCGACGACCGCCGGCGGCCAGGGCGTCGCCAATTCCCTCGGCGTGCCCAACCTGTCGGTCACCAGCGCCGACTTCAGCCTGCTCGTCCGCGCGCTGGAGGCTCAGGGCAAACTCGAGATCCTCAGCAACCCGCAGCTTTTGATCAGCAACAACCAGACCGGAAAAATCCAGGTCGGCGAGGACGTGGCCATCGTGGAGGCTGTGGAGCGAACCCCGCAGGGCGGCAGCGTCTCCGACGTCACCCGCCAGGACATCGGCGTGCTTCTCAACGTCACGCCGACGATCAACGCCGACGGCTTCGTGCGCATGGAGATCAAGCCGGAGATCTCGGCGCTGTCGACGAAGACGACGCAGATCAGCCCCGACGTCTCGGCCCCCATCATCACCAAGCGCACGCTGGACACGATCGTTTCGGTCAAGGACGGCCAGAGCGTCGTCATCGGCGGCCTGATCCAGAACATCGTCGAGGACCGCGAGTCCAAGGTCCCGCTGCTGGGAGACATCCCCGTCATCGGGATCCCGTTCCGCACCGTCAAGAAGACCAACACCAAGACCGAGTTGCTCGTGGTCCTGACGCCCCGGATCGTGCCCGGCGCGGCCCTGTCCGGGCACGACGACCTCTCCGTCGAGCGCCTGGACGCGATCACCAACCGCCAGATCGAGCGTGTGCAGGATCCCAGGCGAGTGCGGCAGATGCTCAAGGAAATCGAGGAGTCCATCGACCTGCCCGGGGTCGCTCCCGTGGTCCCGCCGCCCAACGCGGTTCCCCCCGGCACCACGCCGCCCGCGATCCCCGCGCCCGCGGCCGCGCCATCCACGGCCCCGCAGGGCGGTTCGGCGCCCCCGTACACCATCGTCCGGCCCACGCGGTCCACGCCGGTTCGATCGCACGATGAAGAAATCGCGGCGGCGCATGCCGCGGCACAGCCGCACAGGTCACCATGATGAACCAAGACGCAGCCATGCACGCACGATTGTCCGGGTTCGCGCGTGTGTTCGTGCTGTTCGCGACGGTAGCCGGCGCGTTCGTATCCGTCGGTTGCGTTACCGAGCCCTCCGCACGTCACCGGGACGTGGCGTCGCCGCCGTCGGACGTGCACGCGACCAGCGTTCAGATCTTTGCCGCGGCTCCGCGTGACACCAACAGCAACGGCTATGGTGACACGATCTCGGTCACGATGTACCTCTTCGATGAGCAGAGGTACCCCCTCCCGATCGCGGTGTCGGGGTCGGTGCGGTTCGACCTCAAATCGGGCAGCGGGGCGGTAATCGCTTCCTGGGGGTTCTCCCGGGAGGAGACCCGGCGCGTCCTCCAATCCATGGCCCCGGGGCCGGGATACCGGTTTGAATTGAGCCTGCTCGACAAGGGCGGCGACAAGCTCGAGAATCAGGAGGCTTTGCTGACCGTCGAGTTCCAGCCTGAGTCCGGCGCCCCAGTCAAATCGCCCGGGGGGGTGGCGCTGCGAATCGGGCGGGTGTCCCAGTAGCCGCACGGGCGCGTGCGGCCCGAAATCGCGGGTTCCCGGGTTCCACGGGAGGGCGGGCACGGCTTCTTAAACCAATCTTCGCGCTGCGGGCGGCGGCTTGTTCGCCCAACGCCCCTACAAACCACCGTTCAGAACCGGACCATTGGTTTTTCAACGGAGGCGGTCATGCGAAGGACACTATTGGCGGCGGCCGGGCTGCTCTTCTCGGGCGTGGCGATGGCTCAGGACGTGCGCTTGCAGGGTGCGGGGGCGACGTTCCCGAACCCGTTGTACCAGCGCTGGGTCTCCGAATTCCAGAAGTCCCACCCGACCGTGAAGATCGATTACCAGTCGATCGGCAGCGGCGGCGGCATCAAGGCGATCACGGAAAAGACCGTCCACTTCGCAGGCTCCGATGCGCCGCTCTCCAAGAAGGAAATTGAAGCGCTCGGCGGCGCTGCCAAGGTCTTGCAGGTCCCCTCGTGCGCCGGCTCGGTGGTTCCCGCGTACAACCTCCCGGGCGTCACCGCGGAGGTGAAGTTCACCGGCGAGGTGCTGGCCGAGATCTTCCAGGGCAAGATCTCCAAGTGGAACGACGCCAAGCTCACCGCGCTCAACCCGGGCGTCGCTCTCCCCGACCTGGCGATCACGCCCGCGTGGCGCACGGACGGCAGCGGCACCACGTTCGTGTTCACGAATTACCTCGCGACCCAGAGCGAGACATTCAAAGGCTCGATCGGCACGGGCAAGCAGGTCTCCTGGCCGGCCGGCCAGGGCGGCAAGGGCAACGAGGGCGTGGCGGCGGTCGTGCAGCAGACCAAGGGCGCGATCGGTTACATCGAACTCAACTACGCCGTCGCAAACAAGATCGCCTTCGGGCTCGTCAAGAACCCTTCGGGCAAGTTCGTGAAGGCATCGGCCGAGACGGTCTCTGTCGCCGGCGAAGGCGCGGCCGGGTCGCTGAAGGGCAGCGTTCTGGCGGCGGACATCTGGAACCAGAAGGGCGATGACGCCTACCCGATCTCTTCGTTCACCTACCTGATCGTCTACAGCGATCTGGCCAACGTGAAGTCCACCGACGAGGCCAGGGCCCTGTCGGAATTCCTGTGGTGGTCCACTCACGAGGGACAGACCATGGCCTCATCGATGGACTACGCCCCGCTCAGCAAGGGTGTGCAGGCCAAGGTCTCGGAGGCATTGAAGGCGATCACGTACCAGGGCAAGCCGGTCGAGATCAAGGCCAAGTAACGTGCCCGGCACTGGTGCGGGCAGCGGTGCGGATCGTGCGTGGACGAGCGCTGTAAGCCGGGAGTCCGATGAACCAGCCGTCCGCTCCGAGTGAGGCCTCGCTCGCCGCGCCGGGCGCAGGGGCTCCGCGGCCGCGCCGTTGGCGAGGTGGCGGTGATCTCGTGCTGGCCACGCTTGCGCGGGCCAGCGCGGTGTGCATCGTCCTGATGCTGGCGGCGCTGGTGACCGTTCTGACAGTTTCGGCCGCTCCGAGCCTGCGTCAGTTCGGGATCGGGTTCCTCACGTCATCGGAGTGGCGTCCGAACGAACTTGAGCGCCCCAAGCGGGGCCCCGACGGCAAGGTGCTCATCGAGGACGGCGAGGTGGTCATGGAGACCATCGCGCCCGAGTTCGGCGCGCGGCCGGTCATCTACGGGACGTTCGTGAGTTCGGCCCTGGCCCTGGTCTTCGCGGTGCCGCTGTCGTTCGGCGCCGCGATCTTCATCGTGCGGGTCGCGCCCCGCCTCCGCCTGGCCGGCGCCATCTCGTTCCTCGTCGAGTTCCTGGCGGCCGTCCCCAGCATCGCGTTCGGCATCTGGGGACTCTTCGTGCTCGCGCCCGTCCTGCAGGAGCACGTCGAGCCGGGCGTCAAGAGCCTCCTGGGCGGCGTTCCCGGCCTGGGCTGGCTGTTCCACGAGACCGTCCGCATCAACGGCGAAGTCATCGA
The DNA here is from genome assembly GCA_044223975.1 of Phycisphaerales bacterium. Taxonomy (GTDB): domain Bacteria; phylum Planctomycetota; class Phycisphaerae; order Phycisphaerales; family UBA1924; genus CAZCPB01. The sequence continues at coordinate 93,658 of JBGALI010000016.1, read as the reverse complement.
GCGTCCGATCGCACTGACCGGACGCGACATGTTCTGCGGCAGCCTCGTGCTGGCGGTCATGATCCTGCCGATCATCACCTCGGTGGCGCGTGACGTGCTCCGTGCAGTGCCCCGAGCGCAGATCGAGGGGACGCTCGCCCTGGGAGCGACGTGGTGGCAGAGCTGCGTCGGGATGCTCCGCTACAGCCGCAGCGGGCTCTTCGGCGCCGTGATGCTCGGCCTGGCTCGGGCGGCGGGCGAAACCATGGCCGTGACGATGGTGATCGGGAACAACAACCAGATCGTCGCGTCCCCGTTCGCGCCGGCGCAGACGATGTCCAGCCTGCTGGCCAACGAGTTCGCCGAGGCGAGCACGGACCTGCACCGCGCGGCTCTGCTCGAGGTCGCGCTCATCCTGCTCGTGATGTCACTCTTGTTCAACGTGGTGGCGCGGTGGCTGGTCGTGGGCTCGGGCTCGCGGTCCAGCGCTGCGCACTAGACCGTGCCCGGGAGCCCGCCCGCCGTGCAGCCCACTCGTCGAAACCCCGTCCGGAGAATCACGAGCGCGGCCATGTTCATGCTGTGCGCGGCGTTCGCGCTGCTCATCATCGGCCTGCTGCTGCTCGTCGCGGGCTACATGGTCTCCAAGGGAGCCTCTTCGCTGACCTGGTCGTTCTTCACCGAGCTTCCCACGGGCGACCTGGCCAACCCGGGCGGCATGCGCCACGCGCTCGAAGGGACCGTGATCCTGGTCTCGCTCGCGGCCGCGATCGGTGTGCCGATCGGCGTGCTCACCGGCGTGTACCTGTCCGAGTACGGCGCCGGCGGCAGGCTCGCCGGCCCCGTGCGTTTCATCGCCGACGTGCTGGCCGGTGTGCCGAGCATCGTGGTGGGGATCCTCGGCTACGAGCTGATCGTCGTGCCGATGGGCCACTACAACGGGTGGGCCGGGGCCATGGCGTTGGCGTTCATCGTGATCCCCATCGTGGCCCGCACTAGCGAAGAGATGCTGCGCCTGGTCCCCAATTCGTACCGCGAAGGCTCGCTCGCGCTGGGCGCGACCAAGAGCCAGACGATCTGCCGCGTCGTGCTCCCCGCGGCTGGGGGAACCTTGGTGACGGGCGTCATGCTGGCGCTGGCGCGCGTCGCGGGCGAAACGGCGCCGCTGCTTTTTACAGCCTTGGGCAGCCGCCTGCTCACCCACGACCCGTCGCGCCCCTTCCCTTCGCTGACCGCCCAGATCTACACCTACGCCACGGGGCCCTACCCCGAGCAGAAGAAGCTGGCCTGGGCCGGGATTCTCGTGCTGGTCTCCATGCTCTTTGTGCTGAATCTCGCGATTCGGGCCATCACCGCGCGCGCGGTGAGGGCTCGTACGTAGTTCGAGGTGTTACGATGTTGGCGGGCATGACCAGCGAACGAGCCAGAGACATCACGCCCGAGGGCCCGCACCGCGTGGCTGTGCGCCCGGTGACGATCGCACGCGGCCCGGGGGCGCAGGCCGCGCCGCGCTACCCGGTGATCGACGCGATCCGCCGCAACACGCCCGTCGCGGCGACGGTTCACGAGTCGGTCCTGGCGGAAGACCCGCTGGTCCGGGTGCAGAACCTCTCGCTCTGGTACGGCAAGAACAAGACGCTCCACGGTGTCACCATGCCGGTCGCCCGGGGAAAAGTGACCGCGCTGATCGGCCCCTCGGGGTGCGGCAAGTCCACGCTCCTGCGGTCCGTCAACCGGCTGAACGACCTGGTGGAAGGAGTCCGGATCGAGGGCGAGCTGCACTTGGCCGGGCAGAACGTGTACGCCGGCGGTGTCGATGTCATCGACCTGCGCAGGCGGATCGGCATGGTCTTCCAGAAGCCAAACCCGTTCCCCATGTCGATCTTCGACAATGTGGCCTACCCCCTGCGGATCCACGGCCAGCGCAGCTGGTCGGTGCTCCGGGAGGCCTGCGAGAAGAGCCTGAAAGCCGCGGCGCTCTGGGACGAAGTGAAGGACCGCCTGAACGACTCGGCGCTGGGGCTCTCCGGCGGTCAGCAGCAGCGCCTGTGCATCGCCCGGGCGGTCGTGGCCGACCCTGAGGTGCTGCTGCTTGACGAGCCCTGTTCGGCGCTCGACCCGATCGCCACGCTTCGCATCGAGGAACTGATCCTGGAGATCAGTCAGCGTTACACCGTGCTGATCGTGACCCACAACATGCAGCAGGCCGCCCGCGTGAGCGACTACACGGCGTTCATGTACCTCGGTCGGCTCGTCGAGTACGGCAAGACCGAGGACCTCTTCCAGGCCCCCCGTCTTCGCGAGACCGAGGACTACGTCACCGGCCGGTTCGGCTGACCCCGCCGGGACCACCCTTGGCGATCGGGTCTTTCGATCCGGGCAAATAATCTGGCAAGGACGGCCCCTTGGCGTCCGGGTATGGCCCCTCCGGGTTGAACAGTCCCGCGCTTTCCCGGACCCGCCTTCACTCCTTGCCGATAGTCAGACTAGGATTCAGTCGTGGTCCGGGAGGACCATTTTCAAGCTTTGTTCGGGTAGGACGGCGGGGATGGATCCCCAGCCGAAACCCCGAGTCGGGGATCTTCATGACCTCCGCCCCACGAGTCGTGACACCCAGCCTGAACGGGTGGAACGCGGCGTATCTCGACGAGCAATACCAAGCCTTCCGGCGCGATCCTGAATCGCTGCCGCAGGACCTGCGGTCGTTCTTCCAGGGGTTCGACCTTGCGATGGAACGGACCGACGGCGCCGCCGGCGCGACGCCGTTCGACGTCGCGGTCGAGCGCCTCGTGGAGGCCTACCGCGTCTTCGGGCACCTCGCCGCCAGGATCGACCCGCTCGACCAGCCGCGCCCGGAAGTGACGCCGCTCTCGCTGACGGCGTACGGACTGCGCGATTCGGACCTGGACCGGTCCGTGTCGACGGGGGGCACGCTGCGCGAGCTCATCGCTCGACTTCAGTCGATCTACTGCGCGTCGATCGGCGCGGAGTTCATGTACTGCGACGCCCCCGAAGAGCGAGCCTGGTTCTTGGAGCAGTTCGAAGGTCCGCAGAAGGCGATGCCCGCCGCGCAGCGCGCGGAGATTCTCCGCCAGGTCACGATCTCGGAAACCTTCGAGAAGTGGCTCGGCAAGCGGTACCAGGGCAAGAAGCGGTTCAGCCTCGAGGGCGCCGAGAGCATGATCCCGATCATGCGCTTCATGACGGACCGCGCTGGGGAGCTCGGCGTGCGCGAGCTCATCCTCGGCATGGCCCACCGCGGGCGCCTGAACATCCTCCGCCACTACCTGGGCAAGGAAACCGAACGTCTCATCACCGAGTTCGAGGATTCGTGGGCGGGCGACTCGGACCAGGGCGGCGGCGACGTGAAGTACCACCGCGGCTACTCGGGAGACCAGCAGACTCCCTCGGGCACCGTCCACCTCTCGATGCTCAACAACCCGTCGCACCTGGAATCCGTGAACGCGCTGGTCCTCGGACGGGCCCGGTGCCTCCAGGAACTCGAGCAGGCCAAGGGCGAGAACGGGCGCGACAAGATCGTTGCCCTGCTCATCCACGGCGACGCGGCGCTCTCCGGGCAGGGTGTCGTCGCCGAGTGCCTCAACATGTCGTACCTGGACGGCTACCAGGTCGGCGGCACGCTGCACGTGGTCATCAACAACCAGGTCGGGTTTACGACCGACGTCCGCGATGATCGCTCGACCGAGTACTGCACCGACATCGCCAAGATGATCAACTCGCCGGTGCTGCACGTGAACGGGGACGACCCCGAGGCGTGCGTCCGCGCGGCAATCATGGCGATGGACTACCGGCAGAAGTTCCACAAGGACGTCTTCCTGGACCTGGTCTGCTTCCGGCGCCACGGCCACAACGAGCAGGACGAGCCCGGCTACACCCAGCCGGCGCTCTACGCGCTCGTGAAGGCCCACCCCGGCAGCCGCGCCAAGTACGCTGCGCGCCTCGCCGCCGACGGCGCGGTCACCGCGGCCGATGCCGAAGCAATGATCGAGTCGGAGATCGCGATCCTCGACAAGTCGCAGGACGCGGCCAAGGCCAACCCCGTCGACCCGGTGCCGCCGCCGGGCCTGGGACGGTGGGCCGGCTTCGTCGGGGCGTACTCGTTCGAGTCGTCCAACACCGCCGTCGACGAGAAGACCATCGCGTCGGTGTGCGCGGCGCTCGGGCGCGTGCCCGATGGGTTCCACGTGCACCCCAAGCTCAAGGGCCTGCTCGAGGCGCGCGCGGGGCTGCCCAAGACCCGGAAGATCAGCCACGCCGACGCGGAACTGCTCGCGCTGGGCACGCTGCTCATCGAGGGCACGCCCGTGCGCCTCTCGGGCCAGGATTCGCGCCGCGGCACGTTCTCGCAGCGCCACTCGGTGCTCCGCGACGAGGTGACCGGCGAGCGTTACACGCCGCTGAACCACGTCCGCGAGGGCCAGGCGATCCTGAACGCGTGGGACAGCCCGCTCTCTGAGTACAGCGTGATGGGCTTTGACTACGGCTACAGCCGCGCCAATCCCAGGTGCCTGGTGTTGTGGGAGGCGCAGTTCGGCGACTTCTGCAACACCGCGCAGGTGATCATCGACCAGTACATGGCCGCCAGCGAGGTGAAGTGGAACCGCTGGACGGGCCTGGTGCTGCTCCTGCCGCACGGCTACGAGGGCCAGGGCCCGGAGCACAGCTCGGCCCGCCTCGAGCGGTTCCTGATGCTGTGCGCCGATCAGAACATGGAGGTCGTCTACCCGTCAACCTCGGCGCAGATGTTCCACCTGCTCCGTCGCCACATGAAGCGGAATTTCCGCAAGCCTCTTGTGGTCATGACGCCCAAGAAGTACCTGCGCATCGAGACCTCGACGCTCGACGACCTCACCCGCGGCGGGTTCCAGCACCTGATCGACGATGCGTCGATGGACGACGGCGCCGCGAAGAAGATCAAGCGCGTCGTGTACTGCAGCGGCAAGTTCTATCACGAGCTGGCCGAGCGCCGCGAGGCGATCAAGGCCCGGGATGTGGCCCTGGTGCGCGTAGAGCAGCTCTACCCGCTGCACGCCGAGCTGGCGAAGAAGATCGACGCGCGGTTCCCCAAGGACGCCGAGCGGGTGTGGTCGCAGGAAGAGCCCCGCAACGCCGGCGCCTACGTGCACATCGCCGACGCATTCCGCGAAACGCTGGGCGTCAATCTCCGCTACGTGGGGCGCCCCGCGTCGGCCTCGCCCGCGACCGGGTCGGAGTACGCCCACAAGAAGCAGCAGAACAAGATTCTCGACGCGGCGGTCGGTCCGCTGCCCGCCGGAGCGGACGACCACGGGCATGGTCCAGCCGTGAACGGGGAGGCCGCGAAGTCCAAGCCCCCGGCGCCGGCCGATGCCAACGTCGGACCAAAGGCCGCTCCTAAGGGCGCCGGACCAGAGCGGCCGGGCAAGGCCGCGCGGGCGACAAGATGACCGCGTCCGAGGGAATTGAACGACTGGTCGGGTTTTGCGGAAGCGACCGATAGACGGGTGATCTCCGGGACCCATCGGGCCCCGTCCACCCAGGGGAATCGAGCCCATGGCGACTGAAATCCGTATCCCCCAGGCCGGCGAGAGCGTCACCAGCGGCGTGGTGCTGCGCTGGGTCAAGAACGTCGGTGATTACGCCAAGCGCGACGAGACCATCCTGGAAATCGAGACCGACAAGGCGACCATGGAGGTCCCCGCTCCGGTGGCGGGCGTCATCACGGCCCAGAAGGTCAAGGAAGGCGACACGGTGCAGATCGGAGCCTCGGTGGGGAGCATCGACGAGAAGGCCGCGGCCCCTTCCGGAGCCAGCGCTGCCGCGGCAGTGCCGGCCGCCAAGGCCCGTGCCGAGTCCTCGACTCCGGCGCCCGAACCAAAGCCCGCGGCCGCCGTCGCGGTCGCCGAAGCCCGCGCCACGCCGCTGGCTCGGAAGACCGCCGAGCAGCTCAAGGTCGACCTGAACGTCCTTCACGGCACCGGACCTGGCGGGCGCATCCGCGAGGCCGACGTGGTCGGTGCCGCGGGCGGCGCTCCCCGTACGAACGGCCACGCCGACGCCCCCAATGCGGTGGTGCGTGCCGACAGCGGGCCCCGCTCCGTGTCCCGCGAGCGCATGTCGCCCATCCGCATGCGCATCGCCCAGCGCCTGGTGCAGGCCCAGCACACGGCCGCGATGCTCACGACCTTCAACGAGTGCGACATGACCGCCGTGCTCGAGCTGCGCAAGCAGTTCAAGGAGGAGTTCGAGAAGAAGCACGGGATCGGCCTTGGCTTCATGTCGTTCTTCGTCAAGGCGGTGGTGGGGGCCCTCGAGGCGTTCCCGCTCGTCAACTCGTTCATCGTCGACGACCACGGCGCACCGGCCATCGAAAAGCACGGCTACTGCGACGTCGCCGTCGCGGTGGGGACGCCCAAGGGGCTTGTGGTTCCCGTCGTGCGCAACTGCGAGAAGCTCTCGTTCGCGCAGATCGAGCAGGCGATCAAGGACCTGGCGACGCGCGCCAAGGACGGCAAGCTCGCGCTCGAGGAGATGCAGGGCGGAACCTTCACGATCACCAACGGCGGCATCTACGGCTCGCTCATGAGCACGCCGATCTTGAACCCTCCGCAGTCGGCCATCCTCGGCATGCACGCGATCAAGAACCGCGCGGTCGAGCACCCCGCCGGCAGCGGGCAGGTCGCCATCCGCCCGATGATGTACCTGGCCTTGAGCTACGACCACCGCATCATCGACGGCGCCGAGGCCGTGCAGTTCCTCGTCAAGGTAAAGCAGGCGATCGAGGACCCGCAGCGCCTCATGCTCAGGCTGTGATGGAGGCCGCCGATCTCGGCCGCGCTTACCGCTTCTTGCCGACGCGAGCTTTTCCCTTGGACGCTGTCCCACGCCGTCTTTCCTGCGTTGCCGTGGAACGGTTTCGCGTGCTCTTCCCCTTGGTGGAGAGCACCCCCGAATAGCCGGGGTGTCCCCCCTGGGTCCGCGTGCTCTTCGTGTTCGTGGACTTCTTCAGCGGCTTGAGTTCGGCGTCGACCGTGAAGAGCTTGCGGCCCGCGTGCAGCTCCCGCACCGCGGCAAGGACCTCGGGCACGTGCCCCGTGACCTTCACGCGGTCCCAGCGTCGCGCCACCTTGCCGTCGGGCCCGATCAGGTACGTGGTGCGCACGACGCCGTTGTACGTGCGGCCGTACATCGACTTCTTCTGCCACACGCCGTACGCGTCGCACACGCGAGCGGTGCCCCCCGCGTCCTTGGGATCGGCCAGGAGCGGGAAAACCAGCGCGTGCTCCGACGCGAACCGCGCGTGCGACGCCTCGTCGTCAGGGCTGATCCCGAGCACGACCGCCTTGATCTTCGAGAAGTCCGGCCGGTGATCGCGGAACTGGCAGGCCTCGGCCGTGCAGTCGGACGTGTCGTCCTTGGGGTAGAAGTAGAGCACCACCGTCCGGCCCTTGTAGTCCCTGATCGAGTGGGACTTGCCGAACTGATCTCGCAGCGCGAACGCGGGGGCGGCGCGGCCGATTTCGATGAGGGCCATGACTCTCTCCCTTGGCCGCCGGTCGGGAGGACCAACCGCCCGGACGCGGCAGCTCCAGATCCCGGTGTGTCTAGCGCAGCGTAGGGCCACGCTCGAGCAGGTGGGTCAGCAATCCAGCGCACGACACCCGCAGCATGTCGTACACCACCTGGAACCCCTCGTCGCCCCCGGAGTACGGATCCGGGACATCCACGTCCGTGGCGTCGACGTCCTTGGCCGGAAGACCGAACGAACGCATCATGCGGACCCCCGAGGAGTCCTTGGAGTGTGCCTCCGCCGCGTGGATGATCGACCGCCGGTTGGACCGGTCCATGGCGATCAACAGGTGGAATCGATCGAAGTCCGAGCGCGGGTCGAGCTGACGGGCTTCGTGCTCCAGCGTGACGCCGTGGCGCCGCGCCACCGCCACCGAGCGAGGGTCCGCGCCCTGACCGACGTGCCAGGCGCCCGTGCCGCACGAGTCCACGTCGAAACGCCCCTGCACGCCGCGCTCCCGCGCAAGGTGGAGAAAGATCCCTTCCGCCAGGGGCGAGCGGCAGATGTTGCCAAGGCACACGAACAGGACGCCGGTGCGCGGGACGGTCGTGGTCATGAGCCTCGCCCCGGCGCCCGCTCCGTCGTCCGCGCTTGTTCTGCGGCCGCCTCCCAGGACAGCGCCAGTGCCGCGAGCGCCTCGTCGCCCGACGGATCACCGCGGCTCCGCACCGCGTCCGAGATGCTCGCGCGCAACGCGTGATTCTCGAACAGGCGAGCGACCACTTTGGCGAAGTCGGCCGGTCGATCGCCGCTGCATACCAGGCCCGCTCCTTCCGCGAGCGAACTCGACTCACACAGGTCGGCGACGCCCGAGTGCGCGGGCACGACGACCGGGAGGCCTGCGCGGTGCGCCCCGCGGATCGCGGCCCGGCGCCGCTCGAGCGCCGGCCCCGAGGCGGTCGCCCACGGATGAACGTGGAGCACCCCGACGTCGCAGGCGCCCGCCAGTGCCGCGCTGGGGAAGGACGAATACCGGATGGGGCATTCCAGCACCGCGCGGCGCTGGAACGCGCGGGCCCGCATGATCCCCCGGGCGCCGGCCGGGAGAACGCCCGCCGCCTGGCGCCCGGTGAAGTCGAGCAGCCCGATCAGGAACGTGAACCGTGCCGACTGCGTTTCATCGACGGGGTCGGCCATTAGCAGGACCGTGAGGTCGTCGTCGCGGAGCCGCAGTGCCGCACGGAGTTCTGCGCGGCCCGGCCCGCACGCCGCGGGCACCCCGAGCGTCTCCGGCACTGCCAGGACTGGTGACCGTCCGGAGAACGCCAGGCGCGCCACCGGCGCCAGCCCGCGCCCCCAGAGCTGGACGACATCGGGGCGTGAACGGTGTGCCGCCAGCGCCCGTACCGCGCGCCACGCGAGCGTGGGCCGTCCCAGCGGGGCCGTCACGCGGTCCGTGGTGCGGAGCCCCAGACGGCCGGCGCGCGCTTCGCCTTCGGTGTCGGCGATCAGGAAAACGTCGTGCTGCACGCGCACGACGCCTTCGATCGCGGCGCGGCACGCCAGAAGCTCCGCGTCGGAGGTGGCGCCGCGCCCCCGCGCTCGACCGAGGCATTCGACAAGGTGGAGCACGCGCATGCGGTGGAAGCGTTGGCGCACCGGGCGGGGCGAGCAAGCCCGCGACCGTCGGTCATTACGGGCGCAGCTCGGACTGGTACTGCTCGTGCTCGTAGAAGAGCTGGGCGATGGCAATGCCAAGCCGCTCAGCGACGGCGTTCTCGGCCTTGGCCACGTCCGCCTGGCTCTTGGGCACGAACCCCTGCTCGAACTGGGGGTGGATCGCGATCCGCTTGCCCGACTTCTCGTCCTCCGGCCACAGCCGCTTTTCGCTGACGGCGTCGATGACCTTGACCCACACGCTGGCCTCGGGGGACATGCTCTGCCCGTCGGCCGAGAGCGTGAATTGCTCGATGCTCGCGTAGATGAGGATCTCGGCCTGAACGGAACGGGCGATGTCGACGATGCTCTGCGGCTGGTCGAACTTGTCGCGGGCCGCGGCGGCCAGGGCACCGCGGCAGTCGATCACGTTCTGCACCTCGCCCGAGGCGATCAGCTGCTTCTGCGCCGCCTCGCCGATCATCTGGCGGAGCGAACGGCGCGGCAGGACGTTGGAGCGGTCGTCCACGAACACCACCACCGATCGCTTGGGGTCCAGCGCGTACTGCCGCGGCTGCTTCTCCGGCCCGTGCACCATGAGGAAGATGGGCCCGAGTACGTTGCAGCCCGGAAGGCACGCCAGGGCGGCGAGCACGGCGAGGGCGCCGAGGATGGGGAGCGACTTTGACTTCATCGGTGGCTTCCGCGGGCCTCGTGGCGGGCGATCAGTACCCTTGGTTCTTCATCTCGTCGTGCGTGTAGAAAAGCCAGCACGCCCGGTCGACAAATCGCTTCCGCAGCGCACCCGACACTACATTCCCCGCCATGTCCTGCGGTCCGTACCCCGACTTGTCGGGGAACTTCACGTCGACCGGACGTTCGAACGCGTACAGGTCGGGGGTCGCCGAGTCGACCTCGAGCACGCTGACCAGCCCCGTCGCCCGCCCCTCCCACAGGTACTGATTGCCCGGGTCGTTGAGCCGGAATTCCTGCAACTCAACCACGACCAGACGCTCGACCCCGAGCTGCTTGGCCAGTTCGCTGCGCGGCATGGCGGCCCAGCGCGGGTGGTTGTAGATTTCGGCGAGCAGGGCCTGGCTGGGGATCCAGCCCGAAGCGCCGCTCTCGTCGTGGAGGCGGTCGTTGATCTGCGCGTTGATCAGGGGCACCAGGCCCGGGTAGTTCGCGTCGATGCCGCGGTCCGCGATCATGTACACCGCGTACGACTTGCCCTTGAGACCGTCGTACTCGGCCTCGACCTTCTTGGGCATGTTCTCTTCGTAGCTTGCGGCGAAGAAGCCGATGGCCTGGCATCCGCTGCATGCCAGCGTCACGACAAAGCTCGCAACCAGCCCCATGACCACGCCTACCACACGCCCCCGGCAGGCGCCCGCAAGCCGCGGCAGACCGGAGTCGCACGATCGAACGAGAGTGAAGCACATGGTCCATTGGTCCTGTCGAGTACGGTGGCGCCCCGCAATCGCTCCCGCGACGCTTACGCGCCGGTGGGGGCCCCGCTGAGCACGCAGAGCTTGTACGCCCACGCGAGGGCCGCGGCTGCGACAACCAGCCACATCACCCGCGGACGCAGCAGACTACCACACAGCACCCCCACGCGCGACCCCGTCAGCGATGCGTGCAGCCCCACCCAGAACCCCGCCGCGACGATCACCGCCAGCAGCGACCCGAAGGGCTGGGTGACAAATGACGCGGTCAGGTGGCCCCGGGCCGCGTGGGCGAAGGCGGTGGTCATGCCGCAGGTCGGGCACGGTTTTCCGCTTGCGATCATCCAGCCACACGGCGGAAGGCCCAGTTGCTGGTGGGTTCCGACCCCTGCAAGGGCGGGTTTGAGGTATGCGGCCAGCCCCAGCAGGCTCAGACACCCGATCGCTACGACACCCGCGAAGATCCGGGCGGCGGGGCGTCCGTGGGTGCCTTGGGCTGAACTCGCGCGGTCAGTCAAAGCGGAACACACCCTTGCGGTAGCCGTACAGGTACGCGACCACGGTCGTGAAAAGGAAGAAAAGGATGCGGCCCAGCCAGATCAGCGCCTCGGGGTTCGGCGCGCCCTGAATGTTGGGAAACGTCGCGGCCCACGGGTACAGGAAGATGATCTCGACGTCGAACACCAGGAACACCATCGCGATCAGATAGAACCGCACGTTGAATCGCTTGCGAGCCGTGCCCACCGGGGTCATCCCCGACTCGTACGTTTCGCCCTTCCGCGCCCCGTCGCGATTGGGCCCAAGGAGCCTGGTCAGCACCAGGTTGGCCACGGCAAATCCCGCCGCCATCAGGATGATGATGAAGATCGGGAGGTACGAGGCCAGGTCGGTCTGCGCGAGCGCTGCGGTCGGCATGGGGGCATGGTAGCGTGGAGCGCCCGCACGCGACAACACCGAGCGACTTCCCGCGAGATGTTCCGATGAGCAACCTGGAGATTCACACCCCGCGCCTCCGCCTGCTCGCCCTCGACCCGGCCTCCTCTGCCGCGGCGGTTTCGGACCGGGCCCTTTTCTCTCGTCTGATCGACGCCCGGGTGCCCGCGGCCTGGCCGGCCAGGGATTTCGCCGATGTCGAAGCGATGCTCGCGTCAAAGCTCGCCGAACGCCCCGACGAGATCGGATGGTGGGGGTGGTACGTCATCGCCCGTCCGGGCGTGGTGGCCGAGCACGCCACGCTGGTCGGTTCGGTCGGGTGCTCGCGCTGGGGGGACTCGAATCTGCCGCACTTCGGGTACGGCGTGCTTCCCGAATTTGAGCGACGCGGGATCGCAACCGAAGCCGCGACGGCCCTGATCGGGTGGGTCTTCTCACGCCCCGACGTGACGCGCGTGGTCGCCACCACGTTCGAGCGGCACTTCGCGTCGATCAAGATCCTTGAACGCTGCGGCTTTGAGAACCGCGGCGTGTCTCCCGACGACGACAAGGCGGCCGAGAGCGACCGGCAGGGACGCGGCAGGCTCCTGCTCTTCGTGCGCGAGCGCGCGGGTTGACTACTTCGCGTCCGCGGGCTGCGTGACCCCCGGCCATTGGTCGGTCCGGAACGGTCCCGCGGGAAGGCCGGCCCCGTTCTTGAGGTTGGGCGAGTCGGCGTCTCCCCACGCGAAGCGCACGGCCTTGGGCGCGGCCACCTTGTCGCTGCGAACGACCACGGTTTCGCCCTCGACCTTGGCCTCCGCGGGGACAAAGACCCGGTCTTCGCCGGCGATCGTGAAGAATGTCAACGCGCCATCGGCGGGCGCCAGCCCTGCCGCGTGATCGAACGTGAGGCGCACGGTGTTCCCCTCGACGGTCATCGACTTGTACACCGGGCCCGAGTATTCCACGACCCGCTTGTAGGTCCCGGCCAGGGCGCACAGCGCCAGGCGCCGGCCCACTTCCTGCTTGTTGCGGGGGTGAATGTCGGCGGGGTCGCCGATGTCCATGGTGACCGCCATGCCGGTGCTGGGGAGCGCGAGCGCCATCGCCTGCGCCTCGCGCAATTCTCCGGTCTCGCCCCGGTCGTTGCCGTAGCGGAAGGGCGCAATCTGCACGAAGTAGAACGGGAACGCGCCGCGGTCCCACGCCCGCCGCCAGTCCTCGATCATCGCGCGGAACATGGTGCGGTAGCGGTACGCCTCCCCGCGGTTGCTCTCTCCCTGGTACCACGTCACGCCGCGGATCCCGTACCCGGCGATCGGCGCGATCATCCCGTTGTACAGCATGCTCGGGGCGCCGGGGCTGGGCGTCAGCATCGACGGCCGCACCGGGAGCTGTGCCATGGACGCGCCGACGCTCCACCTCCAGTCACCCGCGAGATCGATCGTGTTCCCGCCGGCTTCCAGCCTCAGCCGCACGTCCTCGGGCGCGCCGTACAAACCGCCCTCCCCTCCGGTGTCGACCACGCGCACCGCAACCACGTTCTTGCCGGCGCGCAGCACGCCCGCGGGCACCTTGTACGCGCGGTGCGTCGCGTGGGAGCCGGGCTCGAAGTGCTCGCCGACCTTGACGCCGTTGACCCATGTTTCGTCGTGGTCGTCGATCGGTCCCAGCTGGAGGACGCCCGCCGAACCCGCCAGCGGCGCATCGAGCTCGAAGGTCCGCCGCAACCAGACGATCCCGTCGAAGCCCGCAAGTTCGCCCGACCACTTCGCCGGCACTTTCATTGATTTCCACGGCGCGTCGTCAAACTCGGGCTTCATCCACTCGCCGGCCACGCCCGCGTCCTTGGCGTTCAGGCCGGTGCGCCAGGCTGCCGCGGCGGCGTCATTTTCTTTCTTGACCTCGTCGGGTTGGTCGCGCATGCGTTCGAGCAGCGCGACCCACGGTTCGAACCCGCCCTGGTCCTTGAGGCCGCGCACGCTCGTCCACGCCTGGATGGGCGTGCCGCCCCAGTCCGAGGAGATGAGCCCGACCGGTACGCGCATCTCCCGGTGAATCTCGCGCCCAAAGAAGAGCGCCGTGGCGCTGAAGGCTTTGGCCCGTTCCGGCGTGCAGCGCGACCACGATCCCTTGCAGTCATCCAGCGGTGTGGCGGAGACCGCGTTGGCGACGTCGAACAAACGGATCTCCGGGTAGTTCGCCGACTTGAGTTCTTCCTCCCAGCGGTCCACGCCCCCAAGCTGCCCCGGGACCTGGCCCGCGAACATCTCCATGTTCGACTGCCCCGAGCACACCCAGACCTCGCCGACCAGCACATCGTCGATCTGCACGCGGTTGCGGCCCTGGATGGCGATCGACTGTGCGCCCATGACACCCGTGGCCAAAGGGACGCGGATGAACACCCTCCACTCGCCGTTGTCGTTGGTCTTGGCGACATACTTGCTCGGGCCCCAGGTTGCCCGCACTTCGATCCGCTCCCCGGGGGTGGCCCACCCCCAGATCGGAACTTCAGAATCCTGCTGAACCACCATTCCGCTCGAGATGATGGCGGGCAGGATCACGTCTGCGCGGGCGGTCGACCCCGCAAGGCCGACTCCCAGGGCAAGAAGGACCAATCGAACGCAACGCCGCACGCGAGAGGTGTTCATGCGCGGCGATTATGCCGATTCCTGTCCCCGCGTCCACTCGGCCGTTGCGCCTGCCACTTCGGCAGCCGATTCCGGTTCAGGCCGGGGCCCTGACAGGCGGCGATCGGGCGGCGGGGGCACTACGAGCCCGCGGGTGGCCCCAGCCCTCGCCCGCACGGGCCGGAATTGATTGGCACTGGCCTTGCCTAGGGTGAACAGGGAATCGTTGTCGGCACGTCCGACGGCGGTGCAGAGAGACCTCCCAAACACCATCCCTTGGAGCACGATCGCCCATGGCAGCCAAAGAACTCGTTTTCGACGTCGATGCCCGCCAGTCCCTTCTTGCCGGGGTTGAGAAGCTGTCCCGGGCCGTCAAGGCCACCCTCGGGCCGCGCGGCCGCAACGCCGTGCTCGACAAGTCCTGGGGCGGTCCGACCGTGACCAAGGACGGCGTGTCGGTGGCCGAGGAGATCGAGCTCTCCGACAAGGCGGAGAACATGGGCGCCCTGCTCGTCAAGCAGGCCGCCAGCAAGACCAGCGACGACGCGGGCGACGGCACCACCACCGCGACCGTGCTCGCCGAGGCCCTCTTCCGTGAGGGTCTCAAGCACGTCGCCAGCGGCGTGGACGCCAACGCCCTCGTCCGCGGCATGAAGCTCGCGGTCGAGACGGCGGTGGGGGAGATCAACAAGCTGTCGACGCCCGTCAAGGGTAAGAGCGACATCCAGAACGTCGCGTCGATCTCCGCCAACAACGACCCCGAGATCGGCCAGATCATGGCCGACGCGTTCGAGAAGGTCGGCAAGGACGGCGTGATCACGGTCGAAGAGGGCAAGAACATCGACACCGAGGTCACGGTCGTCGAGGGCATGCAGTTCGATCGCGGCTTCCTGTCGCCCAACTTCGTCACCAACGTCGACGACATGAAGGTCGAGCTCGACAAGGCCCTGGTTCTCATCCACGAGGACAAGATCGACAGCATCAGCAAGCTGGTGCCCTTGCTCGAAAAGGTCATGGCTTCCAAGAAGCCCCTGCTCATCATCGCCGAGGACATCACCGGCGAGGCGCTCGCGACGCTCGTGATCAACAAGCTCCGCGGCACGCTCAACGTGGCCGCCGTCAAGGCCCCCGGCTACGGCGACCGCCGCAAGGCCATGCTCGAGGACATCGCGATCCTCACCGGCGCGACGGCCGTCATGAAGGACCTGGGCGTTGAGCTCGACAAGGTCGAACTCGACCAGCTCGGCATGGCCAAGAAGGTCGAGATCGACGCCGACAACACGACCATCATCGAGGGCGCCGGCGACACCAAGAGCATCCAGGCCCGCATCGCGCAGATCCGGGCCGAGATCGAGAAGACCACCAGCGACTACGACCGCGAGAAGCTCCAGGAGCGACTGGCCAAGCTCGCCGGCGGCGTCGCCCAGATCAAGGTCGGCGCGGCCAGCGAGGCCGAGCTCAAGGAGAAGAAGGCCCGCATCGAGGACGCCCTGCACGCGACCCGCGCCGCGGTCGCCGAGGGCATCGTCCCCGGCGGCGGCGTCAGCTTCATCCGCGCCCGCAAGGCGATCGAGGCGATGAAGGAGTTCAAGGCCGTCTTCGGCAAGGGCGCCGACCGCCACGACGACAAGAGCGTGGAGGATGTGGGCCGCTTCAAGTTCGACCTCGCGGCAGGCGTCAAGGTGGTCTACGACGCGCTCGCCGTTCCGCTCCAGACGCTCGCCGACAACGCGGGCGCCAAGGGCACGGTCGTCGTGTCCAAGGTCGCCGAGAGCACCAAGGCCAGCTTCGGCTACAACGCCCTCACCGACGAGTACGGCGACCTGATCCAGCAGGGCGTGATCACGCCCGCCAAGGTCGATCGCTCGGCGCTCCAGAACGCCGCCAGCGTCGCGACCGTGCTTCTCACCGCCGACTGCATCATCACCACCAAGCCCGAAGCCAAGGAGGCCGCGGGCCCCGGCGGCGGCGGCGGCATGCCCCCGGGCATGGGTGGTATGGGCGGCATGGGCGGGATGGGTGGCATGGGCGGCATGGACTTCTGAGTCGCCCGAATCACGGTTTGTGGTTTCGATGCCGGTTCGGTCGGGGAAGGAATCTTCCATCACTGGAGAACTCGTCCATGTCTAAAGCAAGCGATCTGATTGGAAAGAGCGGCGCTGGCGGCCAGGCTCCCGTGTCGATCCCGAAAGTGAAGTCTCAGCCCAACGCGGGGGACGATCACAAGAACCCGGCGCACCAGGGCCCCAACCCGGTGCGTGGCGGCCAGTCACCGGGCGGCACGGGCAAAGCTCCGATCGGTCGGCGTCCAAAGGTCTGAAACCCTGTCCCGAGGCTCTTGACGGAACCCTTCGTTGCAGGATCTTTTCAACCAATTCGTCGCTCTGTTCAAGGACCTCCCGGGGTTCCTCGACGGCTTCATCCAGGCCCACGGGCCGTGGGTCTACGCCCTGCTCTTTGGCATTGTCTTCGTCGAGACCGGGCTGGTCGTCATGCCGTTCCTCCCGGGCGACTCGCTCCTGTTCACGGTCGGTGCGCTCTCGGCCCGCGAGTCGATGCGGGAGTCGATGAACGTCTGGACCGTATCGATCCTGCTCATCGTTGCCGCGGGGCTCGGGGACAACGTCAACTACTTCATCGGGCGCGCGATCGGTCCCCGGGTCTTCCGCAAGGAGGGCACGACCGGGTTCTGGTCCAAGCTCCTCAGCCGCAAGCACCTGGACCGGGCCCACGCCTTCTACGAGAAGCACGGCGGCAAGGCGATCTTCCTCGGGCACTTTGTCCCCATCATCCGCACGTTCGCGCCGTTCGTGGCGGGCGCGGGGTCGATGGATTACCGCAAGTTTGTTTTCTACAACGTGACCGGCGTGATCGCCTGGGTCTCGCTGTGCGTCGGCGCCGGCTATTTCTTCGGCAACCTCGAGTTCGTTAAGAAGAACTTCGAGATGGTCGTCCTGGCCATCATCGTCGTGTCGCTCATCCCGGTCGCGGTCGAGTTCATCCGCGGCATGTCCGGGAAATCCCCGTCCGTGGTCGCCTCGATCCCGCCAGCAGAGAAGCGTGACGCCGCCTGAACGGCGGTTCACCGGAGAAGTTCGATGAAGCTCTCACTCCGCGTCGCCATCCCCGGACTTCTGAGCATCGCGTTCGCCGCGGCGTCGGGCGGTTGCGCATCCACGTGCTGCACCGCCGGCGGCGACAAGGAGACGGCGGTCGCCGTGGCCGACCTCCCCGCGCCCGTCAAGGCCACGCTCGACCGCGAGACCGCGGGCGGCAAGGTCACCGAGGCGGAGAAGGAAATCAAGAAGGGCAAGACGGTCTACAGCTTCGACGCCGAGGTCGGTGGCAAGCTCTGGGACATCGCGATCGCCGAGGACGGCACGCTGCTGTCCAAGGAACAAGAGAAGTAGGAAGAACGATTTCTGTCAGCACTCAGCACTCAGCACTCAGCACTCAGCACTCAGCACTCAGCACTCAAAGGAGTTTCTCATGGCCGTGAAGCCGCTCGAAGATCGTGTTCTGGTCAAGCCGCTCGAAGCCGAGACCAAGACGGCGTCGGGCATCTACCTGCCCGAGACGTCGAAGGAAAAGCCCATGAAGGGCGAGATCGTCGCCACGGGCCCCGGCAAGCGTCTTGAGAACGGCAAGCGGGCCGAGATGACCGTCCGCAAGGGCGACACCGTCGTCTTTGGCAAGTACGCGGGCACCGAGGTTGAGATCAAGGGCGACAAGCACCTGATCCTCCGCGAGAGCGAGCTGCTCGGGGTGATCGACGGCTGAACCGGCGGGAGCGTCGAACCCGGGGCCACGACGCCCCGGGCCGAGCGTTCCCGGCGGGTTGAGGGCAGGTGAGGAATGACCGAACAAACGCGTGACCGCACGCTTTTCTTCGTGTGCGGGCATCCGCGCACGGGGACGAACTGGGTGCGCAATCTCCTCAACCTGCACCCCAAGGTCTACTGCGACGGGGAGAGCCCCTTCGCGCGTTTCAGGGAGATCATGGATTCGGCACGCGAACAATTCTGGTCTCTGGCCAAACGCCCCACCTATTTCGAGGCGCTCGAGCGCGGCGTGGCCGACACGATCCGCGCGTGCACGCTGACGCTCCTGGAGGATCGCCCGGGCGCCGAGTGCGTGGGGGACCACACGCCGCGCCTGCTCTGGCCCTACGTCCCCGGGGCGCGCCTGGTGCACGTTACGCGCGACGGGCGTGATGTGCTGGTGAGCTGGACCTACCACCAGATGGCGACCGGGTTCCCCGTCGGCGAGCCGTACGCGACGCAGATGTCCGCCCAGAGAGCGGCGTTCGCGAACGACCCGTTCCATTTCAAGGCCCACCCCGAGGAGCTGCTCGCCTGCGAGCCGTGGGTGCGGCACATGGCCCGGAACTGGTCGTGCTACATGGTGTGGGACCGCGACACCAAGGACCGCATGACCAGGGGCGAGATCGCGCCCGCGCCCGTGCACGATATCTCCTACGAGAGCCTGCACGCCGACGTGGAGGTCGAGCGGCGCAAGCTCTACCGCTTCCTGGGCGTCGATCCCGAGGAGGCCGAGCCGGTCGCGCTCGCGTCGAACACCGCCCCGGGGCGGCTCGATGAAGATCCGACCAGCAACATGCGTGCGGCCAGGATGGGCGAGTGGAAGACGTACTTCACGGACGACACGAAGCGATGGTTCAAGGAATCCGCGGGCGAAGCGCTCGTGGAATTCGGGTACGAGAGGGACAGCAACTGGTGACGCGCCCGGCCGAGAAGCCCGGCGCGTGATTCAAGGGAAGCAAGCGGCCCCCGTTTTCGGGGCCAACGAAAGCGAGACACACTCATGGCGACCAAGCAGATCATGTTCCAGGACGCGGCACTTCTCGAGATGAAGAAGGGCGTCGACCGCCTCGCCGACGCGGTCAAGTGCACCATGGGCCCCAGCGGGCGCCACGTGGTCATCGAGAAGTCCTACGGCGGCCCGCACGTCACCAAGGACGGCGTGAGCGTCTCGAAAGAGATCACTCTCCCCGAGCCTTTCCAGTCCATGGGCGCCAAGATGGTTAACGAGGTCGCCAAGAGGACCGCCGACAAGGCCGGCGACGGCACCACAGCCGCCACCGTCCTGGCCCAGGCGATCTTCACCGAGGGCCTCCGGCACGTCACCGCCGGCGCCAACCCCGTGCACCTGCAGCGCGGCATCAACAAGGCCGCCGAGGCCGCCAGCGCCGCGATCGACGCCATGGCCGTCAAGTGCAAAGGCAAGGACGACTACAAGAAGATCGCCACCGTCTCCGCCAACCACGACGAGACGATCGGCGAGTTGATCGCCGAGGCCATCGCCCGCGTCGGCGCCGACGGCGTCGTCGAGATCGAGGACGGCAAGACCGCCGAAACTACCCTTGATTACGTTGAGGGCATGCAGTTCGACAAGGGCTACCTCAGCCCGTACTTCATGACCGACCCCAAGACCGCCGAGTGCGTGCTCGAGGATTGCTACATACTCATCTACGAGAAGAAGATCTCCAACCTCCCCGACCTCCTCCCGCTGCTCAACAAGACGATCACGACCGGCAAGCCCCTGCTCATCATCGCCGAGGAGCTGGAGAACGAGGCCCTGGCGACCCTGGTCGTCAACCGCCTCCGCGGCTCGCTCCGCATCTGCGCCGTCAAGGCCCCCGGCTTCGGCGACCGCCGCAAGGCGATGCTCGGCGACATCGCGGTCCTCACCGGCGGAACGTTCATTGCCGAGGACCTGGGCCGCAGCCTCGAGAGCGTCGAACTCGCCGAACTCGGACGCGCCAAGAAGGTCGTCATCACCAAGGATGACACCACCATCATCGAGGGCGCCGGCAAGAAGTCCGACATCAACGGGCGCGCCGCCCAGATCAAGAGCCAGCACGACAAGTCCACCAGCGACTACGACCGCGAGAAGCTCCAGGAGCGTCTCGCCAAGCTCACCAGCGGCGTGGCCATGATCTCTGTCGGCGGCGCCACCGAGATCGCCATGAAGTCGACCAAAGACCTCGTGGACGATGCTTTGCACGCCACCCGCGCCGCGGCCAAGGAGGGTTACGTCCCCGGCGGCGGCGTCGCGCTGCTCCGCACGCAGGACGCGATCCTTGCCGCGGCCAAGAAGGGCAAGCAGACCGACGACGAGAAGATCGGTTTCGACATCGTCGCCAAGGCGGTCGAGTCGTGCGCCTTCCAGATCGCCGAGAACGCCGGCTTCGACGGCGACCTGGTGGTTGAGAAGGTGAAGGAAGGCGGCAAGGGCGGCGTCGGCTTCGGCTTCAACGCCGCGACGGGCGACTACACCGACCTGATCAAGGCCGGCATCATCGACCCGGCCCTGGTCGCCAAGACCGCGCTCATCAACGCCGCGAGCGTGGCGGGCCTCATGCTCACCACCGATGTGCTCGTGACCGACCTGAAGGAAGACACCAAGGCCGCCGTCGGCGCGGTGTCCTGAACACCCCGGGCGGGGCCGATCAGGCCCCGCGAACCCGGAGCGTAAGCGACGGGTTGCAGCAGCGCATATTCCCGAGCCCGCGGTTGAGAAACCGCGGGCTCGATTCCTGATGGCGTGAGTCCCAAGAGCGGCGCGAGAACTCGATGCCCACCACCCGCGACTACTACGAGATCCTCTCCATCGAAAAGACCGCCGACGGCGAGGAGGTCAAGCGCGCCTACCGCCGCCTGGCGATGAAGTACCACCCGGACCGCAACCCCAACGATCCGGAGGCCGAGGTCAAATTCAAGGAAGCCGCCGAGGCGTACGAGGTCCTCTCCGACCCCGCCACGCGCCAGCGCTACGACCAGTTCGGGCACGAGGGGCTTCGCGGGCACGGTGCCGCGGCGCACGATTTCTCGCGGATGGACGTCTCCGACATCTTCTCGATGTTCGAGGACATCTTCGGCAACACGGGCGGCGGAAACTTCGGTGGCGGCCGCGGCGGGCGGCGCGTGGCCCGCGGGTTCGACCTCGAGACCGAGATCGAGATCACGCTCGACGACGTGCTCAAGGGAACCGACCGCGACGTCGAGTTCACGCGCCTCGATGTCTGCGAGAAATGCTCCGGCTCGGGCGCCAAGGCCGGGAGCAAGCCGGCCAAGTGCCCGACCTGCGGCGGGCACGGTAAGGTGCAGCAGTCGGGCCTGGGCGGCATGTTCCGCATGGTCACCGCCTGCCCCGCGTGCCACGGGCGCGGCACGATCATCAAGGAATTCTGCGACGCCTGCCGCGGCAAGGGCCGCCAGCCCAAGAAGCGCAAGCTCAACGTCAAGGTGCCGCCGGGCATCAGCGACGGCCAGGCGATCCGCGTTCAGGGCGAGGGCGAACCTCCACCGCCGGAAATGTCGCCGGGCGGCGAGGGGATGCGCGGCGACCTGCACGTCGTCGTGCGCGTCGAGGAGCACGAGCTCTTCAAGCGTGAGAACGACCATCTGGTTTTCGAGCTCCCCGTCCCGTTCACGCAGGCCGCGCTGGGGGCGGAAATTCGGGTGCCGACGCTCGAGGGCGCCAAGCCGACCACGATCGAGCCGGGTACACAGCACGGCACGGTGCTTCGGCTCCCCGGGCAGGGGCTCCCGAACCTCCGTTCGGGCAAGCGCGGCGACCTGGGCGTCGTGGTGAAGATCGAGATCCCGCGTAAGCTGTCGGGAAAGCAGGAGAAGATCCTCCGCGACTTTGCGGCCTCGGAAAACCAGGACGTGCTCCCCGAGAGCCACGGATTCTGGAAGAAGTTCAAGGACATGCTGGCGGGCTGATGCGGCCCGAGGTGAACGATGGCGAATCCAAGAAAAAACGACGAGCCGCGCGAGTGGAACGTGGACGATGCGGGCGAATCGGAGTCGCGCGCCGGCGCCCCCGAGACGGCGCCCGACAGCGTGCACCCGACGGGGGTCGACCCCGGCGATCTCGAGGCCCGCGTGGCGCGCGCCGAGGGCGACCTTGCGGACATGCAGGCCAAGTACCTGCGGACGCTCGCCGACTACCAGAACTCTCACCGCCGCGCCCTGGCCAACGAGCAGGAGGCCCGCGTCCAGGCCCGCACCGGCGTCGTGCAGAGCGTGCTGAGCGTCCTCGACCACTTCGACCTGGCGCTCGGGCAGGACATGGCCAAGGCGAGCGCCGAGCAGATCGTCTCGGGCGTGAAGGTCATCCGCGACGAGTTGATGAAGGTGCTCCAGTCGCACGGCGTGGGCGTGATCAACCCCGCGCCCGGCGAGGAGTTCAACCCCGATCGGCACCAGGCCATCATGCAGCAGGCCGCCAAGGGAATCGACCCGGGCCACGTGGTCGCGACGTACCAGGTCGGTTTCACGATCTCAACCGGCGGCGCCGAGCGCGTCGTGCGGCCCGCGAAGGTGGCGGTCGCCCCGTGACGCGTTTCGTCGCCGGTCCGAGGTCGGCGCGCTGAACTCTTGCGATTCGAGGACGATCCATGCCGACGTACGACTACCGCTGCAAGGGCTGCGGGCACGAGTTCGAGCTCTTCCAGTCGATGTCCGCCAAGCCCGAGCGCACCTGCCCCAAGTGCGGCAAGAAAACGCTGGAGCGACTGATCGGCACGGGCGCCGCGCTGCTCTTCAAGGGCTCGGGCTTCTACCAGACCGACTACCGCTCCGAGTCGTACCGCAAGGCGGCCGACGCGGACAAGCCTGCGCCGTCGGGCGGCGATGCCAAGCCCGCTGAGACAAAGACCTCGGACGCCAAGCCCGCCGAACCCAAGGCCGATTCCAAAGGCGCAGCGGACAAGAGCGCGGCGGCCAGGGACTCCGGCGGCACGGGCTCGGCCGCAAAGCCTGCTCCTGCCGCGACGCCCGCCCGCGAAGCCAAGGGCGGCAAGCCGGACAGCAAGTCTGGCGGCAAGTCGTCGAAGAAGAAGTAGCGTGGCACGCAACCGGGGATCGGCATGAGGATCATCGGTCACGGCGTCGACATCGTCCCGGTGGCCCGCATCGCCGACATGGTGGAGCGTCATGCCGCGCACTTTCTGGAGCGCGTGTTCACGCCCGGGGAACGTGCGTACGCCGACGCGTCGGCGCGCCGGCGCATGGAGCACCTGGCGGGGCGGTTTGCGGTCAAGGAAGCCACGCTCAAGGCCCTGGGCACGGGCTGGCGGAACGGGATCGCCTGGACCGACGTTGAGGTGGTGCTCGAGCCGTCGGGGCGCCCGATCCTTGCCCTGCACGGCGAGGCGGCGAGAGCGGCCACGGGCGCCGGGATCCGTGCGTGGCACGTTTCGATCAGTCACACCGACGACACGGCGATCGCTTCGGTGATCGGCGAGGGATGACCGGTGCAGGTACCGGCAGTTCTGCCGGCGGGCGCTTCACCGTCGTCTACTTCGGCGGTGGAACCGGCTTGGCCTTCGCCAGTTCGGTATCCCGTGACTTGCGGAACGGCAGGTACTCCTTGGTGTACCAGTCGCGCCAGCCCTCCTGGTTCCAGCCCAGGCCGTTGGTGGAGCGTCCCCAATCCCGCGACGAAAGATCGATCAGAGCGTTGTGCACCTCGTAGCGGTACGTCAGCACGGCCGCGTCGTGGACGCGGAGCAGCACGCCCTCGGTGACGACCGACAGCTGGGGATCGAACGCGACGGCGCTGTCGGCGACCACGGGGGTCAGGTCGCTGACGAACGCGATCTGCTTGCCGACCATGATCCACGCCAGGTCGCCCGTCCCGGCGCGATCGGTCGCGCCCGCGGCGGGCGCGCTGCCGAGCTGCGCCGAGATCAGCCACGGGATCGCCTCGTGCATCCCGATCCCCGAGGCCAGCTGCGCGCCCTGCGCGATGATCGATTCGTTGGACGAACGCACGGCGCCGTACACGACGAGCGCGATCCGTGGAGATACCTTGCCCGCTTCCTGCACCCGGGCCGCGACGCGCGCGGTCGCGGCGCTGCGCAGTTCCGCGGACTTGTCGCGAGCCGCGATCCACGCCAGGCACGCGTCGCCTTCGTCTGACTTCTGGTCCGCCAGGTGGTCGAGCACGGCACGGCGCACGTCGTCCTTCTCGTCACGGAATACCTCGATCAGGCTGGGGAAGGATGCCGGCTCGGTGTACGCGCGCAGCTTCGCGATCCCCGCCTGTCGGATCTCGACGTTGTTGATCGATCCGAAGTGCTGGAAGCGGATCTTCTTGAGCTCCCGCTCGACCTCGACCCGCTTCTTCTGCTGGGCGGCGTAGGAGCGCATCGCCGGCGAGTCAGGGTCCGCGGCCATGCGCCGGGCCCAGTCCGGAACTTCGTCCGCGGCCTGTGCCATTGCCGCCGACATCCCGCCGCAGAGCAACGCGGTCGCAAATCCGGCCTGAATCCATCCCCTCTGCCAACGCCGTTGTGCCATGAGTTACCCCTCGGGCGGTCGCGGGACGCTCCGGGGCGCCTGCGATCGGGCTCCAGACACATACGCGGAGGAGGGGAGCGGGTTCCCGACACGCGGGCGGCCCACGGGGCCCCGCCCTGGCACCGGGGGCTCAATCCGCGGCGTCGGTCACGAACGCGGCTTCCGCAAGCTGCTTCTTGGCCTTGTCGGCCTCCGGCCGCGACGCGTAGCGCCCGATCTGAACGACGAACACCTGCTTGCCCTTGCTGCTGGTCTCAATCACCCTGGGTTCGGCCAGACCCGCCGCCGCCGTCCGTTCTCGCAGCCGGTCGGCCATGCCCTGGGCACGCTGGTGGGAGGAGAACGCCCCGACCTGGAGGGTCAGCCCGCCCCGCTTGGGCGTCGGGCCTTCGTCGCGCTTCGACAGGCGGGCCCCGATGTCGGACTTCAGGCTCGGGTCGGACTTGGCACGCTCGAGCGCGAGGTTCCAGGCGTCCCGCGCCTTGGTGCGCTCCTTCAGGCGGGCGTACGAGTCGCCCAGGTACAGCAGCGCCCGCGCCGATTCGTCGCCGGCGAGCTTGTCGGCGGCCTCCGAGAAGTAGGTCACCGCCTTGGCGTCCATGCCCGCACGCTGGGCGATGAGGCCCATGGTCACTCCCGCGCGCCCGGCGATGGTCGGATTGCCCGAGGTGAGCAGCGGCTTCAGCCACGGCTCGGCCTCGGGATCGCGACCAAGGGCGTGCGCCGATTGACCGGCGATGAGCATGGCCTGCTCGCGCTCCAGGCCGCTCGGAAGCTCCTTGGCGCGTGCCGCGGCAGCGGTCTGGGCCTCGGCCCACCGTCCCGATTGGTACAACTCCACGTATGAGGGAGTCAGTGTGGGCACGGGCGTCGAAGCGCACCCTCCGCACAGGAAGGGGGTCAGGGCAACCACGCCAGCGATCGTGAGAGCGAATGAGTTCCGTCCGGTCATCGCCGCGACCTCGTTCGAAAGGGAGCGGAGCGTTCCCGGTTCCGTCCGCGAGCCGCGTCCTTCGCTCCGTCTGTTAGCATACGCCCGTGGTGTTTTCACGTATCGTCGCAGGAGGCGGGCTTCCGTGAGCATTCATTGGCCCATCATCCGTTCGCTCCTGAGGTCGGCGAGCCGACCGGTGCTCGTGGACGACCGGGGGGCGCGCCGGGGTATCGAGGTGCTCGTCGGAGCCCTCCACATCGCCGAGATCGTCCGGGGTCGGTGCGCGACTCCAACGCTGGGAGTCATGACACCGACCGGCGGCTCACTCCCCGTCGCCGCCCTGGCGGGCTGGATGCTCGGCAAGACGGTCGTTCCCCTCAACTACCTGCTCAAGCCCGACGAACTCCAATACGTGATCGACGACTGCGAGACCGACACGGTCTTGACCGTCGGACCGCTGATCGATCACATGGGGTTCACGCCGCGCGTCAAGAACATCATCAGGCTCGACGCGCTGGACTTCACCGGCGTGCCCGAGCCGTTGTGGCCCGCTCCGGCGTCCGACGACGACCTGGCGCTCCTGCTCTACACCTCCGGCACCAGCGGCAGGCCCAAGGGCGTGATGCTCACCCACGGCAACATCATGGCCAACATGCGCCAGATCATGCACTGGGTCGATTTCAGCCGCGCCGACACCATGCTGGGCGTTCTGCCGCAGTTTCACACCTTCGGGCTGACGGTGCTCACGCTGCTGCCGCTGACCGGCGGGATCAAGGTGGTGTACACGGCCCGGTTCGTGCCGCACAGGCTGGTGAAGCTGTTCCGCGAGCACCGGCCGACGATCTTTATCGCGATCCCGTCGATGTACAACGCTCTGCTGTCGGTCAAGGACGCCGGGCCGGCGGACTTTGCGAGCCTGCGGTACGCCGTTTCAGGCGGCGAGCCGCTCCCCCGCACGGTGCTTGAGCGATTCCGCGATCGTTTCGGGGTCACGATCTGCGAGGGCTACGGCCTCACGGAAACGGCGCCGGTTACGAACTGGTGCCGCCCGTTCGAGTTCCGCGAAGGCTCGGTGGGGCGGCCACTCCCTGAGGTTGATCAGCGCATCGTCGACCTCAATTCGCGCCACGAGCTGGGCCGCAACCAGGACGGCGAGGTCATCATGCGCGGCCCCAACGTCATGCGCGGCTACTACAAGCACGAGGAGCAGACCCGGTCGGTGTTCGACGATCAAGGATTCTTCAAGTCCGGTGACATCGGCCGCTTCGACGACGACGGGCACCTGCACATCACCGGGCGCCTGAAGGAAATGCTCATCATCGGCGGCGAGAACGTCTTCCCGCGGGAGATCGAGGAGGTTCTCAACCGCCACCCGGCCGTGAAGGACTCGGGCGTGGTGGGGAAAATGGACCCGATGCGCGGCGAGGTGCCCGTGGCGTTCGTGGAACTCAACGAGGGGCAGGGCGTCGACGCCAAGGCGATCATCGTGTGGTGCCGGCAAAGCCTGGCGGGGTACAAGGCGCCCGACGAAGTTCGGTTCGTCGAGTCGCTGCCGCGGAATCCGACCGGAAAGATCTTGAGACGCGAGTTGAAGAAGCTGCTTTAGGTCCTGCGAAATTCACGCACGGGCGGCGCCGCCTATCGTGCGCCCGGCCCCCACGGAGCGAACCATGGAACTGTACATCGACACCGCCAGCCTCGACGAGATCAAGCAGGCCGCCGACCTTGGCATCCTGGACGGCGTCACGACCAACCCGTCGCTGATCGCCAAGGAAAAGATCGACTACGGCAAGCGGCTCGCCGAGATTTGCCAGGTGGTGAAGGGTCCGGTGTCGGCCGAGGTGATCGCGACCGAGTCCCAGGCCATGATCAAGGAAGGCTTGGAGCGTTCGAAGATCGCCCCCAACATCGTCGTGAAGCTGCCGAGCACCATCGACGGGCTCAAGGCGTGCAAGGCGCTCTCGGACAAGGGGATCCGGACCAACCTGACGCTGTGCTTCCAGCCGCTGCAGGCCATGATGGTGGCCAAGGCGGGCGCGTTCCTGGTGAGCCCGTTCATCGGGCGGCTCGATGACGTCGGCGAGGACGGCATGGACTTGATCCAGCGGACGCGCCAGATCTACGACAACTACGGGTACAAGACCAAGATCCTGGCGGCGTCCATCCGGCACTCCACGCACCTGCTGCACTGTGCGCTGGCGGGCGCCGATGTCGCGACCGCGCCGCTGAAGGTGATCATGGACTGCATGAAGCACCCGCTCACGGACATCGGGATCGAGAAATTCCTGAGCGACTACAAGAAGGCCTTCGGCGGGTGACCGCCGGGGGGGGGGGAGCAGATCGCAGGACTTGGAATCGCTCCGACGCAACTCCGCGGATCAGCGGCGGCGCGTCCGGAGCAACACCACCCCGGCCGCGGTGAGCAGGCCCGCGGTTCCGGGCGTCGGAACGACCTGGAAATTGAACTCGTAGGTGCAGGGGCTGGCGAGCTGCTGGATCCAGAAGGTGTAGTTCGATCCGGTGAGGGGCGGTGTGAACCCGATCGCGGCGAACGCGTTGCCCATGTCGGGCAGGATGTCCAGGCCGATGGTCCCCTCGTTGGGACCGAAGTGGTCGTAGCCGAGGATGTTCCCGACCGTGGTGCCGGTGGGGGGCTCGGTGAACGTGCTGCCCGCCTGGACGGCGATGAACGCCGTGTCGTCGCCGGTGCCGACGTACGAGACGTTGACGAGCCCGACGAGCGACGTCCCCGCGGGCAGGCTGAAGTGCACGTACTCGCGGTCGCCGGTCGGGAGCGACCCGTTACCGGAAGTGGCGATGAGCGTGTTGCTGCCGGCGTGCAGCGTCAGGTTGGTCGGGTTGAAGCGGTCTCCGGAGAGATCTCCGTTGACCGATTCGTTCCAGACAATTCCCCGCGCGGACGCGGACCCGCCGACGCTCACCACGAGCGCGATTCCCGCGATTGCGGGGATGCGAACAGATGTCATGATGTCTCTCCTCACTGCAAGCTCGAACCTGCGGAGCATACTCGGCGTGACGTTCCCGTCGCAAGGGAATGTGGGCTTTGGTCCGAGAAATCGGGGTGTTTTCGCGCGGCGTGAACATCCCGCACCGGACTCTGGGCTCCCAAAAACGAACACGCCCCGTCGCGTGCGACGGGGCGTGTACTTCAATGACCCCAAGGGGATTTGAACCCCTGTTACCAGGATGAGAACCTGGTGTCCTAGACCAGGCTAGACGATGGGGCCAACGCGGCTCGGACCCGGCGGTCCGGAGGACGGGCAAGACGATAGCGGGCTGGCGGAGGGCGTCAACACGCGGCTCGGGCGAGCCACGAATCCAGAGAGCATCGAACCGGCGCCGTCAGGGGGCGACCGTCGCGAGCTGACGACGAAGCTGGGCTAGCGCGTACACAGCGGCCTCTGCTTCGGTCTGCCCGACGACCGCCCCGGAGGCCTGCCCTGACGGGTCACGCCACTCGGCGCGGTAGCAGTCGAACAACTGCACGTGTCGCACGGTAAATTCCAGGCCCGCGCCACGGAACTCGTCGCTCACCCGGACCACGGTGGGGTACGGCCGCGCGCCGCTCCGTTGGCAACCGGTAGTGTCCAGCGCCGTCCAGCCCGTCGACATCAGTTCATCGATCGCGAAGTCCAGCCCCATAGGGAGTATTCCTTCCAGGACGGAATTCCGACTCACCGGAGGTGTCCGTGCCTCCGGGCGGCACCGCGGCCTCAAATACGCACCCAAAGTGTAGCAGAGCGGCCGGAATGGCCGCCGAAAGAACGAGACCGATATCCACCGGGGAACCAGATCGATCCGTCTAGTGCTTGCCTACCGGAACCAGAACAAAGATGTCGTAGATCGCGTGGACCGCGACCACAATTCCAAATCCCCGCAGCACGAATATGGTGGCAAAGTACAGGCCGGCGACCGCACAGAAGACCGCCAGTTTGGTGTCGATGCCCCCGGTCGGCAGCGATAGATCGTGATAGAACGCGAAGGCGGCAGCGGAAACGCAAGCGGCCACGATGCCGCCCGTCACGTGACGGAACTTCATGAGATCGACCAGAACGAAGTGCACCGCCGCGATGAGAATCAGCCGAAAGAGCAACTCCTCGTACAGCCCGGCGCCGATCGAAAGCGTGATCTTGGCCTGCCATCCGAGTTGCGTGAGGGGCGACGCGGCCACATCCGCCATCGCCGCGCGCGGTCCCTCGCCCGACTGGAGCATCACGCCAAAGACCAGCAGCGGCAGGGTCCAAAGGAACGACTCAGCGAACATCCCGACCAGAACGCCCGGGCGGATCTGCCAGCGGTCGCGCTCAAGGATGTGCCACGTCAGGAGCACGACGATGAGCGCGATGCCCGGCAGGTAGAGCGACGCGCTGCCGAAGGCCTGCATGAAGTCGTAGAGGAGCTTCTGCGCCTTGATCGTCTCGACCTGGCCGTGGCGGTGGTCGGCCAGGAACAGCGCCGAGCCGATCTCGTACACGGCGATCAGCGGCAGCAGAAACACCAGCACGTGCAACGGGCGAGTGGAGAGCCGCGCGTAGCCGTTCCCCGCCGCGCGCCCCGAGGGGGCCGTCGCTCGTGACGGTCGCGGGCCGGCATTCCGTGCCTTGCTCATCGTGCGTGCAGGATAGCGGGTGCGATCGAGTGCTTCGCGCCGCGAAAGAAAACGACGCCGCGCGGGGCGGCGTCGTGGCAGCGAGTCACTGGCGGGTCGTGCGCGGCAGGGCGCGCGTCCGGATCACTTCGCGGGGGCCATGGCCTTGAGGCGGGCGTACAGCCGGCTCTTGCGACGGGAGGCCTGGTTCTTGTGGATCACGCCCTTGCTGGCGGAGCGGTCGATCACGCTGACGCACTTGGCGTAGGCCTCGCTGGCCTTGGCGGCCGAGCCGTGCGCGATCTGCTCGCCGAATTCCTTGATGGCGTCGCGCATTTCGCGGAGCCGCCAGCGGTTGCGGGCGCGGTGGGCGGTGTTCTGGCGGACGGCCTTGCGGGCGGTGCGAGAGTGAGCCATGAAAAATCCTTGTCGGTCAGCGGGCTGCCGGGTGCCCCGTTCGAGGGGCTCCGGACCGGAAGGGAATCGTTGCGTGCTGGGCGGCAGAATCAAGTCGGCGTTTATCCGGGGCGATCCGGACTTGCCGACCGCCCCCGCGAGGTTTACGCTTGCCCGTCCCCTGGGAGCCGTCCCGCGGGGTTGCGGGCGTAGCTCAATTGGATAGAGCACCTGACTACGGATCAGGAGGTTCGGGGTTCGACTCCCTGCGCCCGTGTTTGCGACACCGCCCGGCCCGTGCCGGGCGGTATCGTTTTTGGGCCAGACAAGTGTGCAAAGCCCCTGGGGTGCTCGGTCGTCATGACCACGCCCTGCGGCGTCGGCAAGTACACTCGCCCCGATGCCCCCCACGCAATCCAGCGCCGAGGCCCAGCGACTGGCCGAGGACGCGACCCGGGCCGCGAATTGGAAGCGGTGGGGGCCCTACCTCTCGGAGCGCCAGTGGGGCACCGTGCGCGAGGACTACTCGCCCGACGGCGACTGCTGGAACTATTTCCCGCACGATCACGCGCGCAGCCGCGCGTACCGCTGGGGCGAGGACGGCATCCTCGGGATCACCGACCGCGAGTGCCGCCTGTGCTTCGCGCTGGCCATGTGGAACGGCAAGGACCCGATCCTGAAAGAGCGGCTGTTCGGCCTCTCCGGCCCCGAGGGCAATCACGGCGAGGACGTGAAGGAGGAGTACTTCTACCTCGACTCGACCCCCACGCACTCGTACATGAAGGGCCTGTACAAGTACCCGCAGGGCGAGTTCCCCTACGCGCGCCTCGTGGAAGAGAACAGAATTCGCGGCCGGGAACAGCCCGAGTTTGAGCTCGCCGACACGGGCGCGTTCGATGACGGCAAGTACTTCGACGTGCAGGTGGAGTACGCCAAGAACTCCCCCGACGACATCTTGATCCGCATCACGGTTACCAACCGCGGCGCCGAAGCCGCGCGGCTTCACCTCTTGCCCACGCTTTGGTTCCGCAACACGTGGTCGTGGGGGAGAACGAGCGAAGGGATCCTGGCTCGGCCCTCGATCGTTCGCAAGGACGCTCGCACGCTCGTCACGGACCATTCAACGCTCGGCCGCTTTGAGTTGTCGGTTTCGCCGGGCCCCGGGGGCACGCTCCCCGAGTTTCTGTTCACCGAGAACGACACGAACCAGCAGAGGCTTTTCGGCACGCCGAACCCGGGACCGCACGTTAAGGATGCCTTCAACGAGCGCCTCGTGCACGGGGTGCACGACGCGGTGAGCCCGGCCGCCCGTGGAACCAAGGCCGCACCTGTCTACGTGATCGACCTCGCGCCCCGCACCGAAGCGACGCTGCGGCTGCGTCTGTGCGCGGAAGGCGCCAGCCCGGCAGACCCGCTCGGCCCCGGCTTCGACGCGGTGTTCGATGACTACGCGCAGCGGTGCGGCGCCATGCCCGCCGAGTCTCAGCGGGTTGCGCGTCAGGCCTACGCCGGCCTGTTGTGGTCCAAGCAGTTCTACTACTACGCGGTGAAGGAATGGCTCGATGGCGATCCCGGGTGCCCGCCGCCCGAGTCGCGAAAATCCGGGCGCAACAGCGACTGGCTCCACCTTTTCAACCGCGACATCATCTCGATGCCCGACACGTGGGAGTACCCGTGGTACGCGGCCTGGGACACGGCCTTTCACATGGTCGCGCTCGCGCACATCGACCCGCAGTTCGCCAAGGACCAGCTCGTGCTCTTCCTCCGCGAGTGGTACATGCACCCCTCGGGGCAGATCCCCGCGTACGAGTTCGCGTTCGGCGATGCGAACCCCCCGGTCCACGCGTGGGCGTGCTGGCGCGTCTACAAGATGACGGGGCCGCGCGGCCAGCGCGACCGGCTTTTTCTTGCGCGCGTCTTCCACAAGCTGCTCATCAACTTCACGTGGTGGGTGAACCGCAAGGACCTCAGCGGCCGCAACATCTTTGCCGGCGGCTTCCTGGGGATGGACAACGTCGGCGTGTTCGACCGGTCGATGAAGATGCCCGCGGGCACCCACCTCGACCAGGCCGACGGCACGGCGTGGATGGCGTTCTACTGCGGCACCATGCTGTCGATGGCGCTCGAGCTCGCGCACGGCGACCCGGCGTACGAGGACGTCGCGTCCAAGTTCTTCGAGCACTACGTGTCCATCGTCGACGCGATGAACCACGCCGGCGGCTCGGGGCTGTGGGACAACGAGGACGGTTTCTACTACGACCAGCTCTGGGCCCACGGGAAGTCCACGCTCATCAAGGTGCGATCGATGGTCGGGCTGGTCCCGCTGCTCGCCGTCGAAGTGTTCGAGCAGAACATGTACGACCGCCTGCCCGGGTTCACCAAGCGTGCAAGGTGGTTCCTCGAAAACCGCAAGGACCTTTCTCGCGGCATGTCGAATCTGATCGAGGACGGTCCGGCCAGCCGCGGCCAGCGGCTTCTTGCCGTGCCCTCGCGCGAGAAACTCGAACGCGTGCTCCGCTACCTCCTCGACGAGAGCGAGTTTCTCTCGCCGCACGGAGTGCGCAGCGTGTCCAAGTTCCACGACAAGGCGCCCTTTGTCCTCGTCGCCGACGGGCGCGAGCACCGTGTGGACTACTCGCCCGGGGAGTCAACCACCCAGATCTTCGGGGGCAACAGCAACTGGCGCGGCCCGATCTGGATGCCGCTGAACTTCCTGATCATCGAGGCGCTCGAGCGTTACGACCATTTCTTCGGTGATTCGCTGACGGCCGAGTGCCCCGTGGGCTCGGGCGTCAGGCTGACGCTCAGGCAGTGCGCGGACGAACTCCGCCGGCGCGTGTGTTCCCTCTTTCTTCCCGACGGCACGGGGGCTCGGCCCTGTCACGGCGGCGATGAACGATTCGCCAAGGACCCCGACTGGCGCGACCTCGTGCTCTTCCACGAGTATTTCCACGGCGAAACGGGCAAGGGGCTTGGCGCCACTCACCAGACGGGGTGGACCGCCCTGGTCGCCACGCTGCTCCGAGATCCGGCCCGCGTCCAGCACGCGGCACACCCGCAGGCCCGCGGCGGTCCCGCGGCCGCACCCGCCGCGCGGTAACGCGGGCGGTTCGATATTCTGATTGAATCTCCCGAGGCCCGTGAAATGAGCGCGAGCCCCAACCCGAACGCAGGTTCAGTTCCCGGCGGTACCTTGCCCGACCCGACCGGTCAAGGCGAGGACACTCAGGGGGGACTGCACGCACGCGAGCCCGGGAGATTCGTGTGGCCGCCGCGAACTCCTCCGGGCGACCAGCCGGCGGGCGTTTCGCACGCGACAGTGCCGGCGGCGGTGGGGGGCGGCCAGCCCCCGCGCATTTCAAAGGTGCGATCGCCGAACAGCGCCGATCGAGCGAATTCGCGCGCGACTTTGGCAAGGGTCCGCGACGCGTTGCTCGACGTTGAAGAAACCTGGCTGGGCGTGACCCGACGATCGTTTTCGGCGCGGGCTGCCGAGGCGGGTTGGGCGCCGGATGCCCCCTCGTCGTACTGCGCCCGCTGCGGCGTCAGCGTCGGGCCCCACGAGGCGGACCCGGCTGGAGCGCCCGGAGGGCCATCGTGCCCGGCCTGCCGCGAAAGCAGGCTGGCGTGGGATTGCTTCGTCCGTCTCGGCGAGTACGACGGCGTCGTGCGCGATGCGGTGCACGACCTGAAGTTCACGCGCTGGCGGCGTGCGGGACGCGAACTCGGCCGGGAGCTGGGCCGCACGCTCCTCAACCGGCTCGCCGCGGCAGGAATTCCTGCGGACCGCGCGGTGCTCGTGCCCGTTCCGACATCGCTCGTGCGCCGGCTCGTGCGCGGCATCGATCACACGCTGGTTCTGGCCCGCGCGGTGCGCAGCGTGACGGGGATCCCGATTGTCCGTGCGCTGCGGCGCAGCCACAGGCCGTCACAACTCGACGTCCCCCGCAGCGCCCGGCGGGCCAACGTGGCCCGGTCGATCCGCTGCCGATCCTCTCGAGGCCTGGCGGGAAAGACCATCGTGGTGCTGGACGATGTCGTTACGACGGGCGCGACGATGTCCGCCGCGTGCCGAGCGCTGGCGGCGGGCATTCGGAGGTCGTACGGGGCCCGACCCGCTCGCGGCGTGCGTCCAGCCGCGATCTGGGTCGCCTGCGTGGGGAGAACCCCGGAGCCTGGGGAAGGGCGGTCGTCGACTGTGCGGGCGAGGGGATCGGGCGAAGCGCCGGCGTGAACCCGTGTATTTCGACCGAATGAAGGGCCGACCGATATTTCCCTTCTCCACGACTTGACCACCCGTCGGAGCGGGTTAGACTTTCCCCTGCCTCTGGACCGCGGCACCGACCAGTGACGCGGGCAGGGGTAACATCCTCTTTGAAAAGTGAACAATCGGGATCCGCACGAGAAAGTGCGACGTGAGCGTCGGCAACACGCCGAGAGCCCTGGCCGGGTTCATGTTCACGTCGATCCAAAGGCCACTGGGGAGGTCACAGCCCCCAGAGCTGGTATTCTCGTGTCGGACACGCAGGTGAAAACCTCGTATCAAGAATATCAGCCTTACCCCGGGCCTAGCCGCCCGGGGCGTTACGGTCGTTGAGCAATCGATGACCGGAACGAAGACCGCCCCGCCGAACCGGATCGCCGGTAACAGCGGGGAACTTGGTCAGCTATTTCTCTTGAATTCTGGGTGTCCGGACG
Source organism: Phycisphaerales bacterium (assembly GCA_044223975.1). Lineage (GTDB taxonomy): Bacteria > Planctomycetota > Phycisphaerae > Phycisphaerales > UBA1924 > CAZCPB01. The sequence continues at coordinate 58,552 of JBGALI010000016.1, read as the reverse complement.
AAAGTCCGGCGCCCGTCAAGGAACTCAATTGAAGAGTTTGATCATGGCTCAGATTGAACGCTGGCGGCATGGCTAAAACATGCAAGTCGAACGTACCCGCAAGGGTAAGTGGCGAAAGGGTCAGTAATACGATCGAACGTACCCCGAGGTGGGGGATAGCGCTGGGAAACTGGCGGTAATACCCCATAAGCTCGCAAGAGGAAAGATTTTTCGCCTTGGGAGCGGCGATCGTCCTATCAGGTAGTTGGCGGGGTAACGGCCCACCAAGCCTAAGACGGGTAGCGGGTGTGAGAGCACGGCCCGCGACATCGGGACTGAGACACTGCCCGGACTCCTACGGGAGGCTGCAGTAACGAATCTTCCGCAATGGGCGAAAGCCTGACGGAGCAATGCCGCGTGCGGGATGAAGCGCCTACGGCGTGTAAACCGCTGTCAGGGGACGGAACCAATGATTGTCCCCAGAGGAAGAGCCGGCTAACCCTGTGCCAGCAGCCGCGGTAAGACAGGGGGCTCAAGCGTTAATCGGAATCACTGGGCTTAAAGGGTGCGCAGGCGGTCCGTCAAGCATTCTGTGAAAGCCCCCGGCTCAACCGGGGAACAGCAGAGTGGACTGGCGGACTTGAGGCAAGTAGGGGTGGACAGAACAGTGGGTGGAGCGGTGAAATGCGTAGATATCCACTGGAATGCCGATGGTGAAGACGGTCCACTGGGCTTGTCCTGACGCTCAGGCACGAAAGCGTGGGGAGCAAACAGGATTAGATACCCTGGTAGTCCACGCCGTAAACGATGCACATTAGACCGGTGCGGTTTTGACGCCGTATCGGTCGTAGGAAAACTGATAAATGTGCCGCCTGGGGAGTACGGTCGCAAGGCTAAAACTCAAATGAATTGACGGGGGCTCACACAAGCGGTGGAGCATGTTGCTTAATTCGAGGCAACGCGAAGAACCTTACCTGGGTTTGACATGCTTGGATTAACTCCTTGAAAGAGGAGCCACACCCTCTGGGTGGAACAAGCACAGGTGCTGCATGGCTGTCGTCAGCTCGTGCTGTGAAGTGTCAGGTTAAGTCCTTTAACGAGCGCAACCCCTATCGTTAGTTGCTCACGGGTCATGCCGAGTACTCTAGCGAGACTGCCGGTGTCAAACCGGAGGAAGGTGGGGATGACGTCAAGTCCTCATGGCCCTTACATCCAGGGTTGCAAACGTGCTACAATGGTGCGCACAAAGCGACGCAAGAGCGCAAGCTGGAGCAAATCGCAAAAAACGCACCCCAGTTCGGATTGCAGGCTGCAACTCGCCTGCATGAAGTCGGAATCGCTAGTAATCGGAGATCAGCTACGCTCCGGTGAATGTGTTCCTGAGCCTTGTACACACCGCCCGTCACGTCATGGGAGCCGGGAGTGCCCGAAGTCGCCACACTACTGTGGTGCCTACGGCAAGATCGGTGACTGGGACGAAGTCGTAACAAGGTAGCCGTAGGAGAACCTGCGGCTGGATCACCTCCTTTCTAAGGGATTTCCTTAGGCCTGGGACTCTGTTCGCTTCATCGCGAACAGCCTGAGAGCGATCTTGGGCCAGGTACTGTCAATACTTCTCTCGTCCGGCCTGTCTCGTAAGGGACAGGACGGATACGCCGGCGGCAACGCCGGATTCAAGCGGACCCGATTGTTCTCTGACTAGCACACCGGCTCGGGCTCTGCCCGGGCCGGTTGTGTTTTTGCGAAAGTGATGGAGGGGGGAGGAAGTGACGAAGTGACGGAGTGACGGAGTGACGGAGTGATGAATTAACGGGGGCAAGCGAACCTGGCGGGATCAGGGCGGGCGGATGAGCTGAGGTTCGGTCGGCGCGAGGACGGAACTACGAATGCCACTTCGTCACTGAGTCACTTCGTCACTTAGTCACTTTCGCAATCACTTCCCCACATACGGTCCGAATTCAAACACATAGCTGAAGCTCTCGGTCTGCAGCGATGCCGCGTCGTTGCCGGGCTGGAGGGCAAAGTACTTGGCGCTGCCGTCCAGGAAGCCCAGCACCGCCTTGTTGTACTCGTCGTACCCGTTCTTGATCTTGTACGACCGGTCCGGGTTGCAAGCGACGACCGAGCCGAAGGGGTCGTGGATCCACACGAACCGGGACGGTGAGTAGCTCTCGGCCTGGCGGAGCGCCCGGGCGCCCGCGTTGAACGCGTCGAACCGCTTGTAGGGGCCCGAGGCCAGCTTCATGGCCTGGTCCACCCACCGCATGTTCAGGTCGTAGCTGGTCCCCACGTCGTTGTACGCCGAGATCGCGTAGTTGGCCGCCGGCCAGTTCCGCTGGTACGTGGCCCGGTCGCTGGGGTCGCGGAGCGGCGCCGCCTGGGCGTCGCGTGCCGCGGCATCGGCCGCAAGGTCCAACCCCGTGGGGTCTTGGGGCCAGCTCCACGCCGGAGCGTCCCATCTGGCCCCTGGCATCAGGTAGGGGTTGAGGGGCCGGTCCGCGGCTTCCACATCAAAGATCCCCGAGTCGTAGCCGCGCCACCACTTGTTGCAGTTCTTCCCGGCAAACTGCCACGAGCACGTCGACACGTCCGACCCAGAGCCGCTGAACGACACGGGCGTGTACTTGGTCGGGTCGTACGTGGTCCACGGCGTCGAGCCGCGCGAGTAGGTGACCGTCAGGGGCAGGAAACTCTTGAAATCGTCGCGGTACGAGTTGGTCGCCGCCGTGATCTGGCGTGTGTTGCTGAGCGAGGCGATGCGGCGGGCCTGCTTGCGGGATCGGTTGAGCGAGGGGACCAGGATCGCGATCAGGAGCGCCACGATCGCGATGACGATCAGCACCTCGATGAGCGTGAAGCCCGGGCGTGGAGTGCGGCGTGCCATGGCGCAGGTCCCTGGCGCAACCACGCGGCGGTCCGATACCCGCGGCGCGGCTGGCCCCCCGGTGCGACAGGGGTGCCCGGATGCACCCCAAGCCCCGCGCGGTGCGGGGCACGGGGTAGTAGAACACAATTGCTCTGGGAATCAAGAGAGATTGACGGCATCAGCACGCCGCGAAGCATGTACCGCCCGCCCCCATGGAATGCCGTCGGCCAGCAGAGCGGGCAGGACCGGCATCGCTCCCGTTAATCGCCGCGGCCATGAAACGACTTGTTTTGAGAGCAGACCGCTGGCGCATCACCCGCACCGGTATAAGAAGCGTGGCGGAACGCCGCAGCGCCGATCGCCTAACCGCGGGCGTCAGCGGGGCGGAACGGCTCGGTTGCCGAACTCTGTCTCGACCTGGCCCTTGGGGTTCTTCGGCGCCTGAACCTCCGGCCCGGCCATTTCCGGGTCGAGCTTGGTCATCCGGTCACCGCTGTTGGAGAACTGCCATGCGATGAGCACGGCGGCAATGACGAATACTCCCGCCGCGGTTCCGAGCTTGATCTTGTCGTTCTTGGTCATGGGCTCATCCTACGCGCCTACCCGCGCAACGGCCTTCCACAGCTTTGTCGGGTGAAAAAAAGCGGGCAGGCCGAGCCCTGCCCGCGCGGTTTCGAAATTAGCGGAGGGGCGGATTATTTGATGCGCAGGTCCTCGAACACGAACGTGTACTTATCGTTCGAGTAGGCCTCGTCCGAGCCTCCGCCGATGACGGTGAGATAGGCGCCATGCCCGTCCATAAAGCCCATGACGCTTTTGTTGTAGTCGTCGTAGCCGTTCTTGAGGCGGAACTTGGCGTTCGAATTGACCACAAGGTCGGCCGTCTGGTCGTGCACCCACACGAACCGGGAGGGCTGGAAGTTGTCGGCTTGGGCCATGCGGGCGGCGCCGAAGTTAAATGACTTAAAGAAGTCTCCGACCTTGCCGTAGATCGGCCCCCACCATTTGGCATTGAACTGGTACGTATTGCCAACGGCCTCATATGCGGACAGGAAGTTTTTGGTGTCCGGGTTGGGCCAGTTCTGCTGGTAGTCGATCTTGTCGGACGGATCCTTGAAGACGGCGGCATCGGCCTTGTCACGGTCCGGGTAGTTCTTGTCCATGCACGCCGCGCCGGTCGGGGTCTGGGGGTAGGTCCACGCCGGCGCTTCAAACTTGAGGTTGGGATAGACGTACGGGTTCAGGGGCCGGTCGGCCGCTTCGATATCGAAGCCCGTTTTGTCGCCGGCGTACTTGGACTTGGTGCCGCTGTTCTTGCCGCCGTAGGACCACGTGCACCAGCCGACGAGGTAGTCGTTGGGAGTCCTGGATGAATCGGCCTTGGACCACGGCGTTCCACCGCGGTAGTACGCCAGGGTGCAGGGCATGAAGCCCTTCATGTCGTCGCGGTAGGAACTGGAGGCAACGTTCTGCCCCTTGAGGTTGCTCATGGACTGGACCATCCTCGCGGCCTTGCGCGACTTGCCCAGTGACGGGAGCAGGATCGAGATCAGCAGCGCGATGATCGAGATCACCACGAGCAACTCGATCAGCGTAAAGCCCTGACGACGCTTGCGATTCACCATGGCAGTGCCCCTAGGCGGTCCCCGTGGCCGCGAGCCCCTCACGTGGTCCTGATTGTCCTGAGCCATTGGGCGGAACCAGAACGGCCCGCCACGAACCCAGATTGAACAGACTCTTTACAAAGTAGAGCAAAGAATCGAGCTGATGTCAAGCCTTGGCCCGCGATCAGGGCCTACCGACGGCGAGCGGCCGCGAGCGCGCCGATCCCGAGCATTCTGTTCGCCGTCCACGCCCGTGCGGTTGCGTCCGGTTTGTTGTTCTCGCCCCTTGCATCGTCAAAGCAGGGTTCCGGACCGGCAACTTCATGGCCGGTTTGGCAACCCCCGCCCGTCCGGTCGCGTAGCGCCTTGGGGCCCATCTATGCCGGGTCCCGCGGCCGATGGCGTTTCTGAAGCCCGTTCGGGCGGCCGCACGCGTTGTGTGATACCCTACGCCCCGCGAACGGGGCTCGGACGGAGGTTGCCGATGGCATCCGCGGCCCCGCGCAGTGAAGCGGCCTACCGCCCCGCGGCAGGAATTCGGGAAGGACCCTTGAGCGAAGCGCAGCCACAGCCCGGGATGGACGATTCATCAGGCGCGGAGCGATCCGCGGCAGGCCAGTCCGCGGCAGGCCAATCGGGAGCCGGAAAGACCGGTCCCAACCGCTCGGGCGACACCGCTCCCGCGGGCCCGGTTTCGCCGGTGGCCGACGCCGAGATCGCGCTGCAGGAAGCGGCCAAGAGCGGCACGAACCTGGACACCCTCGTCGGCCGGCTGGTGATCGACCAGGGCTTGGCAACGCCCGAAGAGGTGCAGCACTGCCTGGAGCAGGCCAAGGTCGTTCGCGAGGACGCCAACCAGCGTTCGCTCGTGCAGCTCCTGGTCGACAACGAGTACGTCACCAAGCGCCAGGTCTCCCGCCTGCGGCAGATCCTCGAGGCCGAGCGCAGCCAGCAGAAGATCCCGGGCTACAAGCTGCTGGGGAAGCTGGGCGCCGGCGCGATGGCGACCGTCTTCAAGGCGCGCCAGATCAGCCTCGACCGCACGGTCGCGATCAAGGTGCTGCCCAAGAAGTTCTCGGCCAACCCGCAGTTCATCGACCGGTTCTACGCCGAGGGGCGTGCCGCGGCACAGCTCAACCATCCCAACATCGTGCAGGCCTTCGACGTGGGCAAGGCCGGCGAGTTCCACTACTTCGTGATGGAGTACGTGGACGGGCGGACGGTGTACGACGACATCGTCAAGCACAAGAAGCTCAGCGAGAAGGAGGCGGTCGAGATCGTCCTGCAGATCGCCGATGCGCTCGAGCACGCGCACGCCAAGGGGCTGATCCACCGCGACGTCAAGCCCAAGAACATCATGATCACCAAGGAGGGCGTCGCGAAGCTGGCCGACATGGGCCTGGCCCGCGGCATCTCCGACAAGGAAGCGGCCGAGGCCGAGGCGGGCAAGGCCTTCGGCACGCCGTATTACATTTCGCCCGAGCAGATCCGCGGCGAGATCAAGATCGGCCCGCCCGCGGACATCTACTCGCTGGGCGCGACGCTGTACCACATGGTCACGGGGAACGTCCCGTTCGACGGGAAGAACCCGTCGGCGGTGATGCACAAGCACCTCAAGGCCGAGCTGGTCCCGCCGGACCACGTGAACCCCAAGCTGTCGGCGGGCGTCTCCGAGGTCATCGAGATGATGATGGCCAAGGACCCCCGGGCCCGGTACCAGAACTGCAGGGATGTGCTGGTCGACCTGCGGGCGGTACGGGATGGAAAGCCGCCGATCCTTGCCCATAAGGAAGTGCTGGGAATGGACCTTGCCGGCCTGGCCCAGGCCGAGGCTGCCGCGGCTCCGTCGGAGGTCCCGGTCGACCAGAGCCGCAAGGGTGACAGCAAGCCCCTGCTGAGCCAGCCGCTTTTCGTTCTGATGCTGGTGATGCTGGTCCTGAGCGTGGCGGTGAACATTGTGCAGTTGGTGCTGAGGATGTAGGGGAAGTGACGGAGTGACGAAATGACTGAGTGACGGAGTGACGGAGTGGGGGGATCGGTGGAATTTGGCCTGTTACGGCGCCTACGCGTTCCTGAGTCGCTTTTCCAATTCCCTTGCTTCCGGGGTCCGGGCGGGTTAGGCTTTTGGGAGAGTCGGATGTGCCGACGCCTGTCGCGAGCATACTGCGGGACTTGATGAGCGAGATGAAGACATTCGGTGGTTCGCCGATGGTGCTGGGCGCCTGTCTCGTCGCGTCGTCATCTCGTGCAACCTGCGTTTCGGCCCCGGGCGCATCATGACCGCGCCCGTTTCTTCCATCACGCGTCCATCAGCCGCCGCCACGGGACGTTGTGCCCGCGCGGTCGGGGTGTATCCCGGCCCGGCGCTCCGGCGTTTTTCCAAGGAGTCCTGACCATCGCATTCGGCAGATTCAACCGCGACGCGGGCCCGGTCCAGCGGACCCGCATCAACTTCCTGATCCGCATCACGCCCATCCGCGTCATCGGACCGGACAACGAGCAGTACGGCGTGATCGAGACGGCCGAGGCCATGAAGAAGGCGCAGGAGCTGGGGCTCGACCTGGTCGAGATCTCGCCCGAGGCCCGGCCGCCGGTCTGCAAGATCATGGACTACGGGAAGTACAAGTACGAGCTGTCGCAGAAGGCCCGCAAGAGCCGCGCGGCGAGCAAGTCGACGGAGATGAAGGAGCTGCGCCTGGGCCGGTCGATGAAGATCGACCCGCACGATGTGCAGGTGAGGATCGACCAGGCCCGCCGGTTCATCATGCACGGTCACAAGGTGATGGTGACCCAGCGGTTCAAGGGTCGCGAGATCGCTCACCGAGAGATCGGCCTCGACAACCTGCGGACGGTGGCGACGCAGCTGGCCGACATCGCCAAGGTCGAGCAGACGCCGCGCTGGATGGGCAAGGCGGCGAGCATCATCCTCGCCCCCGACAAGCCCAAGGTCGACGCGATCAAGCGCAAGCTCGACAAGGAAAAGGCCGCCAAGATTGCCGCGGGCCTGAAGGTCGAGGAAGAGAAGCCCATCGAGCAGCTCGAGGCCGAGATCGAGGCCGAGGCGGCCAAGCACGAGGCCGAAGAGGTGGAGACGGAGACCGAAACGGAGACGGTGCAGGAGGAATAGCGGGGAGGGCAATGGCGAAAAGAGCCCATTGACCCCTCCAAGCCGCGGCTACTCCCTGGTGGCTTTGAAGGACTCATGCACCGACCGACGATTCGTCGGTTGGTGTTTTTTTTGAAAGGACGCGATTCGCGCCGACCGCTCAAGGCCGCAGTCGGCGGCACGGCGCATGGGCCGGCCGGCGCCCATTTCGATCATGCATTTCGCGACTGCCCACTGCCCATTCCCCACTCCCCGCTGATCAGTCATGCCGGAGGGCCACGATCGGGTCCTGCTTGGCCGCCTTGCGCGCGGGGTAGATGCCAAAGATGAGGCCGGTGAGGGCCGCGACGGTGAAGGCCAGCACGATCGACCACATCGTCACGTGCGTGGGGAGCTGGAACCCGGGGTCGAAGTACTGCCCGACCCACGGGAGCTTCGGGAAAACCGGTGCCGCGCCGTCGAGGGCCAGGCTGCCGCCCACGCCCACGCCCACGCCGATGAGCCCGCCGACGGTCGAGAGCACGCCGGTCTCGACCAGGAACTGGGTCAGGATGTGCGTGCGGGTGGCGCCGATGGCGCGGCGGATGCCGATCTCGCGGGTGCGCTCGGTGACGGTCGCGAGCATGATGTTCATGATGCCGATGCCGCCGACGAGCAGCGAGATGCCGGCGACGGCGCCGAAGACCATGTTGAACTGGAATGCCGTGCGCTCGGCCTGCTCCAGGAGCTGGTAGGGCACGTGGATGATGAAGTCGTTCTGGTCGGTGTGGCGCGACTTCATGAGGCGGGTGAGGCGCGACGAATCGGTCATGACGCGCTCGCGCGACGGCGAGGCGAGATAGACCTCGGAGATGGGGATCTCGCTGCTCTGGAACGAGCCGCTGGTGCGGCGGAAGATGGCGTCGCCGAAGACCGACTGCGCGGTCGTGAGCGGGATGTGGACGTCGAGGTCCAGGTCGCGGCCGATGAGTGCCGCGCCGCGCCCGCCCGCGAGCCCGACGGGCTGGAGCACGCCCACCACGGTGAACGCCTTGTCGTCGATGCGGATGGTCTGCCCGATCGGGTTTTCAAGGTGAAAGAACTGCTTGGCGATCTCGGCGCCCACCACGGCGACCAGGGCTCGCTCCTCGATATCCGAGGGTGTGAGGTAGCGGCCGCCGGGGGCGGTGCTCACCTTGGCGACACGGACGAATTCGGGCGTGGTGCCGTAGGCCTGGCTGGTGCGGCGGGCCCCGCCGCGGATGATCTGGCCGCCGACTTCCTTGAGGGGCACGATGTCCTCGGCGTCGGGGAAGTTGGAGCGGATGACCTCGAGGTCGTCGCGGGTGATGCCGTAGCGGATGGTGAAGCTGGTGCGCCCCTTGCCGCTCTGCTGCTGGGGCTGGTTGGTCTCGGGGGGCTTCTGCGCGCGGACGATGATGTTGCGGGCGCCCAGACGCTCGATCTGGATCAACGCGTCGCGCTTGGACCCTTCGCCCAGGCTGACCATGATGATCACCGCCGCGACGCCCAGGATGATGCCCAGGGCCGTGAGCACCGACCGCAGGAGGTGCAGGCGGAGGTTGCTGAGGCCCAGGCGGGTGGTTTCGAGGAGAAAGGTCATGGTGGAATGAGGAAGCGGTGACGCGGAGAGGTGAGGAGGGAGAGCTTGAGCCGATCTTGGAGATGCGCGGCTCGTGTTTCCCCACCACGGGGCTCAACCCGGCCGCGGGTCCGGTCGAATCGTATGGTGGTGTACCGAAAGGATCGCTCGAAGTGACGCAAGTGCTCGTCGAATCTGAGACCGAATCCGGCCACGGCTGGCGCTACGGCGTGCGCATCACGCACGCCGACGGGCACGTGAGCGAGCACACCGTCACGCTGGCGTGGGTGGACCACGACCACTGGAGCGGGGGCCGGCTGGCACCCTCGCGGGTGGTGGAGGCCGTGGTCACGTCTCTGCTCGCCCATACGGCCGACCTGCCCGCGGCCTTCGATGCCGCCCGGGCTCGTCGGCTGGTGCCCGAGTTTGACCGTGAGCTCAAGTCCACGCTCTGAGCGTGCGGGATTGCGCCCGGGCCTGTGCCCTCACGCGACCTTGGGCCACAGCCAACCGAACATCCCCGCCGTGATCAGGGCGTACACGACCGCGTCGAAGAGCTGGCCCGGGAGCTGGCTCCACGGGCGACCGTTCCAGATGCACGACGGCAGGGCCCCAGCCCCATGACCGAGCAGCGCTGCCGCGCCGGCAACGCGGAACACGTCGAGGTAGTGCGCCCCGGCGTGCTGCGAGGCGCGGGTGATATACGCGACGAAGAACGACACGATCACCATGTGCAGGAACCAGAGGCCGAGCATGGGCCCCATGCTCCAGCCGCGGGGCTGCACGCTGAGAATCCCCCACGGGCCTTCTCTTACGCGCTGTGCCGCGGCGGGGTCGGTCCGTTCTTCCTTGGGCGTGCAGAACGGGAACATGTAGACGCCCGGCGCCATGCCGCGGACGAGGCCACGGAGGCCATCTTCCTTGTCGCCGAGTTTCCTGTAGTCCTTCTTGTGGATGGGCAGGGCCATGCAGACGACGCAGCTGGCGACGAACACGGCGCCGGCGCTGGCGAGGACGACGAGCCACAGCGACTGCAAGGTCAGCATGGTTGAGATTCCTTGTCGGCGCGGTCAATTGGAACGGGTCGTGGTACGCCGGCAGTACACCACTGGGCAACGAGAATATTAAAGACTGGATGGAGTGAGATCGTTCGAGGCTGCTCGTCCTTTGTGATCACGGCCCACGGAGGAGTATGACCACGAGGCCGGCGGCGAGCAGCAGCATGACGATGAGTACGACGGCAGTGGTGCGCTGCCAGCGGGCGACCGTTGGGCGGAAGACTGCAGAAACAACCCTGTAAAACACCAGAAGCACCGGAGTAACCAGCAAGGCGAGACAGACTACCGAAATCCAGCGCTGACGAAACAGCAGCCCGGCACCTACGCCGATGATGAGCATCCACATGAGCAGTTCGGCGACCAGAGCCGGCACTAACGAGCGAAACACTTCGCGTGCGCGTTGAAAGGGCGTCGGTTGCTCGTTCGGATTGCTCGGGCTCATCGCGCAAGCATAACGTTCGGCGCTTAGGTCGAGGCGAGGACCTGTTTGAGATAGTTGCCCGTGTGGCTCGTGCGCGTCTGGGCAACAGATTCGGGCGTTCCCGTCGCAACAATCGTTCCGCCGCCCTCGCCGCCCTCCGGGCCGAGATCGATGATCCAGTCGGCGCACTTGATGACGTCGAGGTTGTGCTCGATGACGACGAGCGTGTTGCCCGCGTCGGCGAGCCGGTTCAGCACGACCAGCAGCCGGCGGATGTCCTCAAAGTGCAGGCCGGTGGTGGGTTCGTCGAGGATGTAGAGCGTGTGCCCGCCGGTGCCGTGCTCGCCGGCGCCCTTGCCCAGTTCGGTGGCGAGCTTGATGCGCTGGGCCTCGCCGCCTGAGAGCGTGGTGCTGGGCTGGCCGAGCGTGATGTAGTCCAGGCCGACGTCGTGCAGGCATTTGACGAACTTCAGGATGCCCGGGTGGTTCTCAAAGAACTGGCACGCGGCTTCGACGGTCATGTCGAGGATGTCCGAGATCGACTTGCCGCGGTACTTCACCTCGAGCGTTTCGCGGTTGTAGCGCTTGCCCGAGCAGACCTCGCACTCGACGAACACATCGGGCAGGAAGTGCATCTCGATCTTCTTGAGGCCCTGGCCCTCGCAGGCCTCGCAGCGCCCGCCCCCGTTCTTGGCCGAGACGTTGAAGGAGAAACGCCCGGGCTGGTAGCCGCGGACCTTGGACTCCTTGGTCTGGGCGAAGACGCGCCGGATGTCGTCGAAGATGCCGGTGTAGGTGGCGGAGTTGGAGCGCGGCGTGCGGCCGATGGGGGACTGGTCCACCTCGATCACGCGGTCGATGAGCTTGAGGCCGGTGATCTTGGAGTGCAACCCCGGCTTCTCGCGGCTGCCCAGCAGGTGCTGGCGCATCGCGGTGAGCAGGATGTCGTTGACGAGCGTGCTCTTGCCCGAGCCGGAGACGCCGGTGACGCAGACCAGCCCGCCGACGGGGAACGCGGCATCGACCGACTTGAGGTTGTTGTGGCGGGCGCCCTTGACGGCGATGGCCTTCTTCTCGCTCAGCGGTCGGCGCTTGGCGGGCACATCGATGCGCCGGCGCCCCGAGAGATAGTCGCCGGTGATCGAACCGGGCGTGCCGCAGATCTCCGCAACGGTGCCCGCCGCCACCACTCGCCCGCCGTGCACGCCCGGCCCCGGGCCGATGTCGAGGACGTGGTCGGCGGCGCGGATCATGTCCTCGTCATGCTCGACGATGATGACGGTGTTGCCGATGTCGGCGAGGTGGCGGAGCGTGGAGATCAGCCGCGCGTTGTCGCGCTGGTGCAGGCCGATGGTCGGCTCATCAAGGACGTAGCAGGCGCCGACGAGGCCGCTGCCGACCTGCGTGGCCAGCCGGATGCGCTGCGCCTCGCCCCCCGAAAGCGTCGCGGTGCGCCGGTCGAGCGAGAGGTACTCAAGCCCGACGCCCGTCAAGAACCGCAGGCGGTTGTTGGCTTCCTTGAGGATCGGCTCGGCGATCGACCGCTGCTCCTTGCTGAGGACCAGCCCGTTGATGAACGCGATCGCGTCGTGGATGTTGAGGCGCGAGAACTCGGCGATGTTGAGCAGCGAGGCGTCTTGAGTCGGGCGTCCGATCACGCTCGTCGAAAAGGCCTTGGCCTTGTCGGCGCGGTGCGTGCTCTTGAGCAGGACGTGCAGGGCCTCGATCCGCAGGCGGTCCCCGTTGCACGTCTTGCACGGGGACTGCGAGAGAAACGTGCCGAGCCACTCCTTGACGCCGGGGTTTTCCGTGCTGGTCCACCACGCGGTGATATTGGGGATCACGCCTTCGAACTTGGCTTTGAGCTTCTTGGCCTCTTCTGGCGTCGTGCCGCGGAGGAGCAGTCGGCGATGCTCCTCGGAGAGGTCCTTCCACGGCGTCGTGAACGAACAGCCGAAGTCCTTGCAGAAACGGCGCAGCTTGCGATTGAACCAGGCGCGGACGGGCCCGTTCTTGGCCCACGCGGCAACCGCCCCGTCGGCGAGGCTCTTGTCGGGGTGGGGAACTACCAGATCGGGGTCGAACTCGAGGATGGTCCCAAGGCCGCCACAGCCCTGGCAGGCGCCGTGCGGCGAATTGAACGAGAAAAGACGCGGCGAGAGCTCTTCGAGCGAGTACTCGGGATGGTCAGGATCGGAGAACTTGGCGCTGAAGGCGGTGTCGGACCAGGTGGTTCCCGCTCCTGAACTACCTGATCTCGTGGGGTGGGCGTCCCGCCCGCCCTCTACCCGTTCTACTGCCTTAGCTCCGGGTACTGAGGACGAAGAAGTAGATTGAGTAGAGGCAGGTGGGACACCTGCCCCACTAGATGGGGTAGAAGGAACGGAAGATGGCTCGACCGACGCGATCACCACGCCGTCGCCGAGCTTGAGCGCCGATTCGACACTCTCGGCCAGGCGCTGGCGCACGTCCGGCGCAAGCACGATGCGATCAATCACCGCCTCGATCGTGTGCTTCTCGTAGCGCCCGAGGCTCAACGGGTTCTCGCCCGGCTCCTTCAGCGCATCGCGCAGGTCGATCACGGTTCCGTTGACGCGGGCGCGCTGCCAGCCTTGCGCAGACAGGTCCTCGAGCACATCGCGATGGAAGCCCTTCTTACCCCGGACCACCGGGGCAAGGACCATCAGGCGGGTGCCCGGCGTCCGGGCCATGATCGCATCGACGATTTGGGTGCTCGTGGTCGCGGTGATGGGCACGCCCGAGCGGGCCAGAACGTTGCCGTCCTTGTCGGTCTTCGTCGGGGCCCACGAGTACGGCGTGCCGCAGCGGGCGTAGAGCAGGCGCAGGTAGTCGTAGATCTCGGTGGTCGTCGCGACGGTCGAGCGCGGGTTGCCGCTGGCCGAGCGCTGCTCGATGGCGATGGTGGGGGGGATGCCCTCCACCTCGTCGACGTCCGGCTTCTTGAGCTGCCCGAGGAACTGGCGGGCGTACGCGGAGAGGGACTCCATGTACTTGCGCTGGCCCTCGGCGAAGATCGTGTCGAACGCAAGCGAGCTCTTGCCGGAGCCCGAGAGGCCCGTCATCACCACGAGCCGGTCGCGCGGGATCTCGACGGTGATGTTCTTGAGGTTGTGCTCGCGGGCGCCGCGGACGCGGATGACCTTGGAGTCAACGCTCTCGCGAGTTCGTTCGCTGGTGAACCGCTGGATGGGAGAAGGTTCGACGATGACGGGCGGCCGGCCCGGATCGCCCGCGATCGTGCCGGGCGAGGCGCTGGAACGTCGAACCTTGGACACCGTACTCCTCCGTGAAAATCAGCCCGATGGTAGACGCCGCGACTCGCGCCGCGCGCAGACGGCGTCAGCGAGGATTCGTTGCCGCGGGTGCCGGGGATTCGGACTCGGCGCCGGCCGCCGCTTCCGCCGCTCTCTGAGCCGCGGCCTCGCGGCTGCGAAAAACCTGGAGCATCCCCAGCAGCACACACCCGACGGCCAAGCCGACGAGGTAGTACCCGAGACGGCGACGGAATTGCTCGGGCGTGGTGGGGGCGTTGGGGGTCGTTGGCTGCACGGCGGAGTGTAGGGCGAGGGTTATCTGACGTGAATCGGCGCAGGAATGGCCGGGATCGAAATAGTCGCACGACGCGGGCGAACGGGTCGAAAGGGGAGGCACACCAGAACTCTCCAGGAGGCCCCGCATGAACTCGCGCCACTTCAAACTCGTGCTCGCCGTGCTCGGGCTCTTCGCCGTCCCCATGGGTGCGTGCTCGGTCGATTCCGTCGACGCCTCCGAGTCCTGCGGAGAGTCTCCCGAGCGGGCGGTCGTCGTCATTGCCCCCGAACAGCCCGCCGTGCGTGAACTCCAGATCTCCATCCAGCACGACGACGGGACGCTTGAGGACCTTCCGATCACCCGCTGGCCCGTGCGGACGCTCGAGATGATCAAGATCATGCCGATGTCACGCCTCGTTCTGAACGAGCGCGGCTACGCGGTCGCGTTCTCGTCGATCGATCCGCCGTGCGAGGGAATCGAATACCCGCCCTCGGGTGTGGCGCTCGACGATGTCGAGTTCGACATGGACGGGCACCTGATGAAATGGTCGCTTCTCAAGGAGGACTACTCGCCCTGCCCCGACGCCGAGGACGAGCCCATGCTCGTCGTGACGGCCGACGAGACGAACGAGAACGATGTGATCATGACGATCAGAACAGACGAAGAAGTCGTCGACACGACGGACGCGGGCGACGATGTGCAGCTTTCTCACGCGGAAGATGGAGAGGGCGTGGTGATCCTCGAGACCGAGGAAGCCGCGGGCCCGTGCGATGACGACATGGACGAGAGCCGGTTCTTCGATCCGATCGAAGCCACGAATTCCGAAGCAAACGAGTCGGCGAGCGATGACGAGGCCGAATCCGCCGACTCAGACCCCTCGTGACTTCCGCTTCCCCTTCCGGTCCGCTCGCACGCCCGGCATCCCCGCCTTCTTGCCCGGACGGCGGGGGTCTTTCCCCTCTTCGAGCTCCGAACGGCGAACCTTGAGCGGTTCATCCTCCGGCGGGCGATCGGCCCGGCGCTTCTTGAGCTTCATCACCTGATCTCTCAGCGCCGCGGCCTTCTCGAATTGGAGCTGCTCCGCGGCCTCGAGCATCTCGGCCTCGAGCTGGCGGATCATCTCGCCGACATCGAACGCCTCTTCCTTGGTCGCCACCGCCTCGCGGGCCGTCTTGCGGGCCCTCAGCGAGACTTCCATGCCGCGGCGGATCGCCTTGGTGATCGTCTGCGGCGTGATCCCGTGCTCGGTGTTGTACGCGATCTGCTTCACGCGGCGGCGCTCGGTCTCCTCAATGGCCGCTCGCATCGCCGGAGTCATGGAATCGGCGTACATCACCACGAGCGAGTTGACATTGCGTGCCGCGCGGCCCATCTGCTGGATCAGACTCGTCGGCGAACGGAGGAACCCCTCCTTGTCGGCATCCAGGATGCACACCAGCGACACCTCGGGAAGGTCCAGGCCCTCGCGCAACAGGTTGACGCCCACGAGCACATCGAACGTTCCCTCGCGCAGGTCCGCGAGGATCTGCACACGGTCCAGCGTCTCGATCTCGCTGTGCAGGTAGCGCACGCGGAACCCCTGCTCGTCGAGGTAGCTCGCCAGGTCCTCGCACAGCCGCTTGGTGAGGGCGGTGACCAGGATGCGCTCGCCGCGTTCGACTCGTTCGCGGCAGCGTTCGACGAGGTCCGGCACCTGCCCCTTGGCGGGCTTGACCTCAATTACGGGGTCGAGCAGGCCCGTCGGCCGGATGACCTGCTCGGCGACCACGCCCTGGCAGCGATCCAGCTCGTACGGCCCCGGCGTCGCCGAAACAAACATGATCTGCGGAACGATCGCCTCGAACTCCTCGAATCGCAGCGGCCGGTTGTCGAGCGCGGCAGGCAGCCGGAAGCCGTGCTCCACGAGCACCTTCTTGCGGGCCTGGTCGCCGTTGTACATGGCCCGGATCTGCGGCAGCGTAACGTGCGATTCGTCGATGATCAGGAGCCAGTCCTTGTAGTTCGGGCGGGGGACCGCGGAAGTGACGGAGTGACCGAGTGACGAAGTGACGAAGTCAGAAGCGGCTCGGTCCAGTTCGTCGCTTCGTCGCTTCGTCGCATCGTCGCCTCCTCGGGCCGGCGCGTAATCGAAGTAATCCAGCAGTGTGTACGGCCGCTCCCCGGGCGCACGCCCGTCGAAGTACCGCGAGTAGTTCTCGACGCCGTTGCAGTACCCGACCTCCTCGATCATCTCAAGGTCGTACTTGGTCCGTGCCAGCAGACGCTGGGCCTCCAGCAGTTTTCCCTCGTGGCGCAGGCGCATGACCTGCTCGTCGAGGTCCTTGCGGATCACGGCGGTGATGGCGCCAAGCTCGGTCTCCGGCATCATGTAGTGCACGGCGGGGAACAGGAAGAACTGGCTCTCCTCGGCCAGCACCTCGGCGCTGACCGGGTTCACCAGGTCCACGCGGTCGATCTCGTCCCCGAACAGTTCCACCCGCACGGCGAACTTCTCGTACGCGGGCCACACCTCCAGCGCGTCGCCGCGCACCCGGAACTGGCCGCGCTTGAACTCGATCTCGCTGCGCTGGTACTGCATGGCGCTCAGCTGGAGCAGGAACTCGCGCCGGTCGATGCGAGATCCTCGGGTGATCGTGAGCACCTTCTGGCTGTACCGCTCCGGGCTGCCCAGGCCGAAGATGCACGACACCGACGCGACCACCACCGTGTCGCGCCGCGAAAGGATGTTGCTGGTCGCGGCCAGCCGGAGCTGGTCCAGGTCGTCGTTTCGCGAAGAGTCCTTCTCGATGTAGATGTCGCGCTGCGGGATGTACGCCTCGGGCTGGTAGTAGTCGTAGTAACTGACGAAGTAATTCACGCTGCTCTTGGGGAAGAACTCTTTAAGCTCCTCGTACAGCTGTGCCGCGAGCGTCTTGTTGTGGCTGACGATGATCGTGGGCTTCTGGAGGTTCGCGATGGTGTGGGCCATCGTGAAGGTCTTGCCCGTGCCGGTGGCGCCCAGCAGGCACACCGACGGCCGGCCCTCGCGCAGGTCGCGGGTGAGTTGCTCGATCGCCGCGGGCTGATCGCCGGTGGGCGAGAACGGGGCGACGACCTCGAATCGGTGCGGGGGACGGGGCATCGGGCAATGCTAGCGTGGGGCGATCTGCTCGAGGGCCCGCTCGAACCGGCGCGCAAACGCCGCGCCGTCGGCGATGGTCGAGGCCACGCGAGCGCGCAGCGTCCGCCGGTACTCCCCCAGGCGTCGCGGATCGGTGGCCAATGCGGTGGCGATGCGGACGTATTCCGCCGGAGAGCGGGCGACCAATTCCGGGATCCCCGCGTGCCCTAGGAGGGACACGCCCACCCTTCCGGCATGGGTGTTCCCTTCGAGCGTCACCACCGGCACGCCCATCCACAGGGCCTCGCTGGTCGTGGTCGTTCCGTTGTAGGGGAACGGGTCGAGGGCGATGTCGACGCGCTCGTAGAGCAGCATGGGGTTGCTCGCCACCCAGCCCAGCATCTCGAGGCGGTCCGGCGCCAAGCCCGCCCGCTCGAAGCGCGAGCCCAGGTCCGCACGGGCGGACTCGCTCTTGAGAACGGCCGCCTTGAGCAGAAGTCGCGAGCCCGGAACGCCGTTCACGATTTCGACCCATTTCTCGATCACTTCGTCGTTCATCTTGCTCAGCACGTTGAACGACGCGAACGTGACCCCACCCGTCAGGTCACGTTCCCGCGGCTCGGGCGCGATCTGCCCGGAGGGCCCGTAGCACACGAAGCAGCCGTCGAGCCTGATGAGCCTCTCCGTGCACCGGCTTTCGAAGCCCTCCGGGTCGGTCATGGCGTCGACGAAACGGACGTCCATCGCGGGAAGGCCGGTCGTGTTGGGGTAGCCCAGGTACGTGGCGTGCACCCGCGCGGGCCGCAGGGCGAACATCCCCAGCCGCTCGCCCGACGTCAGGCCGCACAGGTCGATCAGGATGTCGATGTCGCGCGCCCGGACCAGCTCGGCTCCGCGCCGATCGTTGAGCCAGAACATCTCGTGCCATTCGGCGAGCAGTGGGCGGAGGCGCGAAGTCATGGCGTCCTTGGCGCCGTTGGTCGAGAACCCGACGGGCGTGAACCGGGCGCGGTCGAGCTCCCGCAGCAGCGGCTCCACGAAGTACGCGACCGAGTGCGCACGGAAATCCGGTGAGACCAGGCCGATGCGCAGGGGACCGGGCTTCCTCGGCGGGGCCGGGGGCAGCGGTTCCCCGGTCGACGCAAGCTTGCGTTGGCCGTAGCGCCGGTGGGCCGCGGCGATCTCCGCAGGGTCGGCGCTGCTCACGTAGTTCAGAGCGGAAGCGCGGGCGTACAGAAGTTCCTCGTCGTCAGGGTTCTCGGCGAGGGCGCCGTCCAGCATCGCCAGCGCTTCCGGGCCGTGCCCGAGCGATTGACGGGTCGCCGAGAGCAGGACGGTGAACGTGCCGTCGCCGGGCTGAAGCTCCAAGGCTCGTTCCACCAGAGGGCGGGCGTCCTCGTACGCCTGCTCCATCACCAGCAGCATCGCCAGCCCTTCGAGCGCGTCGAGATCGTCGGGGTTGAGCCCCAGCGCTTTGCGGTACAGCGTGACGGCCTCGGCGGTGCGGCCCACGACCCCCATGACGCTGGCCGCGCGGGCCGCCGTCGGCGCGTCGTCCGGGGCGAGTTCAAGCGCCCGCTGCGCGAGGAAGACGGCCTGGTCTACTTCGCCGTTCAGCGCGTGCGCCAGGGCCAGCAGGCGCACGCCGTGATGATCGCGGGGCTGCCGGCGCAGATGTGCCTGGAGGAGCGCCCTCATCTCCAGGACCTGGCCCGCCTGCAGCAACAGGTTGGCCTTGACGATTGTGGGCGAAAGCCGTTCCATGTGGGCCCGATTCTACGGACGCCGGCGCGACGCACCTTGACGAATGTCCTGCTCGGTCGCGACCGCCGGCGGGGCGCGCCCGACCGGCGGTCCCTCGGACACCCCTCCCGCGATTCCCTACCCTTTGCCGTGCTCCACACACTCTACGTGGACATGAACTCGTACTTCGCCTCGGTCGAGCAGCAACTCCACCCCGAGCTGCGCGGCAGGCCCATCGCTGTGGTGCCGATGGAGGTCGATACCACCTCCGTCATCGCCGCCAGCTACGAGGCCAAGCGGTTCGGCGTGAAGACCGGTGTGAAGGTGGGGGATGCCAAGCGCATGTGCCCCGGACTGGTGCTGGTCACCGGCCGGCACGACGAGTACATCCGCTTCCACCACGCGGTGCTCGCGGCGATCGACACGGTGCTGCCCGTCGAACGCGTGTGCTCCATCGATGAGGTGTCCTGCCGCCTCATGGGCAAAGAGCGTGAGCCCGACGCGGCGGTCGACAAGGCCCGCCGGATCAAGCGGGCGATCATCGAGCGCTGCGGGAGCGAGATGCGATGCTCTATCGGTATCGCTCCCAGCCGTTTCATCGCCAAGATCGCCGCCGACATGCAGAAGCCCGACGGGCTGACCGTGATCGGCAAGGAAGAACTGCCGCGGCGGCTCTTCGAGCTGAACCTGATCGACCTTCCGGGTATCGGGCCGCGCATGCTCGCACGCCTGCAGGCGGCTGGGATCCGCACCGTGGAGGAGCTCTGCACGCTCGACGAACGCGGGCTGGGGAAGGCGTGGGGGAGCGTGATCGGGCGGGAGTGGCACTACCGGCTGCGCGGCGAGATTCTCCATGACACGGAGACCGTCCGGCGGACTATCGGCCACTCCCACGTGCTCAGCCCCCAGCGGCGCCCGGAGGACAAGGCCCGGGCGGTGGGAGTGCGCCTGGTGACCAAGGTCGGTGCTCGGGCGCGCCACCTTGGCTACGGCGCCGATCACATGACGCTGTCCGTTCGCTACCTCACGAGGCGCGGCGCGACGGGACCGGGCACCACGCCGCCGCGCTGGCATGGCCGCGCGCCGCTCGCCGGCGCGTGCGATACAACCTCCCTGCTCCATGCACTCGGAGCATTGTGGGATTCCAAGCCGCCAGGGCCGATCATGCAGATCGGGATCACCCTGCACGACCTGACGCCGATCGCGGGGCTGACGCCGCTGTTCGCGGGGCAGGCCGGTCAGGCACGCCTGTCGCGAGCGATGGACATTATCAACCGGAAGTACGGGGCCGACGCGGTGTACCCCGCGTCCATGCATGATGCCCGGTCGAGTGCGCCGCGGCGCATCGCATTTGGCAACATTCCGGACCTGGAAGTGCCGGATATTGAGGACTGAATAGTCCTCGTTGTAAGCGTTGACTCAGCAAGAGTTAGGCGGTCGACGCACGGGAATCATCTGCGCCGCACGCCGAGGAAGCGGCGCCGCATTTGATTGACGCGAACCTCATTCACCAGTACACCGGGAGAACCACTTGCCGGCATCCGCCGCCGTCGGGTGGCCCGGTGTCGATGGTCACTTCACGTGAGGAGGACAAGTCATGATTCAGAGTTCGGTGTTGAGAGTGCGCGCGCTCTTCGGCGCGGGTCTGGTCGTGCTCCTTGCCGGCCAGGCGTTGGCTTCGTTCCCGATCGGTCAAACCGTCGGCGCCGGCGGGCGCGATCAGGTGTTCAGAATGACCGATCCCGGCGGGGGATCCGGGACCGCCAACCTGTTCGGCGTCAGCATCAACGGTCCGAATGTCGGAGCGGCCACCGAGGTGAAGCTGTGCTTCGTCACGGCCAACCACGTGGCGTCGGGCGGAGTGGCCAACATCGACTACCGCGGCATCGGGCACGCGGGCACCTTCAACGCGAGCCCGGTCACGCAGACGGTCCAGCAGCTCGGGGGCGAGGACATCGCGTTCGTGGGGGTGAAGTTCTCCAAAGCGCAGATCGGGGCCGCGAACTTCGCGACGCTCGCGGGCCTCACCGGCCTGACGCTGGCCGCCGACCCGGGAGGAAACCACACGTTCCAGGAGTGGGGCTACGGCATTTCGGCGGTTCCGGATGCCGCGCTCTTCCCCGGGTACCAGTTTGCGTATCACTCGAACGTCGCGGGCGAGCAGTACGGCACGCTGCGGACCTTCACGAATCAGCTCACCGGCAACGTCGCACGAAACACGACCGGGTACAACGTGCGCGACCTGAAGTGGATCGTCGGCGGGCCGCTCGTGCTCGCCCAGCTCGGCTCGGGCGCGCCGGGAGACTCGGGGGCCGGCCTGCAGGACCTCACCGGTCCCGCCAACACGATCCAGGGCATCCTGACGGGTGGACAGGACGACCGCTTCACCGACAAGATGGGGAACAACTACATCGCCTGGAAGAACGCCTTCGAGGGGTACGGGCTCGGCTTCACCGCGCAGATCGTGGCCGACCTGAACAACAAGTGTGCGGTCTATGTGCCCACGCCGGGCGTCCTCGGACTGGGCCTTGCGGGCGCGACGATCCTGGCGGGGCGGCGCCGCCGGACCTGAGCCGCGACCGTTCGTCTCGCGGTGTGCTCGACACCCACCTTCGCCCCCGTCCGGCCGGGGGCTTTTTCATGCGCCCTGCAAAAATGGGTAGGGGCGACGCGAGCTTCACCCGTGCCGCCCCTCCCGCCCCCCTTGAAAGATCCGCCGCTGGCGAACGTGGGGTCAGAACATGCCCGAGAGGAGTCGGGCCACGCCCGCCCGTAGCGGCAAGGGAGCCATCGTGCCCGCCAACGAGATGAAGTGCCCCGGTGGGCCGCTTCACGACATGGACGGGCATCCACGGAGTACCCGGGAATTAACCCTAAGGTTGCAGGACCGAGAACAAATTTCAAAAAAATCCTTAATTACCGAACAAAATACAAGCGCTACGAGTCAGGTCTCGCGTACCGCTCCCAGCAATTCGCGCGGGTTCCGCCGGCTGACACCGACGATCGCGGGGAATGCCGCGCACAGGCAGATCAGCGTCAGCAGGGCCCAGCCCGCTGACATGGCACCCCACGGGGCCTTGAAGGTCAGCTCGATCCCCAGGAGCATCCGGTCAAGCCGCCTGCCCGTGAACGCACCCTCAAAGCCCATGAGGGTCCCCAGCACGCACGAGCCCAGCGCGACGATCACCGCCTCGGCGAAGACCAGGCGGGCGACCAGAGCACGCGACGCGCCGACGGCGCGGAGCACGCCGAACTCGTACCGGCGCGCGATGATGCCCGCCGCGATCAGGTTCGCTACCCCGAACGACGCGACGAGCATGGCGCCCAGCGCGATCGAGGACGAGACCAGCAGCGAGGTGCGGACGAAAGTCTCGATCTCCCGCTTGATCGCGCGCCCGCTCCCGGCGTCGAGGATGCCCGCGCCGAAGAGCTCGCGCCGGATCGTCGCGATCGCCTCGTCGTCGCTCACGGCGCCGGGCTCGCCCTCGGGGCGCAGCGCGATCTGCAGGAGCTGGATCGCATCGGAGCGGAACTTCTCGCGGAGGTCGCGCCGGCTGCCGAAGACCGCGTGGAGCGATTGCTGCTCGAACTCGTCGCCGATGTTGAAGAACTTGCTCACTATCTCAAGCCCGGGGCTCGTCACGACCCCGACGATCTCGAAGTCAAAGTCCTCGCCGTTGAACGAGCAGCGGAAGCGGTCGCCCACCCCCAGCCCCTGCGCGACCTGGAACTCCCGGGCCACGATCACGGCGCCGCCCTCTTCCAATCGCTTGAGCGCGGTGGCCTGATCGCCCTGGAGCCAGGTGAGCCGGGTCATGTCGAAGAACGGGCGCGGCTCAAAGGCCACGAACGTCGTCGAGAACTTCTGGAGCGCCCGCACACCGAACGCGTCGGTCTGCACGGGGTGCAGCGTGATCGCGCAGCTCTGGGCCACGAACGGCAGCGCGTCGAGCGTCTTCTGGCTCTCGGGGGTCAGGGCGATCCCCGTGACGAAGGCGTCCGGGAAATCCAGCCGCCCGAGCCAGTCCCGCAGGATCGACGAGCCGTGCGTCCAGATCGCCACCATGAGCGCCAGACCGCCCATCATCGCGCCGGCCGTGAAGCCGTGCCGGTACGGCGTGGCCATGATCGTGCGCGTGAGCAGACGGGGCGGCAACCTCAGCCCACGTGAGATGGGTTCCCCCAGCAGCCGCACGATCACCGTCACCACGGGCACGCCAAGGACAAAGTACCCCGCGAACATCAGCGGCAAGCCCGATGTCGCGTAGAGCCAGAAAGCAGTCTGCCCGTCGCGTGGCAGCACGGCGAAAGCCATCTGCACGCCCAGGCACGCCACGCCCGCGACGGTCAGCGCGAGCGTCCACGAGCGTCGGGGCGCCACGGACCTGGCCGCCAGGGCCGTCAGCGGAGAGACGCGGGAGGACTGCCACGCCGGGATTGCCGCGCCGAGCATCCCCGCCAGGAGAGCGCCGCCGGGCGCAAGCACCAGACCCAGGCGCGACATCGCCAACCCGGCCGGGAGCTCCTCGCGGAAGAACGACGCCATCGCGTAGGCGATGAGCACACCCAGCGGCACTCCCAGCACCGCACCGGCGGTCCCGACGATCAGTCCGAACGCCAGCTGCGATTCGGCGAGCTGGCCCCGCGTCGCGCCGATGCAGCGCAAAACCCCGAGTTCCCGCTGCTTCTCCGTGACCCGCGTGGTCATTCCCGTGCCGATGATGAAAGACGCCGAGAGAAACGCCATCACCGACGCCAGCACCAGCCCGAGCTGGTTGGATTTGATGTTCTGGTTTACGCCCGAGGTGATCTTCTCTGATGTTTCCAGCAACGTGCCCGGCGGCAGTTCGGCGCGGCGCCGTTCGACGAACGCCGGCGCGTCCGTCCCGCCCTTGAGCACCACGTCGATCTGCGTGAACCGGCCCGGCTGCCCCGTGTACGCCCCGAGGCCCTCGAGCGTCATGTACCCCTGAGCGCGCCCGCCCAGCGGAGGCGGTTCGGCGATGCCCACCACGGTGAGCGGCATCGGCTTGCGGAGAAGGCGTGCCGCCTGCACGGTGTCGCCAACCTTGACCTTTGACTTCGAATTCAGCGATCCGGCTTCCGACGAGGACGTGACCAGGTCGGGCCCCGGGTTGGCGGGGACGGCGTCAGCGCCGGGCTGACTCGCCCACGAGTTGGGCCGCGCGATGGCCGCCTCAGCGCTCAGTCGCTTCACCGCGATCGTGTCGAGCACGACCTCGCCCGGCTCCCGCGGCAGGCGGCCTTCAAGGATCCGCGGCGGGTGACGCGCCAGATCCTCCCGGCTCATCCCGCTCATCACGGTCTGACTCGTCAGCAGCGTGGGCCGGCGTTGGAACGAACCCTGCTCGAGACCCTCTCCCGCCGGCGTCCACACGTTGGCGAGAAACTGGAGTGACATCGGCGCCTGGGCCTTGGCGCCCACCGATTCGACCTCGGCCCATGCGCCGACCAGGGGGAGGAGCGCCGCGTCGAGCAGCTTCCCCATGCCGGCCGGCTTCACGCGGACGTCGGCCGCCCCGACCGTGTCCTCCATCCGCCCTTCGAGCGCGCGGTTGAGCGTGGCCAGCGCGAAGCTGACCGCGGCGATGAGCGCGGCCGAGAACGCGACGGTGAGCACCAGCAGCACCGTCCGCGCCGGCCTATCGAACGCGCTCCTGGTAGCGAGCCGCCACGCCGGCCGCATCGAGTCCCTCCGTTTCGATCACGCCCGCCACCACGCCGTCCCGCAGGACGAACGTCCTGCGGCAGTTGGCAGCCGCGGCTGGCTCGTGCGTCACCATCACCACCGTCAGGTCGCGCTCCGCGGCGAGCTCACCGAGCAAACGCCACAGGTTGGCGCTGCTCTGGGAGTCAAGGTTGCCCGTGGGCTCGTCGGCGAAAAGCACCGGGGGAGAGAAAAGGAGCGCCCGCGCGATCGCGACGCGCTGCTGCTCGCCCCCCGAGAGCGCATCGGGCCGATGGTCGCTGCGGTCCTTGAGGCCCAGGCGGTCCAGCAGCTCGACGCTCCGGGCCCGCAGCCAGCCGACGTCCGTGCCCGCCAGCGTCCCGGGCAATTCGACGTTTTCACGGGCCGAGAGCGTCGGGATCAGATTGAACTGCTGGAAGACGATGCCGATCCGCGTGCGTCTGAACCTGGTCGCCTGCCGCTCGTCGAACAGGTCGACTCGTTCGCCCGCGACAAGGACCTCGCCAGAGTCGGGCTTGTCCAGGGCCGCCAGCAGGTGAAGGAGCGTCGACTTGCCGCTGCCGGACGCGCCCATGATGCCGTAGAACCCCGGCCGCTCGATCCGCATCGTGACGCCGCGCAGCGCGACGACATCGCGGTCACCGAGGCGGTAGGACTTCGTCGCATCGACACACGCGATGACGTCCCCAGCGCTCCCGACGGGCGCAGCCGGAGCGTCCGACGGCGCCTTCCCGAGCGTCGCCTTCGGTTCACTCACGCCTGACGCCCTCTCGGAATTCGCCGCTTACACCGGGTGCTTCTTGTCGTAGTCCGCCGCGTTGGCGCACTTCGACAGGCCCGACTTGTCGGAGACCTTGATCTTGGCCAGCCAGCCCTTGCCGTAGGGGTCGCTGTTGAGAAGCCCCGGGTCGTCGGCGAGCACCTTGTTGATCTCGATGATCTCGCCCCCGGCGACGCAGTACACATCGCTGGTCGTCTTGACGCTCTCCACCTCGCCGACGATGTCCCCGGCCTTGAACTTGAAGCCGGGCTTCTTCATCTCCACGTACGTCACGTCGGTGAGCTGGTTCACGGCGAACTGGGTCAGCCCGAGCGTGAGCGTGTCGCCCTCGAGCTTGTGCCACTCGTGCGATTCGGAATAGACGCGATCGGCGGGGGAAGCCATGGCGCATGTCCTTTTCGGTGTGGGGAGTCATCCTAGCGATCTCCGAGCCAGCGGCAACCCGCCGGACCCCCGCCCGCGTGCGCGAACCGCGCGCCGATTTGCTACAGTGCCGGTGAATGCTCTTGACGCTCAACGCCGCCTGCGTGCGACCGCTCATGCTGACCCCCCCGAAGGGGCGGCGTGCCGCGTTAACGGCCCTCGACCTGCCCGCCTTTGCGCGCGAAACACTGGGCCTCAGCGGCCTCAGCCTCACCACCGACATGCTCGCGGGTTTCGACACCCACCGCCTCGAGGGGCTCCGCGAGAAGGCCGACAAGGTGGGGTGCTCCTGCCTGCTCTTGGCCGAATCCGAACCGCAGGCGTTCGCCGACCCCGCCGGCGCGGATGCGGCGGTCGCTCGCATGAAGCGCGTCGTTCAGGCCGCCAACCTCCTGGGCTGCAACTCCGTCGCCGTACGGGTGAAGGCGTCCGACTCGGACACCCTGATCGATCCCATCGCCAAGCGGCTCCGTCAGGTCTCTGAGCCGGCCGAGAAGCTCGACATCGCTCTGCTGATCACTCCCACCACGGGTCTGACCTCCTCGCCCGAACGCCTCACCGAACTGATCAAGAAGGTGGGGGGGTTCCGCATCGGCACGTTCCCCGATTTCCAGACCGCCGCTTCGGCCAAGGACCCCGTCGCGTACCTCCGCCGCCTCTGCCCGTACGCGTCGGCCGTGAACGCCAGCACCCTGAAATTCAAGGAAGGCAGCGGGCCCGACAGCCTCCCCACGCACGAGTCCTACGACCTTTCGGCCATGGTCGAGGCCATACTCTCGGTCGGGTACGACGCCACCCTTTCGGTGGACTACAGGGGTGAGGGCGACATTACAATTGGAGTGAGCCGCAGCCGCGCCGTGCTCCAGGCGATGCTCACCGAAACGGGCGCGGCAGAGTAGTGAGCGACCGGCATCGGACGCCGGCGCATCGGGAATCAGCGTCAAGGAACACGGGTCGGAGACGAACATGCCCGACGCCACCGCCGAGATCGCTTCCGCGACCGTCGTATACCGCCCGCCCGCCAGGAAACCCGCGGTGCTGCCCCAGGGACGGCCCATCATCGTGACCATCGACGGGCCCGCGGGCACGGGGAAATCGTCCGTCGCGCGCACCCTTGCCGCGCGCCTCGGGCTCGACTTCCTCGACACCGGCGCCATGTACCGCGCCGCGGCGGCCGTGGTCATCGAGAAGGGCATCGACCTCCAAGACCAGGACGCGATCGTCCGCGAAGTCGAAGCCGCGGAAATCCGGTTCGACTGGTCGATGGACCCGCCGGAGGTTCTGGCGTGGGGCCGGCCCATGAGCGGGCGCATCCGCGCCGCCGACGTGACGCACATCGTCTCGCCGATCGCCGGGATCGGCCGCCTGCGCGAGGTCATGGTCCGCAAGCAGCGGGCGATCGCGCAGCAACACCCGCGCCTGGTCACCGAGGGGCGCGACCAGGGCTCGGTGGTGTTCCCCAGCGCCGTGGTGAAGTTCTACCTCGACGCCTCGCCCGAGGTCCGCTGCCGCCGCCGCGCCGAGCAGCTCCGCGCCGCCGGGCAGGCGCCCGATGCCGAGTCGCTCCTCCGCGAGATCATCGACCGCGACCGCAGCGATTCGTCCCGGTCCGACGGGCCGCTGATCTGTCCGAGCGACGCCGAGCGTGTCGACACCTCCGGCCTGAGCTTCGAACAGGTGGTGACCCGCCTCGAACGCCGCGTGCTGGAACTCGTCAAGTGATGGGCGGCTGAGAAGAATCCGCACGACGTGTGCCGCGGCGTGACGGTGCTCGCGTCTTGCCGTGCGTTCACTCCCGACGAATGAAGCCATTGTCCGCTTCGACGCCGCAGACTGCGGCACGAACCCGCGAATGCTCGAACGACTCCGACAGAAACACCCCGGAAGCTCGCTCGGGCACATCCTCTTCTTCGAGGTGGCCAGCTCGATCCTCGCGCTGACGTTCTCGCTCCTCTTCCGTTCGCGCTCGTATTTCGCCGACCGTGTGCCGCCCACCGGCCCCCTCATCATCGCCGCCAACCACCAGTCCTTCATCGACCCGCCGTTCGTCGGTGTCGCCGCCACGTCGCGTCACTGCGACTTCATCGCGCGGGCCTCGCTCTTCCGCTTCGGACCGTTCGGGATGCTGCTCCGCGCCGTGAACTGCGTTCCGCTCAAGGACGAGTCCGGCGACGCCGGCGCCATCCGCGAGGCGCTCAACCGCCTCTCCTTGGGCCATTCGATCGTCATCTTCCCCGAGGGCAACCGCACGCCCGACGGCGCTTTGCACACGTTCAAGCGCGGCGTTTCCCTGCTGGTGAAAAGAGCCAAGTGCCCGGTGATCCCCGCGGCCGTCGAAGGCTGCTTCGACGCGTGGCCGCGCACCAGCCCGGTGCCGCGCCCTTGGACATCGCCCATCGCCGTGGCGTTCGGGCACCCGATCCCCTACGAGGAACTCATGGCCGACGGCCCCGACGCGGCCCTGCGCCGACTCGAACGCGAGATCGATGCACTCCGACTCGACCTGCGTCGGCGC
This sequence comes from Phycisphaerales bacterium, assembly GCA_044223975.1. Classification (GTDB taxonomy): domain Bacteria; phylum Planctomycetota; class Phycisphaerae; order Phycisphaerales; family UBA1924; genus CAZCPB01. The sequence continues at coordinate 30,112 of JBGALI010000016.1, read as the reverse complement.
ATCCGCCTCTCCTCGCGCGGCTCGTTCCCGCGCCGCGGCCCCGGCGACCGGCCTTTCGAATTCGTCCCGCCGACGACCGAGTCCAAGGTCTGAAGCCCGCAGGACCCTACTTGCCCAGCCGGCGCGCCCGCTCATCGAGCCGCGCCTCGGCATTGGCGTCGCTCGCGCGCTTGGCCCAGTCCGCGGCCTCACGCGCCAGCGCCCCGTCCTCCGGGTGCGCATCCGACGCCTTGGTGTACACCGCGGCCGCGTCGCCGGGCTTTTTGAGCATGCCGTAGCACTCGCCGATCTGCTTCAGCACCGGCCCGCTGAACTTCTCGCTGTCGCCGAGCGTGATCAGCAGTTGCACGCCCTTCTCCGGCTGTCCCTGCCTCGTGAGTGCCCGGCACTCGATGAGCCGCCACGTCGCGACACCCGGCTCGAGCTTGCGCGCCTTGGCGATGTGCTGAAGCGCCAGGTCGAGGTTGTTCTCGCGCAGGGCCACGTCCGCGAGCGTGCCCCACGCGATCGCCTGCTCGGGGTCCAGGAGCGCCGCCCGCAGGATGCTCGCCTTGGCCTCGTCCGCCTGGCCCAGCTTGAGCTGTACCTGCCCGAGGTACAGCGGGTACTTGGGGTTGGTCTTGTCCGCCGTCTGCGCGGCTGAATAGTGCTCGACGGCGCGCTCGGACATCCCCGCCATGTTGGCCGCGGTGCCGGCCGTGAACTCGAGCGTCCCTTCCCGTGGCCCGATCGCCAGCGCCTGCTCGTACTGCGCGTACGCCTCGGCCACCTTGCCGCGCGACATCAGGACGTCGGCATAGGCCACGTGCAGCGCCTGGTCGGTCGCGTACTGGCGCGAGGCCTCGGCGAGAATGGTCTCGGCCTTCTCGACCTCACCCTGCCGCATGTAGGACTGGGCCGATTGCATGATCGCCGATGCGGTGGCGGGCGCGGCGCTGCCCTTGGTCGGGGCGCCCGCCGCGTGCTCCGGGGTCGCGCCGCCCGAGGTCCATGCCAGCCTGAACGCGTACCCCCCGGCGCCCAGGGCCAGCGCCAGCGCACCCAGCGCAATCCACGTCTTGCCTCGAGTCGTCGAATGGGTGCCCGCGCCTGGTTCCACTTCGTGCCTCCGTGCCTCGGTGCCTTCCTCCCCGTACCATCGTCCTCAATGTCCGAGACACCACAATCATCCCCGTCCGCCGCGTCGGAACTACCCAAAGCCTATCGGCCCGCCGACCACGAGCCCCGCATCTGGGAGCGATGGGAACGCGAGAAGGTCTTCCACGCCGACCCTGCCCGCGTCCTCCGCGGCGAGGCCCGGCCCTACTCCATGGTCATCCCGCCGCCCAACGTCACGGCGGCCCTGCACCTCGGCCACGCCCTCAATAACAGCCTCCAGGACATCCTCGTCCGGGCCCACCGCATGATGGGCTTCGAGACCCTGTGGATGCCCGGCACCGACCACGCAGGCATCGCCACACAGGCTGTGGTGGAGAAGCGAGTCTCCAAGGAAGAGAAGAAGCGGCGCACCGACTTCACCCGCGAGGAGTTCGTCAAGAAGATCCAGCTCTTCAAGGACGAGTACGAGGCGACGATCACCAACCAGCTCAAGAAGATGGGCTGCTCCTGCGACTGGGAGCGCCAGCGCTTCACCATGGACGAAGTCTGCGCCCGCGCCGTGCGCGAGGCCTTTTTCCGCCTCTTCAAGGACGGCCTCATTTACCGCGGCAAGCGCCTCGTGAACTGGGACCCGGTCCTCCAGACCGCCGTCGCCGACGACGAGTGCTACGACGAGGAAATCGACGGGGCGTTCTATTACCTGCGCTATCCGCTGGTGCGCAGAAGTGACGAAGGGCGGGAACCGAAGAGTTCGTCTTCCTCCCACTCCGTCACTCCGTCACTCCGTCACTCCGTCACTTCCCCCATCACCTGGAACGAACTCGCGCGGCTCGGCTACCCGGGCGCGGAGACCAACCCCGGCGAAGAGCAGGCATGGGTCACGGTGGCCACCACGCGCCCCGAAACCTACCTCGGCGACACCGCCGTGGGCGTCAACCCGTACGACCCTCGCGCCAACGCGCTCCGCGGCCTCTTTGTCGAGTTGCCGCTGGTGGGGCGCATCATCCCCATCATCGAGGACTTCTACGTGGTCCTCCCCGCCGCCCTCGCGCGCACCGAGGAGGAACGCAACGACCCCAAGGCGGGCATGGCGACGGGCTTCCTGAAGGTCACGCCCGCGCACGATCCCAACGACTACGAGATCGGCCGCCGCCACTCCGTGAACGGCGCGATGGCCGAATGGCAGGAGTCGCCCGGCTCCCCCGTCCTCATCAACATCTTCGCCCCCGACGGGCGCATCAGCGACAAGCACGGCTGGACCGATGCCGGCGATGCCCACAGGCTCGTCGGCAAGAAGCGCGAGGAAGCCCGCAAGCTCGTGGTCGAGGAGTTCAAGAGCCGCGGCGGCCTCGAAAAGACCACGCCGCACCGCCACAGCGTGAAGCACTCCGACCGCAGCAAGGCCATCATCGAGCCGTACCTCAGCGACCAGTGGTACGTCCGTGTCACCGATCCCCGCATGGCGCAAGCCGCGAGCGCGGCACTGGTGCCCGATCAACGGTCTTTTACTTCTTCTTCTTCTTCTTCTTCTTCTTCCTTTCCTCCTGCCCAATCTAGTGGGGCAGGTGTCCCACCTGCCTCTACAGAGGCTCCTGTCACCTCAAGCTCCCATTCCGCAACTCCGATCACCAGGAAACTCCAAACCCACCAGCGCCGCCTCCCTCACTGGCAGATCGGCGGCCAGAGTTACTTCATCACCTTCCGGGTGGCCAAGGGCGAACTTTCTTCCAAAGAGCGTCAGATTGTCCTCAACGCCTGCCGCCACTGGGACGGTGAGCGCCTCGAGCTTCACGCCGCTGTGGTCATGCCCGACCACGTCCACCTGGTGCTCTCCCCCTTTGAAAAAAGCCCGGCCGAGTGGCACCCGCTCCCCGAGATCATGCACAGCATCAAGCGGTTTGCGGCAGGAGAGATCAATAAGGCCCGAGGGACCGCAGGTCAGGTCTGGCAGGACGAATCCTTCGACCGCGTGATCCGCGAGGGCGAGTTCGATGAGAAAGTGGCGTACATCCAGAAGAACCCGGTGAGAAAGGGCTTGGTGAAGGAGTGGCAGGACTACCCGTTCACGTGGGTTCCTGATGCAACCCGCCGCCATGAGACAAGGTTTCCGCAGCGGTGGCGCGGAGCGGGGAATGGAGAACAAGTAGGAGGCAGGTGGGACACCTGCCCCACTAGCTCAGGTAGGGAAGAAGGAGCCGGAGAAGGCACCGGAGCAGACTCCGGCGATGGCTCCATGCGCTTCTACCCCGCCCGCTACTCCAAGACCTTCGAGCAATGGCACGACGGCATCCGCGACTGGTGCATCAGCAGACAGTTGTGGTGGGGGCATCGGATACCTGTGTGGACTACCCGCCTCACGCTCACGCCAGCGGATTTCGGATCGAAGCTTTGCAGCGCCACAGACGACATCTTTGGTCACACCGACGCTCCCGGGCGCGTCCACTGCCGCATCGTGCGACTCGCGGACAACCAAGCTTTCGAGATTCCGCTCAGACCGATCGGACATGCTCAATACATGTCCCGGTACGAAACGCCAGCGTGGTTCACGCAGGAATTGGAAGGCGAATACGAACTGCAAATTGCCACGAATGATGTGGCGTGGTGTGAGTGGTTCTTCTCCGAAGAATTTCCGGTTCGTCAAGACCCCGACGTCCTCGACACCTGGTTCTCCTCCGCCCTCTGGCCTATGTCCACCATGGGCTGGCCCGACGCCGCGCAGGCCGCCAAGGACACCGGCATCGCCGACTTCCCCGATCTTCTTCCGGCCTTCAACCCCACGACCACGCTCTGCACCGCCCGCGAGATCATCACCCTCTGGGTCTCGCGCATGACCATGTTCAACCGCTACTTCATGCCCCCTCGTGACGAGCCCCGAGCGTCAGCGAGTGGGTCTTCCTCATCCCAAGCAAACCCACTCGCTCACGCTCGGGGCTCGTTTGAGGCCATGGGACGTGGACATGGCCCCGTCCCCTTCCACAACGTCTTCGTCCACTCGGTCATCCAGGACGGCGAAGGCCGCAAGATGAGCAAGTCCCTGGGCAACGGCGTCGACCCCCTCGACATCATCGCCACCCACGGCGCCGACGCCATGCGCTTCACGCTCTGCCACATGACCACGCAGACGCAGGATGTCCGCATGCCCGTGGTCAAGGACCAGAGCGGCCGCAACACCAGCCCCAAGTTCGACTTCGGCCGCAACTTCTGCAACAAGCTCTGGAACGCGGCCCGCTACGCGATCGGGATCCTCAGCCAGGACACTTCGTCACTCCGTCACTCCGTCACTCCGTCACTTTCTCTGGCCGACCGCTGGATGCTCTCTCGCCTCGCCGCCGCCGTCGACGCCGCGACCAACTCCCTCGCCGAATTCCAGTTCAGCGACTACGCACAAACCCTCTACGACATCCTCTGGCGCGACTTCTGCGACTGGTACCTCGAGGCCATCAAGCCCACCGTCGCCACCGACCCCAACCAGCGCGCAGTCCTCCGCGCCGCCCTCGACACCATCCTCCGCCTCCTGCACCCCATCGCCCCATTCGTCACCGAAGCGATCTTCGAGAAGCTCGCCGAACTCCCGGCCCCCGCGGTCCCGGGCCTCGAGCTCTCGCCGCCGCGCAAGGGCGGGACCATCGCCACCGCCGGGTGGCCCGTCGCTTCCAAATCTCTCCGCGATGAGAACGCCGAGATCGGCTTCGAGCGCCTCCGTGGCCTCATCACCGCCATCCGCGAGGTCCGCGCCCAGCACAAGGTCGCCCAAAAGCGGCGCATCCTCCTCCACGCCCCCGCGGCACTCAACTCCATCGTCGAGCTCGGCGGCCGCGGCCCCTCCAACATGGTCCTCACCCTCGCCGAGCTCGAGCGCATCACGCACGAGGCGCCGACCGGTGACGCGGTCTCGTTCCGCTTCGAGTCGCACGAGCTGAAGGTCAGCAACCTCGCCGACGCCGTCGACGCCGGCACCGAGCGGGCCCGCCTCGAGAAGATCATCGCCGACGGCGAGAAATCCGCCGCGACACTCGCCGCACGCCTCGCCAACCCCGGCTACGCCGACAAGGCCCCGCCCCACATGGTGCAGCAGACCAAAGACCAGCTCGCCAAGGCCAGGGCCGATGTCGACGCGGCACGAAAAGCCTTGGAAGAGCTCGTTTGATGCGTCGGTCTCGCTCGTGCATTGCCGCGGCGGCTGTCGGTGCGTCGCTGCTCGTGCTCGCGAGCGCCTGCTCCGACACGCGCGACTCCGCGGCCAAGCCCGCCGCGGCAGCCGATGCCGCAACACCTTCGCGCGCCGTCCCCATTCTCTCCGAAGAACCGTGGACGTTTGGCACGGCGACCGGCCGCGTGATCACCACACCGTCCTACCGCATCTTCACGACTCTGGGGCCTGGCATCATCTCCAGCCGCGTGCCGGAGTTCGCGGAGACCGCGCTGGCGCGCTACCGCACCGCGTTCGGTCCGCTGCCCCCGCCGCCCCAGACGCTCGACACGTACATCCTCGCCAACCGCCCTCAATGGAGCCGCGCCGCGGCACAACTCCTCGGCACTTCGGGAGCCGCGTACCAGCAGATCATCCGCGGCGGCGTGACGACCGGCGGCCGCTCGATCCTCTACGACATCGGCCCGCGCGACACGTTCTCGCTGATCGCCCACGAGGGGTGGCACCAGTACTCGCAGTCCACCTTCCGCGAGCCGCTCCCGGTCTGGCTCGAGGAAGGAATCGCGACCGTGATGGAAGGCTTCCGCTGGCGCGCCGACGATCCGGCCGAGCCCGAGTTCCTGCCCTGGTCGAACCTCGAGCGGTTCGACCAGCTCCGCGATGCGGTCAATCGTCGCACGCTGGTCTCGCTCCCGGACCTGCTGGCGGGCTCCCCGGCCAAGTCGATTGAGGGCGGCTCCGACCCCGCCCTGATCTACTACGCCCAGGTCTGGGCTCTGACGATGTTCCTGATGGAGGGCGACGGGGGCAGGCACAGCACTTCTCTGTCCGAACTCCTCGCCGACGCCACACGGGGCACGATCGCGCGGCGAGTTCGCGGCACTCAGGGCGGATCGCCGGGCGACATCCTCCGCGGCAGGGGCACTGGGCCGGTGGTTTTCCTGGCCTATTTCGATGCCGATCTCGACCGTGCGTCGGCTGAGTACTCCGCGTTCTGCGCGGCGGTGACGGGCCCGAAAGCGCGGGATTCCGCCTTCCTGGGGCGTTCACCCCTCCCCAGTGGTCACTGACCCGAATTCCACAGGGCCGACCGCGAATTTTCGGGTAAAACCCCAGCAAGAACGAGTGGCGGTGAAGTGGTTTTGGTATTGCTTAGGGATGCCGTTCTCTTATACTGGAACCAGTTTCCAATCGCGGCCCGTGCGCATTTACCGAGTCATAGGAGTTGAAGAGACATGCTGAAGACACTTGCTTCCGTTCTGGCAGGTTTGTCACTCACCGCCGCTGCGTCGGCGAGCGTGACGTTTGGCGACAGCACCGGCGACGTGTTCACGGGCGCCGGCGGCGGCATTCTGGACATCCTCTCCGTCGAGGTTTCCAGCAACGCCACCGACGTCAGCTTCAAGATCAACCTCGCCGGTGACCCCGTCGGGACCGACTGGGGCAAGTACATGATCATGATCGACTCCGCTCCCGGCGGTGACAACGCCGGCAACGGCTGGAACCGGCCCATCGGCTGGGGCCAGGGCGGCGCCAACCCCGGCGCTGAAACGTGGCTCGGCGGCTGGGTCGACAGCGGCAACGGTCTCGAGAACCGCGGCTGGAACGGCTCCGGCTGGCAGCTCAACGGCGCCACCTACAACAGCACCCCCGGCCTCACCATCAGCAAGGACACCAGCTCGGTGACCATGAGCGTCAAGATCGCTGACATCGGGGCGGTCCCCGGCCAGCAGATCTGCTTCGACGTCTTCACGTCGGGCGGCGGCGGCGGCGACGGCGCCATCGACTCGCTCGGCAACCCCGGCCTCCAGGTCACCGACTGGGGCAACTACTCGACCGCGTTCCCCGTCTGCTACACAATCCCCGCCCCCGCGGCCCCCGCTCTCCTGGGCGCGGCCGGCCTCTTCGTCGCCCGCCGCCGTCGGCGCTGAGCACGACTCCGTTTCTCCGGGGCCATCCTCGGACTCGATTCGTCGCGGCCCGCCCTCGCGAGAGGGCGGGCTGTTTTTTTCTGCACCATTCGACATGAGCGTGCGAGCGCCCGGGCCGCTCGACGTCTCACCGTCGACGCTGCGGCTTACCTTCGGTCAGGATCCGCACAGATTCGGCTACTCGAACTTCCCGCGCACCGACAGGTCGAACGCGTAGAGCGAAGGAAGCGTGGCCGCTGGCGCCGCTCCGACTCCGTTCAACCGCTCGATCAGCGGCGCGGGGCTCGTGGCCACCAACGCCCCCAGCTTGCCCCACTTGTGCGCCAGGATGTCCTTGAGATCCGCGGTCGTGTTCCGCGCGTGGCCCGCGGGGTACATGACCATCCCCGAGTCGTGCGTCGCGCCCTCGTCGTCGGTGATCACGATCGACGTCGGGATCCCGTCGGGGTACCTCGCGTCGTAGTCCGGCCCGCCGTGCTCGAACGTCATCTTCGCCATCAGCCCGCGCGTCACCGGGTGAACGATCGCGTCGTGCGTGAAATCGTGCGGCAGGAGCATGAGCTCCTTCCAGCCCAGCCGGTGCCCGACCTGCTTCTCGCCCTGGGCCGCGTGCAGCTCGATCGCCTTGCGCAGCTTGGTGCAGAACAGGTAGAGCATCGAGTGGTCCGCCGACTGGCGCGTGTGCGGGTCGCGCTTGTGCGGGTCGCCGATGATGCTGAACGCCGGTTCGTAGGCCCGCACCACGATCTTCCTGAACCGGTCCCCCGGCTGCCCGTGGCTGGTGAGCAGCGACGGGTGCTTGGCGAGCAGGTCGATCAGCCCCTGTAGCGCTCCCGCCGACTGGTGCTCGTACAGCCCCAGCTTGAAGTGCATCCCCATCACCGTGAAATCCGCCCCGGCGCGGCTGAGCACCAGGTCAAACGGCGAGCGGCTGCCCTTCTTCATTCCCTCGAGCGCGGCCTTGTCGAACCCTGCCGCGCCGAGCTTGACGCTGAACAGATTGAAGATCGCCTCGGGGTTCCGGAAAATGTCCTTGGGGCCCACAAAGCCGGCCATCGACCGCTTCACCGACTGGATCGCAAACTCGGTGGTGATTGCGGCGCTGGCGCCCTTGCTGTCGGAGAGCTGGTGGCCGTGCCGGATGGCGCGGAACGGGATCGCGTGGGCCACGATCATGCCGATCGCCGACTCGATCTGCGCCGCGGTGGCGCCCATCATCGCGCCGAAGACGGCCGCGGAGCCGATGGCGCCGTGCACAACGTGGTCGATCTTGTACGTCTTGAGGCTGAAGACCTCGGCGAGTCTGCCGCGGATCTCATCGAGCAGGACCATGCCCTTCAGCGCCGTCGCCCCGTCCAGCCCGCACATCTGAGCCGCGGCAACCGGCACCGAGTAGAAGTCGTTGTGTCCGAACTCTCCCGCGCGGTGGTGGGGGCGCTCGGCGCTGTAGCCGAAGTTGGTGCCGTTGGAGTCCCACTCCCGCACCGCGGCAACGTTGGCCACGATGGCTTTCTCGGGCGCGACCTCGACGCTCGACCCGAACACCGTCGCGCCGGCCCGCTTGGCCCGCCCCAGCGGCTTGGCCGCGGTGCCGCCCCCAGTATTAACCGTGTACTGCAGCGCCTCATTCCTCAGCACCGTCGGCGCGTTGGTCCCAAGCGCCAGCGCCGAGTACCCGCACAGGCAGGCGTCGGTGTGGAACATCGAAGTACGCTCGAGCACCGACTTATCCGGTTCGCCGCGCTTCCCGGGCTCGCTGCCCATGAAGTCAATCGCGAACTGCGCAAGGCCAAGGGCCTGGTTGGAGTCGGCGGGAAGGGTGAGCCGGGTCGAGTCTGCCATGGTCTTCTCCGTAGTTTCAAAGCACCACAAAGGGGTGCAGGAATGTAGCCACCGGTGGAGCGAGTCTTCGAGCGCGACCGGTGGGTGTTTTCAGCCCGAAGGGCTGGGCGTCAGTAGCCGGGGGTGAAGCGAGGCTCCGCGAGCGCCACCCCCGGAACAGGGCCCCCATGTCCCGCAGCCCGAAGGGCTGCTCGTGAAGTCAATCCCAGACGTACCGCTCGTCCCATTCCATGCGGTACTTCCTGAGCAACGTCCTTACCTCGTCCTTGAAGTCGATCTCCTTGTGGTGCTCTTTCTGACCCGCGATGTACGTCCGCAGCGCCTTGACGCCCGACTCTCCGATTGAGAAGCCAAAGTACCCGTCTTGCCATCCAAACTCATGAAGCGCGGCATCCTTCCCCTTGATCCACTTCGACGAGTCCCGCTTGACGTTCAGCATGAGATCGGCGAGCGAAGCGATCTTGCCGAGGCTGACCATCATGTGCACGTGGTTCGCCGTACCGCCCATCGCCAAGAGCGGCGAGTTCATGCGTCGGCAGATGCCGCCAATGTACGCGTACAGGTCCGATTCGATCGAGGCCGGCAGCAGCGGCGCACGGTCCTTGGTCGAGAACGTGATGTGCAGCAGAATCTTGGTGAGTGTGGAGGCCATGGTCGCGTTATGCTGCCGCGCTGAGCGCGAAGTGTCAACGTGGCCGCGGCGTAAGGGACATGCGCGCCGAAATAGCTCGGGCCGAGTGCGGTGAACTGGTGGAGTCGCATTCCGGTCAGCCCGAAGGGCTGCAACGTCAGGAGCCGGGGGTGAAGCGAAACTCTGCGAGCGCCACCCCCGGAACACGTGGTGCGAGAATCCAGACCCCGAAGGGGTCATCGTGCTGGCGGATGTGGACCAAACGAGCAGCCCTTCAGGCTGCTGGGAAAATGAGAAGAGGTGGGTGAGCGCCTCGCTCCGGGGGTGTCGTCGCCAAGCCTCCTCCACCCCCGGCTACTGACGGTCGAGGCCTTCGGCCTGAAAAACGCCGCCTACCTCGCCCCACCCCCGCAATACAGACACCTCTCATGCCGCGCCGCCATCACCCGCCCGCACTTGGCGCACTCCCGCGTCGGCACGCCCACCTTCCCATCCAGCTTCCCATCGCTCAGATCGATCTCCTCGACCCGCCGCGCCAGCTCCTCATCCGCGAGCCCCAGTTCCTCGCGCACCACCGACCACAGCGCCATGTTCACCATCGACAGGTGATCAACCTGCGCCCGCAGCGCACGGACATCCTCACCCGCCGACTCCACCCTCGTCGCCGCACGGCCGAGGCGCTCTCGCGTATCGCTAATCTGGTTCTGCTGGTAGACGTCCCACATGAATCCGAGCAGGCCCATGGTGAAGTCCTCCGGTCGCCTACCGCGAAGGGCGCGGAGGCGTTGTTCCTATCATTCGCTCAATGACACCGGTGAAGTGTGAGCACTGCGGCTACGACGTTTCCGGGCTGCCATCGAACGACAATGCTGTCTTGTGTCCGGAGTGCGGCTCTTGCACTTCGGCGCGAGCTGAATCGCCGCCAACCGCCGGAGACCGCTGGCGCGCGATCACATTGGGCGTCATTCCGACGGTAGTAATCGTCGGGCTCTCGTACGTTCTGAGGGAAGGCGGACTGCTCTACGCAATGCCGCTCACCGCGGTGGGGGCTCCAGTTCTCGCGGCAACAGTTCACCGACGCCGGTTTCCCAACCACCTTCAGACGTGGAAGTCGGTCGTACCAGTTCTTGCGTGGAGTCTTGGGGCAAACGTGGTGTGCTGCCTCGCGATTACCGCCCTCATTTGGAGGGCCCTACTGAACTCTGGGGAGCTCTAGCAACCCACTGAGGCTGAGGGAACCCATGGCCGGACGTCCCTTCGCGCCATGATCCGCGCGTCTGCTTCTCCTACGCTTCCAGTCAGGAGGTCTCGCTCATGTCCACCAATTTCCCCGTCATCCTCGCCGCCAAGCGCACCCCCATCGGCCGCTTCTTCGGCGGGTTGTCCAAGGTTCCCTCCCCCGTCCTCGGCTCCTACGTCGCGGCAGCCGTCCTCGCCGACGTCCCCGCCGCCAAGGGCCAGGTCGACGAGGTCATCATGGGCTGCGTCCTCCAGGCCGGGCTGGGCCAGAACCCCGCCCGCCAGGCCGCGCTCAAGGCCGGGCTCCCCGACACCATCTCCTGCCAGACCATCAACAAGGTCTGTGGCAGCGGATTGCAGGCGGTGATGCTTGCCGCGCAGTCGATCAAGGCCGGCGACAACCAGCTTGTGCTGGCAGGCGGCTTTGAGAACATGACGGCGGCCCCGCACTTTGCCCGCATCCGCGAGGGCGTGAAGTACGGCCCGACCTCGATGGAAGACGTGATGGCGTGGGACGGTCTGCGGTGCGCCTTTGAGGCCTGCGCCATGACCACCAGCGCCGACCACATCGCCAAGAAGTTCGAGATCAGCCGCGCCGAGCAGGACCGCTTCAGCGTTCAGTCCCACCAGCGCGCGGCCGAAGCCACGAAGCTCGGCTATTTCAAATCTGAGATTTCAAATCTCTCCGGCGAACAGTGCCTCGACAAGAAGTCCCCCGGCGTCTCCGCCGATGAGGGCATCCGCGCCGAGACGACCATCGACTCGGTCTCCAAGCTCCGCTCGCTCCCCGGCCACGAGACCATCACCGCCGCCAACGCCAGCCAGATTTCCGACGGCGCCGCGGCACTGCTCGTCTCCAGCCTCGCCAAGGCCGAGCAGCTCGGCGCCAAGCCCCTCGCCAGAATCCTCGCCTACCACACCAGCGGCGTGGCCCCCAAGGAAATCTTCGCCGCGCCCATCACCGGCGTCATCGGCGTCCTCGAGAAGGCCAAGCTCACCGCCAAGGACATCGACCTCTGGGAGCTCAACGAAGCCTTCGCCGCCCAGGTTCTCTGCAACCTCAAGGGCCTCAAGGCTGCGGGCCACGAGATCCCCGAGAGCAAGCTCAACATCTGCGGCGGCGGCATCGCCCTGGGCCACCCCATCGGCGCCAGCGGCGCCCGCGTCCTCACCACCCTTATCCACCAGCTCAAGCGCACCGGCGGCAAGCGCGGCGTCGCGGGCCTGTGCCTGGGCGGCGGGAACGCGGTGGCGATGGTGGTCGAGGTGTAGGTGCATGCCCACTCCCCTAGGTGATGGCGCGAATAGCATTTTCTACGGAGGCTTGCAGCACCATTTGACGGGGCCAGGTCCTGATGTCGTGGCGAGAATGGCCAAGTTCGTGATAGTCAAGTTTTGTGAGCTTGGAGTGCGGCTCTCTCCACATTCTAGAATATCGCATGCTTGCAAGTTAGTTCAACTGCCTATCACCAGAGATGATTCTGGTTGTCCCATGACAGATCGACCCACAGAGACGTTCTTAATTTCGAAGCACGATGTGCAGGATATTTATGGGATAGTCAGAGTTTTGGGCCATCGGTTGATTGCAGATCCTCTGCTAGCTCCCCGATTTAGCAGATTGGTTAAGGATAACTGGGGTCCCGGAATGGATTTGGATTCGTCACCTGGTCGCGATGCCCAGACGGAACTTGCAGCCTTTGCAATGGCAGAACTGGGCGGACTCCGGCCTGTTGCTGGCGAGGTCGATATGGTGGTTCAAGTTGTGAATACACGCGTTGCCGTTGAGGTGAAGCGGTGTAAATCCCTCGCATCTGCGAGAGGAAGAGTCAAAGGCGCATTTGTTCAACTTGAGAAGGCGAGACTGCCTGGATTCTTGATAATGGATTGCTCCATTCTTTCGCTTGGAGGACGAAGCGGAGTCGTTTATGAAATTACACAAGATCAGGTTGGTCAATCATTTTCGGAATACCACAATACGATTGATCAATGACGCGAACAGTTTAGAGAAATGGCGAACCTTGATTACGTATACGGAGTCATGTATTGGGCCCGTGGCTGGAGTATTGTTAAGCGCAATGCACTCTCCGCGCACGACGGACCGCTCGACTTCGTGCCCATCACTTGTTTGGAGATGATAGAACTAACCGATCCGAGGGACCCTCGTCATAATCTTGGTTGGAGACTCGAAAACAAATTGTACTCTGGGCGGCTGAAATTCTACGACTTGCAAGAGATGCCACGACACGGCGGAATGGAACGGTCTGACTTTCGGCGGGCTCGGCATGCGTCTGGGGCGGGTGGAACGGCTTGAACATCGGCACATCTGACGTGCCACGGCTTGAGGTTCCTCCTCAAGGCGGGTGGCACGGCTTGATCATCGGCGGATGACCCGGATTCCGAACCGCGGGTGCCACTGGTCGCCGCGCCTACCCGTTCTCCTCCGCCTCCGCACTCTACTCGCGGCGCACCAGTGCTACCAGACCTACTGATTCTCATGAATCCCACGCGGCTGAACATGTGTAGGGATCAGTAAAACACGTGGCACGAGTGCGCCGTGGAGAAGGCGAAGTAGGCGGAGTAGAGCGGGTAGGCACGGCGACTCGTGGCACCCGATCTCATCACGGGCTTCCGACCGCCACCTACTTCCCCGTCACCTCCACCACACTCTCCACAAACGCCGCGGTCCCCGTCTTGATCGCCTTCTCCCGGTCGGGCGCAAACTGCGGCCCGTGCAGACCCGGCAGCATCATCGTCCGTCCCGCCGCCTTCGCATCCGCGAACATCTTGGGCTCCACCGCGCCCAGCCACAACTGAATCCCCGGCGCACCCGCGGCACGCCCGTACACGCCGAAATCCTCGGAACCCATCGTGGGCTCGGCCGCCGCGACGTTGCCCTCGCCCAGCCCGCGCTGCAGGGCCTTGAGCAGGCGGGCCGCCAGCGCGGGGTCGTTCACGCACACCTCCGCCGCTTCCTTCTCAAGCACCTTCACCTCCGGCTCGCGCGGCGCGCCCCCCGCCGCGGCTTCCGCCTTCGCGATCCGCTCGATCGACGCCAGGATCTTCTTCTGAACCTCCGGCTTGTACGTCCGCACCGTCAAACCGAGCTTCGCCTCGTCGGGGATGATGTTCCGCTTGTTCCCCGCGTGGAACGTGCCCACCGTCACCACCGCCGAGTCGAACGGATCGACCTCGCGCGAAACGATCGTCTGCAGCGCAACCACGGCGCGAGCCGCGATCACGATCGGATCAATGGCGTGGTGTGGCCTGGCGCCGTGCCCGCCCTTGCCGTAAAACGTGATGTCCACCGAGTCCGAGGCCGCGGATGTCGGGCCGGCGACGATGCCCACATGCCCCGCGGGCAGCGTCGGCATCACGTGAAGCCCGATCACGTAATCGGGCTTGGGGAAACGAGTGAACAACCCATCATCCACCATCCGCTTGGCGCCCTGCACGATTTCCTCGGCGGGCTGGCCGACGAACACGAGCGTGCCGTGCCAGCGGTCCTTGGATTGGGCCAGGAGCGTTGCCGCGCCGATCCAGCACGTCATGTGCGCATCGTGCCCGCACGCATGCATCACCGGCACCGTGTCGCCCGCGTCGTTGGTCGCTGTCGCCGCGCTCGCAAACGGCAGGCCCGTCTGCTCCTTCACCGGCAGGCCGTCCATGTCCGTGCGCACGAGAACGGTGGGGCCCTCGCCGTTCTTCAGCACCCCGACAACGCCGAGGCCGCCCACGTTCTCGGTTACTTCGAAGCCCGCCGCGCGAAGCTCCGCGGCCATTTTCGCCGCGGTCCGCTTCTCCTGGAGCGAGAGCTCCGGATGCTGGTGCAGATCGATGTACAGCCGCTCGAGGGACGGGTATAGGGCGTCGAGCCCGTTGAGCTCGGGGGGCCCGCTCGCGAGCGCGAGGATCGCCGCGAGCACCAGGGGCCAGAACGTCCGCGCCAACGACGGTGCAATGAATCGCTTCATGCACGCAGCGTAACGAACAAACCGTTTTTTCGGCGGGCGATCGGACGCCGAGGAGTCAGCGGGATGTCAACGTGTCGCCGCGGGCTCGACCCGCTTCTCGGCCTGCCGGTCCGGGCTGGGCACCCGCACCGCGCTCGCGAGCTTCAGGAACACCAGCGTCTTAATCACGATGTAGCTGAGGTCAAACTGGTACCACCGCAGGCCGTGGCGTGCCGAGGTCGGGAACGCGTGGTGGTTGTTGTGCCAGCCCTCGCCGAGGGCGAGCACGCCGACGATCGGGTTGTTGCGGCTCTCATCGTGGCTGCGGAACGGACGCGTGCCCCAGATGTGGCAGATGCTGTTCACGCTCCAGGTGATGTGGTGCACCAGGAAGATGCGGGCCAGGCCGCCCCAGATGAAGCCCAGCAGCGCGCCCATCCACGTCATCGTGTACAGCCCACCGATCGCGGCGGGGATCAGCAGCCCGAGCAGCACCCACAACGGGAACAGGTTGCTCACCACCCGCACCATCCGGTCCGAGTGCAGATCGGGCACGTACTTGGCGATGCCGTAGAAAGGCGAGCCGTCGAACAGCCACCCCAAGTGTGAGTGCCAGAAGCCCTTCAGGGCGGCCTTCACACCCTCGCCGTGGGCGTGGGGGGAGTGGGGGTCCGCGGCAGTATCACTGTGCTGGTGGTGGCGGCGGTGGTTCGAGGCCCACTGGAGAATCGGCCCCTGCACCGCCATGGACCCCAAGATGCCCAAAAGCACCTTGACGGGCGCGACCGCCTGGAACGACCGGTGCGTGAACAGGCGGTGGTACCCGACCGTAATTCCAAGCCCTGTCGCGAGATACATCCCGATGAAGAGGCCCAGGTGCAGCCAGTCCAAGGCCACACCCCACAAGAGCACGGCTGCCGCAATCACGCCCAGGAAGGGGACCAGAACAACGATAAGCGTGGTGATCCGGGCCGTAAGAGTCGCCGGCTTCATTTCACGCACGTCCGGTGTGCTGATGGTCAAATCGAGGCTCCAAAGCCGCCGGTGGAAAAAAACGGGCGCGGTGGCGTTGCCGCGGGGTCCATTCTATACTGTTTCCGATCCGCCGTAGTTCGGGGCACAAGGGCCCGCGACCGGATGGACCAACCGACGCTCGACCCTCAGCCCGAGTTTCAGCACCGGTTTATCACGATTCGGGCTTTGGATCGAGACTCATGAAGATTTACGTCGGCAATCTGTCGTTCAGCACCAGCGAGGATGCGCTCCGTCAGCTCTTCGAGCAGCACGGCCAGGTCACGTCCGCGCAGCTCGTCATGGACCGCGAGACGGGCCGCCCCCGCGGCTTCGGCTTCGTGGAAATGAACGACAGCGGCCAAGCTCAGGCCGCGATTAACGCCCTGAACGGCAAGGAAGTGGATGGTCGCCAGCTCAACGTCAACGAGGCCCGTCCGAAGGCCCCGGGTGGCGGCGGCGGCGGCGGTGGTCGCGGCGGCTTCGGCGGCGGTGGCAGCCGTGGCGGCGGCGGCGGCGGCGGCGGTCGCTGGTGATCCTCGGCGTCGGGCACCGATCGCCTGACGCTCCATGCAGCACTGCAACGAACCTCTCCGATCGTCGGAGAGGTTCGTTCTTTTTTGCCCCACGCGGGAAATCCACAGATTTTCGGGCTGATTCGATTTTGCGTGAGAACCCGGAAAACACCTCAGATTTTGGGCCACGATCCGTGCGATTCGAACGGATCTGTGGCCACGCTCGACCCCGGAATTTCCTCGGTGCGGGCGCGATCGGCACGCTCGGAGCAGCCGCGGAGAAGCGCCACGCGCGTACCGCCCCCGATTTGTTCGATACTGTTTCAGCGACTTGAAAGGGTGGCATTTGTCAGAAACCGAGTCCGCCCCGGCCGCCCGCTCCGCCCCCGCCGCCATCCGCGTTGAGGACGTCCAGAAGTCGTTCAACTCGCAGCACGTCCTTCGGGGTATCAACCTCGACGTCTCTCAGGGCGAGCTTGTTGCGATCGTCGGGAATTCCGGCGGTGGCAAGACGGTCCTGCTCCACTGCATCATCGGCCACATCAAGCCCGACGAGGGGCGCGTGCTGGTCGCCGACTTCACCACGGCCGGTGCGCCGCTCCTTGACGTTGGAACGCTCGACGACGAAGGGCTCGATCGCCTCCGCCTGAACTGGGCGATCGTTTTCCAGCGCAACGCGCTCTTTACCGGCACGGTGTACGACAACATCGCGCTGGGGCCGCGTGAAATCCGCGGCGAGACCGATGAGGAGATCATGCCCCGGGCGCGGGCCGCGCTCTCGTCGGTCGGTCTCGACCCGGACCTTGTCCTGACGCGCAGCCGCGACGACCTCTCGGGCGGGATGGCCAAGCGTGTCGCGATCGCGCGGGCGCTGGTGATGGACCCGGCCCTCATCTTCTACGACGAGCCCACCGCCGGCCTCGACCCCGAGCACTCTCAGCTCGTGCACGAACTGATCGCCTCAACCCACGCTCGCGCGACCGGCGGCGGGTTCGAGCGCACGAGCGTCGTGGTCACGCACGACACGGCCCTGCTCGCCCGCCTGCGGCCGCGCGTCGTCATGCTCTTTGAAGGGCGTGTCTTCTTCGACGGCCCGTTCGAAGAATTCCAGCGCACCGACTCGGCCCCCATCCGCCCGTACTTCCAGACGATGAGCGCCGTTCACGCCTGCGAGCGCGAGTCGCGCGTGCCGCGCCGGTATTCCTGACGCCTCACTCAAACCGCAGGTGCTTCACGCTCTCGCCGCGGTCGCGGAGGTCCAGCAGCGCGTCGATCCCGATGTCCAGGTGCTTCCCGACGAATTTTTCGGTGACCATCCGGTCGCTCTCGGCCGTCTTCACGCCCTCGGGCGTCATCGGGCTGTCCGACACGAGCAGCAGCGCACCCTTGGGGATGGAGTTCACGAACCCGACCATGAAGATCGTGGCGGTTTCCATGTCGATCCCGATGGCGCGAATCTCCTTCAGGTAGTCGCGGAACTCCTCGTCGTGCTCCCACACGCGCCGGTTGGTGGTGTAGACCGTCCCCGTCCAGTAGTCGCACTTGTGCTTCACGATCGCCTGCGACACGGCGCGCTGCAGGCGGAACGAGGGCAGGGCCGGAACTTCCGGCGGCATGTACTCGTTGCTCGTTCCTTCGCCGCGGATCGCCGCGATCGGCAGGACAAAATCGCCCAGCTTGGTCTTCTTCAGGCCGCCGCACTTTCCAAGGAACAGGACCGCCTTGGGCTCGACCGCCAGGAGCAGGTCCATCACCGTCGCCGCCATCGCCGAGCCCATCCCGAAGTTCAGGATGGTGATGTCACGCCCCGCGCCCTGCCCGGTCGCCGACTGCATGGGCCGGTCGCGCCCCTTCACCTCGACGCCGAACCTCTTGGCGAAATGCTCGACGTAGTCACTGAAGTTTGTCAGCAGGATGTACTTGCCCCAGCCGTCGGTCCCCCCGCCCTTCAGCGGTCGCGCGGTGTACCGCGGCAGCCAGTTGCGGACTATTGCTTCCTTGGTCTTCACACGCGCAGGATACCCAATCGCCCGCGGTCGTGCGCCGCCTCGTTCAGGTATCATCGCGTCTGGCGACGACCACGCATGAAAGGGCCGACATGAACACGCCGCGCACCGGATGGTGCTTCCTCGCCACGCTCGCGAGCGTCTTTCCTGCCGCGGCACAGGACGGTTCGCTCGACGCGCTCACCCGCGTCCGCGACTCGGTTTCCGCGCGAGTCTCCTCGGCGTCCCCCGACGCGTGGAGCAACGCCGACAACCGGACCGTCAAGCCCGGCGAGACTTTCACCCTCGCCGAACTCGCCGGTCCCGGCGTGGTCCGCCACCTCTGGCTCACGTTCGCCGAGTCCGGCCCGTCGTGGCTCTCCAAGGGCGGCGCCGCCGACCCGTCCGAGGTCGTCCTCCGGATGTACTGGGACGGCGCAAGCGAACCGGCCGTCGAAGCGCCGCTCGGCGATTTCTTTGCCGCGGGGTTCGGCCGGCGCGCCGAGTGCAATTCTGCGCCCGTCGTCGTGCAGGGGGGTGACTCGTACAACTGCTTCTGGCCGATGCCCTTCATGAAGTCGGCACGCCTGACGATCACCAACCAGAGCGACAAGCCCCTGGCCGCGCTCTACTACCAGGTCGACTACACGAAGGAACGCGCGTTGCCGCCCGACACCGCGTACTTCTGCGCCCAGTACCGCCAGGAGTTCCCCACCAGGCTCGGCCACGACTACCTCATCGCCGACATCGAGGGCCGCGGCCACTACGTGGGCACCGTCATGTCCGTCCGCGCCCGCAGCCCGCAGTGGTTCGGCGAGGGCGACGACAAGTTCTACATCGACGGCGACTCCAAGCCGACCATGCAGGGCACCGGCACCGAGGACTACTTCGAGAACGCATGGGGCATGGAGAAGGCCTGCTACCCCTACTTCGGCGTGACCATCCTCGACGGCTGGCTTGGCGATCTTGGAAATCGCGGCACGATGTACCGCTGGCATATCCCCGACGCCGTGCACTTTCAAAGATCGCTGCGCGTAGAAATAGAACACCAGGGTTGGATGAGCGCCGACGAAACGACGACCGGGAAGGTCGAAGGGCACGTCGAGCGGGAGGACGATTTCGCGACTGTCGCCTTCTGGTACCAGATCGGCCAGCCCAAGCGGTTCGCGACGCTTCCGAGCGCCAAGGACCGGCAGCTTCCCCCCATCGACACCGTCATCGAGGGCAAGGAGCTTCTGAACGGGGCGAAGACCATGCACGCGGAACTCACGCTCCAGGCCGGCCAGCTCTGGTCCGGCGACGGCCAGGTCTTCGTCGACGCGACCGCCGCGGGGGCCTCTGTTGACCTGCGCTTTGCGGTCCCCGAAGGGCTCGTGCACAGGGCCGTGCTGCCGATCACGCACTCGTACGACTTTGGCACCTACCGCGTGCTTCTCGACGGCGTTCCGATCGGGGACCCCATCGACTTCTACTCCAAGTCCGTCGACCTGCAGGAACTGGTGTTGTCGGAAGCCCCGCTCGCGCCCGGCGGGCATGTCCTTCGCTTTGAATGCACGGGCAAGAACGCCGAGTCCAAGGGCTTCAAGCTGGGGGTGGACTCGGTGCGACTCCGCCACCGCACCGGCGCCAAGCGTCCGCCGCTGGGACCACCGCGGGATCGGTGAGCATCAGCCCCGGCGTCCCTTGGTCGCCAGTCCGACAAGGAACAGCAGCACCATCGCGCCCACGGTCGCGGTAACGAGCGAGCCAAGCAGCGAGTAGCTCTGCAGCCCGAGCAGGCCGAAAAGAAACCCGCCGAGGATCGCGCCGATCACACCGATGATCAGGTTACCGACGACGCCGAACCCGCGTCCCTTCATCAGCACGCCCGCCAGCCAGCCCGCGCACAGCCCGATCAACAGGAACCAGAGGAAGTTCATGCCATCAATGTACCGCGCGCCAGTGGTGAGTGCACCCTTCAACCCGGCGCGGAGGCCTCAGGGCGGAACCTACTTCACGCTCGGCGCATCGTTCTTCGCGGCCTCGTAGCAGGGAGCTAGCGCGGTCCTGCGCACTTGAACACCGGCCACGCTCGGCCCGTCCACGCCGTCGACAAGCGGCGCCGATCGCTGTGCCGGGTTCTCGATGAGGCAATCCTCGATCGTGCACGCCGTCTCCGCCCCCGACAGGGTTACCACGGCGCTCACATAGCTGGTCCGGACGCGGCAGCCGCGCAGCGTCAAAGAGCCCCGACGCGTGCGTGCGCCGTCGCGCCCGAAGTGGATCACGCCGCGGTTCCCGCTCATGTCCGCGCGCTTGGAAATAGTGCAGCCATCCAGCACCGCGTCCGAGCCGGGAGTCTCGGTGAGATCCGAATCGACAAGGTCGACTTCCCGCTCCGCGCTGTTGGAGAACGCGCAGTCGTGCGCGAGCAGCACCCGCGAACGGCTCTTGAGGTTGTGCCCGTGCGTCGAGTCGCGCACCTCGCACCGCTCCAGCGTCACGCCCTCCCCTCCCAAATAAAGGTTGTGACTGAAGCCCGACATCGTCGCGGAGCCGTTGTCGTGCACGAGGCAATCCTCGTACCGCTGATCGGCACCCTGCCCGGGCCCGCCGCTCGACATCACTCCCATGTCGCACGCGAAGATCTCGCACGCGCGGACCGTGACGCCGTTGGCGCCGTTCACCCGCACGCCGGCGCCGTTCCCCGACTCATTGTGCGCGTTGCGGAACACGAGCCCCTCGATGGTCACCCCGCTCGCCGCCGGCTCGACCTGCACGATGGCCCGCGGAATGCTCCCCGCGCCCGAGTACTCGAACCCCGTCCCGTCGAGCACGATGCGCCCCGATGCCCGGAGGTTCAGGCCGCTGACCGTCACGAGCAGGGCCGCTCGCTCCAGAACGAGCTCGCCGTCCGCGGGGGCGACAATCTCGATGGTGTCGCCCGGGCGCGCCGCCGCCAGAGCCGCCTCCGGCCGCGCGAACCGCTGGCCCGGCCCGACGGCGAGCAACTCGGCGTTCGTCACGCCGCACAGCGCGCTCGTCGCAAGAGCACAACCGACCAGAATGGCACGAACCCGGGGCACGCCAGAGTGTACAGGCATGGTCGCAGAGTTCCCGTGTACACTGGCTCCATGCAGTCCAAAGCCGCGACCGTGAAGGAATACATCGCTTCCCTCCCCGAAGATCGCCGCAAGGAACTCGAGGCCGTGCGCAAGGTCATTCTCAAGAACCTCGACAAGGGCTTCGAGGAGGGGATGCAGTACGGGATGATCGGGTACTTCGTGCCGCACCGCCTCTTTCCGGCGGGGTACCACTGCGATCCCAGGCAGGCGCTGCCGTTCGCGGGCTTGGCATCGCAGAAGGGACACCTCTCGCTCTACCTGATGTGCATCTACGGGGCGTCGGACCTCAAGGACTGGTTCGTGTCCGCCTGGGCCGAGTCCGGCAAGAGGCTGGACATGGGCAAGGCGTGCATCCGGTTCAAGAGAGCCGACGACCTCGCGCTCGATGTCATCGGTCAGGCGGTCAAGCGGGTCACGCTGAAGAAGTACGTTGACCGGTACGTCGCGAACTTGGAGCAGATGTCCAAAGCCAAGGCGAAGACAACGGTCAAGACGAAGACGGTGACGAACGCGAAGTCAACGTCGAAGTCGAAAAAGCAATAGCCCGCTGGCGAGGCCAAGCAGATCGGCGGGAATCGTTCAGCGGTTCCAGGTTTGAATCCGATACTCGACCGTCGACGCGATGCAGCCGGTCGACGACGCGTGAAGCACCGATTCGCCGGCGCCGTTCACCCCGTCGGGCGCACCTTCGAGCAGGCACAGCGCGATCTCCCGCGCCTGATCGTCCGATGCGGGCAGAGACTCGGCCGGGCCCGAGAGCCCGATCACCACGATCCGCGCGGGGTCGGCCACGCACGAACGCTCGATCGATTCGCCGAGCATGTCAAAGTCCGGCGCACGCCGCACGTCTACGGCGGTGTCCCACCGCGGTTCCCAGCGCTGCACGCACCAGCAGTCCGGGCACACCGCGTCGCGGCCGTCCTCGGCCCGGTAGAGCGCGATGAGCATGTTCTGGTGCGTGGAAGTGGTCTCCGGTCCGCGCGAGCGGTTGCGTGCGACGTCCGTGTTTCCCTGCCGCGGCACGCCCGGACGTACCGAGAGAACCGTTGCCAGAGACGCGAGCAGCACCAGCGTCGCCGCCGCCAGCAGTGGTCGGCGTGCGCGGTGCAGGTGGCGAGCCGGGCCTCTCGAGCCGGAGTGCGCACCGTGAAGGGCCGTGGGGACCGCCGAC
Organism: Phycisphaerales bacterium; assembly: GCA_044223975.1. Lineage (GTDB taxonomy): Bacteria > Planctomycetota > Phycisphaerae > Phycisphaerales > UBA1924 > CAZCPB01. Next base: position 7,485 of record JBGALI010000016.1, on the reverse strand, counting down.
GCGAGGTCGTGCTCCAAGTCGTCGGCCTCGCGGCTCATGAGCAGCAGGGCAGTCAGATGACGTTCGTCCAAGGCCATTTCCCGCTTCCTGGCAGGGCAACCGCCGTTGAGGCCGAGCCTCTATCCCTTTCTACGCGTCGACCCGGGGCGGCGCTCGCCCCGTATTTTCTCCGATCCCCCGCCCCCGCAGCGCCTCTGAGAGTCGCTCCAGGGCCGACTTTTTCCGCCCGTGGGCGGTGCTGGCCGAGACTCCCAACTGCTCGGCGAGTTCTCGGTCGGTCTTCCCGTCAGCGATTCCCCGCAGCACCTGCCGATCAGACTCCGTCAGGTTGGTGCTCAAACGCCCGGACAGGATCTCGCGGACTCGTTCGAGTTCAACCGCCAGGCCTGCCGCGGCATCCGGGCTGTTCTCGGGCTCCGAGGCTGGTTCGAGCCCCGGGGCAGAATCCGGGGACGATCGCTGGCGTTCACGCCGATGGCGCATCCAAATCATGTTCGAGACGGCGTACAGAAACGTGGTCAGCCTGGCTTTAGTAGGGTCGTACTTTCCGTCCCGGATCGTCTCCCACAGCGAGATCCAGGTCCGGTGCGCCAGCTCTTCGGCCACGTCCGACGCGGGTCCCGCGCCCGCTCCGAGCTTGCGGGTGAAGTGACGGATCAGGCCCGGGGTGAGGCGTGCGTGCAACTGCGCGAGGGCCGGCTCACTCCCCGCCAGCGCGGCGCGGGACAGCTCATCAAGGCTCGGCACAGCGCCGGTCAAGCGAGGATGGGCATCGCGGCCGGGCATGATCGACGGGGCAGCGTAGGTGATTCGCCAGCGGCGAGGGCAGCGCTCGCGCCCGTACACCGGATTCTGAAGAACCCGTTCCCGCGTGACGACCTGACCGCCTCAACTCTTCATGTTGACGTACTGGAGTGGCACGCCCAGCCCCGCGCCGTCGAGCAGCCTCATCACCTCGCGCAGGTCATCGATTTTCTTCCCGGAGACCCGCAGTTCGTCCCCCTGGATCGACGCCTGGACTTTGAGCTTGGTCTCCTTGATCAGCTTCACGATCGATTTGGCCTTGTCCTGCTCGAGCCCGTCCTGGACCTTCACCTCGCACTTGACCTTGCCCGCCAGCGCGGGCTCGGTCTCGCCCCACGAGAACGTCTTGAGCGGGATGCCGCGCCGTACGGCGGCGGACTCGAACATCTCGCGGATGCCCTTGAGCTTGCCCGCGTCGTCGGCGACGACCTTGAGCTTCTTCTCCTTCACGTCGAGCGTCAGTTCGGCGGTGGCGCCGCGAAAGTCGAAGCGCGCGGCGATCGCCTTCTTGGTGTTGTTGATAGCGTTGTCGAGTTCGGCGAAATTGACGCGGGAGACAACGTCGAGGGAAGGCATGGGCGCTCCGTGCGGGGGTTCCGGTCGGCACACGCGTGCGAAGGAGCGGATTGTACCGGGGCGCGGCCCGGGACTTCACGGCCCCAGCTTGCGGCAGCGGAGCATGGCGATGAAAAACCCGATCCAGAAGACGCCCGCGAGGGCCGCGGTGGCGATGAACGCCCGGGGTGAGACATCCCACGAAGTGTCGGAGATGATGCGGCCGAACGCCTGGCACGTGCAGACCATCGCCAGCAGCAGCATCCAGCGCATGACGCGGAAGCGAAGCTTGATGCGGTTGAGCGATCGGGTCTCCTCGTCGGGCTTCACGGCGGGCGCGGGGAGCGGCGTGCCCGCGTCTTTCGCGGCCTTTTGAAGCGTGGCGGCCCACTCGCTGTTCTGACGCAGAAACTCCTCGACCATCGCACGGGTGTCGGCGCTGGCGGTGCCGTCCGCGTAGAGCGGCCAGAGGTCGGTGATGATGTCCTTGGTGATGTTCATGGCGTGTCCCTCGGGCGCACTTGATCCAGCGCGATGTGGAGCTTGAGGCGGGCGCGGTGGATTCTCACCTTCACCGCGGAGAGCGAGATTTCCAATGCCGCGGCGATCAGGTCGTGGGGCATCGCGGCGAACGCGCTCATCGCCAGAATGGCGCGTTCATCCTCGGAGAGTTGCTGCATGGCAGCGAGCGTGCGTTCAAGCTCGCCCCGGTCTGCGGCGGCGGTGTCCGGGCCCGGGCACGGGTCGTCGTACGAGTCGTGGAGCCGCCTGCTTCGCGTGCCGCGGCGGAGACGGTCGCGGTAGAGGTTTCGAACGATCACGAACAGATAGGTGTTGACGGTGCCGAGGTGAATGGGCTTGGTCGACGCCCAGGCTCGGAGGAAGACTTCTGAGGCCAGGTCCTCCGACTCTGCCCGATCGCAGCACAGGTAGAGCGAGAATTCCTGCACATCCGGCCAGTGCCGCCGGAAGATTTCTTCAAAGTCGGTCATGGGTTCTCGCGACAGTACGAACGGCTCGCGCGGCGGTTACATGACATGGCTCGCTGCCTGTGCGGACAAAGGCGCTGTCGTGGCTCGATCAACTTCAGGTCACCCGGCTCATGAACATCTGCCGGGGTGCCGAATCGCACGCACTAACCAAAACGGATAATCCTTTCAAAAAACAAACAAAATACGTAGTAAATACGAACGTAATTCTAGATAGAAAAAAATCTGGAATTCTAAATGAACCTCTCCACTTTCGGACGTACGGTAACCCGAGTCCAGAACAGGGCGTTTCCGCACGCCCATCCACCACCCCAGTAGGAGGACGCCATGCGTCAAGGTTTTGCAGTATTCGGCATCGCTTCCGCGCTGGCCGCCAGCGCCGGAGCCACCATCGTTCAGGTTCAGATCAACGGAACCGTGGACTACAACGTGATCCGCACCGGTTCGATCGACAAGACCGTCGTCCACTCGGGCGATGCGGTCTCCATCTCGTTCCGGCTCGACTCGACGCAGTACATGAACGATCCGGACGGACTGCCGACGCGCGGCTACTTCATCGATGAGCCGTCCTTTGCCGCGACGTACAACGGCGTCACTCTCGGGCTCGAAAGCCCGTTCTCGGCCGGAACGCCGATGTTCGTCCTGCGGAACAACGATCCGGCGGTGGACGGGTTCTTCCTGTCCACGGGCACGGCGTGGGATGTGCCTCTCCCGATGAACGAGGCCGGACTCGCGGGCCAGCTCGGCTGCCATTTCGCGGTCGGCTACGACGGCGAGACCCTCTCTTCTCTCAATATCGTCGACGCGGTCGGTTCGTACGACTACACGGGCCTGACCAACTTCTACTTCTCCACCGACGACAGCGGCTTTGATCCCATGGGGATCAACTTTGACTCGATGACGATCTCCGTCGTTCCCGCGCCCGCCACGCTCGCTCTCCTGGCGCCGTTGGGGCTGCTTCGTCGACGCCGCTGATTTCGGCGCTGCAATCCTGCCCTCCCCGGGACGACCGCGCTGAACGGGCGGCGTCCCGCTTTCATTTTTGAAGCGGGCCGTGCACGATTACCCGGGCTGATCACGGGCCCGATGGCCAGCGACCGGGCGCGGGCCGGGCGCCCCCGCCGCGTCGGCGTACACTGCGCTTCATGCCGCTGAACCACCGCGCCCTGACGTTTGCGATTCTGCTCCTTCACGCGGCAATCGGGCCGTGCTCGCTGGGGCGCGGGGCGCAACCTCCCGCCGGCGCTGCGCGTCCGGTCGAAGCGGGCGCGTACGTTCCGCCGAAGGGCACATGGGAGACTCGAAAGCCCTCGCAGGTCGGGATGGACGACCGCCTGCTGGCGGAGGCCGTTTCCTGGGCGAAGCTGCAGGAAACCGAGATGCCGCGTGACTTTTCCACGCAGGCGGAGATCTTCGGCCGGCCCCTGGGGCCCGTCCCCAAGACTCGGGCGCTCACCAACGGAGTCATCCTGCGCCACGGGTACATCGTGGCCGAATGGGGCGATACCAGCGCGGTCGATCCGACGTACAGCGTGGCCAAGAGCTACCTGTCGATGATCCTCGGGCTGACGATCGACCGCGGCATGATCAAGAGCGTGAAGGACCCCGTGCGGGACCTGATCCACGACGGCGGCTACGACTCGCCGCAGAACGCCAAGGTCACGTGGGACCACCACGCGACGCAGACCAGCGAGTGGGACGGCGTGATGTTCGGGAAGCCGAGCACGTTCATCGGCAAGGAGGAGTTCGGCAGCGGCGAGATGAAGAAGCGCGAGCTGCACGAGCCGGGGACGTACTACGAGTACAACGACGTGCGGGTGAACCGGCTGGCCCTGTCGCTGCTGGAGCTGTGGAAGAAGCCGCTGCCCGAGGTGCTGAAGACCGAGATCATGGATCCGATCGGGGCGTCGGACACGTGGGTCTACCACGGCTACGACAACGCGACGGTCGAGGTCGACGGCAAACCGATGAAGTCGGTGAGCGGCGGGACCCGGTGGGGAGGCGGGCTGTGGATGAGCTCGCGCGACCACGCGCGGTTCGGGCTCTTGATGCTGCGGCGAGGGGCGTGGGACGGGAAACAGATCATCTCTGAGGCGTGGGTCCGAAGCGCTACGACGCAGCAGGGGACCAGCCCGGGGTACGGCTACCTGTGGTGGCTGAACACGACCGGGCGGTGGCCGGGGGCGCCGCGCACGAGCTTCTCGGCGCAGGGCGCGGGGAACAACACCATCTGGATCGACCCCGAGCACGACCTGGTCGTGGTGTGGAGGTGGCACCGATCGCGCCTCGAGGGCGGGGGGAATCCGCAGGCCGAGCTGTACCGGCGCATCCTGGCGGCGGTGAAGGCCGGCACGTGATCAGAGCTTCCGGAGCATGTGCTTGAACAGCGTCCACTTGGGGTCGGCCGCGTAGCCGCCCTTGATCGCCAGCCCCGGGCACTTGACGCGGATGGAGTTCACGCGGGCTTGAAGCGGCGGCGCGGAACGCGTGTAGAAGTAGTACTCCTCACGAAGGATCGACGTGATGTGCGCGACGAGGACCGCTTCCTCGTTGGCGCAGAACGTCGCGACGATGATCGACTCGACGGCGCGGAGCTGCGCGGCGGTCGGTGGGGCGGGCGCTCCCTCTTCGGTAGTCAGCGCGACCTCGATCTGGTGGCGGATGGGGTAGTCGGGGTGGCCGACGAGCTTCCGGGCCCAGATGTTCTTTCGGACAATGAGCGGACCGCCCTTGTAGACGTCCTCGCTGATCTTCCAGCAGTCGCGCGGCATGTCGCGGACGTCGGGATACTTGCGGGAGAAGGGCCACATGGAGGAGAAGATACCGCGCGGCGGCGTGCGGGCGCGGCGCCCATACGCACTCGCGCACGCGCAACGGTTCACTTCGGCGCGTTACCCGGCAGAGGCGGCGGGGGCGCGTTTCTCGCGCAGTGCCGCGGCGATGACGGCCAAGACGACGATGCCGGCGACGCCGAAGGCCGCCTCCGCGATGAGCATGCCGCGCGCGGCGTATTGCTTGAAGACCTCGGCGAGGATGAGGCCCATGTAGGCGATGGGGGCGTTGGAGATGGAGGCAAAGCCGTTGTACTTGGTTGCCGCGGCTCCCTTGCCGATGGCGTCGAGGACGAAGCCGGTGAACGCGGCGTAGGAGAGGCCGGTGACGAAGGCGTAGGCGAGGGTGAAGAAGACGTAGGTGGACGGGACGAACGGGGTGAAGGCCATCGCGACCGCGACGGCGGCCATGAGAGCGCCGAAGACCGCGTACATCACGCGGGGGTTGAAGCGGGCGCAGATCTCTCCTCCCACGAGGCAGCCCAGCGCGGAGATGACGCCGTTGAGCACGCCGTTGACGAGGGCGACCGTGTCTTCGCCGACTCCCCACGCCGCGGCAACCTCGGCCTGGGCGAGCACGCCGGTCGCGGCGCCGGTGCCGATGGGCAGGATGCAGAGCACGCCGCAGAGGATGCCGCGGCGCGACTTGATGGTCTCCCAGAGTTCGACGACGACGCCGCGCATCGCCGAGACGAGGGAGCCGGCGCGTGTCTCGGCGAGAGCTTCAGGGACACAGCGCAGCGCCGCGGCGCCACCGAGAAAGAACAGTCCGAGTGCCGCGCCGGACATCCACGGCGCGGGCAGGTGCGTGGCCATCCACAGGCCGGCGCCACCGCCGAGCCCGGTGCCGCCGAGGTTCCCCGCCTGGAACCACCCTCCGACGCGGCCGCGCTGCGCGGGCGGCGTGGCGTGGGCCATGAGGCCTTCGACGGACATGCCGAGGAACGTGGAGGCGAGGTTAGTGATGAAGATCACGCCCTCGAGCAGGGGCATGGTGTGCTTGGAGAGCGGCACGGCGCTCATCGCGACGATGCCGACGGCGCAGAGCACGACGGTGATCAGGTACCAGCGCTTGCGGGTGAGCGTGGTGTCGACGATGGGCGCCCAGAAGAACTTCCAGACGTGCGGCAGCATGCCGGTGGCGATGAGGACGGCGGCGTCGGTGACGTCGAGGCCGAACTGCGTCGCGAGGAAGGCCATGGCGACGGAGACGTAGCCGCTGACCGCGCCGAAGGGCACGATGAGCAGCGTGAAAGCGAAGGGATGCGGCGGGCGTGGGTCGGTCGGAGTGTCTGGCACTGAGGGCTCGCGGAGGGGAAGGGGCCGCGGTGAGTGGCGCGGTGGGAAAGGGTACTGGAATTGGGGCTCGGACGTGCCGCGCACGGGGCCGCGCGAGCGAACGACGTGGGCCGCGTGAAGGCGGACCGCCGGCCGGCTCGGCGTGGTGCGCATTCTCCTGGGAGCACGCTCCTTGTCTCCCGCGATCATTGCCATTGCCGGCCCGTTGCTGCATTTTGCCTGAGCACGCGGCAGCGATGACATGGGTTCCCCGATGCGCAAGCGTGCAAGCGAGTGGTCAGTCAGAGCAATGGCCACGCCGCTCCGAAGAAAAGGGGAGAAGGGGGGAGGAGGAGGGGTAGGACACGAAGCCCTCACCGCGGCGAAACGCCGCGACTCTCCCGGGGGGAGAGTGAGCGGACCGGGCAGAGGGAGGCGTGGTTCACGTGTCCGTTGAGACGTTGTCCCACGTTTCGTTGTCGTCGTTGACGAGCCAGTTCAGGGCGTGGTGGCGTTCCCAGATGACCTCGGGGTCGATGGAGCGGGGGATTTTCTTGCCGCGGGGCTTGTCGTTGAGCTCAGAGTCGCGGATCGCCCAGGCGGTTCGGACCACTCTGTCTTGCTCGCGACGGATGGCGGCGGGTGAGCGGAGGCGGGCGGTGGCGATGAAGTTGCCGGTGGGCTCGAGGAGTTCGGGGAGCTTGGTCCGGAGGGGCTTGAGGAAGCGGGCGGGGGGCGGGAGCTTTGGGAATCGGAAGAGAGACCAGAGGAGGGGGATGAGGGCTTCGACGCGCCAGGTGGCGTAGGCGCGAGCGGAGTAGGGAGGGCGCTTCAGGAGGAGGAACTTGGATTCGATAGGGCTGACGTGCCGCCAGAGGCCTTCGCGCTTGAGCCACGGGACGATTTTGGCGCGACGGTCTTTGTGACCGGAGCGGACGAGGGCGAGGAGAATGATGCAGCGCTGGGCGACTTCCTGGGGCGTGCGCGGGGAGGCTTTTGGTGAGGGGCGGGGCATGGGGATGGGGAGA